>CAWEAZ010000032.1:0-168672 GCA_963807155.1 uncultured beta proteobacterium
GTGGTGCGCGCGATCGGCCAGTACACCGGCCGCACATTCGTCATCGACCCGCGAGTCAAGGGCACACTGTCGCTGTCGACCGAGCGGCCGGTCACACGCCAGCAGGCCTACGACCAATTGCTAACCGCGTTGCGCCTGCAGGGATTCACGATCGTGCAGACCGGAACGTCGCACGCGTCGTGCCGGAGGCCGACGCCAAGCTGCAGGGCGGCGCGGTCATCATTCCGAAGGGTTCGGCACCAGCGGCGACCAGCTCGTGACCCAAGTGTTCCGGCTGCATTACGATCGGCAACCGCGATGGTTCCGATCTTCGGCCGCTGATTGCGCCGAACAACACCATCTCGGCCTATCCGCAAAACAACACGCTGGTCATTACCGACTACGCCGACAACCTGCGCCGCATCCAGCGGATCATCGAGTCGATCGACACACCGGCCACCAGCGACGTCGAACTGATTCCAGTCAAAAATGGGCTGGCGCTCGAGATCGCCACCGTCGTCAATCGCGTGCTTGACGAAGGCGCACATGCCGCCGGCCAAGCAAGCGACGCGGGCCAGCGCGTTTCGATTCTGGCCGAGCCTCGCACCAATTCGATCATCATTCGCGCGCCGAGCCCGCAGCGACTTCAGCTCGCGAAGAGTTTGATCGCGCAGCTCGACAAGCCGGCGCTGACTCCCGGAAACATCAATGTCATCCATTTGCGCAACGCCGAGGCGGTTCGGCTCGCGCCGCTGCTGCGCGCGATCATCGGTGCCGATGCGTCGTTCGTGCCGCAGGGCAGCGGTGGTAGCAGCCTGGCGCCATCGACAGGCCTGGACCCGGCTCGAGCGGGGCACAGCCTGGTTTATCGATCGGAACTTCGGGTGGAACCTCTCCAGGCACTGGCCAGATCGCCGGTGGCGGCTCGGGCGGAGGCGGTACGGGCGGCCTGGCGGGAATGATTCAGGCCGATCCGGCGACCAACTCGCTAATCATCACGGCGCCCGAGGTTCTGTATAGAAATATTCGCGCCATCGTCGACAAGCTGGACACGCGGCGCGCGCAGGTCGTAATCGAATCGTTGATCGTCGAGGTGACGGCCGACAAGGCCGCCGAGTTCGGCATTCAGTGGCAGGCGCTGGGCGGAATCGACAACTCGGGCACCAACGTGATCGGCGGCACGAACTTTGGCGTCGGCGGGAATAACATCATCAACGCCGCGCAGAACATCGGTTCACTGGGCCAAGGTTTGAACCTCGGCGTCGTGCGCGGCCGGGTCAACATTCCCGGCATCGGAGAGGTTCTGAACCTCGCCTTTCTGGCGAGAGCGCTCGCTACCAGTGCCGACGCCAACATTTTGTCGACACCAACGATCCAGACGCTCGATAACGAAGAGGCGAAGTTTCTGGTCGGCCAAAACATTCCGCTGATTACCGGCTCGTTCACGCAAACCGCCGGGGCAGCGACCAATCCGTTTCAGACTTTCGAACGCAAAGATATCGGATTGCAGCTGCGTGTGAAGCCGCAAATCTCCGAAGGCGGTGTGGTTCGGCTCGCGATCTATCAGGAGCTGTCGTCGATCCAGAACACGTTGACGGCCGCGCAGGGCGGCATTATCACTAACAAGCGCAGCTTCGAATCGAGCGTGCTGGTCGAAGACGGCAACATCGTCGTGCTGGGCGGACTGATCGAGGACCGCACCGACAACAGCAAGAGCCAGGTGCCCGTGCTCGGTGAGATTCCGTTCGTGGGTGGGTTGTTCCGCTACGAGAACCGCGGCCGGCGCAAGACCAATCTACTGGTGTTCCTGCGGCCGTACGTAGTGCGCGACGAAAGCACGTCGTCGTCGCTGGCTCTCGATCGGTACGACTATATCCGCGGCCAGGTCGCAGCGACCACTCTGCCGGACACCATGGTCTTCCGCGATTTGCAGGGGCGGCAACTGCCACCGACGCCCGCCGTTCCGCCTACGATGCGCCGCCAGCAAGAGGGCGAAGCGCCTGCACCGGCCGGAGCGCCTGCGCGTACCGAGCGATTGGATCCGCCTGCCCCGATTATTGACGTCGCGCCACCCGCTGAAGTACCTGCACCGCGTCCCGCGCCGCCGCCAAGCGCACCGACGACATCGGCTCCACCAGTGCCTATCGTTGCGGCGCCTCCGGTTGCGTGCGCCACCTGTTGCTTCGCCACCGCCGCCGGCACAGATCGCGCGTGCCGAGCCGATGCCTGCGCCGTCAGCAACGGCACCTTCGATGCCGCGCGCGGAACCTGCGCCGATACAGACTCCACCACCTCCACCGCCCGCGGTCGCCTCGGTGCCCGCGGCTCCGCCGCCAGCGCCTGCCCCGGTACAAGCTCCTGCGCCAACTCCGACACCGCCGCCTGCACCCGTGGCTACCGCACCCTCAGCGGCCATTGCAGGAACGGCGGCTCCATCGGCCGCGCCGGCACAGGACGCCGCACCGACCACTTCGCGTCCAGCTCCTACACAAGCTGGGTCATCGACATTGCTGCAAGTGGCCGCGGTCAGCGACATTGCACGTGGCCGCGATCTTCAGCGCCAGTTACGCGCCGCTGGAATGGACGCCTATTGGGAAAGTGTGCGCACCAAGCAGGGCACCGACGTGGTGCGGGTGCGCGTTACGGTCGATCCGGCAACGCAAACGATGGCCGACGCGATTGCAAAACTGAAGGCGATGGGATTCGATCCGATCATCGTCACGCCGTGATCACCGCCAACCGCCTCGTCCCCTACGCGTTCGCGCGCGACAACGCCATCCTGCTCGTGCCGAAGAGCGAGCGCGATGCCGAGGTTTGGATCAGTGACGCCACGCCGCTGGCCGCACTGAACGAGGTCATCCGCGTCTTCCCTGGCAAGGTCAAGCCGATCGTCGTCGAGCCAGGCAAGCTGGTCGCGGCAATTTCGCAGACCTATGGCGATCAGGGCGGCTCTGCGCAGCAGATCGTCGGTGACATCGAAGGTGAATTCGATATCACACGAATGATGCAGGAGGTCCCGGACGTCGAGGATCTCCTGGAGACCGAAGACGACGCGCCGATCATCCGCATGATCAACGCCCTGCTGACGCAGGCGGCGCGCGACGGCGCATCGGATATCCACATCGAAGCGTTTGAAACCTATTCGCTGGTGCGCTTCAGGATTGACGGCACGTTGCGCGACATCGTGCGCCCGAAGCGCGCGCTGCACGCAGCGCTGGTGTCGCGCATCAAGATCATGGCGGCGCTCGACATTGCCGAAAAGCGCTTGCCGCAGGACGGCAGGATTACTCTGCGCGTCGGCGGAAGGCCGGTCGATGTGCGGGTCTCAACCCTTCCGACCGGGCATGGCGAGCGCGTGGTGCTGCGTCTACTCGAGAAGGATTTGTCGAAGCTCGAGCTCACCAACCTCGGCATGGCCGAAGGCACTCTCGCGGGCTTCGACAAGCTCATCCATCAACCGCACGGAATCATTCTGGTCACGGGCCCGACGGGCTCGGGCAAATCGACGACTCTGTACGCTGGGATTCGTCGGCTCGATAAAAACACGACCAACATCATGACGGTCGAGGACCCTATCGAGTACGACATCGAAGGTATCGGCCAGACGCAGGTGAACGCGAAGATCGACATGACGTTCGCGAAAGCGTTGCGCGCGATTTTGCGTCAGGATCCGGACATCGTGATGATTGGCGAGATTCGCGATCTCGAGACCGCGCAGATCGCTGTGCAGTCATCGCTGACTGGCCACCTCGTGCTGGCGACGTTACACACCAACGACGCCGCCTCAGCGGTGACACGCCTGATCGATATGGGCATCGAGCCCTTCTTGCTGTCGTCATCGCTGCTCGGAGTCCTGGGACAACGGCTGGTGCGCAAGCTCTGCCCGCATTGCAAAGAGCCCGATCCGACCGTCGGTGGATGGCGCGCGGTTGGCTGTGGCCACTGCGGCCACACCGGCTATCTCGGCCGCACCGGTATCTACGAGTTGCTCACCGTCAATGATGAAATTCGCATGCTGGTACATCAGGGCGCGAACGACACCGACATGCGCCGCGTCGCGGAAAAGAACGGAATGATCAACATGCGCGCCGATGCGCAGCGCTGGATCAAGACCGGCGTCACGTCGCAGGAAGAAACGTTGCGCGTCACGCGCGAGTAGCTGTCGCATGGCTGCATTCAGATTTGCCGCGGTCGACAACGTCGGCAAGGAATCCACAGGAGTCTTGGAAGCCGACAGCGCGCGCCTCGCGCGTCAGCTGCTGCGTGGTCGCGGACTGATTCCGCTATCGGTCGATCCCGTGATGAGCGACGTCGGCGCACGCGCCGGCGGTCTATCGCTCAGCCGGCGGCTGTCGCAAACCGAGCTCGCGGTCATCACGCGCCAGCTTGCTTCGCTGCTCGGCGCGCAATTGCCTGTCTCCGACGCACTGACTGTGATGGTCGAGCAGAGCGAGAAGCAAAGCGTGCGCGAGCTGATGGCGTCGATTCGCACCGACGTGCTTGGTGGCACATCGCTGTCAAAGGCGCTGGTGCGTCACCCTCGCCAATTTCCCGACATTTACCGTGCGCTGATTTCTGCCGGTGAGGAATCGGGAAAGTTGGGCTCGGTACTCGGCAGCCTGGCGGACTACGTTGAAGAGCGCGCCAAGCTGCAGCAGAAAATCACACTGGCGTTCGTCTATCCGGCGATCGTCACGTTTGTCGCACTGGCCGTGGTGATTGGCCTGCTGACCTACGTCGTGCCGCAGGTCGTGCAGGTATTCGCAAACACCAAGCAGCAGCTACCTTTCTTGACGATCGCTCTGATCGCCGTTTCGAATTTCGTTCGCAACTACGGGTGGATATTGGTGGTGATCATTGCGATCGCGGCGTTTCTGGCGCAGCGCGCGCTGCGCGTGGCTCCGGTGCGATTGCGCTGGCACACTCGAATCCTGACGCTGCCAGTCATGGGCGTGCTGTCGCGCTCGATCAATACCGCGCGATTCTCATCAACCTTGGCGATTCTGGTGGGCTCCGGTGTTCCGATGCTGCGTTCGCTGCAGGCGGCTGGCGAAACCATCACCAATCTCGCGATGCGGACCCGCGTGATGGACGCTGTACAGAGAGTGCGCGAAGGATTTTCACTGGCCAAAGCACTGCGCGCCGATGCCGACGAGGAAAAAAAACAGGGGCACGTGAAGCTGTTCCCGCCCGTACTGATCCACCTGATCGCCTCGGGCGAAGCCACGGGCAAGTTGCCCGAGATGCTGTCGCGTGCGGCCGATATTCATTCGCGCGAAGCCGAGCGTCGGGCGTTGTTCTTCACGTCGCTGCTCGAACCCATTCTGATCTTGACGATGGGCGTCGTAGTGATGCTGATCGTGCTGGCCGTGCTGCTGCCGATCATCGAGATCAATCAGCTGGTACGGTAAACCGAGCGCAGCCCCACCGGACTGCGCTCGCGAAAAGGCACGATGGCCAAAGAAAGCCGCGGCGTTCGGGTAGCGGCTAGGGCATAAGGTCGAGCCAATAGCGATCAACCAGTGCATTTTCATTCGGGCTAAGTCCTTGGGTGCTGCTGTCTACTATCACAGCGTAGGCAGTTGTTTCCACTGTGCACGATGAATGCTCAGCCGTCAGCTTGCGTATCTCAAGATGGAAGTCACGGAATAGATAGGTCGTCAAGAGTAGGCGCGGAGCAAACGGGTCACACACATAGAGACGAATTACTCGCGGGCGCGTCAGGACGTGAGCGTCCAGTGGCTCTGGATCCGAGACAATAGGTTCCGACGAAATGTAGCGATCGGAAAAGATCCAGACGCTGGTTTCTGCGGGGATTGAGTCCTGGGCGACAGCTGCTTGCGCCAAACCAACGCACGCGCCGACGGCAGCAAAGAATCTAAAAATTAGTGAAGTGTTCATGGCAGGCTCCTTTTGATGTTTGGCGCGATTCATCGGCTTGCGACTGCACGACCCGCCGTCGTCAGGGCTTGATGCTCGGCCGCCTTGTTTTGCCTCCACCACGCCAACATCAAATCAAAGTCGCCGTTGAATTTGCTTACCTTCAAATTCTCGGTGATCGCACCGCAGGCGATGCCTGCGCCTCCGTCGACTCCGTGCGTCGTTGCAGCGTGATCGCACATCCAGAAGGCTTTCTCGAGATCAGCGAAGGAGCTGGCGCGCGCGCTCACGTCGATCGGATGGCGTGACTTCACTCGCTCTTGCGCTGACGCGCTAAGCGATAGCCCGCGATCCGATGAGCGCTAATGCGAGTGCGCTTGACGCGATCAAAAAGTGGCGTCCCTTGAAGAAAAGTTTGCTTGGCATGGCATCGTTCCCCTTTGGTAGCCCGAGAGCGAATGCCCTCGCCGGCATACCCTGCTAGCGCACGGCCTATGCCATCCGAACTGTTGGGGGAAAAACTAAAACGATCAGAGGGTTAGCTGCACTAGCGCACAGCTCGGCCTCGCCGAATGCGACGGAGCCGCCAAATGCGACGGCGAAAACCGTCGAATGCGGCGGTGCTTAAGAGGCGTTGCGAATGCCGAGCTTGCGCATGCGGCCGCGCAACGTGCTCGGGTTCAGACCGAGTATTCGAGCCGCACCGAGATCGCCTTCAATCTTCCAGCGGGTGCCTTCGAGCACGCGGCGTATATGCGCGCGTTCGACTTCCTGCAATGAAACGGTGGGAGCTTGCGCCGCCGCCGTCATCGCAGTTGTCGGCGATGCGTAAAGCTCGTTCGTGTCCAGTGGCCCGCCGTTGGACATGATCAGCGTGCGCTCGACCAAATTCTCAAGCTCACGAATGTTGCCTGGCCAGTCGTACGCGCTCGCGCGCTCGATGAATGTCGGAGAAACTCCATCTATCGCACGACCGAGTCTGCGTGCCGTCTTCGCTGCAAAGTGCCTTAGCAGGTGCGGGATGTCTTCACGGCGCTCACGCAGCGGCGGCAGCGCGATGGGAAATACGTTCAACCGAAAGTACAGATCGGTGCGAAAGCGGGATGCGTCGGCCTCCGCGTGCAAGTCACGGTTGGTGGCAGCGATCACACGCACGTCAACATGCAGGCTGCGCGTCCCGCCCACGCGCTCAAATTCGCGTTCCTGCAGCACGCGCAGCAACTTGGCTTGTGCTTCGGCAGGCAATTCGCCAACCTCGTCGAGGAACAAAGTGCCGCCGTCCGCCAGTTCGAAGCGGCCCCGGCGTTGTTGCAGAGCGCCGGTGAAAGCGCCCTTCTCGTGCCCGAAGAGCTCGCTCTCGACTAACTCGCGCGGCAGAGCTGCGCAGTTGATCTTGATCAACGGCCGATCGCGCCGCGCGCTGTTCTCATGAATCGCCCGCGCGACGAGTTCCTTGCCGGTGCCCGTTTCCCCCTGAATCAGCACCGTGCTGTCGGTCGGAGCGACTTGCGCGATCAACTCCCGTACACGCCGCAGTGCGGGCGATTCACCGACCATGGAATCACGGTCAGCTCGGATTTCCTCGACCAGCAGGTGAATCGTGGCTTTCGATCTGCCATGGGCTTCGATCTCGCGCCGCAAAGCAATGTGGGCACAGACGCGAGCGAGCAATTCCTCAGTCTCGAATGGCTTGGTGACGTAGTCCACCGCGCCGAGGCGGAACGCGCGCACCTTATCGAACGTGTCGCTGAGCGCGGTCAAGAAAATGACCGGGATCATGCGGGTCGTCGCGCCGGCCTTGATCCTCTTGCAGGTTTCGTAGCCGTCGATGCCGGGCATCATCACATCGAGCAGGATCAGATCCGGCTTGCTCTTCGCCGCCGCAGCGAGAGCGTCTTCTCCATTTTCCGCAACGATGGTCCGATAACCCGCGGCGGCCGAGCTCCTGCTCGAGCAGGTCGACGTTCAACGGCTCGTCGTCGACGATCAGCACCGCGCCTGCGTCAGTTGCCAAGATGCCTCGCCAGTGTCTGGAACAACAGCGTCTCGTCGATCGGCTTGGTCAGGAAGTCGTCGCAGCCGCTGGCCCGCGCGCGTTCTTCGTCGCCGTTCATGGCGCGGGCCGACAGCACGATCACTGGAATGCCGGCCATCGCCGGGTCGGCCTTGAGCCGGCGCGTGGCTTCCCAGCCATCCATACGCGGCAGCGATAGATCCATCAGTATCAGGTCGGGATGAATCTCGGCAGCGCGTTCGAGCGCTGCGACGCCATCCTCCGCGAACACCAGGCGATGGTTTTCCTCGAGAAGCTGCGCCAGCAGCTCGCGATTCAGTTCAATGTCCTCGACGATCAGGATGGTCTTCATGCTCGCGGTCGCTGGTAGCGGACCGGCAGGTTGAGCGTGAAGGTCGATCCGACGCTCGGTGCGCTCTCGACGGAAATGTCGCCACCCATCAACCGCGCGAGACGCCGAGCGATCGTGAGACCGAGTCCGGTGCCGCCGTGCACGCGTGTACTGCTGGCGTCGGCCTGCTCAAACTCCTCGAAGATCGTTTCCAGCTTGTCGGCGGCAATACCGATCCCGGTGTCTGCCACCGCAACCTCAACCGTTCCGTGGTTTGCACGTGCGCGGACATGGATGTTGCCGCGCGCCGTGAACTTGGCGGCATTGCTTAGCAGATTGAGGATGATCTGCCGCAGCATTTCTTCATCAATGAGCATCAGCGGCAGTTCGCCGTCGAATCCTTTGACCAGTGTCACAGGCTCCTTGATCAGCGGCTCGACTGTTCGCATGCACTGTTCCAGCAGCAGCGCCGGCTGAATCTCTGCAGGGTTCACGTCGACGCGGCCGGCTTCCACCTTCGCGAGGTCGAGAATCGTGTTGATCAGCGCGAGCAGTTGCTGTCCGCTTGTCAGGATCTTTTCCAGATTCTCGAACTGTTTCGGCTCGAGCTGCTCCTGCGAGCGGCGCATCACGATGCGCGTGAACCCGATGATCGCGTTCAACGGCGTGCGCAGTTCGTGCGACATGTTGGCAAGGAACGCGCTCTTCTGCCGGCTTGCGATTTCGAGCTGCCGGCTCTTCTCTTCGATCTCGCGGAACAGCCGCGCATTCTGGATGGCCAATGCGGACTGTGTTGCGAAGGTCTTCAAGAGATCGATCACGCGCGGCGCGAACTCACCCGCGCTCTTTCGGTTGACAACCAGCCCACCGAGCAGGCGGTTCTCGCGCAGCAGCGGTACTGCGAGCAGGGACCGATAACCATGGCGGAGAAGGATCTCGCGGACCTGGCTCTGGTAGATGCCCTCGTCCTTGATGTCGCGTATCGCTACCGGCTGGCCGGTCACTGCCAATTGCCCGATCGCGCCTTCTCCCTTCGGCACAGGCCTCGAGCGGAGCGCCTCGATCAGCTCATCCGGCAGTCTGTGCGCCGTGTGCAGGCGGAACTCTTCACCCGCCTCCTCGTACTCGTAGATTGACCCCCCATCCATGCCGGCAAGCTCGGTCGCACGGGAGACGATCGTGCTTAATACAGTTTCCAGGTCGAGCGTCGAGCTGACGGCCTGGCCGACCTCGCCCAGCGCCTGTAGCTCTCCTACCGATTGCATGAGTTCGGTCGTCCGTGCTTCGAGTTCCTTGAAGAGCCGAACGTTCTCGATCGCAATCACGGCCTGGTCGGCGAAGGTCTGTAGCAGAGCGATTTGCTTTTCTGAAAACGGCTCCGGAACCGCGCGGCCGACGGCGATGGCGCCCACGGACTTGTTATCGCGCATCAGCGGAATGCCCAATACGCTGCGGAAACCCCATCGCACAAGGGTCGGCACGGCGATAGTTTGGGTCCAAATGCGTGTCTGGAATGGCGACGACACTATGCGACATGCACGGCTCGACTCGCTGCGGTGCCACGATCCAGGGGCCGCGGCCAAAAGTGCCTGATGGCTTCCATCCCTTCAGGACTGGTTCCGGATATGGCCACCAGATGGAGCAATTCGCCGTCGAACGTGAACACGTTCGCCGAGTTCGCCTCACACAACTTCAGCGCGGCTGCCGCGATTGCATCGAACACCGGTTGGGCGTCGGTCGGCGATCGCGAGAGCACGCGCAGAATCTCGCTGGTGGCGGTCTGTTGCTCGAGTGCTTCGCTCAGTTCTCGGTTACGCGCGTCGAGCTCCTTGAACAGGCGCACGTTTTCGATTGCGATCACCGCCTGATCCGCGAACGTTTGCATGAGCGTGATCTGGTTTTGCGGAAACGGCCCGGGCTCAGGGCGGCCGACGCCAATGGCGCCGATCGGAACACCGTCGCGCATCAGGGGAACGGCCAACACGCTACGAAACCCTCGCAGGGCGAAGTCGGGATTTGCGTAATCGGGGTCGGCAAGCACATCGGGAATGACAACCACCTTGCATGTCAGGACGGCGCGGCTGACTCCATAGCCGCGGTCATCAGGGGATCGCGGGTAGGCTCGGCGGATGCCTTCGGCGTGCTCGGGCCTGAGCGCATGGATCGCGGCAAGATGGAGCAGTTTCCCGTCGAACGTGAACACGTTCGACCCTCCGGCTTCGCACAGCTTGACCGCCGCTGCGGCGATCGTATCGAATACCGGTTGCACGTCGGTCGGCGATTCGCTGATCGCGCGCAGGATCTCGCTGGTGGCGGTTTGCTGCTCGAGCGCTTCGGTCAGTTCGCGGTTGCTCGCCTCGAGTTCCCTGAAGAGCCGAACGTTCTCAATCGCGATCACTGCTTGGTCGGCGAAGGTCTGTAAGAGCGCCAGCTGCTGCTCAGGAAAAGCACCCGGCTCCGGCCGAGCCACCGCTATGGCGCCGATTGGGCTCGCCTCACGCATGAGCGGAACCGATACGATGCTTCGGTATCCGGCGGCAGTAGCAATTGCGCCATCGGCGTAGTCAGCGTCTTTCAGAACGTCGGGGATCGAGACGACACTGCGCGTCAGGATCGCGCGGGTGTTCGCGGTATCCCGACTTGGTCGTCTCGGGTAGATGCCGAATAGTCTGCGTCGGGCGTCAGTGCCTTCCGGGCTCACAGGCGCGACGGCGGCAACATGGATCAGCTCGCCGTCAAACGTCACGACGTTGGAGGAACTGGCCGCGCACAGCTTCAGCGCGGCGGCCACGATCGTATCGAACACCGGTTGCACATCGGTCGGCGATTGGCTGATCACGCGCAGGATGTCGCTGGTGGCGGTCTGTTGCTCGAGCGCTTCGGTCACTTCCCGGTGACGCGCCTCCGCTTCCTTGAAGAGCCGAACGTTCTCAATCGCGATCACGGCCTGATCGGCAAAAGTCTGCAACAAAGCCATCTGCTTCTCTGAAAACGCCCGCACCTCGCGCCGCCTCAGAGCAATGACGCCGAGCAACCGGTCTTCGCGAAGCAGCGGCACAGCCAGGACGGTGCGGACAGATTCGCTCCGATGCGCCGCAGTTACACGCATATCTGGATCGGCCATGAAATCGAGCACTTGTATCGGCTTGCGCTCCAACGCCGCTCGACCGACGGTTGTGTCTCGATCGACTGGAAGGCCCCGGGCAAGGTACTCGGCAAACTCATGCGTGCATTCAGTGCGCGCAGCCAGCGACAGCCATCCGTCCTGATGGCGTACGACGAAGGCCCAGCTTGCATCGCAAAGCCGCAGCGCATTGGCGAGGATCGTGTCGAATACCGGCTGCAGGTCGGCCGGTGAGCGCGAGATGACGCGCAGGATCTCGGCGGTTGCGGCCTGCTGTTCTAGCGCTTCGGCAAGCTCCGGACTGCGCGCATCGAGATTCTCTTTGATCGCTTGCATAGGCGCCTTTTCGCGACCGCTCGCCCGCTAATCGTCGCGGCCGCCGTCCGGCGGCCGCGCCTGCTGCTTATTTAATCGCTTGCAGCCTGTCGTACACATCCTTCGGCCAGGTCGCGTCTGGCCCGTTGTGCAGCTTCATCGTCGCTTCGCGGAATGGGCGCGCGGTTGACCGCGACGACTTCCTTGCCCTTCTTCTTGAACTCGGCACCGAGGCCCTTTTCGATATCGATGATCTGCGCCGTCGCGCGTGTCGCCGCTTCTTTCAGCACCGCCTCGAAGATCGCTCTTGTCCGCATCCGACAGCTTGTTCCAGGTCTGGCGCGCCGACGATCGTCAGCAACGCATCGGTGATGTGGCCCGTCAGCACAATGTACTTCTGCACTTCGTAGAACTTCTTGGCATCGATCGTCGGCAGTGGATTTTCCTGCGCATCGACCGTGCCGTTTTGCAGCGCGAGATACACCTCCGCGAACGCGATCGGGGTCGGATTCGCGCCCACCGCGCGTGGGAACATCGTGTAAAGCGGTGCATCCGGGACACGGATCTTCAACCCTTTCATGTCTTCGGGCTTGTTGATCGGCTTGTTCGACGTCACATGACGCTCGCCGTAATAAGTTATCGCAACGACCTTGTTGCCGCCGCTCTTGGCGCGATATCCCTCGCCGAGTTCTGCGAACAGCGGACTGGTCGAGAACGCCTTCCAGTGGTTGAAATCACGGAACACAAACGGCGCGCCGCCGATCGCGATCGGCCCGTAGGTGCGGCCCGCGAACAACTGCCCTGTGTAGATGATGTCGACCGTGCCGAGCGTCAGCCCCTGATTGATGTCGGTTTCCTTGCCGAGCGTCGACGCCGGAAACACTTCGACCGTATAGCGATTGTTGGTGCGCTTGGCGATTTCGCCGGCCGCCCACACGGCAGCCGTGTGATACGGCTCGCTGGTTTCGTAAACGTGCGCAAACTTCAGCTTGGTCTGCGCATGCGCTGCGCCAAGCGCCATCAGCGACAGCGCTGCGGCGATGGTGACTTTTTTAATGTTTAACTTCATGTCTCCTCCTGGATCTGTGGGTCATGCAAAGCAATAGTCGCCGAGCGCTACATCGTTGCGCCCAGCTGCCATGGAATGAACTCGCTTTGGCCATAGCCAAAGCGTTCGCTCTTCGTTTTTTCGCCCGAGGCGGTCGCAAGAATCAGCTCGAACAGCCGCTCGCCGATGTCCTCGATCGTTGCGGCGCCGTCGGCGATCTCGCCGCAGTTCAGATCGATGTCTTCCTGCTGGCGCTGCCACAACTCGGTGTTGGTCGACAGCTTCAGCGACGGCGATGGCGCGCAGCCATACGCCGAACCGCGGCCCGTCGTGAACACGATCATGTTGGCGCCGCCTGCGACCTGCCCCGTCGCCGACACCGGGTCGTAGCCGGGCGTGTCCATATAAACGAACCCTTTCGCGGTCACCGGCTGCGCGTATTCAAAAACGTCGACCAGGTTCGTCGTGCCGCCTTTTGCAACCGCCCCCAACGATTTTTCGAGGATCGTCGTCAGACCGCCTGCCTTGTTGCCAGGTGAAGGGTTGTTGTTCATCTCGCCGTGGTTGCGTGCGGTGTAGTCCTCCCACCACTTGATGCGATCGATCAGCTTCTCGCCGACTTCGCGCGAAATAGCGCGGCGCGTCAGCAAGTGTTCAGCACCATAAATCTCGGGAGTTTCGGAAAGTATCGCCGTGCCACCGTGCGCGACCAGCCGATCAACCGCGTTGCCAAGCGCCGGATTCGCCGTGATACCGGAGTAGCCGTCGGAGCCACCGCATTGCAACCCAAGCATCAGGTGACTCGCGGGGACCGGTGTCCTGGCAACACGATTGGCCGCCGGCAGCATCTCCTTGACGATTGACACGCCGCGCTCGATCGCTTTCGCTGTGCCGCCGACATCCTGCATGTTGTAGCGCGCGAGCCGATCACTTTCCTTCAAGCCTTCGGCGCCCAGCAGCGACGTGATCTGATTCGCCTCGCAACCCAGGCCGATAAAAACCGTCGCGGCGATGTTCGGATGCCTTGCGTAGCCCGCCATCGTCCGGCGCAGCACGTCCATGCTTTCGCCCATGTCCATGCCGCAGCCAGTGCCGTGCGTCAGCGCGATCACGCCATCGATATTGGGATACGCGGCAAGAGCTTCGGGACGGATGTCGGTGCGAAACTGATCGGCGATCGCGCGCGATACCGTTGCCGAACAGTTGACGCTCGAGATGATGGCGACATAGTTGCGCGTGGCAACGCGTCCATCGTCGCGCACGATGCCCATGAACGTCGCCGGTGGATTCACCATCACCGTCGGTTTCACGTCGGCACAGAATGCGTAGTCGCGCGCCGCGCCCCCGACGTTGGCACCATGCTCGCTGCCTATGCTCATGTTGTGCAGGTGCACGTGCTCGCCCGCGCGTATGTCGCGCGTCGCGAAGCCGATGATCTGGTTGTAACGACGCACCGGCGATCCGGCGGCAATTGCACGCGCAGCGAGTTTGTGGCCCGGCGGAATCAGACCGATAACCGTCACGCCTTCGTTCTTGACCAGCGTGCCCGATACGAGTTGGCGGCGCGCGATGACGACGTCGTCGGCGGGATTGAGTCTTAGTACCAGAGGAACTTCCTGCAACATTCGCTCTTCCTACATTGCCAGCCGCGGCAGCCACAGGCTGATGATCGGCACGTACGTAATCAACGCCAGGCTGATCAACAGCGGCACCAGCCACGGCAGAATCGCCATTGTCGTCCGTTCGATGGACAACTTGGCCACACGCGCAAGAACATATAGCACTAACCCCATCGGCGGATGCAGCAGGCCGATCATCAGGTTGAGCACCATGATCAGCCCGAAATGCACCGGGTCAATCCCGAGCTTAAGGACGATCGGCATCAGCACCGGAACCAGAATCGTAATCGCTGCGACCGGTTCCAGGAAACAGCCGACGAACAGCATCAAGCCATTGGCTAACAGCAAGAACACCCACGGTTCCTGCGTGAAGGCGAGCACCCAGCCTGCGATCGCCTCGGTCGTCTTTGTCACCGTCAGCATCCAGCCAAATATCGACGCCGCAGCGACGATGAACAGCACCGTCGACGTCGTCTCGATCGTGTCCATCGAAACTTTGATCAGCATCTTCCAGTTCAACGTGCGAAACCACGCAACACCGAGGAACAGCGACCACACACACGCGGCGATCGCACCCTCGGTCGCGGTGAACACTCCTGTGGTCATGCCGCCGATCAACAGCACCGGCGTCATGATCGGCAGCACCGCGTTGAAGCGAAAATACCGATCGGCCGCGAGCAACAGCACCAGTGCGACGATGACCGTCCATACCGGGTCCGTTCCCCGTTGCGTTGCGAGCCAGATCAGGATCGGGAAACCGGCAACGACCGCCAACTCGAGCAGCGCCTTGCCGATGCGCTTCCATTCGAACGCGATGTCGCCGCCCCACTTGTTCTTGTGCGCGAAAAACGCCACAGTCGACATCATCAACAACGCCATTACGAGGCCGGGCAGGATGCCGGCCAGAAACAAGGCACCCACCGAGACGTTGGCGAACATCGCGTAGATCACGAACGGCAACGACGGCGGGATGATGGGGCCGAGCGTCGCGGACGCGGCCGTGACACCGACCGCAAACTCGAGGTTGTAGCCGTGGTCCTTCATCGCCTTGATCTCGATCGTTCCGAGTCCGGCCGCATCGGCGATCGCGGTGCCTGACATGCCGGCGAAGATCATCGAGCCGACGACGTTGACGTGGCCGAGGCCGCCGCGCAGCCAGCCGACCAGCGCGAGGGCAAAGTTGTAGATGCGGTTGGTGATGCCGGCCGAATTCATCAGGTTACCGGCGAGAATGAAAAACGGCACAGCCAGCAACGGAAACGAATCGATGCCACTGACCATGCGATGGATGACGACAAAGTCCGGCACAAGGCCGGTCGCCATCACGAAGATCAACGACGAACCCGCCATCGCGATGGCGACCGGAATGCCCGAGCCCATTAGCGCGAGGAACAGCAGCTTAAAGCTGGCAGGGCTCACGTCGCGATCTCCGCCAGTTCAGGTTGCTCGAGCACAGACGCCTTCCGGCGCCAGTTTGCAATCGCGACATCGATCGAGCGCCACGTCATCAGCGCGAACCCCGCCAGCACGACGCCGTAGACGAGGCCGATCGGCAGATCGACCACAGACATCTGCTGCCCGCCGATACGCATCAGCAATTGAAACGTAAGCCAAGTCGCGTAGCCGAGGAAAAGTATCCGCGCCGCATCGACGAGGATCGACATCACGCGCATCAATGGCGCCGGCAGGACGCGGTACAGGAAATCGACCTGGATGTGATTGTTCTTGCGCACGCCGATCGTCGCGCCGATGAACACGGTGCAGATCAACAGGTAGCGGGCAATCTCTTCGGTCCACGACGCAGAATCGTTCAGCGCGTAACGCGTGAAGAACTGCAGGAATATGACGAACGACAAGCGCCCAGAAGAATACGAAAGCAATCCAGTCTTCGAAGCGGTAGATGCCGATATCGATTGGCGCGTCGTGAACGTCGAACTCGCCGCTCGCGGTCAGCACATGCTCTTGCTCGAGCGGCACCGGCTCTTCAGGCTGCGCCATTGCCGGCTCCGTGTCGTCTTGCTGACCTCGGCTTTGGCCTGCCGGCGGTCCAGCTCTTCTGGAATCGTCGCGCAGCTTGGTCCATATGCCGCCGCATCGTCGTACGCGCCTTCGCTCCGTCGTGCGCTTCGATAGCTACCATCACTGACTGATGCTCGGCAATGGCCGCATCCCACAAATCGGGTGTATCAAAGTGGTGCTCAAGCTGCAGAAACAGCGGGCCTGTGCGCTGGTCCCATAGAGTACGAACGAGCAGTGAAAGCGCACTGTTGCCGCCCGCCTCGGCCATTTCCAAATGGAACCTGCGGTCATGTTCGAGCGGCATCACGTTGCGCTTGCGATCACGAATCATCGCCGTCAGTGCCGCTCGCATGCGTCGGATCTGTGCGGGGCTCGCATTTTTTGCAGCGAGCGCGGCACATTCGGATTCAAGCAGGCGGCGCGCGGTGATCAACTCGAACGGTCCTGAATCCGCGGGAAGGCGCACCGCTTTGCCGCGCGTTGCACCGGGACGCGACACGTAGACGCCCGAGCCGACGCGGACATCCACATAGCCCTCGACCTCCAGCGCTATCAACGCTTCGCGCACCGAGGGCCGGCTCACCTTCAGCATCGTCGCCAGATCGCGCTCGGGCGGCAGCCGCGCTCCCGGCTTGTACTCGCCGCGTTTTATCAATCGCGCAATTTCTTCCGCGATGCGACGGTACAACCGTTGAGACTCGACGGCCTTTATCGGCATGTTGAGAAGTAGACAATCTTCGGGTGGTTTGCTTACACTGCGCCGCTGGTCAAGTGGTCAGACCAATTCGTAATCCACTTTCTGGCGGTCGAGCTTCACACGCGGCCCTATCAGTGTCAAGCAACGGAGGATCAATGGCAGGCCGCTTGCAGGGGAAAACGGTGCTGGTCACGGCGGCCGCGCAGGGAATGGGCCGGGCAGCGGTACTTGCGTTTGCGCGCGAAGGCGCGAAGGTGATTGCCACCGACCTGAAGGATGAATTGCTCGTCGATCTGCCGCATGCAGTCACAAAGCGGAAGCTTGATGTTCTCGACGACACCGCGGTGCAGGCATTCGTCGCGGACGTCGGCGTGGTCGATGTTCTTTTCAATTGCGCAGGTTATGTCGCGCACGGCACGATTCTCGATTGCACTGTTAAGGATTGGGATTTCAGCTTCGATCTGAACGTGCGCAGCATGTTTGTGATGACGAAGGCGATGCTGCCGAAGATGATCGCTGCCGGTGGCGGCACGATCCTGAACATGGCATCCGTGTTGGGCGCAGAGAAAGCGGCGCCCAACCGGCTTGCCTACGCAGCAAGTAAGGCGGCAGTAGTAGGCTTCACGCGCGCCTTGGCGATCGATCACGTGAAACAGAACATTCGTGTCAACTGCGTGTGCCCGGGGACGGTCGACACGCCGTCGCTCGGCGAACGCATCAACGCGTTCTCCGATCCGGTGCAGGCGCGCAAAGACTTCGTCGCGAGGCAGCCGATGGGCCGGCTGGCGACGGCAGAAGAAATTGCTGAGACATTCGTTTACCTTGTCTCCGACGAATCATCATTCATGACTGGACAGGCCGTCTTCGTCGATGGCGGCATGTCTCTGTAGAGGCGGACGAAAGTGCAAACCTACTTTCGTCCGATTAGCTTGAAAAAATCGCTGGCGGAGCCAGACGATTTTTTTCATTACAACTGCAAGTAAAGGTACGTTCATGAAACTCTTGCGCTTTGGCTCCAACGGATACGAGAAACCCGGATTGTTGGATTCGGCGGGTCGTATCCGCGATTTGTCCGGCGTAATCGATCAAGTCGACAGCGCGCACCTCGCGCCGCGCGAATTGAAGAAACTCGCACAGGTGAAGGTTGATTCGCTGCCGCTCGTTTCAGGATCGCCACGATTGGGAGTGCCGTATATCGGCATCGGCAAATTCATCGCGATCGGACTTAACTACGCCGATCATGCGGCGGAGTCGGGCGTGCCGGTGCCCGAGGAGCCGATCATTTTCATGAAGGCAACGACGTGCATCACTGGGCCGAACGATGACATCGTCATTCCGAAGAACTCGACGAAGACCGACTGGGAAGTCGAGCTCGGCGTTGTCATCGGCACCAAGGCGCAGTACGTGACCATGGAGCGCGCACTTGAGCACGTGGCCGGCTACTGCGTGATCAACGATGTCTCTGAGCGCCAGTTCCAGCTCGAGCGTGGCAGTCAATGGGACAAAGGCAAGGGTTGCGATACTTTCGGCCCGATCGGTCCATACCTGGTCACGCGCGACGAAGTGCCTGATCCTCAGAAGCTCGACATGTGGCTCAACGTCAACGGTCAGCGCATGCAGCGCGGCAATACGTCAACGATGGTGTTTGGCTGCGCGCACCTGGTGAGCTATGTCAGCCAATTCATGACGCTGATGCCGGGCGACATCATTACGACCGGCACTCCACCGGGCGTCGGCATGGGAATGAAGCCGCCGCGTTATCTGCAAAGCGGCGACGTCGTCACACTCGGAATTGCGGACTTGGGCGAACAGCGGCAGAACGTTCGCGCGCACGGCTGACGACATGGCGGCGAAATCGGTGAAGCCCGAAGTGCTTGCAATCGCGCCGCTTTACCAGCCGGCGCAAGCGAAGCTGGAGGCGGCCTATACGACGCACTTGCTGTGGAAGGCTGTCGATCGCGACGCATTGATAGCTGAAGTTGCGCCCCGCATCGACGTCGTCGTCACGAGTGGCGGAGGCGCCGGCATCAAGCGCCCGTTGATGGAGCAACTGCCTCAACTCAAACTCATCTCATGCTTCAGCGTCGGGCTCGACTCGGTTGACCTGGTCGCTGCGCGCGAACGCGGGGTCGCAGTGACAAATACTCCGGACGTGCTAACCGACGACGTTGCCGACCTCGCCATCGGATTGATGCTCGCAACAGCACGCCGAATCGCTGCGGCAGATCGCTTCGTGCGTGAGGGCCGGTGGTTGCAAGGTGGCTATCCACTCACCAGCAAAGTTAGTGGCAAAAAGCTGGGCATCGTGGGCATGGGCCGTATCGGCCAGGGGATTGCGCGCCGCGCCGCCGCATTCGATATGCAGATCGCGTGGCATGGGCCGACGCGCGAAAAATCTACCGTATCGATTTGAACCGCAACTGATTGAGCTGGCACGCTCGGTCGACTTTCTCGTAGCAGCATGTCCCGGTGGCGCGGCAACGCGGGGGCTGATTAGCCGTGACGTCCTAAGCGCGCTCGGTCCGAAAGGTGTTTTCATCAACATCTCGCGCGGCTCTGTGGTCGACGAAGCGGCGATGGTGGAGCTACTCACCGCCGGCCAGCTCGGGGGTGCCGGACTCGACGTGTTCGTCGACGAACCGCGCGTGCCGGCTGCCCTCTTCGGACTCGACAACGTTGTCCTGCAACCGCATCAAGCCAGTGCAACGGACGAAACGCGCGGCGCGATGGCCCAGCTGGTGCTCGACAATGTCGCCGCCTACGCTGCCGGTAAGCCGCTGCTGACATCGGTCAGCTGAGCTAGCTTCCGCCCACGTCGTCAGAACCTAGCGGACCAGGCAAGGGCGCTTCGGATTGAATTTCCAGTCGGGAATCAAGAACTGCATCGCGGTCGAATCGTCACGCGCACCGAGGCCGTGCTGTAGATACAGTTGATGCGCTTTCTCGACCTCGACCATGTCGAGTTCAACACCAAGACCTGGCTTCTTAGGCAAATCAACAAACCCACCGCGGATCTTGAGCGGTTCTTTCGTCAGGCGCTGGCCGTCCTGCCAGATCCAGTGCGTATCGATCGCGGTGACCTTGCCCGGCGCGGCGGCGCCGACGTGCGTGAACATCGCAAGCGACACATCGAAGTGATTGTTCGAGTGCGAGCCCCAGGTCAGCCCCCAATCGCGGCACGTCTGTGCGACGCGCACCGAGCCCGCCATCGTCCAGAAGTGCGGATCGGCAAGCGGAATGTCGACCGACTGCAGCGCGAGCGCGTGCACCATCTGCCGCCAATCGGTCGCCACCATGTTGGTCGCCGTCGGCAAGCCGGTGGCGCGGCGAAACTCGGCCATCACTTCGCGCCCGGAAAATCCGTCCTCGGCGCCGCATGGATCTTCTGCGTACGCGACGACATTTCGCATATCGCGCATCAGGCGCACCGCATCCTTCAACAGCCATCCGCCATTCGGATCGAGCGTGACACGCGCCTGCGGAAAACGCTCGTGCAGAGCCGTCACTGCTTCGACCTCCGCCTCGCCGGCAAGCACCCCACCCTTCAGCTTGAAATCGTTGAAGCCGTAGCGCTCGTACGCCGCTTCGGCCTGGCGCACGATCGCCTGCGGCGTCAGCGCAACCTCGTGGCGCACGCGAAACCAGGCGTTGTCCGCCTTCGGCTCGCTTACATAAGGAAGGTCGGTCTTCGTGCGATCACCGACAAAGAACAAATAGCCGAGCATCTCGACGCGCTCTCGCTGCACGCCCTCGCCCAGCAGCGCAGCGACCGGCACCTGCAGATGCTGGCCGAGCAAGTCGAGCAACGCCGACTCGATCGCCGTCACCGCATGAATGGTCGTGCGCAGATCGAAGGTCTGCAGTCCGCGGCCGCCCGCGTCGCGATCGGCAAACTGCCGCTGCACCTGCTGCATCACGCGCTGGTGTGCGCCCAACGGTTGACCGACAACAAGCCCGCGTGCGTCTTCCAGTGTCTGGCGAATCTTTTCGCCGCCCGGTACTTCGCCGACGCCGGTGCGTCCGGCGCTGTCAGTCAGGATCAGCAGATTGCGCGTGAAAAACGGGCCGTGCGCGCCGCTCAGGTTCAGCAGCATGCTGTCGCGGCCCGCGACCGGGATCACGCGCAAGTCAGTGACTTGCGGCGTCGACGCCACCGGCATGATCAATCGGCGGTGATCTTCCGCGTTTCGATCACCTGCTTCCAACGCGCGTACTCCTGCTGCTGGAAAGCGGCGAACTGCGCTGGCGTATTGGCGACGATTTCAAACCCGATCGACGTGAACTGCTGCTTGATCGCCGGGTCATTCAGCGCGGCGACGATTCCCGCGTGCATTTTGTCTCGCACATCCGCCGGCAACCCCTTGGGCCCGACGACGGCCTGCCACGAGTAGACGTCGACGCCCTTGATGCCTGCCTCGGTCAATGTCGGCACGTCGGGCAGAAGCTCGGAGCGCTTCGCGCTGGTAATCGTCAGCGCCCTGAGCTTGCCTGACCTCACATGCGGCATCGCCGTGTTGATGTTCATGTACGCCGCGTCGACCTGGCCACCCAGCAGATCAGACAATGCCGGCGCACCTCCCTTGTAGGGAATGTGCAGGCCGGTCGTCCCCGTCTGCAGCCAGAACAGTTCCGCGGTCAGATGATCGCTTGAGCCGTTGCCCGCAGAAGCAAAGCTCATCTTGCCCGGATTGGCCTTGTGATAAGCAACGACGTCGGCGAGCGTCTTGTGCGGCGAAGCGGCCGGCACTACGAGGACGTTCGGGGCTTGCACCGCGACAGTGATCAGATCAAAGTCCTTCAGCGCGTCGTACTGCATCGGCTTGATCAGGTGCGGCACGATCACCAGTGGGCCGAGCGACGTCACGAGGAACGTGTAACCGTCGGGCGCCGCGCGCTTGACGAACACCGCGCCGATGGTGCCGGTCGCGCCCGCCTTGTTGTCCACCACAAACTGTTGCCCGTACGCCGCGGTCAGCTTCGGACCGATGGCTCGCGCAATGGAATCGGTGGAACCGCCTGCAGGAAATGGAACAACCAGCGTGACCGGCTTCGAAGGCCACGTCTGTGCCTGAACCCCGGTGACCGCAGCAAGCGCGATCGCGAAAGCGGTTAATAACTTTTTCATTGTGTGTCTCCTTGGGTGATGGATCCGGCGAAGCTGCGGCGCCTCCCCGCTATGTTAGACAATTGGCCCAGCCCAGCCGGAAGGGCGAGGAGACGCGATGAACGAAGCCGTGATCGCTGAAGTGCCTGCCGCAACACGCAGCGGGGAGCCGTTGACGATCCGCATGCACGAACGCGACAACGTCGCCATCGTCGCCAACGACGGTGGCCTGCCGCCGGGTGCCGTTCTGTCGTCTGGCCTGGTGTTGCGCGACCGCGTTCCGCAAGGTCACAAGGTCGCGCTGGTCGATCTGCCTGCTGATGCGCCGGTATTGCGCTATGGCATTCCGATCGGTTACGCGCTGAAAGACATTCCGGCCGGCAGTTGGGTTCACGAGAGGCTGCTCAGAATGCCGGCAGCGCGCGAGCTCGATAACTTGCCGATCGCCACGGTCAAGCCCAAGCCGCAGGCACCGCTCGAGGGCTACACGTTCGACGGCTACCGCAATCCCGACGGTTCGGTCGGCACGCGCAACATTCTCGCGATCACGACCACCGTGCAATGCGTGGCCGGAGTCGTTGACTTTGCGGTACAGCGCATCAAGTCCGAGCTGCTGCCGAAGTTTCCGAACGTCGACGATGTGATCGGGCTCGAGCACACCTACGGCTGCGGTGTTGCGATCGATGCGCCGGGCGCCGAGATTCCGATTCGAACATTGCGCAACATCAGTCTGAATCCGAACTTCGGCGGCGAGGTAATGGTCGTAAGCCTCGGCTGCGAAAAACTGCAGCCCGAGCGGCTGATGCCGCCAGGCACGATCGCGATCACCGACGAGCGCAGCGTTGCCGATGTCGGCGCCAATGCGGACCCGGGTCTCGATGTTGTTTGCCTGCAGGATGAAGACCACGTCGGCTTCATGTCGATGGTCGACTCGATCATGGCGACCGCGCAGCTGCACCTCGAGCGCCTGAACGCACGCGTACGCGAAACGGTGCTGGCGAGCGAGCTAGTAGTCGGCGTGCAGTGCGGCGGCAGCGATGCGTTCTCGGGCGTGACCGCAAATCCGGCGGTCGGCTTCTGCACCGACCTTCTGGTGCGCGCCGGTGCCACCGTGATGTTCTCCGAAACGACCGAGGTCAGGGACGGCGTCGACCAGCTGACATCGCGCGCCACGACACCCGAGGTAGCGCAAGCAATGATTCGCGAGATGGCGTGGTACGACGCCTATCTGAGTCGTGGCCAAGTCGATCGCAGCGCCAACACCACACCGGGCAACAAGAAGGGCGGCCTGTCGAACATCGTCGAGAAGGCGATGGGCTCGATCGTCAAATCGGGCTCGGTGCCAATCTCGGGAGTGCTCGCTCCGGGCGAAAAGCTGAAGCAAAAAGGATTGATCTATGCAGCCACGCCAGCCAGCGATTTCATCTGCGGCACATTGCAGCTCGCCGCCGGGATGAACCTGCATGTATTCACCACAGGACGCGGCACGCCGTATGGCCTCGCCGCGGTGCCGGTAATCAAGGTCGCGACGCGCAGCGACCTGGCGCGGCGCTGGCATGACCTGATGGATATCAACGCTGGCACGATCGCCGATGGCTCAGCGTCGATTGAGGACGTCGGTTGGGAACTGTTTCGATTGATGCTCGACGTCGCCAGCGGCCGCAAGAAGACGTGGGCTGAACAATGGAAGCTGCACAATGCGCTGGTGCTGTTCAATCCTGCGCCCGTGACCTGACAGCGAATTTAGCTGGCGCTGCGGCAGAGGATTCATGCAGAGAAAGCGCGTCGGGATTGTTATATACGAGGAGGTTGAGGTCCTCGACTTCTGCGGCCCATTCGAGGTGTTCTCAGTTACTCGTGTGAACGAGGAGAAGCGTCGCGACGAACCGTCGCCGTTTCTCCCTCTTCTGGTCGCAGAGAGCTCAGGTGTGGTCACCGCCACCGGTGGCATGCAAGTGCTCCCGCATCACTCAATGTCCGACTGTCCACCTTTGGATATCGTTGTCGTTCCGGGCGGCTGGGGCTTTCGCCACCACATGAAGAACGTCGCGCTCCATCAGTGGCTCCGCGCGCGCGCCGCTCAGGCGGAAACGGTGACCGCCGTTTGCACGGGCTCGCTTCTGCTGAGTTCTGCCGGGCTACTGGATGGCCTGCGGGCAACGACTCATTGGCGCTTTCTCGATACGATGCGCGACTCCTTCCCTGAGGTGAGTGTCAAGTACGACAAGCACTTCGTGCAGGATGGGCGGGTGTTTACCTCGGCAGGCATCTCCGCAGGAATCGACATGTCGCTCAAGGTCGTAGAGCAGTACTTCGGCGAGCCCATCGCCCGTGCAACCGCGCGCCACATGGAATACCCGTACCCCGATGCAGATGGTCGACGCATACAGCTTTAAGGCCGCCATGCACCTACCGCACGCGAGGCCTAACCCTTCGGCACACCGACGCGCCACAGCCTGTTTCCGCGCGCGGGTGAACTCAACGTTAGGCAGCTTTTCCCACCACGAGAGGAGGATGGCATGAAAGCCGTCATTGCAGCATTCGTGGCAAGTATCGGTTGCGCGTGCACGTCCATGGTGACCCGGGACGATTCCTCCAATGATCGTGAGATTGCCTTCTCATGTGCCAATGGAGAGTCGCTGTCTGTGCGCTTTTTACCAGCCCAGAGCGTCGCAGTACTAGTCCGCAATGGCAAACCGATCGAGTTGCAGCAACAGCCTAGCGGCTCCGGCTTCATCTACAGTAATGGCCCCAATACCATCCGCGGCAAGGGCAACGATCTCACGGTTGAGATCGGCCGCATGGTTCCCATTCAATGCAAGGCCCGCTGAGCAAGCCTAACCAATGCATTCAAGTCGACGCCGCGTAGCAGCGGGGCTTAATTCAGACGTTAAGCCTCGGAAGTCGCGAGTTCCGGATCAGCGCGCTTCGACTGCGCTGCTTCAGCGTCGTGTACGCACATCGCGCTCCGGCACTGCTCCCGGAACAGCCACGTCGCGCTTGTTCCCAGAGCATCCGCTCGCAATGTGCGAGACAAAGCTGCGTTCCGCAGGTCGGTGCAGGCCGATTGAGGTGGGTCACGATTCACGAGTGTCGAGACGCGCGATTGACTGGCCCGTGATCGAAGGCATAGCATGCTCGCGCCTTCCCTCGCAAGGAGGAGAAGAACAAACCAAAGGAGACAAGTGATGAATCGACGTCTTTGCAGGGTGCTTCGCTGCATGTTCCTTGCTTCCGCCACGCTTCCCGTTTTCACGACCGCTGTCGCGCAACCCGCAGCCCCGGTGCTTACGCATACAAACGTTCTGACAAAGCTTGAGAGCCCGTGGGACATGGCATTCCTGCCCGACGGCACGATGTTCTTTACCGAGAAGTGCCACGGTCTTTCGGTAAGGCAGCCTGGTGGGAGTGTGGTCAAGTTGCTTGGCATGAAGGACGCCAAGGGTTACGCCTCCAGTGCGGGCGATTTGTTCTGCGAAGGTCAAGCTGGCATGGCTGGGGTTGCTGTCGATCCGAACTTCGCCAGCAACCGTTTCATCTACGTCTATTCGACATCGAGCTTGACCGCGCCCGGCACCAACCGTGTGATGCGGCTCAAGGTCAATGACAACGCGACCGGGGTGTCCGACCGTACCGACATCGTCACCGACATCCCGTACAAACCTCGTGCCAGTGACCATCCGTTCGGTGGCCCCGGTGCGCACAATGGCGGGCGGGTTCGCTTCAGCCCAGGCGACGGCTTTCTCTACGTGACCACGGGCGACACGCACAACGGCGAAGTGCCACAAAGCCCGACCCGCATCGGCGGCAAGGTCCTGCGCATCGACCGCGACGGCAAGGCCGCCCCGGGCAATGGCGCGCCATCAGGCTTCGACCCGCGGATCTATACCTACGGGCATCGCAACCCACAAGGCATCGCGTTCCGGCCAGGTACCAACCAGCCGTACATCGCCGAAAACGGACCTTGGCACACCGATGAAGTCACGGCGCTGGTGGCAGGGGGAAATGCGGCTGGGATCCGCGCCCCAACATCGGAGGCCGTGGCGCCTGCCCGGACAACTACTGCGGCTACAGCCCCAATCAAATGGGTGCGGTGGATCCGAAGGAAAGAGCGGGCGTTCATGCCAATGACGGACCTCAAGACCTACCCCAAGGCGATGAAGCCGGCGTGGACGAATGATGGCCTTTCGCAGGGGATGTTCACTGGCACCTTCCTGACCGGTCCGCAGTGGAAGGCATGGAACGGCCGGATGATCCTTGGGTTTGCTGGCATCGGAATCCACGGAACTCCAGTCGGCAACCGACTTGACGTGCTCGATATCAATGCGGACGGCTCATCCGCCACTCGCACAACGGTGAACTTGCCCATGCCTGCCGCACGCTTCCGGTCACTGGTGCAGGGGCCGGATGGCAGCCTGTATGTTGCGACCGACGAGGGTTCGATTTCACGTCTGACGCCCAACTAGTCACCGACGTTACCGTTGCTGTCTGATGCGTGGGGGCCTGCGGGTCCCCACGATCTTTCGCGGAACTCAGTAGATGAAATCTGCCTTGGTCTTTTCGGCGATCGGTTTGTTGCTTGCGAGTGGCGCGGCGTTCGCCGACGACGAGCTGTACAAGACCAAGAACTGCTTCGCCTGCCACAGGATTGACAGGACTACTCTGGGACCCTCGTTCCGGAACATCGCAGCCAAATACGTCGAGGACAAGGGTGCTGACGCCAAGTTGGCAAAGGTGATCCGTGAAGGGGGTGTCGGTGTCTGGGGTCCGGTTCCGATGCCGGCGCAACCCCAGGTCACCGAAGCCGAAGCGTTGACCCTTGCGCGCTGGATCTTGGAACTCAAATAACCTCTCTTGACGCCCCTTAATCCGCGAGCTCGCCTCGGTAGACGAGCACCCTGCGGGTCGAGGTGAAACCGAGCGGCTTCGCCGATTTGAAACCGCCGTCCACGTCAAACGTTAACCGCCAAAGAAGAACTAGTTCGTGAAGCTCATTGGAATGCTCGATTCTCCCTACGTGCGCCGCGTGGCCATTTCGCTGCAGCTTCTCGGCTTGCGCTTCGAGCATCAGTCACTTTCCGTCTTCCGCACCTTTGCCCAGTTCCGGCAGATCAACCCCGTTGTCAAGGCTCCTACGTTCGTCTGTGACGACGGTGAGGTCCTGATGGACTCCACGTTGATCATGGAATACGCAGAAGCACTCGCCTGCCCACGCAGTCTGATGCCATCTGAACCCAAGGAGCTTCAACACGAACTTCGAATCATCGGGCTCGCGCTGGCCGCGTGCGAGAAGTGTGTCCAGATCATCTACGAAAGCACTGTGCGGCCGCCCGAGAAAGTGCATGAGCCGTGGGTAACTCGCATCACCGGTCAGTTGCTCGCGGCCTACGAAGCACTCGAGAACGAGCTAGCCCGCCGTCCGCTCGCCGTCACGAGTTCAGGCATCACGCAAGCAGGTGTCACTGCAGCGGTGGTCTGGCACTTCACGCAGCAGACCCGTCCTGAGGTCGTCCCGGCCACGCGCTTCCCATCCCTTGTCGCCTTCTCCGAGAAGGTCGAAGCGCTACCCGAGTTCAGGGCAGCGCCTCACGGTGACGGCACGTACTCCCATGGCGGCTAACCCTTGCATCGAACGGACCTCGAGGCTATTCCTTGACCGACCCCGTCAGCCCCGACACGTAGTACTCGACGAAGAACGAGTAGATAAACGCCACCGGCAGCGAGCCGAGCAGCGCGCCTGCCATCAATGGGCCCCAGTGGTAGACGTCGCCCTCGACCAGTTCGGTGACGACGCCGACCGGGACCGTCTTGATCTCCGACGAAGAGATGAAGGTCAGCGCGTAGATGAACTCGTTCCACGACAGCGTGAACGCGAAGATGCCGGCCGAGATCAGGCCGGGCACCGCGAGCGGCAGCACGATCTTGGTCAGGATCTGCCAGCGCGTCGCGCCGTCGATCAGCGCGCACTCTTCGAGCTCGAACGGAATCGAGCGGAAGTAGCCCATCAGCAGCCACGTGCAAAACGGAATCAGGAACGTCGGATACGTCAGGATCAAAGCCCAGCGCGTATCGAACAGCCCGAGCTTGAAGACGACCGTTGCCAGCGGAATGAACAGGATCGACGGCGGCACGAGATACGCCAGGAAGATCGACAGACCCACGTGCTTCGAACCGCGAAACCGAAGCCGCTCGATCGCGTAGGCGGCGAATATCGAAGCCACCAACGAGAACGCGGTGGCGACCACCGAGACGAAGACGGTGTTCCACATCCATTCCGGATACGCGGTGCGAAAGAGCAGCTTGTCGAAATGCGCGAGCGTCGGCGCGATCACCCAAAACGGATTGCCGGTGCGCGACAGCAGCTCGTGATCGGGCTTCACCGACGTGATGCCCATCCAGTAAAACGGGAACAGCAGCACGATCAGGAACACGATCAGCGGCAGGTAGATCGTGACGAACTTGCGCGACGGCGTCTCGAGGTAGCTCATGCCGACGCTCTCGCCGGCTTGCGGGGAAGGCGCTGCCACGTAGTGCTCATTTGTCTTGTCCTCCCTGCTGCCAGGCGCGGCGCTGCAGGCCGAAGTAGCTGAACATGATCGCGGCCAGCAGGAACGGCACCATCGCGATCGAGATCGCCGCACCTTCGCCGAGCGCGCCACCCGAGATCGCGCGCTGGAACGACAGCGTTGCCATCAGGTGCGTCGCATTCAGCGGGCCGCCGCGCGTGATCACGTAGATCAGCTGGAAGTCGGTGAACGTGAACAGCACCGAGAACGTCATCACCACGGCAATGATCGGCGTCAGCAGCGGCAAGCGTGACATGGCGAAACTGCTGCCACCGAGTGGCGCCGTCGATCGCCGAGGCTTCGTAATACGACGGCGAGATCGTCTGCAGGCCGGCAAGCAACGTGATCGCGACAAAGGGAACTCCGCGCCAGATATTCGCCGCGATCACCGACAGCCGTGCGTTCCACGGCTCACCGAGAAAATCGATGTAGCGGTCGATCAGCCCCATCTTCACCAGCATCCAGCTGATGATCGAGAACTGCGCGTCGTAGATCCACCAGAACGCGATCGCCGACAACGCCGTCGGCACGATATACGGCAGCAGGATGACAGCGCGAAAGAATGTCTTGAAGCGAATGTTGCGGTTCAGAAGCAACGCGAGCCAGAGGCCCGAGAACGAACTTGAAAACACTCGCAACAAATGTGTAGAACAGCGTGTTGAAGAGCGCGAGCCGCGTGACCGCATCGCCCCACAGAAACTCGTAGTTCTCGAGGCCGATCCAGACGCCGTCGCGCCCGACTTTCGTATCGGTGAAGCCGAGCCAGACGCCGAGCCCGAGCGGGTACGTGAGAAACAGCAGCAACAGCACCGCCGCCGGCAGCATGAACATCATGCCGAGCGCGTTGCGATTGTTCTGCAGCTTCTCGAGAGCCGTCATCGCAGAAAGGGCTCGCTTGCGCGAGCCCTTGTTCACAGAGAACGTGCGATCAGACTTTGTAGTACCTCTCGGCGCGCTTCTGCGCGCGTTCCATCGCTTCCTTCGGTGTCTTCGACCCGCTGATTGCCTCGGCCACCATGTTGACGACGATGAAGTCGGCGCCCGCGCCTGCCGATGCGTAACCCAGCTTGCCTGCGTAGCCGGCAGGACGCATGTTCTTGACCGGGTCTCGATAAGGCGTGTGCTTCGGGTCGACGGTCCAGATCGGAAGATTCGCGTAGCCGGCGAGCGGCGTCGCGATGTACGCACCGGCGCCTGTCAACCACGGGATCGAACTGTTCCTTTTCCATCATGAAGCGCAGGAACTCTTTCGCAGCCTGCGGGTACTTCGTGTACTTCATGATCATCTGGTTGAAGAACAGATGCGACTCGGTCGGCACACCCACGGGACCGATCGGATAGTTCGCATGCTGGACGTCGGCCTGCAGCTCCTTGACCTTCGGGTCGGTCGAGGTCTTGGTTGCGTAGTAAATCGAGATGCCGTTGTTGGTCAGCGAAATCTGCCCGTCAAGGAACGCCTTGTTGTTGTTCGGGTCGAGCCACGACAGCGTGCCCGGAATGAACGTCGCATACAGCTCCTTGCCGTATTCGAGCGCCTTCTGCGTCTCCGGGCTGTCGATCACCACCTTGTTTTTCTCGTCGACAAGCTTGCCGCCGAACGCCCATATCAGCCAGTTGCACCACAGGCCGTCTCCGGTCGCGTTGCCGAGCGCCATGCCGCCCGGCGTGCCTTTCGCGTGCAGCGCCTTCATCAGCTTCAGGAAACCGTCGGTGTCTTTCGGGAAAGTGTCGAAGCCGGCCGCTTTGACCATGCTGCCGCGATAGACCAGCATTGCTCCAGCCGATCCGAGCGGAATCCCGATCCACTTCTTGCCGTCGGGCCGCAGGAACGCCTCACACGCCGGATACCACGGGCCGTATTTCTTTCCGATGTACTCGGCGACATCGGTCACGTCGAGCAGCTTGTCCGGATAAAGATTGGCGTCGTCGTTGGTCGACAGGATGATGTCGGGTCCCGCGCCGGTGTTCGCTGCCACCGCTGCCTTCGGACGTACGTCTTCCCAGCCTTCGTTGTCAACGCGAACCGGGATGCCGGTTTTGTCGGTGAACTTCTTGACGTTAGCCATGTAGGCATCGATGTCACCCTGCACGAAGCGGCTCCATCGAAGCACGCGCAGCGTTGCGCCTTTTTCCGGCTTCAGCGTCAACGTCTGCGCGTTCGCCGACGCCGAGAAGAGCGTGCCGGTACCTAATGTCGCGGTGGCTGCAACGCTGGCTGAACCTTCCAGAAACTTGCGCCGATTGAATTCACTCATTGATGTCTCCCTTCGTGTTGTAAGTCACGCTGCCAAATCGATTCTTAAATATGCGCTGCTACGCGGCCAGCCGCTGGCCGCTGCCTGCGTCAAACAGATGCGACCGCTCGATGTCGGGCTGCAGATGGATCGTGCTGCCCGGCGCAAAGTTGTGCCGCTCGCGAAACACCACCGCCAGATCGGTGCCGTGATGGCGGCAGGCGACAAATGTATCGGCGCCGGTCGGCTCAATGACGACGACCTGCGACGGAATGCCGGTCGAGGCGAGCGTCAGATGCTCCGGCCGCGTGCCGATGATCACCGGCTGACCATCGTTACCGCCCGCATTTCGCGCGACGGCGAGCTCGGTGCCATCGCCCAGCACGACGCGCGAGCCGGTTCCGTTGCGGCGCAACGTTGCAGGCAGAAAATTCATCGCGGGCGAACCGATAAACCCCGCGACGAACGTATTCGCCGGGTGGTCGTACAACTCGAGCGGATCTTCCGGTCTGCTCGATGCGGCCGTCACGCATCACGACAATCTTGTCGCCCATCGTCATCGCCTCGATCTGGTCATGCGTGACGTAGACCGACGTGGTCTTCAGCCGCTGATGCAGCTCCTTGATCTCGCTGCGCATCGCGACGCGCAGCTTGGCGTCGAGGTTTGACAGCGGCTCGTCGAACAGAAACACCTGCGGATCGCGCACGATCGCGCGGCCCATCGCGACGCGCTGGCGCTGGCCGCCGGACAACTGGCGCGGATATCGGTCAAGCAGTTCGCTCAGAGCAAGGATTCCGGCAGCGCGCTTCACCTTGGCATCGATTGTCGCCTTGTCGGCCTTCGCGAGCATCAGCGAGAACGCCAGGTTCGCGCGCACCGTCATGTGCGGGTACAGCGCGTAGTTCTGGAACACCATCGCGATGTCGCGCTCTTTCGGCGGAACATCGTTGACGCGGCGCTCGCCGATCAGGATCTCGCCGCCACTCACTTCCTCCAAGCCGGCGATCATCCGCAGCAGCGTGGACTTGCCGCAGCCGGAAGGACCGACAAGCACAGTGAATGAGCCGTCATCGATATCGATGTCGACACCGTGCAGCACCTTCGTGGTGCCGAATTGCTTAGCAACGCCGCGAATGACTACTCGCGCCATGACCGGGTTGTCTCCTCCGGGTGCGCCGCCTTGTCGAGCGAACCAAGACGCCGCGGTTATCTTGCGTTGACCCTAATGCTGCGGGCTCTTCGTCCCCGGGGTCTTCTTGCCTTCAACAACAGGATACATCGGCCGCCCAGTTTGCGACCACTGAACGATATTAAGCGCCGCCTTACGGCGCAATTCGATTTCCGACGCGGCCGAATAAAACGCCGCGTGCGGCGACAGCAGCGCGCGCGGATGGCGCGCCAGCGCCTCGCCGACGCCAAGCGGTTCGGTGGGCAGAACATCCAACCCAGCGCCGTCGAGCGTGCCGTTGTCCAGCGCCGCCAGCACCGCGGCAATGTCGACGATGCCGCCGCGCGCGGTATTCACCAGAAAGCTGCCGCGCTTCATTCGCGCGAGCTGCGCAGCTCCGACCATTCCGCGGGTTTCGTCGTTCAGCGGCACATGCAGCGACACCACGTCGGCCTGGTCGAACAATTGTTCCTGCGTGACGCGTTTGACGAACACCGGAAAATCGCCATCGATGATGTACGGATCGCACGCGATCACACGCGCGAAACAATCGCGCGCCAGCGCCGCATACCGCTTGCCAATGCGTCCCAGCCCGAGAATCCCCACCGTCATATCGCTGGCGCGGCGAATCGTGCCGGGCGACAGGTAGTGCCATTTGCCGGCGCGCACGTCGCGGTCGTAGAGCGCCAGGTGGCGAATCAACGCGAGTGTCATCGCCAGCGCGTGCGTTGCGACTTCACCCACGCCGTAGTCGGGCGAGTTGGCGACCCATACGCCGTGGCGGCGGCAGGCTTCGGTATCGATCGTGTCGAATCCCGCGCCATAACGGCTTACGAGTCCAATGCGTGGCAGCGCAGCGAGCACGCGGTCAGTCACGGGCGCGTATTGCAACAGCAACGCATCGCATTCGCGCGCAGCCGCGATCAGGTCGTTTTCGCTCTTGCATTGCGCCTCGATCAGATCAACGCCGCTGTTACGAAACACCTCGCGCTCGAGTTCTATATCGGGAAAGTCGTAGTCGGTGATCAGCGCGCGCACGTTGCTGCTCAATGATTGTCTTTGGGAATCGCCGATCCGCTGCCGCCGACCAGGAAGTCGAGGTCGGCGCCTTTGTCGGCTTGCTGGACGTGATCGAAGTACAGCTTGGTGTAACCGCGTGAGGCAGGAGATTTTGGAGGTTTCCAAGTCGAACGCCGACGCTTCAGTTCCTCGTCGCTGACTTCTAGATGCAGGCGGCGGCGCTCGACATCGAGCTCGATGATGTCGCCGCTTTGCACCAGTGCGAGGTTGCCCCCCGCGGCGGCTTCGGGCGCGGCGTGCAGCACCACCGTTCCGTAGGCGGTTCCGCTCATGCGCGCATCGGAAATGCGCACCATGTCGGTCACGCCCTGACGCAGGAGCTTGGCTGGCAGCGGCATGTTGCCGACTTCGGCCATGCCCGGATAACCCTTCGGCCCGCAGTTCTTCAACACCAGAATGTCATCCGCCGTGACATCGAGGCGGTCGTCTTCAACACTCGCATGCATTTCGTCACTGGTTTCGAAAACGACCGCGCGGCCTCTGTGCTTCATCAGCGCCGGCGTTGCAGCCGACGGCTTGATCACGGCACCGTCGGGCGCGAGATTGCCGCGCAGCACAGCGATGCCCGCGTGCGGCTTGAACGGATCAGCGAGCGGTCGAATCACGCGCTTGCTCCCGTCGAGGTCGTACCGCGGCGCGTCTTTATTGTTTTCCCACAGCGTGCATCCATTCGCGGTGAGCGCGTCTTTATTCAAGCTCGCGCCGAGTTCGCGAATCACGGCCGGCAATCCGCCCGCGTAGTAAAAATCTTCCATCAGGTACTGGCCCGACGGTTGCAGATCGACGAGGCAAGGCAGGTCGTGCCCCAGCACATCCCAATCATCCAGCGACAGCGTCACACCCGCGCGGCCCGCAAGTGCGAGCAGATGGATCACGGCATTGGTCGAGCCGCCGATCGCCGCATTGATGCGAATCGCGTTCTCGAACGCAGCACGCGTAAGAATCTTCGACAGCACGAGATCGTCTTCAACCATCTGCACGATGCGCCGCCCTGCCATCCGCGCGAGCACGTTGCGACGGCCGTCGACCGCCGGAATCGCCGCGTTGCCGGGCAAGCCGACGCCGAGCGCTTCGACCATGCTCGCCATCGTCGACGCGGTGCCCATCGTCATGCAGTGACCGTGCGACCGATGCATGCAGCTTTCGGCCTCAAAAAAATCCTGTTGCGACATCTCGCCCGCGCGCACGGCTTCGCTCATCTGCCACACGCCGGTGCCCGAGCCGAGCTCGCCGCCGCGATACTTGCCCGACAGCATCGGTCCGCCGGACACGCCGATCGTCGGCAGATCCACGCTCGCAGCGCCCATCAACAACGCCGGCGTCGTTTTGTCGCAGCCCATCAGCAGGACAACGCCATCAAGCGGATTGGCACGAATCGATTCCTCGACGTCCATGCTGACGAGATTGCGAAACAGCATCGTCGTCGGACGCATCAACGTTTCGCCGAGCGACATCACCGGGAATTCGAGAGGAAAACCACCCGCTTCGAGCACCCCTTGGCGCACCTGGTCGGCGAGAACGCGAAAGTGCGTATTGCACGGCGTCAGCTCAGACCACGTGTTGCAGATACCAATGACCGGCCGACCGTCGAACTGATCGTGCGGAATGCCACGATTCTTCATCCACGAGCGATAGATGAATCCATCGCGGTCTAGACGGCCGAACCAGGATTGACTACGACGGGGCTTACGCGATGGCATTCAGGGATTTGCGCGAGGAATTAGCAGAAACGCGCGGCGAGTGTAGCCATGGACGTTGAGGACGGTCAACAACAGGTTAACAAAATCGGTCAAGTGGTCTGACCAATTTTGCGGATATCCTTTGCAAAAATCGGAGGAGCGATGAACAAGCTCGACATGCAGGGACGCGGCGCGATCGTGACCGGCGGCGCCGCCGGGATTGGATATTCGATCGCGCAGCGACTGGTCGCCTCAGGCGCGCGCGTTAGTTTGTGGGATCGCGATGCGACCGCTCTGCAAGCCGCCGCGAAATCGCTCGGCGGCAATTCGCACACGCACACACTCGACGTCACTCGCGAGGACGAGGTCGCCGCTGCTTGCGCAGCAAGCGTGAAAGCACTCGGCCGCATCGACGCGCTGGTTTGCAGCGCCGGCATCACGGGACCGAATACGACCGTGCAACAGTATCCGGTCGCCGCGTGGAAGGAAGTGCTCGACGTTAACTTGACCGGTGTTTTCCTGTGCAACCGTGCCCTGATTGCCCATATGCAGGCCAACGACTACGGCCGCATTGTCAATATCGCATCGATCGCCGGCAAGGAAGGCAACCCGAACGCCAGCGCGTACAGCGCGTCGAAGGCCGGCGTTATCGCGTTGACCAAATCGCTCGGCAAGGAACTCGCGAAGACGGGAATACGCGTGAACTGTGTCACTCCGGCGGCCGTCAAGACCGGAATGTTTGCGCAGATGACTCAGACTCACATTGACTTCATGCTGTCGAAGATTCCGATGGGTCGCTTCGGTGAAGTCGACGAGATCGCTGCCCTCGTCACCTGGCTTGCGACCGAAGAGTGTTCGTTCTCGACTGGCGCAGTGTTTGATCTGTCGGGTGGCCGGGCAGTCTATTGATGCGCTACGCGGCGCAAGCACTGCAGCAATTCGCGCGCGACCTTCTGATTGGCGCGGGTCTCGAGCGGGACATGGCGTCGGTGGTCGCCGAGGTCTTGCTCGAAGGCGATCTACTCGGACACGACACGCACGGCTTGGCGCTGCTGGCGTCCTACCTACGCGAGCTCGACACCGGAACGATGGCCAAGACAGGAAGCCATCGTGTACTCGAGCAACGCACCGGCAGCGCGCTATGGGACGGTGGCCGTTTGCCGGGGCCGTGGCTGACGCGGCTTGCAATCGACGATGCGATCGAGCGCGCGCGCAAGTGCGGAACCGGCACGGTGGTCATACGCCGCAGCCATCACATCGCGTGCCTCGCCGCGTATCTGGCGCGCGCAACCGAGCGCGGTTTCGTTCTGATGCTTTCGTGTTCCGATCCGAACGCAGCGAGCGTCGCGCCACACGGCGGAACGCGGGCAGTATTCACTCCTGATCCGATCGCATTCGGCTTTCCGACCGCAGGCGATCCGGTGTTGATCGACCTGTCGGCATCGCTGACGACGAACGGAATGACCGCGCGACTGCACAAGAGCGGTCAACGGCTCGCGCATCCGTGGCTGTTGACGGCAAAAGGCGACGCCACCGATGACCCGACCGTCTTGTTCTCCGAACCGCGCGGCACGATATTGCCAGCCGGTGGCATCGACGCAGGGCACAAGGGCTACGCGCTCGCGTTGATCGTTGAGATTCTGACCGGAGGACTCGCGGGCTTCGGCCGCGCCGACGCAAAAGAAGGCTGGGGCGCGACGGTGTTCGTGCAGGCGATCGATCCGGCGGCGTTCGGCGGGCTCGACGCATTGGCCCGGCAAGCCGAGTGGATCGCACAGGCATGTCGTGACAATCCGCCGCGCGCAGGCGTTGATGCAGTTCGCATGCCCGGCGAGCGTGGACTCGCGAAGCGTCGCGATCAGCTTGCGCACGGAGTCGCGCTGCACGCGGACATCCTGCCCGCACTGCAAGAGTGGTCGACGCGGCTTTCGGTGCCAATGCCCGCTCCGATACAGAGTTCGCTTTGACTGGATAATCCGGCTCCCCTCGGAGCTGAAAATGATTCGTCCAACGATCGACGCACTATCCGCGTCGCGTATCCGCGAAGTTGCCAATGCGGGCATCGGCCGCTCCGACATCTTGAAATTCTGGTTCGGTGAAGGCGATCAGGTCACGCCCGCCTTTATCCGCGACGCTGCCAAGGCGTCGCTCGATGCCGGCGAAACGTTTTACAACCATAACCTCGGTCTGATCGAGCTCCGCGAAGCGCTGGCTGCCTACGCCAACCGTCTTCATGCCCCGGTTGAGCGCATCGACGTCGACCGCATTGCGGTCACCAGCGCAGGCGTGCACGCGCTATCGCTGATCGATCAGGCGCTGATTGATCCAGGCGATCGTGTCGTAATCGTCACGCCGGTGTGGCCGAACCTGACCGCGATGCCGCGCATCATGAGCGCCGACGTCGTCCCGGTCTCATTGACTTGCCACAACGGCGCGTGGTCGCTCGACCTGCAACAGCTGCTCGACGCGGCAACTCCGAACACGCGGATCGTGCTGGTGAACTCGCCGAACAATCCGACCGGCTGGACGATGCCGCAGCACGACTGGGATCAACTGCTTGCGCACTGCCGCCGACACGGCATCTGGCTCGTCAGTGACGATGCCTACGAGCGCATCGTGTTCGAGCCGTCGATGACGATCAATGGCCACGCACCAAGCGTGCTGTCGCAGATCGGTGACGACGATCGCGTCATCAGTGCCAATACATTTTCGAAGAGCTGGACGATGACCGGATGGCGGCTCGGCTGGATCGTCGCGCCGCGCCGCTTTATCGCACAGCTCGGCAAGGTGATCGAGTTCAATACATCGTGCGCGCCGCCGTTCGTGCAGCGCGCGGGACTGGTCGCAGTCAAAGAGGGCGAGTCGTGCGTGCAGCAAACCGTCGCGCGCCTGCACGCTTCACGCGATCTGCTCGTGGCCGCACTGGCCGCCGTGCCAGAGATTGAAGTTGCGCCGCCGCCGGGCGCGATGTACCTGTTCTTTCGCATCGCCGGCCGCAGCGACAACAGCGTCGCACTCGCCAAGCAACTGGTCGCCGAGGCAGGTCTCGGACTGGCACCCGGTGCCGCGTTCGGTCCTGAAGGCGAAGGCTATTTGCGCTGGTGCTTTGCCGCGTCCGAAGAATTACTCACGCAAGGCGCGTCACGATTGGCCGGATTCTTGGGCCGTTAGCTCCGCGTTTCCGCAGTTTACCCGCATCGGCGCCGAGCGCTCGCGGTTCAGGCGGGCTGCTGTTCGACCAATCCGCGCTTGATCAACAGCGGCTCGACGGTTGCATCGCGGCCGCGAAACGCGCGATACGCAGCGCGCGGCTCGATCGTGTTGCCCGACGAGTAGACATACTTCAGCAGGCGCGCGGCAACCGCTGCATCGAATGGATTGCCCGCCTCGACAAACGCGTCGAAACCGTCGGCATCCAGCACTTCAGCCCACATGTAAACGTAGTAGCCCGCTGCGTAGCTTGAGCTCGAAAACAAGTGACCGAAATGCGGCAGTCGATGGCGCAGCACCATCTCGCGCGGCATTCCCAGGCGGGCGAGCTCATCCTGCTCGAACCGGGTGATATCGACACCGTCGTCTGCCGCCTGCGCGTGCAGCGCCATGTCGAGCAATGCGCACGCGGTGTATTCGACCGTCTGGAACCCCTGATTGAAATGTTGCGCGCGCTGCAGCTTTTCGATCAACTCATCCGGAATCGGTGCTCCGGTGTCGACGTGCAGCGCATGCTTCTTCAGCACCTCAGGCTCGAGCGCCCAGTGTTCGAATAACTGCGACGGCAGCTCGACGAAGTCGCGCAGCACGCGCGTGCCGGACAGACGCTCGTAAGTCACCTGCGAAAGCAGGCCGTGCAAACCATGACCGAACTCGTGAAACAGCGTGCGGACGTCGTCGAGCGACAGCAGCGTCGGCGCGCCCTTGGCGAAGTTGTTGTTGTTGACCACGATCGGCAGCACGTCACCGTCGATGCGAGACTGCGAGCGGTAGTTGCTCATCCAGGCGCCGCCGCGCTTGGTCGGGCGTGCGAAGTTGTCGTGCAGGAACACGCCGATCGGATACTCGCCGCGCCGCACTTCGTAGACGCGCACGTCGGGGTGATACGCAACGATATCGGGCCGCCTGACGAACTCAATGCCGAACAGTCGATGCGCGCAATCGAACGCGGCCTCGACCATTCGATCGAGCGCGAAGTACGGTTTGACCATCGCGTCGTCGATGTCATAGCGCTGCTTGCGCACGAGCTCGGCGTAATAGCGCCAGTCCCACGGCGCGATATCGGCCGGCTCGCCACGGGCGATTGCGATGGCGCGCAGTGCCTGGACTTCTTCGGCCGCTTTCGACTTCGCCGGCTCCCAGACGTTTGCGAGCAGCTTCGCGACCGCGTCCGGCTTCCCCGCCATCCGGTCGATCAGCGCGTAGTCGGCAAAGTTCGCATAGCCGTTTAGCCGCGCCTGTTCGGTACGCAGCTTCAGGATTTCGCGCGCGATCGGGCGGTTGTCGTGTGGACCGTCATTCTCACCGCGGCGAGTCCACGCATTGAACGCCAGCTCACGCAGATCGCGCCGTTCGGAATGCGTCAAAAACGGAACGATCAGTGACCGGCTGAGCGTTATTGCGAAGGCGTCCGGCCTGCCGTGCTGCTCGGCCGCAGTTTTCGCAGCGGCACGCACCGTCTCGGGTAGACCCTTTAGGTCTTCTTCGCTGTGTTAGCCACAGACACCACTCGGCTTCGTCAGCCAGCACATTTTGCGAGAAAGCGGTTTGAAGCTGAGCGAGGCGCTCGACAATCTCGCTCAATCGATTCTTCGCCTCCGGCGACAGTCGGGCACCGGCCAGCACTGAGTCCAGATGTACACGCTCGAGCAATCGCATCTGCTCGGCATTCAACGACAACGTCTCGCGTTTCGCATAAAGCTCGTCGATGCGCGCGAACAGTTTCTGGTCGAGCAGAATCGCATTTTCATGCGTGGCCAGTCTCGGCGCGACTTCGCGCTCGACCGCCTGCAATTCCGGCGACGTTTCGGACGCGGTCAGATTGAAGAACAGTTGCTCGGTGCGTGTCAGCAGACGGCCGCTGCGGTCGAGCGCTGCGATCGTGTTCTCAAACGTCGGCGCGGCGGATGCATTGGCGATGCGATCGATCTCGCCCCGATGCACGAGCATCGATTGTTCGAACGCGGGCGCAAAGTATTCGTGGCGTGCGTGCTCAAAAGGTGGCAGACCAAACGGTTCATCCCAAGCTTGTAACAGCGGATTGTTGCGATCGAGGGCGTTCATGGACAGAAGACTTTGGTGTGACCGCTAACGATACCGAATCGTCCGCTTGTCCGCGAACGTGTGCAGCACTTCGGTGCGACGCCGACAGACTTTAGGGCCGGCCCGCCGTCAATCACGCGTCTGAGGTTTACAAGCGTTTCGCTTTGTAAAGTTTCTTTCCCGAATTCGGCATACGCACGACAGTAGCTCCACGGACGGATTGGGAGAACACAATGGAACAAAAGCTTGCCCGCCACGCGGCGCGGATTCTCTTTGCCGCGGCGGTCGGCGCCACCACGGCGGTGGTTACCGGGTGCGGGAGCGGCGGTTCATCCCCTGCGCCCGCGCCCGACTCCTCCACCACCCGGTGCCGGCCCGACCGCAGACGAAGCCGCGCGTTTCCTGACGCAGGCGACGTTCGGCCCAACTGACACCGATATCGCACGCGTGCAATCGATCGGATATTCGGCGTGGATCGACGAGCAGTTCGCGTTGCCGGCAACGCCTCATCTTCCATACGTACAAGCGAACTTCACCCCGGGCCCCAATGCGCCAACTTCAACTTCATGCAGGACTCTTTCTGGCAGCAGGCGATTCCCGCGCCCGATCAGCTGCGCCAGCGCGTCAAGTTCGCGCTGTCGGAGCTGGTCGTCGTGTCAGGGGGCGACAACACGATCGCCGGCTTCGCGGACGGCCTCGCCAACTACGCCGATCTGCTCGGCCAGCACGCATTCGGCAACTATCGGGAATTGATCGAAGCGGTTGCAACCAGCCCCATGATGGGCATCTACCTATCGCACCTGGGTAACAAGAAAGCCGACCCGGTAACGGGCGCCGTACCCGATGAAAACTTCGCGCGCGAGGTGACGCAGCTCTTCACGATCGGTCTTTACCAACTCAACCTCGACGGCACGCCGACGCTGGTCAACGGCGCTCCCGTTGAGACGTACACCAACGCCGACGTCACCGGACTCGCGCGTGTGTTCACCGGCTGGGGTTGGGCCGCGACCGGCACATCGAACGCGGAGTTTCGCGGTTCAGTCGTCACGGATCCTCAACGCACGGTGAAGCCGATGAAGATGTACCCGAACTATCACGAGATCGGGCGCGAAGACTTTTCTTGGAACCACCATCCGGCGGGAACGTCGGGCGAAGCAAAGCCTGGCGCTGGCGCTTGATCACCTGTTCAACCATCAGAACTTCTGCCCGTTCGTCGGCAGGCAATTGATACAGCGCTTTGTCACCAGCAACCCGAGCGCGGCGTACACCGGCCGCGTCGCGGCGGCGTGTGTTAACAACGGCCAAGGCGTGCGCGGCGACATGAAGGCGATGATTCGCGCGATCCTGCTCGACGCCGAGGCGCGCGATGCAAGCAAGCTCACCGATCCGCAATTCGGCAAAGTGCGGGAGCCGGTGCTGCGTCTGGCGAACTGGGCGCGCTGCTTCAAGGCGACATCGGCATCGGGCAACTGGACGATCCGCAACCTCGACAGTCCATCGTTTTCCTTGGGCCAGCAGCCGTGGCGCTCGCCCTCGGTGTTCAATTTCTTCCGTCCGGGTTACGTGCCGCCGAACACCGCGATTGCAGCAGCAGGACTCGTCGCTCCCGAGTTTCAGCTGATTGGTGAAACCGCGGTCGCCGGCTACACCAACACCATGCAGAGTGTCGTCCAATCCGGCGTCGGCCTCGGCAACCCGCGCGACGTGCGCGCTGACTACACCAGCGACATCGCACTCGCTAGCAACGCCGACGCGCTGCTCGACCGCATGAATCGCTGCCTGATGTACGGCACGATGGACACCACGCTGCGCAACGATTTGCGCACGGCGATCAACGCAATCGCGCTGACCGGCAGCGGTCCAACGAACCGTGTCTACACGGCCATCTTGCTGACGATGGCCTCCCCCGAATATCTGGTGCAGAAGTAGGAAGCAGAACAGGAGATAAGCATGACAACCCAAGCTTCCCGCCGCGAATTCTTGCGCCAGGCCTCAGCTCTATCAATCGCCGGCACCGCCGCGCCATTCGCGCTCAACCTGGCATCGATCGGCGCTGCATCTGCGCAGGTCGCCGGCGGCTACAAGGCGCTGGTGTGTGTTTTTCTGTACGGCGCAAACGATGGCCACAACACGATTGTGCCGTTCGACGCGACCAACTACGCGAAGTACTCGCTCGGTCGTCAGGGAATCGCCTGGAACCAGGCGACGGAGCTGACGCAGCTGGTCCCGATCACACCGCTGTCCGGCGGTTTGCAGCTTTCGCTGCCGACGCCGCTCGCACCGTTAGTGACACTGTTCGATCAGCAGAAGTGCGCGATCGTTTCCAACGTCGGTCCGCTGATTCAACCGACGACTCGTGCGCAATTTCAGACACCCGGTTATCCGCTGCCGCCGAAACTCTTTTCGCACAACGATCAGCAGTCCGTGTGGCAATCGTCGGCGCCCGAAGGTGCCAAGTATGGATGGGGCGGCCGCATCGGCGACCTTCTTGCGTCACAGAACGGCAACAGCATCTTCACGTGCCTGAACGTCAGCGGCAACGCGGTTTTTCTCAGTGGACAACAGGCGCAGCCGTTTCAGCTCGATGCGACCCAAGGCGCAGTGGGCTTTACCGCGCTGACCGGTGGCACGCCGACGCTGTACGGATCGGCGGCTGCGTCCTCGGCGCTGCGCACGGTGCTGACGCGCAACCGCACGCACCTGTTCGAAAACGACACGGTCAAGGTCAACACGCGCTCGATCGACGCCAATGCGGTGTTGTCCGCCGCCCTAGCGGGCGCGCCCGCATTGACGCCACCGGCCGGCAACTCACTGGCAACGCAGCTGGCGATGGTGGCCAAGGTGATCAGCGTTCGGAGCGCACTCGGCGCCGCGCGCCAGGTGTTCCTGGTGTCGATGGGCGGCTATGACACGCATGCGAACCAGGTCGTGACGCAGACCAACTTGCTGACCCAGCTGGCGTCGGCAATTTCGTTTTTCCAGTCAACGATGGACACGATGGGAACCGCCAACGACGTCACGCTGTTCACAGCTTCGGACTTCGGCCGTACATTGATTCAGAACGGTGACGGCAGCGATCATGGTTGGGGCTCGCACCACTTCGTTGTCGGCGGCGCGGTCAAGGGCAAGGAAATTTACGGCGCGTTTCCCGACCTGACGTCCGAACGTATCGACCGACGCCGGCAATGGCCGGCTGATCCCGACGACGTCAGTCGAGCAGTATGCGGCGACGATGGCGAAGTGGATGGGCGTGACCGACGCCAACTTGCCGGTGATCCTGCCGAACCTCGCCAACTTCTCGCAGCAGAATTTGGGCTTTATGAATTAGCGCAAGCGGAGCCGGTATGCTCACCGCTCCATTCAACTCTCGACCGGAGTTTGCCGATGAGCACCCCGCTTCCTCCGCCCGCAGTCGCTGCCCCGTCTGAGTCACTCGTCACAATCACGCACGTCGTCTACGCGCTGCACACGCTGAGCTTGGTCATTGGTGCATTCGGCGCAGCAAGCATCATCGGTGCGTTCGTGTTCGGCTGGCCGTCAATCATTGCGGTGATCATCAACTATGTCAAACGCAGCGACGTGCGCGGGACATATCTCGATTCTCACTTCTCGTGGCAGATCCGCACGTTCTGGTGGGCGATGCTGATCGTCGGTGATCATCGCGGTACATCGGATTGCACGTTGGCGATCGTGCTGATCGGCTTTGCGATCTGGATCGTCGGCTTCTTCGTCCTTGGCATCTGGGCGATCTATCGCATCGCACGCGGCTGGATGGCGTTGATGGATCGTCGGCCGATGCCGCTACCAAATTGAGATCTGCTCCGCCGGTGCGCGCATCATCGGCGCGCCGGGCTGGCAGTTGAACGCCTGCGCGAACGCCGGAACCGTAAGTCTCTAGCTAGGAACACGAGTGCCACGCCGCAGCGCATGATTGAGAGCATGTTCCCGCGGTGCTACCCTCGCGCCCTGCTCGAAACGAGCAAACGATCGCCGACCGCGCTCACAAGGCGCGACAACGCTGCCGGCCACGACGAATCGAACGTTCGAAGGCCGACTTCCAAGAACACGATTTTTGGCAGGAGCTAGAACCTACATGAACGCCCCCCTTACCGAAGCCGTCCGCCGCGCGCTGACGGAAGTCACCCTCGACGACAAGTGGACTCTCGATCGCGGCCGCGCATACATGAGCGGTACGCAGGCGCTGATTCGTCTGATGATGCTGCAGCATCAGCGCGACCAACTCGCAGGACTTAACACCGCGGGTTTCATCAACGGCTATCGCGGCTCGCCATTGGGTGGGGTTGATCAGACCGCCGTGCGCGCGAAGAAACATCTGGAACGGCACAACGTTCGCTTTCAGCCCGGAGTGAATGAAGACCTTGCCGCGACCGCCGTATGGGGCACGCAGCAGGTCAACATGTACGAAGGCGCGAAATACGACGGCGTCTTTTCAATGTGGTACGGCAAAGGCCCCGGCGTCGATCGCTGCGGCGATGTGTTCAAGCATGCGAATGCGGCAGGTACCAGCAAGCACGGCGGCGTGCTGGCCGTGGCAGGTGACGACCATGGAGCCAAGTCGTCCACGCTGCCGCATCAATCCGATCACATCTTCAAGGCCTGCATGATTCCGGTGTTGTTCCCGGCGTCGGTGCAGGAATATCTGGATCTCGGCCTGCACGGCTTTGCAATGAGCCGATATGCCGGCGTGTGGGTCGCCATGAAGACGGTGACCGAGGTGGTCGAAGCGTCGGCATCGGTGATGGTCGATCCGGAGCGGCTCGACATCGTGATCCCGACCGATTTCAGAATGCCGCCCGACGGACTCAATATCCGCTGGCCCGATACGCCCGCTCGCACTGGAAGCGCGGCTGCTCGACTACAAGCTGTACGCCGCGCTCGCGTACTGCCGCACCAACAAACTGAATCACACGGTGATCGACTCGCCGCATGCGCGATTCGGCATCGTCGCCAGCGGCAAAGCCTATCTGGATACGCGCCAGGCGCTTGCGGATCTCGGACTCGACGAGCAAACGTGCAAGGACATCGGCATTCGATTGTTCAAGTGCGGCATGGTGTGGCCGCTCGAAGCGACCGCGGTTCGCTCGTTTGCCGAAGGTCTGGAAGAAATCCTGGTGATCGAGGAAAAGCGCCAGTTTCTCGAGTACGCGCTGAAGGAAGAACTGTTCTCGTGGATTGGCACCGGCAAACGCGTTCCGCGAGTGATTGGCAAGTTCGACGAAAAGGACGGCGGCGAGTGGGCGGTGCCACAAGGCAACTGGATCTTGCCAGCCCACTATGAATTTTCACCGGTGATCGTCGCGAAAGCGATTGTGCAGAGAATCGGCAAACTCGAGTTGCCCGCCGAGATTCGCGCGCGGATGCAGATGCGCCTCGCCATGATCGAGGCAAAAGAGAAGGCGCTGGCGGTGCCACGCGTCGTTACCGAGCGCACGCCGTATTTCTGCTCGGGCTGCCCGCACAGCACGTCGACGGTCGTGCCCGAAGGCTCGCGCGCAATGGCCGGCATCGGCTGCCATTACATGGCCCTCTGGATGGACCGCAACACCAGTACGTATACACATATGGGCGGCGAAGGCGCGCCATGGATCGGGCAGGCGCCGTTTACCCACGAGAAGCACATCTTTGCGAACCTCGGTGACGGCACCTACTACCACTCGGGTTCAATGGCGGTGCGCGCAGCGGTCGCGGCCAATGTGTCGATAACGTACAAGATTCTGTTCAACGATGCGGTCGCGATGACCGGCGGCCAGCCGCACGACGGGCCGTTGTCGGTGCCGATGATCACGCAGCAGATGGCGGCCGAAGGCGTCGGCAAGATCGTGGTCGTTACCGACGAGCCGCACAAGTATCCGAAAGACGCGGGCTTTGCCCAAGGCGTCACCGTGCACCATCGCGACGAGCTCGATCAGATCCAGCTCGAGCTGCGCGAGCACCCCGGCGTATCGGTGATGGTCTACGACCAGACGTGCGCGTCCGAAAAACGGCGCAAGCGCAAGAAAAACACGGCAGAGAAGACTTACTTTCCCGATCCCGCGCGCCGCGTCGTCATCAACGAACTGGTGTGCGAAGGCTGCGGCGATTGCAACTTGAAGTCGAACTGCCTGTCGGTCGAGCCGCTTGAAACCGAATTCGGACGCAAGCGCAAGATCAATCAGTCGACTTGCAACAAGGACTACTCGTGTCTGAATGGTTTTTGCCCTAGCTTTGTCACCGTCGAAGGCGGGCAGCTGAAGAAGGGCAAGTCGACCGCGGCCGGCAGCATTCCGAGCTTGCCGCAGCCGGCGCTGCCGTCGTTACGAGCGCAAGGCGCATACGGAATCGTCGTTACCGGTGTCGGCGGCACCGGCGTGGTCACGATCGGACAGCTGCTCGGCATGGCCGCGCATCTGGAAGGCAAGGGGGTCTCGGTGCTCGATATGGCCGGCCTGGCGCAAAAGGGCGGCGCGGTGTTTTCGCATGTACAGATCGCACCGACGCCGGAAGATCTGTATGCGACTCGCATTGCGATGGGTGAAGCCGACGTCGTTCTCGGCTGCGATCTGATCGTCACGACCAGCAACGAAGCGTTGTCGAAAATCAAGGCGGGTGTCACCAAGGCGGTGGTCAACTCGGCCGAATCGCCGACGGCCGATTTCGTACGCAACCCGAACTGGCAGTTCGGCAGCCCAAATCTGGCGACGCAGATACGCGAAGCGCTGGGCGATAGCGAAAGCGCGTTCGTCGACGCCAGTGCGCTGGCGACTGCGTTAATGGGCGACTCTATTTACACCAACCCTCTGATGCTCGGCTACGCATGGCAGAAAGGATGGATTCCACTCGCCTACGAAACATTGCAACGCGCGATCGAGATCAACGCGGTGGCGGTTGATGCCAACAAGAAAGCGTTCGAGTGGGGTCGCGCCGCCGCGCACGACGTCGAAATGGTCAAGCGCATCGCATTCCCCGACAACGTGGTCGAGCTGAAGCGATGTCGCGAATTCGCTCGATGAAATCGTTGCGAAGCGCGTCGAGTTCTTGACCGGCTATCAGAACGCAGCTTATGCGAAGCGATATGCCGACTTGGTCGAGCGCGTGCGTAAGGTCGAGTCCGATCGGTTGCAGTCGACTCGCGTCACCGAGGCGGTGGCGCGCTACTACTTCAAGCTGCTCGCCTACAAGGACGAGTACGAAGTCGCGTCGGCTGCATTCCGATCCGGCGTTCCGCGCGAAGATCGCCGCGCAGTTCGACGGTGACTACAAGCTGAACTTTTATATGGCGCCGCCGATCATTTCGAAGCCCGATCCGGTCACCGGAAAAGTCGCAAAGAAACGCTTCGGCCCCTGGATGATGTCGGCGTTCTCGGTGCTCGCACGATTGAAGTTTTTGCGAGGCTCGGCGTTCGATGTGTTCGGCTACACCGCCGAGCGTCGCACCGAGCGCGCGTTGATCGGCGAATACGAAGCGACGGTCGAAGAGATTCTGTCGCGTCTTTCAACCGACAATCAGGATGTCGCCGTTCAGCTTGCCAGCATCCCGGACGACATTCGAGGCTACGGTCACATCAAGGAAGGCAATCTGAAAGTCGCGCGGATCAAGTGGGACGACTTGCTGGCGCGGCTGCGCGGGCAGACGAAAGCCCAGGTGATCAAGATTTCACCCAAAGCCGCATGACGTTGTGGTGTCGAAGCGCGATGTTTATGGCTTCACCGGCTCCTGCACGATCCGATCGGGCGGCGGTGGGTCGCTGGGCAATTGCGCCAGGATGCTGTCCCACACTTCATCGTTGGTATCGGTGAAGCGCAACCGCACCGGCAGCCACTGAAACTCCGGGGCCATCCAGATCTCGACTCTGCGATTTGCATCCGGTCCGCGCTTGCGATCGATCTTAAGCGTCATCACATCGGTCCCGTCGATGCGGGTTGTCTCGAATCCCTCGACGACGAACGAGTAGTTCTCGACGTTGCGGCGTGCGACCGCGAACGTCACCTCGGACCCCGGCGAGAAGCGCCACGGATACGCCTGCGCCAGTAACGGCAAGTGAAACTGCAACGACAGCGGGTCCTGCGTGCCTTCGCCAAAGGTCGCCGGTTGGCCGGCGCCGCGACCGACGAAGCTGACTGCGCTCATTTTCCAATCGAAGTCAGCGCGCAGCTCGCGATTGGCGATCTCGACTTTCTCGATGTAGTTGTCGGGCGCGATGCCGAATGATTTCAACGTGCCGGTCGACCGCAGATCGAGCAGTCCCGCTGGATCGACTGTGCGTAGCCAAAGCTCGTAAGTCGCTTTGTCCGGATCGATCGACCAATCGACGTACGTCAGCGCCTTGATGCCGATGAGCCGCGTGTACGAAGTTCGATAAACAATGCGGCCCTTGGTCGGCAACGCCTGCGCGCCGAGGGGTAATGAAGATTGGGGGGCCTGCGCGATCGGTGAAGCAGGAGGTTCGGCCGCGACCGTCGGCGGTTCCGGTGGAGATTCCGGTGGCGGTTCGACTGGCGGCTCGGGCGCTGGAGCAGGGACGACCGTCGGCGTGATCGTGGGCGCATTGCGTGGGCGCGGTCGTGGCGCCGGCTTGGGCGGCTCTGCCTTCGGCGTCGGTGCGGGTGGCGGCGCGAGCAGCGAGACTGACAATGTCGTCTGCGTCGCGTCCGCGGGTACAGCTGCGGACAGGGCGCGCGAAAAGACGTACAGCGCCCACACGTGAAGTAGCAGCACCAGAGCAAATACCAACGCTGCCCGCCATAGGGATGGGCCTCGCCACCTGGGGTCGAAAACGCCGGTCGACATGATCAATTTGGACTTGCTCGCCGCGAAAGCGTGCGGCGCATGGACACTGATTTGCGAACGCTAAGATACCGTGGATATGCGCGGGTCAATCGCTCGATGAAGCTGGCAACACTGACGGACGGCTCGCGGGACGGACAACTGGTCGTAGTCTCGCGCGACTTATCGCTGGCAGTCCACGCCACAGCGGTGACCTCGCGGCTGCAAACCCTGCTCGACGACTGGAATTTTTTCGCGCCGCAACTCGAGGATTTGTATCAAACCCTGAACGAAGGCCGTGCACGCCACGCGTTCGCATTCGACTCGAAGCGGGCGATGGCACCGTTGCCGCGGGCGTACCAATGGGCCGACGGCTCTTCGTATGTCAACCATATCGAGCTGGTGCGCAAGGCGCGCGGCGCTGAGATGCCGCCGTCGTTTTGGACCGATCCGTTGATGTATCAGGGCGGCAGCGACGATCTGCTCGGACCGCACGACGACATCGTGTGTCCGAGCGAAGAGCACGGCATCGACTTCGAAGCCGAGGTTGCGGTGATCACCGGCGACGTACCGATGGGATCGAAGCCGAAAGCCATTGGGCCGCACATTCGTTTGCTGATGCTGGTCAACGATGTCAGCTTGCGCAATTTGATCCCCGCCGAGCTTGCCAAGGGCTTCGGATTTTTTCAGAGCAAGCCCGCCACAGCGTTCTCACCCGTTGCGATTACGCCTGATGAGCTCGGCGATGCGTGGCGCGACGACAAAGTTCATCGGCCGCTGACGGTGCACTGGAACGGCGAAAAAGTCGGCGAGCCAAACGCGGGAGAAGACATGACGTTCAATTTTTCGCAGCTGATCGCACACGTCGCCAAAACGCGCAACGTGCGCGCCGGATCGATCATCGGCTCGGGCACCGTATCAAATGTCGACCGCAGTCGCGGCTACTGCTGCATCGCTGAAAAGCGAAGCCTTGAAATGATCGAGCACGGCGCCGCGAAAACTCCGTTCATGAAGTACGGCGATCAGGTGCGCATCGAAATGTTCGATGAAGCCGGACGATCGATCTTTGGAGCCATCGAGCAGAAAGTAGTGCCACTGCAGCGCAGATCGGAGGCCGCATGACAACCAAGCGTTCCGGTAGTTTGCCTTTCGCCAACCCGGTGGGCGACAGTCTTGAGTTAATGAAAAAGATGTGGGGCTTCGCCGGGCTTCCCGGAATTCCTGGGTTACCGAGCGCAGGAAACCTCGCGTCGATGGCTTCACGCATTCCGCAGCAGCTGCCGAACATGTTTGCACCCACGCTGGATGTCAACGAGCTTGAAAAACGTATTGCCGATCTGCGCGCCGTCGAGCAATGGCTTGAGCTCAACGCCAGCATCTTGCGCACAACGATTCAAAGCCTCGAGGTGCAACGCGCGACGATTGCAACGCTAAAGGGAATCAGCGGCGCGATGCTGGCTCCGATGCTCGGCAGATCTGAGACATCAGCGAGTCTGCCGCGGAATCCACCGCCCGAAGTCGCTCTTGGGCTTGCTGCGATGAAGGCCGAAGAGGCGAGCTCGGCTCTTGCGGTTCCGGCACCTGCCGCGCCGAAGAAGTCGAGCCCGCGTGCAAGCAAGCGATCGACCGCTCAATCGGCGGCCGTTGCCGCGCCGCTGAATCCAGCTGCTTGGTGGACCACCTTGCAGGATCAATTCACGAAAATCGCGAGCGCCGCGGCGAGTACACCGAACACAACGCCTGCAAAAGTTGCCAAGAAAAAAGCTGCGAAGAGGCGCAGAAAGCGCAGCTAAACAATCGGGTCTTCGATGATCGGTACGGCAGGCGCGGCATCGAGCGTTTCGATACTGCCGACCCACCAGATGGCCACCAGGGTGGCTGCCGCTGCGATCCATCCGACCCAGTTGTAGTGCAGCAGCGCACCCGACGGCAGGCGCTGGACCAGCGTCCCGCTCAAAGTTGCCGCCAATCCTGACCCGATCTGCATCACCGAACCATTCAATGTCATGAACGCCGCGCGTCCGCCGGGACGTGCGGCGCTCGTGACGACCGCCATGCCGGGCACCATCCGCCCGGAAACCAGGACGAAGAACAAGACGGCAATGGCCAGTGTTCCAAACAACCACAACGCCGGCGCGTGCGTGACCATTAACAGCGGTGCTATCGACATTGCCGCAATCCAGCGATAGACCTTGCGCTTTCCCGAGCGGTCGGCCCAGCGCCCGAACCAGCGTGCGGTAAAGAAAGTAGCGACACCTCCTGCCAGGTACACCAGAGGCAATTGCGTTTCGGGCAAACCCATGTTCGACGTCATGTACAGACTGATGTATGGAATCACCATGAAGCCCGAGATCATCATCAGCAGCGTGAATACAAACGCGCGCAGGTGATTCGGAAAGGTAAGCGTGCGCAAGAACTCGCTCCACAGCGCGCGCTCGTGCTGCTTCTCAGTCGCTGGATCGATCACATGCGCCACGTTCGGCAGCGTGCGCCGCGCGACCAACGCGTTGATCGCGCCGGAAATTGCAACGACGACAAACGCAGCGCGCCAGTTGAATGCGTTCGACAGCAGCAACGCGAGCGGCACGCCGGCCACGGTCGCGATCGCAAAAGAAGTCATCACCAGCCCCGTGGCGTGTCCGCGCCGCGCTTCGGGAATCGTGTCGCCAATGACGGTGAAGATCACACCGTAGAGCACGCCACCAAACATGCCGGCCAGTGCGCGTGCGATAAGCAGCATCGGGAAGCTCTGCGCACTCGCGGTGACAGCCGCCGCCGCCACAAAGCCCACGTACACCGCGAGCAGCAATCGCTTGCGCTCGAACCTCTCAATGACCACCGCAGCGACAATGCCCGCAATCGCCGCGGCAAATGTGTAGGCGGAAATGAGCCAGCCGAACTGTTGCGTGCTCAGCTCGAACACGCGCGTGAACTGTGGCGCGAGAGGCATGATCACCATGAAGTCGAGCACGGTGGTGAACTGGATTGCCGCGAGAGTCAGCAGCATGCGGCGCTCGCGCGCCGGGTCGAGGGTCTGCACGTGACGTTGCGCTACACGGTGTAGTTGAGCGCGAGCCTTCCACCGTCGGGGTACACCGTGGTTCCGGTCATGTAGGACGCATCGTCGCTGGCAAGAAAGAGCGCGACCTTCGCGATTTCATCGGGTTCACCCAAGTCGTTGCAGCGGTGTGCGCGACATGATGCGTGCGCGCGCGGGGCCTTCGGTTAACACCGCTTTCTTCAGCATGTCGGTGGCGATCGATCCGGGGCCTATTCCCATCACGCGAATTCCGTGCGGCGCAAGCGCCAAGCGCCATCACTTTCGTTAGCTGATTGAGGCCGCCCTTGCTGACCGTGTAAGCCACCTGATTCGGAATCGCGACGACCGAGTTGATGCTCGACATGTTGATGATGACGCCCCGTTGACCGTCGGCTCGCGCAGGTTGCGCCGCCATGCGGCGCGCGCCCGCCTGTCCGCACAGAAACGCCCCTTTCAGGTTGATGCGCAGCACGCGATCGAAGTCTTCTTCGGCCAAATCAAGAAACTCGGCTCCATGCACGATGCCGGCATTGTTGACAACGATGTCGATCCGACCGTATTGCGTGACCGCTTTGTCGATCAACGCCGTGCAATCGCTCGCCACGGCAACATCGGCGCGCTGAAAAGTCGCAGCGCCGCCGGCGCGGACGATTTCGTCGACCAGCGTTAACCCACTGGCTTCATTGACATCGCCGATGATGACCTTCGCGCCTTGCGCGGCAAACAAACGCGCGCAGGCGGCGCCGATCCCCTGCGCTGCGCCGGTGATGACCGCTACTCGTTCAGCAAGCTTCATGGACTCTCAGATGTGCAGTATGGCAAGCTTCTCTCAATCGCATTCTTGCATTGATAACGTGCGTTGCATGATTCGTCCAACAGGAGACATCCATGGATACCGAGGCCCTGCCGCTTGACGACACCGTTGCTCGCGCGCTGTCCGGCGTGACAACCGCGACGCTGACCACTGTGCTGCTAAAAAAAGGGCTGCGCAACGTCTGGATGCGCGGATCACGATCGCTGCGTTCCGGGCAAGGACGCATTGTGGGGCGCGCGTTCACGCTGCGTTTCGTTCCCGTGCGCGAGGACCTCGCCACGCCTGAATCGTGGAACTCACCGATTTCGACGCGGGCCGCGATAGAGAAAATGCCTGCAGGCTGTCTGGTCGTGGTCGATGCCATGGGTGTCACTGACGCCGGAATTTTTGGCGACATCCTGTGCGCACGCATGAAGAAGCGCGGTGTCGCCGGTTTGATCACCGACGGTACGGTGCGCGACATGGCGGGCGTCCTGAGCACCAACCTGCCGGTGTGGTGCAGCGGCGTAGCAGCGCCACCCTCGGTGGCGGGACTCACATTCGTCGGTTGGCAGCAGCCGATTGGCTGCGGCGGCGTGGCTGTCTTCCCAAACGACGTGGTAGTGGCGGACGATGACGGGGCGGTGGTGATACCCGCGGCACTGTTAGATCAGGTGATTGCCGCGTCGGTTGAACAGGAGCGCCTGGAGGGCTGGATCATGGGCCAGGTCGAATCGGGGCAAGCTCTGCCAGGGCTGTATCCGCCGAACGAGGTAAACAAAGCTGCGTACCAAGTGTGGGCAAGCAAACAGAGCTGACGGCGCTAAACAAACTAGCGAAAACCGTAGAGCTCGGCAGGGTTGTCGACCAGGATTTTTCTGCGCGTCGCCTCATCCGGTGCCCAATCCAGTAACAGGTCGATCAGATCGGCGTCGTCGGGAATGGCGTCCCGCGGAGCTGACGGGTGCGGCCAGTTGCTTGCCCACAGCATGCGCTCCGGCGCGTGCTTCACCAGCGCCTTCGCGAGACTACTCACGTCTTCGTACTTCGGTGCACCGGTTTTCGAAGTCTCATACGGCGCCGACAGCTTGACCCAGCAGCGTCCTGTGTCGAGCAAACGCAATAGCGATTTGAACGCTTCATGTTCGGGAGTGACGGGTTCGAGATACTTCCCGTTGTGATCGATGACGAACTTGCCCGGGAGCTTTTTGATCGCGTCTTCCCATTGAGGCAATTCGCGTCCGTCAAGCTGGATGTTGGCGTGCCAACCGGCAGGATGCACACGCACCATCACATCGTGCATCCGATCGAAGCCGACCGCCCCATTTGGCAGTTGGAAGATGCGTTGCGCGATGATTCCGCCCTCTGTCAGCCAGGCGATGTCCGCATCTGACACTCCCGGCTTGACGACCCCTACACCCTTGGCGGCAGACCCAAGCTCGCGGATCGCCGCAAGCGTCACGCGATTGTCGTCCTGATAGGCGTTGGGCTGCACCACGATCACGCGCGTTAGGCCGAGGCGCCGCTGCACCTCTCGATACTGTTCTACGCGATAGTCGCCAGGCAGCGGCGGACCTCCGGGCGCAGATGGCACCTCGGCGTGGTAAATGTGCATGTGGGTGTCGGTCGCACCGACCGGCACTGCCAGCTTCGGTTTGCGATCGCTCATTTTTTTCTCTTCTTCTTCGGCAGCGGTGCGGGGTTTAGAACCTCCTCAGCCACCGTGAAGATCCCACCCTGGTACAGCTCGGCGGTGCGGTCACCACCCGGCTGCTCGCGCGCCATGACTTCCTTCGCGTAGCTCTCAGCGTCGTCCTGCGGCTTGTAGCCGAGCCGATAGGCGTTCGAGTTGTCATACCAGCTGCGCTTGTTACCCGACACTCCGTAAACGATCTCAAAACAAATATCCGGATGCTCGATGCCGATCGTGACGAGTTGCGCCAGATCGCGCGGAGAAAGCCAGATCGACAGCCGCCGCTTGTCGATCGGCACTGGGTTGACGTTGCCCACCCGGATGCAGAACACCTGCATGCCGTACTTGTCGGCATACAAGCTGCCAAGCGCTTCGCCAAACACTTTGGAGACGCCGTAGCGACCGTCGGGTTTTGGATAGACGCGGTGGTCGATGGTTTGATCGCGCCGGTAAAAGCCCGTCGCGTGATTCGAGGTCGGGAACAGGATCCGCTTGACGCCGTTTCTGTGCGCTGCCTCGAACACGTTGTAGCAGCCAATGATGTTGGCGCTGAGGATCGCGTTCCAAGGACCCTCGACCGAGTAACCACCCAGATGCACGATTGCGTCAACGCCCTTTGTGATGCGAAGAGCATCGGAGAATTTCGAGATATCCGCGCGGACGAACTTTTCTTCTTTATTAATTTTCTTCAACGGACGCAGGTCTGAGACCTTCAGAACATACTTGCCTGCGAGTTCGCGCCGCAGGTGTGTGCCGACGTCGCCCGCAGCGCCGGTAATAAGAATGGTCTTCATGATCTGCCGACCTACACCCGTTTTGCCAATTGTTTCATTTACGAAACTGCGCTCCTGCGGCAAGCTTCACGGCCACGATTGACAGCCGGAGTTGCGCCGCGCCAGGATTCGCTGAGAACTCGCTGTAATCGAAATGCTGCTCGGCGCGGCTGATCGCTTCTGAGCGTGTCATGCGGAAGTCCTTGAGAATAGTAGCGTGAGTAGGCAAGCCGTCCTGCGAGCTCTGGCGAAGCAGCGTGTCATGCGGGCGCCGGTTCTCCGTATATAGCGTTTGTCCTCGCCACTTGCCCGGATGAAACGGATTGCGAAAAACAACGTTCGCGACCATCATGCCTTTCGAGATAGACCCCACGAGCGCCAGAGGAGGCAATGATGAAAGAGCATGAACTGCGTGCCTTGATCGAGGAAGTGAGAAGCGGCGGTGTATCGCGCCGCTCGTTTGTCCAGCGCATGTGCGCGCTCGGGCTGACCGCGCCGATGGCGTCGATGCTGCTAATGCACGCCGGCGTAGCGCAGGCACAAGCAGCTCCACCGTACAAGCCGACCAAGCGCGGAGGCGGCGGAACACTCAGGGCGTTGTGGTGGCAAGGCACCACGTTGCTGCAACCCCACTTTGCAACCGGCACCAAGGATCAGGAAGGGTCGCGAATCTTTTACGAACCGCTGGCCAGCTGGGACAAGGACGGCAACCTGGTGCCGATCCTCGCCGCCGAGATTCCAACTCCGCAAAATGGCGGCGTTGTCGAAGGTGGCAAGATCGTTCGCTGGCGGCTCAAGCAGGGCGTCAAGTGGCACGACGGCGCGCCGTTCACAGCCGACGACTGCGTCTTCACGTGGGAGTTCGCGCGCGAGCCCGCCACCGCCGCGGTCACGAGCGGCATCTATAAGGATGTCACCGTCGTCAAGGTTGATTCGCATACGATCCTGGTGACATTCCAGAAGGCCACGCCATTCTGGGCCACTGCGTTCGTCGCCGCTGAAGGCATGGTGATCCCGAAGCATCTGTTCGGGCCGTACATCGGCGCCAAGTCGCGCGAGGCGCCCACTAACCTGAAACCGGTCGGCACAGGCCCGTACAAGTTCGTCGACTTCAAGCCGGGTGACATGGTGCGCGGCGCGATCAACACCGACTACCACATGCCGAACCGGCCTTACTTCGACGCGATCGAGATGAAAGGCGGCGGCGACGCGCCCTCCGCCGCGCGCGCGGTTCTGCAGACCGGCGAGTACGACTACGCCTGGAACCTGCAGGTCGAGGACGAGGTGCTGAAGCGCATGGAGGCGAACGGCAAGGGCCGGGCCAACATCGTGCCAAGCGGCAACGTCGAGTTCGTCCAGTTAAACGTCACCGATCCGTGGACCGAGGTCGACGGCGAGCGCGCGAGCATCAAGTCGAAGCACTTTGCCTTCAGCGATCCGGCCGTGCGCCAGGCGCTGGCGCTTCTGGCCGACCGGAAAGGCATGCAGGATTTCATTTATGGCCGCACCGGTTCGGCGACCAGCAATTTCCTAAACGCTCCGACGAAGGTCCGTTCGCCGAACACGAAGTTCGAGTTCAACATCGACAAAGCCAACCAGATCCTGGATGCCGCCGGCTGGAAGCGCGGAGGCGACGGCGATCCGCGAGAAGGACGGCAAGAAGATGAAGTTTGTCTATCAGACGTCGATCAACGCGGCGCGTCAGAAAGAGCAGGCGGTCTTCAAGCAGGCGTGCCAGAAGGCCGGCATCGACCTCGAGCTGAAGTCGGTGACGGCGTCGGTGTTTTTCTCGTCGGACGTCGCCAATCCCGACACGTACGGCAAATTCTGGTGCGACATCCAGATGTACACGACGACGATGACGCAGCCCGACGCCGAGCGCTTCATGGATCAGTATCTGACGCGCGAGATTTCGTCGAAGGCCAATAAGTGGCAGGGGCGAAATATCTCTCGCTGGCGCAGCGAGGAGTACGACAAGGCGCATCTGGCGTCCGAGTCCGAGATGGACCCGGTCAAGCGCGCTGCGCTGTTCATCAGGATGAATGACCTGGTCATCAGCGGCGGCCACATCATTCCGCTGATCAGCCGGCACCGCGTCAGTGGGTCATCAGTCAAGCTGGTGACCGCTCTGACGGGCTGGGATCTGGACTTCTCCGGCTTGCAGAACTGGTACCGCGAAGGGGCAGCCGCGGCCTGAGCCCGGAAAACAGCGGGCGCCACGCTCGATGGGCCGTTACATCCTGCGGCGCCTGCTGATTGCGGTGCCCAGTCTGCTGGGCATCAGCGTGGTTTTGTTCACGGTGCTGGCGCTGGCGCCGGGCGATCCGTTCGAGGAGCTGGCGCTCAATCCGAACGTGCCGGTGGAAGTGCGCGAGCAACTGCGCAAGAGCTTTGGCCTCGACGATCCCGGCTGGCAGCGCTACTTCCGCTGGTTCGCTGCGATGTTGCGTGGTGACTGGGGCTACTCGTTCATCAGTCGCGTCGATGTCGATACGCTGATCTGGCAGCGTGTACCGGTCACACTGGCGATCATCGGCGCCTCGCAGGTGCTCGCGCTTGCCATTGCGCTGCCGGTCGGCATTTTGTCGGCTGTCAGGCCCTACTCGTGGTTCGACCGCATCGCCAGCACTCTGGCGTTTGTCGGTTTTTCGCTGCCGACCTTTTTCACCGGCATCCTGCTGATCCTGCTGTTCTCGATCACGCTCGACTGGCTGCCCTTCGTCTATCGCGCCGACATCAGCGCTACCGGCTGGCAGTGGTGGTGGGAGCACATCCGGCAATCGCTGATGCCGGTCGCGGTGCTGGGGCTGTTTCAGGGCGCCAGCTGGACACGTTACGTGCGCTCTGCGGTGCTCGATGTGATTCGCCTCGACTACGTGACCACCGCACGCAGCAAGGGTCTGCGCGAGCGCGTCGTTGTGATGAAACACGTCGTGCGCAACGCGCTGATCCCGGTCGTGACGCTGGTAGCGCTGACGATGCCGGCGGTCTTCGGTGGCGCCATCGTCACCGAGCAGATCTTCCGCATTCCCGGCATCGGCTCGCTGCTGATCGACGCGATCCTGCGTAACGACACGCCCGTGATCATGGCGGTGACCTTCGTGTTCTCGTGTCTCGTGATCCTCTTCAACTTGATTGCCGACATTCTGTATGGCTGGCTCGATCCTCGCATCTCCTATCGCTAAGCCGTCGGCAGTCCGGCGCGCGAACGGTTCGCCATGGGCCGAGGCGTGGCGGCGATTTCGCCGCCACCGGATGGCGCTCGTCAGCCTGGTCGTGCTGGGCCTGTTGGTCGTGGCCGTCGTGCTGGGCCCGATCGTGTGGCGGCACTCGATGGAGGAGATCGACTTCACGGCGCGGCTGGTCGGGCCGTCGCTGGCGCATCCGCTGGGCACCGACGATCTGGGCCGCGACATCCTCGCGCGCGTGCTCTACGGCGGTCGCATCTCGCTGGCGGTAGGCCTGGCGGCGATGACGATGGCGATTTTCGTCGGCGTCCTGATCGGCGCGATCTCCGGCATCTCGCGCGGCAGCATCGATGCTGCGCTGATGTGGCTGACGGATCTCTTTCTGTCGCTACCGCAATTGCCGTTGCTGCTGATCATCATCTATCTCTTCCGCGACAGTCTGAAGGGGATGTTCGGCGTTGAAGTCGGCACCTTCATCCTGATCGTCGCCGTGATTGGCGGCTTTCGCTGGATGCCGGTGGCGCGCCTGGTGCGCGCGCAGTTCTTCTCGCTGCGCGAAAAGGAATTTGTCGAAGCCGCGCGCGCGCTCGGCGCTTCGGTGCCGCGCCAGGTCGTGCGGCACATCCTGCCCAATTCGCTCGGGCCGGTGATCGTGGCCGGCACGATCGATGTGGCGGCAGCGATCATCGCCGAGTCGACGCTGTCGTTTCTCGGACTGGGCTTCCCACCCGACATTCCGACCTGGGGCCGGATTCTGTTCGATGCCAAGGACTATCTGGACATCGCGCCCTACTGGGCTCTGTTCCCGGGACTCGCAATCTTTCTCACCGTACTGACGATCAACTTCGTCGGCGACGGCCTGCGTGACGCGCTCGATCCGCGCAGGGTGATGTAGTGGCACTGCTCGAGATCAAGGGACTTAAGACCCATTTCAAGACCGACGACGGCTGGCTGCACGCGGTCGACGGCGTGGACCTGACGGTCGAGCGCGGCGAGACGGTCGGCGTGGTCGGCGAATCGGGCTGCGGCAAGTCGGTGACCGCGATGACGGTGCTCAAGCTGGTGCCGATGCCACCGGGGCGCATCGTCGCGGGGCAGGTGCTGTGGCAGGGGCGCGATCTCGTTCCGTTGCCGCCGGACGAGATGCGCAAGATCCGCGCGAAGGAAATCGCGATCGTCTTTCAGGAGCCGATGACCTCGCTGAACCCGGTCTACACGGTGGGCGAGCAGATCGCCGAGACGCTGCGCTTGCACGAAGGCTTGAGCCGCAAGGGCGCGATGGACCGCGCGGTCGAGATGCTGAAGCTCGTGCACATCCCCACGCCGAAGCGGCGGGTGAACGACTACCCGCACCAGTTTTCAGGCGGCATGCGCCAGCGCGTGATGATCGCGATGGCGCTGTCGTGCAACCCGAAGCTGCTGATCGCCGACGAGCCGACCACCGCGCTCGACGTCACGATCCAGGCGCAGATTCTCGAGCTGCTGAACGAGCTGAAAGCACGCCTCGGCATGTCGATCATGCTGATCACGCACGCGATGGGCGTGGTGGCCGAAACCGCGCAGCGCGTGGTCGTGATGTACGCCGGCAAGGTGGTCGAAGAAGCGAGCGTGGCCGAGTTGTTCGCGCGCCCGCGCCATCCGTACACGCAGGGACTGATCCGCTCGATCCCGCGCATCGACATGGCCGCGACGCACAAGGTGCGGCTCGAGGCGATCGCCGGCGTCGTGCCCAAGCTGATCGAACCCGCTGAAGGCTGCCGCTTCGCGCCGCGCTGCAAACATGCGGTCGTCGAGTGCACGCAGGCGACGCCGCCGCTGCGCAACGCGACGCCCTGGCACAAGGTCGCGTGCATCTTCGATTTGGTGCCCGCATGACAGCACCGTTGCTGGAGGTCAAGAACCTCGTCAAGTACTTCCCGATCAAGGGCGGCATGCTCGGACGCGTTGCGGACAAGGTGCACGCGGTCGACGGCGTCAGCTTCGACATCGACGCCGGCGAAACGCTCGGCGTCGTCGGCGAATCAGGCTGCGGCAAGAGCACGACAGGGCGCTGCATCCTGCGTCTGATCGAGCCGACATCGGGCGAGGTCTGGTTCGAAGGCAAGAACGTCACGGCGCTGGGCAAGAACGAGCTGCGTGCGCTGGCGCGCGACATGCAGATCATCTTTCAGGACCCGTACGCGTCGCTGAATCCGCGCATGACGGTGGGCGCGATCATCGGCGAAGCGCTGATCATCCACAAGCTGACGAAGAACGCGCGCGAGTTCGAAGACCGCATCGTCGAGCTGCTCGAAACGGTCGGCCTGAACGCCGACCACATGCGGCGTTACCCGCACGAATTTTCCGGCGGCCAGCGGCAGCGCATTGGCATCGCCCGCGCGCTGGCGGTAAGTCCGAAGCTCGTGGTCTGCGACGAAGCCGTGTGCGCGCTCGACGTATCGATCCAGGCGCAGGTGATCAACCTGCTCGAAGACCTGCAGGCCAAGTTCAGCCTGACGTACATGTTCATCGCGCACGACCTGTCGGTCGTCGAGCACATCAGCGACCGCGTGGCGGTGATGTACCTCGGACGCATCGTCGAGATCGCATCGTCACGCGACCTGTATTCGAAGCCGCTGCATCCCTACACCGAAGCGCTGCTGTCGGCGGTGCCGATTCCCGATCCTGCCGTCAGGCGCAAACGCATCATGCTGCAAGGCGACGTGCCGAGCCCGATCAATCCGCCTTCGGGCTGCCCGTTTCACACTCGCTGCCCGATCCGTCAGCTGCCGCTTTGCGCGACCGAAGTGCCAGCGCTGAAGCGCAGCAGCGAAGGCCACTGGGTGTCGTGCCACCTGCGCGGCTACACGTCAATTCGGCTACCCGGCTCTTTCACGGTGATGCGCCACAGCGTGCGCGCATCGGCCGGATCGATCAGCGTGGCCGAATGCAACAGCGACGCGTTGTCCCAGATCACCAGATCGCCGACGCCGTACTTGAGCCGATAAACGTACTTCGGCTGCGTCGCGTGCGCCTTCAACTCGTCGAGCAGTGCGATCGCCTCGTCGGTCGGAGGCCGGTGTAGTCGCATTTTTCATTGCATCGCAGCCGCTGCGACGCTTGGTTGCGCACGTCGTCCCGGAACGCGAACATCGACCCGGTAAAGGCATGCGCTTGCGGTGATGAAGAGGCTTCTGAGATCATCGCCGCCCCAATTGAAGTTGGCCGCCGGCTTCGGAACGCGAATCACACCGAGACAGTTCGCCGAGCTGTCGAAAACGTGGATGCCGCCAGGACCGCAGCAATAGAGGTTACCGTTGCTGTCGATTTTCATTCCGTCCGGCGCGCCGGCGCCTTCGCCGATCAACTGGGCAAAAACGCGTCCGCCGGCTAGCGTGCCATCGCCGCGAACGTCGAACACCCGGATATGCCCGCGCTCGGTGTCATTGACATACATCAGACGCTCGTCCGAAGAAAAGCACAGACCGTTAGGCTGCGAGAAATCGTCGGCCAGCAGCGTCAACTCACCACCCTGCGGATCCAGCCGGTACACAGCGCGAAATCCGAGCTGCGGTTCGCGCGGGAGGCCGTAGTACTCCATGCGGCCGTAGGTCGGATCGGTGAAGTAAATCGCGCCATCACTCTTGACCACGATGTCATTTGGGCTGTTGAGCTCGCGACCGTTGTACGTACTGGCAATGACGCTCAGTTGCCCGTTGGCTTCGAGGCGCGTCACGCGGCTGGTAGCGTGCTCACAACTCAGCAGCCGGCCCTCGCGATCCCAGGTCAGACCCGTTGGATTTGTTGCTCGGCTTGCGAAACTCCTCGACGCCTTTGCTACGCGCTCCACTGATACATCGTGTCGGCGGGAATGTCGCTGAAGATCAGACGGCTGCTGCGCGGCGTCCCACACCGGACCTTCGGTGAAAAGAAAGTTGTCGGCCAGGCACTCGAAGGTCAGCGACGAGCCGACGACGTTGGCAAAGCGCTTGTCACGAATCTCGACGCTCATAGCTTGCCTGCCTTCTTCAGCGAATCGACCGTGGCGCCGCCGACGTACCAGTCTTCAGACGTCACGTCTTCGAAGACGACCCAAATCGCCTCCTTTGGAAGCGAAGCCAGCTCGCTGATTGCGGCCGTTACGCGCCGCGACATCTCGTCCTTCCGCTCCTGCGGATGGCCCTTCAGAATCTTGATCGTGACAAATGGCATGCGGCTCTCCCGTGGTTCGGATTTAACGATGGTCAAAGCGTCAGCAAGCGATCGCGCAGCGCGGAGTCGTCGCGCAACGCTGATGCGGGGCCCGAGTGGATCACCGAGCCCTTTTCCAAAACGTAGACGTGATCAGCAAGTGCGAGCGAGAACGCGATTCCCTGCTCGGCGAGAAGAATCGTCAAACCGTCATCTTTCAGTCTTCGCACCTGCTCGAGCAGACTGTCGACGACCATCGGCGCCAGACCTTCCGACGGCTCGTCCAACAGCAGAAGCTCGGGATTGCACATCAGAGTGCGCGCGATCGTGAGCATCTGCTGTTCGCCGCCGGATAGGAAACTCGCGCGCCGGTCGCGCAGCGTCGCTAGCGTTGGAAAGAGCTGCCAGGCAGCATCGATCGTCCAGCGCCCCGGCCGTCGTGCGGCGCGGCTTGCCACTTCCAGATTTTCTTGCACCGAGAGTTCACCGAACACACGCCGGTCTTCGGGTACGTAACCGATGCCGGCGCGTGCGATGCGGTCAGCGCGCCAACCGGTGATCCCTGTGCCTTTCCATGAGACGCGTCCCTGCGATGGAGGATTCAACCCCATGATCGATCGCATCACTGTGGATTTACCCACCCCGTTGCGTCCCAGCAGGCATACACACTGTCCATGCTCGACCGTGATCGAAACGTCGAACAAAGCGCGCGACAGCCCGTAGTAGGTGCTGATCGTGTCGACTTCGAGCACTGCGCTCACCTGCGCTCCCCGAGGTAGACGCGCCGCACTTCTTTGTTGGCGCGGATGTCGGCCGGCGCTCCTTCGGCGATCACACGACCCTGATGCAGGACTGTGATCGAATCGGCGGCCGAGAAGACAACGTCCATGTCGTGCTCGGTGAAAAGCAGCGTCAATTCGCGCTCGCCAGCGATGCGGCGCAGAAGCTGCATCGACTCGCGCGTCTCGGCGACGGACATGCCTGCAGTGGGCTCGTCCAGCAACAGCAAATTCGGGTTGCCGGCGAGCGCGATGCCGAGCTCGAGCTGCTTCTGGTTGCCGTGCGACAGCGTCGCCGCCAGCCACATTGGACTTGTCGTGAAAGGTTGACGTCGCGCAGCAGTGATTCGGCTTCACTGCGGTACAGGTCGTCCGCGCGTGTCCATAGATCGCGACCGCGCCGGTGATGTGCGATCAATGCCGCCTGCACGTTCTCGAAGACCGAGAGCTTCGGAAAGATGTTCGTGCGTTGAAACGACCTCGCCACGCCGAGCGCGCAAAGACGGTGCGGCGCGATGCCGGAGACGTCGCGTCCGTTCAGGCGCACGGTGCCGGCGTCAGCGTGCAGGTGTCCGGTGATCAGATTGAACAACGTCGACTTGCCGGCGCCGTTGGGTCCGATGATCGCGACCACTTGATGACGTTGAACGTCGAGGTTGACATCGTCGATTGCAACCACGCCGCCGAAGGCGCGCTTCAGACCCCGCACCTCAAGCATGGCGCTTCGCTCGCAACCGCGCGCGCAATGAGGTCAGCGCGCCCAGAATTCCGCCGGGGAAAACAAACAACAGAGTGATCAGCACGGATGCCCATCACCAGCGGCCAGTACTGCGTCAGCGATGAGATCTGATGATTGAGCAGCGTCAGCGCTGCCGCCCCGACGGCCGGACCCCAGAATGATCCGATGCCGCCGAGGATCGCCATGATCAGAACTTCGGCCGAGCGCGACCAATAAGCGATGTCGGGGAAGACGCCGCGATTAAAGACGCCGAAGAGCGCACCTGCCAGCCCTGCAAAGCCGCCGGCGATGGCGAACGCAGCCACCTGATACAGGCGCACATTAATTCCAACGAACTCGGCGCGCTCTGGATTCTCCCGAATTGCGGTCAGCACCCGGCCAAACGGCGACCTGACAATGCGGCGCAAGAGAAAGAAGCACACGCCGGTCACGATCATCACGAGCAAGAAGTAATGATCCGCCGTGCGCAGGCTTCCGAGCAGCGGCCACGAGGACAGGAATCCGAAGTCGGGGTAGGGAACGTTCGACAATCCCTGCTCGCCGCCTGTGACCGCGTTCCATTTGAAGCAGACCGCCCACACGATCTGCGCGAACGCCAGCGTCAGCATTGCGAAGTAAATGCGGGTCGAGCGCACGCAGAAAAATCCAAACACAACCGCGAAGCCCGCCGCCGCGGCGCCGGCCACAATCAGCGCCGCGGGAAACGGAACGCCGTGCGTCTTCATCAGAATGGCGCAGGTGTACGCGCCGATGCCGAAATAGGCTGCGTGCCCGAACGAGACAAGTCCGGTGTAGCCGAGCAGCAGATTCAGGCTCACCGCGAACAGCGCGAGGATCACGATCTCAGTCGCGAGAAACGTATAGAAGCGTGTTCCGAGCCACGGCACCAGCAGCAGCACAAGCCACAGCAGCGGCAGGCCAAGGGACGCGGCGCAGCGCGGTTCTCATGACAGCGGTCGCCCCATCAAGCCGGCGGGACGAACGATCAGCACGATCGCCATCAGCGCGAACACCGCGAATATCGAGAAGCCCGGCAGCACCAGAATGCCGAACGCGAGCACCTGTCCGAAGATGATCGCGCCGAGGAATGTTCCCCAAAACGATCCGAGGCCGCCGATCACGACGACGATGAACGCCTCGACGATGATTTCGACATCCATGCCGGGCACGATGCTGCGGACCGGCGTGACCAGCGCGCCGCCAAGCCCCGCGAGAAACGATCCGCCCATGAACATCAGCGTGTAGAGGCGGCCGACGTCGGCTCCCAGCGCCGCGAGCATCTCGCGGTCATAAGCAGCAGCGCGGATCATGCGGCCGACGCTCGTGCGGCTCAGCAGCAGCCAGCAGCCGACCGCGATCAGTGGGCCCAGCACGATGATGAAGAAGTTGTAGTAGGGAACGATCGCTCCGAGGAACTGAAAGCTGCCGGTCAGACCGGCTGGGCGCGGCATCGCGAGCTGCTGCGTGCCCCAGGTGATGCGCGCGATGTCGCCGAGAATCAGCACCAGCGCGTAGGTCAGCAACAGCTGATACAGATCTTCTTTGCCATAGAGGCGGCGCAGAAAGAATCGCTCGATCACGCCACCGATGATTGCAACTCCAGCCGCTGCGCCGAGCACCGCGAGCCAGAAGCTTCCGGTCGCCGGCCCCAGCCATTGCATCATCTGCCACGCCAGATAGGCGCCCAGCATGTAGAACGAGCCGTGCGCGAAGTTGAGCACGCGCAGTACGCCGAATACCACCGACAGACCGGAAGCAACGATGAACAGGAACATCGCGGCCGTCAGTCCGCTCAGCGCCTGCCCAACTATGAACGAGGTATCGAACACAATGACCGTTCGGTTGTCGATCAGTCGCGATTCGGCGAACGCATAGCTCGCCCTAACTGCCGATCAGCCCGAGTGGCGGCGAGATCAGGCTGGCCCGTTCGAGCAGCAGATCGCGCCAGCGCGGAACCAGGCTGCGACGGAATCGGATCTTCGGCATCGCCATGCTGATCGCCGCCACGACCGTCGCGTTGTTCGGCTCGCGTACCGGCACGCTGATACAGCACAGGTTCGCGGCGTACTCCTCGACGTCGAGCGCGTAACCCTGCGTGCGCACCAGCGCCAGCTCACGCTGCAGCTTCGCTTTAGACGTGAGGGTCTGCGGCGTAAACGCCTGCAAATTCACCGTCTGCAGGTAGCTCGTCAGCGCATCGGCCGCGAGACCCGACAGCAGTACTTTGCCAGTTGCCGTGCAATACGCCGGTTCGCGCTGCGCAGTGCGCATCGATGCACTGACCACGTGCTGACCGTCGGCCTTGCACAGCTGCACGATCTCGCCCTGACTCAGGATCACGAGGTAAGTCGTCTCGCCGACGGCATCGCGCAGCGCTTCGAGATGCGGTCGCGCGATCCCAGCGAGATCGCTGCCTTTCAGATAATCGCTCGCAAGCTGATACAGGCGCGGACCCATCACGTAGCCGCGATGCCCCGGGTCCTGCTCGACGTATCCGCGGCGGACCAGTGTCTGCAGCTGACGAAACGCGGTGCTCACGTTGAATCCGGTTGCGCGCGCAATGTCCGACACGCTGACCGGACCGCGCGCCGATCCAAGGTGCTCGAGAATGTCGAGCACCTTGGAAACGCTCTTGACGGCATCGGGCTCGGTTCGGGTCTTCGGCCTTCCTCCCGGCATGCCTGATCGTCAATCCATGAAAGGAGCCGGGTCGACGTAGGTCGGCGGGCTCATCACGGCAAACGGGTACTTCGGGTCCTTGGTCATCTTGCCCCAGAACTGCGCGCGATTGGCCTGTTGATCCTTGCTCCGAATCGTCTGCTTGCCGATCGGCGTATCGACGGTGAGGTTGAGCATCGCCTTGGCGACTCTCTCTGAATCCGTGCTGTTGGCTTTCTGGATTGCAGCTGTCAACACTTGCATGCCGATATAGCCGGTGATGGGCCACGAGGCAGGATGCTCTTCCTTCAAGAAGACGCGAAGACGCTGCGTGTAGTCCTTGTGCGCCGGCCCACCGTCCCAGTTGAACGCGTCATACGCGTTGGCATAGATGCCTACCGGGTAATCGTCGCCCATCGCTTTCGCTGTTTCGATTGCGCCGGCCTCGCCCGCGGCGACCACGTTGTTCTTAACCGCGTCGAAGTAGTTGAGCGGCTTCGCCTGCTTGACGAAGGTCACGAAATGTCCTCCCCAGAGGCTGGTGAACACCGCCTCCGGCTTCTTGGCCATCTGCGCATTGATGAAGGGCGTGTAGTCGGCTTCGCCGAGCTTCGGCCACTGCTGGTCCACGATTTCGATGTCCGGTCGCAGCTTCTTCAGATGGGCGACGAACGCGCGCGTCACGTCCTGGCCGAACGCATAATCCTGGCTCATCGTCGCCACGCGCTTCACGTGGGTCCACTTCGCCATGATCTCGGCCGCGGAACGGCCTTCAATGGTCGTGTTGGAAGCCGTGCGGAAGACGTAAGGGTGCAGGTTGGCGGGTGTGACGAGCTGATCGGTCTTCACGACCGGCACCACGAACACGATCTTGTTTTCCTTCGCGACCGGCGAGACGGCCGGCCCCTCGGCAGAGGTGAGCGTGCCGACCAGGAAGTCGACGTTCTCGCGCAGGATCAAATCGCGTGCGACGCGCACGGCCTCGTCGGCGTTGCCCTTCGTGTCGCGCACGACAAGCTCCAGCTTGCGCCCGAGCACGCCGCCTTTGGCGTTGATCTCCTCGACGTACATCTGTGCGCCCTTCAACGAAGGTTCGCCGATCAGAGCGCCCGGGCCGGAAAGAATCACTGGATATCCAATGCGGATGTTCTTCTGCGCGGCCGCCGGTCCCGCGCCCAGAGTCATACCGGCGATGAGAAGTGAAGCGCTTAGCTTTCTCCAGTTCATGGTTGCCTCCTTCGGCGGTGGTTTTATGCCGGCTTGTGAAGAGCTGGCTGTTTTGCGTCATGCGCAAAACTTTGTCGATTCTCGAAAAAGGCTAAGAGCCGGGCGGCCCGTTGTCAAGGAGTGTTCGTCAGCGGATGGAGCTGACCGGCTCTTTCACGGTGATGCGCCACAGCGTGCGCGCATCGGCCGGATCGATCAGCGTGGCCGAATGCAACAGCGACGCGTTGTCCCAGATCACCAGATCGCCGACGCCGTACTTGAGCCGATAAACGTACTTCGGCTGCGTCGCGTGCGCCTTCAACTCGTCGAGCAGTGCGATCGCCTCGTCGTCGGGCATGCCTTCGATGCCGAACGAGCTGCCCGACACCGCATACAGCGCCTTACGGCCAGTCACCGGGTGTGCGCGCGCAATGCGGTGCTTGACCCAGTTCATTCTGTTTTTCTGCTCGTCGGTCAGCACCGACGCGACCGTGCGCGACGCTTCGTTCAAGTCGTCGCGGTTGCCGTAGTGGTGCAGCCCGATCAGATTCTCGATGCGCGCCTTCATCGTCGCGGACAGATCGTCGTACGCCGCGTACTGGTTGGCGAACAGCGTGTCGCCGCCGACCTTCGGCACGACGAGCGAGTACACCGTCGTGCAGCGCGCGGGGACATCCAGATACGAGTAGTCGGTATGGAAGTAGGTCCCGGCGTCTGCAAGGCCGGTCGGAACGCCATCCTTGATCACGTTCGACAGGATCAGGATGTCGGCGCACGCGGGATGGTGGAACTGGTCGATGACGTGCGGCTCGGGCGGACCAAAGCGCCGCGCAAATGCGTGGAACTGCGAAGGCGTCAGCCGCTGGCCGCGAAATACCAGCACCTGGCCGGCGAAAAACGCGCTCTCGATCTCCTTGAACGCGTCGTCGGTCAGCGGCGACGCAAGATCGATTCCATCAGCCTCGACGCCGAATCCGTCGGACAGCTTCCTCAGCTGCAGCATCAGAGCCCGCTTGCGAGGAATCCGCCGTCGACAGTAACAGTCGTGCCAGTAGTGAAGCTGGCCGCGCTGGAGGCAAGGTACACAGCAGCACCGACCAGCTCGGAGATTTGTCCGAAGCGACCCATTGGTGTGCGCGCGATCGCAAGCGCCTTGCGTGCGTCGGACATCTTCTTCTCGTTGAGCGGGGTCATGAAGAAGCCCGGCGCAATCGCGTTGACGCGGACGCCAGAACTCGCCCATTCGGCAGCGAGCGATTGAGTCAGCGACACCACTGCCCACTTGGTCATTCCATAGACACTGCTGCCCGGCCAGCCGCGGAACGACGACAGCGAGCCAATGTTGATGATGCTGCCATTTTTGCGCTCGACCATGCGGCGGCCGAATTCTGTGCAAGCCCAGAACACACCGTCGATGTTGGTACGCATCACCAGTGCATATTCGTCCTCGCTGAAATCGAGTGCCGGCTTGATCACCGTCGTGCCTTGCGCGTTCAGCAGGATGTCGATCGGACCTTGTTCCGCCCAGATCTGCTCGGCGAAGCGGCGCATCGCGTTCAAGTTGCTGGCGTCAATCGCGTAGCCGGCGCTTCGCGCGTCCTTCTGCTTGAGCCGCGCGACGCTGGAGTCGATCTTGTTGGTGTCGCGGCTCGCGACCACCACGCGCGCGCCGGCGGCCTGAAAGCCGAGCGCGATCTCGAGCCCGATTCCGCTGGTGCCGCCGATCACCAGCGCAGTACGACCGTCGAGACTGAAGTTCGCTCCGCTCACTTGACGCTGCTCATTTCAAAAACTCGGGCGAAATCAATCTTGGCAGGAACAGCGCGATTTCGGGCCAGAGGATCAGCAGCGCCAACACCCCGAGCATCGGGACGAGCATGATCATTACATCTTTGAGGACCTCGACCATACGAATCTTTGCAATCGCACAGGCGATCAACAGGCACAGGCCGTAGGGCGGCGTGACCAGCCCGAACGCGAGCGAAACGATGCCGACCATTGCAAAGTGCACCGGGTCCATACCCACAGCCATCGCAAGCGGCTGCAGGATGGTGCCGACGATGATGATCGCGGGGATTGCATCCAGAAAACATCCAACCACCAGGAACACGAAGGCGATGAAGAAGCCGGTCTCGGTCAAGCCCATGTTCCACGCCGACACACCAGCGAGGATCGCCTTCGGGATCTGGTAATACGCGAGCAGCCACCCGAAGGCCGAAGCGGTGCCGACGCAGAACAGCGCGATGCCCGCGAGCTTGCCGGTATCGAGCAGCGCTTCGTGAAGGCCCTTCAGGTTCATTTCGCGGTAGACAACGATCGACAGCGCCGCGGCGTACAGCACCGCGATGCACGCCGATTCGGTGGCGGTGAACCAGCCGAAGATCTTGCCGCCGACGATGATCACCGGCGTCATCAGCGCCGGAATCGCGACCGCAGCGGCGCGCAGCAGCTCGATGAAGGTAGCGCGCGGATAGGTCGGATAGCCGCGCGCCTTGGCGTAGGCATGGACGGTCGCCATCTGCGCCAGCCCGATCAGCAGCCCCGGAATGATGCCGGCGAGAAACAGCGCGCCGATCGAAACGGTCAGCACGCCGCCCCAGACGATCATCAGGATCGAAGGCGGAATGATCACCGCCAGCACGGCAGACACCGCGGTGATGGCCACCGAGAACGACCGGTCGTAGCCTTCCTTGATCTGCGCCTCGATGAAGATCTTTGACTGGCTGGCGGCATCCGCAGTGGAAGAACCCGAAATGCCGGCGAAGAAAATCGACAACACCACATTCACCTGCGCCAGGCCGCCCGGAAAGTGCCCGACCAGGTCGCGCGAGAAGCGCATCAGTCGGTTGGTGATTCCGCCGACGTTCATCAGGTTGGCCGTCAGCAGAAAAAACGGCACTGCCAGCAGGATGAACGAGTTGTATGCATTGAAGGTTTCGCCCATCAACGTCCCCGTGTCGAGGTGCGGCTCGATCAACAGGATCGGCAGGCACGCCAGACCGAGCGCGAAGGCAATTGGCACGCGCAGGAACATCAGCAAAAAGAACACGCCGAACAAGATCCAGGAAGCAGTGCCGGGACTGAGGGCGCTGGCGCCGCTCATGCGTGCTGCTCCCTGGTAAGGATCATCACGTAGTCCCACATCTGCTCACCGAGAAACACGAGCCACGTAAAGCCGGTCAGCGGCCAGGCGATATGAATCATCCACAGCGGCAGTTCCGCAAGTTCGGATGAAGCGGTTCCAGCCGAAGCGCGTGAACTCGATGCCGGCCCACACGAATACCAGCGCCATCGCCAGGATGCCGATGCCTGCCACCAGCCTCACTGCGGCTTCCGCGCGCCGTCCGAGCCGGGGCCACAGGTCCACTTCGAAATGCGTGCCCTCGCGCACGCCGATCATCGCGCCGATCATGATCATCCAGATGAACAGGAAGCGCGCCATCTCCTCGGTCCAGATATAGCTCGGGATCAACGCGGTGTAGCGCGAGAAGATCTGCAGCGACACCGGAACGACCAGGATCGCCACCGACGCGACCAGCAGCCAGGACAGCAGCCAGCTGTAGCCGGCGGTGAATTTGCGCCAGAAGATCATGGGAAGAATTCGCGCAAGAAAAAACCACTCCGACGTATGCGCCGGAGTGGTTGATGCCTGCGCTAGTGATTACTTGATCGCGTTGATTTTCGCCAGCAACTGCTCGGCGCCGATTTCCTTGGCGTACTCCGTCATGACCGGGTCAACCGCTTTCTTCATCGCGGCGCGGTCGGCAAACGGAATGCGCTTCAGCTTGCCCGCCTTCTCCATCGCGTCGAGCTTGGCGGTGTCTTCGCTCGATTCGATCTGGCGGCCGTAGGTGCCGGCCTCCTTGCCCGCCTTCAGAATCGCCGCCTGCAAATCTGGCGGCAGCTTGTTGAAGGTCTTGGTGGAAAAGCACAACGGGCGGATCGTGATCGCGTGCTGCGTCATGTTGAGGTTCGGGGCGACCTCGAAAAACTTCATCTGCTCGACGCCCGCCGCCTCGTTCTCGCCCGCCGCGATCACGCCGTTCTGGATCGCGTTGTAGACCTCGTTGTAGGCGATCACGGTAGGCGCCATGCCTGCGGCCGAGAAGGTCTTGGACCAGATCGGCGCACCTTGCACGCGCACCTTCAGGCCCTTCAACTCCGCCATGTTCTTCACCGGCTTGTTGGCGAAGATGTTGCGGGTGCCGCCGCCGGCGTAGCCGATCAGCATCACCTCGGCCTTCTGGTTGATTTCATCTGCGACCGGCTTCAGCAAATCGGCGTCGAGCACTTTGTTCCAGTGATCCAGGTCCCGGAACAGGAACGGCGCGTCGATGAACGGCGCGGCTTTCGAGAACGTGGACATGTGAGCCGGCGATACGATCGCATAGTCGACCGCCTTGCCCTGGGACATGTACTCGAAGTACTGCTTCTCCAGTCCGAGCGAGCTGTTTTTGTGCAGCACGAAGGTGATCGGCTTGCCGTAGTACTTCTTCACCAGCTCCTCGAACGTCACCAGCGCCTTCGTGAACGCATGGTCGTCGTTGAACTGCGACGCCCCGTTCAGCGTGATGGTTTGCGCGCCAACCGGAAGCGCGATTGCGGCCGCGAAGCGCGGCCAGTAACAGTCTGCGTTTCATGTCTTGTCCCCTGTTTATCGGTAATGCGCCACAAGGTGCGCGGATCCGTGGGATCGGTCAGCGTCGCGAATGCAGCAGCTGGAGATTGTCCCAGATAACAACGTCGCCGCAACTGTATTTCGCGCTGCAGCGAAAGCGCACGCGGCGGCGGGCTTCTTGCTGTAAGCGTCTACCCCTATTTCAGTTGTAATCTGGCGAATCGCGATCGACATGCGAGGGCAAGTCGACGGACGCTAAATGGCGGCTGACATTTTTGATACCGAAGAGGATGTGCCGATGAGCCGCGCGAGCGCCATAGCGGCATTCGCTTCGCGCCAGTGGGCGGCGCGCGGCGTGCCTTGGATTGGCGCCGTCTTGATTGGCGTGATCGTCGTAATGGCCGCGACCGACATCGTTCGCGGCTATCGCATTGCTGTCGAGGAAACCGGCCGCGAGCTGGAGACGCAGTCGCGCATCATCGCCGAACAAACGGCGCGCAGCGTGCAGGCGGTCGACGTCGTGCTGCGCTACATCTCGGAGCAATTCAAAAAGGGGGCGTTGTCGAAGTCGAATGAGGAGGAGCTGCACAACTATCTGAAAGAACAGGCGGTCGGGCTGGTGCAGGCGGAGGGGCTGGCGATGCACAACGCCGATGGCTCGCCGCGTGCGATCTCCTGGGTGTATCCGGCCCCCGACACGACCGCCAACGTCGCCGCCATGCCGGCATTTCAAACAGCGCGTGACAATCCCAAGATCGAAATGCTGATTGGCCCCGCGATCCAGAGCCGGGTCGATGGTCAATGGTTTTTTCCGATCGGACGCCGACTCCAGACGACGTCCGGACAGTTCGCCGGAACCATCGCGGCGCGCGGGCGCATCGACTACTTCCAGGAGTTCTACCGTGATGTTCAACTGGACAAGGCGACGAAAGTCACTTTGATGCATCGGGACGGCACGCTGCTGGCGCGTTATCCGCCGGCACCCGCGGCGTTGGGCAAGCACTTTCCGCCGCTCGATGAGTTGCTGGCTTCGCGCGCTGCTGGCCGCTCGGCAACTCTGCGCATGGTCAGTCCGGTCGACGGTGTCGAGCGATTTGTCGCACTGACAGAAGTTCCCGGGTATTCGATGATAGTTCTGGTGTCGCGCGACGCATCGGTTGCGCTCGCGGCGTGGCGCGAGCAGGCGGTCGGTACGGCAGTGCGGACGCTTGCGCTGGGTGCTTTGGCAGCGCTGCTGCTGACGTTGTTGATGCGCAAGCTGGCGCGGCTGCGCGCGGCGAGCGCGTCGCTCGAAGCATCGAAAGAGCGATTCGCCGCCGCGGTTGCAGGCTCGGATGACGGCATCTGGGACTGGGACGTGCGGGCCAAGCGCGTATTCGTCGTCGGCACGCGCGAGAGAGATCCTCGGCATGCCGCCTGGCCCCGAAAAGAACGACGCGCGGCGAATGGTTTGCTTCACTGCGATTTCACCCGGACGATCGAGCTCGACGCGTCGAGGCGATGGACGCGCACCTTGCCGGCCGCTCGCCGGCGTATGCGATCGAGTATCGAGTGCAACGCGAAGACGGCAGACTGGCATTGGGTGCGCGCACGCGGGCTGTGTGTGCGCGACACCGATGGACAGCCGCTGCGTGTCGCGGGCTCGGTAAGCGATATCGACGCGCAGCGGCGCGCCGAAGATCGGCTGCGCGAGTCCGAAGAGCGCTACGTAATCGCGACTACCGGTTCAAAGGAAGGCCATTGGGTCTGGGATCTGGCCACCGATGAGCTGTACGTCTCACCGATGATGAGGGAAATCTATCGAGGTGCGGCCCGAAGTGCAGTTCGTCACACGGACGGAGTTCGGCGAGCTGATCAAGATCCATCCCGACGATCTGGGCGAGCTGCAAAAGCGGGTTGAGGAGCACCTCGGTGGCGTTACTGAGCAATTCGAGATTGAGTACCGAATCATCCTGCGCGACGGCGCGATCCGCTGGATTCATTCGCGGGGACAGTGCTTTCGCGACGCCAGCGGTAAGGCAGTGCGGATGGCCGGCGCAACGAACGATATTTCAGAGCGCAAGCGCGCCGAAGACGCACTGCGCCAGAGCGAGAAGAGATTCGCGCTCGCCGTCGCGGGCTCCAATGACGGCATCGTCGATTGGGACGTCGTCAACGACCGCATGTATTCGTCGCCGCGCGCGATGCGCATCATGGGCATCGACTCCGACGTGACGGTGCGCTCCCGCGGCGAGTGGCGTGACCTCGTCAACTATCACCCGGACGATGTGCAGCGCGTGCGCGACGATCTGCAGCATTTTCTCGACGGTAAGGTGGAGTTGCGCGAAGGCGAGTATCGCGTGCTGCTCCCGAACGGCGAGTGCCGCTGGATTCGTCACCGCAACAAGTGCGTGCGTGATCAAGCCGGGCGCCCGATCCGCGTTGCCGGATCGATCAGCGACGTCGACGCGCAGAAACGCGCCGAAGAGGCGTTGCGCGAGTCGCAGGAGCGCTACCAGTTGGCGGTCGCAGGATCGAACGAGGGCATGTGGGACTGGGACATGCGTAGCGAGACGTTCTTCTTCTCGGCGCGCGCGCAGGAGCTGCTAGGCCTCGATCCCGGCGAGCCGATGCGCCCGTGCGCCGAATGGTGGACGCTGTTCGCGTACCACCCGGAGGACGAAAAGCGCGTCAAGGATGCATTGGCCGCGTATCTGGGCGGTGCCGGCAAATCGTGGGAGGTCGAGTACCGGCTGCGTCATCTGCGCGACGGTGATTGGCACTGGTACCGCGAGCGCGGTGTCGCGCTGCGTGACGAAAAGGGCGAGCCGTATCGCATGGCGGGCTCGATGGAAGACATCACCGATCGCAAGAACGCCGAAGTCGAGCGCGATCGACTCGAAGGCCAATTGCGGCAGGCGCAGAAGCTCGAGGCGATCGGCACGCTGGCAGGAGGCATCGCGCACGACTTCAACAACGTGCTCTCTGCGATCCTCGGCTACGGTGAAATGGCGCAGAAGGACGCGGCCGAAGGCACGCCGCTCCGCCGCAACATCGACGCTGCCATCAGCGCCGGCATGCGCGCAAAGTCGCTGGTCGAACGGATCCTGGCTTTCAGCCGCAGCAGCATCGGCGAGCGCGTTACCGGTGCACGTGCAGTCGATCGTCGCTGAAACGCTCGATCTGATTGCCGATTCGGTGCCGCACGGTGTACGGGTCGAGCGGCAGCTTTCAGCCGGCGACTCGGCGGTGCTCGGAGACCCGACGCAAATTCACCAGGTCGTGTTGAACCTTTGCACCAACGCCATGCAGGCAATGAAATCCGAAGGCACGCTCACGGTTGCGTTGGACGAAGTGGAGATTGACAGCGCGCGTTGCGTGTCGACCGGTGAATTGGCAAGCGGAAAGTACGTTCGACTCAGCGTGCGCGATACCGGGGTGGGCATCGCACCGCACGTGCTCGAGCGCATGTTCGACCCGTTCTTCACCACGAAGGGTGTAGGCGTGGGTACCGGGCTCGGCCTGTCGCTGGTGCACGGCATCGTGACCGAGCTCGGTGGCGGCGTCGACGTGCAGAGCGCACCCGGAGCCGGTGCGACGTTTACCGTTTACCTGCCGCGCCAGGGCCACGTCGCCGCACCCGCGATTGCGCTAGAAGACGATTGCCAGCGGCCAGGGAGAAACGATCCTGCTGGTCGATGATGAAGAAGCGTTGGTGAAAGTCGGCGAAGAAATGCTGGCAATGCTCGGATACGAGCCAGTGGGCTTTCATTCGAGCGCCGCCGCACTCGAAACCTTCCGTGCGTCGCCGCAGCGCTTTGATGCCGTGCTGTCGGACGAAGCGATGCCCGATATGACGGGCTCCGAGCTCGCAAAAGAGATTCGCAAACTGCACCCCGATATACCGATCGTCTTGATGAGCGGTTACGTGACTCCTGCTCTGCATACGCGGGCGCAGGAAGCCGGCGTAGTGGAAGTGCTAGCCAAGCCGCTGGTGTCGCGCGACATCGCGCGCAGCCTCGCCGGCGTGCTGCGCAGCTAGAAAGTCTTTCCGCCATTAACTGTTGCAACTGAAATCGCCGCCGCAGCGCGCTGAAATGCGCATGCAACGGCTCCCCGTGAAGATGACGCCATACACAAAAGCGTTCTCATCTAAGCGAATACGGGAGCCGTCATGGACACCAGCCTTACACAATCAATCACCAAACTCGCCAGAGGCGAAATCCTCCGCGTTGACAGCGCGCTCGGGCAGAGCATCGCCGTGGTGACAGGGAATGGTGTGGATCACGCAGGAAGGCGACCGCGCGACACATTCCTAAGCGATGGCGATAGCTTCGTCTTCGACCAGCGCGGCACCGCACTGGCGCAAGCGATCACCGACACCACCTTGCTTGCATTCGTCGGCGAAGCCGCCGAGGTCATTGAAGCCGAGCCGGTGGCGGCCGCCGATGCCGATGAGCACCGGGCGCTCGCGGCACGCATTCGACTGCACCAGGACTTGGCTGCGTATGCGCGGCTGGCACGCGTACCTGCGCATCAACTCGCCTAGAAACCAACTACTCAAAGGACTTGCAAATGAGAAACATCGTCGACGGTATACGCAACTGGGTACGGCGTTCTAACGAGCGCTACCTGCTGGCCGGACTTAGCGAGTGGCTGCTGCGTGACATAGGACTCGACCGCTTTCAGGTTCAAGTCGAAACAGCCAAACCGTTTTGGCGCTCCTGACTCATTTCACTGACTTACCACTTGACAATGGGATATCCAATGAAAAACACACGTTTACTTTTTCTCGCTGCCGCCTTGGCCATGACCGGATGCGCGACCTCGCTCGCTCCAAGCGATAACTTCAACGATTGGACGAACTCGGCGAGCTACCATCATTATCAGCAGCCGCGCACTGCAGTCGCGAAGTCAGCGCCTTACGCCGATAACGAAGAGGCGCGCAAGGAATAGTCGCCAGCGGTTACCGCACGACCTCGACGACAGCGTCGAATAAATAGCCGACGCCGCGCTCCGTCGTGATGAACTGCGGATGCGCGGGGTCCGCTTCGATCTTGCGGCGCAGTCGCAGAATCTGTACATCGATCGAGCGGTCGTAGACCTCAGCGTTGTGCAGCCTCGAAAGTTCGAGCAGTTGATCGCGCGTCAGAATGCGTTGCGGCGCTGAAAGAAATGCCGTCAGAAGGCTGAATTCGCCGTTAGTGAGGTCGACTTTCTGACCGTCGCGGTCCTTCAACTTACGCAGGCCGACATTCAGCTCCCAGGTGCCGAAGCGGTAAGCGCGAACTTTGGCAAGCTGATCGGCGACGGTGGCCTGCGCCTTGGCCCGCCGCAACAGCGCACGGATGCGTGCGAGCAGCTCGCGCGGACTGAACGGCTTGGTCAGGTAATCGTCGGCGCCCAGCTCGAGTCCCATCACACGATCGGCCTCTTCGGCGCGTCCGGTGAGCATCAGGATCGGGATCGCCGAATCCTCGCGCAGCTTGCGAGCGATCTGCATTCCGTCTTCGCCCTGCAGGCGCAAATCGAGCACGACCAGGTCGATTGCTTCGCGCTCCATCACGGCCGCCAGCTCAGCGCCGCTCGCTACAGCTGTGACACGAAGATCGTTCTCAGTTAGGTAGTCGGAAACGAGCGCCCGGATCGACGGATCGTCGTCCAAGGCGACAACATGCGGCGGCAGCGACAGGGCGGTTTGCATCGAGGCGAACGTTCGGGCGCTATCGTATCGCGGGCTGCGGCGTCATTTCCAGTCGAACGAGTTGCAAACGTAATGCTGCCCCGCCCCCGCCACAATGGCGCACAACGGCCGAACTGACCGGCTAAAACGCTCGCCCACCCGAGTTGACCGAAACGCTGGATTCTTTAGCATCGGTCGTTTCGCGGCGTAATGGCGCTGACAGGGAACTCCAATGCTTGTTGCTTTGCGTATCGTCACGTTGAGCGTGCTTGTTGTCGGCGGATTGCTTTCAACCCCGGCAGCGGCGCAGACATGCCCGCCGTTGCTTAACCACACGTTCGCTAAATTGCAGGACGAATCCCCGCAGCCGCTTTGCCAGTACCAGGGTCGTGTGCTGCTGGTCGTGAACACCGCAAGCTACTGCGGCTTCACGTCGCAGTACGACGGCCTGGAAAAGCTGCATGCCAAATACGCCGCCCGTGGGTTGACCGTGCTTGGCTTTCCGTCGGGCGACTTCGGCAACCAGGAGAAGGCGAACAACAAGGAAATCGCCGACTTTTGCTACAACACCTACGGCGTCAAGTTTCCGATGTTCGCAAAATCTTCAGTGGCGGGGCCGTCGGCCAATCCGTTTTTCACGGCGCTTTCCAAATCGTCCGGCCAAGCGCCGAAGTGGAATTTTCATAAGTACCTGATCGATCGCGAAGGTAAGGTCGTTGCCACGTTCTCAAGCGATACTGCGCCGCTGGACACGAGAGTGACGAGCCAGATCGAGCGGTTACTGGACGCGAAATGAACGCACCTGACGACTTATTCCTGCCGGACGTGCAGTCCGGAGAAGATCGACGCAACCTCGACATTCAGCGCGTCGGCGTCAAATCATTGACGCACCCCGTGCTGATCGCCAGTGTGCGCGGTCCGCAGCCGTCAGTCGCGTCAATCGATATGTATGTCGGTCTGCCGGCAGATCAAAAGGGTACGCACATGTCGCGCTTCGTCGACGTGCTGCAGGGTCATGCCGAACCTTTGTCGATGAAGTCGGTTCGCAATCTGCTCCGAAAGATGGTTGAGCGTCTCGATGCCAACGCCGGCTATATTGAAATGCGGCTGCCGTTTTTCGTGATGAAGACTGCGCCGGTATCAGGTGTCGAAAGCCTGATGGACTATCAGCTGACGTGGACGGTCGACACTGACGGCGAAACGAGCCGCTTTACGCAGAAAGTGGTGGTGCCGGTCACCAGCCTGTGTCCGTGCAGCAAGAAAGTCTCGGACTACGGCGCACACAATCAACGCGCACATATCACGATCACCGCCGAGCTTGCCGATGAAATTGCAGTCGAAGACCAGATCCGCATTGCCGAAGATGCATCGTCATGCGAAATCTGGGGCTTGCTGAAGCGGCCGGATGAAAAGTACGTGACTGAGCGCGCGTACAACAATCCCAAGTTCGTCGAAGACGTCGTGCGCGACGTTGCAATTGCGCTCAACGCCGAAGCCCGTATCGCTGCCTATACCGTCGAAGCCGAGAACTTTGAATCGATTCACAACCACTCCGCGTACGCGCTGATTACGCACGATAAGCGCGCGGGATGAACGGCCTGAGTCAGCCAGTCATATGGGGTTTGCGGCGGACCGCCGAGTGGTGTATCACCGCGATTACTGGGATGCGGCCGAAGAGCTGTACGAGAAGCTGCCGGTGCTGGGGGCCCTGATGCGATGGCTAAAGCGGCAGGCCGCGAAGTAGGCAGGGAGAGTCAATGGCACCTTTGTTGTACCCCGACATATTCAGATCGCTCGAATCGGTTCGCTGGAACCTGGAAACGGATGTTCCGTGGAATGAGTTCGACGCCGGCAAGCTCTCGGAAGAGCAGGCGCAGACGATCAAGATGAATGCGATCACCGAGTGGTCGGCACTGCCGGCCACCGAGATGTTCTTGCGCGACAACCGCGGCGATTCGGATTTCTCCGCGTTCATGTCCGTATGGTTCTTCGAGGAGCAGAAACACGCGCTGGTGCTGATGGAGTACCTGCGCCGCTTCCGGCCCGACCTGGTGCCGAGCGAAGACGAGTTGCACGCGGTGCGCTTTGAGTTCGATCCGGCACCGCGGCTCGAAACCCTGATGATGCATTTTTGCGGTGAAGTCAGGCTCAATCACTGGTACCGGCGCGCGTCAGAGTGGCATACCGAGCCAGTGATCAAGGCGATTTATCGACTTCTCTCGCAAGACGAGGCGCGCCACGGCGGTGCGTACCTGCGCTACATGAAGAAGTCACTGTCGGAGCTGGGCGACACCGCGCGCGCGGCTTTCGCCAAAATCGGCGTGCTAATGGCGTCGGCCAAGCGCACCGACAAGGCGCTGCACCCGACCAACCTGCACGTGAACCAGTCGCTTTTCCCGCGCGACACCATTCAATCGCGCCTGCCCGATCCGGACTGGCTCGAGCACTGGCTCGACAAGCAGATCAAGTTCGACAAGGAGTGGGAAACCAAGGTGGTCGACCGCATCCTGCACAACCTGTCGCTGCTGTTCGAGCGCACATTCACGTCGGTGCAAGACTTGAACCGCTATCGTAAAGAGATCGCCGCCCGCTTGAAGTCGGGCGGAGCTGCGCCGCAGCCCGCCTAGCGTTTCGTCCGCACCAGCCGTGACCGGCGCGACGCCGCGGCGTTGCTGTTTAGCTGTGCGCACGGTAAGGTTCGGGCGATGATCCCGCGCCACGTGCCCTTGGTCGAAACCACGCGTGGCGGCACCACCGAGTGCGTGCACTACGGCTCGGTCGCGGTGGTCGATGCCCAAGGCAAGCTGGTCGCGTCGGCCGGCGATCCTGATTCGCTTAACTTCACGCGCAGTGCGCTAAAGCCACTGCAGGCGCTGCCGTTCATCGAAGACGGTGGGCTCGCGCACTACGGCTTCGGCTCGCACGAGCTCGCCCTGATGTGCGCGAGCCATAGCGGCGAAGCGATGCACGTGTCGATCGTGCAGCGCATCCTCGCACGCGTCGGGCTCGACGAAAAGGCGCTGCAATGCGGTTGCCATGCTCCGAGCTATTTCGCAGCGACGGACACACGGGCGCCCATGGGTGTCACGTGGAGCTCTCTGCACCACAATTGCTCGGGCAAGCACGCGGGCTTTCTCGCGTATTGCAGGATGCACGGATTGCAGACCGAAAACTATCTGGACAGCGGCCATCCATTGCAGCAGAGAATTCGTACGACCGCGGCGCGCTTTGCGCACGGTGACACGATTACGCAAGGCATTGACGGCTGCAGTGCACCTAACTTTGCGATGCCGCTGAGGCGGTTGGCGCAGCTTTATGCGCGAATCGCCGCTGAAGAATCGCGCGAGATGCAGGCGTTGACGTTCGCGATGAGCCATCATCCGGACCTCGTGTCCGGTACGCGCCGCGCGGATCTCGCGATCGCGCAGAGCGGCCGCGGCGACTGGATCAGCAAGGCAGGCGCCGACGGCATGCAGACGATCGGCGTGCGCTCGCAAGGACTCGGCATTGCGATCCGAATCGCCGACGGCAACACGCGGGCGGTGCATGCAGCCACCGTCGAAGTTCTCGAGCAACTCGATCTGCTCGAAGATCCGAGTGGCACCCCACTGGCCGTTTACGACTGCCCGCCGATTCGCAACTATCGCGGCATCGAGACCGGCGCCGTCGTGCCGGTGTTAAAGCTGATCGGTCACTAGCTTAAGACGACTTCGCCCGCTGGCGTCCGGATCGTCGCGGCCAACACCTTCGGTCCTGGTGAAAGGTCGACCGGTCCCATGATCTTTAGCTCGCGAAACATTCCCATGATGCCGCTGGTGCCCAGTACCGCAGCGGGATGCGACAGTTGCAGCCTCACCAGCTCGCACCCGCTGTCTTCGAGCACGTCACACGGATGGTGGACCGAGCCGTCATCGGCCGGCATCCATTGAATCGCAGTCGGCAGAACGCCACCCCACGCCAACGAGCCGCTTTCGGGCACCGCGATCTTCCAGTGAAAATCACCGCGACTCATCGGCAGGATTTCGCCCAGGTCCGGCACACGGGCGCACGCGTTGGCCAAAGACTCGCTGCGCACCGCCCACGTGATAAGCCGCGGACGCTCAGCAAGCTGCGCCTGCATCTCGGGCTCGTCGAGCGCGAACCAGCGGGGCCGCGCAGGTGCTGCGCCGTCCGGGTCGATCGCGATGACTTCGAGATAAGACCGAGCACCGAGCTTCAGCAGCGCGTTGTGCGTACCCATCGCAACATGTTGACCGCCGGGTGCAGGTCGCGCACCCAGCTGTTGTTCGACCCAATCGATGCCTTCATCGAGAGTCGCAGACCCGATGACGATATGGTCAAGCTCGCTGCGTCTCATCAAACACCCATCAATCGATCAGCTTTCCGCTTTCACGGAACGGATACGAAGGGCCAAAGTCGCCGATGTACTCGGTGTGAGTGACCAACCGTTGGCCGTTCCACCAATGCAGCTGAAACGCGGGTGGCTCCATGATGAAATGGTCTGCGCCGTCACGCGCGATATCGAGCACCACTTGATGCGCCGGGCTTGGGCACGTACTGGCAACAGTTCCGCCGAAACGCACCGTGATCGGACGATGCAGATGACCGGCGATGACGCGCTCGACCTGCGGGTACCGCGCAACGATTTGCTCAAGCTTGATCGATGAGTCCAGCGCTATCCGGTCCATATGACCGATGCCAGTGACGAACGGTGGGTGATGCAACGCGACTACCGTGGGTTTGCCGGACTCGGCGAGCGCACGCTCGAGCCACGTCAACCGCTCGTCACACAGCGTGCCTCCGCTCTGCCCCGGAATCACGGTGTCGAGCACGATTACGCGCAGCGGAAAGTCGTTGATCACATACTGAATGAACGCAGATGTCGACTGCAAATAGAGATGATCATCAAATACCTGCCGCATCGCACGTCGCTCGTCGTGATTACCTGGCATCAGATACAGCGGCATCGTCAGCGGCGACAGCAGTTCGCGTAGCAATGCGTACTCGGCCGGCGTGCCACCGTCGACCAGATCGCCAGTCGCGATCACGGCATCGGGCCGCTGCGGTAGACGACCGATCTGCGCAATGCAGCGCTCCAGCATCGTCGCTGTGTCAACAACCCCGTAGGCGAGCTTGCGCTCGGGCTTGATATGCAGGTCGCTAATCTGGCACAGGATCATCGCTAGGACTTTACTGCCAGCACCGAGCCGGATTCGATCGCGCAATGCACTGATTCGCCGCTTACGAACCGGCTGCGCTGTTGCGCGCGCACCGTCACCCACTGGCCGTCGCCAACGTCGATGACCAATCTCGTATGGTCACCGAGAAAAAAACTACTGACGACTTTGCCGCTGAAATTCGCCGCAGCATGCGAGACCAGTTGCACGTCCTCTGGCCTGAACATCACTTCGGTCGCGCCCGCGGAATCCGGACCCAGCGGGACAATGCCACCATTGAAGCGAAGAGTGTTACCGAGCGCTTCGCCGCTAATGCGGTTCATCGTGCCGATGAAGTCGGCAACGAAGCTGCTCGCCGGTGCGCAGTAGATGTCCTGTGGCGATCCGATCTGCGCAATGCGGCCATGCTCCATCACCGCTATGCGATCACCGAGTGCCATCGCTTCCGCCTGGTCATGTGTGACGTAGACGGTCGTAATGTTCAGGCTGCGCAACAATCGGTCGATCTCAAGGCGCAGGCTGTCGCGCAGCTTGGCATCGAGCGCGGTCAGCGGTTCATCGAGCAGCAGCACGCGCGGGCGCGTTGCGATCGCGCGGGCGAGCGCAACGCGCTGCCGCTGACCGCCCGACAGTTGATCGATGCGGCGTCGCGCGAGCGGCTCGATATGCATCATCGCCAGCATTTCCTTCACGCGCGCGATGCGCTGCGCAAGCGGCATGCCGCGGACTTTCAATCCGTACTCAATGTTGCCGGCAACCGACATGTTCGGAAAGAGCGCGTAACTCTGAAACACCATGCCGACGTTGCGCTTCTCGATCGGCACAGGTGTGACATCGACGCCGTCAAAGAGTACTTGCCCACCGCTATCGGGCGACTCAAGTCCCCCGATGATGCGCAGCGTCGTGGTCTTGCCGCAGCCCGACGGTCCGAGCAGCACAATTGTTTCGCCGGCCGCGATTTCCAGATCGATCGGCTCAAGCGCGCGCGTGCCGTCGTCAAATGTCTTACCGCAACGGCGTACATGAATCGGAATGCCGCTCATGCAGGCTTACGTTCTTGCGCCGACCGCGCCAGATTGAGGGGCTGCGACGCCCATTGCAGCGCGATCAGCAGCGGGATGATGATGACGAAAAAGATCAGCGTGTAGGCGGAGCCGACTTCGAGTCGCAGCGATGCGTAGGCATCTGCCAGCCCGACCGGCAGAGTCGGCGTCAGCGGGGTGTGCAGCAACAGCGTCATGTTGAATTCACCGATCGACAACGTCACCACCATTAGCGAACCGGCGACGATGCCGGCGCGGCAGTTAGGCAACACGATGCCGAAAAACCGCTGAGTGAAATTGGCACCCAGGCTGCGCGCGCCCTCTTCGAGCGACTTCAGATCGATTGATGCCAGCACCGCGAGCACGCTGCGCACCATGAACGGCAGTGTGAACAGCACGTGCCCGACCAGGATGATCAACCAGCTACGGCGAAACCCACCCCAGTTGCCGAACGTGACGATCAGCGCAAGCGCGGTCGCGAGCCCAGGAATTGCGACCGGCATCACCAGCAGCTCTTCGACGACCCGCGTCGCCGCATTGTTGGCCCGCGCCAAAGCATAGGCAGCGGGCACGCCGAGCAATAGCGTGCATGCGAGGCACGCGAGCGCGATCTGTACGGAGAGGAAGATCGTGTGACGATAATCGGTCCAGACCTTGATCACCCACTCAAGCGTCAGACCGCTGTCGATACCGATAAAGTAGTTGCGCGTCACGCCGGCGAGCATCGACATGCCTACCGGAACGATCAGAAACGCGCACACGGCGATCGTGAACGCGAGCAGCGGCCAGAACCAGATCGAGTGGTGGCGCATTTATCCGGCCGCGGCCACGGTGGTGCCTGCGGCGGTGCGAACAGTCGCCAGCACGGCCCACGTCAGCGCGCCGAGCACGAATGACAACGCGGCCGCAGTCGCGACGTTCGCCTGCAACGTGAACTCGGTGTAGATCACCATGGGCAAGACGTTAATTCGCGTTGCTAACGTGAATGCGGTTCCGAACGCGCCCATTGCCGTGGCAAAACAGATCGCACCCGCCGACAACAACGCGGGCTTCAGCGCAGGAACGATGACGTCCCCGACGACACGCAGCGGCCCGGCGCCGAGCGAGCGTGCCGCCTCTTCCAGCCGCAGGTCGAGCTTTTCGGCAGCGGCCATCACCGTGAGAATCGTGCGCGGAATCGAAAAGTACAAATAGCCGAGAAACAATCCCGCCATCGAATAGGCAAACACGATTCGCTCGCCGATCAGACGCTCGCTGATATCCGGAATCAAACCCTGCCGACCGGCCAGCATGATCACCATGAATCCGATCACCACACCGGGAAACGCGAGCGGGAGCGTCAGCAACGCCGCCAGCAAAGCACGCCCGCGAAAACGTGCGCGCGTCAAAAACACCCCGGTGACGCCGGAGATGAACAGCGTTGCGACCGTGGTCGCCGCTGCCAGCGCAACCGTAGACACGAGGCTGCGCAGGTACTGCTCGTCGGTCAACACCGCCGTATACGCGCCCCAGCCGCGCGCACCCGAGCCGCCTATCAGGAACAGATTACCCAGTGGCAGTAGAAAGAATGCCGTAAAGACGATTGCGGCCGGCAACAACAGCCAAACCAGAATCGGGCCATCGTTAAGGTGGGGGGTTGGGGTTGTGGGGTTGTGGTTGTTGGTGTTGTGTAGTTGTGTGTTGGTGTGGTGGTTTTAGATATTTAGTGTTTGTGTTGTATTTGTAGTGATAGTGTTTAGTTTTTAGATAGTTTGTGTGTTAGTGATGTTATGTGTGATAGTATAGTTTATGTTGAGTATTTGTTATTGTTGGTGTAAGTTGAGATGTTAGAAGGTAGTGAGGTAGGTTTTATAGATGTTATGATAGGGTTTGTTGTGGTAATGTATTGTGTTTTTTAGTGTTTTGTAGTATTTGGTTATTGTTATAGGTGTTTAGAGAATAGTATTTGGTGTAATTAGAGTGATGTTAGTGTTTGTGTATAATATAAGTAAGTTGTGATGTTGTGTTTTAAGTAGTATTGGTTTATAATTTAGAAAGTTGTATAGTGGTGAATATAGATTTAATAATAATATGAAATAGGTGGTTTTAATGTGAGTAATTATTTAGAGTTAGAAGTTATAGATTAGAGATATGTTTGTTGGTAGGGAGATAATTAAGTAGTGATGGTAGAGAGAGAGATAAAATGTATAGGGTTGTGTGAGAAAAGAATGTTGAGAGTTGTTATTTGTTGTAATAAGGGAGTTATATGATTGGAGATAGATGTTGAAGAGTTGTATTAGTATTTTATTATAGTAGATGGATAAAATAGAGTTGTAAAGGATGATAATATTATAGTTGGTGATAAGAAGAGATGAGAGGTAATCGATCGCGCCAGGAGAGAGTGAGAGCCGTCGTGCAGCACGCCACACTGGTCGATGATAAAGCCGTCGTACTGCGCAGCGAGCGTCGCAACGCCGGCGAAGAAGCGAGAAGATATGATAACGCCGGCGTAAGCGCGTGCAGTGTGCATCAGGTGATGCGAGAACGGACGTAAGCGGAGACCGCCTCGCTCACCAGCACGATGCGGAAGTGGCAAAGAGCATGACTAGAACCTGCTGCCAGGCGAACTGGTTGATCGAGGCGTACAGGTACAAGCCGATGCCGCCGGCGCCGACGAAGCCGAGCACGCTCGACTCGCGCATGTTGATGTCCCAGCGATAGACCGTGGTGCCGATCAGCACCGGAAGCACCTGCGGCAGGATAGCCGACGAGATAGACCTGCGAGGTGCCGCGCCGGTGGCTGCGATCGCTTCGACTGGCCCGAGGTGGACTTCCTCGATCGCCTCGGCGATGAGCTTGGCGAGAAATCTGACGGAGCGCGCAGCCACCGCGCAAATGCCGGCGAGCGCGCCGGGACCGAAGATCGCGACGAAGAGGAGCACCCAGATGACGGTGTTGACCGAGCGCGAGGCGACGAGGATGCGCGCGCCCGATCGGCCCAGGTAACCGGTTCAGCGGTGGTGTTGCGCGCGGAGAGGAACGCGAGCGGGATCGAGAACACGAGCGCGATCGCGGTGCCGAGCGTGGCGATGTGGATCGTCTCGATCAGCGGCGCAGGATCAACGGCAGGTAAGACCAGCGCGGCGGCCACATGCGCCGCGATCAGATCGGCGGCCTGCTCGTGCGCATCGGCGAAGAAGGCCCACTCGATGTCGAGCGCAGAAACCGACCACGCAGAGGCGAACGCGCCCCGCGAGCCAAAGCCACGCGCGCGAGCGACTCGCGCGAGCGTGCGCCGTTGCCAGACCTCCGGATAGTGCATGCCGCGACCGTGTTCAACGCAGCCTGCGCCGCACCCAGTCGCTGAACCACTCACCGAGCGCCACGAGCGCGATGATCGAGAGCAGAATCGCGGCGCTGAAGTCGTAGTCGTAGCGAGAGAACGACGCCGAGAGCGTCTGGCCGATGCCGCCGGCGCCGACGATGCCGATCACGGTGGAATGGCGCACGATTGGCGTCGAGCGCGGTAGATGACCACGCCGAGCGTACGCGACCAGCACCTGCGGCAGCGACCGCTAGACGAGACGACCTGACCGAAGCCGCGCACCGGTGGCGCGCACGGCCTCGACCGGACCGGGACGCGCACGTTCTCGATGTCCTCGGCGAGCATCTTGGCGAGGAAGATCGCCGAGGAGAACGCGAGCGTGAGCAGTCCCGCGACTGGCACCGAAACCGAACAGCTTCACGAAGAAGATGGCGATGATGACCTCGTGGAAGGTGCGACCGACCACGATGAGGCCGCGCGCGACGCAGGTAGACGGCGACGGCGCGAGGTTGCGCGCGGCGAGCGACGCCGAGCGGAATGCCAGGACCGCGCCGACGAACGATGGACGCGAACGCCATCTGAATGCTCTCGACCATGCCGTCGAGCAAAAGCTGCCAGCGCGCGAAATCGGGCGGGACACATGCGCGACGAGCATGTCGAGCGCGCGCGGGAAGCCGCGGAGAACGCGCGCATAATCGATAGTGCAGGTCGAAGACAGACCAGACACAATAGATCGCAACGACGCCGAGCACGATCGCTGGCGCGTCGCGCTACCGAAGAACGTCGAGGGTCGCCACGCGCGTGCGACGCGTGGTCGGTCACGCCGCATCGTCATCCGTCGTCGAATGGTGACGGCTGCCAGTCTTCGTCGCCGTAGATAATCGGTCGATCGTTGCCTACGGTAAGCGACGGCGGCGGTAGTCGTCGACCAGGACGGGCCGTCGAAAGCCGACGACGCGATCGGCGAACTCGCCTGCGCGAGCGCCGACGTCGTGGATGTTGACGATAGCGCGGCGTGCTCGCGCTCCGTCGCGAGCTCGCGGATGAGCCGCATGATCTGGCGCGCGGTCTTCGGATCGAGGCTGGCGGTGGGCTCGTCGACCAGCAGCAGATCGGGGTGCTGCATCAGCGCGCGCGCGATGCCGACGCGCTGGCGCTGGCCGCCGGAGAGCGCGTCGGCGCGACGTGTCGTGGTAGCCTGTCGAGGCCTACGCGATCGAGCAGCGCGAAGGCGCGCGGCGATGTCGCCGGCAGGAAACCGGCGCACGAAGCGCATGCGGTAGAACCCGACGAGAGCCGAGCCGGCCCGCAGAGCAGGTTCTCCATCACGGTGAGGCGCTCGACCAGGTTGAACTCCTGGAAGATCATGCCGATGCGCCGGCGCGCGGCGCGCAGCTCGCGCGCGCGATCAAGCGCACGATATCGCGCCGACGAGCAGGACATGCCCGAAGTCGGCTCGACCAACCGGTTGATGCAGCGGATAAGCGTGCTCTTGCCTGCGCCCGAGGAGCCGATGACGGCGACGACCTCGGGCCGCTCGGACCACGAGGTCAACCGCGTCGAGCGCGCGCTTGCCGACGGGATAGACCTTGGCGAGCCTCTCGACGAAAGGAGCGCACGATCAATCGCGGGAGCGCGCGCACGCTCCGAAGGCGCGCGACAGAGGCCTGCTACGACCTACTCCGCCTTGGTGCCGAGCTTGGACAGGCTTTCCTGAGTGTAGCGGACGCCGGTCGCTCTCTGAATCGGTGCGGATGTCGCGCCACGCACTCCTTGTAGTCGATCGGCGCCGAAGCGCTCGGTGTCCTTGAACTCGCTCGCGAGCTTGGAGTTCTTGAAGTCGAAGGTGAGGAACGCTTGCTTGATCTTGGCCTGGAGCTCGGGCGTGAGGTTGTGCGCGACGCGGAACGCGGTGCGCGGGAACGGCGCCGATTCGTACACGACGCGCAACGTATCGGGCTTGAACATGCCGCGCGCTTGCATGCGCTCGAGCTACGGTGGAAGCGACGGGCGCGGCGTCGTAGTCGTTGTTGACGACGCCCATGACCGAGTTGTCGTGCTTGCCCGAAAACAGGACCTCGTAGTCCTTGCCGGGCTCGATGCCCAATTGCTTGAAGAGCGCGCGCGGGGCGATGTCGCCGGAGTTGGACGACGGCGACACGTGCGCGACACGCTTGCCCTTCAGGTCGGCCACCTTGCGGATATGGCTGTCCTTGTGCGTGATGAGCTGCAGCGTGTAGCCGACGCTGCCATCGGCACGCTGCATCGCTACGATCGGCACGAAGCCGGCAAGGTTCACCGCATATGGCGTGGGGCCGGTGGCGACACCGGCGATGTGCAAGCGTCCCGAGCGCATCGCCTCGACTTGCGCGGCGTACGACTCGGCGGGAAACCAGCGCACCCGCTTGCCGGTGACCTTCGAGAGATGCGCCATGAAGTCGTTGAAGACGTTCTCGTAGACGGCGGGATCCTCGACAGGCGTGTACGAGAAGATCAGAGTAGCCGGATTCTGCAAGTGCTTCGCATTCTTGGGCGAGTCGGCGATGAGGTCGCTGTTCTCGTCGCAGTAACGGGCATCGAGGTCACCGCGGTTGGCGCAACTCTGTGACAAAGCCGGTGCGCTCGCGGCGAGTGCGAGCGCCGCGGTCGCTGCTGCCGCCGTTGCTACAAAATTTCGCTTCATCGTGTTCCTCTCAGTAACAGCGTGTCAATAATATAGAGTGAATGCGCTCTTACCCCACGTCCTTTCGATAACGCTCGCCGATCACCTTCGCAACGGTCGAAAGCTTGAAGACATCGATCGGCTGCGCGCGCGCATATTCGGAATCAGCCACAAAGCGGGCGCGTACCTCCGCACTCATCGCGGCCGGAAACACCGGCCGCAAGAATGCATTGGCCCAATGCCGCTGTCCTTCGTCGGACAAGACAAAGTCCAGCATTTTCTTGCCTTGCTCAGGATTCGGGCCGCGTGCCACGAGCCCCATCACATACGGCAACTGTTGCGTGCCTTCGCGCGGAATCACGAACTGCACCGGCGCCTTGTCGGTGTACTGCGCGCGGTAGGCATTGAAGTCGTAGTCGAACAGAATTGGAATCTCGCCCGATAGAACGCGTGCGTACGCGGTCTGCGTCGGCACGATCGGATTGTTCGCCTGTAGTTGTTTGAAGTAGGCGATTCCGGGATCGAGGTTCTCGTAGCTGCCGCCGAGCGCAAGGTTGACGGCAATCACGCCGACCTGACCGACCGCCGCACTCGACGGATTCAGATATCCGACCAGCCCCTTGTAGTCGGGATTGGTCAGGTCCTGCCACGAACGCGGCACCGGCTTGCCGCGCAACGCCGCGGTATTGATGAAGAGACCGAGCGTTCCCGAATGAATCGTGAACCAGTAGCCTTCCGGATCTTTCAGCCCGGCGGGAATATCGTTCCAGCGCTGCGGCTTATATGGCGTGAGCACGCCTGCTTCGCGCGCCTGCGGACCGACTTGGCCGCCAAGGTATGTCACATCGGCGACCGGATTGCCCTTTTCAGCGATCAGCGCGGCCAGCGATTGCCCCGAATTCTTGTTATCCGGGGGAACCGAGATGTTCAGACTGCTGATTGATCAGCTTCAGCATGCCGCCCCAGTCGGCCCACTCCGGCGGGCAGTTGTAGCAAATGGCGCGCTGTTGCTGCGCGAGTGTCGATAAAGGAAACGTGCTGTATACGCCGGCGAGGCGCAGCACTTTTCAGAAGGCGGCGTCGATTCATTGTCTCCTCGTCGTAATAGTGTTGGTCGGGTGCCGTTTCAAACTAAGGGTGAAATCGTGAGCGCCGCATAAACTGCAGGTCAGTGACGCTCTTTGCAAGGAAACTCCCTTTGCGCGATTTGCGCAACTAGCGTCTCAATGCTGGCCTCGCAGAAAAGTCGACTCATAGCTTGATCCAAAGGCATGCGCGAGTGCGGGCGTGTCAACCGATCTGCAATCGACGCTCGAGCAGCCGAAAATCGAGGCACATGGAGACATCGCCACGCACGTCGCGCTGCTAAATCGCGAAAGCCAAAAAAAAAGATCCGCGCGAAGTCGCCAACGTGAAATCGTCGCTGCGCTGCGCGCGAACCCTGACGCGATTCAGCATTGATCGATCGGTCGAGGTCGCCGGCGCCGGGTTTTATCAATTTCGACTCGCGCCAAGCGCAAAGCAGCAGGTAGTGCGCGACGTGCTCGCTGAGGCGACAGATTCGGATCGAGCGACGCAAACACTGGCGATCAAGTGATGGTCGAGTTCGTATCCGCCAATCCGACCGGACCGCTTCACCTCGGGCATGCCCGGCAAGCCGCGCTCGGCGATGCGCTGGCCAACTTGCTAGCCGCGCAGGGCTGGCACGTGACGCGCGAGTTCTATTACAACGACGCGGGCGTGCAGATCGCAACGCTGGCGCTTTCAGTTCAGGCACGCGCGAAAGAGTTGAAGGGCGAGGTCATCGCGTTTCCCGAAACCGGATACCGCGGCGAATACATCGCCGAAATCGCCCGCGACTATCTGGCGCATGCCACGATCGAGCGTGATGGCGGCGTCATTGCGGCGAGCGGCGACAGCAACGATTTGGATGCGATTCAGCAGTTCGCCGTCGCTTATCTGCGCAACGAACAGGATCGCGACCTGGCGGCCCTCGGCGTGCACTTCGACAGTTACTTCCTCGAGTCGTCTCTGTACAGCGACGGAAAGGTGACGTCAACGGTCGAGGCAATGGTGGCATCGGGCATGACGTACGAGCACGAAGGCGCGCTCTGGCTCAAGACCACCGCGTTCGGCACCCACGGCGAGCTCGCGGGGCTCGGAGGACCCCCCGCTGACGACAAAGACCGCGTGATGCGCAAGTCGGATGGCACCTATACGTACTTCGTGCCTGATGTCGCCTATCACACGACCAAGCTGCAGCGCGGATTTCACAAGGTAGTCAATGTGCAGGGCACCGATCACTATGGAACCGTCGCACGCGTGCGGGCAGGATTGCAGGCGGCTGGGAAGTCGCTGGGCATGAAGGTGCCGAACGGCTATCCCGACTACGTGCTGCACAAGATGCTGCGCGTGACCAAGGACGGCGAAGAAGTCAAGATGAGCAAGCGCGCCGGAACCTACGTGACCTTGCGCGACCTGCTTGATTGGGTGGGGCGCGATGCAACGCGATTCTTTCTCGTCTCACGCAAACCCGACGCCGAGTTCGTGTTCGACGTCGACCTGGCGGTATCGAGATCGGACGAGAATCCGGTGTACTACGTGCAGTACGCCCATGCGCGCATCTGTTCGGTGCTGGCGCAGGCGGAAGAAAAAGGCTTCACGATCCCTACGATCGAGGGCGTCGCTCTCGCGCCGCTCCAAAGCGCACGCGAACAGGCGCTGATGAACCGGCTGGCCGATTACCCCACGACCATCGCGGACGCCGCGCGCGATGCCACCCCTCATCAGGTGGCTTCGTACCTAAAGGAACTCTCCGCCGATTTTCACGCCTACTACAATGCCGAGCGTGTGCTGGTTGAAGACGACGACACGCGCAATGCCCGGTTGGCGCTGCTGCTTGCCACGCGGCAGGTCTTGGCGAACGGACTTGAATTACTCGGCGTTTCAGCGCCGCAACGCATGTGAACGAAACCGAAAACGTGTTTGAAACCTCGCAACGCGGAACCACACTGGTCGGCTTTGTCGGCGGCCTGGTGCTAGGTCTGGCTATCGCCGTTGCTGTGGCACTTTTCATCACCAATGCGCCGGTACCGTTCGTCAACAAAGTACGGCCGGCCAGCGAAAATGTGAACCCGGCGGGAAGCGGCCCGTTGCCCGATCCGAACAAGCCGCTTTACACCCACGCGCCGACCAAGGCCGCGGCGATTGATCCCCCGAAGATCGACCCAGCGACCGATCCGAAGGCCGCACCTCCGCCCGCCGAGAAAGGCAATGTCTTTCCGGCCGAGGATTCGCGCTTCCTTCTGCAGGCGGGAGCATTTCGGACGCCGGACGATGCCGACTCGATGCGGGCGAGGCTGGCGCTGCTGGGCTTCGATGCCCGAGTAATCCCACGCGAGCAGGACGGCACGACGCTGTATCGCGTACGGCTGGGACCCTATGGAAACCTTGAGGATGTCAACCGCATCCGCAAAACGATGGCGGAAAACGGCATCGACGTTCAACTTGTGCGGCTCAAATAAGCGCCTGAAATAGCCTGCGAATTCCCTGTCATCGGCGCGTGTCCGACTAACGTTTCTATTGCGATACTGCCGCAGTCACATCAAAACTTTTAGTGTGGAGAGCTTCGATGTTCATTAAGCGCCGCCAATTGCTGGTTGCCGTTGCTGCATTGCCTGCCGTTGCGCTGGCACAAACGGGGCGACCCTTGCAGGAAATGAAAGACTTTCGCCCGGTTACGCCGCCGCAGCCCAGCGAATCCGGCAACAAGATCGAAGTACTCGAATTCTTTCAGTACTCGTGCCCACACTGCAAGTCGTACGACCCGAACCTGCAGGGTTGGAGAAAGACATTGCCGGCCGACGTCGAATACCGCCGCATTCCGATTTCGTGGGACGACAAGGCGGTGCCGCACGTTCGCATCTATTACACGCTAGAGGCGCTCGGCAAGACCAACGAGCTGCACTCGAAAGTCTTCGAGGCCATTCAGGACAAGCGCATGTCGCTGCTGAAGCCGGAGGAAATCGCCGACTTCATGGCGACGCAAGGGGTCGACCGCAAGCAGTGGCTCGATACGTACAACTCGTTCTCCGTCGGTGCACGGACCAATCGCGCAGGGCAGGTATGGCGTGCGTACAAGATCGATGGCACACCGAGCATGGCGGTCGACGGCAAGTACGTAACGTCGCCGTCGATGGTCGGGTCGCGCGAAGCAAGCCTCGCGGTCCTCGACAGCCTGATTCAGCGCGCACGAACCGAACGGAAGAAGTAACGCTGCTCGCGCTTCACGAGGAGCGCCTGCCATGAACGTTTTCATTACCGGCGCGTCCAGCGGCATTGGCGCTGCACTGGCGAACGAGTTCGCGAGGCGTGGGGCGTGTCTCGGCTTGGCGGCGCGGCGGCGCGATGCGCTCGCCAGCGTCGCTGCGGCTTTGCCGGGCAAGCATCACACGTATGTGGTCGATGTCACTGACAAGGACGCCCTGATCAGCGCCGCACGCGAGTTCGACGCGGCAGTCAGCGGTACCGATATCGTGATCGCAAATGCCGGCATCTCCGTTGGCGTGAAGACCGAGTTCTACGAAGACCTCGAACAGTTCGCCCGAGTCTTCGATACCAATGTGATTGCAATGGCCACGACGTTTCATCCGTTCATCGCCGGAATGAAGGCGCGCGGTCGTGGAACGCTGGTCGGTATCGCGAGCGTGGCCGGTGTACGCGGACTGCCGGGATCCGATGCGTACTGCGCTTCAAAAGCCGCCGCGATTGTTTATTGCGAAAGCCTCCGGATCGAGATGGCGAAATACGGCGTCAAGGTCGTAACGATCTCACCCGGCTTCATTCGCACTTCGATGACAACGAGAAATCCGTATCAGATGCCTTTTCTGATGGACGTCGATGCGTTCGCGCAGCGCGCGGCCGACGCGATCGTTGCCGGCGTGCGTTACCGCACGATCCCGTGGCAGATGGGTTGGATTACCGCGTTGCTGAAGGTGATGCCCGGCTGGCTGTTCGATCGGATCATGGCGGGACGCAAACAAAAGCCGCGCGCTGGCGGCACCTGATTTGAATGACGGCGCATTGATAGCCGATTCTTCGGTGCGCAGTGTCGATGCCGCCGGCAACGTGCATCCGCGCGCCGACGCAAACGCGCGCATCGTTTCGCTGGTGCCATCGATCACCGAGCTCCTCTTCAGCCTTGGCCTCGACGCACAGCGTCGTTGGCCGCACCGGATTCTGTATTCATCCGCGCGACGCCTTGCGCAACGTGCCAAAGGTCGGCGGCACGAAGGACGTCAAGCTCGATGTTCTGCGCGAGTTGCATCCAACGCACGTAATCGTCAACGTCGACGAGAACGATCTGGCCACCTTCCAGAGAATTCAGGAATTCGCGCCGCACGTCATCGTCACGCATCCGAACGCGCCGGCAGACAACATTGCGTTGTATCGGCTGCTCGGTGGAGTGTTCAATGCTGAAGACCGCGCTGAGCAGCTCACTGCGGAATTGCAGAGCGAACTTGCCGCATGCCACGCGATTGCATGGCAGGCCGAACGGGTGCTTTATCTGATCTGGAAAGATCCGTGGATGGCGGTGGCTTCAGACACCTACATCGCGCAAACGCTGGCCTGCGTCGGGTGGAACGTGACGATTCCGCCGGGCGGATGGTCGGGAGCAGCGCGTTACCCGGTCATTCCGGATATCGAAACAGCGGCGCACAACGTCGATCGAGTCCTGCTGTCGTCGGAACCTTTCATGTTTCGCCAACAACACGTTGCCGAATTGCGCGATCAGCTGAACGTCCCAATCGATTTGATCGACGGCGAGATGACCAGCTGGTATGGCAGCCGGGCGATCCGTGGGCTGGCGTATTTGCGGACCTTTCGCGCGGCCAGGTCAGCAAGCACGTAACGCTGCGAAGCCGCGCTTCAAGTCATCGATCAAGTCGTCCACGTCTTCCAGTCCGGCCGAGATCCGGAACAAACGTCCCTCGGCTTCGTACGGTGCAACGCTGCGCTCGGGATACACCGGCACCAGCAGACTTTCGTAGCCGCCCCACGAATATCCTCGTCCGAAGACTTCAACGGCATCGACCAACGCGTTCAGACGAGCGCCGCCCGCGCCCTGCTTCAGCACGATTCCGAACAGCCCGGTCGCGCCACTCATGTCGCGCTTCCACAATTGATAGCCTGGGTCACTTTGCAGTGCCGGGTACAGAATGCGTTCAACCTCCGGTTGTGCGAGCAGCCATTCAATCAAGCGTTCGGCAGTGGCGCGATGCTGGCGCAGCCGCGCCGCCAGTGAGCGCAATCCACGCAGCGCAACGTAAGCGTCTTCGGGACTCACCACCAAGCCCATGTAGAACAATATCTGCCGCACCGGTGCCCATGCCTGCTGCGTACACGTGATCGTTCCCATCAGCATGTCCGAATGGCCGCAGATGTACTTGGTCGCCGCGTGCACGCTAATATCGACACCGCACTTCAGCGGCTGAAAATAGAGCGGTGTGGCCCACGTGTTGTCAATCGCAGTGATAACGCCGCGGTTGCGAGCAAGCTCGGCGAGCAATGGCACATCTTGCATTTCGAATGTCAGTGACCCAGGCGATTCAAGCCACAGCATCCTCGTGTTCGGGCGGAATTGCGCCTTCGAGCTCACGCCCCGCAGTCGGCGCATAAAAGCTGACCTGCACGCCGATAGCGCGGCAGCGTCTCGATGCAGAAACGGCGCGTCGGACCGTACGCCGAATCCGATACCAATACATGATCGCCGGCGCGCAAAAAAGCGAGCATCACTATCGTGCACGACGCCAATCCGGACGGTACTGCCCAGCTTCGGTAACCGCCTTCGAGCTCGGTTAACAATTCGAACAGCGCATGGTGCGTCGGCGTGCCGTACAGCCCGTAGTTGACCGCGCCCGGTTCATCGGTGCGGTAGCGGCGCGAGCGCTCTTTCATGTCGGCGACGTTTGCATGCAGCACCGTCGATCCGCGCACGATCGGCGGGTTGATGAAGTCGTGACCGGCGATCTCGGCTTTTCCGCCGTGTGTCAGCAGCGTCTCGGGTTTTATGTAGGAACGGGGCTTTGCCATCGTCGACCCGATCCTTCCGCCGGGTGGCTGGATTCTTGCATGGCAAGCTTAGTTTGCGATCCAGCCGCCATCCTCGTCACCGGTCATGAAACTCAAACGGCTCATGCTGCCCATCCTCGCCACAGTCGTTCTGACCGTACTCGCAACGCTGATTGTTCTGAACCTGCGCGCCGAGAAAAAGATCGCCGTGCGGCCCGTGCATCTGTATCCCGTGGCCGACCAGCAGTTTCTACGATCGATGAGCGTGCTGCTCGGGCCGCCGCTGGTCGATGGCAACCGCGTCGAAACCTTGCTCAACGGTGATCGCATTTTTCCTTCGATGCTGCAGGCGATCTCGGGCGCGAAACAGACAATCGATTTTGAAACGTACATCTACTGGTCCGGAGAAATCGGCAAGCGCTTCGCCGAAGCGCTCGCCGAGCGCGCACGCGCCGGCGTCAAGGTCAAGGTGTTAGTTGACTGGCTCGGCAGCCAGAAAATGGACAATGACTCGATTGAAACGATGACGCAGGCCGGTGTCGACTTCCGCAAGTATCGGCCACTGCGCTGGTACAACCTCGGGCGCGTGAATAATCGCACGCACCGCAAGCTGCTGGTCGTCGACGGACGCATTGGCTTCACGGGTGGCGTCGGCATTGCCGACAACTGGACCGGCAGCGCGCAGGATCCCGAGCACTGGCGCGACAACCACTACCGACTCGAAGGTCCTGCGGTAGCGCAGATGCAGGCCGCCTTTATGGACAACTGGACGAAAGTAAGCGGTTCAGTGTTGCATGGTGACCCGTATTTCCCGGCTCAGAAGCCATCCGGTCAGATGTATGCGCAAGTGTTTCAAAGCTCGAGTCGAGGGCGGCTCGGAAAGCATGCACTTGATGTACTTGCTGTCGATCGCTGCCGCCACCAAGTCGATCGACCTCGCAATGGCGTACTTCGTGCCGGATGAAGTGACCAGCGAGGCGCTGGTGAGCGCAATGAAGCGCGGCGTGCGGGTGCGCTTGATTCTGCCGGGCAAAATCACCGATACCGACTTCGTACGTAATGCGTCGCGTGCCAGCTGGGGGCCACTATTGCAGGCGGGCGCACTGATTCACGAATATCAGCCGACGATGTATCACGTGAAGCTGCTGATCGTCGACGGCTTATGGTCATCGGTTGGATCGACCAACTTCGACGCGCGCTCGTTTCGCTTGAACGACGAAGCGAACCTGAACGTCTACGACGCAGACTTCGCGCGCGTGCAAGCCGAAACGTTCGAGGCGGACTTGAAACACGTGCAGCGCATCACGTACGAGCAGTGGGAAGCGCGTCCGTGGCACGAGAAGTTAAAGGAGCGCGGAGCAGCGCTGTTTTCGTCGCAGCTATAGAGACGCTGACAAGCGATAGTCACGTCGCATTGACGCGGTACATGTCGCCATCGACCTTGCGCTCAAGCTTGCCCTCGTACCACAGCGCATGTAAGTGCGCGAGCGCTTCACCTAGCGCAAACGTCATCTGGTGCAGATCGAGCTGACGCTTGAACAGCACCGGCACGATGCTCGCTGCAGTCTGCGGAGTAGCACAGGCGGCAAGCACTTCATCCAGCCGGTCCGCATGATGACGATGCTGCTGCCCGATTCGCTGATGCAATCCTATGAACGGTTTGCCGTGCGACGGCAGCACCAGCGTGTCGGCCGGCAGCATCAGCAGCCGGTCGAGCGAGCGCAAGTAGCGCGGCAATGGGTCGGCTTCGGGCTCGAGATCGAACACGCTGACGTTGGTCGAGATGCGCGGCAGCACCATGTCGCCAGCGACGAGCAGCCGATCATCTTCACAATAGAGCGACGCATGTTCAGGCGCGTGACCGAAGCCAATGATGATGCGAAAGATGCGCTTCGCGTGCGCCGGCCCAATCGCAATCTCATCGCCTTCGTGGATCCGATGAAAGCTTCGTGGCACCGCCGGGACGAGCCCCGGGTAGTACCCCGAGCCGCGCTCGCGCACCTGCTGCAGCGCCTCGCCGTCGCTCAAGCCGTTGCGCGCGAAATGCTGTGCGGCTGATTCGCCGCTGATGTTGTCACCGCCACCGGCCGAAAGGTAGCGTCCGAACGCATACTCGGTAGCGGTCATCCAGAGTCGCACCGTCCAGCGCTGCTGATCGCCGCCTGCCGTTAACCAGTGCGCAAGGCCGAAGTGATCGGGATGAAAATGCGTGCAGACAACTCGCAGCAACGGTTTGCCGGCAAATACGCCATCGAACAATTTTTCCCACGCCTGCTTGGTGGCCTTGCTCGTGATGCCGCAATCGATCAACGTGTAGCCAGCGTGCCCGTCGATCTCGTCGTCGAGCACCCATAAGTTGATGTGATCCAGCGCGAACGGCAGCGGCATACGCACCCAATGCACGCCCGGGCGCAGCGTCTGCCAAGTGCCCAGCTCGGGGATGTCAGCCCACGGATATTGAAGCTCGTGTTCGCCTGGATTCATCTCACGCGCGGGCAGCCAGTTGGGCCAGCAAACTTTCTCCATAGCTTGCCAGCTTCTTCTCGCCGATTCCGGAGATAGTGCGCAACTCGCCGAGTGACCGAGGTCGCACCTGCGCAATCGCCCTCAATGTGCCATCGTGAAACACAACGAAGGCAGGTACCCCATGTTGTTTCGCCACCTGTGCACGCCAGGTGCGCAACTGCTCGAATATCGGATCGTCAGCCATTGCAGCCGCGGCACGCCGCTTTGCCGGACGGCGGCGGGGCTGCGCAACTTGCTGCCTCAATTCGATCGTGCGTTCTCCGCGCAGCACCGCCCGGCTGGCGTCGGTCAGCCGTAGGACGTTGAAGGTCGCGTGATCCACTTCGACGATATGTTGTGCAACCAGGTGGCGCAGCAACAGACGCCACTCGCCTTCCGACAATTCCGTACCTATGCCGAACGTCGATAGTCGCTCGTGGCCGAACTTCGCGACTTTCTCCGTTTGCTTTCCGCGCAGAACGTCGATGATGTGGGTCGCGGCGAAGCCGAAGCCGCTACCGCGCTCGCAGCGGTAAATGCACGACAACAGCTTGCGCGCGGATTCGGTCGCGTCGACTCTCTGCGGCGGCGTCAGGCAGTTGTCGCAATTGCCGCACGGTTGGCTTGCTTCACCAAAATAGGAAAGCAAGCGCACGCGCCTGCAATCGGCTGCCTCTGCAAGCCCCAGCATCGCGTCGAGCTTGGCGCCGGAAAGCCGCTTGTACGTCGCATCGGCTTCGGACATTTCAATCAGACGACGTTGTTGCACGACGTCGGCCAGACCGTACGTCATCCAAGCGTCGGCCGGCTCGCCATCGCGACCGGCACGTCCCGTTTCCTGAAAATAGCCTTCGATGCTTCTTGGCATATCCAGATGCGCCACGAAACGCACATCGGGCTTGTCGATGCCCATGCCGAACGCGATCGTTGCGACCATGACGCGTCCGTCTTCCTGCAGGAACTCGCTCTGATTCGCCGAGCGTGACGCAGCGTCCATTCCGGCGTGATACGGCAACGCCGGAACGTCGCTGGCGCGAAGAAACTCCGCGACTTCATCGACGGTGTTACGCGCCAGACAGTAGACGATGCCAGCATCTGCAGGATGCTCGTCACGGATGAAGCGAAGCAGTTGATCCCGCGGATCGCGCTTTTCGATGATTCGATATCGAATGTTGGGTCGATCGAAGCTCGCGACGAAAGTGCGCGGCTCAACGAGCAACCGGTCGGCGATTTCATCGCGCGTTGGAACATCGGCCGTCGCCGTCAAAGCAATACGCGGCACGGTTGCAAAGCGCTCGCGCAATATGGCGAGCTGTCCGTATTCGGGCCGGAAGTCGTGTCCCCATTGTGAAACGCAGTGCGCCTCGTCGATCGCGAACAGCGCGATCCCCGCAGTTCGTTGCACATCGCTGAGTAGCCGCTGACAGCGCTCGCCCGTCAGACGTTCGGGCGCGATGTAAACCAGGTCGAGCTCGCCGGCACGCATGCGACGCTCGACCAAGGCGGCATCGGCTGAGGACAGGCTTGAATTCAGAACCGCGGCGCGCACGCCTGTTTCCTCGAGCGCCATCACCTGATCCTGCATCAGGGCAATCAATGGCGACACGACGATGCCGACTCCCGCGCGCAGCATCGCCGGAATCTGATACGTCAGTGACTTGCCGCCACCGGTGGGCATCAGCACGAGTGCATCACCACCGCTGAGCACGTGCTCGATGACCTGCGCCTGGAAGCCGCGAAAGCTGTCGTAGCCAAATGTGTTTTTCAGAACGGACTGTGCGGTGTGAGCGAGCATCAGCCAAGCGTACCGCGGGGCGCTAACATCGCTGTATTCCCAGTCAACGAGCGATTCAACCGCCCATGAACACGACGAACGCAAGTGAAGCGATTCCGTCATCGCAGGCCTTCACGATGGTCGGCGTGACGTACGGCTTGTATGGCCTCGGCCTGTTTCTGTTTTGGTCCGTGCTAATCGGCGTAATCATCGCCTATGTGAAGCGTCGGGATGTACCAGAGTTGCTGGCATCGCATTACCGCTGGCTCATCAGCACATTTTGGTGGTGGCTCGTTGCGTGGACCGTGATCATCGGCGCGATGCTCACGGTGATGATTCCGCACGCGATCGATATCGAGAGCGCGGTGCAGTCGGGTCAGTATTTCAATATTCCGTGGGAGCTGATCGGCGCGGCCGTACTGGGCGGTTTGGGTGTAGCAATCGTCTGGCTATGGGTCTTGTATCGGTTGATCCGCGGCGCGATCCGCTTGTCCGACGGCCGGGCCGCACCCTAACGCCTGAGCTTTCTATGCAATTGCCCGGACTCGACTTTCATCTCGGCGAAGACGTCGACGCATTGCGCGACGCCGTGCGCGATTTCGCGCAGTCAGAGATCGCACCGCGCGCCGCCGAGATCGATCGGACCGATCAGTTTCCAATGGATCTGTGGCGCAAGATGGGCGAGCTCGGTGTATTGGGAATTACCGTCGAGGAAGAATACGGCGGCGCGAAGCTCGGGTACCTGGCGCACATCGTTGCGATGGAAGAGATTTCGCGCGCCAGCGCATCGGTGGGATTGTCGTATGGCGCGCATTCGAACTTGTGCGTCAACCAGATCCGGCGCAACGGCAATGCACAGCAACGAAAAAAATATCTGCCCAAGCTCGTCAGCGGCGAACACGTTGGCGCGCTCGCGATGAGCGAGCCCAACGCGGGTTCTGACGTCGTCAGCATGCGCCTGCGGGCCGATGCGAAGGGCGATCACTTCGTCTTGAACGGAACGAAGATGTGGATCACCAACGGTCCCGATTGCGACGTGCTCGTCGTCTACGGTAAGACCGATCCGGAAATGGGCGCGCGCGGCATGACGACCTTCATCGTCGAAAAAGGAATGAAAGGATTTTCGGTCGCACAGAAACTCGACAAGCTCGGCATGCGCGGCTCGCACACGGGTGAGCTCGTCTTCAACAATGTCGAGGTGCCGGTCGAGAACGTCCTCGGTGAAGAAGGCGGTGGTGCTCGGGTGCTGATGTCGGGCCTCGACTTCGAGCGTGCGGTGCTCTCCGGCGGCCCACTCGGCATCATGAGCGCGTGCATGGATGCCGTGCTGCCGTACGTCCATGAGCGCAAGCAGTTCGGGCAGTCGATCGGCGAGTTCCAGTTGATGCAGGGCAAGCTCGCCGACATGTACACAACGATGATGGCGTGTCGTGCGTACGTCTACGAAGTCGGTCGCGCTTGCGATCGCGCAACTCCCGACACGATGCGAGCGCTACGCAAGGACGCCGCCGGTGCGATTCTGTATTCGGCCGAGAAAGCGACTTGGATGGCCGGCGAAGCGATACAGGCGCTTGGGGGTAACGGCTACGTCAACGACTATCCGACCGGCCGCTTATGGCGCGACGCGAAGCTGTACGAGATCGGCGCCGGGACCAGTGAGATTCGAAGAATGCTGATTGGCCGTGAATTGTTCGCGGAGACGATGTAATTGCAAGCAGCCGTGACTGCGGTATCGAGGGACGATAAACCGTCACTCGACAACACCACCGATCGAGCACGCGTTGCCGATTTCTGGTCGGCTTATTGTCGTGCGTCGAAGCTTTCGGAAAACACGCCGTACCAGGCATGGTATTTCGGCGACAGCCCGCAACTCGCACGTCAACTGGTTGAGCTGGTGCTTCACGGACCCAAGCGAGCGACCGCCGGACTCGGTTGGGTGGCCGATGCACTTCCACATACGGCCGCCGTGCCCGATGGCTATAGCGTCGTGACTGAAATCGACGGCACGCCGCGCGGGGTGATACGGACAACCAGTCTCGAGCGCCGCAAATTTGTCCGACGTCGACGCGGCATTTGCCTGGGACGAAGGCGAAGGAGATCGCACGCTGGACGACTGGAAGCGCGGCCACTGGAGTTATTTCAGCCGCGAGTGCGAGTCGCTCGGTCGGCCAATGAGCGAAGACGCAGAGGTATGTCTCGAACGGTTCGAATTGCTGTACCCGTTCGAGTGCGCGTTGAATCCGGTTGACTGCGGTCCGCGGATTGTGCCGGGCTACATTCCTGGAGGCCTCGCGGCAAGCTGCGCATTGCAGACTCACTACTACGCGCTCCACCATGGCTTCGGCGCGATATTTGAAGCTGGCCGCCTGGCGGATATTGGCGTATTCCTCGACCGCTACGATGCTGCGCGTGACGGCATCTGGCTTTTGGTCGACGGCGGCCGCGTGCAAGGATCGATTGTGATTGACGGAGGCGGCCAGCAGCGCGGTGCGGCGCAGCTGCGCTGGTTTATCGTGAGCGAAGAGTTGCGAGGCCGCGACTGGGGCCAACGCCTGATGTCGGCCGCGATGGAGTTTTGCCGCACACGATTCACCACTGTTTATTTGCACACGTTCGCCGGACTGAACGCGGCTCGTCGGTTGTATGAACGGCACGGCTTTCAACTGATCAGCGAGCGTTCGAGCACAGAGTGGGGACCGGCCGTCCTCGATCAGCACTTTGAATGGAGTAGATGAATGTTGGGCTTGACCACCGATCGCCTCGCGTTGTTTACATTGGCATCGCTCGTTCTAGCGGCTACGCCGGGCCCGGTCTGGCTGTACCTGATCTCGCGCACGCTCGCGCAGGGCCGGCGCGCCGGCTATTTTTCAATGTTCGGTGTGGCGGCCGGACTTTCGTTGCATGCAACATTCGCTGCGTTTGGACTGACCGTTGTCCTGCTCGCCGTGCCGTTCGCGTTTGATGCGATCAAATTGGCGGGCGCCGCATATTTGCTGTGGCTTGCCTATACGACGGTGCGCGGCGCAGGGTTCACTTTCACGCCTCAGCCGCTCGAGCCGGTGCGCGACCGCGTGCTGCTGCGTCAGGCATTCATCGCCGCCGTCATTAACCCGAAGGTGGCGGTGTTTTATCTGTCGCTCTTCCCGCAATTTGTCGACCCGACTACAGGACCCGTGCTCGCCCAGAGCTTGCTGCTCGGTGCGATTCAGGTTGGCACTGCGGCGTTGATGGATATCGCACTGGTGACCGTGGCCGGGGTTCTCGCAGCATGGTTTGCGCAAAGACCCTTGTGGTTACAGGTCCAGCGCTGGTTTCTGGGCAGCGCCTTCGGCGTGCTGGCGGTGTGGCTGACGCTGACGCCGCGGCAAAGCTCAGACTGATGCCGCGAATGTGAACTCATTCGATGCTTCGGTCGATGCGATCAGCTTCGACCGCTCGATGCCGTCGCCCGCTGGCGATTGCGCGCGCGATTCTCGATGGGTTTGATAACCACTATCGCCGCTTTCGGTATGTCGCACAGCAGGCGAAGGCGCTATTCGAGGATGGCAATTGGCACGCGATACGCGAGCGTGCTCGTGAACGCATCGACTTTTACGACTTGCGCGTTACTGAAGCGGCAACCACCATTGAGCGCAATTTCGATCTCGATTCGCTGACCGAGGCCGAACACGATGCCCTCTGGCAGGCGGTCAAGCAAAACTTCGTTGCTTTGCTGGCCGACCATCGACAGCCGGAGTGCGCTGAGACGTTTTTCAACTCGGTTTGTACCAAGCTGCTGCACCGTGATTACTTTCACAACCGCTTTATTTTCGTGCGGCCGGGCGTGGCAACCGAGTACATGGATTCCGACCCGCCGTCGTACCGGAGCTACTACCCGGCAACCGACGGCCTGAAGAGAGTTCTGCGAAGAATCATCATCGACTTCGGCTTGGCGTGCCCGTGGGAAGACGTCGAGCGCGACATCCAACGCGTGATGCGCGCGGTTGTCGATGCGCACCGCGCAGGGGCCGCATTCAAGCGGCCCTGGCACGTCGAGCCCGACTTTCAGCTGCAAGTTCTTTCGAACCTGTTCTTCCGCAACAAGGCCGCATACATCGTCGGCCGCGTGGTCAACGGCACCCGCATCACACCGGTGGCAGTGCCAATTCTGCGCAATTCCAACGGAGCGTTGTACATCGACAGTGCGCTTTTCACCGCTGATTTGATGACGGTACTGTTTTCTTTTACGCACGCCTATTTCTTGGTCGACATGGAGGCGCCGGCAGCCTACGTCGAATTTTTGCGCTCAATTCTTCCGGTCAAACCAAGCTCGGAGCTCTACACGAGCGTCGGCCTGGCAAAGCAGGGCAAGACACTTTTTTACCGCGACTTTCTGCACCATCTGAAGCACTCGTACGATCAATTCGTTGCTGCGCCCGGCATCAAAGGGCTGGTGATGACCGTATTCACACTGCCGTCGTACCCGTACGTGTTCAAGCTGATTAAGGATGTGATTCCGCATCCCAAAGACACCGACCGGCCGCAGGTGATGGCTAAGTATCGGTTGGTCAAGCTTCACGACCGGGTCGGCCGCATGGCGGACACGTGGGAGTATTCGCAAGTAACACTGCCGCGCTCGCGCTTCTCGACGCCGCTGCTGCGCGAATTGCTAGCCGATTGCCCGAGCATTGTCGAAGTTGACGACAAGACCGTGTTGATCAAGCATGTCTACATCGAGCGGCGTCTGACACCGCTTAATATTTATCTCACCCATGCCACCGACGAAGAACTTGAGCACGCGGTGTTCGAGTACGGTAACGCGATCAAGGACTTGGCTGCAGCCAATATCTTCCCCGGCGATATGCTGTACAAGAACTTCGGTGTCACGCGCCTGAACCGCGTGGTGTTCTACGACTACGACGAGATCGAGTACATGACCACGTGCGAATTCCGTTCAGTGCCGCTGGCTCGCAACGACGAAGACGAAATGTCCAACGAAGCTTGGTACGCGGTTGGCGCGCACGACATGTTTCCCGAAAAATGGGGCACATTTCTGCTCGGCGATGATCGCATCCGCGCCGCCTTTGTCAGACACCATGCGGATTTGCTGACACCGGCTTTCTGGAATTCGCGCAAACAGAAGATTCAGGCCGGGCAGTTGGAGAGCGTCTTTCCTTATCCCCAGGACTTGCGATTCAATGTGCGCTTTGCGAAGCGTCATGCGTCAAAATCCGGTTTCTCCATGCCTAACCTAGTGAACGCGCCATGAACGATCCGATCGTCATTGTCTCGGCGGCCCGTACGCCTATTGGTGGCCTGCTCGGTGACTTCTCGTCGCTGCAAGCACACCAGCTCGGTGCCGTTGCGATCAAGGCCGCTGTCGAGCGTGCCGGCATCGCAGGCGATGCGGTTGACGAAGCCCTGATGGGCTGTTGTCTGATGGCCGGCCAGGGCCAGGCACCCGCGCGTCAGGCGGTGCTCGGTGCCGGGCTGCCGCAGTCGGTGGGTGCGGTGACACTGTCGAAGATGTGCGGCTCGGGTATGCGCGCGATGATGTTCGCGCACGACATGCTCGCGGCAGGCAGCGCCGACGTAGTCGTCGCCGGCGGCATGGAGAGCATGACCAACGCCCCGCACTTGCTGGTCAACGCGCGCAAGGGCTATCGGTATGGCGCGGTAACGACATTCGATCACATGGCGCTCGACGGGCTCGAAGATGCGTATCAACGCGGCAAAGCGATGGGCGTGTTCGCCGAGGACTGCGTCGCGAAATACTGCTTCACGCGCGAGCAGCAGGACGAGTTTGCGATCGCGTCAACCGAACGCGCGATCAAGGCGAACAACGACGGCAGCTTCGCGTGGGAAATCGCACCGGTCTCGGTCGCCGGCAAGGGTGGCAGCGTTGAAGTGAACAAGGATGAGCAGCCGTTCAAAGCCAAGCTCGACAAGATTCGCGGCTTGAAACCCGCGTTCAAGAAAGACGGCACGATCACTGCGGCGAACGCTTCGTCGATCTCGGACGGTGCGGCAGCGTTGGTGATGATGCGGCAGTCGACCGCCGACAACGGCGCTGCGCGGCCGGTTGCGCGCGTGCTCGGACACACGGTCCACGCCGCCGCGCCCGAATGGTTTTCGACGGCACCGATCGGCGCTATCGAAAAGCTGCTGAAAAGAATCGGCTGGAAGACCAGCGACGTCGACCTATGGGAAATCAACGAGGCGTTCGCTGCGGTGACGATGGCCGCGATGAACGAATTGAAGCTGCCGCATAACAAGGTCAACGTGCATGGCGGCGCCTGCGCGCTGGGTCACCCGATCGGCGCATCAGGTGCCCGCATTGTCACGACTCTGCTCGGCGCGTTGAAGAAAACGGGGGGCAAGCGCGGTGTCGCGGCACTTTGCATCGGCGGCGGCGAAGCCACTGCAATGGCAATCGAACTTATCTAACATGTTCGGTACGCATGATCTGCCGTTGTTTGTTGCGACCGCGCTGGTGCTGAATGCGACGCCAGGTGTCGACATGCTATTCACCCTGAGCCGCACTTTGCAGCATGGATGGCGAACCGGAATGGCCGCAGCGCTCGGAATCACAGCCGGATGTGTCGTTCACACGGTTGCCGCGGCACTCGGGCTCGCGGCGTTGCTGGCCACGTCGGCACTAGCGTTTAGCTGCGATAAAGTGGCTCGGCGCGGCGTACTTGCTCTGGCTCGCTTGGGGCATGCTGCGAGCGTCGGTGCGCGACGCGGAGCCCATTCTTGCAGCGTCGCCGCCAACACCATCAACGCGTGTTTTCGCGCAAGGATTCTTGACCAACGTGCTGAATCCGAAGGTCGCTTTGTTTTTCCTCGCCCTTTTGCCGCAATTCATTTCGGCCGATGCGCCCGAATAAGACCAGTCGCGTTCTTGTTTCTCGGCGCGGTATTTATCGTCGGCGGCGCTCTGTTTCTATTCGCGCTGGTTGCACTCGCGCATCGGATGCGCGCGTTCGGCGCAAGCCGCGTAACGCGGCGCTTGTTGAACGCGATCGGCGGGGCACTGTTTGCTGCGCTGGCCGTACGATTGGTGCAGGCGGAGCGCTAATGGCTACCGTACTGGTCGTCGGTGCGTCGCGCGGGATCGGCCTCGAGTTCGTTCGGCAGTATGCGGCCGAGGGCAATCGTGTGATTGCCACTCATCGGTCTGAGGAAGCGGGTGCAAGGTTGCGCGAACTCGGTGCGAAACCGACCGTGCTCGACATGCTCGACGAGGGTGCAGTGCTCGATTTCGGCGACAAAATGGCGAACGAAAAAATCGACATCGCAATCATTAACGCCGGAGTTGCCGGCCCACGCGGCCAGGCGGTCACGTCGCCGGGCGGTCTGGACTTCGATGCGGTGATGCACACCAACGTGCGTGCGCCGATGCAGCTGATTCCAGCGCTGGCGCCCGCCTTGATCGCGTCGCGCGGCAAGCTCGCCGTTTTGTCGAGCCGCATGGGTTCGCTGTCGCTGATGACGAACACCGCGAGCTGGCTGTACCGCACCAGCAAGGCGGCATTGAATGCGGCATTAAAGGCGGCGAGCCTTGAATATGGACCGCAAGGCGTCGTCTGCATCGCGTTTCATCCGGGCTGGGTGCGTACCGATATGGGTGGCGGCAGTGCCGATATCGACGTCAAGACGAGCGTCGAAGGCATGCGTCGGGTTCTTGCTTCTGCCAACGATTCTTCAAACGGAAAATTCATCAACTACAACGGCGAGCAGCTGTCTTGGTAGCAACGTCGCATCAGCGTCGCCGGATATCGTCCGGCTCGTCCTTCGAAGCGGTTGCCGGCTACAGTCGGGCAGTCGTGGACGGCGACTATGTACACGTATCGGGCACGACGGGGTTTGACTACGCGGCGATGACGATCGATCAAGACGTCACTGCACAAACGCATCAGTGTTTTCGCAACGTCACGGCCGCTCTGCGCGAAGCGGACTGCACGCTCGATGACGTGATTCGCGTGCACTATTACCTGACCGACGCGGCATCGTTTGAGCACCTAGCGCCGATCTTCGGTCAGTACTTCGCCAAGGCGCGGCCGGCAGCGACGGCGATCATCTGCGGCCTGGTCGATAGCACGGATGAAGATCGAAATTGAAGTGACCGCGCGAATCCCATGCCAGTAACCATTTTTGCGATGCTCGTATTTGGAATTTGCTCGCTGCTCGGCGCCGGGCTGGTCGAAGTCGTGATGCGTAATTTCGCCGCCGAGGCCGGCGTGCCGAATTGGGTATTTATCATCGCTCCAGCTGCGCTATCGATGCTGTTTGCGTTGTTGCTCTATCGGAAGGCCGTCAGCAACGTCTCCGGTATCAGGCAATCGTTGTCGCGCGCATTCCTGGTCGCGATCCTGACGTGGCTTGTGCTCGGCGTCTACATCAGCGCTCTATGGTGCCCCGCGTATCGCGCATTGGGTTGCGCGCGCGACGTCGCCATCGTCCTCACGGCGGTAGGCGGCGGTCCGTTGCTGCTTGCTGCGTTCATCGCTGGCACCATTGTCGGGATGGTATTGAAGCGACGCGTCGACTGGCTTGACTTACAAGGGTGCGTCGCGCAAACAGCGGAATGAAGCGCGATGCAAACTGACGAGCATCGCCTGTTGCGCGATTCGTTGCGCGAGTTTGCATCCCAGCGCCTAGCTCCGTTCGCGGCCGAATGGGACCGCACCGCGACGTTTCCGAAGCAAGCACTGGCCGAACTTGCGGCACTCGGCACTTTCGGCGTCGCAGTACCCGAACAGTATGGCGGGGCGGGAATGGACAGCACGGCACTGGCCATCGCACTCGAAGAAATTGCCGCCGGCGATGGCGCGACTTCTACCATCATCAGCGTGAACAATTGCCCGGTATGCGCCATTTTGCTGGCTTGGGCGAACGAAGCGCAAAAGCAGAAGTATCTGGTCCCATTGGCGCAGGGAAAAATGCTCGGTGCGTTTTGCCTGACCGAGCCGCACGTCGGTTCCGATGCGTCCGGCTTGCGCACTACCGCCGTGCGCGAAGGCGACCATTGGGTGTTGAACGGCGTCAAGCAGTTCATTACCAGCGGAAAGACCGCCGACGTCGCGATCGTCATGGCGGTTACAGATAAAGCAGCCGGCAAGCGCGGCATCAGTGCGTTTATTGTCGAGACGAAGACGCCTGGCTACGTGGTCGCACGCATCGAAGAAAAGATGGGACAACACGCGTCGGATACAGCGCAGATTCTGTTCGAGAATTGCCGTGTGCCGTCGGAGAATTTGATCGGCGACGAGGGGGCGGGGTACAAGATCGCGTTATCGGGCCTCGAAGGCGGCCGTATAGGAATCGCGTCGCAGGCGCTTGGCATGGCACGTGCCGCGTATGAAGCAGCCTTGAAGTATGCGAAGGAGCGCGAAGCGTTTGGCAAGCCGATCTTCGAGCATCAGGCGGTCCAGTTTCGGTTGGCGGACATGGCCACACAGTTGGAAGCGGCGCGGCAGCTGATTTACCACGCGGCCGCGTTGAAGGACGATGGGCAGCCGTGCTTGAAGCAGGCGGCTATGGCGAAGTTGTTTGCCTCTGAGATGGCGGAAGCGGTGTGCTCGGATGCGCATCCAGATTCACGGTGGCTACGGTTACGTCGCCGACTTTCCGGTCGAGCGCATTTACCGCGACGTGCGCGTGTGCCAGATTTACGAGGGCACCAGCGATATTCAGCGGATCCTGATCGCGCGGCATCTGTGAGGAGCGACAACCCAATGCCGCTGGGCGCCACCGAGCGATTCTCCAATAGAGCGGACGCTTATGTGCGCGGCAGGCCATCGTATCCGCAGCAGATCGTCGACCATTTGCAGCAAGTCGGTGCGCTGAAGCGCGGGACAAAGTCGTCGTCGATATTGGAGTCGGTACCGGACTGTCGGCAGAGCCGTTCTTGCGCAGCGGCTATTCGGTGATCGGCGTCGAGCCGAACGACGCAATGCGGCTGGCAGGCGACCAACAATTGCCGCGTATGCGGCCAAGGGCGGCACCTACCGAAGTGTTGCCGGCACCGCAGAAGCCACCACGCTTCCCGACGCCGCAGCCGACCTCGTGATTGCGGGTCAGGCGTTTCATTGGTTCAACGTCGAGCGCGCCGCAATCGAAGCACGGCGCATCCTGCGGCCCGGCGGCTGGGCTGCGTTGATCTGGAACGACCGGCAATCGACCGGCAGCGCATTTCTCGCCGGCTACGAGGCGCTGCTGCGCACGCACGGCGTTGACTACGCCAACACAGTCCATCGCCATATCGACGAGAAAGGGATCGCGCAATTCTTTGCGCCCGCGCAGGCGTTAGTCGTCACGTTCGACAATCCGCGCGAGCTCGAGCGCGAAGATCTATTGGCGCTCGCCAGATCGGCGTCGTATCTGCCGCGCACCGGGCGATCCGCGCCATGCGGCAATGCTGCTCTGCATTAAACGCGCTGTTCGATGCGCACGCGACAAAACGGCAGCGTGCAGATGATGTATCGCACACGCATGCACTACGCGCAGGTCAGATAGCGTCACAAGTCAACTGCCGAGGACACGATGCCCAAGCCAATCGAATTTCACTTCGACTTTTCTTCTCCGTACTCGTACATCGCGTCCGAGCAGATCGAACCCGTAGCCGCGCGGCACGGACGTACCGTCGACTACAAGCCGGTGCTGCTCGGCGCTGTCTTCAAGGTTGCTGGCGGCGCGCCGCTGACCGAGCAATACGGGCCGAAGGCGAATTACGCAAAGCGCGACTTCGAACGATCGGCGCGTTTTGCCGGCGTGCCATATCAACAGCCAAGCCGATTTCCGATCGGAAGCGTGTCGGCGAAGCGCTCAGTCGTATGGCTGCAGCAGCATCAGCCTGAACTCGTGGCGCCCTTCATTCATGCGGTGTACCGCGCCTTTTTCGTCGACGACCGCGACATTTCAGACGCAGCCGTTGTCGGCGACATTGCACGCGAAGTCGGCATCGATCCCGACGCGCTCGCTGCGGGCGCGCAGCAACCCGAGGTCAAGGATCGGTTAAGGGCGCTGGTCGATCACGCCATCCAGGTCGGCATCTTCGGCGCTCCGACAATCATCGTCGACGGCGAGGTCTTCTGGGGTAACGATCGAATTCCGCAAATCGAGCGCTGGCTGGAAAAAGGGTCGTTTTAGGTTCAAACTAGCGCTCGCAATGCCGCTCGACTTTCTTCCCAGCGCACTCGACCTGGCGCGTTTCCAGTTCGCCTTTACGATCGTGTGGCATTTCCTGTTTCCGGCATTCACGATCGGGCTCGCGAGCTATCTCGCCGTCCTCGAAGCCCGATGGCTGTGGACGGGTGACGAGGTTTATCTCGATACGTTTCGCTACTGGCTTCGCATCTTCGCGATCGCTTTCGCAATGGGTGTCGTCTCGGGCATCGTGATGTCGTATCAGTTCGGCACGAACTGGTCGGTATTCGCCGACCGCACGTCGGCAGTGATCGGCCCGTTGCTCGGATACGAAGTACTGACGGCGTTTTTCCTCGAGGCGGGCTTCCTCGGCGTGATGCTGTTCGGACTGAACCGCGTCGGCAAGCACCTGCACTTTGTTGCCACGTGCCTGGTCGCGGGCGGTACGTTGCTGTCGGCGTTCTGGATCCTCGCAGCCAATTCATGGATGCAAACGCCCGCCGGTCACAGCCTCGGCGCAGACGGCCGGTTCATGCCGGAAAGCTTTTTCGAGATCATCTTCAACCCGTCGTTTCCCTATCGCTTCGCGCATTCGGTGACTGCTGCATATCTGACGACGGCATTCATCGTCAGCGCGGTCGGCGCCTACCATCTGCTGCGCGATGCAACGAATCCCCGCGCGCGCGTGATGTTCTCGATGGCGATGTGGATGGCCGCGATCGTCGCACCGCTTCAACTTGTGATCGGCGATCTGCACGGCGTCAACACGTTCGAGCACCAGCCTGCGAAGGTGGCCGCGATGGAAGGCCACTTCGAGACAGAGCGCGGCGCACCTGCGATCCTGTTCGGCCTGCCCGATGCGCAAGCGGGAGAAACGCGCGCGCAGATTGCAATCCCGGGACTCGCAAGCCTGTATCTGACGCACGACTGGAACGGCGAAGTTAGGGGATTGAAGGCTTTCCCGCGCGAGAACTGGCCGACCAATATTCCGCTCGTGTTCTGGTCGTTTCGAGTCATGGTCGGCATCGGCCTGCTGATGATCGCGCTCGGCCTTGTCTCGCTGATCCTGCGATGGCGCGGTCGCCTCTTCAACACGCGATGGCTGTTGCGCTGGGCGGTCGCGATGGGCCCGTCGGGGCTCATCGCCGTCACCGCTGGTTGGATTGTTACCGAATGCGGACGGCAACCGTTTACCGTCTACGGCCTTCTGCGCACGGCAGACAGTGTGTCGCCGATTGGCCAGCCGGGTGTTGCAGCGTCGCTAGCTGTTTTTATCGTGGCGTACTTCGTCGTTTTCGGCGCCGGCATCTGGTTTTTGTTTCGGCTCTTCGGCCAGGCACCGCAACCGCACCAACCGGGCGTGCTCCCGGGCCAGCCGGTGCGCACCGCCGGCATTACGCCTGCACCAGCACTTGTCGACAGCCCGCCTCGTACCGGGCTTGCTGCAGGACCTGCGGACTGACGATGACGCTCGACCTGACTTTGATCTGGGCCTTTCTGATTGCGACCGCAGTCTTTCTTTACGTTTGCATGGACGGCTTCGATCTCGGTGTAGGCATCCTCTTTCCAGCGGTGCACGACCGCGCAGAGCGCGACGTGATGGTCAACTCAGTGGCGCCGGTGTGGGACGGTAATGAGACATGGCTGGTTCTCGGCGGCGGCGGCCTGTTTGCCGTGTTCCCGCTCGCCTACGCGACGATCTTTCCTGCGCTCTATATGCCGTTGATACTGATGCTGATCGCGCTCGTGTTTCGCGGTGTCGCGTTCGAGATGCGGTTTCGCGTTGAGGGTGAGGGACCGCGTCTGCGCTGGGACAGGTCGTTCTCCTGGGGTAGCTATGCGGCCGCGTTCTGCCAAGGCATTTGCCTCGGCGCGTTGGTCCAGGGAATCCGTGTCGAGGGTCGCGCGTACGCGGGCGGATGGTGGGATTGGCTGACGCCGTTCAGCGTTGTGACGGGCCTCGCACTCGTTGCGGGTTATGGACTGCTGGGTGCCTGCTGGCTTATCTGGAAAACGGAAGGCGAACTGCAGGCGCGCTTTCGCACGCTTGCACGGAAGCTTGGGTTTGCGACGCTGGCGTTTATTGGGATCGTGTCGATTGCGATGCCGTTTTTGCAGGAGGCCTTTCGTGCGCGCTGGTTCAGCTGGCCCACGATGCTTTTCGCCGCGCCAGTTCCTATCCTCGTGCTGCTGTTGGCGTGGCGGTTTTTAAGCGCGCTGCAGCGGCGCGAGGAGATCGCACCGTTTCTATGCGCGCTCGGCTTGTTTCTACTGTCATACATCGGCCTTTGCATCAGCCTGTGGCCCTATATCGTTCCTCCCAGCATCACGATTTGGCAGGCGGCAACGGCACCAGCTTCGCAGATGTTCTTGCTGATCGGCACCCTGTTCCTCTTGCCGCTGATTCTCGTTTACACCGGGTATGTGTACTGGCTATTTCGCGGCAAGGTGACAAGCGCGCATGGCTACCACTGACACGCCGCATTTGGCCCGGCGTCTGGTCTGGTTCGCCATTTTGTGGGCGGGTGGTGTCGGCGCCGTAGCGGCAGTCGCGTTCGTGCTCCGCCTGTTTCTAAGCCCGTGAACTGCACGCGTCGCCTAGGCTTGGTTCAAGTTTGCAGCGCGCACCAATGAGGCTTTGATTTTCACCGGGTCAGACTGGCGCAACACTCGCGTGGCCAGTCGTGCGGAATCCTTCGTCGACAACGTGAACAGCCTTTCCTTAAGCGGCAGGATCTGCGACGGGTGCATCGAATACTGACGCAGCCCCATGCCGAGCAGAAGCTCAGTCATTTCCAGTTCACCCGCAAGCTCACCGCAGATCGACACCGGCGCCCTTGCCCTTTTGCATTCCTTGATCGTGTAAGCAATCAGCCGCAGCACGGCTGGGTGCAGGTGATCGTACAAATGTGCAACGCTCGAATCCGCACGATCGATCGCAAGCGTGTACTGAATCAGATCGTTGGTACCGATCGACAGGAACTTCAGCTTCTTCACCAGTTGCGGTACTGAAAGCGCCGCGGCGGGCACTTCGACCATGCCGCCGATTTGCACGCGGCCGTCGTACTTGCGCTTCCTTTCGCGTAGTTGCTGTTTCGCCTGGGCGACAAACGCGAGCGCCTGCTCGACTTCGTGCATGTGGGCCAGCATCGGCACCAGGATGCGAACTGTGCCGACTTCGGACGCTCGCAGGATCGCGCGCAATTGCGTCAGAAACAACTCGGGGTACGCAAGGCAGTAACGGATCGCACGTAAACCGAGCGCAGGGTTCGACTCCGGGCGCGGGGCGCCTCGTCCCATTCCAAGGGTCTCTCGCGCAGCTTCGTTCAGCACCTTATCGGCACCGATGTCGAGTGTGCGAATCACGACCGGCTTGCCCTTCATTGCTCGCGCAACTTTGGCGTACGCCTCGTACTGCTCGTCTTCGGTCGGCAGCTCGTCGCGATCCATGAACAAAAACTCGGAACGAAACAGGCCGATGCCGTCAGCGCCCGCTTCGAGCGCGTCACGTGCGTCTTCCGGAAGTTCGATGTTCGCCTGCAGCTCGATCGCGATGCCATCTTGGGTGCGGGCGATCTTGCCTTTTAACTTGCGCAGCTGAACACGATGCTCGCTTTCGTCGCGTACACGCTTGCCGAACTCGGCCAGCTCTTCATCGCTCGGATTGACGATGACAGCGTCAAAATCGGCGTCGATAACGACGAGGTCACCTTCTTGGATGACGCTGCGCGCATTTTCGGCGCCGACGATCGCCGGCAAGCCGAGGCTACGGGCGAGAATCGCGGTGTGCGATGTCGGGCCGCCGAGCTCGGTGACGAATCCTGCAAGGTCGACATCGGCTCGGTCCTTCAAGTGCAACACGTCGGCCGGAGCGAGGTCCTGTGCGATCAATATCAAGCGCTCGCCTGGTGCTAGTTGCTTGGTAAATGCGACGCGCGTGGGGCGCCCACCCGCCAGCGCATTGACGACACGCTCGACCACCTGCCGCACGTCGGTCGACCGCTCGCGCAGATATTCGTCGTCGATTGCATCGAACTGCTTGACCAGCTGCTCGAGCTGAATCGTCAGCGCCCACTCGGCATTGATTAGTCGGCCACGAATCAGATCGCGTGGGGCGTCGGCGAGTAATGCATCGCCGAGGATCAATCGGTGCAGATCCAGAAACGCGCGTACTTCGCTCGGCGCATTAGGTGCGATGCCCGCCTTGAGCTCATCCAGCTCTTCGCGCACGACGTTGAATGCAGTGGTCAAGCGTCCGATTTCGTGCAGCACGTCGCGCCGCTCGATCGTGTACTGGCGAACGTCAAGTTCCGACGGCGCGAGCAGATGCGCACGGCCGACCGCGATTCCGTTCGTTACGCCGCTTCCGGCGAGCGACCCACGGCGGCGCTCGGCCACGTTGCCTTCGCTAGCCATGCACTTCGCCGAACCCCGAAGAAATCAAGGCTCCAATCGCATCCAGCGCCTGCTGCTCGTCGGGTCCCTCAGCGTCGACCGTCACCGTCGAACCCGGGCCGGCTGCCAGCATCATCACGCCCATGATCGATTTCGCATTCACCCGACGTCCGTTCTTGGCGATGAACACCTCGCTCTCATAGCGCCCCGCGATCTGCGTCAACTGTGCCGACGGGCGCGCGTGAAGACCGAGCTTGTTGTTGATCGTGAAGTCCTTGCGGATCATCGCGTCGCATCGACCTGAAGCATGCCCTGGCGGCCGCCGGCGAGCGCTTTTTCCGCGACTTCTTCGAGTGGACCGCCGCGATAGCAAACGGCGCGCAGCAGCATCGGAAGGTTGACGCCGGCAAGCACCGCCACGCGCTCCGATTCTGCAAGCTGCGCAGCGACGTTGCCGGGCGTCGCGCCGAAAGCGTCGGTCAGTATCAGTACGCCTTCACCGCGATCGACTTCCCGCACGAGCTCGCGCGCCTGCGCCACCGTGTTCGCGAGGTCGGCATTGCCGGCGACATCGAGTGCGCGCAATTGACGTCGAGCATTCGGCTCGCACGTGTACACATGTTCGGCGCACTGGCTCAGCGCACTCGCAAGCGGCGCGTGGGCGATGACCAGGATTCCAACCATTATTTCTTCACCGCCTTCTCGAGCTCGTCGATAAACATCCCAGCGACGTTAAAGCCTGCCTGCCCCTCAATTTCCACGAAGCACGTCGGGCTGGTGACGTTGATCTCGGTCAGGTGATCGCCGATTACGTCGAGTCCGAGCAACATCAATCCGCGCGGCAGCAACGCTCGACCCACCGCACGCGCAATCTTCTCGTCATGCTTGGTCAGCGGCTGCGCTCTGCCGTTACCACCGGCGGCAAGATTGCCGCGCGTTTCTCCTGGCGCCGGAATGCGAGCCAGGCAGAACGGCACCGGCTCACCGCCAATCACCAAAATGCGCTTGTCGCCTTCGTTGATCTCAGGAATAAATTGCTGCGCCATCACGGTGCGCTGGCCGTGCTGTGTGACGGCCTCGAGAATCGAGCCGGCGTTCAAATCGCCTGGCTGCAAACGAAAAACGCCGGCGCCGCCCATGCCGTCGATAGGCTTGACGATGATGTCGCCTTGCTCAGCCCAGAAACTTCGAATGCCCGGAATGCTGCGTGTCACCAGCGTCGGCACCGCATATTGCGGGAACTCGAGTACCGCGAGCTTTTCGTTGTGATCGCGCAGCGCCTGTGGATCGTTGATCACGTGAGCGCCTTGCGCCACCGCGCGCGACAGCAACAGCGTCGCATTCAGGAATTCGACGTCGAACGGCGGATCCTTGCGCATCAGCACCCCGTCGTAAAAGTTCAGCGGGTGATCACGCAGCCCCTGATCGACATACCAAGGGTCGGGCTGCTGAGTGATCTGAAGCTGATGCGACTGCATGCGCACCAGGCCATCGTGACTGTCGAACGACAGCTCGGCAGGCGTGCCGGCGTGCACGATGTGACCGCGACGCGCAGCTTCGCGCATCATCGCCACCGTCGAGTCCTTGTATTCCTTCAGGTGGTCAAGCGGATCGACGATAAACAGCCAAGTTAACGCCATGCGTTGCCGCCAAAGCTCGGAAGCGATGCTGCGACGAGCTAGCCCGCGATCGCAGCGGCAAGTGCCGCTGACGGCGCTGGCTCGTCGAGTAGTTTCGACGCCGTGACCTCGAGCTCGATAGCGGCTGCCAGCAGCGCGAGACGTGCGATCACGCCATACGAGTAAAAGCGGTTGGGCGCACTGTCGCCGGCCTGCGCACTGCAGTCCGGCAGATTGCAGCTGTCGGAAAAAGCCAGCGGAACAAAGTGCATTCCGGGTGCATTCAGGTTCTGGTCGGGTCCCCGATCGGTATGCACGCGATAAAAGCCCCCCACCACGTAACGGTCGATCATGTAGACGACAGGTTCAGCCGCCGCGCCGCCGACGTTCTCGCGGGTCGGCACACCTTCCTGAATGATGACTTCAGTGACTTCAAGGCCTTCCTTGACCACGGCCATTTTGTTGCGCTGTTTGCGATTCAATCCGCGCACTTCGGATGCATCGCGCACCGTCATCACGCCCATTCCGTAGGTGCCGGCATCGGCTTTGACCACCACGTACGGCGTATCGGTAATGTCGTACTCACGATATTTCTCGCGCATGCGCTCCAGCACAAAGTCGATATTGGTCGCCAGACACTCCTCGCCGGAGCGCTCGTGGAAGTTGACTTCACCGCAGCGCCCAAAGTACGGGTTGATGAACCAGGGATCGAGTCCGAGCATCTGCGCAAACTCGTCGGCAATCTGGTCGTAAGCGGCAAAGTGATTCGATTTGCGCCGCACCGCCCAGCCCGCCTGGAGCGGAGGCATCACGATCTGATCGTGCAGCCCGCGCAGAATCGGTGGAATGCCCGACGACAGATCGTTGTTCAGAAGGATCGCACACGGAATGAATCCGTCGACGCCCAGGTTGTCCCCTTCGCGAACCAGCGGCTCGAGCAACAGTTGATCGCCGTCTTCGAGTGCAATCGGAGTCGGTTGCGTAATGTCCTCCGCCAACGAACCCACTCGAACTTCGAGACCGGTCTGCCGCAGGATGCGCACCAGCCGTGCAACATTGGTCAGATAAAACTGGTTGCGCGTATGCCGTTCCGGAATCAGCAACAGGTTGCGCGCATCCGGGCAGATTCGATCGATCGCGGTTTGTGCCGCCTGCACCGCCGCCGGCAGCATCTGCTCAGACAGGTTGTTGAACCCTCCCGGGAACAGATTCATGTCGACAGGCGCTAATTTGAACCCCGCATTGCGCAGATCGACCGAGCCGTAAAAAGGCGGCGTGTGGTCCTGCCACTGCAGCCGGAACCAGCGCTCAATGGCCGGCAACGACTCCAAAATGCGTTGCTCGAGCTGCAGCAACGGCCCGGTCTGCGCGGTCAGTAGGTGCGGAACGGCTGGGTGATGAACGGCGGGGTCCGGCACTTTGCACTCGCTCACGAAAAAACGCCGGCCAGTGTAACTCGCACCTTGACCTAACCTATCCTCCGAGCTGGCTACCTGGCCGCGCGTGCTCGACCAGCTTCGACGCCCTGCGCTCAAACGGGTCACGCCTTGCGAGCAACCGCTCCTGACGCACCGAGATCAGACGGTAATGGTGCAGCCCCGCCAGCAGGTCTTCGACTTCTTGGCAGTCATTGCCGTTCGCTACCCACAGTTCAGGTTCGATGCGGCGCAGATCGAACGCTGCCGAATAGCTGCGCAGCGTTTTCTGTCCGCGCCGGTCGCTGTACTCATGGAAATATGACAGCGCGAGCTCACGCAGGCTGCGGTAGATCGGATCGCGATACCGCAACACAGCGCCGTTGGTCTTCGAGATTGCGCCCCAGTGGATTCCGCGACGAAAAAGCGCAACCACATGCGGATAATCGCTTATCGAGCAGTCGAGATGCATCACGAGCGGCGGCTCGCCGTGTACCCACAACGCGCACGCGGCGAACATCGCACCCTCGATGCAGTGGGCGCGCCGATGCCGCATCACCGAGCGCACCGAGTGGATCGTCTCGCCACCCAGTTCGTGGTTGATCGGAATCGCGTTAAGGAACGTCTGAATCTTCTGCGGCGTCGCCAGCCGCTGCAGGACCGCGAACTCCGAAGACGTCAACGCCAGATCCTCGCGGCGTGCAAACCGGCGTAATGAGGTGCGCTTCAGGGCACTCGATTATGCCGGCGGCATAATTCAACAAAAAAAGGGCACCTCGGCGAGGTGCCCTGAAAGTCCGCCTGTACGTTCGGTACGTGGACCAAATGCGATCCGGCGAGCTAGGGAGACACAACCTTTGTTAAAGCCGCGCGTGGTGCCCCGACCACGCGCGTCTCTTACATCTTGTATGCCGATTCGCCGTGATACGTCGTATCGAGTCCTTCGCGCTCTTCCTCTTCGTTGACTCTGACGCCAACGACCATCTTGACGATCAGAAGCGCGACGAACGAAACGACTGCTGACAGAACAACTGCGGTCAGCACAGCTTGCAACTGAATCCACACCTGCGCACCGATGCCGGGAAAGTCGGCCGGATCGCCGCACTTATTGGTAATGTAGTTGCAGATACCCAGACCGCCAAGCGAGGGCGAAGCGAATACGCCGGTCAGGAGTGCGCCGGTAATGCCGCCAACCCCGTGCACGCCGAATACATCGAGCGCGTCATCAGCGCCGAGCATCTTCTTCAAGCTGCTGACACCCCAGAAGCAAGCACCGCCGGCCACTGCACCGATGACGACGCCGCCGATCACACCGACGAATCCGCACGCCGGCGTGATCGCCACGAGACCCGCAACCGCACCCGACGCGCCGCCCAGCATCGACGGCTTGCCCTTGATCATCCACTCGGCAAACGTCCACGTCAGCACAGCGGCGGCAGTTGCGAACAGCGTGTTGACGAACGCCATCGCCGCCGTGCCGTTGGCTTCCAGGTTCGAGCCCGCGTTAAATCCGAACCAACCCACCCACAGCAGCGCGGCTCCGACCATCGTCAACGTCAGGTTATGCGGCGCCATCGATTCGCGTCCGTAGCCGATTCGCTTGCCCAGCACGTAAGCCGCCACTAAGCCGGCGACGCCTGCGTTGATGTGCACGACAGTGCCACCGGCAAAGTCGAGCGCGCCTTTTGCCCAGAGCCAGCCAGCGGCAGCCTTGACCGCTGTTTCTGACGCGGCGTCCTTGATGGCATCCGGTCCATCCCAGTACCAGACCATGTGCGCCATCGGTAGGTAACTGAACGTGAACCACAGCGCCATGAACAGCAGCACCGCGGAAAACTTCATGCGTTCGGCATACGCGCCAACGATCAGCGCGCAGGTGATCGCCGCAAAGGTGCACTGGAATGCGACAAACATCAGCTCCGGAATGTAGGTGTCCTTGCTGAACGTCGCTCCAGCGGATTCGGGCGTGACACCCGACAAGAACATCTTCGATAGTCCGCCGAAAAAAGGACCCCCTCCGGTGAAGGCCAGCGAGTAGCCGTAGATCATCCACAGAATGGCGATCAGTGCGAATGTCATGAACACCTGCATCAACACCGACAGCATGTTCTTCGAGCGCACCAGGCCTCCGTAGAACAGCGCGAGTCCGGGGATGGTCATCAGAATGACCATCATCGTGGCGGCGTACATGAATGCGGTGTCGCCCTTGTTGATGTTCGGTGGCTTCGGCGCATCGGTCGGCGGCGCAGCTGCGGCGACGCCACCGGGCGCGGCAGGCGTTGCGCACCGGCGCTGCAGGTGCTGCAGCTACCGGCGTCGCCGGCGCTGACGAGCCGCCTCTAGCCTTGGCCGCATCGCCTGGCTTCGGATTTTCGTACTGCGCGCTTGCGGGCGACAGTGATCCAACTGAAAACACTCCTGCAGCGAGGAGCATGACCATTAGTTTCTTCATCGTCATCCTCATCGGTTAGAGCGCTTCCTTGCCGGTTTCGCCGGTTCGGATGCGAACGACATGCTCGAGATTGAAAACGAATATCTTGCCGTCGCCGATCTTGCCGGTGCGCGCGGAGCCTTCGATCGCCTCGATCGCGCGCTCGACGATGTCCTCGGACACCGCCGCTTCAATTTTGACTTTCGGCAGAAAGTCGACAACGTATTCAGCGCCCCGATACAGCTCGGTGTGACCCTTTTGCCTTCCAAAGCCTTTGACCTCAGTGACTGTGATGCCTTGCACGCCGACCGCGGACAACGCTTCACGCACCTCGTCAAGCTTGAACGGCTTGATAATGGCCGTGATTAGTTTCATCGCTTGAGTTCCTCGCTGTCGCTTAAAACGTCTTGGTCAACGAAACCACGACACTGGTCTTGCCTGCACCGTCCGACAGCATCGGACTTCAGAAATAGCTTCTTTTCGTTGGTTCCAACCACAGCCAGCTCCGGCGATCCAGCCCGATCCGGCGATGTCATAGGTCACGCCCAGCTTGTAATCGAAATAGGTGTCGTCAATCAACCCGACCTGTTGTCCGTGGTTGATCTTTTGCCAGCCGGCGTGCGCCTGAATGGCCCAACCGCCGTCGAGTCGGCCACGCAGCCGAGAGATCGATGTATTGCGACCCCTTGGTGTCGACGCCGGGCGCTTTCAGGTCAAAGTAGTCGGTGAAGCCGTAGAAGTACTTCAGCGATAGCGGACCCCATGTGCCACCGATATAGCCTTCGAAGAAATCCGGCTTGTAGCCCGACACGTACTTGCCGGTGCCCGGGTAGTAGTAATAGAGCACTCCAACATCGAGACCGAAGTCACCGAACGTCGCTTTGTAGCCACCGTAGAAATCCATCTCAAGGCTGGCGCCATTGAACAGCACCGACGACACGTTCGAGTTCCAGTTGCCCAGATAGAAGCCCGACTTGTGAGCGAAGTCGAAGCCGCCTTGGAATGCAGGTTTGTAGTCGGTCTGCGAGTAGCCCCGATAGCGATAATCACTGAACAGTCCTGCGTTGCCGGTGAAAGTGAATTCGGGTTCTGGTTTCGCGGTTTGCTGCTGGTGATGGCGCCCATGCTGCGACGCCAGCCGCACTTCCGATCGCAATAGCGCAAGCAATCAGCGCTGTTCTCATGTTTTATCCCCTCTCGAGATGTTTGATGTGACAAAACAGAATCGAAGGGGTCTACGCAACATGCATGCCAATTGTTGCAGTGCCAAAATGCTCACTCGCGGTGCAAATAGCTGACGATATTTAAAGCTGGCGCACGGTGCTAGTGCGTGAGCGCACGAGCGCGGGGCGTGCGCGCTCGAGGAGCTGCGATAGGCTAAATTCGCACCATGGACAAAGTTTCGTTTCTCGATGAGTTACAGGACCGGCTGGCCGCGTTGATGCGCAACACTCCGGCAGCCGACTTGCAAAAGAACGTGAAGGCGCTTTTAACGCAGCAGTTCGCGCGTCTTGAACTCGTGACCCGGGAGGAATTCGACACTCAAACCAAGGTGCTTGCCAAAACGCGCGCCAAGCTTGAGAGCCTTGAGCGCAGACTGACGGAAATTGAAAACAAGACTGCGCGTTAGGTCAACGCGAGTAAGTAAAGCGTTACGCCGGCGACGGTTCGGCCGCAGACCGCTTGCGCGCCAGCGCAATGATTTTCGCTGCGGTAGGTAGCTGCAGTTCGGACAACTCAGCTTCCATCGCCGAGCGATCGATCAACCGCACGTGGCGGCGCTTCGCAACTTCCTTCGCTGCGCTTTCATATCCCGCTTCGGCAATCACGGCCACGCGCATCATTCCGATCTCGCGCGCCTGTTCAATCAACGCGGTTATGCGATCGACCGAGACGTGATCGTTTTGCACGACGAACGCATAGGCGCGTGCAGCGTCCTCGCGATGGCGCAGGACAAGTTCGATCGGCCAGACGGCTGGCGACGCAGGTGAGCCCCGATAGCCGCGCGCTTCATACCAGGCAAGCACGAGCTCGCGCAGCGGTACGTTCGGCGAAATCACCTCCGGCTTGCGCCTGGCCGGCGTATCGCTTGCACGTGCTGCAGCCGGCACAGGCCTCTGCGCGGGGTCGAGTGTGCGGCGACGGCTCGTGCTCCATGATCTGCGAAATCAGATCCTCGATCGGATCCATTCCATCGGCAGCCTGCTCGGCCGGCGTCGGCCGATGTGCTCCACTGTGCGCGCCATTTGACGATTTGCTGCGTGACTTGGAATCACGCTTGCCATGGCCGAACTCGAGCGGCGGCAGCTCGCGTGATTTTTCCTTGGCCGCGGCTCGCCCCGCAGCGTGGCGTGCCGCGGCAGCCGCTTTTTCGGCCGGGTCATCCTCGAGCAACCGTCCCATAATTTTTGGCTTGACGGGCTCGTCGGGCTCGGCCGCCTGATCTTCATCGAGTTGGCCGCCCGCGATCATCAGCGCCATCGCACTTTGTTCGCGCCTGGCTGATTGTTCGCGAATCGCGCGAGCGCGACGCTGCGCCCAGATGTACAACCCGGTAATCGTGCCGAAAATTACGACGCAGAGAAGAAAAGTTATCACTAGATGCGCTTGCGTTGTGCAGCCGAGGGAGCGATTGAAAACCGTGACTGTATCGTGCCACGGCGACGCGGGCCACCCCTTACGAATATCAGGCCAAACGGGTCATTTTTCCTTCGTCCGATTAGCTGTCACACACCCAAAACGGGGGATGCAGTTCGCTGCCAGGAGAAGCTTCCCGATCGCGTGAACGGTTTAGGCCGTCGTCGCTTCTGCCTGGCAGTCGCGTAGGCGCCGATAGAATCGCGCGCCATGTTCGCACTTCGACTCGCTCGATGAATCCGTTGCAATGACGCTGGCCGTCGTTCGCAGCCGGGGTTTGTCTGGAATGTCGGCACCCGAGGTCACAGTCGAAGTCCATTTGGCCAACGGGCTGCCCGCCTTCACGCTGGTCGGGCTGCCCGACACCGAAGTGCGTGAAGCGCGCGAGCGAGTGCGGGCCGCACTGCAAAACAGCCGCTTCGATTTTCCAATGCGGCGCATCACCGTGAATCTGGCGCCAGCCGACCTGCCTAAGGAATCCGGCCGCTTCGATCTGCCGATCGCGCTGGGCATTCTGGCGGCGACCGGACAATTGCCCGCGCGCGTGCTCGACCGCTACGAATTTGCCGGCGAATTGTCACTGTCAGGCGAGCTGCGGCCGGTGCGCGGTACGTTGGCGATGGCGTATGCCGTCACCTTGGCCAACGCCGATGCTTCGGGCGAAAGACGCGGCGCCGAGAAACCGCCGCTGCGCGGTTTCATCGTTCCGGCCGAGAGCGCCGATGAGGCCGCGCTCGTCGGCAAAGTGCCGATCTATCCGGCCAAAACGCTGCTGCAGGTCGTAGAGCACCTACGCTCGGACGCGGGTGACTCCGATGCGCGACGGATCGATGTGCATCAGGCGATGGTGCGCCTGACACCGCCTACGTATCCCGACATGTTCGACGTCAAAGGGCAGCTGGCGGCGCGCCGCGCGCTCGAAATTGCCGCGGCCGGAGGTCATAGCGCACTGATGGTAGGGCCCCCGGGCACCGGCAAGACCATGCTGGCGCAGCGCTTTGCGGGAATCTTGCCGCCGATGACGACGGACGAAGCGCTCGAGTCGGCAGCAGTGCTATCGCTGGCGGGTCAGTTCGCAACGCAGCGCTGGGCAACGCGCATCTACCGTTCGCCACATCACACTGCGAGCGCTGTCGCACTGGTCGGCGGTGGCAATCCACCGATGCCAGGCGAAATTTCGCTGGCGCACCATGGCGTGCTGTTTCTCGACGAGCTGCCCGAATTTGAGCGGCGGGTGCTGGAAGCGCTACGGCAGCCGCTCGAATCAGGCCGCATCACGGTGTCGCGCGCGGCGCGGCAGGTCGAGTATCCGGCCAAGTTTCAGTTGATCGCCGCGATGAACCCTTGTCCGTGCGGTTACTTTGGACACCGAACAATCGAATGTCGATGCACGCCAGATCTGGTCGCGCGTTACCAAGACCGCATTTCGGGCCCGTTGCTCGATCGCATCGACATGCGGGTCGAGGTGTCGTCGTTCACCGAGGAGGAGTTGACGACGATGGGAGACGGCGAGCCGACCCGCTTCGTCGCCGAGCGCGTGCGCAAGGCTTACCACCAGGCGCTCGCGCGGCAAGGAAAGCTCAACGATCACTTGCAGCCGGCCGAGATCGATCAGGTGTCTGGTATCACCGGCGCGGTCAAACAACTGCTGCACGCGGCGGCAGTCCGACTCGGATGGTCGATGCGCGCGTATCACCGTGTGCTGAAAGTGTCGCGCACCATCGCCGATCTGGCGGGAGCGAGCGACCTTGCAACGTCACACGTCGCCGAAGCGATTCAATATCGGCGTTCGTTGCGAGAAGTCTGAAGGCGTTGGCGGGTCCGTCCGATTCGAGGCGGCACGCATGCTCACTTGTGCACGGGCATCGCAAACTCCGGCCCTTTGCTAGCAACCGGGTCTGGCCAGCGCTGCATCACTGACTTGTAACGCGTGTAGAAGCGAATGCCCTCTTCCCCGTACGCGTGGTAATCGCCGAACAACGATCGCTTCCAGCCGCCGAACGAGTGGAACGCCATTGGCACCGGAATCGGTACGTTAATGCCGACCATGCCGGCACGCACACTGCGCGCAAACTCACGCGCAGTGCCACCATCGGACGTGTAACAGGCGACGCCGTTGCCGTACTCGTGCGTGTTGACCATATCGAGTGCCGCAGCGAGGTCTGGCACGCGGGTGACGCACAGCACGGGGCCAAAAATCTCGTCTTGATAAATCCGCATCGACGGCTGGACGTTATCGAACAGCGTTGCGCCGAGGAAAAATCCGGCTTGCGTGGTCGCTTCGTGAGTTCGGCCATCGCAGACAATGCGCGCGCCGTCGGCCACGCCGTGATCGATATAGCCGAGCACCTTTTCGCGATGGGCACCGGTGACCAAAGGCCCGATGTCGGCGTCTGCTTCCATGCCGCTCTTGATGCGCAGCGCAGCGATGCGCGTTTTCAGCCGATCGATCAGCGCATCCGCAACGTCACCGACCGCGACGCATACTGAAACGGCCATGCAGCGCTCACCGGCTGAGCCGTACGCGGCGCCGATCAGCGCATCGGCAGCCTGATCCAGATCGGCATCCGGCATCACGATCATGTGATTCTTCGCGCCACCGAGCGCCTGCACGCGCTTGCCGTGCCGCGTGCCTTCGCTGTGGATGTACTCGGCGATCGGCGTTGAACCGACGAAGCTCACCGCTGCGATTCCCTTGTGCGCGAGGATCGCATCGACCGCTTCCTTATCGCCCTGCACGACGTTGAATGCGCCGTCTGGAAGTCCCGCCTGCTGCAGCAACTCGGCCAGCATTAATGACACCGAAGGATCGCGCTCAGACGGCTTCAGCACGAACGTATTGCCGCACACCAGCGCCAGCGGAAACATCCACATCGGCACCATCGCCGGGAAATTGAACGGCGTAATGCCGGCAACCACACCGAGCGGTTGGCGTAACGAATAGTTGTCGATGCCGCCGCCAATGTTGTCCGAAAACTGCGTCTTCAGCAGCTGCGGCGCACCGCAGGCGAATTCGACCACTTCGATCCCGCGCTGGACTTCGCCCTTGGCATCGCTGAGTACTTTGCCGTGCTCGTGCGTGATGGTTGATGCCAGCGCTTCAAGATTGCGCTCCATCAGCTCCTTGAAGCGAAACATCACGCGTGCCCGATTCGATGGCGACGTCTCGCTCCACGCAGGAAGTGCATGCAGTGCAGCCTGAACCGCTGCGTCTACCGCGGCAGCGTTCGCGAACCGTACCGACCCGGTGACATCGCCGGTGGCTGGATTGAACACCTTGCCCGTTCGTGTTGATATTCCGGCCACACGGCTGCCGCCGATCCAGTGCGTGATATCAGCCAGCGCTTTTTCGCTCTTTCCCATGACTGCTCCGTGGTTCTTTGATCCGCAACGCGTTATTTTGCGCTCACCAGATGGCCAAGGTAGTCGCGCGCGACCGGCACGCGTGTCAAATCGTCGAACGATGCATATTCGGTGACGCAGCCGCGGTCGACGAAAACGAAACTCTCGGCGATCTCGCGCAACAGCTCGAGCTGCCATTGCTCCTGCGGATGCAGGCAAACGAACAGCAGTCGGTCAAGGCGCCGCAGGGTTTGAAAGAAGCGCAGCATGAAGCCGATGTAACCGTCCTGCGTGTTTAACTGCGGCTCATCGAACAGGTGCACGAGCGCTTCGTCGCTCGCCGCACGCGCAAGCATGACCTCGGGTTTCCACGACCGGAAGCGCCGGATTTGATACGACTGGTGATAGTGGCGCGCGAGCTGACCGCGTTGGTCACGGCGGACTCGATGGATATCCTGCCCGGCGACCTGCACTGAACCCGACGTCGGCGCGTTCGACCCGGTGATCAGTTCGAACAACGTCGTTTTGCCCGAACCATTTGGACCGAGCACGCCGACGATCGCGGGTTTGGCGAAAGCCAGATCGGCGTGCAGCACGAAGCTCGGCGCGCGCGACCACCGATGTTTGCGGTATTCCTTGCGCAGCGATTGAACGCGAAGCAGATCTGCCATGGATATATCTAGGTCCCAAGCAAGCGCGCGCGCTGCGCCGGGTCGTTGCGCAATTCGGCTGCTGAACCTTGATGCACGACTGTGCCGTGATCGAGCACGACGACCCGGTCGGCGACGTCGAGCGCTGCATTGACGTGTTGCTCGACCAATAGCACGCTAACGCCTTCGCTCTTCAAACGCTGCACCGTGCGCATCACATCCTGCACAACCTTTGGCGCCAGGCCCTGACTCGGCTCGTCCATCAGCACCAGTCCTGGGCTGCCCAGCAGTGCGCGCGAAATCGCGACCATCTGCATCTCCCCACCTGACAGATTTTCGCTGTCGCGCTCAAGCAGATACTCGAGCGCGGTGAAAATTTCGCAGCACTCGCCGATCGTCCAGCGCCGAAACTTGGTCCGCTTTTCGGCAATCGTCAGGTTGCGCCTGACCGTCAGGCTCGGGACGACGCGGCGCTCCTCGGGCACCCAGGCAACGCCCGAGCGCGCGATCGAGTGCGTGCTTTGATGCGTCACGTCGCGGCCGTCGAAGCGAATCGTGCCTTGACGGGCGGGAGTCAAGCCGAGTATCGATCGCAAGGTCGTCGTCTTGCCCGCACCGGTGGCACCGAGAAGCGCCACAACCTCACCAGCTCCGACTTGCAGCGAAACATCGAACAACGCCTGCGTTTCGCCATAGAACGTGCGAATGCTGTCGATCTCGAGCATCACGCCACCGCGCCCAGGTTACTGCGAGCCACCCACGGATCGGCGCGCAGCTCGGCCGGCGTGCCCTGTGCAATGACCTGGCCCCATTGGATTACCGAGATGCGATCGGCGATACGAAACAAAAATGGCATGTCGTGCTCGATCACCACGATCGTCGTGCGCTGGCGAAGTCGCTCAATCAACGTCGTCAGTCGACGAGCACCCTGCGCGCCCATTCCAGCCGTTGGTTCATCGAGAAACAGCAGCCGCGGCTCCGGCGCGAGCGCGACGGCAATTTCCAGACATCGCCGATCGCCATAAGCGAGACCCTTCGCGGGCGCATGTTCTTTTCCCGCCAGCCCCACATCGGAAAGCAGCTGAGCGGCGCGAGCCTGCAGGCCCGAGTCCCGGCGGACCTGCCCGGTCATCCGAAACGCGCGCTTGACCAACGGCCGCATCGCAACGATCACATTGTCCAGCGCGCTGTAGCTGTCGAACAGATTCATCAACTGGAACGAGCGGGAGATGCCAGCACGCGCAACGCTGGCAGGCGAAGCACCGGTGATGTCGATGCCGTCAAAGAACACCTTCCCGCGCTCGGGCCGGTAGCGTCCTGTCAATACGTTGAAAAACGTGGTCTTGCCGGCACCGTTCGGTCCGATGATTCCCGCAAGCTCACCGGTTTCGACCGCAAACGAAACGTCGTCGAGCACGATCTGCTGTCCGAAGCGCTTATGCAGGCGGTGCGCTTCAAGTAGAGGCATCGGTGGTGCGCCTGCGAAGTTGATCACGAAGCTGTTGAATCATTCCGGCAATTCCCTCCGGCTTGAACAGCACGACGGCCATGAACAACAGTCCGTACCAGAGCAGCCAGGTCTCGGTGTAGGCACCGAGCAGATCACGCGCAACAATGAAGAACACCGCTCCGATAACGGGCCCCCAGAAGCTGACCAGTCCGCCGCCGATCAGCACCATCATCACCACATAGCCCGAGTTGTTGAGACTCATCACGTTCGGGTACGCCGACTGTTGCGCCAGTGCGAACAGCCCGCCGGCCAGTCCCGCGATCGCGCACGACATCACGAACACAGTGAACTTGACGAGCCAGACGTTGTGCCCGCAGTACGCCGCGCGCATCTCGTTCTGCTTGACGGCGCCCAGGACGCGCCCGAACGGCGTATCGATCAGATACCAAAGCGCCCACGCGATCACTGCGAACAACGTCAACGCGAAATAGAAAAGCGCGGCGTGCGAAGTCAGCGACAACTGCATGAAGCCGAGATCAAGTGGCGGGCGCGGAACGTTTAGCAAACCGTCTTCGCCGCCGGTCACGCTATGCCACTTGATCGAAACGAACCACGCTAACTGGCCGAATGCGATCGTCATCAATGCGTAGTAGATGCCGCGCCGATGCGAAATGAACGCCGCGACGAACGCGCCGAAAACTGCGGCGGCGGCAATTGCAGCCGCCATTCCGGCGATCAGTCCGACATCGGGTTGCTTCAGGGCAAGTCCCGCTGCGTACGCGCCGACGCCAAAAAAGGCGCCGTGACCGAATGAAGGCAAACCGCCGTAGCCGAGCAAGAGGTTGTAGCCCAGCGCGTACAAGCTCCAGATCAACACTTCGAGAGCCAGATACTGATACAGCCCGACGGCGCCCAGCCACAGCGGGCTTGTCGCGAACAGCGCCAGCACCATGCCGTATCCGAGCGCGAACCCCGGCGCACGCGCCGCCGCGAAGGCCGGCACGACGGCGCCCGCCTGCGTGCTCAAGACACTTGCCACCTGTTCCTCGCAGCCATCAAAACGAAGCCAATAGAATATTTGTTCTGTTTCTGGACAAAACGTAATCTACGTTCTAATCTTGCCGGAAGCAATGGCTTCGATCTCACGACAATCATGCAGTCGCAGGTACTGAACAGCGCACGCACTCGCTCGATGAGTCGACCTGGCAGCTATGACGAGCTGGCGCGACGGATCACCGAGCGTTTTCCTCGGCTGCCCGGGCAGCTGCAGCGTATTGCCCGTTTTGCGCTCGACGCGCCGGAGGATTTCGCACTCGGCACCGCGGCGCAACTGGCCGAGCAGATCGGCGTACAGCCCTCCGCGCTGGTGCGCTTTGCAGCCGCGGTCGACTGCAACGGCTTTGCCGAGCTGCGGCAACTGTTTCGGACGCAGTTGCGCGCGCGCACGCTTACTTATCGCGAGCGTATCGAACGGCTGCAATCGCGCACACCGAAAGCCACGTCGCCCGGCGCGGTGTTTCGCGCGCAGGCGGGTCAAGCAATCGCAGAACTGCAGGGCTTTCAACACGCGATCGACGACCGGCTGCTGACGCAGGCGGTTGAACTGGTCGCAACGGCATCGCAGATCAACCTACTCGCCGCAAGACGTTCGTTTCCGGTCGCCGCCTACCTGGCATATGCACTGAATCAACTCGAAGTCCGCACGCAGCTGCTCGACAACGTCGGCGGCATGAATCGCGAGTTCGCCGCACGTATCGATGCCGATGAAGTCGTCATCGCGATCAGCTTTCGCAATTACACCGACGAGATCGTCGACATCGCCGACGGTTGCCGCAAGCGCGGTGCTGCCGTCATTGCGATTACCGACAGCAAACTGTCTCCGTTGATGCGCGTGGCGACGCTTTCATTTGCGATCGGCGATGATGGCGGCGCCGCGTTTCGCTCGCTTGTCGAGCCGATCGTTCTGGCGCAATCGCTGGTCGTCGCGGTAGGCCATCGATTGATGGCAGAGCGCGCCAACCGGCGCGCGAATCAGCCCGTCGCTAGCAGGCAAGCGTCCAAGAAGGAGTCGCGCCGATGAAGGACGGCGCAACGCCGCGGGCGCTCGACGTTATCTGCATCGGACGCGCGGCTGTCGATTTGTACGGCGAACAGATCGGCGCGCGCCTCGAAGACGTGACGACGTTCGCGCGTTATCTCGGCGGCTCGCCGGCGAATACCGCCGTGGGGTGCGCACGCCTTGGCCTGCGAGCGGCGATGCTGACCCGCGTCGGCGACGAGCAGAACGGACGTTTCGTGCTCGACTCGCTGGCCCGCGAAGGTGTCGATGTCAGCCAGGTACGGCTCGATCCGCAGCGCCTAACTGCGCTTGTGTTCCTGAGCATTCGAAGCCGCACCGCGTTTCCGCTGCTGTTCTACCGCGATCACTGCGCCGATATGGCGCTTGAAGCGACGGACGTCGATGCGCGATTTATCGCCAGCGCAGCATCGGTGCTGATCTCAGGCACGCACCTGTCGCAGCCGGGAACCTACGCCGCCTGCCGAGCAGCGATCGATGCCGCGCGCGCGGCCGGCGGCCGCGTCATTCTCGACATCGATTTTCGACCGGTGCTTGTGGGGGTCTGGCTCCGCTGGGCGACGGTGAAACGCGTTACGTGCAGGCGCCCAGCGTTAGCGCCAGTCTGCAGGCGATCATCGCTACGTGCGATCTGATCGTCGGCACCGAAGAAGAGTTTTGCATCGCCGCGAACATGAGCGATCCGCTTGCCGCTGTCATCGCATTGCGTCAAAAGTCGACGTGCACACTGGTCGTGAAACGTGGTGCGTCAGGCTGCACCATTTATCCCGGGCTGCGCGGCGCGGCTCCAATCGAGGTGCCTGGATTTCCGATCGAAGTATTCAACGTACTCGGCGCCGGCGACGCGTTCATGGCGGGATTTCTCAGTGGCTGGTTACGCGACGCATCATTGGCCGAATGCGGCCGGCGCGCGAATGCGTGCGGCGCGCTGGTCGTGTCGCGCCATGGGTGTGCGCCCGCGATCCCAACCCTGGTCGAACTTGAACACTTCTTACAGCACGGATCCTCAACGCCGCGAGTGCGTGAAGACGCTGCGCTAAATCGCCTGCATCGAGCCACGACGCGCCGGACGGCCCCGCCCTGGATCGCTGCACTGGCTTTCGATCATCGTGCACCGCTCGAACAGCTCGCGGCCGAGCTGAACACGCCGCTGGCGCGCATCACGCAATTCAAGCATCTGGTCGCTCGCGCAGCCCAGCGGGCGAGTTTCCGCGCCGACGGGCTCGGTGCGGCGCACGGATTGATACTCGACGACCGCTACGGTGCCGATCTGCTGCCCGAGCTCGACGAAGCCGGCTGGTGGATTGCGCGGCCGGTCGAAGATCCCGGCTCTCGTCCGCTGCGCTTCGAGCATGGCCGCAATGTGCAAGCGATGTTGCGCGAATGGCCGGCGCGCCATATCGCCAAATGCCTCGTGTCGTTCGACGCCGACGATCCCGCGTCGCTCCAGAGCGAGCAAATCGAGACACTGCTCGACCTTCGTACAGCATGCGACGATTCTGGCCGCGAGCTATTGCTCGAAGTGATTCCGCCAGCCGTTAACGGCGACGGGCGTGATGCGGACCACGTGCTGGCGCGCGCCGTGACTGCTATTGCGGCAGCAGGCGTGTTGCCCGACTGGTGGAAGCTGCCCGCGCCCGCGAGCACGCAAGGATGGAAGCAGTTAGACACCGCAATTCGCAGTGCGGACGCACACTGCCGTGGTGTCCTCGTGCTCGGCTTAGATGCACCCATAGACGAGTTGGCCGATCAACTCGCCGAAGCGGCAACACATCCGCTGTGCCGCGGCTTCGCTGTTGGGCGCACGATATTCGGCGAAACCGCGCGCGCATGGTTTAACGGCGAAATCGACGATGCAGCTGCGATCGAGGCGATCTCACAGCGCTACTTGCGGCTGGTGCGGCGCTTTGCGGACGCTCGCCACGCGGTCAGAACACAATCTTCGCCAGCACTCGCTTCGATCAACGGTTAAGACCAACAGGACTCGGAAACATGGAGCGCATCGGATTCGTCGGCATCGGCCTCATGGGTCACGGCATGGCCAAGCATCTGCTTGCCAAAGAGCTATTCGCTGGCGTTCAAAGTTCATCGCAACCGTGCCAATCTCGCCGATCTGATTGCGGCGGGCGCAGTCGAAGTCACCGACACACGTGCATTGGTCGCTGCGAGCGACATTATCTTTTTTTGCGTCACCGGCTCGCCGCAGGTCGAGGAGATCATCTACGGCACCGACGGCCTGCTTGCCGCGGCGCGCCACGGCATGCTGGTCGTCGATTGCTCGACCAGCGAGCCCAATTCGACAGCACGCATTCGTGCGGATCTTGCCGAGCGCGGCGTCGCATACATCGACGCACCGCTGGCGCGCACACCGAAAGAGGCAGAGGAAGGCCGATTGAACACGATGGTCGGTGCCGATGCAGCCAATTTCGAACGCGTGCAACCGGTGATGAAGGCGTTCTGCGAAAACGTCATTCACGTTGGGCCGCCAGGCCACGGTCACGTGTTGAAGCTGGTCAACAACTTCCTTGCGCTATCGATTGCAACCAGCACTGCGGAAGCATTCGCCACCGCCGCCAAGAGCGGGCTGTCACTGCGCAAGCTGCTTGAAGTCATCACGTGCAGGCGGCGTCAATTCCGGCGTATTTCAGATGATTGCAAGCAAGGCGGTCGACGGCGATCTGACCGGAATGAAGTTCACGATCGCCAATGGCCGCAAGGACATGAGCTACTACACGCATCTGGCCGAATCGCAGGGTGCACCCAGTTACATCGGCGAGGCGGTGCATCAGGCGCTGGTGCAGGCCGCTGCGCTCGGCCTCGGCGATCGGTTCATGCCTTCGATGATCGAGGCGCAGGAAAAGCTAAACGGTATCAAGATCGTTCCGCGCTAAATATTTACGACGTCCGCGCGCGCGAGCGAACAACACATAGGACGCACAGGAGACGAGCAATGAAAACACCGAAGAAACAGCTACAACCCGCGCAGCCGGCACCTGCCAGCGAGGCATCCAGCACAACGACCCGTCGTCGCCTGCTTGAAGGCGAGCGCGCTCGAGCGCGGCGACGGCGGGCCTGTACGGCGTCGCCCCTTTCTACGGGCCGTGGAAACAGCACCACGCGTGGGCGCAGACGCGCGCAGAAAAAACCGCTGGTCCTCGGCCTGACGATGGACGCAAGCGGTCAATACGCCGCGAGCGGCAGCGACGAACGGCTCGGCGCCATGCTCGCGATCAAGGAATTCAACGACAAGGGTGGCGTGCTGGGCCGGCCCATCGAACACATTCATATCGATACCGAGACCACTCCGGCAACCGGGTCGCGCGTCGCCGAGCGCATGATCACGCGCAACAACGTGGCGTTCTTGATCGGCGCGCTGCATTCGGGTGTTGCCAACGCGATCTCGCAGGTGGCGCAGAAACACGGTGTCGTTTACATGAACACCAACTCGAGCTCGCCGACCGAAGCGGGGCAAAACTGCCACCGGACCAAGTTTGTGTGGGACGGCAACGGCAGCAACTTCGCGCAGGCGATCGTCAAGAACGCGATGAAGGTCAACGGCAACAACTGGGTGCTGGTGACCAACGACTATGTGTGGGGGCACGACACGTCGAAAGCGACACGCCAGTTGGTCGAGGCGCAGGGCGGAAAGATCATCGGCGAGATCCTGGTGCCGCAAAACACGCGCGACTTCACGTCGTACCTGTTGCGGCTGCAACAGTTGAAGCCCGATGTCGTTGCTGCTGCTGTCGGCGGCGATGACCAGAAGTCGATGCGCCAGCAGGTCATCCAGGCCGGGCTTCACAAGCGCATGGCGTGGATCAACAATCAGCAGGATTGGCCGGACGTATATGGGCTCGGCCCCGACGCGATGTTCGGTGTGTTCGGCACCACGTGGTACTACCGGCTCGACCTGCCGGGCGTCAAGGAATTCGTCGCGCAATATCAGAAGACATTTCCGGGCATGGCGATCCGCGTGCCGGGCAACGTCTACTACAACGGCTACATGGCGACGCGCGAATTGCTGCGCGCGTGCGAGCGCGCCGGCAGTACCAACAACATCGCGGTCATCAAGCAGCTCGAAGGTCTGAAGGTCAGCGCGCGCGATCGCATGCAGCACTTCGATGCCTACATGAACCCTGCCACGCATCAGATGCAGCAAACGATCTACATGGCGAGCTACAACGACACGCCCGCCGAGAAGGACGACATCTTCAAGATCATGTCATGGGTGCCGCCGGCCGATGTTGAAGACAAGGCTGCGGTCGGCGCATGCAAGCTCGAATCGTACGAGTCCACACCTTCTTACGAGCAATAGCGCCTACACCGTGCCGATTGCATTCAGCCGTCGCCGGCCGTCAGGCCGGCGCCCCTGAACAATGTCACCACGCTCGCACCACATCTGGTCAACGGCATCGCGCTCGGATTGCTTTTCGCGCTGCTTGCGCTCGGCTTCATGCTGATCGTCGGCTTAATGGAGACGATCAATCTGGCGCACGGGTCGTTTTTCGCACTGGGTGCATACGTGGCGTTGATGATTGTCGCGCCACCGCTGGCGCCTGAGACCGCGGCGGGCTGGCTCGCGTTACCGCTCGCTGTGCGCTACGGAATTGCACTCGTGCTGGCGCCGGCGATCGTCGGTGTGCTCGGCATGGTCCTCGAACTCGCACTGCGCCGAACCTACGGCAAGGACCCGCTGTATGCGTTGCTATTGACCTTTGGCGCGGCGATCGTCATCGAAGAAGCGATTCGCGCGATATGGGGCTCGCGCGAGCGCGTACTGCCGACGCCGGACGCGCTGCAAGGCTCGGTCGTGATTGGCGAGCTGCTGTTCGCGCGCTATCGCTTCTACGCCGCAGGCGCCGCCGCGCTCGCGATCGGCGCGCTTTGGCTTTTCATCGAGCGCACCTCGTATGGCGCGAAGATCAAGGCTGGCTCGTACGACAGCGAGATGATTCGTGCACTGGGCATCAATCTGACGCGGCTACGGCTCGGCGTTTTCGCGCTCGGCGTTGCGTTGGCCGCCCTTGCGGGCATCGTGCTGGCGCCGATCTGGGGGGTGCGGCCGCAAGTCGGTGTTGATGCCGTCGTGCCCGCGTTTCTGATCATCGTCCTTGGCGGCGTCGGCAGCTTCTGGGGTGCGGTGGCCGCCGGCCTGCTGGTCGGGATGGTGGTCGGATTGACCGGCGCATTTGCCGGCGATTGGGCGATCGTCTCGATGTACTTGCTGTTCATCGCGGTCGTCACGTTTCGCGCGCGCGGCCTCGCGGGCAAGAAAAGCGTGCTTGATGTCTGAGCGGGCTGGGCAAGAGCTGCACGGAAAGACGGCGGTCGTCACCGGCGCCGCTGGGCCAATGGGACTCGCCGCGGCGCGCGCGCTTGCACAGGCAGGTTGCAACGTTGCGTTGGTCGACCTGGTCGGCGAGCGTATCGAACGTGCCGCAAATGAAGTTGCGGGCAGTGTTGCGTTCGCCGCTGACCTGACCTCCATTGCCGACATTCCGGCGCTCGTCGAGCGCGTCGAGTCGCGCCTCGGCAGCGTGGCGATCCTGGTCAATAACGCGGGCGTGTTGTCGAACACCAAGTCGCAGGCGACCGACGAAAGCGAGTGGCGCCGCGTGCTCGCCATCAATCTGGACGCCGCGTTCTTTCTCGCGCGTGCGGTGATCCCCGCGATGCAGCGACTTCGCTGGGGTCGCATCATCAACACAAGTTCGCTCGCAGCAAAAACGGGCGGACTGACTGCCGGCACTGCGTACGCGGTATCGAAGGGTGCGCTCAGTGCAATGACGTTTTCACTCGCGCGCGAGCTCGCCGCCGACGGCGTGACTGTTAACGGCATCGCACCGGCCTATGTACGCACACCGATGGTCACGGAGGAATTGACCGAAGCGCAGCGCCAGGCGCTCCTCGCGATGATCCCGGTCGGACGCTTTTGCGAGCCGGAAGAGTTCGCGCATGTCGTGCGCTTCCTCGCGTCGCCACTGGCGGGATTTATCACCGGTGAGATCATCGACGTCAACGGCGGCCTGCTGATGGATTGATGGATGACGGCGCATATCGACTACACAAGCGAGCTCGCCGTGCAGTTCCGCCTCGACGACCTGGTCGCGTTCGTACCGGGCGGGTACGGGGGCATTGGTGAAGCGGTATGTTGGGGGCTTGCGCTGGCAGGCGCCACTCCCGTCATCGTCGGACGCAGCCTAGAAAAAGCCGAGTCGCTGGCCGCGGCAATCCGCAGCGCCGGGCTGCGCGCCGATGCAGCCGCTGCCGATGCAGAAGACCTCGAGTCAATGCGCTCGGCGGTTGATCGCACGCACCGCGAGCACGGCCGGCTCGACCTTCTGGTCAACTGCATCGGAATCCAGCGCGAAGAGCTACTCGCCGATGTCACCGAAGAAAACTTTGACGAGATCTATCGCGTCAATGTGAAGGCTGCGATGTTCGTCGCGCAAGCCTGTGCACGCCATCAGGTGGCCGGCGGGCGCGGCGGCGCACAGGTGCATCTGCTATCGGTACGGGCGCAACTGGCGATGCGCGGGCGTGGCTATTCGGCGTACTGCGCCACCAAGGGCGCGCTGGTGATGCTGATCAAGCAGCATGCATCGGAGCTCGCACCGCACGGAATTCGAGTAAACGGCGTGGCACCAACGGTCGTCGCAACCAAAATGGGCCAACACTGGCTCGACAACGAGACGACGCGCCGCTACTTGCTCGAGCGCATTCCGATGGGGCGGGTTGCCGAACCGAAAGATGTCGTCGGACCGGTGCTTTTTCTGTGCGCGCCAGCGGCGGGCTTCATGACCGGACAAGTGCTGTACGTCGACGGCGGCATCACCGCCAGCCAGTAAGCCTCCGTTCCGTCCGCGCGGGCGGGCGTTTCGTCCTGCCGATCGCCGACTCGTCATTTACCTCCGCGCCGTGCCGGCGCAGAAAGCTAGAGTCGCCTCGCTCATTTGAGGAGGCGACCATGCGCAAACCCCTGTTCCTTCTGATGCTCTGTACATCACTGGCTTCAGCGGCAGAAGGTCCGGAGACTCTCACCGGGCGTTCGCAAACAAAAGCTCGCAAGGTCATCGACTCAGCGGTCGCAGCGATCGGTGGACGCGACGCGTTGCAAGGCATCGAAACGGTGAAGCTGCAGTTGCAAGGGGAAACATGGATACGCCTGCAGATGCCCACGCCAAGCCCTCCATTTGAACCGGGTCAGTTTCAGGAGACCCTCGTGCTCGATTTGAAGGACAACCGGCTGTCTCTCGAGCAGCGCACCAGTGGTGGGGGGTTCGATGGCCACAACACGGTCGTTATCAAGGCGGGTGAAGGCACCGCATACGACCATCGCGCTCGGACGATGACTCCGATTCCGAGCGAGCAGACAACGCAGCAGCAGTTTGTTCAGTACTACCGGCGGCTTCCGAATCTGATCCTGCGGCAAGCGCTTGATGGATCCAACTCGCTGCGTTATCTGGGTGATGATCAATTCAACGGACGTAAGCACAGCGTCGTCACGTTCGTGATGCCCGACACGCAGCAAGTCGCGCTGTATGTCGACGCCAACACCGCGCTTGTCTCCAAGTACGAGCTCGTCTTCACCGATCCGCTACGCGGCCAGAGCGCATCTGAGATCATCTTTTCCGACTACGCCAGCGCGGGCAAGCTGAAAGTGCCGCAAACCTGGACTTGGCGGCTCGCAGGCGACGTCGTCGCGCGCTACAAGGTCAACGCGCAGTTCAATGCTGCTGATATCGACAAGGCGTTCGAGATGGCAGACACAGGATTCAGTAAAGTTTCGGCGCTTCCGCTGACGTTGAAGCCGAGCGTGGAGAAGCTTGCAGACAGCGTCTATGTGATTCACAACGTGGCGGGCCAGAATCAGAACACGATGGCGGTCGAGTTCAAGGAATACATTCTTGCGGTCGAGGCGCCCGGCACCAGCGAGGGGGCCGATAGAGTCATCAAGCGCATCAAGGAAACGATTCCCGGAAAGCCGATTCGTTACGTCGCCGTCACGCATCATCATGGCGATCATATCGGGGGCTTGCGCAGTTTCATCGCCGAAGGCGCGACCGTCATCACGACCCGCGCCAATCGCGGAGTCATCGAGACAATGGCCGCAGCCCCTCAGAACGATCGGCTGTCGAAAAGTCCCCGCAAACCCGAGTTCATGTTCGTTGATGGCGGCAAGCGCATCGTTACCGATGGCGAACAGACCGTCGAGCTGATTGATGTAGGACCCAACCCGCACGCGCGTGAAATGTTGATCGCGTACCTGCCGAAACAACGCGTCTTGTTCCAAGGGGATTTGTTCTTCCTGCCGAACAACGATGCGCCGGTGGGGCCGCCACAACCGACGACAATCAGCTTTGCGCAAAAACTAAAAGAGAAAGCGCTCGTGGTCGACCACATCGCCAGCGTGCACGGACGTACCGCAACGATGGCCGACTTCCTGAAGGCGCTCGACGGGAACGCCGTCCGAAACTGATCGCACGGCGCGCCTAAACGAACTCGCCGGCAGGAGCGGCACGGCGAGTCTCCCTAGCCCAGAAGCTTGTCGCCGCTGCTAAATAAGCCGAAACGACGTGAAGAACGTGTCGAGCGCTTCGGGAGACATCTCGCCCTTGGCACCTAACGCGACGACCTGAAAGAGTCGATCATCGACTATGAACAAGCGCGCAGTAAGCTGCACTGCGCGCCCCGACTCCCGCCCGCTGGCTTCGACAGCTTCGGCCGCCAAGACCTTGCGCGAGTCTCCGGCTGGAACGGGCAACGCGGCCGACGACTGCTTGCCAATGCTTCCGCCGATGTTGTGAACCAGCGCATCGCGCATGTACGCGATCGTTCGCTGCCGCGCCTCAGGCTCGGAGCTCAATGCGGCAGGTAATTGCGCCGCACCGACTGCGAACAGTGTCGCGCCAATGCCGGTCGAGGTCATCGACATCTGTACCGTGCCGTCCGGTAGCTTGACTTCGCGGGTCACCGTTTGCGGTCGGCCCGGAAACATCACCGCGAAGCCATCTGGCGAGCGGAACTCGCGCCAGTTGAAAGTGGGGCTGCATGCAGTGCTGGCTGCAACGATACTTAGCGCGATGCAGCCTGAGACAAACAGGCGTCGCGTCGCCTTAGCGAGGCTTGCCGCTGCGAGCGGGCGTTGCATTCGTGCGTGTGACCGGCGCCGCCTTCTTAACCCTGCCGGGACGCTTCTTGCCGTGGCTGCCGTTGTAAATCTTGCCGCGCCGACTGCGCAAATCGCCTTTGCCCATTGAATGTGGCTCCATCGTTACGTGGGATCGATCCAGTATAGAGGCCAACATACAATGTCCCGTTCCGTATCGAGGCAGAGTGGGACGAATGGCATTGGTATTTTTTCGTTCGAAGGCGGCTGCGGACATCACGATGTTCGCCGAGAGCGCGCGCCGCATTTTCGAGATCATCGGCCGTCCAGAGTCCGTACGTGGCGTCATCACCGCCGATCAGATACCCGATGCGCTGCAGCGTTTAACAGCCGCAGTCGAACAGGAAAAGTCACAACACAAGGCTTCTGACGCAGCTGCGAATGACGAGTCCGAAAGCAAAGGCATGCAGGCACGCGGCGTCACGTTTGGCCAGCGCGCGTTTCCGTTGATTGAAATGCTGCGCGCGGCGCAGAAAAAAGGGGCCGATGTAACGTGGGGGGCCTGATAGCGAATCTGCGCGTGACACTGCGTGCTGCGCTTCAGCGCGCTGCACCTGCGCACGGATCGGTGAGTACAGAAGCAGGGGCGATGCAGCGACCAACGGCGACAGTGCCGGGCGGAATACGCCCGTCCGCCGTTGTAGTGCTGGCGTTCGCGCTGCTGATCGGCGGCGTGCTGCTCGCCGTCGAATCGATGAGCGTTGAAGATCAAATGCGCACTTCCTATGAGGAAGCGCTGGCGCTGTCGCACCTTGCACTCGAAACGCAGCAGGCCAGCACGCAGTTGCGCAACGATCAGGTACGCGCCGCGCGCAGTCTGGCGCAAATGACATTGCTGGCGCCCGCTCGCGATGCTGTGCAGATGCAGGCCGCAGTGACACGGACTCGGCGTCAAGCTCGAAGAGATCGGCGGCTTTCAATTGTCCGCGGAAGAAGCAAGCCGGCTGGCTCGAGCTGAAAAGCACATTGAAGAGCATCGATGACATCAACACTCGGTTTGCCGACGCACGTCGTCGCGACGATCAAAGCGTCAGCACGGCCCGCGAGCTGGCGGCTCTGTCAGAGCAACGGTTCGAAGCATTTACGAATTCATTGTCAGCACTCGTGGGCGCCGTGCGGCTGCGCACGGTGGCAGCAGCGCGCCGAGCAGATGATTTGAACTTGGTCGCGCGCTATGCGCTGATTGCTTTTTCCGCGGTCACGCTCGCCTTGGGCGTTCTGTCGATTCTGTTGACGCTACGCACGCTAAGGGAAAATCGGTCTCTACTGGGCGACATGCAGCAACTTGCGCAGGAAGACGCGCTCACCGGGGCAATCAATCGGCGCGGCCTCGAAGACGCAATGCCCGTCGAATTTTCGCGCGCGCAGCGCAGCGAAGAGCCGCTGACGCTCGTCATGATCGATCTTGATCACTTCAAGCGTTACAACGATCGTCGCGGTCATCCTGCCGGCGATGCGGTACTTCGCGGCGCGGCGCAAGCCTGGCGCAAGCAACTGCGTCCCACCGACATGCTGGTCCGCTACGGCGGTGAAGAATTCACGCTGGTGCTTCCCGGCACCGATGCCGATCAAGCCTCGCTATTGGTCGATCGTTTGCGTGCGCAGGTCCCTGACCGCCAAACATTCTCAGCCGGAATCGCGACCTGGGATGGTCATGAGACGGCTACCGAAGTGCTGCAGCGTGCGGATCAGGCACTGCTGCAGGCCAAGAAAGCAGGACGCAATCGAACGATGGTGGCCGGCCGCGAGCCGCAGGTCACGCTGCCGCTGATGGTCGCGTAGGCGCGGCGGCACGCATGTCGCGTCAGCGTATTTTGGTGGTCGAGGATGAACCCGCTATCGCGGACACGATCGTCTATGCGCTTAGCACCGACGGCTTCGAGCCGCAATGGTGCGCGACCGGCGGAGCTGCGATTGAAGCGGCGCGCGCCGGCACCTTTGCACTGGCGGTGCTCGACGTCGGCTTACCCGACATCAATGGATTCGAGCTCTTCAAGCAGCTGCAGCAAATCGGCTCATGGATTGCCAGCGATCTTTCTGACGGCTCGCTCGAGCGAAATCGACAAAGTGGTCGGGCTCGAATTGGGGGCCGATGATTACATCGCCAAGCCGTTTTCTCCGCGCGAACTGGTTGCGCGCGTGCGGACCGTACTGCGGCGCGTGCAGCGCTCCGTACCAAATGCAGCTGCGTCCGCAGCGTCGGGGGGGTTCGCTATCGACGATGAGCGCAAGATGATTCGTCTGCATGGCCGCGCTCTCGACCTGTCGCGTACCGAGTATCGCCTGCTGAAAGTGCTGATCGAACGTCCGGGCCGCGTGTTTTCGCGCGACGAATTGATGGAGCGTGCGTGGGACGATCCGGCGTCCGCGTTCGATCGTACAGTCGATGCCCACGTGAAGGCATTACGCGCAAAGCTGCGCGAGGCCGCGCCCGATGATGATCCGATCGTCACTCATCGGGGCTTGGGATATTCGCTGCGAGAAGATCACGCGTAGCGGCGCGCGTGTCTAAACGCACCCGCATCCTGCTCGGCATCGTCGCCGTCTACATCGGCGCGGTTGGGTTCTTGCTATACCGGATCAGCCTCGATATCGATCCGCGTTATCGTGAATCCGCCGAGGAATCGCTGGTCGACACCGCCAATGTACTGGCGACGTTGCTCGAGCGTCAGGCCTACAACGGCGTGATCCAGACCGACGAGCTCGAACGCACGCTGCAACACGTCGCAAAGCGCCCGCTAAACGCCAAGATATTTGCAATCGAAAAAAATGCTGTCGTACTGCACGTGTACGTCACCGATGCCAACGGCATCGTGCTTTACGACTCCGCCGGCCGCGACATCGGCAAGGACTATCGCGAGTGGATCGACGTGCGACGCACACTCGCCGGCGAGTACGGCGCCCGCACCACGCTCGCTGAGCCGGGCGATCCGGCTTCTGCGGTGATGTACGTGGGTGCGGCGATTCGCGAACGCGCGACGCCACAGGGCGCCGACCAGATCGTCGGCATGTTGAGTGTCGGCAAGCCGGTGGCGGCGTTTTCGCCCTTTATTGCCAATGCGCGCCAGAACCTGCTGGTTGCGGGCGCTGATATCGGCCGGCGCGTTTGCGTTGCTGCTATTGATCGTTACCGTATGGCTGGTGCGCCCGTTCGGGCTGGTGACCGATCTGTGGCGCGCGGTGCGATCCAAACGCGGTGGTGCAGGCCGCGTCCTGAACCCGTTTCGCGTCGCGTTCGCCGACATCCGCGACGCCTTGACCGGCAAGAGCTACGTTGAGGAATACGTCGCGACGTTGACGCATGAAATAAAAAGCCCATTGGCTGCGATTCGTGGCGCCGCCGAGCTATTGCGCGAGCCGTTGCCGGAGAACGCGCGCGTGCGCTTTACCGACAATATCGAAGAGCAGGTCGCGCGCGCCCAGGACATGGTGGATCGCATGCTCGAATTGTCGAGTCTCGAGCGTCGCGCGATCGTCGCGCAGCACGAGCGGCTGAGCGTTGCGACGCTCGCCGATGCGGTGCGCGCCGAACTGGCGCCGGTGGCCGCGCAGCGCGGCGTTGAGCTCTTCATCGACGTCGACCCGGAACTTGAAGTCAGCGGTGATCGATTTCTGCTACAGCGCGCACTTTCCAACCTGGTCAGCAACGCGATCGACTTCGCACCGGCGGAAACGGCGGTCACCGTTGACGCGCAGCAGGTGCGCGATCGCATAGAAATCACGGTGCGCGACCACGGCGCCGGTCTGCCGCCGTACGCCAGCGACCGTGCATTCGAAAAGTTCTTCTCGACTCCGCGGCCGAGCGGTAAGAAGGGTACTGGCCTGGGGCTTGCGTTCGTGCGCGAGATTGCGCAGCTTCACGGCGGCCAGGCGCGTTTGGTCAATCACGCCGACGGCGGCGCTCTCGCGACGATTTCGCTGCCAAGACACACGGACACTTAGAAAAAAAGCTCCGAGCAAAAGGGGGAGACAACCAAGGGCTCGGAGCGCTGGAAACGGATCGGTACGCTGTCGCGCGCGAAGAGCGGCACGCAGCGCCGATCGGTCAGCCGTGACTCACCCCGCCGGCTTCGACCTGTTGCGCACTAAAGGGCGACGATGCGTCGCCCACGCGCGTCCACGCGTCAGCCCAGCGTGCATCGTGCAGGCCCATCGCAAAAGCGAAAATCAACCCGGCACCGCCGGCCACCAGAGATCCCACGACAGCCTTGACCACGCGCCACAGGTGCTCTCGACGTTCCTCTTCGCGCACTCTTCCCTGCTGTAGGGCGAAATCGAATCGCATCGCATCCTCCTCACCAGGTACTGCTTACATCGCCATCGTGCGGCTTGCGCCGATGGATCGCTACCGCACAATCAACCCGCAGTTCACGGCTTTTTCACACAGTCTCCCTTTTGCGTTCAACGGCGCTTCTTGTCAGCAGGTGATCGTTCGCTTCGTCGGCCACCCTGGCTGATCGAGGAGGAAACGATGTCTGCGCTGCAAGTAATGATTGACGGGTTCCTGACCGCGGCCGAACTGGTCGCTCTGCTCTTTGTCTCGCCCGTGTCGGCAGCGGAGCAGCCAAGCGTTGAGCACACGCGGAGCGCGCCGGCCTACGAACGAGCGCGCGACTTGCACCTGGTCTCGACTGCCTTCGATGTGCGTCTGCTCGGCTCGCTGGCGGACGTCCGGGTGATCCAGGAATTTCGCAACACCAGCGCGACAACGGTCACGCTCGCCAGGCACCTGCCGACGGTTGACGAACACACCGATGCGCTTCGAATTCATCGAAAAGGACGCGTCTTCGATCTGCTGCAGCTCGGCGCCGGATGTGGCGGCGATGAAGAAATCGACGGCGAAGACCTGCAAGCCGATGTGACCGGCCATGTGCAGCTTGCGGTCGACGAGTCCATCGCCGATGCATTGCAACTCGCGCCTGGCGAAGCGGCATCGATCGAACTGATCGCGACCCAGCAGCTGTCGCCGTCGCGGAACGCTACGTACAGGCTCGCGCTGCCGGCGCTCGCGGGCGTCGAATCACAGGCGCTGCTGATCGATCAGGGCGATATGCGGTTTCTCGTCGTCGTGCCGCATCGTTCGGCGCACGGTACTGCACGCCTGACGCTTCGTCCCGATGGCGCGGCCAGTGAAACCATCGACCTCGGAGTACTAACGAGCCGTCGGTGGCGCACATCGTTCCGCTTGCAAATCGCGCAGCGCTGCGGGCGCTCGCATCGGGCGCGATAGAACTCGAAACCCATACGCACGACGGCATCGTCTGGTCGACATTACCGACGCACGTTCGTGCTGATTCTTCGCTCGCGCTGGTGGGCGCAACAAAATAGCGAGCGCTCGATGCCGAATACTTTGAACGCTCGGATCGGACGCACAAGACCCTCGCCGGCGTCCCTGTGCGCGACCGAACCCCTTCGTCCAGACAACGAACAAACCACCTTACGTCGGCGCCCTGCCGGTCGCGGGAGCCTCGATGCCGTCAAGTCATTCTGGAACGCCGTGCTTCGTACTAGAGCGCGGCGCATCGATCGACTTGCAGGTACTTCCGCGATCGGCCGCTGACCCAACTGGGCCGGTCAATTGCCCAGCAGATAGCGCTCGATGAACGCGACCATCGAGTAGAAATAGTAATCGGCGTTCGCTTTGCGCGCGAAGCCGTGCCCTTCGTTGTCGGCTTCCAGGTACCACACCGGCGTCCCGTTGGCGCGCACTTTTTGCACGATCTGCTTGGCCTCGCCGACCGGCACGCGCGGATCGTTCTTGCCGTGCACGACCAGTAAGGGTGCGCGAATCTTGCCGGCATTGGCAAGCGGTGAAATTTGATCGAGCACCGCACGCACCGCTGGGTCGCGTTCGTCGCCGTATTCGACACGCCGCAGGTCGCGCCGATAGCTCTCGGTGTTGTTAAGGAAGCTGACGAAATCCGAGATGCCGACGGTGTCGATGCCACCGCGCAACCGATCGCTGTAATGCACGAGACTGGCGAGCACCATGTAGCCGCCGTAGCTGCCACCCCGGACCATTACGCGCTTTGCATCGAGACGCGGATCGGTTGCGATCCAGTTCAGCAACGCGCCGATGTCCTTGACCGAATCTTCTCGCTTGACCCCGTTGTCGAGGTCGAGAAACGTTTTGCCGTAGCCACTCGAGCCGCGCACGTTCGGTTCGAGCAACGCGATGCCGAGCTCGTTGATCAGGTAGTTGAAGCGGCCCTTGAAATTGACGGTCGCCTGCCCTTCCGGGCCACCGTGAATCTCAATGATCACCGGCCTCGGCCCGGTAAAGCGCGCCGGCGGCAGCGTCAGAACGCCGCTGATCGTGCGGCCATCGAAACTTTTCCAGCGCACGATTTCGGCATCGCGAAAGCTGGCGGGGTCCACTCCGGCCGTGTCCGCCGTGGTCCAACGCTGCCCGGCCCCGCTCGCAGTATCGACGCTGAAAATCGTTGCCGGGCTCTGCGGTGAATTCAAAGTAAACGCGAGTTCACCGACGCGCTTCTCGTGCCATCTTAGGCCCGAGATTTGACCGCCGGGAACGTTCGGCCGTGCGAGCTCTTTGCCGCTTACCGGATCGAACAGGCGTAGTTCGTCGCGGCCGTCGACGTTAAACACCGCGGCCAGTCGGCGGCCATCGTGCGACAACGCCATGCCCTTGACGTCCCACGCAATGTCCGATGAAAAGTAGCGCAACGCGCGCGTACTAAAACGGTATTCGGCAAGCTGCTGAAATTCGCTGCGCGCAGTGGTCGTCAAGTACAGACGCGAACCATCCGGGTTGAACTGCAGACCGAAATAAGTCGCTCGAGTCTTTGCGTCTGGCGCCGGTAACAAACGTTCGCGCTTTCCGCTCGCGACGTCCATGCGCCAGACCTCGGTTTCCGTGCGGCTGATGTAGCGAATCATCACCAGCCACTTGTCGTCCGGCGAGAACGTGAAACCAAACCAGCCGGGCCCTGGCAATTCGGTAACGACGCGGCGCTCTTCTGGTTTCAGCGGATCGATCAACGTCAGTGTTGTGTCTATCTGGTCGCGCTTGCCGCCCTGCGCAGTGCGGTCCAGCGGCACCGACGCGATCAACAGGCGCGTGCCGGCCTCGTTCCAGCTGGCGCTGCTGCGAGTTTCCGGATCGGACAGCAGCGTGCTGGCGCGGGTGTCGAGATCGAGCCGATAAATGCGTGCCGCCTCGTTGCCGCCGGTATCGCGCGAATAGATAACGAAGCGGCCACCGCGGGGATCGAACGAACCAACGCTGATCGGCTCCGGAAAATCGGTCAGACGCTGCGGAGCTGCGTCCGGCGCGGTGAGCAAGAACAGTTGGTTGACGTTGGAACCGGCGGCGCGATGGCTGATCAGCATCTCGCGACGCACCGGATGCCAATCCGTGAAACCATGCCCGCGAAAATCGCTGTAGCCGCCGACACGTGCCGCGAGCGACTGCGGAATCGCTGGGATGCCTTCGATCAGCAGATTCGGATTGGGCGCAACCACATCGGATTGCGCGGACACGGCGGTCGCGAAGAAAGCCAGCGCGGCAACAAATTGCTTCATGGGTGAGACTGCTTTTTCGTGAGTGCGGCACGATACCGGATGGCGCCGCTCCGAGCAACAAGGCGCTACAACGCCTCGGTCCATTCCGCGTTGTAGACCTTCCAACGGCCGCTTTCGCGACGCCAAACCGAATCGAAATCCCAGCTCTGGCCGCGCTCGGGCAGCAAACCGGCGCCGCCGGTGGCGAACACTCGAACCTTTGCACGCGCTCGATCGCCGTCGATTCGAACGTCCGTCACGACCGCGTTGACACTGATCTTTTCGTTGCGCAAATAGGCGCCAACCAGCAACCGCTTTACATCCTGCTTGCCGAACGCGCCTGACTCGCGTGCGAAGTCATCACTGATTGAATCGAGAAACGCCGCCGGTTCACGCTGCTCGATCGCCTGCGCCATTGCGCTCACGCTAGAGCGCAGCTCGCGTTCGGGATCGGAACGGCTGCAGCGCAATCGACTGCCGTAGCCAATGCGATGGCAGCGACGTGCGCGACTGAGGCGCGCGCGCATCAACCGAGGTTCGGTGCCAGCCAGCGTTCGAGCTCGCTAACCGCTTCGCTCTTGCGTTTGGCCAAGTCCTCAAGCTGGTCGCGGCCGATGCGGCCGACGTTGAAGTATTTCGACTGCGGATGCGAGAAATAAAAGCCGCTGACGCTCGAAGCCGGACTCATCGCATAGTTCTCGGTCAACGCCATGCCGATTTCTTCGGCTCGCAGTGCTTCGAACACGTCACGCTTGACGGAGTGCTCCGGGCACGCAGGGTAGCCGGGCGCCGGGCGAATGCCGCGGTAAGTTTCCTTGACGAGTTCCTCGTTGGTCAGCGCTTCGCTCGGTGCGTAACCCCATAGGTCGCGCCGTACGCGCTCGTGCAGCATCTCGGCAAACGCCTCGGCCAGACGATCCGCGATCGCCTTGAGCATGATCGAACCGTAGTCGTCGTGCTTCGCCTGAAACATCGCTTCGCGCTTTTCGATGCCGATGCCCGACGTCACTGCGAACATTCCGATGTAATCGGCGATGCCTGAACTCTTCGGCGCGATGAAGTCGGACAGGCACTGGTTCGGATTCGGCACGCCGTCGATCACCGGTTTCTTCGTCTGCTGTCGCAGCCCATTCCATGTAAACAGGACCTCGCTGCGTGACTCATCGGCGTAGACCTCGATGTCGTCACCGACCGAGTTGGCCGGGTAGAAGGCAACTGCCCCGTTGGCTTTCAACCAGCGCTCGTTGACGATGCGCTCCAGCATCTTTTCGCCTTCGGCAAACACCTGGCGTGCGTGTTCACCGATGACTTCATCGGCAAGGATCTGCGGAAACGGGCCGTGCAAGTCCCACGTCTGGAAAAACGGGCCCCAGTCGACATACTTGGCAATCATCGCCAGGTCGTAGTTCTTGAACGCGCGGCGGCCGAGAAACTTCGGCTTCGGCGGTGTGTAACCCGCCCAGTCGATGCGTGGCGCGTTGGCGCGCGCGTCAGCCAGTGTGACCAGCTCGGGCGCCTTCTTCGATGCGTACTGAGTGCGAACGCGTTCGTATTCGATCTTGATGTCTGCGATGTACTTCGCGGCGCCATCGTCCGACACCAGACTCTGGCAGACGCCGACCGAACGACTGGCGTCCGATACATAAATCACCGGGCCGTTCGAATAATGAGGTGCGATCTTCACTGCAGTGTGTACGCGCGACGTGGTCGCGCCACCGATCAACAACGGCAGCTTGAACCCCTGTCGCTGCATCTCGCGCGCGACATGTTGCATTTCTTCCAGCGAAGGAGTGATCAGGCCTGACAGGCCAATCATGTCGGCCTTCTCTTCGCGCGCGGTCGCAAGAATCTTGTCGGCGGGCACCATCACGCCCATGTTGACGACATCGAAGTTATTGCACTGAAGCACGACCGACACGATGTTCTTGCCGATATCGTGCACGTCGCCCTTGACGGTCGCGATCACGACCTTGCCCTTGGCGCGAATCTCACCACCGCCCGCGGTTTTCTCGGCTTCGATAAATGGAATCAGATGCGCGACCGCCTGCTTCATCACGCGCGCGCTTTTGACGACCTGCGGCAGGAACATCTTGCCGGCGCCAAACAGATCGCCGACGATATTCATGCCGTCCATTAACGGCCCTTCGATCACTTCGATCGGGCGGCCACCGCGTTCGGCAACCTGCGCGCGCGCTTGCTCGGTGTCTTCGACGATGTGCTGCGTGATTCCGTGCACCAGCGCGTGCGCCAGGCGCTTTTCCACAGGCTCGGCTCGCCACGCAAGATCTTCCTTGCGCTCCTTGCCGCCGGCCTTGATCGTTTCAGCCAGCTGCACCAGACGTTCGCCGGCATCGGGGCGGCGGTTCAGCACAACATCTTCGACTGCTTCGCGCAATGTCGGGTCGATGTCTTCGTACACGCCAAGCTGGCCGGCGTTGACAATGCCCATCGTCATGCCGGCGCGAATCGCGTGATACAGGAACACGGTGTGAATCGCTTCGCGCACATGGTCGTTACCGCGAAAACTGAAGCTCACGTTGCTGACGCCGCCGCTGACCTTCGCCAGCGGCAGGTGCTGCTTTATCCAGCGCGTAGCTTCGATGAAGTCGACTGCGTAGTTGTTGTGCTCTTCGATGCCGGTGGCGATTGCAAACACGTTCGGATCGAACACGATGTCTTCCGGGGGAAAGCCGACCGTGTCGACCAGCAGCCGATAACTGCGCTCGCAGATTCCGATCTTGCGTTCAAACGTATCGGCCTGGCCCTGCTCGTCAAACGCCATCACGATGACCGCTGCGCCGTAGCGCCGCGCCAGCTTGGCTTGCTCGATAAACGACGCCTCGCCTTCCTTCATCGAAATCGAGTTGACGATGCATTTTCCCTGCACGCACTTCAACCCGGCTTCGATCACGCTCCACTTTGAGCTGTCGATCATGACCGGCACACGCGCGATATCGGGCTCCGAGCCGATCAGCTTCAAAAACCGCGTCATCGCCGCCGCGGAGTCGAGCATCGCCTCGTCCATGTTGACGTCGATGATCTGCGCGCCGCTTTCCACCTGCTGCCGCGCGACGGTGACCGCATCTTCGTATTGCTCGTTCAAGACGAGCCGTGCAAACGCTTTGGACCCGGTGACGTTCGTGCGTTCACCAACGTTGACGAACAAAGACTCGTCGTTGATCGTCACCGGCTCCAGGCCTGACAGTCGCATGACCGGCGCCGCTGTCGGCACCGCGCGCGGCGATCAATCCCTCAAGCGCCAGCGCCGTTGCCCGGATGTGATCCGGCGTCGTTCCACAACAGCCACCGGCGATGTTGACGAAGCCAGCTTCGGCAAATTCCTTCAGCAGACTTGATGTGATGTCAGCGGTTTCGTCGAAGCCCGTTTCGCACATCGGGTTCGGCAACCCGGCGTTCGGATACACGCTGATGAACGTGTCGGCCAACGTCGCCAATTCTTCGATATAAGGTCGCATCAACGCCGCACCGAGGGCGCAGTTCAACCCGACGGTCAGCGGCTTCGCGTGCCGCACCGAGTTCCAGAATGCCTCAACCGTTTGACCCGACAGGATGCGCCCCGACGCGTCGGTCACCGTGCCCGAGATCATCAGCGGCACGCGATCTCCTCTGCGCTCGAACTCCGCGTCGATCGCAAACAACGCAGCCTTCGCATTCAGCGTGTCGAAAATCGTTTCAACGATCAGCAGATCGACGCCACCATCGAGCAGCCCGCGCGCTTGCTCACCGTACGACGCAACGAGCTCATCGAACGTGACGTTGCGTGCGCCCGGATCATTGACGTCGGGCGAGATCGACGCCGTCTTCGGCGTCGGGCCGAGGGCGCCGACCGCAAAGCGCGGCTTGTCACCGGATGAATACTCGACACAGGCGCTCTTCGCGATCTTTGCTGCTTCGAGATTGATGTCGTACGCCACGTGCGCGAGACCGTAGTCTTGTTGCGCGATCGACGTGGCGCCGAACGTATTCGTTTCGATCAAATCGGCGCCAGCTTCCAGATACGCCTTATGGATTTCGCGCACGACATCGGGCCGCGTTAGCGACAGTAAATCGTTGTTGCCTCGGACATCGATCGGATGATCGGCAAAGCGCTCGCCGCGAAAGTCGGCCTCGGACAACTTGTAGCGCTGGATCATCGTCCCCATCGCACCGTCGAGCATCAGGATGCGGTGTGCCATGAGCTCGCGCAACTGTGATTCGCTCGTTTGCAAGTCTGCGGAAGGGTGACGCGTGTTCATCGCGGGCCTTTGGACAATGGCCGGCGATTGTAGGTGAAGCGCAGCGCAGTTTCGGTCGCGCTGGGCATGAGCTAATGCACGCCGTTTTTGATCAGATCAGCGGCTTTTTCCGCGATCATGATGACCGGTGCGTTGGTGTTTCCCGATATCAACGTCGGCATCACCGATGCATCGACGACCCGCAGCCGCTCGACACCCCGCACGCGCAGTTGCGTATCCACCACCGCGCGATCGTCCGAACCCATGCGACAGGTTCCAACCGGGTGATAAATCGTATCGGCGCGCTCGCGGATGGCTTGCCGGATCTCGTCGTCGCCGCGCACTTTCGAAAAATGCAATTCGCGCGAAAGATCAGCGCCGCCGTACTCGGTAAATGCCGGTTGCGCAAAAATCTTGCGTACCCATTTGAATCCGCGCACCAGCGTCTCGAGATCACCCCCATCCGACAGGAAAGCCGGGTCGATCAGCGGAGCGTCACGTATGTCGCGCGAGGCCAACCGAACCGTGCCGCGACTCGCGGGCCGCAGCGCAGTCGCATGGCAGCTCATGCCGTGCCCCCAGTGATACGTGCGGTTGTGGTTGTCGACCATGCCGATGACGAAATGCAGCTGCAGATCGGGCCGCTCCAAGCCCGGCAGCGTGCGAATGAACGCACCCGCTTCGGCGAAGTTAGAAGTCAGCACGCCGCGCCGCTCGCGCCGCCAGCGTCTGATTGCGCGCAGAAGTTTGATGCTTCCGATGAGCGAGAACCCCAGCAGATCGGTATTCGCGACGCGCCGATTGATGGTGATATCAGGATGGTCATGCAGGTTGTCGCCGACGGGCAGATCACTGAGGGGCTCGATCCCAAGCTCGTGTAAATGCGAAGCGGGCCCGATGCCAGATAGCATCAGCAGTTGCGGCGACTGCAATGCGCCCGCCGCGATGAGTACTTCGCCTCGCGCGCGCAGTTCGCGCTCGACGTTGCCCTGACGCACTTTGACGCCGATCGCGCGCTGCTTTTCGATGATGATCCGCACTGCGAGCGCGTCGGTAACGACATGCAGATTCGGCCGCTGGCGCGCAGGCGCTAGGTAAGCGCGCGCAGCACTCCAACGCTCACCTTCGTTTTGCGTAACTTGATACCAACCGACACCCTCCTGCGTTTCGGCCGCAAAATCGTCATTGCGAGGCAGGCCTGCCTGTTGGCCGGCTTCAATGAACAGCGCTGCTGCCGGATGCGGTGAGCGCAGGTCAGATACTTTCAGCGGCCCGGCATCGCCATGAAATGAATTGGCGCCGCGCTCGTTGTTCTCCGCCCTGATGAAATACGGCAGCACGTCTTTCCACGCCCATCCCGGCGCGCCATTGGCGGCCCAGTCGTCGTAGTCCTCGCGTTGGCCGCGCAAATAGATCATCGCGTTCAGTGCCGACGAGCCGCCCAGACCACGGCCGCGTGGTTGATAGCCGCACCGCCCGCCAAGACCCGGCTGCGGGACCGTCGAGAAGGCCCAATTGCAGGCGTTGCGCTTGATGATTTGAATTGCGGCGCCGGTGGGCACGCGGTTCAGTACACGGTCGTTGTTGCCGCCCGCTTCGATCAAGGCAACGCTGATAGCGGGATCTTCCGACAGACGCGCCGCGAGCACGCAGCCTGCGGAGCCGCCGCCGACGATGATGTAGTCAAACTCCATGGATGCGCCCCGGTTTCCCAACGGATGCGAGCGATGGGCTGCTCGCGCGACGCGCATTCTCGCGTCTTAGGAGGCCAGGTCCGAGCGACTGACTAGAAGCGTTCCTCGATTTCGGTTGTTGCGGAAAAAGGCCAGCGCAATCCGCTGGTTGGCAACCTAGTGAAGGACTACTGGCTGGTGCATCAGCCCGCTGAAACCCTCCAGAAACTCATCGACCTGGTCGGACGTCGGTCCCTGCTCGATCAGCTCTTGCACGCTCTTGCGAAACGCCGCGGCATTTTCTCCGCCCAGGAAAATTTCCTTGCGAAGATGCTTGTCCATGATTTCGTAGCCGCCCACTTCGCGATCGCCCGCCAGCACCGCGCCTTCAAACTCGAAGACGCAGAACTGTGGACTGTTGTAGATCATCGTAACTGCCATTGCCCTTGATCCTTTCTTCCGCCTACCTGCAATATCGGTACCTGGCGGCGCGAATCAAGTGGCAAGCATCGGCAGCAGTTTGGCCGAAAGTGACCGCTAACCCTCCCAGCCTATTTACGCCAGAAATCGGGCGTCAGAAGCACCAGCACGGAAAACAGTTCGAGGCGCCCGATCAGCATCGCAAACGTGCAGACCCACGTCTGAAAGTCGCTGAGGACGCCGAAGTTCGACGCCGGACCGACCTGGTTCAACCCTGGACCTGTGTTGTTGACGCAAGCGACGATCGCGGTGAATGCGGTCGTGACGTCAAGCCCGGAAAGCAGCAACAGGAACGTGAGCCAGATGATCGACCCACCATAGACCAACATGAACGCGAGCACCGCGAAAATCACGTTGTTTTCGACGACCTTGTCATCGATGCAAACCGGATTGATCAAGCGCGGATGCAGAATGCGAACCATCTCGCGCCTTGCCTGCTTCAACAGGATCAGCGCGCGCATCATCTTGATCCCGCCTCCTGTGGACCCGGCGCACGTTGCGAAGCCGGACACAAAAAGCATCAGGATCGGCGCGAATACTGGCCACAAGTTGTAGTCGGTGTTCGAGTACCCGGTCGTCGTCGCCACCGACACCACGTTGAACAGCGCGTAGCGAAGCGCGCTTTGCCAATCGGTGTAAACGTTCTGAACCAGCAAGAACGCTGCAACCACCAACACCCCCGCGACCAAGGTGAACATGAACGCGCGCGCCTCGGCGCTGTTCCAGTACGGCGACAACGACTTCCGACGCCAAACAGTGAAGTGCAACAGAAAGCTGAACCCAGCAAGCGTCATGAACACAACAGCGACGCCTTCGAGCAGCGGCGAATTCCAGTAACCAAAGCTCGCGTCGTGCGATGAAAATCCGCCGAGCCCGAGAGTCGAGCACATGTGCATGAACGCGTCGCTCCAGCTCATACCGGCCCATGCGTAAGCCAGAAAACAAGCAAACGACAGCACAAAATAAATCGCATACAAAGCCTTCGCCGTGTCTGCAATGCGCGGCGTGAGCTTCGTTTCCTTCAGCGGACCGGTGGTCTCGGCCTTGAACGCCTGCGCGCCTCCGACGCCGAGCAGCGGCAGGATCGCTACCACCAGCACCAGTATTCCCATGCCGCCGATCCACACCATCAAGTGGCGCCAGATGTTGATCGGCAACGGCAGCTGATCGAGTCCGGAAAGCGCGGTGCCACCGCTTGCGGTTAAGCCCGACATCGCCTCAAAGTAGGCATCGGTGATCGACAGATCGGGCATCTGCATCAGCAGCGGCAGCGTCGCGAATGCCGGCAACACGGTCCATACCAGCGTCACCAATAGAAACCCGTCGCGCACCTGCAGCTCGCGGCGAAACCTGACGGGTGGTCAGCATCAGCGCCAGGCCAGATCCCGCCGTGATCAGAAGAGCGATATCGAAGCCGCGCTGCGATCCATCGCCGGCGACCACAGCAAATGCCAGCGGCACCAGCATCGTCGCCGCGAACATCAGCACGACGTAGCCAAGAACGTTAAAAACTGGAAAGGTAGAACGGACGAACGCGGTCATGATGAATAGCAGCGGCGCGGATTATGCGCTGCGCTGCCTAGGGCGCCGTAGCGCGCTTGTCGTTGGACGCCGCGCGGGTGTGGAAGAGCTACCGGCCGTAGAGCACGCTAGGCAGCCACATGCCGATCTGCGGAAAGACATACAGGATGAAGATTGCGATCACCTGTATTCCCATGAATGGCAGCATTCCGGCAAAGATCTGATTCAGCGTTACATGCGGCGGCGACACGCCTTTTAGATAAAAGGCCGCCATGGCGACCGGCGGCGACAAAAACGCGGTCTGCAGATTCAATGCCACCAGCAGCCCGAAGAACAGCGGATCGACGCCGTACTGCGGCAGCAGCGGAACAAAGATCGGCATGAAGATCACGATGATCTCGGTCCACTCGAGCGGCCAGCCGAGAATGAAGATGATGACCTGTGATAACAACAGAAATTCCACCGGCGTCAGACCAAGCGACGTCACCCATCTTTCAATGATTTCCTGACCGCCGAGCAACGCAAACGACGCAGAGAATATCGATGCACCGACAAACAACCAGCAGACCATTGCGGATGTCTTGGCGGTGAGAAAAACCGAATCGCGGACTACCGGGTAGTTCAACGGCTCCATAGGCGGCAGCCAGCAGCAGCCCTCCGAGCGCGCCCGCTGCTGCCGCTTCCGACGGCGTTGCCAGCCCGAAGACGATCGATCCCAGTACCGCAATGATCAGCAGTGCGAGCGGAAAGAAAGATGACAGCAGCATCTTGAATATCTCAAGACGCGCAAAGTTGAATGTCGGATAAAAGACCGCGAGCGCGACGACACAGATAGCCAACACGATCCAGAAGGCCATCGGAGCGTCGACGCGTTCTGCTGGATCCGTATCCGTTGTCGCTGTTTTTTGCGTGTCCGCCTTCGGCGCCTCGACGGCAGCCTCGTCTTTCGTCGGCACCGTTGATGCGCCCTTCGCCGCGTCGCCTTCGGACGGCGGCTCCTGCAACGATCCTTCAGCCGGAGGTGGTTCAGCGAGCCCAGTTGATGCCTGGTCGGTCGCACCTCCGGCTTCCCCCGCAAAACCCATTGCCTGCAGGCCGGTGGTGTCCTGCACTACTGCTGGTGCAGTTACCGATCTGAATATCAGCCCCATGAACAAAACAATGACTAATGCTGGCAGCAGCGTGATGCCGAGTTGGAAGATCAAGGTGCGTGCGGGCACATCTGCATTTCGCGGACCCTTAAGGCCGCGTACCAGACCGCTTACTGCGCGATCGCCGCTGTGCGACAAGCGCTGCGCGAACGAGGGCAACGCGACGCGCCGGTCTTCTTCCGACAGTGGCGGCATCAGACTTGGCTTGATCTTCGCCAGGACGATCACATATCCCACATAGAGCCCGGCGAGCATGATTCCTGGAAAGAACGCGCCGGCATACAACTGCACAACCGATACGCCTGCCGTAGCGCCGTAGACAATCAACAGCACCGATGGCGGAATCAAAATACCCAGACACCCGCCAGCGGTAACCGCGCCAGCTCCAACCTGGACGTTATAGCCGGCCTTCAGCATTGCAGGAAAAGCGAGCAGGCCCATTAATGTCACGACCGCACCGACGATGCCTGTTGCGGTCGCAAATATCGCGCACGTGACGATGGTTGCGACCGCCAGAGAACCCGGTACGCGCGCCATCGCAAGATGCAAACTTCTGAAAAGCTTTTCGATCAGGTTCGCGCGCTCGACCAGGTAACCCATGAAAACAAACAGCGGAATGGCGATCAACACATCGTTGGACATCACGGAATACGTGCGTTGAACCATCAGATCAAGGATCTGATTGAGAGCAAGATCCGGGTTGACGCTGCGATACGCGAACCAGCCAAACATCATGCCCATTCCCATCAGCGTGAACGCCGTCGGAAAGCCCATCATGATGGCGACTACCACCAGGCCCAGCATCAGCAGCCCGAGATGACCGTTGGTAATGGTCTTCGCGCTTACAAGCATGAAGACGCAGCCGACGATCAGAATCGCCATCAGCGTAAAGCCGAACCAGAGTTCCTTTCTCATTTGTTCGACTCGCGCACGACATACTGGTCGAGCTTCTGAATATCCTCGTCCTTGACGTGCACCATTTCTTTCAGCTTGTCGACGTCGACTTCCTCGACGTCCTGCTCGCGCGAAGGCCAATAACCCTGCCTGATGCAAATGACGCAGCGAGCGATCTCGACTAAACCCTGTAGCAACAGGATGGCGCCGGCAATCGGAATCACCGTCTTAAAGGGGTAAATCGGTGGACCGTCTGCCGTAACGTTGGAATGCTCGTTAATCGCCCACGATTCTGACGCGTAGTTGTAGCCGGCCCATACGAGAGCGACCACTCCCGGAATGAAGAACACGATGTACAGCGTCAGGTCGATCGTCGCCTGCGTCCGGGGCTTAAAAAACCCGTACAGAACGTCACCGCGCACATGGCCGTTCTTCGAGAGCGTGTAGGCGCCGGCCATCATGAACATCGTTCCGTAGAACATGGTCATCACGTCGAACGCGTACGCGTGAGGACTATCCAGGGCGTAGCGGGAAAACACCTCCCACGACACAAACAGCGTCAATGCGACGATCAGCCAGGAAAATGCCTGTCCGATCCAGGTACTGAACCGGTCGACCGCCAGCAATAACTTTTGCAAAGCCCTCTCCCGCCGGTCGCCGTCGTGCTCGACCGCTCACTTGTTAGTGATCATAAAAACCATCCGGCACTGCCGGATGGTTTTGCTTCAACCGCAGACGATCGGTTAGGCCTTTTTCGGTGACGCGCCGGACTTTTGTCCGAAATAGTGTTGATATGCCATGCCCCGATTAACGTTGGTATCGAGATCCCAGCGCACTGCGCGCTCGGCAAACGCACGCTGCGAAGCTTCGATCTCTTTGAACAGCGGGTTCTCGGCGGACTTCTTCGCAGCCGCCTGATCGTACGCAGTGAGCTGCTGCTGCAGCACGGCCGTGGGCGTGCGGTAGAACTTCACCCCCTGTTTGGTCTGCATCTCGATGTAGTCTTTCGAGTAGCGATCGACCGCTTTCCACGACATATCGGCCGATGCCGCCTCGACCGCGTTTTCGATGATCGCCCTCATCTTGGCGGGCAGCGCGTCGTACTTCGGCTTGTTGAACATGATCTCGAACTGCTCGGCGTTCTGGTGAAAGCTCTGCAGCATGCAGACCTTCGAGACGTCGGGGAAGCCAAGGATGCGATCCGAGGTTGCGTTGTTGAATTCGGCCGCATCGAGCAGGCCGCGATCCATCGCGGGGACGATCTCGCCGCCGGGTAGCGCGTTTACCGCCGCACCCAAGCCCGGTGAACACGTCAATCGACAAGCCGACAGTGCGGAACTTCAGCCCCTTCATATCCTCGGATTTCGTGATCGGTTTTTTGAACCAACCGAGCGGCTGCGTCGGCATCGGACCGTACGGGAACGACACCACGCTCGCATTGATTGAGTTGTAAAGTTTGGCCAGCAGATCCTTGCCGCCACCGTACTTGTGCCACGACAGCAGCATGTTGGCGTCCATGCCAAACGACGGACCGGAGCCCCACAGCGCAAGCGCGTTCTGCTTGCCATAGTGATAAACGAGCACGCCATGGCCGCCGTCGAGCGTGCCTTTGGTGACCGCATCGAGCAGGCCGAACGCCGGAACCACCGCGCCCGCCGGCAGCACCTCGATCTTCAGCTCGCCACCGGTCATGTCGTTGACCTTCTTGGCGAAATCGTTGGCGTATTCGTGAAAGATGTCCTTCGCTGGCCACGTGCTCTGCCACCGCATCGCGATCGGCGTCGCTTGTCCTTTGGCAATCATCGGAAAGCCGAGCGCTACCGCGCCCGCGCCCGCTGCGCCGGAAAGAAATTTGCGGCGTTTCCCGACTGAGGACGCTGTGTCCTTCTGCTCGTCTTTTGTTTTGAGAAAGTTCATGAGGTCTCCTAGGTAATGCAACTATCGTTGTGAAACTGGTGCGACTCCGAGGCCGGTAGTTAAGGCGCCACTGGTTTCCTGGCAAGCGGCAACTGCAAGAGTCACAAGAACAAATGCCGCAGGCGCGCATTCTATTGAAAGCGGTGCCCGCTGTGACGAACTTCGCGTAAGTACCGAGGAGTTGTCCGCCGCAGTGCAACAAGCCGCAGTGCAGCAACCTAACTGAAAAACCCCAGGCCAACGGTAAACATCTTCTCCACACGCGAGATCACCCTTTTGTTCTCGACGAAGATAATCAGGTGGTCTTCAGGTTGAATCGCCACATCGTGGTGCGCCATTAACACCTGCGCCTGGTCGCCATGACCGCGCACGATCGCACCGATCGTCGCGCCGCGTGGCATCTCGACTTGCTCGATCGTCTTGCCGATGACTCGCGAGCTTCGGGCGTCGCCGTGCACGATCAGCTCCAGCGCTTCGGCGGCGGCCCGACGCAACGTGTGCGCCACCACCACGTCACCGCGTCGGGCGAAGCGCAGCAAGGCGGACATCGTGACGTATGAGGGTGAAATGGCGATATCGATCTGCCCGCCCTGCATCAGATCACCGTAACTCTTGCGATTGATCAGCGCGATCACCCGACGCGCACCGAGCCGCTTGGCCAACAGCGAGCTCATGATGTTGTTTTCGTCGTCGTTAGTCAGAGCAACGAACAGATCTACGTCGGCTACGCCTTCCTGGGTCAGCAGATCCTCGTCGGTGCTGTCGCCGAGCAGCACGAGCACGTCGGGTGGAGTCTGCTGCGCCAGAACCTCGGCGCGCCGTTTGTTGGTCTCGATAATCTTGACGCTGCAACGCTGAGCCACGTCGAGCCCTTCGCCGGTCGAAAGCGCGCGCGCAAACCGCAGGCCGATGTTGCCGCCGCCCGCGATTATCACGGTTCGCACGGGCTTGTCCATACGCCGCAACTCGTTCATCACCGCACGCACGTCACGCGTCGCTGCCAGGAAAAACACTTCATCGCCTGGCAGGATCATCGTGTCGCCGTCAACGCGCACGCTGGCATCGTCGCGAAACAGCGCGACGATGCGCGTGTCTACATTCGGTATGTGACGCCGCAGCTCCTTGATCGGCTGCGACACCAGCGGCCCACCGGCGAATGCCCTGACCGCAATCAGACTGGCGCGTCCGTCGGCAAACTCGAGTACCTGTAGCGCCTCCGGAAAGTCGACGAGCTTCAGCAGATAGTCGGTCACTGTCTGCTCGGGAAAAATGACTTCCGTCGCGCGAAAACCGCTCTCGCCGATCAGGTTCGGATGTTGTTGCAGCTCGGTGTTGCGTACGCGAGCGATACGCATCGGGGTGTTGAACAGATCGGCGGCGATCTTGCACGCCACCAGATTGGTCTCGTCGTAAGCGGTGACCGCAATCAGCATGTCAGCGTCGGCCGCGCCGCCTGCTTGCAATACCGACGGTAGCGCTGCATTGCCGACCAGGCCGCGCAGATCGAAACGGTTTTGCAGCTCAGCAACACGCGCCCCGTCGATGTCGATCACCGTGATGTCGTTGGCTTCGGAGACCAACGCTTCGGCGACCGAAGTGCCGACCCTGCCGGCGCCGACGATGATGATTTTCATAAAACCGCGGGGCGAGCAGGCGCCGTTATTTAGTCGTCGTACTCGTGGCTGCTGCGTTGAGAGTAGACCGGAGGCTCGCTGCGCGCAGCCGGCATTTCGTGCGCGCTGGGCACGTCGTCGGGCGCCCGATCGTTTCGTCGTGAGCCACGCGACAGCTCGATACCCAGCTGCTTCAACTTGCGATACAAATGGGTGCGCTCAAGTCCGGCCCGATCGGCGACGCGCGTCATGCTGTAACTCTCGCGCACCAGGTGATATTCGAAGTACACGCGCTCGAACTGATCGCGCGCATCGCGCAATGGCTGGTCCAGCGCGACGCCGTTGTGCTCGTTCGGCTGAGCGACCTCTGCGTGCTTGGCCGCCGCGTTGTCGGCTTCGGTTATGGCAGCGGTGGCTGGCGTGAGTGCGACGGCAGTGAGCGCAGCAGGGACCGCCATCCGGAGATTGCGCATCACCCGCCCGCGCTCAAGGCCGGAGCGCACGGCAGCCAGCAGGCGCGTCATCGCAATCGGCTTCTCCAGGAACTCGAGCGCGCCAAAGCGAGTGGCTTCTACCGCAGTATCGATCGTTGCGTGACCCGACATCATGATGACGGGCATCGTCAGCTGACCGGTCGACGCCCATTCTTTAAGCAGCGTGACGCCGTCGGTGTCGGGCATCCAGATATCGAGCAGAACGAGATCAAGCTCTTCGCGGCTGCGCGCGGAGCGTGCCGCTGCTGCATTTTCTGCCGTGAGAACCGCATGGCCCTCATCAGCCAGAATTTCCGATAGGAGTTCTCGAATACCAATTTCGTCGTCGACGACGAGGATGTTAGCCATGACTGATCAACAAGCTTCCTGCAAATGAGTACGCCAGCTTACGCCGCACGCTGCGACACGCGAAATGTCACGCCGCGAAAAGCGCCGGCGCCGCTCTGACTTCGGCGAGCCTCCGAAAGACGATCGTAACGATTGCGCCGCCACTCTGTCCCGTGCCACCGCGGTTGACGACTTCGATGCGAGCGCCATGCTCATCGACAATCTTCTTCACCATCGCGAGTCCAAGGCCGGTGCCGCCTGACTTGCTCGTGACATAAGGCTCGAACGCACGGCGAAGTATATTCGCTGGAAACCCCGGCCCGTTGTCTTCAACGGCCAATCGCACCGCGCGCGCTTTGGTGCTCGCCTCTTCGATTTCGACCAACTCGGTTCGCACCTGAATGCGCGCATCGGGCCGCCCGGCTAATGCGTCCTGCGAATTGACCAGCAGGTTGTGAATCACCTGCCGCAGCTGCGTGGCATCTCCTTCAATCAGCGGTAGTCCGGGACGCAGCGATAGTTGGATCGCGCCGGTGCCTGCTTCTGCACCGTAAAGCGCAGCGACTTCCTCGACCAGCGTATTCAGCGCGAGCGGCGACAACCGCGCCGGCGGCACGCGAGCGTAGTCGCGAAAATCGTCCACCATCCGCTTCATTGCGCTCACCTGGTTGACGATCGTCGACGTGCCGCGCTTCAACACGTCGGCGTCCGACAGCGACAGCTTCTCTATCAGCTTCATCTGCAAGCGCTCGGCCGCCAATTGGATCGGCGTCAGCGGATTCTTGATTTCGTGCGCCAGGCGTCGCGCAACCTCACCCCACGCCAATGCGCGCTGCGCCGAAATAACCTGAGTGATGTCGTCGAATACGACAACGTAGCCGAGTCCGTCATCGAGCGGCAGGCGCGATCCGCGCGCGAGCAGCATCAGGGGCTCGCCGGCTGCGCCGGCCTTGGTGATCTTGTCGAAATCGGACGGCGACGGTACCGGCGCGCGTTTGACTTCGACCTGCTGCTGCCACGAATCTTTTGGCGAAGCAGTCAGCGCGTGGTCCGCAAACGCGGTTGCGAGTGCAGTTGACAACGCCGCATCGATCTCACTCAACGGCCGGTCGGCCTGCTGCATCAGCGAATAGCCGAGGATGCGCGAGGCCCCGTGATTTGCAGTGACGAGATCGAAATCCTTGTTCAGCACGACAACGCCGGCCGACAGATTGGCGAGCACCCGCTCGAGATAAGTCTTCGCGTTTTCGACCTCGCGCTGTTTCGTTTCGACTTGATCGCGCGCCTCGGTCAACTGTCGCGTCATCGCGTTAAACGATTGCGTCAGCAAATTCAGCTCATCGTTACCCGGAAACTCGCGCACCTGCCGGTAGTCGCCCTCGGCAACTGCTTTCGTACCTTCGGCGACTTGCAACAGCGGCGCGGTCATCGAGCTTGCCAGCAGCACGCTCGATGCAATCGCTGCGAAGATCGATAACAGCAACGTCAAAGTAAGGGTCAGCCCATAGATCGTCTGCAGCCCCTGGCGCGCGAGCGACAACTCCTGGTACTCCCGATATCCGTTCTGCAACGCCTCTGCATTGGCTGCGATCGACGGCGGCACAGGTTGGATCAGCTGCAGAAAGTGTGTTTCATGGGGCGGGACAATGCCGGCGAAAGCGGATCCAGCCTTGGCGTCGTCACGTACCGTCCCCGGTTTGGCCGAAGACACGTTGGAGGAAACCAGAGACGCCGGCGCGGGGATCGGAACGATCACGCGCGCGCGTAACCCGTGGCGAGATTCAAGTGCGCCTGCCTCACCCTCGATCGTCGCAAAAATAAGCCGCGTGCGCGCCTGACGCAACTCGTTGCTGGATGGAACCTCAGGCACAAGCTGGGACAACCGCGAACCGCTGGTTCCGATCAACTGTCCGTTGCCGCTCACTACTAGCGCGTCCTGAATTCCGCCCTGCTCGCGCAATCGATTCAACTGCGAAAGCTGCGACGACTCCGGGATGTCGGACAGCTCGAGTGCCCAATTGCGCGCTTTGTTGCTGACGTCTTCTTTAAGGTTGTCGAGCGCGGCGCGACCCAGTGTCAAACCTGAGTCCAGCGCGCGATCCACACGCACGTCAAACCACGACTCGATCGAGCGCGACAGAAACTGGGTCGAAACCACATAGATAAGCACGCCGGGCAGCACGCCCATCAGCGCGAACGCCACCGTAAACCGCATCATCATTCGCGCGCCGAACTGCTTTGCGCGCAACCGCAGCACGAGCCGGCGAATCAGCGCGAGCACCAGCACGAACAGCAGTGCCGCAATGACGCCGTTGATGCCCAGCAGCAGCGGATAGTTGCGCTCGAAGAAAGCGGTGTTTCCGCTGGCAGAGGCCAACAGGAACAGCAGCACGCCACCGACCGCAAGGGCGGCAAGCAGGCCGTAGCGAAGCGCGCGCGGCAGCATGTGCGCCAGGCGGCTGCTCGCTACGTTTTTCATCGGGGCAGTTAGCGTGTCAGTTCAGCGTGGACCGGCACTTCGCGCCAATCGGACGCGAGCGTCCACTCGCGGCTGGTAATCGCATTTACCTGGAATGGCTTTGGCAGCTGGTTGACATCGAGTCTCATTCGCACCTGGGCGTCGTATTCGTCGCGGGGACTCAACATGCTCTTGTCGGCGACTTTCCAATTTCGAACGCTTTTCAACAGCGCCAACGCTTCGTCGAGTGATTCGAACGACTGCGACAGTCCGCCGCGGGCCAGTCGATATTGCCGCGTCAGCGGACTGTACGACAAGCGATACGTCAGCGTGCTCGAAGCGACCTTCCGGTCAAACCAGTACCAGCGCTTGCGAAACAGCTCGAACTCGATATTGAAATAGAGGGCAATGCCCTTTTGCACCGCCTCCTCCAGCGCCTGCGGCATCTCGAATTCGAACGTGGCATTCAATAGCAACGCATCGCCGCTGAGGTTTTGTGGATCCCGCGCGGGTTCGAGGCCAGCCGCCATCACGCCGATCCGTTCGTCGGCGAATGCATATGACGGCGCCAGGAAAAATGCGCCGAGAGCAAGCCACAGCGGCCACGCTAGAAGTGCTGCCGCAAGCCTTGGCGTGATGATCGGTTTCATCCGGTCTTCTCAAGCAACGCGTAGAAAAAGCCGTCATGCAGCGTCGGCAGACTGGAACCCTGCCACGCGGACACGGCAGCCGGCTCAGCCGCCGATACCGGCAGCAACTGCGACGCCGGCAACTTGCATCGGCGCGCGTCGGGTCGCCGCTCGCCAAAGCGAGCAATCTGCTCGCGTCCTTCCTCCGGAAACAGCGAGCAGACGACGTAAAGCAGCCTACCACCCACCTCTAGCAGCGGCCATAAAGCGTCCAGCAATTCGCGTTGCACCGTTGTCAATTGCGCAACATCAGCCGGACGCCTTAACCAAGGAATGTCGGGATGACGGCGCACGATTCCAGAGGCGGTGCACGGGGCGTCGAGCAAAATCCGGTCAAACAAGCCGCCGCCGCTTGCTGCGATCCATGTCCCTGGCTGGGCAGCATCCCCCAGAATCACGCGTGCGCTGAGGTGTCCCCGAGTAAGGTTTTCAGTAATGCGCTCCGCGCGTGCGGCATCGACTTCGACCGCAGTCAAGTCGGTGGCCCCAAGTTCGGCCAGATGCGCAGTCTTTCCGCCCGGCGCAGCACAGGCGTCCAGCACGCGCATGCCTGGCTTAGCGTCTAGCCATGCCGCAGCCAGTTGTGCGCCGGCGTCTTGGACCGACACGCCGCCGTCTCGGAAGCCCGGGATTTCAATTACTGGCCGCGGTTGATGCAACCAGATCGCGTGCGCCCCGACCCGGGTCGCTTCGAGCCCGAGTTGGGCGAGTCGCGCAAGGTAATCGTCCGGCGTAACTTGCCTTGCATTGACGCGCAGCACGAGCGGCGGCATCTGTTGCTGCGACTCCCCAATCGACGGCCACTCATTCGGATACTCGCTGCGCAAACGTTCGAGCCACCACGCTGGCAGGTTGTGTCGCACGCTGGCATCGCTCTGCAACTCGGCCAGTAGCGCCGCACGCTGACGCAAGAAGTTGCGCAGAACGGCATTGACAAAGCCTGATGCGGACGAAGAGTGCCCCGACAGTTGCGCAGCGCGAACCGCCTGGTCGACAACGGTATGAGGCGCATGCGATTCGCGCTGCAGTTGGGCAAGCGATACCGCCAGCAGCGCCGCCACGTCGGGTGCCGGAGGTCGAGCGACCAGACGCTCGATGACGCGTTCACTCACCGCCAGATGGCGAACCGCGGTGTACATCGCGTCCTGGACCGCGGGTCTCAGCTCCGGATGCTCTGCGAGCGCGGCTGCCAGCGCGCGGTCGAGCGAGCGGCCGGAACGAAAGAATTGCCAGGCGGCGGCCGCGTGCCGCAGCACATCGGCCAGCCCGGGTGACTCCCCGCTGCTCACTCGGGCGCTAGGGTATGCGGGCTGACGAAGCGATCGCCCGCCTTGATCAGCGATCCGCTAACGAATTCGCGTGCCGCTACCCGCTTTCCGTTGGCGCGCTGCAGCTCCGTTATCAGCAACTCACCCGATCCACACGTGACGCAAAGGCCGGAAGCATCGGCAGATTTGACGACCCCTACATCGCCAGGGTTCGCCTGCGAGTTACCGCCTGCTCGCGCGCGCCAGATCCGAACTATCGAACTGCCGAGCGAGCTCGCCGCGACCGGAAACGGATCGAATGCACGACCTTGCGCTCGAGTTCCACTGCCGACTGCGACCAATCAAGCCACGACTCCGACTTCGAGAGTTTCGCAGCGTAAGTG
>CAWEAZ010000033.1:0-23985 GCA_963807155.1 uncultured beta proteobacterium
CACGATTTCGATCAGCACGTCTTCGTTGACGATCAAACCTTCGCGCGCCCGGCTTTCATAGGCGATCACGCCGACGTCAGCGATGGCGTACGCCTGGTAAGCGTCGATGCCGCGCGCCTTGATAATCGCCTGTAACGACTGCGGAAACGCAGCGCCCGAGACGACCGCCTTCTTGATTGAAGATACATCGCGGCCACCGGCGTCTGCCGCGTCAAGAATAATCTTCAGGAAATCGGCGGTTCCCGTGTAGGCGGCCGGCTTCAGGTGCTCGATCACGTCGAGCTGCTGCTCGGTGTTGCCCGGACCCGCGGGAATGACCGTGCATCCAAGGCAACGCGCGCCGCCGTCCATGATGAAGCCGCCCGGCACTAGGTGATACGAAAACGTGTTGAGCACGATGTCGCCCGTGACAAAGCCCGCCGCGTGCAACGAGCGCGACGCACGCCATGCATCGTCATGTTTGCTTTCGGGCTCGTAAATCGGCCCGGGAGACGTGAACAATCGGCCGAATCGCTCCAGATCACTGGATATGAAATCGCCGAACGGTGCCTTCGCTTTTTGCAGCGCGGGCAATTCGGATTTCCGCAGTAGCGGAAGCCGCGCGAGCGCCGCGCGACTGTTGAACTGCGCGGTGTCGACATCGCCCAGATGGCGCTGCCAGCCGGGTGACTTCAATGCTTTCGCAAGCAGGCCCGGCAAGTGGCCCATCAGGTCGAGCTCGCGGCGCTGCGGATCGCGCGCCTCGCGGTTATCGAGATGTTCGGTCATTTGCCCATTCGCTTTATTTGGCGACGTCGTCGTTGGTCGGCGACGCTCCGCATCCTCGCGCGCCGTATCGAGCTTCTTGTTGACCGGATCGATTGTCGTCTGGCGCGTCGGCAGCGGCGTTTTCGCGGCATCGCCCGAATCGCGCCCGGTGCAGGCGATCAACGCCGCCATTGCGATGATGCTGTAAACGCGTAGGTTCATTGAATCGTTTGAGCAAGCAGCGCCGCATCATAGGCGCCCGCTCGACCGGCGATGCGACCCTGTCGGGCACCTCTTTTGCTGTACCACCCCTGTAAGCACAACTCACGAGGAGGAAGTATGCGCAAGTTAATCGCAACCTTGGTTGGAGCAGCCGTAGTCGGTATGACCGGTTCGGCAATCGCTCAAACAACCGCTCCAACTACGACGAAAGAAGCGAAAGAACAAAAAACAGCGGCGAAACAAGACGCGCGGATGAAAGCGATGGACACGAACAACGACGGCATGATCTCCAGAGAAGAGTTCAATAAGTATCACGAAACGGTGTGGCAGAAGGTGAAGCGCAACGCCAAGGGGCTGGCCACGGCGGCGGACATCGACGCGGCGTACGCGCCGGGCACCGTTCCAAGCGCGATTCCAGGCCAACCGGCCGAAAAAGCAAAGCCGTAAGCAGCGCTTACGCGCATCGCGTGCGGAGCCGGCCTGGCAATAAGCCACAGCCGGCTCTTTTTCCTCTATCGAACGGAAACAAGGCTGCTCAGGCAAGCCAGCGCTTGCGTCGTTTATAAAACTTCGCATCTCTAAAGCTTCTGCGCCCGGATGTCGAGATGCCGAGGTAGAACTCCTTGACGTCCTCATTTTCGCGCAGCGAGCGCGCTTCACCATCCATCACGACGCGCCCGTTTTCGAGGATGTAGCCGTACTTGGCGTACTTGAGCGCGATGTTGGTGTTCTGCTCGGCCAACAAGAACGACACACCTTCCTTGCCGTTCAAGTCGTGCACGATGCCGAAAATCTCTTCGACGACCTGCGGCGCCAAACCCATCGAAGGCTCATCCAGCAGAATCATCGAAGGCCGCGCCATCAACGCGCGCCCGATCGCCGTCATCTGCTGCTCGCCGCCCGAGGTATAGCCCGACTGGCTGGTGCGCCGGTGCTTAAGGCGCGGGAAGTACGCATAGACCTTGTCGAGATCAGTCGCAATGTCCGCGCGCGACGGTCCGCGTCCCGACGAGCTGCGTGAGTACGCACCCGTCAACAAGTTTTCCTCGACTGTCAGGTGCGCAAAGCAGCGCCGACCCTCCATCACCTGCACAACACCGCGCTTCACGAGGTCGTACGCCGTCAGACCCTGGATACGCTCACCACGATATTCGATCGATCCCTTGGTGACGTCGCCACGTTCCCCCTGCAGCAGGTTCGATACTGCGCGCAAGGTGGTGGTCTTGCCGGCGCCGTTGGCGCCGAGCAGCGCGACGATGCCGCCTTCCGGAACGGTCAGCGACACGCCCTTAAGCACCAGGATCACATGGTTATAGATGACCTCGATGCCATTGACGTAGAGCAGTGGCCATGCGTAGCAGCACGGGCGTGCGCAAGCACGCCCGCTTGACTCCGTTCTAAACTTACTTCTTCGCTGCGGCCGGCGGTGTCTTCGCGAGGGCCTCCGCGGCTTTCATCTCCGCTTCGCAGCTGCGCCGCGTGATTTTCTTTTCCGCCGCATACCGCGTCGACGTATCGCGAATCAACGGGCGGATGATCTGCATGTCGGCTTCGTACCAATCGGACGTGTAGTTCCACTGCTTGCCGTCCCATTGATGGATGCGCGCGACTCGTGAACCTTCATGATCGCGGCAGTTAGTGGCAAGCGGCCGCATGACTCCGGTCAGCCCCAGCGCTTCGATCCGCTTGGCATCGATGGTCAGGTTCTCCAGGCCATAGCGCACTTGCTCGCCGGTCAGCGGCTTCACGCCATATCGCAATTGCGCTTGCCGAACTCCTTCGACGCCCAGCATCGCGCTGATCATGCCGCGCGTGTACAGCACGGTGCCCACTTCCTCTTTGGGCCCGGTGCCCTGACCTTTGCCATGGACCAATTTCAGAATGTCTTCGTGGATCTGGCGCGGTCATCGCTGTGCTGCAGCGCCAAGCCGTTATAGCCCTTAGCGTCGGCGCCGACCGGTACGACATCGGGCTCGGCCGCGGCCCACCACACGCCGTACATGCGGTCACGCGGAAAGCCCGGTCGCCACCGCTTCGCGCACCGCGGTCGAATTCATCACTCCCCATCCCCACAGGAACACATAGTCGGGACGGTTTTGACGAATCTGCAACCACGCCGCTTTCTGCTCAACACCGGGATGGGTGACCGGAATCAGCGTCAGGTCGAAGCCGTGCAGCTTCGACCGTTCGGTCAGCAGCGCAATCGGCTCCTTGCCATACGGTGAGTCGTGATAGACGAGCGTGATCTTCTTGCCCTTCAGCTTGTCCAAGCCGCCGTTGAGCTTGCCGACGTGCTGAACCAGGATGTCGGCAGCGCTCCAGTAGGTCCCCAGCAGCGGAAAGTTATAGGGGAACACCTCGCCTTCGACCGAATCCGCGCGGCCGTAGCCGGCGCTAATCATCGGAATCTTGTCGACGACCGTCTTGTCGGTGAGCGCGAACGTCACGCCGGTGGACAGCGGGTGAAACACCGTGGCTCCGGTCGGGCCCTTGCCTTTCAGCCGCTCGTAGCACTCGACGCCGCGATCGGTCGCATAGCCGAACTCGCACTCTTCGAACGTGATCGTGACGCCGTTGATTCCGCCCTGGGCGTTGACTAGCTTCAGATAATCGACGTAGCCGTTGGCAAACGGCATGCCGTTAGGCGCATACGCACCGGTGCGATAGATGAGCACGGGAAAAAATTGTTCGCCCTTGCCCGCAGCGGGCGCCTTTGGTTGCCCGCAGCTGGTGCTGACATGCTCAGCGTGACGGCGGCGGCGATTCCGCCAGCGCTGAAATTGCGCTTGCCTTCGTTTGTTGCAGAACTGCCATGGTGTGTCTCCTTTGGTCCGGTTCGATTAGATGAAGGCCAGCCCGCCTTGGACCTCTTTCAGTGCGGGAACGGCCATAGCCGCAACTTCTCTTTACCAATTGCCCATAAACGTGCGAGCCCATGCGGCTCAGCGATTAAAAAGAACACAATCAAGCTGCCGAAGATCATGGACTCCAGATGCGACGCCAGCGCGGTTGAAATCGGCACGCCTAATGCGCCCGGAACCTGATTCAACAAGATCGGCAACAGGACGATAAACGCCGCGCCGAAGTATGCGCCGAGCAATGAGCCCATGCCGCCAATAATGATCATGAACAGCAGGTTCAGGGAAAGGTTGATATTGAACGCCAATGGCTCCCACGCGCCTAGGTGGACAAACCCCCAGAGCGCACCCGCTACGCCAGCGTAAAACGAGCTCACCGCAAAGGCGGAAAGCTTGGCCGTCAGCGGCTTGATGCCGATCACCTCGGCGGCGACATCCATGTCGCGCGTCGCCATCCAGGCACGGCCGATATGGCCGCGCACCAGATTTTTCGCCGCCAAAGTCAGCACGATCGCGATCGATAGAACGAATAAGTATTTGTCGACCGGCGAGTCGATCGTCCATCCGAACATCTCGATCGGCGCGGTCGACACCGAACCCGACGACGAATAGTTGGTAAACCATTTGACCCTCGCAAACAGCCAGTCGATAAAAAACTGCGCAGCCAGGGTGGCGACCGCCAGGTACAGGCCCTTAATGCGCAGGCTCGGTATGCCGAACACCGCGCCGACCAGCGCGGCAATGCCGCCTGCCAGCACCAGCACGATCAGAAAGTTGAGCGACTCGACGCGGATCGTCAGGTTGTACGCGGCGTAAGCGCCGACCGCCATGAACGCGGCGGTTCCAAGCGAAATCTGGCCGCAGTAACCGACCAGCAGGTTGAGCCCGATGGCCGCGATCGCGAGGATCACGAACGGAATGATCAGCGCGCGAAACATGTAGTCGCTCGCCAGCGCCGGCACCGCCAGGTACGCGAAGACGATCAGCCCGATCACAAACCAGCGGTCCTGCGCGATCGGCAGCAACTGCTGATCGGCGGCGTAACTGGATTTGAACTGGCCGTTTTCTCTATAGAGCATGGTCAGACGCGGTCGATGTGCTTCTCGCCAAACAAGCCTTCGGGACGCACCAGCAAAAACAGTAGACGCCAGCACGTACGCAAACCAGTTTTCGATGCCGCCGCCGGCCAGATCGAACTGCTTGACCAAAATCGGTCCGAGGAAGACCTCGGCAAATTTTTCGCCGACGCCGATGATCAGCCCGCCGAGAATCGCGCCGGGCACCGACGTGAACCCGCCGAGAATCACTACCGGTAGCGCCTTGAGCGCAACCAGCGATACCGAGAACTGAACGCCGAGCTTCGATCCCCACACGACGCCAGCCACCAGCGCCACAAAGCCCGCGACCGTCCATACGATCACCCAGATGCGATTCAGCGGGATGCCGATCGATTGTGCGGCCTGGTGATCATCGGCCACCGCGCGCAGCGCACGCCCGGTCGGCGTTTTCTGAAAGAACAGCGCGAGTGCGATCACCAACAACGCCGCCGCCGCCGCGGCGACCAGGTCTTCGGTGTTGATCAGGATGCCGCCCTGAAAGATGTTCTCTGCGACCAACACGGGAGTCTTCGGCAAGCCGGTGTCGATTTGATAAATGTCGCTGCCCCAAAGGGTCTGTCCGAAGCCGTCGAGGAAAAACGAAACGCCTAAGGTTGCCATCAGCAGCACGACAGCATCCTGATTGACCAGATGCCGCAATACCAGTCGCTCGATCAACCACGCGAGAATCGCCATGACCCCGATCGCCAGAATGAATGCGACCGGTAACGGCATCACTTCACTCATGCGCGCAACCGCCAGCGCCCCGAACAGCACCATCGCGCCTTGCGCGAAGTTGAATACGCCCGAGGCTTTGAAGATCAGCACCAAACCCAGCGCCACCAATGAATACAGCACGCCCGACATCAATCCACCGAGCATCACCTCGAAATAGAAGCCAGGGGCACTGATGCCGGTGGCGAGCGGCAATACCATGCCGATCACCAGCGCAGCGATCAGTGCGACCACTGCCCAATTCTTGAGCAGGTAGGCGCCCATCAGTGCGCGACCCCCAGGTACGCGTCAATCACGTTCTGACTGTTGCGAACCTGGTCTGGCATGCCGTCGCTGATCTTTTTGCCGTAATCGAGCACGACGACGCGATCGGAGATATCCATCACCACGCCCATGTCGTGTTCGATCAGCACGATCGTCGTGCCGAACTCCTCGTTGACGTCGAGCACGAAGCGACACATGTCTTCTTTTTCTTCGAGGTTCATGCCTGCCATTGGCTCGTCGAGCAGCAACAGCTGCGGCTCCATCGCCAGCGCGCGCCCCAGGTCGACGCGCTTCTGCAGGCCGTACGGCAAGCGGCCGACGGCAGTTTTTCGGTACGCCTGAATCTCGAGGAAGTCGATGACGTGTTCGACGAACTCGCGATGACGTAACTCCTCGCGCCGGGCGGGGCCAAGGTGCAGCGCCTGCCACAGCACGCCGGTGTTCATGCGCAGGTTGCGGCCGGTCATGATGTTGTCGAGCACGCTCATGCCCTTGAACAGCGCCAGGCTCTGGAACGTGCGCGAGATGCCGGCGGCGGCAGCTTCGTGAGGGTCCATGTTTGCGCGCACCTTGCCGCGAAACGTGATGTGGCCTTGTTGCGGCGTGTAAACACCATTGATCACGTTCAGCATCGAACTCTTGCCGGCGCCGTTGGGGCCGATGATCGCGCGGACCTCGTGCTCATAAACGTCGAACGACACTTGCTGCAGCGCTTTGACACCGCCGAATGCGAGCGAAACATCTTCGACATTGAGCAACACGTTGCCCGCATTGTCGGCACGCGCGCGGCTCACCGCTTACCCTCTTCGTTCGTTTGCGCCGGCTCGTCCTTCATGCTCCACGCGGAGTCGGTGGCGCGCTTGATCTCATGCTTCGGCTTGCCTGCCTTGTTGGCTGCTTCCATCACCAGATACAAAAATGTGAAGATCAATGCGAAGCCAATGATGGCGAGCAGCAACTGACCGTTGGCCAATGACCACGCGGCGAGACCGACTCCGACTACGAGGCACGCGATGGCGGCCACTGTGCGCGGAGTCATTAACTAGGCCGCCTTTTTCAGCGCGGAAAATACTTCGGCGTCGATCACCTTCAGCGTTGCGCTGATCTTGCCGGTGCGGCCGTCCTCGAACTTGACTGCGGTTTCGACGTACTGCTCATTTAGCCCGCCATACATCGCATCGACGAGTTGATCGAACTTCTGGCCGATGAAGCGGCGGCGGACCTTGCGCGTCCGTGTCAGCTCGTCATCGTCGGCGTCGAGCTCCTTGTGCAGCACGATGAAGCGATGAATCTGCGCGTTGGCGAGTGCCGGGTCGTTGGCGAGGTCGGCGTTGACTTTGCCGACGGATTCGCGCAACAGCGCAAGGACTTCAGGCTTTGCCGCCAGATCGGTGTAGCCGGCATACGGCAAGTTATGACGCTCGGCCCAGTTTCCGACGGCTTCCATGTCGATGTTGAGAAACGCAGTGACCATCTGGCGTTGGTCGCCGAACGCGACGGCTTCCTTGATCGTCGGAAAAAACTTCAGCTTGTTCTCGATGTACTTGGGAGCGAATAGCGTCCCGTCCGCGAGCTTGCCCACGTCCTTCGCACGATCGATGATCTTTAAGTGGCCGCTCTGATCGAAGTAGCCGGCGTCACCCGTGTGAAACCAGCCTTCGGCATCCTTCGCTTCGTGCGTCGCCTCGGGCGCCTTGTAGTACTCGCGAAACAGCCCCGGTGAGCGAATCAGGATCTCACCGGTGTCGGTCAGCTTGATTTCGACCCCTTTGACCGGAGGACCGACCGTGTCTGCCTTGACGCCGCCGTTTTCCTGCACGCACACAAACACCGACGTTTCGGTCGAGCCATACAGCTGCTTCAAGTTGATGCCGAGCGAGCGATAGAACGTAAACAGATCGGGGCCAATCGCCTCACCGGCCGTGTAGGCAACCCTGACACGGCTCATGCCGAGCGAGTTGCGCAGCGGCGCATAAATGAACCAGTTGCCGATTGAATAAAGTAGTCGGTCGGCAACGCCGACCGGCTCCCTATCCAATAATCTTCCGCCGACGTTGCGCGCGACTCGCATGAAATAGTGAAACATTCGCCGCTTGATCGCCGATGCGTCTTCCATCCGGATCATCACCTGCGTCAGCAATGCTTCGAGCACGCGCGGCGGAGCGAAATAGTAGGTGGGGCCGATCTCGCGCATGTCCGCGGTGACAGTCGCCGCCGACTCCGGGCAGTTCACGGTAAAGCCGCACACCAGCCACTGCGTATACGAAAAAATATTCTGGCCGATCCATGCCATCGGCAGGTACGCGAGAACTTGTTCGTCCGAACTCAGCGCCTCCATCTCGGCACCCGCACGACCGGCTGCTATCAGGTTGTCGTATCCAAGCACGACACCTTTGGCATGCCCGGTCGTGCCCGAGGTGTAAAACATCGCGCCGACATCGGTCGCGCGCCCTTTTTTTATCTCGTCTTCGATGACCGCAGGTTGCTGCTGCAACAACTGCCGGCCGCTCGCGCGTAATGCGTCATACGATTGCAGGCCGGGCTGTTGATAGTTGCGCAGGCCGCGCGCGTCGTCGTAAAAAATGTGCTGCAAGTGCGGCACTTTCTCGCGAATCTCCAGCACCTTGTCGACCTGCTCCTGGTCTTCCACCACCGCGAAATGAATCTCGGCGTTATCGAACACGAACACCATCTCGGCGGCGGCGGCGTCCTCGTACATAGGCACCGGTATGCCACCGAGGCACTGCACCGCCGTCATCGTGAAATACAGGCGCGGACGGTTTTCTCCGATGATCGCCAGATGCTGGCCGCGCTTGAAGCCGGCCTGCAGGAGCCCGGCCGCGATCTCGCTCACCTCCTGGTGCATCTGCTGCCACGTCCAGCTCTGCCAGATTCCGAGATCCTTTTCGCGGATCGCGGTCGCACGCGGACGTGTGCTCGCGTGGTGCGCGAGCAAGCGCGGAAAAGTGTCAGCGCTGGGCACCGAATTCACAGGTTGTCTCCTTGATTGCGCGATTTGTATCGCGTCGCCGGTTGTGCCACACCGTAAGCGAGCTAGCTTACTTCACCGGTCGCGGACAATTTCGAACGGTAAAGCGCCGCTGCTTGGCAAACTGTCGTCGCGGCGACAGTCTGCGCGAGAATGTCGGGCCTGTTCGCCCTAAGGCTCTATGTCGGAACTCGATCCTCAACCGCTTCAGTTGGTCGACATGCTGGCCGCCAGCGCATGGTGGACCGGCCTCGACCTGGGCCAGCGCAAGCGGGTCACGGCGGAGGTTGAGGAACGGCGCTTTCCAGGCGGCACGGTGGTGATGCGCAGGGGTGAAATCGTCGAGGCGTGGACCGGCGTCATCGAAGGACTTGTCAAAATGAGTTCGGTCTCGGCGGCGGGCAAGAGTGTGACGTTCACCGGCATCGGCGCCGCTGGCTGGTTCGGCGAAGGCTCACTGCTAAAGAGCGAGGCCCGCAAGTACGACATCGTCGCCCTGCGTGACACCCGGATGGCATGGATGCCGCGCTCGACATTTGATTGGCTGCTGTCGACCAGCATCGCGTTCAACCGATTCCTGTTGTTGCAACTGAACGAGCGTCTGGGCCAGTTCATTGGGCTGGTCGAGTACGAGCGGATGCTCGAACCCGATGCACGCGTCGCGCGCTGCCTCGCCGAGATGTTCAACCCGCGTCTGTACCCCGGTCATCGCAACGAACTCGAGATCTCGCAGGAAGAAATCGGCTATCTGTCTGGAGTATCGCGCCAGCGCGTTAACCAGGCGTTGCAGGTGCTGGCACGCGCGAAGCTGGTCGAAGTCGAATACGGCAGCATCCGCATCATCGATCTGGCGGCACTGCGCCGTTACGGAAGCTAGCGATGAGCGTCGAGTGGTGGGAAATCGCCAGCTACGTCGTCACCGTCATCGGCTTGCCGCTGGCCATCGGCGTGTTCTTGCTCGAGCAGCGGCGCGAGCGGCGTAACGAAGAGGACGAGGTCTATCAACTACTCTCGGACGCCTACAACGATTTTCTACGCGTCGCGATCGATAACCCCGATCTTCATCTACGCAGCAATGCGGTAACGCCCGATTTATCCCCCGAGCAGCAAGAACGCATGCTGTTGATCTTCGACATGCTGATCTCGCTGCTCGAGCGCGCGTATCTGACCGCGCACAGCGACGACATGACGCCGGCCCAGCGCCGTCGCTGGAATTCATGGGAAGACTTCATGCGCGAGTGGTTACAGCGCGACGCTTTCTTCTATCGGCTGCCCCATCTTCTCAAGGGTGAAGACCCGGAGTTCGCTGCGTATTTTCAGCGTCTCGCGCATGAAGTGCGCGGCATTGAGCTGCCGCGCCAAGCTTGATCATCGTTACGCACCCGGATTTTCCTGCACGAATTCGGCCGAGTGAGCGGACGCTTTCTTCGTAGTGGCGCGGTTAGATTCGTTTTGCGCCCAGGCAGCCTCTTGCGCATCGTTGACGTAATCCGAAAAGTCAAGGCTTTCGATAATTCTCATGCGCTCTATGTACCGACGCAGTGCACTCGGACTTTCTTTCGCCTTCTCGCACGCGACGCGGTCGACACGTACTGTCGGCGAATCGCATTTGAATTCGGCACGAGCTTGCGTCGACAGCAGAGCCAGAGCGGGAACTAGAACAAAGGCTGAGCCAATTGCTTTGAAGCGATTCATATGGACCTCATCGAATGTGGGCGCCGGTGATCCCGCCGCGCCCGTCACGGAAGGGTTCTCAATGGTTGCGAACCCTTGCCGGCATTAGGCCGCGGTTACGACGTTGCGGCTAGCTGAAGAGTCGGCATGTAGACGTATGCAAAAACGACAACGGCCGCTTCGGCGCCTAGTTGGTGAGCGCGCGAACCCAGGACACCGGCCACGCACGGTCAGCAAAGCGCCGCTTGCTGCCTGCCTAAAATTCGACAATTGCACCGTGTTCGCGCACGTGACAGCCGCAACAAGAGGAGCGAAACTTGGGCTGTGCCGACGATCAACGCTCCGCTGACTCAGCTGCTGCAACTTGCCGCCCAGGGAGAGCGCGGCGCGCTCGATCAGGTATTCGCGGTTTTGTATCCGGAGCTGCGCAAGATTGCGCACGCACGGCTGCGTTCGCAGGGCGGTGTCGCCCATCTGGACACGACCGCGCTGGTGCACGAAAGCTTTCTGAAGCTGATCGAGTCGTCCGACCTGCTACTAACAGATCGAAAGCATTTCTTCGCCTATGCGGCCAAGACCATGCGCAACATCATCATTGACTTTGCGCGCGAACAATTGGCCGAGCGTCGCGGCGGCGGAGCCACACCCTTGCAGCTCAATACGGAGTTGGCAAACGAGGTCGGCAGCGATTCGAGCGGGAAAACGCTGTTGCAGGTCAACGACACGCTGCTAGCGCTGGAGGCTGTCGATCCGACCCTGGCACAAATTGTCGAGATGCGTTACTTCGCGGGCTACAGCGAGCAAGAAGTCGCGGAGCTGATGGGGACGTCGGAACGTACCGTGCGGCGGCAGTGGGAAAAAGCGCGCGCGTTTTTGCTGGCGTCGATGCAGCAATAGGGTTTGATCTGGCCGGAAGCCGCCGCGCTTTCCGTATGTCAGGTGGAGTCTATGCAAGTCTCTGCCACTACTTGGAACACGCTATCGAAGCTGCTTGACGAAGCGCTCGACTTGGACCCTGCTGCGCGCGACTCCTGGCTAGAGCGGCTGCGCGCCACTCAGCCGCAGCTCGCGCCGGCGGTTTTCAAGCTTCTCGCAGCACATGCGAGCAGCGAAACGGCGGATGTGCTGGCCCAACTGCCGTCGCTAGACGGCCTTGACTCCGCAGCGCGCGTATCGATCCTGGGACCTGGCGATCGCATAGGGCCATATCGCTTGAAGCGCGAGCTTGGCAGCGGCGGCATGGCCGATGTTTGGCTAGCCGAGCGCGCCGACGGTGCCTTTGCGCGCGAGGTGGCGCTCAAGCTGCCGCTGATCAATCGACTGCGGCGCGATCTGGCGCAGCGCTTCGCGCGCGAGCGCGACATCCTGGCGCGGTTGGAGCATCCCCATATCGCACGCTTCTACGACGCCGGAGTAAGCGAAGACGGACTGTCGTACCTGGCGATGGAGTACGTCGACGGGCAGCCGATCACCGCGTATTGCGACGATCATCGGCTCGCCCTCCGGCAACGCTTGCGTCTATTTTCCCAAGTATTAAGTGCTGTTCAATATGCGCACGCAAATCTAATCATTCATCGTGATCTCAAACCGTCGAACATCCTCGTTACGCCGGATGGCCAAGTGCGACTCCTGGACTTCGGCATTGCGAAGCTACTTGCTGACAGCGACGCCACGCACGAAACGCAGCTGACCCAGCTTTCGGGTCGTGCGATGACTCCCGATTACGCCAGTCCGGAGCAAATCAAAGGTGAGCCGCTGACGATTGCAACCGATATCTATTCGCTCGGCGTGGTGCTGTACGAGCTACTCGCCGGACAACGAGCGTATCGGTTAAAAATGCAATCCCCGGCGCAGTTGGAGCAGGCAATCATCGCCGCCGACCCGGCTAAGCCGAGCGCAAACACCGGTGGGACTGCAGCGGCCGAGGCGCGTTGCTTGACCGCGGCCAAACTCATGCGCGCCCTCAGCGGCGATCTCGACACGATCGTGTTGAAGGCGCTCTCAAAGACGCCTACCGAACGCTACGCAACAATTGCTGCGTTCGCGGAGGACTTGCAGCGTTATTGCGACGGGCGACCCGCCATAGCCACGCGGCCATCGCCGTGGCACCGACTGAAAAAGTTTGTCCGACGCAACGCGCTCGCAGTCGGAGCTACGGTGGCCATAACCTTGGTGCTGCTCAGCGCAACGCTGGTTTCGCTGTGGCAGGCGCGTATCGCGCGTGAGCAAGCCGTACGCGCAGAGCAGGTGAAGCGCTATGTTTTGTCGATATTTGAAGACGCGGACATCAACGCAGGAGCGGGACGCAAAACGAGTGCTGCCGATTTGTTACTTGAAGCCCACAAGCGCCTCACGGCGACGCCGGTGGAAGATCCGGCAATTGCGGTCGAGCTGCTGTCCGCGATCGGTTTCAGCTTGGGCGGGCTCGGCGAGTATCAGCAGGCGGTCCCGGTGCTTGAAGAAGCAACTCGTATCGCGTCCTCGCGCTTAGGCGATGCTCATCCACGCACGATCGCGGCGCAACTCGCGTACGGCGAGGCGCTGATTTTTGTCGGACAAAACAAGAACGCCGCACAGATGCTGGATGCGGCGGAACGAGGCATGCGACGGATCGACGATCCGGTCGGGTTGGTGCAGGCGCTACGTTGGCAGTCAAACCTGCGAGTCGTTGAAGGCCGCTATGACGAAGCCATCGCGTTTGCGACTCAGGCCGTGCAACTGGGCGAGACGCGTTTATCCGCAGCCCACAGACGCGTGCTGATGGAGGCGTACGGCGGGCTGGCGAATGCGCTCTGGGTTGCACGAAAACAAGGGCGACTGCCTGCCGCGGAGCGCGCCTACGCACTGGCGCGTGAGGTTTATTCGAACCGCTCAACCGCGCCGGTGCTGCACGCGCAATCGCTGTACGCGACCGCCCAGATATACGAGGGCAACGCCGCGCAGGGCCTTTCAGAATTGAAGGCGGTGATTCCACTGCAGGTCGATCTGCTGGGCCCAGACCACAACGATGTTGCGCTGTCGTATGGTCGCCTGGCCGTGGCATCTGCCCAGCGCGGCGATCCTTTGACCGCAATAGACAGCATGCGTCAAGTGCTGCGCATCGAACGCGTGGCTAGCGGTGGCAAACCTACCGTTGGAATTGGATTGCAACACTTCAATATCGGCGTCACGTTAATGAACGCACGCCGGTACGGCGAGGCTGAAAGCGAATTACGTAGCGCCGAAACGATCTACGCACAGTTCATGAGTCCGAAAGATTTCCACTCTCACAACGTGCAGTCGGCGATCGCTCTGCTGCTGGTACGAACCGGTCGATTGCAACAGGCTGAAGTCGTGTTCAACAACATGCTTTCACTACCAATCGAGAACCCAATACAGGCGGCCATTCTGAAGATGCGCTTGGGTGCGCTGCGTAGGGCTCAAGGTCAACATGCAGAGGCACAACGCCTGCTCGAAGAAGCCGTCGAGTTCTTTTCTAAGCAGTCTCTCGTACCGCAGCAGAGCTCAGCACAGGTGGAGCTTGCCGGCGTCCTTCTTGACCTAGATCAACCGGCCCCAGCGCTCGGATTACTCGACCAAGCTCGGATGGTTTTCGAGAAGTTGCACCCCAACGGGTCCCCGGATCGCGCCGATACGATGATGATGACGACGAAGGCGCTGCTAGCGCTGGACCGGAAACAAGAGGCTCTTGAGGCGAGCAATCAAGCGGTCGCGTTCTGGAACTCGTTCGATCGTGTTAATCGCAGCGCCGGAATCGCGCTGCTTTGGCATGCACGCGCACTATCTGCGAACGGTGATGAGCGGAAGGCGGACGACGCCATGCTTGGTGCGCGGAAGGTTCTCGCTACCTCAGGCCGTACCGAAGACGTAGCGCTGCTCAAAAGGACGCAGCAACAGTTCGTGACCCGGGCGGGCCGATCTGGGCCTGCCGCTTCAGGCCCGTTGAGGTGATGGCTGCTTTCTATCCGCTTTCTGGAACAGCAAGTCCGCGTCGGTCAAACAGCGGCACGATTCACCATATGTTCTAAGCGAAAGCTCATATGGACATATCTGCCGCCACCTGGACCACGTTATCGGACCTGTTTGACGAAGCGCTCGATCTAGAGCCGTCTGCGCGCGCCAAGTGGCTTGAGCAGCTAAGCGTCACGCAGCCGGCGCTCGCACCCTCGGTGCGCAAGCTTCTGGAAGCCCATGCGAGTAGCGAGACAGTAGATGTGCTGGCGCGCTTGCCGACGCTGAGTGCCACGGCCGCCGCTATGCGTGTCAGCGCACTGGCAGCGGGCGATCGGATCGGTCCCTATCGGCTGAAACGCGAGATCGGCAGCGGCGGGATGGCCGACGTGTGGCTCGCCGAGCGTGCCGACGGCGCCTTTACGCGCGAGGTCGCGCTCAAGCTGCCGCTGATCAATCGGTTACGGCGCGATCTGGCGCAGCGCTTCGCGCGCGAGCGCGACATCCTGGCGCGACTCGAGCATCCGCACATCGCGCGGCTGTATGACGCCGGGGTTACAGAGGATGGTTTGCCGTATCTGGCGATGGAGTACGTCGATGGGCAGTCCATCATCGAATACTGCGATCAGCGCAAGCTCGGCATCGAGGCGAGGCTGAAGCTGTTCCTCCAGGTGCTCGACGCGGTGCAGTTTGCGCACGCGAATCTGATCATCCACCGCGATCTGAAGCCGACCAACATTCTCGTCACCGCAGAAGGACAAGTAAGGCTGCTCGACTTCGGCATCGCCAAGCTGCTTGCAGATAACGACACGGCGCACGAGACACAGCTGACGCGACTGTCGGGCCGCGCGCTGACCCCCGACTACGCCAGCCCCGAGCAGATCAAGGGTGAGCCGATCGGCACTGCGACTGATGTGTATAGCTTGGGCGTCGTAGCGTTTGAACTGCTCACGGGCTGCCGACCCTACCGGCTTGGCCGCGGCTCGGCGGCGGAGTTGGAAGAGGCAATCGCGACGATGGACCCGCCGAAGGCGAGCGATGCGACACAAGACCCGGTTACAAGGAAGGTGCTGCGAGGCGATCTCGACGCCATCCTTAACAAGACGCTGAAGAAGACTGCTTCCGAGCGCTACGTCAGCGTTGACGCTTTAGCGCAAGACATTAAACGGCACCTGAACAGCGAGCCGGTGATTGCACAGCCGGATGCTTTCCTATATCGGGCTGGCAAATTCTTCAAGCGTTATCGACTACAGGCGATCGCGGGCAGCAGCGCCGTGGGTGCGTTGTTCGTAGGCGCGTCGATTGCGCTGGTGCAGGCGCAGCGAGCCGAAACGGAACGACGTGTTGCCATTGAAGCCAATGTGCAGGCGGTCGCGAGTCGGATGGATGCTGAGACAGCAGGCGGAACTTGCGCAGGACGAGCGCACCGCCGCGGTCGCGGCCCGAGAGCTGGCCGAACGCCTTGCGGTGTCAGAGCGCCAGGCAGCCACCGAGGCGGATGTAAACGCGAAGCGGGCTTCGTTCGAAGCCGCGCGCGCCCTTAGCGAGGCCGAGCGTGCGCGACTCGAGTCGGAGCAGGCGCGTGCGGTTCGCGACTATCTCGTCGATCTCTTTCGATCAGCGAGCCCTGCGCAATCGGACGCTCGGAAAGCTCAAGCAATGACGGCCGTCGAGCTATTGGACCGAGGAGTCGAGCGAATCGACAAACTGAGCGCTGCCTCACCCGAAGCCAAGGTCGAGTTGTTTAGGGTGTTCTCAGACGTGAACATCATGCTCGGACGCTACGACGTGGGGCTGCAGTTGATACAACGTGCCGTTGCAGAAGCCGACAAGGTTCACGGCAAAGATTCGCTCAAGGCGCTATCGCAGAGGCTCAATCTCGCGCGGACTCTGAGCTTGACCGGGCAACGGCAGGAGGCGATCCGCGAGTTGGACAGCACTCGTACGCGGCTTGGCGAGCTTTATCCGAGATCGCAGGTCTATGCGAACGCACTGACCGGCAGCGCTCAGATGCTTCAGCCGTTAGACACAGCGAAGGCGCTTCAATACGCGCAGCAAGCCGTGCAGGCATTCGATGCCATTGCCGCTCGTGACGGGCCGGCCGGAAAACTCAACAAGGCATTCCATGACGATCGTGCGCGCGCGCTGTTCTCGTTGGGACTGATGCAGCAGACCAGCGGGGCCGTCGCGCGATCCGCGGCCACGCTCGAATCTGCCACGACGGCGTTCTCTGAGTTGTACGGCGAAAATAGCCAGGATGCCGTGACCGTGCGCTCACGTCGCCTTTTCAGCATGCTTGCGCTGGGACGATTCGACGAGGTAGTGCGCGAGTCGCCCGCTCTGATTATGGCGGCCACGCAGTTCGATACCGCGTCGAGCCTGATGGTGCCGCAGGTTCGCCTGTACTACGGCCGCGCGCTCGCTGCCTTGGGTCGGTATAGCGAGGCGCGTCAACAGATGACCGTCGCACTGGACGAGCGCTCGCGCATTGCGAATCCGACAATATCGCCGCGCGTAGACACATTCCGCGGGCAGGTTGCACTTGTATCGGTGGAAGAGTCCCGCGCGCCAGACTCGATGCGAGAGTTGGAGGCGCTGCTGACCGCAGGTCAAGGGGTACCCGCAAGCCGGATTACGTGGCATATCGTGTTGCTGCGCGCATACCGGGAAGTCGGGGACTTCGATCAGGCGCGCGTACACGCAGCGCACGCGGAACGCATCGCTCAGAGCGGCAGTGCTCCGGTCGATGTCAGACTGCAATACCTAGCCGCTGTTGCCCCATTGTTCGCGACTAATGCGGCCGACTTCGGTCGATTGGAACAGACTCTGCAGGCCCTGCGAGAAGCTGAGGCTGCTGCTGAATCAGACTACCAGCGGGCGCTGTTTCGCACGGCGCGCGCGCAAGCGCTGACCATTGCCGGCCGCCGGTCAGAGGCGAAAGAGGAGCTGCGACCCCTAGTTGGCGGCACCGGCGCGCGTGTCAACGCTTTACAGCACCAAGGTCTGCGCGCTCAAATTGATAAGTTGACGGCTGACGTTTATCTGCTCAACGACGCATCCCCGGAAATAGCCGCACGCAACACCAGCCAGTCAACGCGCCCATAGGAACATCAATGAAGTGGTGCTGATACGTCGTCAGCACTGACACTGCTATCAACGCGAACCAAGTATTCAGTAACTGCCGCACCCAACCCTGTGCGCGCTGTGCAAACAGCGTCCACAGGATTACCAGCACGCTGATGTGCAGTGACGGCGTGCGGTTGTATGGCAGATCGATCGTGCTCAACAACTGAAACAGCACGCCGAGCGCACCCTCGACGACGGGCCGCTCGAATACAAAGCGCTGTGGCCACAGCACGAAACAGATCACCGAAATCGTTACGACCGCGAACAGTCTTGCCGTATGGCAATTCAACTCAGCGCGATTGCGACATAGAAAAAACGAGGCGACGAAGAACGCCACGATTGACCCGTACGGAATGATCGTCCAGTCGATAAACGGAATCGCACGCTCCCACTGAAACACCATTGCGCCGACATCGCTGCGTACGCTGGTCATTTGGTTGGTCACCCAGTAAATCGACGCGAAGAACGTACTTACGCTGACAAGCCAGAAGGCTGCCGTTGATGGCGGTGCAACCGGTGCGCTGGCGGGGCTGCTGGCGATTCGGAAGTTCATTGCGGTTCTCCGGTCGGCAACCGAGAAGTTCTCGGCTACCCGACATACGGAACCTGCCAATGTGACCGGCCAGTGACGTGAATTTTCGGCTTTCGAAATGGCGAATGGCCGGTTTCTCACGATCCTGCCGTATGTCCCAATGAGCGCCTCGAAGCGCCTTCATCAACCCGTTGGGAGAACATCATGCGAGTCGATTCAACCCTGCAGAAGCTAGAGGTTTACGTCGTCGCCGCAGTGGCGGTGGTATTGGTCTCCGTATTCTTTCTCTCGAGTCCGTTTTCCGCAGAGGACTTTGGCGTGTCGGATGTCCCGTCACAGAGTCGCCGAAGAACTTCAGGCGCCGCCGAGGAGGCACAGCCCGCCGCATTGCTTGAACCCGCGCTGCGTAGTCTGGATGGCGTAGCGCATCACGGCTAAGTCATCAGAGGTACACGGAGAAGTCATGAAACGGCTCCAGAATACGACCGTGAAAGGTGTGCCGCGCTGGGCCTGTCCATGGGCCGCCGGCTGGACAGGTATGGACCATCAAGTACACACGCTGCCGAAGAATTCACTGCGCCGCATTCAACGAGTCGGTGTTACAGCCACCAGCTTCGCGGCAACCATCTGGTTGTTAGCGCTGGTCTGGATTTGGTAGATCGTTCTGCGACGCAGCGGCGAGCGCTAACGCGCTCGCACCAGCGTGGCGACGGTCGCATTGCGCTCGTCACGCGGCCGGCCAAAGACTTTAATCGTTGCGCGTCGTGCCGAGGCCGAACTCGCATACCAGGATGGATGAATGGGCGCGGTCCGCGCGATGCGGTGCATCTCGTGGAGCGCGCCGGAGTCGTGCAGCAACGCCAAGCGTTCGTTACGGCTGAGAGCATCGGGCCCCGCCTGCAGCGCACGCTCGACCTGCTGCATGCGCTGAGCAGCGGCGAGCGCTGATCGCGAACGACGCGCTGCGCTTCGAACCACCGAGTAGACGTCAGGATCAATCACCGCATCGGCGAAGCGGGGCAGCGGTCTCGCATTGCGCGCATAGTGCGCGGTCGCCGTCACTTCGCGCGGCGGGTACGTTTCATCCGGCGTCATGAAAAGTTTCGCCTTGCGTGCGAGCACACCGGGCAATGTGTAGCTGGTCAGAACGGAAATTGGAATCGCCAATAGCAAACCGGTCGCGACCGGCGCGAGCCACGGCAGCATCGCCGGCGCCTTCCACGCCACCACACCTACCCACACGATTCCGATGAGGGTTTGCATGCCATGCCGGCGCAGCCCTTGCGCAAGCGATGTCGACTTGTCCGCGCGCGCAGGTGACTTCCATTGAATCTGCCAACCCAGCAACGCCGCGAAGACGAATTGCGTATGAAATAGCATGCGTACCGGCGCTAGGAGCGCGCTCATCAGTACTTCGACCAGCATGCTGAACGTCAACCGTATGCCTCCGCCGTAAGCCTCGGCATTGCGCGCGCCAGCGAGCAGCGTCGCCAACAGCTTAGGTAGAAAGAGTACGGATGCAACTGCCGTGAAGAGCGCCATTGCATACTCCGGCCGCCACGATGGCCACAGCGGAAAGAGTTGATGCGGCATGAGGAAGTACCGCGGCTCGGCATTCGTATGTGCGACCAGCAGCCACGTCGATAGGGTCAGGAAGCCGAGCCATAGCGGCGCCGACAAATACGCCAGTGCGCCCGTCAAGAATACCCAGCGATGCACCGGATGCATGCCGCGCGCAAACATCAAGCGCGCATTCATCAGATTGCCGTGGCACCAGCGGCGGTCGCGCTTGACCTCTTCGAGCAGGTTGGGCGGCGTCTCTTCATAGCTGCCGTCGAGGTCGTATGCAATCCACACGCCATAGCCGGCGCGCCGCATCAGCGCGGCTTCGACAAAGTCATGCGAAAGAATCTCTCCCGCCAGCGAGCCGAAGCCGGGCAGCGGCGCCAGCATGCAATGCTTCATGAACGGCTCGAGCCGGATGATCGCGTTGTGACCCCAATAGTGCGATTCACCCAGCTGCCAGTAGTGCAACCCGGCGGTAAACATGGGTCCGTAAACCTGGTTGGCGAACTGCTGCATGCGTGCGTGCAGCGTGTCGCGCCCGACCGCGCGCGGCGCGGTCTGAATGATGCCGGCGTCGGGGCGCGCTTCCATCAGACGCACCAGCGTGGTCAGACACTCACCGGTCATCACGCTGTCGGCATCGAGCACGACCATGTAGCGATACTTCGCGCCCCAGCGCCGGCAAAAGTCGTCAATGTTGCCGCTCTTGCGCTTGACGCGGCGGCGACGGTGGCGATAGAACAATCGGCATTCGGCACCGAGTTCTTCGCGCAAAGCGTTCCACGCATCGAGCTCGGCCACGCACACGTCGGGGCTGCCGGTGTCCGACAGGACGTAGAAATCGAAGTGATCGAGCGCATGGGCGCGTACGACCGACTCGTAAGTCGCGCGCAAACCGGCAAATACGCGACGCACGTCTTCATTGCAGATCGGCATCACAATGGCAGTGCGCGCCGCTGCAGGCAGCGCAGCGCCGGCAGACACGGCCGAGCGCGAAATCAGGTGCCGATCGCCGCCCCAAAGCAGCACAAAAAATCCCATCAACGCCGTCCAGAAGCCCGCAGCGAGCCAGCACGTCAACAACGCAAACAAGACGAGCAATGCGTTCTCGGCCCCAAGCGATCGCCGTGTCGACCGTTTCATTGGCGGTGACGACATTTGGCAGCAGCGCATACAGAAAATACGTTGCATACAGCGCCGGTCCCAGCGATAGCGCGAGCAGCACAAAGCGCCGGCGATGTCCGGCGCCGCGTGCCGGCCCATCGACATCGGTAAGCCGCAGTTCGAGCCCGAACAGCCGGCGCAGCATCCAGGACAGCGGACCGACACGCCCCCAGCGGCGCGGCGCCATCGGCGTGCGCACAATTGGAGGAGCCGCAGCAGGCACCGCCGGTCCCGGCTTGCATTCGCTGGCAACAAGCGCCGCTACTGCTGCAGCGGAATGATGTAATTCCATGTTTCGCTTAAGACTTCCTTGTCGTTGCGCAAAAGTGCGCGCACTTCGGTGGGTTTTTCCTTGTCCTGCCTGCGCAGCTCGACGACCATGCGCCAGGCGCCGGAGACGTCGTTGCGATAAACGACGAGGTCGGTGCTCTGTCCGTTCGCGATCCCAACGTCGGCCTGCACCGGTGCGTTGACCGGCAATTTGCGCAGTGCCGGACCGTCAAAGTCGACCGTGAGCTTTAACGTGTCATTCGACGCAGGGTTTCGCTGATACCCATGTCCGCGGCGCGTCTGCACCACCCAGCCGTTAGGCGGGCGTCGATCCGTGTCTTTCATCCATAGCATGCGATACGCGAGATCAAAAGGCGTGCCCGGCGGCGGTACCGCATTCGGAACCCAATAGGCGACGATGTTGTCGTTAGCCTCGTTGGGTGTGGGAATCTGCACCAATTCGACTCGGCCGGCGCCCCATTTTGTGACGGGCTCGACCCAAATGCTGGGTCGCAGACTCGTAGCGCGCTTCCAGGTCTTCGTAGCGATCGAACTGCCGATCACGCTGCATCAACCCGAAACCGCGCGGGTCGGTCAGCGCGAACGAAGTTACCAACAGGCGCCGCGGATTGACCAGCGGCCGCCAGATCCATTCACCGTTGTTTGCGTGGATGGAGAGTCCATCGGAATCGTGCACCTCGGGACGAAAGTCTTCGCTCGGCGCGCGCTGGTTCTCGCCGAAGTGGAACATCGACGTCAGCGGTGCTATCGCCAGCTTTGCCACCGGCTCGCGTAGGTACAGGCGTGCTTGCACATCCGTGACCGTCGCGGCGCCGGGACGAATCACAAAGCGATACGCACCAGTCACACGCCGCGAATCAAGCAGCGCATGGATAACGAGTTCCTTGGCACCGGCCGTCGGCCGCTCGATCCAGAATTGTTCGAAACGCGGAAATTCCTCGCCGCCGCGCTCGGCGGTGTCGATCGCGAGGCCGCGCGCGGACGCGCCGTAGCGCTGGCCTTGTCCGAGTGCACGAAAGTAGCTGGCACCGAGGAAGGAGACCAACTCGTCTTTGTAGGCGGGCTTGCCCGGCGCGAGATTGAGCGGGTAGTGAACCCGAAAGCCGGCGAAGCCGACTCTTGCAAACTGCGAGCGATCGAGCTTGTTCTTGCCGTAGTCGAAGGCTGCCGTCTCGAACGCGATCTCGTTCACGTCCTTGCCGACCACTTCGTAGATGCGCACCGGCTGATCGAAGGCGCCGCCCAGATGAAAGAACCGAATCTCGAACGGCAAGTTGTGCTCACGCCAGAGCGACCGTGCTGGATCGAATCGAATGTCGCGTGTCTGGTCGTACGTCAGGTCCTTCAGCGCCTTCGGCAGCGCAGGCGGCTGTTTGGTGTACGGTCGACTCGCCAGCTCGCGCGCGCGGCGATCGACGTCGGTGAAGCCGAAAGCGTCCGCAGGCGGCGCCGTCGCAGCGATGAGCAGGGCAAGGGCCGCAAGCCAAGTAGCCTTAATCATTGGAATAATTGCGCGCCGAGTGACGCGGTTAGACGCCAAAGCAAGGCGGATGCCTAGGTAGGTTAATAACGACGATTCCCAAGGTGAGCGATGCGATTTGTTCGATTAGCAAACGGTGATCAGGTGCCGGCACTCGGGCTTGGCACCTGGCGCATGGGAGAGGCGAAGCGCTCGCGTGCCGAGGAGGTCGCGGCTGTCAGGGCAGCGATCGAGATCGGCTACAGGCTGATCGATACCGCCGAAATGTATGGTGACGGCGGCGCCGAAGAGGTGGTGGGCGCCGCCATCCGGCAAGCGCTGCAGGCTGGCATTGTCGCACGCGAAGAGTTGACGATTGTCTCGAAGGTCCTGCCAAGCAACGCCAGCCACGCGGGCGTGCTGCGCGCCTGCGAACGCAGCCTGAAACGCTTACAGCTCGACGTGATCGACCTCTATCTGCTGCACTGGCGCGGCTCGGTGCCGTTGAAGGACACCGTCGCTGCATTCGAACAATTGCGCAATGAAGGACGCATCCGTCAGTGGGGCGTCAGCAACTTCGACACTGCCGATATGCAGCAGCTGTGGTCGCTGCCTGCCGGCACGAACTGCGTTGCCAATCAGGTGTACTACTCCGCCAGCGAGCGCGGCGCCGAGTTCGATTTACTGCCATGGCACCGCGACCATGCCGTGGCCACCATGGCGTACTCGCCGATCGATCAGGGCGCGTTAGCGCGTGACACGACGTTTAAGGCCATCGGTCGCCGACACGGCGTCAGCGCATCGAGTGTCGCGCTCGCGTGGGTGCTGCGGCACCCCGGCATGATCGCGATTCCAATGTCGGCAAGCGAACCGCATCTGCGAGAAAACTTCGCCGCAGCAAACGTCGAACTGACCGCAGACGATCTGGCGCAGGTTGATGCCGCATTCCCTCCGCCGAAGCGCAAGCGCCGGCTTGCAACGACGTAACCTAATCCAGAGTCAAACCGCGCTGCTTGATCAGCGCGTGCCAGCGCGCGGTCTCGCTCTTGATGTAAGCCGCCATTTGCTCGGCGTTGCCGGGGATCGGCTCCAGCCCGAATTCCTGCAGCTTGCGCGTGACCTCCGGGTTGGCAATCGCGCGATTCAACTCCGCCGTCAGCTTCGACGAGATTTCACGTGTCGTCGCGGCGGGCACCACCATTCCTTGCCACGCGTACACCTCGGTATCACGAATGCCCTGCTCTTCGAGCGTTGGCACATTGGGCAGCGCAGGCAGGCGCTGGCGACTCAACACTCCCAGCGGCACCAGC
>CAWEAZ010000034.1:0-13199 GCA_963807155.1 uncultured beta proteobacterium
TTTTCCGGGCCCGTGCCCGTCGGTGGTGCCGGAAGGTCGGACGGCTTGATATGGCGTGCGACGCCAGGGGCATCGGCCGTCCAAGCGTCAAGCGCCGCTGCGCCGGTGCGGACCTGGCCAGGTTGCGCGGAGGCAGGCGAGGCAAGAAAGACCAGCGGAACATAAACGAGAAATATCGAAAACGTCGCGGTGCGCACAAGGGCGCCGACGGACTGCAAGGAATGTGGAAGGGTTGGATGCATGATCGGCCCTCGTGATTAAACGGCTGCGGGCGTTCACGTCATGCCCCGCGCCGGGTTGTTGTTAATGGTCTGATCAAAGTGCGAGCAAATTAGGAGCCCATCAACTCGGTGACCGCTGGTGATAAACGGGTGTTGTGATAGGGCGGAACGAGTGAGTAACTCAGCTCGAAGTCCGTATCCGAGTTGTCAAATCCCTCGAATCGCTCGGACTGCCTGCCGATTGATCCCGGTTGCAGATCATGGAGATCCCGGCCACCAGGAAATCGGTACTGACCACATACCTCCATTAAAGTACACCCCAGCAAATCACTTTCGTAGGAACCACGGGCCTGCCGCTGTCGCGGCGACGGGCTGCAAGCACATGAACGTCAGCGCGACATTCAGGTTCGGCAGTTGCGAACTGCATCCTGCAAGACGCCAATTGTTGGTCCATGGTCGGCCGGTACCGTTGGGCGCTCGCGCAATCGATCTGCTGCATGCATTGGTCGAGCGTCGCGATCGAATGGTCCCCAAATCCGAACTGCTCGACATCGTCTGGCCGGATGTGTTCGTTGAGGAAGCCAATCTCCATGTGCAGGTCAGTGGCCTGCGCAAGGTATTGGGCCCAGATGTCATTGCGACGGTTCCGGGTCGCGGATATCGCTTCGTGGCGCCGCTTGATAATGAATCCGCAAGTATCACGCCCCCGCAAGTTCTCCCGGCTGCGCACAACAAAGCGTTGCCCGCGCACCCGCTGCCGCTGATCGGGCGCGATCAAGAATTATCTGAATTGGCGCGTTACGTATCCAGCCACACACTTGTAACGGTCACGGGCGCCGGCGGGATGGGCAAGACCCGCCTTGCACTGGCTGTTGCATCCCTGCATGCCGACCAATGGAGGGACGGTGTGGCTTGGGTAGAGGCTGCATCCGTTTTTGATCCGACGCAATTGCTGGCCGCAGTCGCACAAGCTGCACGAGTAACACTCGCAGGCGCACCCTCGGCAGACAAAATCGCGGTCGCGCTGCAATCGCATTCAATGTTGCTGGTCATAGACAACTGCGAGCATCTGCTCGAAGGAGCGCGGACGCTGGTGCAGGCATTGCGGCGCGAAGCACCTTCAGTGCACATACTGTTAACCAGTCAAGCGGCCCTGCGAATACAAGGTGAGCAGATCTTCACGCTGCAACCTCTGGCGTTGCCACGCGCGAACGACGCGCCCGACGAGCGCTTTGGCGCGCTGCAGCTGTTCGCAGAACGAGCGCGTGCAGTGGACCGGCGCTTCGTGCTCGACGCTTCGAACGGACCCCTGGTCGCCGACATTTGCCGCCAGCTCGATGGTCTGCCATTGGCCATCGAATTAGCTGCGGCGCGTGTCAACCTGCTCGGCGTGCAGGGCCTTCGTGACCGGCTAAGTGATCGACTGCAGTTGCTGACCACCGGTTCACACGATGTGCCCCAACGCCACCAGACTTTGCGCGCCGCATTGGAATGGAGTCATTCGCTTCTGAGCCCGGCCGAGCAGGCAGTGTTGCGACGGCTTGGAGTATTTGTCGGCGGTTTCACACTCGAACTCGCGCAACAGGTCGCCGCTGACGATGCAAGCGGTTCGTTGGACTCGTGGGCGGTATTGGACGCGCTCGGGACGCTAGTCGACAGGTCACTCGTCAGTGTTGATGCCGGCGAACCGGTGCGATACCGGCTGCTGGAGACGATGCGAGTCTTTGCACTGGAACAACTCGCAACCGCGGGCGAGACAGCTGCATTGCGCGCGCGTCATGCACGCGCCGTGGCGAATCTATTCGCAACAGTTGACGAGTCGCGCTGGGGTGATAACGGTAAAGCAAGCGCCAGTGAAGTAGCGCAGCGCCTGCAACCGGAGATTGACAATGCGCGCGCCGCACTCGACTGGGCCGTGGAGGCCGCCGATTGGGCGCTCGCCATTACCTTGGCAGGTGCCGCCGCTCCGCTGTACGTACAACTCGGTCTGATCGGTGAGTTGCTTCCGAGGCTCAACGCGATGCGTGCTCACTCGATCTTGCACCACGCGAGCGCTCAGGTCAATCTCCTGTGGCGGCTGGGCACTTTCGGCATTCAAGGGGGCATGAGCCACGAGGAACTGCAACGGGTAAAACAGGAGGCGGTCGCGCGCGCGCGGGCTGCGGGTTTCAGGCGGCGATTGCAGACTGTGCTCGCCGCGTTCGGTTTCACGCTGGCGCGCCGCGGGGATACTCGAAGAAACGCAGCGGGTCATCGCGGAACTGCGATCGCTTGAAAGGCGTGACGATCCAGCCTACGTGCGTGGCCTACGACTGACGGTCGAAATGATGCTTCACGAGCACAGGCAGGACATTCCGCAAGTGATCGCCTCTTTGGAACGGCAGCGCGCCGTGCTGCAAGAGGCACCTGACGAGACGTGGCCACTGATGGCGTGCGAGTCGAATCTGATGGCTTACATGAATAGCGTGGATCGTCACGAGGAAGCAGCGGACCTTGGGATGACGCTTCTGCCGCGGCCGGACCTGCCGCGTACTTTCTTGCAGGTTGCATGTCAAACGGCGTACGCCCTCGCGGCGCTTGGGCGGCTCGACGAGGCCTTTGACATCATGCGCTCGCGCCGGCGTGAACTCAGATCGTCGCCGATCGGCATATACAGCGCCGAGGCGCTGGCGATGCTGTGTATCGCTGATGGGCGCCTTGACGATGCCGTGCGCATCGACGCGGCACACGAGCGCCACATCCGCGCCAATGGCAACAAGGTGCACCCACTGACGCGCCAGTTCCGTGCCCGCCTGCTCGAGGCAGTCAACGGCGCGGGAATTCAACCGGACGAATTGCAGCGTTGGCGCGCAGAAGGCGAAGCGCTCAGCGACGCTGCCGCAGTTGACCTGGCGTTGCGCTGAGCACGTGCTGTCGAGTCATATCCGGTACTGGATGATTAGCGCTGCCGTTGCCAGGCACATCGATGCGTTGCCGATGTTGACTGCGATCGCTGGATTCATTTTGCGACCGTTGTTCTCATACAGCCATGCTGCCATCGTGGCATTGGCGCCTACCCACGTAAGCCAGGTCCAAAGCGAGTGCTGACTCGAATCGCCACTTATATAAATCGCATACAGAGTCGGTACGTACGATGCAATGCGCACCGAACTGAAAAGCGTGAAAGCCCATGTAAGCAGCCGAAGATAGAGCTCGCTAAAGCTGGCCCGCGAAGGCGCCTTGCACCCCAGCAACGGCCACTCGGACGCGATCGGACGGGAGGCCATCACCGCGATACCAACCAAACACGTTCCAGCCCCAAGTCATTGAAGCGTTCCACCGCTGGCGGCGGCCAGACGCATGTCCGACCCACTGACGAGCACCGCTCCCGCGGTCGCCCGCTCCTGCGAACGCTTGGGCGACCGCGTGTTCAAGCGCGCCTTCGCCGCAACAGCCGACTTCAACAATGCGAATGTCACTGCCTAGCGCATTTCGAAGGAGCGCGGGCCTGCGCTGAAGTGGCGTAGCGACCCGCGCGTGTGCGCGCCGAGACATCAGCCGGTATCGCTTGTGGATCTGACGGCATCAACCTGACCCACGTCGTCGAGCAACGGAGTGACGACCTGCACCGTCGCCGCTTCAGCGAGCAGCTCAGATTCTTCAAACTGACCTGCGCCACAGGCGCCCAGAAACATGCCGCTGCAGAGAAGCCATGCGATGGTTCTGCGGCGCGGGTTGCACGGATTGAACATTTAACCCCCTTCGTTTGCAAAAGACCGCTGTCGCGGCGATGAAGGGAGTTTCGCGCCACGGGTACGGCGCCGTCCTTAAGCGTTCTAAAACGTTGAAGGCAGAGGCCTAAATCAGGGCAAAAGCAGCGGCATTGCAGACGTCAGGAACGCATCGCGAACATGTTGGGCGTGCGGCGCAGATTGTTACGGCTTCGCGCTCGGCGCGCCTCCGAGCGGCAGCGGCTTCAGCGACCGCAGGTAGGCAACGATCGCCGCCATGTCTTGGTCGTTGATGTTCTTGTACCAGTCAAAAGCCATCGGCGGTTTCAGCGGACTGCCGTCGCGGCTCTTGCCCTCGCGGATCGCACGCGCGATCTCGGCATCGCTCCAATGCTTGAGGCCGGTGGGTGTCAGGTTTCTTGAAACCGATACGCCCCAGGGTCCGGTGAATGGCGTACCGCCGGCGCCGAGGCGTTGCCTGTCCATGCCGCGCTCGTTGTACGGCGTGTGGCAGTCGACGCAATGGCCGAGAGGTCCGGCCAGGTACGCGCCGTACTTGACCTGATTGCTGCGCGCTGGCGCGACGATCGTCTTCTTGAGCGGCGGCCCATAGTTACGCGGCAGCTTGATGTGATAGATCGACTTCGGCACCACGTTCTTCACCGGCGGCTGCGCGCGCAAATACGCAACAAGTGCGCGCGCGTCGTCATCCGAGATGCCGCGATACATGTGAATCGGCATCGGCGGGCCGATCAGCGAGCCGTCGGGTCGAATACCTTCACGAATTCCGCGCATCAGCTGCGCGTCGGTCCATTTGCCGATGCCGGTCTCCGTATCGGGTGTGATGTTCGAGGCGTACGCCTTGAACGGCTTCTCGTCGAAGACTTCTCCGCCGGACAGGCCGAGCTCGGCGATCGGGCGGCCTTGCTTGTCGCGCTGCGCGTGGCAGTTGCCGCACGCGACGATGCTGTTCATCAGATAAGTGCCGCGCTCGAGCAGCTTGGCGTCCTGACTGAGCGCAGGCTGTGCCGCAAAGGCAAGCGCACCGAAAGCGATGACGAGTGAGTGAATACGCATCGAAGCTAATGTCCCATGGGTGACGGCGGGCCGGATAGTGGCCTATTGCTTTGTCAGAAGCAATGACGCGAGCGCAACGATAGGCGACGCTACGCCTTATCAGGAACCAGTGGCAACCAGGCAGCACAATTGCTCAAACGTTGACGCGATGTAAACCAAAGATAGGGAAGTTATGGCGATCGTTATCCATTACTGCGCGGCCTGAAACTACAAACCCGATGCCCTCCGTGTGAAGGCGTGGTTAGATAAGCACGGGCGAGGTCCAGTGGACTTACAGCCCGGACGCACCGGCCAGTTCGACGTCGTCGTCAACGGCCAGGTTGTATTTTCGCGCTACGAGACCGGAAGGTTTCCCTCGGAGACAGACCTGGCGAATATTCCGGCATAGGTCGCTGACAAACGAAAGTCGGGCTTCACGGGCGCGAGCTGCCATGCTTGTGCGCGGTGCCCTCCGCGCCGCGGTAGTGCTCACGCAACACATCGCGGCCGAAATCACCTTCAAGTCGCGCCACACCGAGTGAATATGGTTGCCGCCGGAGTTGTCGAATTCGATGAGGAAGTCCGCACCCTGAATGCGAAAGTAGTGTGGCTGATGCGGCTGGTCGGATCCAGCCCAGCCGACGCGAATCGAATCGAGTGGCGCCGCGCGTACACGTGCGAGGCGCGCCTCGGTGAGCTGCGGCTGCAGGTGATCGGCGAACGCGCCGATCAGTTTCAGCACTTGTGCTTGTTGGCCCGGATCCATCTCAGCGAAAGGCAGCCCCACGGCATCAAGCGGCCGTGCACGAGCAGCGTTTCGGCTGACGATGTCACCGAAGGGTCGCGTGTCGAAGATCGCGCGCGCCCGCTGAGACTGAGTGAGGCTTGCAAGCCACTGACGGGCCAGGTCCTCTTCGCTGCCGAGCAACCGAAAGCCCTCGGCCGGTGCGCCGCCACCGACGTCGCGCGGCACCACAGCCGGGTTTGCACCGAAAAACTGAGGCAGCGTCGATACGTAGCGATTGCCTTCGAGGCTGAAGTGCAGCGAGAGGTGATGACCCTCGATCCGCCAGCCCCAGCCGCCGGCGCCCGGCTCGCCATAAATAGCTAGCGCGTAGTTCTCGGAGTCGCGCAAAAAGCCGAAGGCCTCGAGCTGTCGCAGCGTGATCTCCAGCGCCATCACGGCGCGCACCTTGTCCAATCCGCGCTCATTCAGCGCCGTGCGCAGCAACGCTGTGGTCGCCTCGCGTTGCGCAGTCGACATGGCTTTCCACGCCAAGCCGTCGCGCTGTCGCGGGACGTAACTCCAGTCGCTGCGCATCGCTTCAGTGAACGGCAGCACCAACTCTCGGCGCTGTGCCGGCGCGGTGGTCTCGATCACGCGCTGCGCCGCTTGAGTCGGGGGCATCCGTGCGTGCAGTTCAGTCATTGTGAAAGTAGCCACCACAAGGGCGGGCAGCGTAATTGGCGAAAGACGGATCTTCATGCGGTCTTGCGCGGCGCCTCACGTCATCGGGCTGCTGGCAATCTCTACCAGGATGCCGGCGGCCTTCACACACTCGTCGCGCGATACGTCGAGGTGGGTGACTGCGCGAACTGTGCGCGGTCCGAAGGCGTTGATCAACACGCCGTGTTCGCGCGCTTTGGCGACGAGCGTCGTGGCATCCGGTGCGCCGGAGGCAAGCCCGAACACAAGGATGTTCGTCTGCACCGTTGCAAGATCGATCGCAATACGCGGGCACTTTGCGAGACGCTCTGCGATTACGCGGGCGTTCGCATGGTCCTCGACCAGCTGCGTCATGTTGTTGTCCAGCGCAAAGATACCCGCTGCCGCAAAGATTCCGATCTGTCGCATCGCGCCGCCCATCATGCGGCGGTGGCGCAGCGCTCGCGCAATGATGTCGCGTGAACCGGCGAGCAGCGAACCGCCGGGTGCGCCCAGTCCTTTGGAAAGCGAGACTCCAACCAAATCGAAGGGCGCGGCCAGTTCGCTCAATGAACTCCCCGTCGCCGCGGCGACATTGAAGAGCCGCGCTCCATCGAGATAGCTGGCAATACCCAGCTTGCGCGCACCGGCGCAGATCCGCACCGCTTCACCCTGCGGGAACACAACGCCGCCCGCACGATTGTGCGTGTTCTCAATTTCAACGAGCGTGGTCGGTGGGTAAATCGCGTGGTCGCGCGGCTTTATCGCTGCGACGAACTCGTCCGCGGTGAAAACACCCTGCGCGCCGATCTCGGTTAACTGAACGCCCGCGTTGGCGGCCGATCCGCCGGTCTCGTGCCACACCGCATGCGCCTCGCGGCTGACGATCACCTCATCGCCGGGGCGGGTGAGCGTGCGCAGCGCAACCTGGTTCGCCATCGTGCCGCTGGGCAACCAGAGCGCTGCTTCTTTGCCCAGCAGCGCGGCGATGCGCTCCTGCAACGCGTTCACCGTCGGGTCATCGCCGTATTGATCATCACCGACATCGGCTGCAGCGATCGCCGACCGCATTGCCGGCGATGGACGAGTGACCGTATCCGAGCGCAGGTCGATTGGTATGGCCGCGTTCATTGCTTGTCGTTTCTGTTACCGAGGGAAGCCAACATTACGACGGTTTTCGTTGCAGGGTATTGCAGCGCCTTGACCGAACGGCAAGCGAGAGGCTGACTAGTATGAATTCTGCCCAGCCATGCTGTATTTTTATTCCATCAGCCAGAGCGGGAATCTAAAAGACCATGCTGCAAGTACTTGGGCGATCCACATCCATCAATGTTCGAAAGGTTTTGTGGCTGTGCGCCGAACTGGATCTTCCCATCGTTCACGAAGCGTGGGACAGCGAGGATCGTTCCAATCGCTCGCAGGAGTTCAAGCAGTGGAACCCGAACGGGCTCGTGCCGGTCATCAAGGACGGCGACTTCGTGCTGTGGGAGTCAAACGCAATATGCCGTTACCTCGCTGCACTGCATGGCCGGACGGATCTGCTTCCCAGTGATGTGCGGCGACGCGCTGTCGTGGAACAGTGGATGGACTGGCAAACCACGCAGCTCAACAACTCATGGCGCTACGCGTTCTTTGCATTGGTGCGCAAGGCCGCGACACACACTGACCCGCAAGCCATTGAAGCCAGCGTCGCCGACTGGAATCGCCATATGCACATCCTTGAGGCGCAACTGCAGCGCGCGGGCGAATTCGTTACCGGCGCCGAGTTCACGTTAGCGGACCTCGTGCTGGGCCTGTCCACTCACCGGTGGTTGATGACACCTATGGAGCGAGCGCACCTGCCTGCAGTTGCCGCCTTCTATGAACGCCTCAGCACGCGTCCGGCGTTCATGACGCACGTGCGAAATGGAGTGCCATAGAGGTAGTTCTCGATCGGCGACCGCCGAAAGAGGCCGCCATACGGGCCGCGGTTTGCAGTGTCAGATAAAGGACGTCGCGCTGCGCGTGGCTTCCGCCCAACCGATAAGCGCGGTTAGGAAGCTGCTCCAGCAGTTCGACGGTGAGCTCATTGTCGCCTTCGCCGAATGCGAGCAGCGCGCGGCACGCCGGCAGGCCGATGTCTCGCGTCGTTTGCCCGTGCCGCGTCGACGATGACTGCATACGCGCCAGTGCATTTTCTAGACGCCGGGCATGCGTCCATTGACTGCCACCGACGAATGCGAGCATCGCGTGAACATCGTTGAAGCTGCAGAAGCCATCGTCAATGTGCGGAGCCCACGCGTCGGCGAGTTCCATCCAGCGGTGTCCAGGTTTTCCGCCGAGCAATTGCATGCGCCAAAGGAGCGCCGAGGCGTCGATCAGGTCTGCAATTTCAGCAGAACGGGCAGCGCGCACTCGGCGGTCGTACAACGCGAGTGCACGGTCACAATCGCCCAGCGAAAGATGGAACAGCGCCAGATGCCACCAGCAGTGCGTGGCCACCACGGTATCGGTCTGCCATTGGTCTCTGTGCTCCATCAGCCAGCGCACTCCAGCCTCGGGCCGATCGGTCATTTCGAAGATGTGCGCCATTACGTGGTGCGCGCGCGCGTTGGCACCATCGAGGGCGAGCGCCGCACGCGCGGTCCGCTCCGCGCGTTGAAATTCTCCCGTCTCCTCGAGTCCGAACGCATGCATCGCGAGCACGGCGGAGTAGCCGGCACGATCGCTCGACCAGGCCGGAAGCACCGAAGCGACGCGCTCCCCCAGGCATTCGATATCCCCGGTCAGGTGATCGAATGCATGAGCGACGTGCAAGGCGAGCGCATCGCGTGGGTCGAGATCAAGGATCCTTCCGAGGTGCGCCTTTGCGGACTCGTAGTCGTCACTGACTACGGCAGCGAGGGCAGAAAAATGCAGACGCTCGCGGTCGCTTGCGCGAAGGTTGCTCAGGCGCTCGACCACCGGTCGCGCGGAGCGCACCTGGTCCGGATCACGACTGCAGACAAGCATGTAGCCCTGCAGCGCGTGCGCCATAACAAAATCAGGCGCTTCCCTTAACGCTGTCGCGACATGGTCATCTGCGCCACGCTTCCAATTCTGGAAAGCGAAAGTGGCGCGCTCGTACGCCGCGATCGCGGCCGGCGTGGCGCCCGACATTCCATTGGTTCGTTGATCCATTCCTCTCATGCAATCCACCGCTTGTCTGTCAAAACGAAATATGCCCAGCAGGCCGTTCCACGAGCGTTCCAGTTCCGTCGCTGCCAATTGGATTCGAAACCGCCCTGTGGAGTGTCTGGATCCGGCAATCGCGGACCTTTGACATACGAACTAGAACTGCTACTGGATGCAGGCGGCATCTACGAACCGAACGCGCTCAGCGCGCGTGCGCGCGCTGAGCGGTTTCTAATGAAGCAGTTCGGCCCCGGTCCCTTCGCGGAGAAGGGTTGGTGAGAACTACGGAGCGGTTCGCCTACAAGCGGGCGATGTCGGGCGCCGCGCCGCCGAGCCAGGCACGCGCATAGGCTTGGCGCGCCGACTTCTCGGCCTTCGCGTCGCCCTTGCGCTTGTAAACCTCCGCTAGGCCGGCCAGCGCCCAGCCGTTGCCGCGCACGCGCGCCAACGAATCGCGCAGCGCTTTTTCGGCCGCATCGAGCTTGCCCTGCCGCAGGTACACCGAGCCCAGCGACTGGCGGATCGGGTAGTACCAGTACGGCGGTTCCATATAGGAGAGCGCATCCTCGATCGCGATTGCCTCCTCATAAGCCTTGGCCGCGCCTGCGAGGTCGCCCTGCGCGTCGGCGAGGCGTGCGGTCGCCACCAGCCGCGCGGTCTGCACGATCTCTTTGCCTGGCACTGCCAGGTCCGCGTACGGCTTGAAGTCGGCCTTCTGCTCGATCGCGGCGATGGCGTCGATCTCGCGGCGCGCTGCGGCTGCGTCCTTCTTTGCCGCGAACGCGAGCGCGCGCGCGTAGTGCGCCAGCGCGGACACCACGGCCTGCTCCTTCGGCGGCGCCTTCAACGCGAGGATCGCGTCGGGCGCGCTGAAGATCGCGTGCGCGAGATACGGCGCAGCCTTGATCGGTTCCAGCGCCGCGAACTGCGCGACCGCCGCGTCGGGCAGCGACGCGTCGAGCTTGGCGGCCGCATCGAGTGCGGTCGGGCCGTCGCCGCCCATCTGCGCCGAGACCAGCACGAAGTGGATGTTGTGCGGGTAGTAGGCCGACTTGTACATCGGGTCTGAGGGCGAGGTCTTGAAGTACTGCTCGTCGACCGCCATCGCGCGCTTGTTGATGTCCAGCGACTCCTTGTACATGCCGACGCGGTAGTAGATGTGTGCCGGCATGTGCACGACGTGACCCGCGCCCGGCATCAACGCGGCCAGCCGACGCGCGTGCGGCAGCGCGCGCTCGGGCTTCGTCGACGCCTCGACTGCGTGGATGTAGAGATGGATCGCTCCCGCGTGCTTCGGATTGCGTGCGAGCACCGTCTCCAGCGCAGCGAGCATCTCGGCCGCGCGGCCCTTCGGTTTCGCGCCCCCGGCCTCCCAGTAATCCCAGGCCTGCGTGTCCATCACGGACTCGGCGTAGAGCGCGAGGATCGTGTCGTCACGCGGATACTTCTCGGCCACGGACTTCATCGCGTCGGCGTAGGCCGCGTCGAGCTCGGCGCGCTCGGCCTTCGGGTCCGCCGAGTAGCGCTTCTGCAGAGCTGCGATCAACGCGCGATCTTTCGCGGGCGCAGCCGGGCGCCAATTCGACTGCCTTGGCAAGCGCGGCCATTGCCGGGCGCAACCGCCTCGGGCACCATCGGCGCGTTGATGTTCGGCCCGAGCACCAGCGCCTCGCCCCACCAGGCCATCGCGAGCTTCGGGTCTTCCTTCTGCGCGGCCTGGAAGGCGCGTTGCGCCTCGGCGTGATTGAACGCGAAGGACCAGCGCATGCCCTGGTCGAAGTAGGCCTGCGCCTTCGGGTTGCGCGTTCCCACCTTGAAGGACAGCGTGCCGAGGTTGTCGTACAGCGGCACGTCGCCGCCCGCGGCCTGCATCGGCTGCGGCTTGAACGGCTTGGTCTCGGTTTGCGCGAGGATCAACCTCTGAAGCAACGCCGGACGTCCGGCGACGGCTGGGGCGGCGCACACATTGCCCGGTTCCGACGAGCAGCGGGTCGTAGGCCTCGCGGGCGGAAGACTCGGCGCCGCTGCTCGGCACCAGACTGGCCGAGCCAAACAGGCCGGCGAGCGCCAGGGCCATCGCGACACCGCGCAAGGCGGTGCGTGGGAATTGCTTTTTCATGCGCGTCTCCCTCGACTGCGACTGCTTGGCACTGTAGACCGAATCCGTCCTCGAGATCGACGGCGCTGACGCATGCATGGATGCGCACGTCCCCATTGCTACTATCTGCGCGCCGCTTGGCGGGCACGTGGCGCACTCGACCGCTGCTCTACGAGCACCGATCTCCCCCGGCAACTCATATCGCCATGTCTATATCCGCTACTGCGGCAACGCCGCCTATTGCGCAGCCCAAAGCGGCCTACAAAGTGTTGGGCGCGCTAAGCGCCTCGCACATGATCAACGACATGATGCAGTCGCTGATCCTGGCGATGTATCCGATCTTGAAAGGCGGGTTTAACCTGAGCTTCGCTCAGATCGGACTCATCACTCTCACCTTTCAGTTAACCGCTTCGCTTCTGCAGCCGCTGATCGGCCTTTACACCGACCGTCGTCCTCAGCCTTATTCGCTGCCGTTCGGAATGGCATCGACGTTATGCGGGCTGATCCTGCTGGCGTACGCATCTACCTATGGAATGCTGCTGCTCGCTGCAGCGATGGTCGGTGTGGGCTCGGCGGTCTTTCATCCCGAGTCATCGCGCATTGCTCGTCTCGCGTCGGGCGGTCAACACGGACTCGCGCAGTCGGTGTTTCAGGTCGGCGGCAATACAGGCAGCGCTATCGGTCCGTTACTTGCCGCCGCGGTGATCGTGCCATTCGGGCAAAGCAGCGTGGCTTGGTTCGGACTCGTAGTATTGGTCGCGATCGTTCTGCTGCTGCAGGTGAGTCGCTGGTATAGCGTGCACCATGTCGCCGTCGGAGCCGGCCGTAAGCGAGTCGAAGCGGTGCCGCTGTATCCGCGCAAGATCGTCGTGGTTGCGATTGGCGTCTTGCTCGTGCTGATCTTCTCGAAGTACTTCTACGTCGCCGGGCTCGGCACCTTCTATACCTTCTACTGATAGAGAAATTTGGGTTGTCGGTGCAGAGCGCGCAGGTGCATCTGTTTATTTTCCTGTTCGCATCGGCCCTCGGTACGCTCGTCGGCGGTCCGATGGCGACCGCATTGGCCGCAAGCCCGTTATCTGGGTTTCCATTCTCGGCGTGGCGCCCTTTGCGCTGCTGCTCCCCCACGTCGATCTTTTTGGACGACGACGCTCACGATCGTGATCGGTCTGCTGTTGTCATCCGCGTTTTCGGCGATTCTGGTCTACGCGCAGGAGCTCATCCCCGGCAAGGTGGGAATGGTCTCGGGCCTGTTCTTCGGATTTGCATTCGGCATGGGCGGCCTGGGCGCCGCACTGCTGGGCGTGCTCGCGGATCGAACCAGCATTGAATAGGTTTACCAGGCGATTGCGTATCTGCCGCTGCTGGGCGTCGTGGCCGCGTTTCTGCCCAAGCGTCAGCGGTCGCTAGTGCGCTAATGACGAAACTTTTGCACATTACGCAAGCCGGATCGGCAATGCCGGAGGACACATCGGCGTAGCCCGCGCGGCAGACCGGAGAAGCCGATGTGCGAGATCGCTTAGATCTCGACCGGC
>CAWEAZ010000035.1:0-174597 GCA_963807155.1 uncultured beta proteobacterium
GGACATCTTCAAGTCGCGGCTGATCGAGCCACGCCGCGAGCAGGGCTGCGTAGCGCACGTGATCTAACAGAAGTGCGACAAGGCCAAAGACGGCTATCCACAGGCCCGCCTGCATACCGAAGGCGAGGCCGACAATCGCGGCAAACGCCGCAAGTCCGGCCAGCCGCAGCAGCGCGGGAGCAATGAGCATTAGTCCGCTACGCGACTAGGTCCCCATGGAGCCTACGGTTCCAGACGCATCGACAGCCGATAGCCGAGGCCACGCACGGTTTGAATCAGGTGTTGCACGTTAACCTGCGCAAGTACCTTGCGCAGACGCAGTACATGCACGTCGACCGTGCGCTCTTCGATAAACACGTGGTCGCCCCACACGCTATCCAGCAGCTGCGTGCGTGAGAACACGCGGTCCGGATGGCTGATCAGAAACTTCAGCAGCTTGAATTCGGCAAGCCCCATTTTGATCGAGTATCCGTCAACCAAGATGTCGTGGCGCGACGGATCGACTATCAGTGGACCGTATTCCAGCGCCTCTCCGCTGTGTTGTGGTGCACGACGCCTGAACACGGCGCGGATGCGCGATACCAACTCGCGCGGTGAAAACGGTTGACGACGTAATCGTCGGCGCCGGTATCGAGTCCAATCACCTTGTCGGCCTCGTTGCCCTTGGCGGTCAGCATGATGACCGGCATAACCTTGGTGCGCTCGTGCGCGCGCAGGTCCTTCAGCAGCTCGATGCCGGGCTTGTCGGGCAGCATCCAGTCGAGCAGCACCATGTCGGGCAACTCGCGGTCAATCGCGTCGCGTCCCGCACCAACCGAATCGGCGCGTCGACCGTATAGCCCTGCGTCGTGCAGGTGTAGGCACCAGCTCCTGGATCGCGGGCTCGTCTTCGATCACCAGGATCGAAGTAGCTCGCGCGACAATACGCGCGCACGGCGCGTTCGACGTCTTCCAGCGACCGATGACGGGCGTCCCAGCCCTGCGAAATGAAGATCACGTGCTCAGCGACGTTTTTTGCATGATCGCCAATGCGCTCGATAGCCTTGGCAACCCAGACGCAGTCGAGCGCTGCTGAATCGTGCGGATCCTCCATCATGAACGTAATCAGTTGCCGCAACACTGCGCGAAATCGATCGTCAATGCCAAGATCGTCCTTGATGATCGAAGCTCCCGCGACGGCATCCATCCGCGCGAAAGCATCGAGCGCTCGCTGCAACATCGCGCCACGGCCTCACCCGAATACTTGATGTCTGGGATGCGGTTAAGCCGGGCCTGATCGCCCTTCTCGTGCAGCCACTTGACGGCGCGCGCAATCTTGCTCGCTTCGTCGCCGATCCGCTCCAAATCGGTAATTACCTTTGCAACGCCGGTAATCATGCGCAGATCCCCAGCCATGGGTTGGCGGCGCGCGATCACATAGTTGACCATTGGTTCAACGTCCATTTCGAGTTCGTTGACCCGGCGGTCTGCGTCGATCGCCTGTTGCGCAAGTTCCTGGTCCGCCGTTTCAAACGCGTTGAGCGCCGCGTGAACTTGCGACTCGACCAATCCACCCATCTGAAGCACCCGCGAGCGTATCGCCTCGAGTTCCTCGTCGTACTTCTTTATTGAATGATCGCCAGTCGGCATTGCTGTTCCTTGCGTGCAACAAAACGGCCGTTGTCGGCCAAAACGGCCAGTAATGTAGTCCTCGGTTTCCTTGCGAGCTGGCTTGACGAAAATCTGGTCAGTGTCGCCAAACTCGACCAGGTCGCCGAGATACATGTAACCGGTGTAGTCCGACACCCGTGCTTCCTGCTGCAAATTGTGGGTCACGATCGCCACCGTGTAATCCTTTTTCAACTCGTCGATCAATTCCTCGATCTCGCGGTCGAAGTGGGATGAGTGCCGAGCAAGGCTCGTCGAGCAAGATGATCTCGGGTTTAACCGCAATGCCGCGGGCAATGCACAAGCGCTGCTGCTGCCCTCCCGACAAACTCGTTCCCGACTGCATCAGCTTGTCCTTTACCTCGGTCCATAACGCGGCTTTGCGCAGCGCCCATTCGACACGTTCGTCCATCGCAGACCGCGACAGCTTTTCAAACAGTTTTACGCCGAAAGCGATGTTGTCGTAGATCGACATTGGAAACGGCGTGGGCTTCTGGAAGATCATGCCGATCTTCGCGCGAATCAACGCCACATCTTCCCTCGACGTCAGGATGTTTTCGCCGTCGACACTGACCTCGCCTTCGGCGCGCTGCTCCGGATAAAGCTCGTACATCCGGTTGAAAACGCGCAACAACGTCGATTTGCCGCATCCTGAAGGACCGATAAATGCGGTGACCTTCTTCTCTGCAATCTGCAAGTTGATATTTTTCAGCGCCTGGAACTTGCCATAGTAAAAATTGAGATCGCGCACATCCATCTTGATGCGCTCGCTGGACAACCTACGGCTGACATAGTGGTTGGTGCACGTCGCCGCGTCAGTCGGCATCGTCCTGTTCACCGCCGCTGTCATCGATGCCGGTACTGTCACGCCTGCCATCGCATTCTCTCGCTAGTGTTTTTGTCGGAACAGCACGCGCGCCAGGATATTCAACGCAAGCACACCGATCGTTATCAGGAACACGCCGGCCCATGCCATCTGCTGCCAGTTCGCGAATGGGCTCAGAGCGAACTTAAATATGGTGACCGGTAAGTTGGCCATCGGATCACTCAAGTCCAAACTAAAGAACTGATTGGACAGCGCGGTAAACAACAACGGGGCGGTCTCACCCGCAATCCGTGCCAGAGCGAGCAACACGCCGGTCACGACACCGGCCGCGCCGCCTTTAACGTACGCGCAGAATCATTACTCGTTTGGACGAGCCCAACGCAACGGCTGCTTCGCGCAACGAGTTAGGAACCAGCTGCAGCATGTTTTCGGTCGTGCGCACGACGACCGGAATGACGATCAACGCCAGTGCGATAACGCCTGCGTAGCCCGAAAACGACCTCGTCTGCGCCACGATGATCGTGTACACGAACAAGCCGATCACAATCGAAGGTGCGGACAGCAAGATGTCGTTGATAAAGCGCGTTACCCTATCAAGCCCCGTGCGCTGGCCATACTCGGCCAGATAAATGCCGGCCAGCATTCCGATCGGCGTGCCGACCGCGGTGGCAGACAGCACCATGATCAGCGAGCCAACGATGGCGTTAGCCAGCCCTCCGCCTTCGGAATTGGGAGGCGGGGTCGATTCGGTGAACGTCGCGGCATTGATCCCTTGCACGCCGAGAACCAATACATCCCACAGAATCCAGATCAACCACACCAAACCAAAAGCCATCGCGGTCAGAGAAAGCGCGAGCGCCACGCGGTTGATCAGCTTGCGGCGCCGATGCAACGGAAGTCGATAGTCGCTGCGCGACATCGGACCGGAACGGCACTCATGTACGCGTGCCCTCTTTACGGCGCATCTGCATCAACAACAGCTTGGACAACGAAAGCACGACGAACGTAATGAAGAACAGGATCAGTCCGAGATAGATCAGCGACGCTTCGTGCAGGCCGGGAGTGGCCTCAGCGAACTCGTTGGCGAGCGCCGAGGTAATCGAATTGGCGGCTTCGAATAGCGATAACGTGTCCAGCTGGTTGAAGTTGCCGATCACGAACGTCACGGCCATCGTCTCACCGAGCGCGCGGCCGAGCCCGAGCATGATGCCGCCGACGACGCCTGCCTTGGTGAACGGCAGCACGACCTTCCAGACGACTTCCCAGGTTGTCGAGCCGAGGCCATACGCCGACTCCTTCAGCATCGCCGGCGTCACTTCGAATACATCGCGCATCACGGCGGCGATGAATGGAATGATCATGATCGCGAGGATGATGCCCGCCGACAAGATACCGATGCCTACCGGTGGACCGGACACAAGGCCGCTCACCACCGGCGCATTCCCTAGCGCGGCCTGCAAAGGTTGCTGCACGAACTGCGCGAGGATCGGCGCAAACACGAACAGTCCCCACATCCCGTAGACAATAGACGGAATCGCCGCCAACAATTCGATCGCAGTTCCGAGCGGACGCTTAAGCCACCTTGGCGAAACTCGGTCAGAAACAGCGCGATGCCAAAACTGACAGGAACTGCAATGATCAACGCAATGATCGACGTCGCGATCGTGCCGTAGATCATCACGAGCCCGCCGAACTTGTTCTGCACGGGATCCCACTCGGCAGTCCACAAAAATGGCAGGCCAAATTCGCGAATCGACGGCCACGCGCCGATCACAAGTGACACGATGATCGCGATCAGCAGCGACAGCGTGATGACTGCCGCCAGGCGCGTCACATTGGCAAAGACCAGATCACCGAATCGTCCAGAGGGGCGCACTGGAGGCAGTTCCCGCGGCTGCAGCACTTCAGGCGGCAGCTCACTCGTTGCAATAGAACTCATCGTAGCGCCAGCGACCAGTTTGCAACGCTCACACCGTTGCCGGCCGACAAAGGCGGTGCCGGCCTCTCAGACGTAATCAATTGACGACAGGTTTGCCTGAACCGTCGGTGATCTTCCGCCATTGCACGCGAATGATCTTTTCAACCGCGTCGGGCATCGGCACATAGTCGAGCTCATCGGCCATGTTGTCGCCGTTGGTGTATGCCCACTCGAAAAACTTCAATGCCGCGGCCGCTTGCTGGGGCTTGTCCTGCTTCGCGTGCATCATGATGAACGTCGCACCGGTGATCGGCCACGAGTCCTTGCCAGGCTGATCGGTCAGCACCTGATTGAAACTCTTCGACCATTCGGCACTCGCCGCTGCGGCCTTAAAGCTCGCATCGCTCGGTGCAACGAAGTTGCCGGCCTGATTGCGCATCTGCACGTACGACATCTTGTTCTGCTTCGCGTAGGCGTACTCGACATAGCCGATCGAGTTGGGCAAACGCTGCACAAACGCGGACACGCCCTCATTGCCCTTGCCGCCAGCGCCTGTCGGCCAGTTCACCGCCGTGCCTTCACCGACCTTCGCTTTCCAGTCCGGGTTCGTCTTCGATAGGTAGTTCGTGAAAAGAAAACTCGTGCCCGATCCGTCGGCGCGACGTACGACGGCAATCGCCGAATCCGGCAGTGGCACGCCGGGATTCAAGGCCGCGATCGCTGCATCGTTCCACTTCGTGATCTTGCCGAGATAGATGTCGCCGAGCAATGCGCCCGTCAGTTTCATCTGACCTGGCGTGATGCCTTTGATGTTGACGACCGGCACGACGCCGCCGATCACGGTGGGAAACTGGACCAAACCATCCTTGGCAAGGTCGTCGTCTGACAGCGGGGCATCGGAGGCGCCGAAGTCGACCGTCTTGCCGCGAATCTGCCGCATGCCGGCCCCGGACCCCACTGACTGGTAATTGACCCGCACACCAGTCGCCTTGTTGTAGGCATCAGCCCATTTGGCGTACACGGGCGCCGGGAACGACGCTCCAGCACCGGTCACTTCCTGCGCTCCGACGACCGTCGACACACCTGCAACCAAAATGGCTGCAACCCACAAGTTGATCAACGAGACCTTCATTAACGGCTCCACGGAACACGGTTCCGAACAGCGAAAAGTGTAGGCGGCACGTGTGACCGTTCAGTGACAATGACCTGGCTGTCGCACCGGCGAGCGGGAAAGCGCAACAATAACGGCCGCGACCGCGAGTTAGTGGCGAACCCCCGGGCGAAGCGTCGACGCAAGACGCTGCGCCATCGCTTCGGCAACTTCGGCTTCGGAGGCTTCGACCATCACACGCAGCACGGGCTCTGTACCCGACGGGCGAATCAGAACGCGTCCGCTGCCGTTGAGTTCGCGCTCCGCGTCCGATACAGCGGCCACCAGTGCGCTATGAGAGCGCCATTCAAACCCGCGCTCGACTGTAGCGTTCACCAGCGCTTGTGGCATCAACACCAAATCATCAGTCAACTGGGCCAGCGATTTCTTCTGGCGGCGCACCGCCGACAACACCTGCAGCGCGCTGACGATGCCATCGCCGGTGGTGTGACAATCCAGGCACAGCAAATGTCCCGAACCTTCACCGCCGAAAAGCCATTTTTTCTCTTCCAGCATCTCGAGCACGTAACGATCACCAACTCGCGCACGCTCGAATGGAATGTCGAGCTCTTGCAGCCGTCGCTCCAGCGAATAATTGGTCATCAACGTGCCGACCACACCATCGATTTTCGAGTGCCGCATGCGGTCGCGCACTATGATGTAAAGCAATTCATCGCCGTTATAGATGCGCCCATTGGCATCGGCGATCACGACCCGATCGGCGTCACCATCGACCGCGATCCCAAAATCCGCGTTGTGACTACGTACCGCTTCGGCGAGATGATTCGCGTGCACCGTCCCGACACCATCGTTGATGTTGAGGCCGTTGGGTGACGCGCCGAGCGAAATGACTTCGGCGCCCAGTTCATGAAACACCGGCGGCGCTACGTGATACGCCGCCCCATGCGCACTGTCGACGACGATCCTGAGACCTTTTAGGTCGGCCTCATTCGGAAACGTGCGCTTACAAAACTCGATGTAACGTCCGGCGGCGTCGTCCAAGCGCCTGACTTTGCCGAGCAGCTTGGCATCAACACAGTGCCAGGGCTGCTCGAGCTCGGTCTCGATGCGTTCTTCGACGGCGTCTGACAGCTTCGTCCCGCGCGCCGAAAAAAACTTGATGCCGTTGTCAGGATAAGGGTTGTGCGAAGCGCTGATCACGATGCCGGCGTCGAGGCGCAGCGCACGCGTCAGATAAGCCACACCGGGAGTCGGCAGAGGACCGCAGAGCACAACATCGACACCGGCGCTCGAAAGACCTGCTTCCAGCGCGGCTTCCAGCATGTACCCCGAGATGCGCGTGTCCTTGCCAATCAGCACGGTGGGGCGTTGGTTGCCCGACTGATCGGCCGCCCGCAACAACGCGCGCCCGGTTGCCTGGCCGAGACGCAATACGAACTCGGGCGTAATCGGCGCTTCACCTACAGTGCCTCGCACGCCATCGGTGCCGAAATACTTCCTCCCGGCGCTCATCGCTCTTCGTCCTGCAATGCTTTCAACACGCTCAATGCATCGCGCGTCGCTGCAACGTCGTGCACACGCACGACGTTGGCACCGCGCTCGGCGGCCAGTACCGCCGCCGCCACCGAAGCTGCAGCCCTGTCGTCCACGGCGCGGCCCGACGCGCGTCCGAGCATCGATTTGCGCGACAGCCCCACCACGATAGGAACTTGCATACGTCCGAGTTCGGATAGTTGCGACAGAAGCGTGAAATTATGCGCGTCGGTCTTGCCGAATCCGAACCCCGGATCGATCGCAATGCGCCGTTTGTCGATTCCCCGGGCCTGCGCGTACTGCACCCGCTGCGCCAGAAACTGTACGACATCCTTCGTTACATCGCGATACTGAGGCGCTTGTTGCATCGTGGCGGGTGCGCCTTGCATGTGCATCAGCACAACGCCGCAGTCATGTTCCGCAACGATCTCGGCCGCGCCGGGCTGCTGCAGCGCTCGCACGTCATTGATGATCGCAGCGCCGGCGGCCAAAGCAGCGCGCATGACCTCGGGCTTGCTGGTGTCAACCGACAACGGAATGACCGAACCCGCCAGCGCCTCTAGCAGCGGCACCACACGTCTGACTTCTTCATCTGGCGATACGTCGGCCGCACCCGGACGTGTCGACTCGCCTCCGATGTCGATAATGTCGGCGCCCTCGTCGATCAACTGTCGCGCACGCGCCAACGCATTGGCGTGGTTGAAGTGCCGTCCGCCATCGGCAAACGAATCCGGGGTTACGTTGACGATGCCCATGACGAACACGCGGTCGAGCACCAGCGCGCGCCCCCGTACATTCCAAACCGGGTGCTGGATCTCGGCTTCGTTCTTGCGCATCGGCCGCATTGTAGAAACGCAATAAAAAAGGCCGGAGGTCCGGCCCCTTTTAAGCTGCGTCGCTTTACGCGGGTTGCACGACGGCTTCAGTTCCGCCGCTGGCGGACTGTCCGCCGGCCGGCGGCACCGACCCGGTCGACTTCGGCGGGCGTGGGGGACGCCCAGCAAGGATGTCGTCGATCTGTTCGGTATCGATCGTTTCCCATTCGAGCAGCGCTTTGACCATTGCTTCGATCTTGTCGCGATTTTCTTCGATGTGCTTGCGCGCGATCGCGTACTGCTCGTCGATGATGCGACGGATTTCGGCATCGACCTTGCGCATCGTTTCTTCCGACACGTTGGTCGTCTTGGTGATCGAGCGTCCCAGGAAGATTTCGCCTTCGTTTTCGGCGTAGACCATCGGGCCCAGCGCATCGCTCATGCCGTAGCGCGTCACCATGTCGCGCGCCATTTGCGTCGCGCGCTCGAAGTCGTTGCTGGCGCCGGTCGTCATCTGATTCATGAAGACTTCTTCGGCGATCCGCCCGCCAAACAGCACCGCGATCCGGCTCAGCAGGTACTGCCGGTCGTACGCGTAGCGATCCTGCTCGGGCAACTGCATCGTCACGCCCAGCGCGCGGCCGCGCGGAATGATCGTGACCTTGTGCACCGGGATCACTCTTCGGCATCAGCTTCGCGACCAGCGTGTGGCCTGACTCGTGATACGCCGTATTCAGGCGCTCTTCCTCGGTCATGACCATCGATTTGCGCTCGGCGCCCATCATGATCTTGTCCTTGGCTTTTTCGAAGTCGACCATCTCGACAACGCGCGCGCTGCGCCGTGCAGCGAACAGCGCCGCTTCGTTGACTAAGTTCGCCAAGTCCGCCCCGGAGAACCCCGGCGAGCCACGTGCAAGCAGATCGGCGCGCACGTCGGCGCCGATCGGCACCTTGCGCATATGCACATTCAGAATCTGTTCGCGGCCACGAATATCGGGCAGCGGCACGACGACTTGACGATCGAAGCGGCCCGGACGCAATAGCGCCGGATCGAGCACGTCGGGCCGATTGGTCGCAGCGATGACGATTACGCCCATGCCGGTTTCAAAGCCGTCCATCTCGACCAGCATCTGATTCAGCGTCTGTTCGCGCTCGTCATTGCCGCCGCCCAGACCTGCTCCACGCTGGCGGCCGACCGCGTCGATCTCATCAATGAAGATGATGCACGGTGCGTGTTTCTTCGCCTGATCGAACATGTCGCGCACACGCGCCGCGCCGACACCGACGAACATCTCGACGAAGTCCGAGCCCGAGATCGAGAAAAACGGAACCTTGGCTTCGCCTGCGATCGCTTTCGCCAGCAGCGTCTTGCCGGTGCCGGGCGACCCGACCATCAGCACGCCGCGCGGAATCCGGCCACCGAGCTTCTGGAACTTCGACGGGTCGCGCAGAAACTCGACCAGCTCGTGCACTTCTTCCTTCGCCTCGTCGCAGCCGGCAACGTCGGCAAAGGTGATCGCGTTGTTGGTCTCATCGAGCATGCGCGCGCGCGACTTGCCGAATGAGAACGCTCCGCCCCGGCCGCCGCCCTGCATCTGGCGCATGAAGAAAATCCAGACACCGATCAGCAACAGCATCGGGAACCACGAGACGAAAATCGTCGTCAGCAGCGACTGCTCTTCCTCGGGTTTTCCATAGACCTGGACGCCGGCCTTGCGAAGATCGTCGACCATCCACAAGTCGCCCGGTGACGTCAGCGTGTAACGATTACCTTCGACCGGCGTGACGTTCAGATTGCGCCCCTGGACGTCGACCCGCTTGATCTGGCCGGCTTTTGCCTGATCCATGAACTGCGTGTAGCTGACGTTCTCCGACGGCTTCTGGCGGCTTTCAAACTGCTTGAAAACGGTGAACAGGACGAGCGCGATCACCATCCAGATGGCGGCTTTCGCAAACATGTTGTTGTTCAAGGGTGCTCCTCTATCCGCCCACGAGTCAGGCGATTCCAACCGCAGTTGGGTACCTAGGTTGGTACATAAGGCAAATTCTAAACCCCGCTATCGCAATTGGCGGGCCAGTAAGTAAATCTCTGCGGAGGTATCGCGCGATGCCGCCGGCTTGCGAACGGTAATGGAGCGAAATACCTTTTTTAGTCGCTCGACGTACTGACTGTATCCGCTGCCCTGGAAAGCTTTGACGAGAAAAGCACCGTTCGGTTGCAGATATTTGGCGGCAAAGTCGGCCGCGAGCTCGGCCAGATGCACGCTACGCGCCGCATCGGCGGACGCAATCCCCGATAAATTGGGCGCCATGTCGGACAGCACGAGGTCGACTCGGGGCACCGCCCAGAAGGTCGACCAACTGGCGCTCGACCGCCTCGTCATGAAAATCGCCCTGGATGAATTCAACATCGGGCAACGGATCCATCGGCAAAATGTCCAGCGCAACAATGCGCCCAGCGAGTCTGCCGTCGGGCCGAGCAAGCCGCTTCCGAACCACCTGCGTCCAGCTGCCGGGGGCCGCGCCCAGATCGACCACGACCATTCCGGGCCGCAGCAACCGATCCTTGTCGGCAATTTCCGAAAGCTTGTAGGCCGCACGCGAGCGAAAACCCTCGGCCACCGAGCGCTTGACGTACGGATCGTTGACGTGACGTGCAATCCACTCCGGATTCGAGCGGTTCTTGCGGCGAGCGGTCGGCATGTTGACTAGAGGCAGCGGAGAATCGCGGCCCGGACAGCAGCTGAACCGCGAGCCTAACCTAGTGCGTCAGCCGCTCGCTTTGCGCGCCACGTGTCGCCTTCGCTCTGCCGCTGCCAACGTCTAGCGATCGCGGTTCTCCATGAACCAGAACGAGCGCTTGCGCTTGGCAGGGATTGGAATGCGCGCACGTTCGCCTTCGATGGACGAGTTCGTTTCGCCGCCGCCGCCGATGACGAACGGGACCAGTTTTCCGCCGCCCACATCGACATAGCCAACGACCGGCGAAGGCGGCAGCCCGTCACCGACGAGATTTCGGTAGGTCGGCACCTGGCATACCAGCGGCAGCTGATAGGCGCGCGATTGACTTCGCGTGCAATTTCCTGCGCCTGCCGGCAACGGGCGATTGGTCGAAAAGTAGGTGATGCCGCCAAAGGTTATCGGCTGGTTGATCACTTTTTCACCATTGCTGGCCAGTGCATACGCGCAGCCCTGCTCGTCGGTGGTCGCACCATCGGTTCCGATCATCGTCAGCGCTGCTTCGGTAAGCAAGGTCACCGAGGCCGGTTCACCCTTTGCGACACGCGTGTCTTTAAACAGGAAGAAGCGATCGTTGGTCGTGCCGGTCAAGCGGCTTTTCGCGGTCGCCGGTACCGAACAGGATGGCTGAGTAGTTACGTGTCGATGACGACATCCGGGGCAAAGAACACCTTGCGCGTGCCGTCCGTACCGCCAGTGCCGTCATTCAGTGCGGCGAGTTTGGTGATACGCCACTCAGAAACAGGCCGCTGCGCACCCAGCAGCATCTTCGATATCGATTCGGTACAACTGGGCACGGACATCGACCACATAGACCCGATCGACGAATCCGTCACCGTCAGAGTCCACGATCGACACGTCAGCTGGCACGCTGTAATCCGTCGCGATAAAGCCCAGGCGAGCGCCGGTGCGCATGTTGATGACGTAAACGCCTCGACCGACTGTGCTTGCGGCGGCTGGACTGGAATCTTCCGCAACCGGGTCGTACCCAGCGCCCATGATCAGTACCGGATCTGTGCTGCCCTTGATTCGCGATATCCGTGGCATCGACCACGTTTGTCCGAGCGAGGCGTAGTCGGCCATCGTGTGATTGATGCGCCAGAGCAAACGCGGCCGGTCCGGATCCGTCGCATTGAACGCGTATATCGCCCGCCCCCCGCGTCTCATCCCAGGGAACAACAGCACTTCGTTCGTCGCCGTGTTTTGATAAGCACCGATCGGGCCGTCGAAGTAATAGTTACGCGGAATCGCTCCTGCAACCGCGGCCGGCGTCGACGGATAACGGACCTGAGGATCGTTTTCACGCAAACGATTCAGACTCGCAAAGTGCTCAGGCGCGACGAACGCCCACATCTCACTGCCGGCACCGCTGCCAGTCTTGTTTCCGTTAATGGCGCGCAGCATGCCGTCATTGGAACCGTAATAGACGACAACACCGCGCGTGCCGCCGTAATTAATGGCGACCGGTCGCGAGTGCAGCACATCGCCATGAATCGACGGCCGGACGGTGACGCCGTCCGGCGCCTGGCCGAGCTGGTCGCGGGCGACCGATTCATTGGCGACGTTAGTAGCGGTGACGTTGTCGCGTCCGCGGATCCAACGGATTACCAATTCGCGCTGCGTGGCCGAGCCGACGCCCAGCATCGCGGCCGTCAGGCTCGTGTTGTCGGTCTGAAAGACGTAGTTGCTTCCGGCGGCGGCGAGGTCGATGCCGCTGGTCCCGCCGTCGCAGCCGCTGCCAACGCACGTATAGACCGGCCTGTCCGCTCGCGACTCCCAGTACCTGGTTCTGAGCCACTGCGCTACGCCGCCTTTCTCAACAACTTCGCCATCAGGCGCGTCGCTACGCGAATAGCGTCCGGAGGAAGCTGCCTCGACGTTGATCCAGAAGCTCGACGGGCTGGTCCAGAAGCTCGTCGCATCGCTATCAATAAACCCGGTGGTCGGGCTCACCGCCGGCACCAGCGCAGAGTCGGCAAGCTTTAGCGTGTTCGTGCTCGAGTTGTAGACAAACTGATACTGCTTCAGGTTGCCGACCCAGCGCGGCAGCGCGTTGCCGTCGGGCCGGAACATTCCGATGTAAACCTGGTTCAGATACGTGCCTTGAGTATTCGCAGACACAGGAAGACTGGCCGATGCGAACACACTGTTGGCCGCGCGCACCTGATTGAAAATTTTGGTCAGGCCGACGACGATTTCGTCGCTGTTGCTTGCACGCTGATACAGGCCGCCGCCTTCCTTCGCAATCCAGCGGAGGAAGTTCGGATAGTTGCCGTCGCTCGACGCACCCGTAACCGCAAGCGTATGTACTGAAATGTTTTGCGCGCCTTCGATCGTGCTATCAAGATCGGCGCCACGATTGAAGAAGGCGGCGAATTCGTCTGTCCAGTTGGCTTCGTCACTGTTGCCAACGTTCTCGGCAACCGGAATGCGCGTACGCACGGCGCTCGGGTTGAGACGACGCAACAAGGCAAGTGCATTGTTGTCGTTGTCGCCGGGGGCGCCATTGGCAAGGTAAATCAGGTGGTTCTTTGCACAGCCGACGCCTGGCGAGACATAGCGAGTCTTGCTGCTGTCGCTGAACGCCGCGGGATCATGCTTGGTCGCGGTCTTGTTTCCCAAATGGACCGTCGAGCCCATGAACCACTGATAGGCTTCATAGAAGCTTTCGGCGGTTGAAGCAGCATTGGTCTTGTCGGCATTGATCTGCAACCCGCTGATGACGTCGAGCAATGCCTGCTTGCCTGCCGCGTCGGTGACGTGAAAAAACGCCTTGCGCGGATATCCGCCCGCGTCGGGAGACTCGTTGAACATCATCAGTGCGAAATTGAACTGGCTCAGGTCCTGCCAAGACATGCTCGCGATCAATCTATAGAGAGCGCACTTCTGCGCGCCCATTTTTGTGCCCTCTTCCTTGTTCGGACTCGAAGCACGCACCGCTGCGCCCGGTCGCAGAGCAAATCGGCGTCGAAATCGACGCACTCCAGTTGGCGCGTGTTATCGAACATGATCAACACATTGGGGCGAAAGCCCTCGGTGTTAGGCAGCGAGTAGATATCGATGTCCTCCGCATGCGCGGCGGGGCGCAGTGCCGAGCGTCAATGCCAGTGCGGCGGTCAATCGAAGCAGGAAGCGGGCAGCGTGCATGGGGTTCTCAGTTGCAGACAGTGTTAAGTCCGATGACGGCGGTACGTACCGTCACGCCCTGGTTCAAGGTAATCGCGGCGCCAGTGCGCGCGTCGGTTGCAGACACCCTCAGAAGCCATTCGGTGTCCGCGCAAAGTGACCCTGCAGGCCCTCCGCTGCCGGGCAGCAGGCCCGGATTGGTCAAGGCTGCGCTGGCAAAGCAAGGGGCATCCTGCGGATTCGAAGGGTCGAGGTCAGCCAACGCTACCGAGCGAGCTCGTAGGCATATCGGCAGCTTCGTGCGAGTACGGCAACGGCATCGGGCTCGCCGTCGCCGTTGTAATCGGTAGTCTACGCGCGCCGCGGCAAACACACCCTGCCGGTTGGTCGCGAACTCATCGGTGCTGACGGTTTGCTCGAGCAGCATTTGCGCGGCAGCGGTGACTTCCTGCCGCGCCTGCATGTTTCCAACGATCTGCACATTGGTGGTGCTTGCGCGCAGGCCCGTCAACGCCAGCGTGGCCAGCAGTAACAGGAAAAATATTGAGATAACGAGCGCCGAGCCGCTCTGCGAACCTTCGTCGGGAAGTGCGCGCAACATCTCAGTTCTCCCGGCGTCCGGCGATGTTATTTAGCCGCATCGTCGTGGTTGCCAGACGGCACTTGAATCCGACGGGACATGTTTCGGCGTTATGACCAGGCCCGAGGTCGTAGACGCCCGGCGAAGTCGTCGCAGCGTGACCGGATTCGGTGCTTCGCATCAACATGTGCAAGCGCACGGCAACGACGTTCGACCAGAAAGAAGTTGGCGTTGCGCCGGCGGTCGTCGAAGTCAGAAATTGTTCGGGTGAACCGTCGTCGTTGGTATCGAACGCGTATTCGACTTGCATGTTCACGACGCCTTCGGCCAGCGAAACGACGCGTACCGCGTTGTCGATGATTTCAATTCGCTTCAGCGTCGGAATGCCGTCGGACGGCGCACATTCGTTGCAACCGGCCACGTAATACCCGCGCACAAAGTAGCGGCGGATCGGCGCAAGGCTTGCCGGATCACAAGCGGCGGTCCGCATATTGAACTGTGCTGCCAGGTTGGAGACTTTGAGCGAAGGCACATCGTTAATGCACTGCGACGCCTGAACGTAGATATTGCGAACATCGACCGCTGCCGCAACGACAGGGTCGGCGCTGACACGACGCACCACGATGACATCAGTGCCCGGCAAGCCGATTGGGCAGGCAGCCCAGTGCAAGATCCCCGGCGGCGGGGTCATCCCAGCCAATTAACTGCGCGGGAAAGCGCGGTGGCACCGCTGTCGGCTGCCACCCGAGAGTGGCGATGTCGGCGACATTCCACGCGCACGGCGACGTGTCTGTAAATATCGTGTCGGACGGCGGTAGAAACGTGCCATAAAAGCCGGCATGGCGCATGTCGTCACCGATCACGTCCACTGCGAACCGGCTGTTTTCGATAAGGCGCGAGACACGGTCGAGATCTGATCGTCCGCCCGACGTGCGATCGAACGCGGTTGCCAGGACTGTCAGAAGGACGAGTCCGATCGTCACGCCGATCATTAGCTCGATCAGCGAAAAGCCCTCGTCTCTTCGGCGCGGCCGCATGGCAGTCGGTCGCATTAGATGGGATTCAACGTACCGATACGAAGTAGCGTCGTCATCACGCGGCGCTGGTTTTCGTTGCCGAATTGATCGCGGCCACAGCCCGTGGGGGCGAAGTTGTTGTCGACGATCGGTGCTGCACCAGCGCTGGCGCCTTGCCAGGCAATCGTCACCGCGTAAACGCGATTGAAGGCATCAATCTCGTGTACGCAGCCCATCGCTCCGACCAACACGCCGGCATTGGCGTTGTCGATTCGTTCGTTACCACCGGACAGCAGCTGTCCCCATGCGCAACGATCAAGATCGGCCATGGGTGCCGCTGGATTGCAGCTCTCAACGCTATAGGCCGTGGTGCCGGATGGCGTGGTGGTCGAGACGTAGCCGGTAATTCCGCTGTCGCCAGTCACGTAGGCAGCCACATTCGCCCGGTTGCCCTCGATGCGCGTCACCATGTCTTGCAGCAACATCGCGGCTTGCGCGCGTTGCATCGCGTCCACTTCGGTGACGAACGAGCGCGAAACAAGTCCCGCAACGCCAAGGAGGCCAAACGCAACCACCACGACGGTGATCATGGACTCGACCAAGGCAAAACCGGCAAATCGCCTCGCGGGTGTTTGCATTTCGCGTCTCGTCATGAACAGGTTGTTTTAGCCGAGCGCGACAGGCCCGATGGATCGAGGCGAATGGTTCGCCCCGTCGTGCTACCGCCACTCGGCGGACAGATTTGAAAGTTGCCAACCGTCAGCAGCGAAGCGCGACCGCCGCCATCGAAGGTCAGGGTTGCGGGTGCAGAGGCGAAACCCACTGCTGCTCCGACGGCGTCACGTGCGCGCAGCACGTTGGCGCCGAAGGAAATCGTCCAGCCGTTGACCCAGTCGCCATTGCGGGGCGCTACTACGACGTTTGCGTTGCGCTTGACTGCTTCGCTGCGCGCGAAATCCAGATCGGCGATCAGGTCGAACGTGGCGCCGCGAATCTGCGTCGACTGATTCAGCCAAACGAAGCTCGACACGCTCGTGCCAGCGAGAATGGCCATGATCGAGATGACGACCATCGCCTCGATCAGCGTGAAGCCGCGCTGAGCGAAATTCCGGGTGCGTTGGGTTGAAGTATTCATCGTTTACCAGCAGCGGGGTCCAACAGCGGTGCGATTGCCCGCCTGGTCGATCGTCAGCAGTCCGCAGCGGTCGGTTGCCTGCGTGCCGATTGGAGTCGCTGAAACCTGAAATCCAGCGGGTGGCCCGGCAACGACCGCGATGTCAACTGTGTATCGAGCCGTCACATCCGCCGGAGGAGCTGCCATATTCAGTGCGGCAACCGTCGCGGCGTAGTTGCGACGGTCAAGAAAGAATTGCGACTGCCGGCTTGCGACATCGCTAATGAAGGATTGCACCGCGGAACGATGCGAGCGCATCACGTATTCGCTGTAATTGGGAATTGCAACAGCAGCCAAGATCGCGGCGACAGCCATCACCACGGCGAGTTCGATCAGCGTGAAGCCACACGACACTGCGTTGAGCTGGTGTCTACTTGTCATCGCGTCACCCACGTACTGCGTGCGTCGCGCGTCAATGAACCCCAATGCGAAGGGATCGCCGCGGTCGAACGCACGTTTGCGTGATCGATGGTGTACACAAACCCTGCAGTGCCTCCGACGCCTGTTGCGGTGGCTGTGAAAGCTTGACCGCCGGTCGCGATGACGCAGGTAATCGCGAAACTGTCCAGGTTGGCGGGCACGATCTGACCGCACGCGCCTGCTTTCGCGTAAGTGTTGTTGTCCTTGTAGAACTGTTCCATACCGGCCCGATATTCGGCGAGCGCATTGCCCGCCTCGACCAGTTGGCCGCGTGTGATGTAGCGGGAATAGTTCGGAATGCCGATCGCCGCGAGGATGCCGAGCACCGCGACGAGGACCATTGCCTCGATCAGCGTAAAGCCGGCTATTTCTCGTTTTTTCATGGCAAACGCGCTCCTGTGCACAAGTTGGTAACGACGCCCTACAGCGGTTCTTAAATGTCCGGGATGTACGATCCGGCAAGGCCGACGAGCGGTTTGCGTCCCACCGCCGGTGCCCAAAAAAGGGACAAATTTCGAAACCGAATGCTCAATCTGACCCTGCAAACGCAGGCCTCGCGAACCTGGTCAAACAAATGCCTGAATTGATACTCACTTCCGCACAACGCCAGGCGTTAAAAGCGCGCGCTCACGGTCTCAGACCTGTGGTTCTTCTCGGAGCCGCCGGGCTGACCGAAAAAGTTGTGCTGGAAATCGACCGCGCGCTTGCCGCCCATGCACTGATCAAGATCAAGGTACCGACCAACGATCGCAGTGAGCGAACCCAAATGGCTGCCGATGTCGCCGAAAAATTGTCGGCTGCAAACGTTCAATCGATCGGCAAGATGATTGTGCTGTTCAGACCTCAGCCTGAAAGCGAAGAAAAGCAGGGCCCGACGCGCTGATGCATCGGCAGGCAGACAAACGGCAGCACAGGCCGCAAAATAGACGCGTAATTAGCGGCTAATCACGCACTTGAACGCACCGTCGATTTGAAAACTACGTATACGAAACAGAGACGATCGAATATTCGCGCTCGCCGGCCGGTGCCATCACCGTTGCAATATCACCTTCGCTTTTGCCGATTAACGCTCGGGCGATCGGGCTCGACACCGAAATCCAGCCCGCTTTGATGTCCGCTTCATCGTCGCCGACAATCTGATACTTAACGCGATCACCTGAATTCTGGTCTTCGAGCTCGACCGTGGCGCCGAATACAACGCGACCCGCTGCATCAACGGTCGCGGGATCGATGATCTGCAGCGCCGACAGCTTGCCTTCGAGCTCCTGTATGCGGCCCTTCGACAAATCCCTGTCGCTCGCGCGCCGCGTCGTATTCGGCGTTTTCCGTCAGGTCACCCTTTTCACGCGCATCTTTGATCGCCTGAATGATTGACGGACGATCGACACCGCGCAGCCGCTGCAGTTCGGCCCTGAGTTTTTCGGCGCCCCGCGCCGTAATCGGTATTGATCGCATTGTTTTCAGTTAGGAAGATGGTTCAGGCGTCCATGCAACGATTGCAGGTCGTACACCTTGAGTCGGTCAAACTGCTGCAGCCCCTCGATCGCTGCGCGACCGCCTGCCATTGTCGTGTAGTAAGTGACGCGCTGTGCGAGGGCGGTGGTGCGGATCGAGCGTGAGTCGGTAATTTGGCTGCGCACTTCACTCACTGTAGTGATGACGAGGTCGATATCGCCGTTCTTGAGCAAATCGACGACATGTGGCCGCCCGTCTTTTACTTTATTGACCATGGCGACCGGAATGCCGGCCCCCTCGATCGCCTGCGCGGTGCCGCGCGTTGCCACCAATTGATAGCCCTTGTCATGCAGCAGCCGGGCCACGGCAACCGCCTTGGGCTTGTCTTGATCCATCACGCTGAGGAACACCGTGCCGGATTCCGGCAGCGTCGACCCTGCACCCAACTGCGACTTGAACAACGCTTCACCGAACGTTTCGCCAACGCCCATTACTTCGCCGGTTGAACGCATCTCGGGTCCGAGCAGCGGATCGACACCCGGAAACTTGGCGAACGGAAAAACCGCTTCCTTGATCGAGTAATACGGCGGCACGACTTCGCGCGTCTCGCCCTGTTGCTCGAGGGTGATGCCGACCATCACCAGCGCGGCAATCTTGGCCAGTTGCTTACCGGTGGCCTTCGATACAAAAGGGACTGTGCGCGACGCGCGCGGATTGACTTCAAGCACGTAGACCGTCGTTTCACCGTGGTGCGTCTGAATCGCGAACTGAACGTTCATTAGACCGATGACATTCAAAGCTCGCGCCATCTGCTCGGTTTGTCGCTTTAGTTCCTCGATCGTCGCCGGTGACAGCGAATACGGTGGCAGCGAACAGGCCGAGTCGCCCGAGTGCACTCCCGCCTGCTCGATATGTTCCATCACGCCACCGATCAAAACGCGCTCGCCATCCGCGATGCAATCGACGTCGACTTCGATCGCGTCATCAAGAAAGCGATCGAGCAGCACCGGAGAATCGTTGCTGACCTTGACCGCTTCGCGCATGTAGCGCTCGAGATCGCGCCCGTCGTGCACGATTTCCATCGCGCGACCGCCGAGGACGTAGCTCGGTCGCACGACCAGGGGGTAGCCGATTTCGGTGGCCAGCTGCAGCGCCTCTTCTTCGGTGCGTGCAGTGCGATTGGGCGGCTGCTTCAATCCGAGTTGCTGAAGCAGCTTCTGAAAGCGCTCGCGATCTTCAGCGATGTCGATCGAATCGGGTGAGGTGCCGATGATTGGCACCCCGTTGGCTTCGAGATCACGCGCGAGCTTCAGCGGCGTTTGCCCGCCATACTGAACGATCACGCCCAGCGGCTTTTCTTTGTGGACGATCTCAAGCACGTCTTCCAGCGTCAATGGCTCGAAGTAGAGTCGATCCGATGTGTCGTAGTCGGTCGACACGGTTTCCGGATTGCAGTTGACCATGATCGTTTCGAACCCATGGTCACGCAGCGCAAACGCTGCGTGTACGCAGCAATAGTCGAACTCGATTCCCTGCCCGATCCGGTTGGGGCCGCCACCCAGCACGATCACTTTCTTGCGATCGGTCGGCTCGGCTTCGCATTCATCCTCGTAAGTCGAATACATGTAAGCGGTGGTTGTCGCGAACTCAGCCGCGCAGGTGTCGACTCGCTTGTAAACCGGCCGTACGCCGTGCTGCAGGCGAACAGCTCGCACGTCGGAAGCAGAAGTAGCAAGCAGCGTTGCCAGACGACGGTCGGAAAACCCTTTGCGCTTTAGGTACCGCAGTTCATCCGGCGTCAAGTCGGCTAACGCTCGACCCCTCACTCGCCCTTCGATCTGCACCAGCTCTTCGATCTGTGCAAGAAACCACGGATCAATCGCGGTTTCTTCAAACACTTCGTCGAGTGTCATGCCGATTCGAAACGCGTCGGCGACAAACCAGATCCGATCCGGCCCAGGCTCGCCGATTTCTTCGACGATCTCGTCGCGATCGGTTGAGTGCTCATCGAGTCCGTCCGATCCGACCTCGAGACCACGCAGCGCCTTTTGAAACGACTCCTGGAACGTGCGGCCGATCGCCATTACTTCGCCGACGGATTTCATCTGTGTCGTCAGGTGATTGTCGGCCTGTGGGAATTTTTCGAATGCAAAGCGTGGCACTTTGGTGACGACGTAGTCGATCGTCGGCTCGAACGATGCCGGGGTTGCGCCGCCGGTGATCTCGTTGCGCAGCTCATCGAGCGTATGGCCGACTGCCAACTTGGCTGCAACTTTCGCAATCGGGAATCCGGTTGCCTTCGATGCCAGCGCCGACGAGCGCGATACACGCGGATTCATCTCGATCACGATCATCCGGCCGTCTTTCGGATTGATCGCGAATTGCACGTTCGACCCGCCGGTGTCGACGCCGATCTCGCGCAGGATTGCAATCGATGCATCGCGCATCAACTGATATTCCTTGTCGGTGAGCGTCTGCGCCGGCGCGACGGTGATTGAATCGCCCGTATGCACGCCCATCGGATCCAAATTCTCGATCGAGCACACGATGATGCAGTTGTCGGCCTTGTCGCGCACGACTTCCATCTCGAACTCTTTCCAGCCGATCAGCGATTCTTCGATCAACAACTCGTGCGTAGGTGATAAATCGAGGCCGCGTTGGCAGATCGCGACGAACTCCTCCATGTTGTATGCGATACCGCCGCCGGTTCCACCGAGGGTGAAGCTGGGCCGCACCACGGCCGGAAAGCCGAGGGTTTCTTGCACGGAAAGCGCCTCGGCCACTGATTTGGCGATACTTGATCGCGCCGACGAAAGCCCGATGCGCGTCATCGCCTCCTTGAACTTCAGCCTGTCCTCGGCCTTTGCAATGGCGTCCGGCGAGGCGCCGATCAGTTCGACGCCGTACTTGTTCAAAACGCCGTTGTTGTACAAATCCATCGCGCAGTTAAGCGCGGTCTGGCCGCCCATCGTCGGCAAAATGGCATCCGGCCTTTCTTTCGCGATGATGCGCTCGACAACCTGCCACGTAATCGGCTCGATGTACGTGACGTCGGCCGTTTCCGGGTCCGTCATGATGGTCGCCGGATTGCTGTTGACGAGAATGACCTTGTAACCCTCGTCCTTCAGTGCCTTGCACGCCTGTGCACCGGAATAATCGAACTCACACGCCTGGCCGATAACGATAGGACCAGCGCCGATGATCAGAATACTTTTTAGATCGTCGCGCTTCGGCATTACGCGTAGTTCTGCGGCGCGAGCTTGCGCTCGACCAGCTCAATCAGAATGTGAATGACCTTGATGTGTAGCTCCTGCACGCGGTCCGCATACTTGCCGGCAGCGGTAACGATTGCAATATCCGCCGACTCGGCGAGCTGCGCGTCCTGCCGGCCCGTCAAGCCGATCACTTTCATTCCGCGTTGACGCGCGGCGCGGACCGCGGCGAGCACATTCTTGCTGGTACCACTGGTCGAAATCGCGAGCAACACATCGCCCGCACGTCCGTGCGCTTCGATGAAACGAGCGAAAACCTGCTCATATCCGTAGTCGTTACCGACGCACGACAAGTGGCTCGCGTCGCTAATCGCCAGCGCTGCATAGCCCGGCCGGTTATCGCGAAAACGGCCGGTTAGCTCCTCGGCGAAATGCATCGCGTCGCACATCGAGCCGCCATTGCCGCACGAGTAGGCGCGACCACCGGCGGCAAACGTGTCGGCCAATAGCAGCCCCGCAGCCGCAATACGTTGCAGCGTCGCTTCGTCGCCGATCAGCGCCTGCAAAGCGCCGAGCGCTTCGTTCAATGTCGTCTTAACGGCGCCGACGGTCATGCCGAAACGCTTTCAACCACGCTCAACTGCTGTCGGCGGGTCGTCATCAACTCGATGAAACGATCGAACAAGTCGCCAATGTCATGCGGCCCGGGGTTCGCTTCAGGGTGCCCTTGAAAGCAGAAAGCCGGCGCGTCAGTGAGCTCGAAGCCCTGCAGCGACCCGTCGAACAGCGACACGTGAGTGATACGCGCGTTTGCCGGCAACGTTTTTTCATCGACGGCAAACCCGTGGTTCTGACTCGTGATGTAGACCTTGCGCGTCGCGACGTCGACCACCGGATGATTTGCGCCGTGATGTCCAAACTTCATCTTCAGCGTGCGAGCGCCGACTGCCAGCCCGAGTATCTGATGCCCGAGGCAGATTCCGAATGTCGGAATCTTGCGCGCGATGAACTCACGCGTCGCTTCGACCGCGTAGACGCACGGCTCCGGATCGCCGGGGCCGTTGGCGAGAAATACACCGTCGGGTTGCAGCTCGACCACATCACTCGCACTTGTTTGGGCGGGAACGATCGAGATGTGACAACCGCGATCGGCCATTAAACGCAAAATATTCTGTTTGACCCCGTAGTCGTAAGCGACGACATGGAAGCGATCCGTGTCGCGCGCTACGAAACCCGGCGTACCGTCAGCGCGCATCAGCTGCCAGCTGCCCTCGTCCCACTGGTACGGACGCTTGACGCTGACCACTTTGGCCAAGTCCTGGCCCGCCATGCCCGGATACGAGCGAGCGCGCTGCACCGCACGCTCGACAGCCTTCTCCGGCAAGGCGCCGGTCGCGTCGGCGGCGACAATGCAGCCCGCCTGGGCGCCGCCTTCACGCAGGCGCCGTGTCAGCTTGCGCGTATCGATATCTGCGATACCAACAACGCCCTGCTGCTTCAAATAGCTCGCCAGGTCGCCCCGCGCGCGGAAATTCGACGCCCGTAGCGGCAGATCACGAATGACCAATCCGGCGGCCTGCACTCGAACGGACTCGACGTCTTCGTCATTCACCCCGGTGTTGCCAATATGCGGGTAGGTAAGAGTAACGATCTGCCCGGCGTACGACGGATCGGTCAATATCTCCTGATAGCCGGTCATGGCCGTATTGAAAACGACCTCGCCCAGCGTCTCGCCAGCGGCACCGATCGATCGGCCGCGAAAGATCGTTCCGTCAGCCAGCACTAGCGCCGCGACAGGACGCGAATCAACTACCACGGGGGGCAAAACGGCTCCTCATTCCCGATAACCGCTGCATTTGCCGCGACGCCCGGGGTGTATTTACCAAACCAGCGCGAATCGGCCGCGGATAAACTGCCGGATTGTATCTTCACGTGCCGCCCGAAGCGGCTCGCGGTCCACGCTGACGGAGACATGCTGCTGATTCCCTATCAGACGCGCTTTACGCCCAAATCGCTGCCTCTGATCACGCTGGCGTTGATCCTTGTCAACGCGCTCGTCTACTTCGTCTTCCAGTCAGGCGACCGGCAGGCTTACGCGCGGGCCGCCGAGTATTACTTTTCGTCGCAGCTATCGCAGATCGAACTGCCCAGATACGCGACTTATCTGGAGCGTCGGACAGATCGCGGCGCTCTGCAAGTGTTGCGCATGATTCGCGCAGGCGCGCGCCCGGAACAATCAGTGCGGCTCATGTTGGCGATGGAAAACGATCGTGAGTTCATGCGCGATTTGCGCGAAGGCGCCGTGGTGCCGTCATCCGATCCGGTTTATGCAATATGGCGTGATCAGCGGGCGCAGTTCGATTCACTGATCGGGCGCGTTTTCACCGAAAGGTTTGCGCTGGAGCCCGATACCGGCGGCCCCGCTTGGGGAGCGCTTCGGTTATTGACCTACCAGTTCCTGCACGGCGATGCGGTTCATTGGCTCGGCAACATGATCGTGCTGCTGCTGGCCGGGCCGTTCGCCGAAGCTGCGCTTGGGCCGGCTTTCGGTTTCTGATCGCGTTTATCGCCAGCGGCGTATTCGCCGGGGCGGTGCACATGCTGTTCAGCAGATCAGCCGCTGGTCGGTGCGTCAGGATCGATCTCGGGAGCAATGGCGATGGTCGCCGTCTTGTACGGCACACGAAAAGTCCCGGTGTTTTACTGGTTGTTCGTCTATTTCAATACCGCTCGCATTCCGGCGCTGCTGTTGCTGCCGGTCTGGCTGCTGATCGAAGCGGTGCAGTGGGTCGCGTCGCCGGAAGCGCGGGTGTCCTACGCCGCGCATATCGGCGGTTTTCTTGCTGGAGCCGTGTTGGCGTGGCTGCTGCGCCCGAGCGACAACAAGAAAGTCGATCGCATTTTGGACGAGCAGTTCGCCGATGAGCGCCGCGGCGACAGAAAATCGACCCTATTGCAGGAAGCGCAGGCCGCAGCGGCCCGGCTCGATACGCGCAAAGCAGCGCGTGCTTACAGCGAGTTGCTGCAGGATGATCCGACCAACGTGCACCACGCGACCGCGTACTTCAACATGGCACTGCTGGGGCGCAATCGAGAGACACTGCTCGATGCGACGTTGCGCGTGCTGTGGATTCGAGCGCGCGGCGCACGCTCGGAATTGCGCCCCGTGTATTTGCAAATGAGCCAGCCGCACGTGCTGGCCGCGCTACCTGTCGATGAGCAACTGCGGCTCGCGAGGCGGCTTGTGGCAACGCGCGAAGACGCGGCGGCCCTGCGCGTGCTCGACGGTCTGTTGGCCAGTGACACGCTGAAGAATCTCTACAGCCGCCAGATTGCTGATTGCCTGCTTGGCCTGTTCACGACGTACTCGCGCCATGGATTGCGGCAGCCGGCAGAAGACGTCAAACGGCGGCTATCGACGCACTTCCCGTCACCGGCCACCTTGGGTGGCTTGCCGCCAACGCAGCAGCCGCCGATGACGATCCGTGGGGCTACCGGCGGCACCCCGTTCGCGTGGCGCTTTGTCGGGGCCGCCGTCCGATCATGGAGCTCGACCTCGACACCCAGTTGCGGACGCGCTGGGGTCCCGAGTAACTACGCGGCGCGCTCCAGCACCTGCAGATAGCGCCCGGCCTCGGCAGCGATCGCATCCGACGGATAGCGCTTAAGCAGGTGCTGCAAGATGCGGCGGGCCTCCTCTGGCTTGCCTCCCCACTCGGCCATTAGTTGCGCGCCGATGAGATAGACCTTCGGAATATCCGCGTGCACTGCATTCTTCTTATCAAACCCCTTGATCAGCTGACCGGCTAGCTGAGGTTTGCCTAGGCGAACTGCCGCCTGCGCCAGCGGAGCGATAAGGTCGACGTCGCGCGGCATCCAATCGGCTCGCCGCGTCTTTGCATCTTCAACCAGCTCGATCGCTTCGCGCCAGTTTTCGGATTTGACCAGCAACTTGAGATACGAGTCAGTATGGTGCTCGATCCTCGGTGTGCTGTTCTCGGCCACCAATAATCGATGCAGCCTCGCGTGCAGCGACAGGTCGTTTGGCCGTTCGCTCAAGTCATGCGACAACAAGTCGATCGCTTCCTTGATATCGCCCGCTGCCACCAACTGCCCAATCAGCGCGTCCCGGGTGCGCGCCTTGACGTCGATCGTGCGTAATGTGGCAACGCTGCGCATCGCCCGCTCGCCAGGGCCCATCACAGAGATATCGAGGGCATCGGCAAACTGATACATCGCGTACCCGATAAGGCCACAGATCATGTAGGTGAAGTACCAGAACGCGAATGACAGCAGCAGCAGCTGGACGACCGTGCCGAAGCCGAATCCCGCCTTCAGACTGGCTGGGCTGAGCCCACCGCCCGCAGCCAATGCCGATAACCCATAACTACGGCACAACTCTGCCACGAAGATGAACGCCACCAGCGCGGCGTAGGGTTTTCCGATCCGCTGGATCAGCGAAATCATCTCCGACGGATTCAGCGCACCGCGCAGCGTGCCCGTGATCACAAGACGCATCGTCGCAGCAGGGCTGATCGCGACGAAGAAGACCAACCAGGCAACAATTCCGATGAATTCGTTGCCGCCGCTAATCACTTGTAGCAAGGTGACCAGCACACCAAGAACCAGATTCATCGCCGCGTACTTGTATGGCAGGTACTCGCTGACCAGATCGTCATTGGTCAGCGGGTAATCGGACGGGCGCAGAAACCCCTTGGACGAGCGCTCGATGATCTTGAATCCGTAACGAACTCCGGTGACCAGGATCGCCAATAGCGCGATGACCAGCAGTAACACGCCGAATCCGCCGAAGAGCAAGAGCGCAAAGGAGACTACGAAGGCGACCGAAAGGCCGGCGATACGACTGAGGACCGTCTTGTCGAGCGGTAACAGGAAAAACCGGTTGACACGGTTGCGCTGCCAGAACGGCTCGATAGGGCCGGTGCTCGCGTAAGCGTAGGCGTCTGACATGTCTGACATCGCGCCGGCAGACTACGATTGCGGCTCTGGTGTGTAAAGCGTCGAATTACCCCTAATTTGGCACTAAATCCATGGCTTTTCCGTTTTGCTAGAGCTTTTCCGTTTCGCCGGCGCGGGGTTGCCACTTCATCAGGTGCGTTTCAACCCTGCCGACGGCCCAGTCGAGCACCAGTGCGAATGCAGTCAGCACCAAAATGCCGGCCATCACGGTATTGATGTCGAACGAGCCCTCGGCCTGCAGGATCAGGTAGCCGACCCCGCGCGAAGAGCCCAGATACTCACCCACAACCGCGCCAACGAACGCCAGGCCAACGGAAGTATGCAGCGACGAAAAGACCCAGCTCGTCGCGCTCGGCAGATAAACGTGGCGCAGCAGCTGGTTGCGCGATGCGCCCAGCATGCGCGCACTGGCGAGCACTGTCGGGCTGACTTCCTTCACGCCCTGATAGACGTTGAAAAACACGATGAAAAATACGAGCGTGAAGCCGAGCGCGACCTTGGACGCGATGCCCAGCCCGAACCACACCGCAAAAATCGGCGCCAGGATGACCCGCGGCATCGAATTCAGCGCCTTGATGTACGGATCAAAAATAGCGCCTGCTACCGGCGACAGCGCCAGCCACATGCCGACGATCAAGCCGCCGATGGTTCCCGCCGCGAATGCGAGTACGGTTTCGAGCAACGTCACCCACAGATGCGCGTAAATGTCGTGGTCGGTAATGAACCAGCTCCAGATGCGCGCGAAAATCTTGATCGGTTCGCCGAAGAAAAACGCCGCCTGCCGATCGTTTTCGAACATGATCGGAGGAATCAGCCCGGGCGTGGTCATCGCGTACCAGAACACGAACACGGCGACCAGCACCATGGCCTGCCACAGTCGCAGCGTTTTCTGGCTCGGTCTGACCACGCTCCAGATCACGGTGACGCCCCCGGTCGCTGCGCGCCCGCCCCCCGCGGGGGCACGCGCTGAGCTTGGGGCGGCCCGGCGCTCATCGCTCAGGCCACCAGCTTCTGCTGTGCGTAGCCTTTCAAGACCTCATCACGCAACACGTCCCAGATCGCCTTGTGCAAGTCGACGAAGCGCGGCGTCACGCGCACCTCGGCGACATCACGCGGGCGAGGCAGATCGATAACGAATTCGCCGATCGGGTGCGACGCCGGGCCGGCCGACAAGACGATCACTCGGTCGCTCATCGCAATCGCCTCATCCAGGTCGTGCGTGATGAAAAGCACCGCCTTCTTTTTATCAGCCCAGAGCTCCAGCACCTCGTTTTCCATCAGCTGTCGCGTTTGAATGTCGAGCGCTGAAAACGGCTCGTCCATCAAAATGATGTCGGGGTCGAGTACCAGCGTTTGTGCGAGTGACGTGCGCTTGCGCATGCCGCCCGACAGTTGATGCGGATAGCGGTCGCCGAAGCCTCCGAGCCCGACTCGCCTGAGCCACTCATCGGATTGCGCGCCGGCGTCGGGCACACCGCGAAACTCGAGTCCCGCCATTACATTGGCGCGCGCGGTGCGCCACGGCATCAGCGCTTCGGTCTGGAACATGTACCCCGCGCGGGTGTTGATGCCGGACAGCGGCTGACCGAACACGTGCACCTGGCCGGCACTCGGCTCCAGTAGCCCCGCAGCGACGTTCAACAGCGTGCTCTTGCCGCAGCCGGTAGGTCCCACCACGCTGACGAATTCACCAGGTGCCACCGTCAGCGTCACGCCCTCGACCGCGGTGTATCGCTGCGAGCGATTGTCGCGACTGACGAACGTGCATGTAACGCCTTGCAGCGTTAGCGCTGCTTGAGCCGCTCACCACTTACCCCTTCGGATACTTCGCGTTCGCCTTGCGTACGAAATCGTTCGTCCAAACCGATTTCAGATCAATCTTCGCGGTCTTCATGTTGTCGTCGACGCTCTGCAGCGCGCGCAGCGCAGTCGCCGCTCCTTGCTCGGGGAACATGCCATCCGCAGACAGCGCCGGCTTGGCCTTCAGGAACGCGTCGATGTACACCGCGCGATCACCTAGCAGGTAGCTTTCGGGCACCGACTTGACGATGTCCGATGGTCCCGCTTGCTGGATCCATTTGTTCGCGCGCACGATCGCGTTGGTCAGCGCCTGCACCGTGTTCGGATTCTTGTCGATGAAGGAAACCGGTGCATACAGGGTCCCCGCCGGCATTGGACCGCCGAATACTTTGTCGGCCTCCGCGACATCGCGCGTGTCCGAGATGATCTGAATGTCGTTGCCGCGCATCAGCATCGTGATCACCGGATCGAGGTTCGAGATTGCATCGATCTGACCGGCGCGCAACGCTGCGACTGCACCCTGCGCGGCACCGACGCCGACGAACGACACATCGCTCGGCTTCAAGCCTGCCTTCGCCAGTACGAAATTCGCCATGATGTTGGTCGACGAGCCGGGTGCGCTGACACCGATTTTCTTGCCTTTCAAATCAGCGACAGTTTTGTAATTCGGCATCGTCTTGGTGCTGACCGCCAGCACAATCTGCGGCGCTCGGCCCTGCAGAACAAACGCCCGCATCGGCTGTCCTTTGGCCTGCATGTTGATGTTGTGTTCAAACGCCCCGGATACAACATCCGCGCTGCCGCCGACCACCGCTTGCAATGCGCGCGCGCCGCCGGCAAAGTCGACGATCGTGACCTCGAGCCCTTCGGCTTCAAAAAATTTCTTCTGCTCGGCGATCGTCAGCGGCAGGTAGTACAGCAGATTCTTGCCGCCCACAGCAATCGTTACCTTCTTGCGCTCGGGCGCTTGCGCGCTGCCGATCGCAGGGAATACCAGCGCTGCAGCGCCTGCCGCAAGGACTTCACGCCGCGTAAGCGTTGTTCTCATTGTCGTGTCTCCTTTTGAACCGGTGAGCCTAGCGCAGCCGATGCTCGCCGGCTGCCCCGCACGTACCCGTATCTACCCTAGCCAGGCCACACGCCGGATAAGAAGATCGCAATGCACGCGACTGTAGCCGACAAACCAGACTGCAGAGCGAACCCAATGCCAGTCGGCGAGATAGCAGATGACGTAGGCGATACGCGCGACCACGAAGACGATCGCCAGCAGATCAACGCGGCCTTGCGGCGCGTGGGTCAAGTGCGCAATGATCACTGCCGCGGCGAAAAACGGAAACGCCTCGAAACTATTCGCTTCCGCCGCTGCAGCGCGCGCCCGATATCCCTGCTGCTTATCCAGCCAAACGCGCGGATGACGATTGTTGTACCGCTCGCCTCCCGCCTTTGCGATGCCGATCGCAATCAGCGGTATGACCGCAGCGATCAGAACACACCAGTATGCGACGGTCATGCGCTGAGTCTAGTCTCCAACGCTAGTCAGCGCGGCGATCGAGCATTGCTTGCGCCACAGTATTGACATCGGTGTACTCCAGTTCGGCACCAGCCGGAACGCCACGCGCCAGTCGCGTCACCTTCAATTGCGGATCGCGCTCGCGCACAAGCTGCGTAATGTAGTGCGCGGTCGCGTCGCCTTCCGGAGTAAACGACGTCGCAACAATGACCTCGCGCACGATTCCGTCGGCAACGCGTGCCAGCAGACGCTCCATCTGAATTTCGCGCGGGCCGATTCCATCGAGTGGCGACAACCGGCCCATCATGACGAAATAAAGACCGCTGTAAGCAAGTGATTGCTCGATGACCAGTTGATCCGCCGGCGATTCGACAACACACAACAGTTGCGCATCTCGCTTCGTGCTCTCGCACGTGGCGCAAATCGGCTGCTCGGTCAGAGTGTTGCACCGCTGGCACTGCCCAATCGTGCGTGCCGCGACCAGCAGCGATTCGCCCAGGCGCAACGCCCCGTCGCGATCATGCTGCAACAAATGAAAGGCAATACGCTGCGCCGAACGCGGACCGATGCCCGGCAAACGCTTCAGCGCATCGACAAGATTGTCAATCGTGTGACCTAGCTTCATGGTTGTTGCTGGCAGTTGCTTTCGGGTCGGGCGCACGGCCGCCCGAAGACCGGCCCGCTAACCAATCGCCTGAGGTGCACGTGCGGCGGCGCAGCCGACGCGTACACCGAAGGCGCATGACTAAAACGGCAGCTTGAATCCCGGAGGCAACGGCATGCCCGCCGTTACCGACGCCATCTTTTGCTGCGATACCTCTTCGGCGCGTCGGACAGCATCATTGAACGCTGCCGCGACCAGGTCTTCAAGCATGTCTTTGTCGTCACCTACCAGGCTCGGATCGATCGCAACACGCCGCACATCGTGCTTGCACGTCATCGTGACCTTGACCATTCCAGCGCCCGATTGGCCTTCGACTTCGGTCGCGGCCAGCTCATCCTGCATGCGCTTCATGTTCTCCTGCATCTTCTGCGCCTGCTGCATCAAGCCTGCCATCTGGCCCTTCATCATGGTGTCTTTTCCGTATCGCTGTCGTTACGCTCGTTATCGCTACGCGGGCGAATCGAAGTCGGATCAACCGATGCGCCGAAGTTCTCGATCAATTCTCGCACGAAGGGATCAGCGTAAATCGACTCTTCGGCCTGCCGCTGCCTCTCGGCGCGCGCCTGATCTGCGATTCCTGCGGAGGTGGGTCCGACGGTGTTACCGACCTCTGCCGCGAGACGCATCGGACGACCCAGCGCTTCGCTCACTGCTGTCTGCAACTTTTGCAATGCACCGGCGTCGAGCAGCGTCTTCAGCGGAACCCGCAGCTTCAAACGATCGCCTTCGTAAGAAACGAGCTCGCTTCGCTGCGCAAGCTCACGAACCAGGCCGGATACCTTGAGTCGCGCGACCAAACCCGTCCAGTCACCGCTGAACGATGGCGGGGCGGTGGGCTTACGAGCCTCGACCACCTGAGCGGGTGTCTCCGGTGGGGATCTCGCTTCGCGCGACGTCGCAGCGCTCGTACTTATCGAAGAGGTACCAGAGGAAGAACGCGGCGTCGGCGACAGCCGCGGTGGAGCATCCGTCGGCGCAAACGCCAGCATGCGCATCAGCGCCATCGTAAAACCGGCATATTCGTCGGGCGCCAAGTGCATTTCGTTGCGTCCATGCAATGCAATCTGATAGAACAACTGAATTTCATCGGGCGCCAAGGCCGATGCGAGCCTCCGCAAATCGTCGGCGTCGAGCTCATCGTCCGCTGCGCCCGCCACTTGCTGAATCAACGCGAGTCGATGCAGCAAGCTTGCCAAGTCCCGCATCGCCTGCGCGAACGAAATGCTGCGCGCGTTCATTTCATCGGCGATAGCCAGCGCTCTTGCGGCGTCGCGTGCGGAGATCGCGTCCAGTACCTTGATCAGCGTGCCCTGGTCGATTGCTCCCAACATCGCACGCACTGCGTCGAGCGTGATGCCGCCTCCGGCATATGCAATCGCCTGGTCGAGGAGCGACAAGCCATCGCGCATGCTGCCGCGTGCTGCATGCGCCAGCGCGCGCAGGGCCGGAAGCTCTGCTTCAATTTTCTCCGCCGCCAATATTCCGGCCATGTGCTCGGCAATCGCCAACGGCGTCATCTGCTTCAAATTGAATTGCAAGCAACGCGACAGCACAGTGACCGGCACTTTCTGCGGATCGGTCGTCGCGAGAATGAACTTTACGTACTCGGGCGGCTCCTCCAGCGTCTTCAGCATGGCGTTGAAAGCATGCGAGGACAGCTGATGCACCTCGTCGATCATGTACACCTTAAAACGCGCTTGGCTGGGCGAATACATCGCGCGTTCGAGTAGCTGCACCATCTCGTCAACACCGCGGTTGCTCGCGGCGTCCATCTCAATGTAATCGACGAAGCGGCCGGCGTCGATCGCGGTGCATGGCTCACACACGTTGCAGGGTGTCGCGGTAATCCCGCCTTTGCCGTCTGGGCCGACGCAGTTGAGTGCCTTGGCAAGAATTCGAGCCAGCGTGGTCTTGCCAACGCCGCGCGTGCCCGTGAACAGATACGCGTGATGCAGCCGATTATCGGTCAGCGCATGCGTCAGCGCCCGAACCACGTGTTCCTGGCCGACCAGAGTGGAGAAATCGCGCGGGCGATACTTTCGGGCAAGCACCTGGTACGACATGCCGTGATTTTACGGCTGCGAGGTCGATAGCGCCGCGAATCGCTGCAACGCGTCGCCGCTGAGGCGACAGAGCTGCCATTCTGCAGCGTCGTCGCCCCGATCGATTGATAGAACTCGATCGCCGGTTGATTCCAGTCGAGCACCGCCCATTCGAATCGTCCGCACCGGCGTTGAACCGCAACGCGCGCGCAATGCCGAATCAGCGCCTTGCCAATGCCGCGGCCGCGCGCCTCGGGTACGACGAAAAGGTCTTCGAGGTACAGACCGCGGCGGGCCAAAAACGTCGAGTAATTATGAAAGTACAGCGCAAAGCCGAGTGCGCTTTCGTCGTCCCAAGCGATTACCGCCTCAATCACGGGTCGCTCACTGAACAACTCACGCTGCAAATCCTGTGCTGTGCCAACTACTTGTGCAGCTAGCTTTTCGTACTCCGCCAGCGCACGGATCAGCGCGTGCAAGATGGCGACGTCACTCTCGCGCACAGGTCGAATGGAAACGCTCATTGGACCGACATTACAAGATTCGCGGCCGCGAACGCCCGCGTATCATCCAACGCGGCGGGCCCCCTCGCACTGGGGTGCCGTGAATCTGGTCAGGTCGGGAACGAAGCAGCCACAGCGGAGTGCCACAGGTGCCGAGGTCAAGGCTCGCCTCTTCCGCCAAAGGCGGAAGAGCGAGCCCTTGGCTCATTTGAATATGCAAGAGGGGCTGCAGCCCCCTCTTGGATCTCCCCCTCTATATCCTTGTCGCTTTGGCTTTTCCATTCGCGCCAGCCGTTCAGCAGCGGAAAGTACAGTCCCAGCTGAGCTGTGCCGCCGAGTGCCTGCGCGTACAGCTCCAGCTGGCCCGTATAGCGTAGGCGTTCGCGATCTAGAAAACCTTCGACATCGGCACCTTCGTGCGTGCCAGTCTTGTAGTCGACGATCCAGCGCGCGCCCTGGTCATCGACGAACGTGCGGTCGAGCACGATGCGTTTCGCTGCGCCTTCCATGCGCAGCGTCAATCGAAGCTCGCTGCGTGCGCCTTTTTGCGGTCCCAGCACCCACCGAGCGCGCGGTTCGGACAGTGCGCTTGTCAGCGCTTGCGCAACGCGTGTGCGCGCGGCCTTCAGTTCATCACCGGCGATTCCTGTTGCTGCAAGCTCATGCTGGATATGTGGCTCGATCGCACGCACACGTTCGGCGTCCCAGCCGTTTAGCGCATCGTCGCCGATGCGCTGCAGCCAGCGATGCACGACCGTTCCGATGCGGCGAGCCGTCTCGCCAGCCCACGAAAACTCGATCGCCTGCGCCACGACCGCGGGCGCGTCGTCCTGCCAGTCGACCGCAGCGGGGGCCTTCGGAAATTGCCAATCAACAGGCAACCTGCGCAGCGATTGGTCATACGTTGCAGCTATTGGACCGGATGCAGCGACGCCGATGGGGTCGGTTGCGCGTTCAGAGAGCGCACGCCTGCACTCGTCTTCCACCGCTGGCCACAGCCTCTGCAGCAGCGAGTTCTCGCGCGGAGCAAGAAGGTCGCCATCGGCGGTCGGAAGACATGCCAGCCACTGCAACTGTTTACGTGCGCGCGTCGCAGCCACATACAGCAGACGCTCGTCTTCGTGCATCTGACGCTGCTGCTGCAATCGCTCGATCCAGCAGTAGATCGAATCAGCTTTCTTGTCGGCATCGGGCGGATAAATGGGACTCAGTAGCAGCTCACCAGGACCGCGCGAGTCGCCGGAGTAGGTGGGCCGCTCGAGCCACTGCACTAGCTGCGCATCATCGGTGGTGGTAACCCGATCGAGCCCGGGAACAATCACATAATCGAACTCGAGTCCCTTTGCTTTGTGAATGGTCATCACTTGCAGTCCGCGGCTCGCCATCGGATCCGGCGCCGCATACAGGCGCACCAGCGATGCTTCGAACGCGGCGATGTCTGGGGCTCCGCGGCTTCGCTCTTCGTGTTGCACCAGGTGATTGAAGAAAGACTGCGCATCGGCTCGATCGGCCGCATTTGATACGCACGCTGGGCCGCCCAACAGCCACCACGTCTCGCGGACTCGCTCCGCGACCGCGCTTCGGCCACGCAGCCCAAGAGCACGCGCGAGTACCGGTACCACACGCGCCAACCGCTGTTGCCCGTCCGCTGACAGTTGGGATCGACGCGAGGCATCGCCTACCAATTGCCAGATCGTCGTGCCGATCGACCCTTCGACCAGGGCAGCCAGGTCGGCCAACGTCAACCCGCACCAGGGTGCCCGCAGCACAGCGAGCCACGCAACTCTGTCGGCGCGATGCTCGAGCGCACGTGTCAACGCGAGCAAGTCGCCAATCAACGGCCGTGCGAGCAGCGGCTCAAGTTCAACCGCAGTAAACCGCAGTTCTGCTTCGCGCAGCGCCGGCACAATCTGCGCCAAGTGCGTTCGCGCACGCACAAGCAGCGCGATCGATGCCGCTGGATCGTCGCCCTGAATGCGCCGCACGAGCTCGACGACACGCTTGGCTTCATCGGTGGGCGAGCCGTCGATCAGCGCATTGAATGCCGTCGCCTGAGGCTGCGCTGCGTCTGACGCCTGATCTGCGACCGATGGCTCGAACGCGACGCTTCCGCTCGCGATATCACTCTCGCTGGGCAGCACGCGGGCAAACGCGGAATTCGCCCATTCGACCAGCCGTTTATGCGAACGGAAATTGCGCGTCAGCTGCAAGCGATGCAACGGTAAGGAGGCGACACCGCTGTTCCATGCGCGTAAAAATAATCCAACCTCAGCTTCGCGAAAGCGGTAAATCGATTGCATCGGGTCACCGACGATGAATACAGTTCGCCCGTCGCCCGTGCGCCAATCGGCGACCAGTCGTTCAATCAGTTCGTACTGTGTGATCGACGTATCCTGAAACTCGTCGATCAACAGATGGCGAATGCGCGCGTCGATCGTGTGCGCGATATCGCCCGCCGCCTCATCGTCACCGAGCGCGTCGACCGCTGCCCGCGTCACCTGCACGAAGTCGCTCTCGCCTGCATCGGCGAACGCCAGCATCAGCTCGGCAGCAGCGCGCGGCAGCAGGGCCACGATCGACTCGAGCACTTCCCATTGAGCCGACGTGAAGTGTGGCGAAGGTAGGCTACGCAGCGCATGCAACGCTTGGCGAAGCGCTTCGTTTGATCGCAGCGCGTCGATCAGCGTGGCGATGCGCTGCTTGAACGGAGCGGCAGCGGCAAATGACGGGAAGCCTTCCAGCTTGCTGAATCTCGTGCGCCAATTGCCCTCATTCGTCAGCAATATCGCCGCCAGCGCACGCCACGCATCAAGTCGCCGGAAGCTTGCTTCCGGCAGAGCGTCCAGATCTGCACACGGCGACAGGCGCGAGTCTCCCGGCAAGTTCCCCGCCGCATACCGCGCCAGTGCAATCAACTCGGCCGCGTCGACTGCCCCGTCCACTAGCAAGGCTTCGCATACGCGCTCGATTTGCAGCGAGCACTCGTTCTGCATCGGCGCCTCGAGCGCGGCACGGTCGAGGTGCCCGACATGGCGCAGCCATTGATCGCGCCGCGCGAGCATTACGCTGAGCAGCCGATGCGCGCGCGGCCAATCGTTGTCGAGGTGCGTCAACAACCGCGCGACATGATGTGCGACATCGCGATCCTGCGCTTCCGAACTATCGATCAGCGCCAACGTCGTGTGGGCCGCCGCGTCATACAGCGGCTCGGCCCGCTCCGTCACCTGCGTGATGGCCGCAAAGCGCGTCGTGATCGGAAGCTGCCGCGCCAGCCACAACGCCAGCGCGTCAATCGTCTGCACCCTCAGCCGCGCGGGATTTGCGGCCAACTCCCAGCCGAGCTCGCGGTCGCGCGCTGCGACCTGATGCGCAAGCTGCAGGGTCCGTCCATGGTGCGGTTTCTGCGACTGAACGTCATCGCCGGCCGCGGTGGTGGCGTGCGCAAGCGCCTCCAGCAGCCGGTCTTTCATCTCGGCCGCAGCTTTGCGAGTAAATGTGATCGCGACAACTTCCTCGGGCGCGTCGGCCCGCGCGAGCAGCGCCAGCACGCGCTGCGTCAACAGCTCGGTCTTGCCCGACCCCGCCGGCGCGCGAACAATGAAACTTTGGCCAGTGTCGAGCGCGCTCGCGCGCGCGGCCGCGTCGTCGTCCAGCATCGCCGCATCGCGAGGCACATCCTGCGATACTTCGCGCGACGCATCGATTTGCAGCGGAAGCACCAACTGCGCGTCGTTACGCAACGATTCGTCATTCATCGTCGCGCACCCAGGGTGTGCCGTCGTCATCATCGGCTGCACCAACAGTTACCGCGCCTCCCCGCTCGTTGATTCGACACAGTGTCGGCAGATCACAGTACCGGCAGGTCTGCGGCAGCCGCTTGGGATCGACCGCAGCATCACCGGCGGCGAAACTCATCGCCAGGCGCTCAAGCACGTCCGACCAGTAATCCACCAGCGCACTCCAACTCGCGTGCTGTCCCTTCCACTGATTGGAACGGCCTGGAAGCAGATCAGCCTCTGCCGCCAACCCACTGAGACCAACGTCGCCTGTGCGCACTCGGGCCAACGCTATTGCCTGCGCCGCCGGCTCTGACGCGGTGAGATACAGGGGCAGCTGAGGCTCGTCTGGCCGCCCTTCGAGCCAGCCGGGGTTCTTCGCGCCTCCCGTCTTGTAGTCGATCACGATGCGCGCGCCGTCAGGACACTCGTCGACGCGGTCAAGGCGTCCAGTGACCGTCAGCGGACCCACCTGCATCGTTCGTGCGTCTTCGATCGCAACGACGCGGAACTCAGAACGAGTCTCGATCTCGTATTGCAACCATTGCTCGATCACGCGCACCAAACGCGCCGACTCGAGCCCCGTCAGCGCCGCCGAGAAGATACCGCGCCGGCGTTGCAGCCGCTGCTGTGCGGCATCCGCGGCGGCGCATAGCAATGCATGTCGCTGCGGCCCGGACGTCGCTATCAACGCTGCGCGCGTGGGCTCCGGAAGCGATGTCCAGAAAGCCGCCAATGTGTCGTGAACCAGCTGCCCGCGCTCGCGATAATCGAAACCGTCGTGCGGTGACTCGATCGCTTTGGCGCTCAGACGATGAACTGCAAACGCGCGAAATGGGCATGCCGCCTGATTCTGCAAAATTGCGGCTCCGCCGCGCAACGGAGTCGTGGCGCGCCACGGCGGCGCCACCGCATCGGGCGTGATCGTCAGTGTTGGAAGGTGCCATCACATCGATTAGACGTACGGCGCGCCTCGGCGGAATCCATGGATCGACCGAGCAAATCATCGGGCTCGGTGCGATTGGTCGGTCGACGTCGACAGTTGCATGACTGACGATCACTTCCGGAGCCGATTGCAGCAATCGTTGCAGTTGACGCCGCGAACGTTCCAGCTCCGCAGTCGCGCTCGCGCCGGGCATTCCGGCTGCGCGCTGTAACTCGATCGGCAACAATGGGTCGGGCTGCGAAGGCGGAGGCCATGCTTCGGCCGTCACGCCCATGATCCACACGTGGTCGAAAGTCAACGCGTTGGCTTCGAGCACACCCAACACCTGCACTGGCGGAGCACCGCCATCTGGCTGAAATATCGTTTCGTGCGCGATGCGCTCCAGCTGGCCAAGCGCCGCTACTGCTGAAATTCGCCCCACGGTGCGATCAAGCGCGGCGAATTCGGTCAACAGTTCCTGCCATCGAGCGAGCGCCTGATACTCGCTGGAATCAAGCGCGTGGTCGCTGGCCATCAGGCCGCCCGCAAAGGCGCTGATCGATTGCAACGCCTGGGCAAACGCGCTGGCCCATTCGGAGGGTCGCCGTGAGCGCGTCACGTGTTGGCGCCGCCACTGACTTAATGCGCGCAAACCCGCAAGCAACTGACCCACGTCGACGCCGCAGTCGCGTGCTGAGGCTTGCACGGCTTCAAATATGCGTTCGAAGTCGACCGAACGCTGGCAACGCTGCCGCGACTGCGCATCAACCAGGTCGCGCGCGTCACGTTCTTCGGCCGCGCCTGCGAAGTAAGGCGAGCGCAACATCGCACTGGCCTCCTCGAACGGCACGCTGCCAATCGCCAATCGAATCGAACGCAGAAAAAACGCAATGAGGGCAACGTCGGACAGCGCGCCGCCGAGCGAAACCGTGTACGGCCGCGCGCCCGCCGGCGCGAGTAAGCGATCCGGCAATAGCGCCGCATCGAGCGCCGCAGTCACCGCGCGCCGACGCGCGCCCAACTGCGGCACGACAATGCCGATACGGGCATAGGGATCTGCAGCGAGGCACGCTGCGACCCAGTCGGCCATCTTCTCGTTTTCGTCGTGCTCGTCCAGGCACTCTGCGCGCCGAGGAGTCGCACCATGCCGCGTCGGCTCGAATTGCTCGCACAACGTGCCGCGCATGACCAACGCATCGAACAGTTGTTGTTGCTGCGGCGTGGTTTCGTCAAAGCCGGCCAGCAACAACCGCGATGGGCCCGCGATAGTCGCCCGCATCAACATATTCACGAACGATATCGGGCAATCGCGCCTGATCGGTAGCGTGCGCTGCCTCTACCCGTCGGTGGTACTCGCCGGCCCAATTCACGAACACTCGCGTGTCGGCCACCGCGGTATAGCGTCGCACTCGCGATGCTACGTTCCACTCGTGCGCAAGTGCCCACGTCTCGGCCGCCAAAGCCGCGCCTGCCTCTGATGACAGCGTCCCGAGGTCGCTGTCGCTGACCACGGCTTCCCACAGCGCACGCTCCTGCGCCGTCGTCAACGGCGCCGGCAGGGTCAAGTCTGGATCGTGCCGGGCGCCGTCATACAGCGTGGCAACAAACGCGCTGAACGGGAGAATCTGAGGCGTCTCCCAAACCGTTCGCGAGCGCTCGGTCTGATAACGATCAAATTCTGCCGCCAGCGAGCGTGCCAGACGCCGATTGGACGTGACGACCCAGATGGCTGCCGGTGAGCTAGCAAGCAGTTCAAATAGCGCTTCGCGTTGCATCGAGGTAAATGCCGCAATTGTAGGTAAGCCAAACGGCGATCTAGGCTTCACAAGTACGACGGAAGTGATACCATGCTTGCGAAAGCGCGCCGAGTTGCAGCCGGAATTCGCAGTTTCTCGACCTTGCAATCGGGTCTAGCGTCGCCAAATCCCCATAATTAGTTCCCTTCTTCCTGATGCCGTGCGCCAATGCAAGCGCTCGCAAGCGAGAGGACTCAAATGAGTGAAATCAAGTACACCAGCGACTCAGCGTTCGAGGCGGACGTTTTGAAATCTGCCAGCCCGGTGCTGGTTGACTACTGGGCCGAATGGTGCGGACCGTGCAGGATGATTGCGCCGATCCTGGACGAAGTGTCCAAGGAGTACCAAGGCAAGATCACCGTGGCCAAGTTAAACGTCGATGAGAACCAGACGACGCCGGCGAAGTACGGCATTCGCGGTATTCCGACCTTAATGATGTTTAAAGATGGCGCTGTTGTCGGCACAAAGGTCGGCGCGCTTTCAAAATCCCAACTGACGGCATTTATCGACAGCAACCTCTAACCCATCAGTCCGGTGGATCGGTAGACGATCCACCGCCCCGCCCCGCGGGCGCGTTCCCGGCGCCCCATTCTCCTTCCATTGACTCTATGCACTTATCAGAACTAAAAGCACTCCACGTCTCACAACTGCTCGAAATGGCCATTGGCCTCGAGATCGACAACGCGAACCGGATGCGCAAACAGGAGTTGATGTTTGCAATCCTGAAGAAGCGTGCCAAAGGCGGCGAGCAGATTTTCGGCGACGGCACGCTCGAAGTGCTGCCGGACGGCTTTGGCTTCCTGCGGTCGCCCGAGACTTCGTACCTGGCAAGCACCGATGACATTTATATCTCGCCTTCACAGATTCGGCGCTTCAATTTGCACACCGGTGATTCGATCGAAGGCGAAGTCAGGACACCGAAGGACGGCGAGCGCTACTTTGCGCTGGTCAAAGTCGATAAGGTCAACGACCAGGCGCCCGATTCGACCAAACATCGCATCCTGTTCGAGAACCTGACGCCGCTGTTTCCCGACGAGCCGCTGATTCTCGAACGAGACATGAAAGGCGATGAGAATATGACCGGCCGGCTGGTCGATCTGATCGCGCCGATCGGCAAGGGGCAACGGGGCTTGCTGGTTTCGAGTCCGAAGTCCGGCAAGACGGTCCTAATGCAGCACATGGCGCACGCCATCGCCGCGAATCATCCGGACATCGTATTGATCGTGCTGCTGATAGACGAGCGGCCCGAGGAAGTCACTGAGATGCAGCGCTCGGTGCGAGGTGAAGTCGTTGCTTCTACATTCGACGAACCGGCAACACGGCACGTGCAGGTCGCCGAAATGGTGATCGAGAAGGCAAAGCGACTGGCGGAGAGCAAGAAGGACGTGGTGATTCTGCTCGATTCGATCACGCGACTCGCACGTGCCTACAACACGGTGATCCCCGCATCGGGCAAAGTACTGACAGGCGGTGTCGACGCTAACGCGCTGCAGCGGCCGAAGCGTTTTTTTGGGGCCGCGCGCAACATTGAAGAAGGTGGGTCACTGACGATCATCGCTACTGCGCTGATCGACACCGGCTCCCGCATGGACGATGTGATCTACGAGGAGTTCAAGGGCACCGGCAACATGGAAATTCACATGGAGCGCCGGCTCGCCGAGAAGCGCGTTTACCCTGCGCTGAACGTCAACCGGTCTGGCACGCGCAAGGAAGAACTGCTGCTGAAACCAGAAATTCTGCAAAAGGTCTGGATCCTGCGCAAGCTTCTGTACGGCATGGACGAGATCGAGGCTATGGAGTTTTTGCTCGACAAAATGAAGGCAACCAAGAATAACGCCGAGTTTTTCGACATGATGCGTAGAGGCGGATGACGGGCTTGCTCGCCCTCACCAAAAACCGGATAATTCGCGCCTTCCAAATCCAGGTACGTGGTCGAGCCTAAGTGCTGCGACTGGCGGCCGCATGCAGGTAAAGACAGATGAAACCAGGCATCCACCCCGAATACCGCGACGTCGTTTTTCAGGATATGCAAAACGACTTCAAATTGATTACGCGGTCGACATTGCAATCACGCGAGACGATCGAGATTGACGGCAAGACCTATCCTTTGTTCAAGTTAGATACGTCGTCCGAGTCGCATCCGTTCTATACGGGCGCACAGACCCGCATCGTTGAAGCGGGCCGCGTAGAAAAATTCCGCCAGAAATTTGCAGCCAAGACAGAAGCGGTCAATGCGGCCGCTGCCGAGGCGACCAAAGCCAAGGCTGACGCGCGTCGCCGTTGAAAACGGACAGGAATCGAGTACAAGGCAGCTTCGGCTGCCTTTTTTGTTAAATGAGTTTTGAGCATCGTCCCTCGCCGGCTCGCGTCACTGAGGCGGCCGCCGCCAAGCTGCCGCGCTGGATGTTCTTCGGCCTGCTCGCCGCCTACATCATTCCCGGTCTGTTTGGCCGCGACCCCTGGAGTTTGGAGGATGCGTCAGCGTTTGGCGTGATGTGGACGATGGCTCACGGCGATGCTGTCGCCTGGTGGCTGCCGTCCGTTGTAGGAGAGCCGCTGCCCGAAGAGGGCCCGCTGCCGTTTTGGATCGGCGCGCTGATGATTCGGTTGTTCGGGGGCATCTTCGGCGACATCGTCGCCGCGAGGCTGGTAACCGTCTTGTGGTTTCTCATCGCCACCACGAGCCTTTGGTACGCAACCTATCGGCTTGCGCGGCGTCCCGAAGCACAACCCGTTGCGTTTGCATTCGGTGGTGAAGCGAATCCGCGCGACTACGGCCGCATGTTGGCGGATATCGCGGTGCTGCTGATGCTCGCAACGATCGGGATCGTGTTTCGCATACACGAGACCGTTGCGGAGACGGCATTGTTTGCGTTCGTGTCGATGCTGTTGCTCGGATTGGCGGTTTCACTCGAAGACCCATGGAAAGGCACGGTGGGTGCCGGCGTCGCTTTGGCCGCCATCGCACTGACGCGCGGCCTGCTGCCGGCTGGTGCGCTGCTGATCGCCACACTCATATTTGTGCTGTCGTTCGGCCGGCATCGCGCGCTGCGAGCGATCGTAGTTATTGCGATCGCGGGGGGACTGTTCGCTGTATGGCCGCTCGCCGCAGAAAAGGCGACGCCGCAAGCGGTGCTGTACTTCGATGCCTGGTGGGCATGGAACGCGCGCGAGTTCAATGGCCCCAGCTTGGCGAGCTTGATGTGGTTCGTGCGCAACGTTGGCTGGTACACATGGCCGTTGTGGCCGTTCGCTCTGTGGACGTTGTACTCGTGGCGCAGCTTCTGGCGCCGGCCGCACGTACTACTGCCGTTGCTGACCACAGCGGCATCAATCATCGCCCTGCTCGTCGTGGCCGACGCAAGCGATCGTGAGCTCATCGCGGCGGTCCCCGGTCTGGTTGTGCTCGGCGCCTTTAGCGTATCGACTTTGCGCCGTGCCGCCGACAACGCAATCGACTGGTTTTCGCTTGTGCTCTTCACATTGGCGCTCATCGCCATTTGGGTTTACTTCGGCGCGTGGAATGCCGGCGTGCCTCCGAAAATGGCCGCGTCGGTAGCGCGGCTCGTGCCGGGACTCGACGCTTCCGTGCCGGTCGTGGCTACTGCGATTGCGATTACTGCAACAGCGGGTTGGCTCGTCTTGGCGGTATGGCGAGTACGGCGGCGACCGAAAATGCTCTGGCGCGGGCCATTTTTCGCTGCAGGCGGGTTGTCCGCGGTGTGGGTGGTTGTCGTGTCGATCTACGGTGCTCCGATCGAATACACGCGCTCTTATGCGTCGACGGCGGCCGTGCTTGCCGCACAGGTTAGACGCGTGGGAGGCGATGGCTGCGTACAAGCTCATCACTTGCCAATCGGCATCCGCGCAATGTTGGCTTACCACGGCGGCGTGAACTTCGGGCCGCAGTTTGCCGCTCCCATTTCGTGTCATGTCGCAATCCATCGCGACAGTGAGCGCACCAGCAGTGACGACGAACCGTTGCACGGTTGGAAAGTCGCTTACGAGTTCACGCGCCGCGCACGCTATGACGAAGTATTCAAGGTGTGGGTGCGCGATCGATGAATACTGCGCAGCCAGCTGCGCGGCACGACCCTCCCGATACATCGACACGCGCTTTCGTCAAACTCGGGTGGCCGCTTTTCATTGCCAACTTGGCGGTCGTTGGTAACGGCACGATCGACACGATCATGGCGGGCCAACTGTCCGCGACCGATCTGGCCGCGGTCGCCGTGGGCTCGAGCATCTACGTCTCGGTTTACCTCGGGCTAATGGGCGTACTGCAGGCACTGTCACCTATTGCCGGCCATCACTTTGGGGCGCGACGCTGGCGCGCGATCGGCGACGATTTGCAGCAGGCGCTCTGGCTTTCAATTTTCTTGACGATCACCGGACTTCCGATCGTACTTGCCACCGAAACCTGGCTCGGATTTGCGCGTGTGAACTCCGACGTCGCATCGATTTCGACCACATATCTGCACGCAATCGCTTTCGGATTGCCGGCGGCGTTGGCATCGCGTGCGTTCGTAGCGTTGAACGCGGCGGTTTCGCGCCCCAAGATCACGATGATGATCAACGTCTTCGTGCTTGCGTTAAAAGTGCCGCTCAATGCGGTATTCATGTTTGGCGCCGGTCCGATACCGGCGATGGGCGGCGCAGGAGCCGGCGTCGCAACCGCAGTTCTCGCCTGGCTGACGCTTGCATTGAGCATCGGCGTATGGCGATTCGATCCTTTCTTTCGGCGCTTTCACAGCGAGCGCCTTCATGCTGCGCGGTGGAAGAGTCAGCGCGATCTGTTGAAGCTTGGCCTTCCGATCGGTTTGTCGGTGCTCTTCGAAGTGACCTCGTTCACGTTCATGGCAGTCTTGATCGCGCGCCTGGGAACAGCATCGGTCGCGGGCCATCAAGTGGTGGCCAACTTGGCAGCCATCTTGTTCATGGTTCCGCTTGCCATCGGAATCGCGACCAGCGTGCTCGTAGCGCAGTCGCTCGGGGCAGGCGCTCCGCGCGTTGCCCGAGTCGCAGCTTTGCGCGGATTTCGTTTATCGATCGCAATCGCGCTGGTGGCCGCGATGCTGGTCTGGCTGTTGCGTGAGCCGCTCGTGGCCCTGTATACGATCGACGCGGCAGTCAGCACGGTTGCGCTCACTTTGATCGGCTGGACCGCTGTTTTTCATGTCTTCGATGCCGGCCAGGGGATTGCCGGCTTTGCACTGCGTGGCTACAAAAATACCCTTTGGCCGATGGTGATCTACGGCGTTTCTCTGTGGGGTGTCGGCCTGATCGGCGGCTATTGGATCGCCTTTTATGACACTCCATTGGGATCTCCTCGTGGAGCGCTGGGCTTCTGGGAGGCTGCGACTGTCGCGCTTGGCATTGCAGCGATCTCGTTGGCATGGCTGGCCAACGCCGTGTCACAAAAAGCTGCGGAGCGCGCGTAGAAAAAGGCCGGGAATCCCCGGCCTGATTCATGGCAATGGCGTTGGCTTATCGGCCCGCCGACTGCAGCGCAGCGATCCGTTGCTCGATCGGCGGATGGCTGGAGAACAACGCCAGCATCCCGCTCGGGCGTCCGTTAATGGCGAACGTTTGAACCTGTTGCGGCAACTGCCCCGGATCTTGTCCACCCAGGCGCGCGAGCGCGTTGATCATCGGACGATTGGTGCCCATCAGCGCGGCAGCGCCCGCATCCGCACGAAACTCGCGTCGCCGTGAGAACCATGCCACCACGATCGCAGCCAGGAATCCAAGTGCGATGTCGAGAACGATCGTCGTCAGGTAGTACCCAATACCAGGCGCGTCGCTTTCGTTACGCAACACCATGCGGTCAACAACGTAGCCGATCACGCGCGAGGCGAACACGACGAACGTGTTCATCACGCCTTGCAGCAAGGTCATCGTCACCATGTCGCCGTTGGCAATGTGCGAGACCTCGTGGCCGAGTACGGCCTCGACCTCATCCTTGCTCATCGACTGCAGCAGTCCCGTCGACACGGCCACCAGTGCGCTGTTTTTGAACGCACCAGTCGCAAACGCGTTCGGCTCGCCTTCAAAAATGGCGACTTCGGGCATCCCGATGCCGGCTTTTTCCGCGTGTCGCTGTACTGCGCCGACCAGCCACGATTCCATTGCGTTGGACGGCTGGCTGATCACCTGCGCGCCAGTCGACCATTTCGCCATCGGCTTCGACAGCAAAAGCGAAATGAACGCGCCGGTGAAGCCGACAACGAGCGAAAAGATCGCCAGGCTGCCGACGTTCAACGTTTGTCCGCCGAGGTTGAAGTTGATACCGAAGACCGAGGACAGCACGGTCAGGAACAGCACCAACACGGCCATAATCGCAAGGTTCGTCAAAACGAACAGAGCGATACGTTTCATAAGTCTTCTCCAAGAGAGTGATAAAAAAATCGGCTGACCGGCTCAGAAAGCCGCGCCAGTACACCACGGTTAGTTTTCACCCACGCTACATCGTTTTCCCCTGCGCCGTCTTGCGCGCATTTGCTCGACACATCAAGGCTTTGGACCGGGCCGGCGCAATCGCGTTCGACCAGCCTCCAATATGAGGGCGACCGTTCCCGCCTCAATAGCTAACCGGAACCGGGAGCAAACCGTGCGCCAGATAGAATTTCGGTTCCTATACCGCCAACCCTCCCCATGTCTGCCATTGATCTAGAGCGCGCCGTGGTGCGCCCCATCCCGCTCGTGCCGCGGCTTATTTTCGCATCGCGCTGGCTGCAATTGCCGCTGTACGTCGGCCTGATCCTGGCGCAGGCGGTGTACGTCTATCACTTCTGGGTCGAGCTGATCCATCTGATCGAGGCGGCGTTCGGCGATGCTAACGCGTTGAACATGCTGATCAAGAGCATCGGTTATCAGTTGCCGGCGATTGTGAAGGACGGCGTCGTGGTCGGGTACGAGCGACCAGAACTCAATGAGACCGTGATCATGCTGGTGGTCTTGGCGCTGATCGACGTCGTAATGATTTCGAACCTACTGATCATGGTGATCGTCGGGGGCTATGAAACTTTCGTATCGCGTATGTATCTGGAGAGTCATCCGGATCAACCAGAATGGTTATCTCACGTGAACGCGAGCGTGCTGAAAGTGAAGCTGGCCACAGCGATTATCGGTATCAGTTCGATCCATCTACTGAAGACCTTCATTAATGCCGAGAATTACTCGCCGAAAGTACTGATTGCTCAAACGGTGATCCACTTTACGTTCCTACTATCGGCAATGGCAGTTGCGTCGACCGATCGGTTGATGATCGGTGCTGGCAGAATGGCGAGAGAGCACGTATGACGACCATTCGCCAAGCGGATTTGATCGAAAGTATTGCGGGCGCGCTGCAGTACATCAGCTACTACCATCCGGCAGACTTCATCAGCCATCTCGCGCGCGCGTACGAAGGCGAACAAAGCGCAGCGGCGAAGGACGCGATCGCTCAGATTCTGACCAACTCGCGGATGTGCGCTGAGGGCAAGCGACCGATCTGTCAGGACACCGGCATCGTCAATGTGTTTCTGAAAGTCGGCATGGACGTGCGATGGGACGGCTTCACCGGCTCGCTTGAAGACGCGGTCAACGAGGGCGTGCGACGCGGCTACCAACATCCGGACAACCTGCTGCGCGCGTCAATCGTTGACCCGCCGGAGTTCGGCCGAAAGAACACAGGTGATAACACCCCCGCAGTGATCAACGTGCAGCTTGTGCCCGGTAACAAGGTCGACGTCATGGTCGCCGCAAAGGGCGGCGGTTCGGAAAACAAGAGCAAGTTCGTGATGCTGAATCCGAGCGATTCGATCGTCGACTGGGTGCTGAAAACGGTGCCGACGATGGGTGCCGGCTGGTGTCCGCCTGGAATGCTGGGGATCGGCATCGGTGGCACCGCAGAAAAGGCGATGCTGCTGGCGAAAGAATCGCTGATGGAAGACATCGATATGTTCGATCTCAAACAGCGCGGCGCGCGCAGCGACGTGGAAAAGCTGAGAGTCGAGTTGTTCGAGAAGGTCAACGCGCTTGGCATCGGTGCGCAGGGCCTGGGCGGGCTGACTACCGTGCTCGACATCAAGATCAAGATGTATCCGACTCACGCGGTCGGCAAACCGGTTGCGATGATTCCGAATTGCGCAGCGACACGCCACGCGCATTTTGAGCTAGACGGTTCGGGGCCCGCCTATATCGAGCCGCCGTCGCTCGATCTATGGCCGGATGTGAACTGGCAACCGGATTACAACCGCAGCACACGCGTCAATCTGGACACCCTGACGAAGGAGGAAGTTGCATCGTGGGCGCCGGGCCAGACTTTGCTACTGAACGGCCGGATGCTGACGGGACGAGATGCAGCGCACAAGCGCATCGCCGACCTGCTGGCAAAGAAAGAGCAACTGCCTGTCGACTTCACCAATCGCGTGATTTACTACGTGGGACCCGTCAATCCCGTGCGCAATGAAGTGGTCGGCCCCGCGGGCCCAACGACTTCAACGCGAATGGACAAGTTCACTGACATGATGCTTGCGCAGACGGGATTGATCGCGATGATCGGCAAGGCCGAGCGTGGCCCGGTCGCGATCGACGCGATACGCAAACACAGGAGCGCCTACCTGATGGCCGTCGGTGGAGCGGCTTATCTGGTCGCTAAAGCGATAAAGAGCGCGAAGGTCGTCGCTTTCGCCGACCTCGGCATGGAAGCGATTTACGAGTTCGACGTACGCGACATGCCGGTGACGGTCGCGGTCAGTGCCGACGGGACTTCAGTGCATCAGACCGGTCCGCGCGAGTGGCAGGCGAAAATCGGCAAAACCGTGACGTTGATCGCTCAATAGCGCAACCATCGCCAGCCGTTACATTTGCCTGAAAACCTTGCTGAACAGTCGTCGAATAAAGCCGGTTGTGCTGATGGAAATCTCCGAGTGATTCGACACAACTTTCGTGCGATCGCCTTTATTCTAGTAGTCACATTGAAATTTGGAGCACTGGTATGACGATAAACAGATACTGGTTCGGCGCTTCTGTTCTCGCCTTGCTGCTAACTGGATGCCCCAAACAAGGAGCAAACGAGCCTACCAAGACAGATCAAGTGTCAACTGTGACTGACGGAAAAACTTCAGCTGCAGCTATTACCATTGGCTCGCTCACTCCCGAGCCGAGCCAACCACTAACTGCTGGTGCCAACTTGACGCTTAAGATAAGCGCGGATTATGTTTTACCCAGCAACGGAGGGCTAGTCGGTGTGGTGATTCAGGGGACGGACCCAAAGCCACTTTCCAGCACGTTGAAGGAAGTCCCGGGTGGAGCGGGTAAGTTCACAAGCGAAATTAACTTTGTGGTACCGAAGTCAGGAAACGTAACCGTACACGTGCCACTTTACGTAAAAGGGGAGAGCAAGTCGGCGAAGGTCGCTACGCAGCAGTATCAGATCGCCGCTAAATAGCGGCCGTTTGCGAATTCACTGCAATCGCGACTGTCAGTTCTCAGTTGCAAACACGGGCATTGATAGATAGCGGTCACCACGATCGCACACGATGAACACAATCATTGCGTTCTCGACTTCCGCCGCAATGCGCAACGCAATTGTGCAGGCACCTCCAGCCGAGATGCCGCAAAAGATCCCCTCTTCGGCTGCCAGCCGCCGCGCGAGTGTCTCGGCTTCTGCTTGCGTCACCGACTCGATCCGGTCGACGCGTGAAGCATCGTAAATCTTGGGCAAATACGGTTCCGGCCACTTTCGAATGCCCGGGATTTGCGAGCCATCTGCCGGCTGTGCGCCGATGATTCGAATCGCGGGATTCTTTTCCTTCAGATAACGCGAGACTCCCATGATGGTGCCAGTCGTTCCCATCGCACTGACGAAGTGCGTGATCCGGCCGTCTGTATCGCGCCAGATTTCGGGCCCCGTTGTCTCGTAATGCACACGCGGGTTGTCTGCGTTCGCAAATTGATCGAGCACGACACCTTCGCCCCGCGCTTGCATCTGCAGAGCGAGGTCGCGCGCGTACTCCATACCACCGTGGTTCGATCCCGATGCTGCCGGTGTCAGCAGGAGCTCGCGCGCCATATGCCCGCATGCTCGAGCGGCGCTCGAAACTCAGGTTATCCGGCATGATCAACGTCATGCGGTAGCCTTTCATTGCGGCGATCATCGCGAGCGCGATGCCCGTGTTGCCGCTGGTGGCTTCGATCAAGCGATCTCCGCGCCGAATGAGTCCGCGTTCTTCGGCACGCACGATCATCGACCACGCTGGTCTATCTTTGACCGATCCGCCCGGATTGTTGCCCTCTAGTTTTCCGAGGATCACGTTGTTGCGTTCAACGCTGTCTGCTGCGCCGATGCGCTGCAAACGGACCAGCGGTGTGTTGCCGATCGTTTGTTCAATCGTGCGAAACGCACTGTCGACCGCAGTCACACGACGTCCAGTTCCTCGACGCGACGCGGCGGATAGCTGTCCCAACTGGTGCACCCCGGACAGTTCCAGTGAAACTCACGCGCTCGAAAGCCGCACTTGTTGCAGCGATATCGCGCGAGCTTTTGCGTATGGTTGCTGAGGAGCGAACTAAGCAATCGCAGCTCACCGTCGTCCTTGCCGTTATTCTGATTGCTCGCCATTCGCGCCTCGAGCAGCCGCTCGAAGCCCAGCAGCGACGGATGTCGCTGCGTCTCCTTCGCTATGAGCAATTCGGCAGCGGCCGCACCGCGCCACGCCGTCGCGCGGTGCGCAACCACATCGAGCAGATCGATCGACGGTGCGTCCAACAGTGCCTGCTCGAGCCACGCAAGCGCGTCCTGCTCACGTCCTTCGGCGGCCATCGCATCGGCAACGCGAGCCGCTATCAATGGCACGTACTCGGCCGAGGCTTCCTCGACACGTCGCCACTCGCGCAGTGCTTCTTTAGGCTCGCCTCGCTTGGCCGCGACGTCACCGGCCAGTATCAGGGCACGAACCGATTTCCGGTTGACGGCCAGCGCTTGATCGATCGCCTGTCGCGCCTCATCCAACGCATTGCGCGCCAAAGCGTCGCTCGCGAGCTCGCAGTAGTAATGCGCAATGGCGACGTAGTGCGATTCGCCGGCTTCGTTCTCCAATTTGCGTGCACACTCGACAGCCTTCAGCCATTCCCGCTCCGTCTGATAGATGCGCACCAGCGCCCGTAGGGCGTCAAAGCGATGATGTCGATCTTCCAAGAGCTGAACGAACGCGTCTTCGGCGCGGTCGAGCAAACCTGCCTTCAAGTAATCCTGTCCGAGCTCGTCGAGTGCCTGCGAGCGTTGCCGTGCCGGCAGATCCGCCCGATTTAGCAGATGCGTGTGAATTCGGACTGCGCGAACAAATTCGCCGCGCCGCCGAAAGAGATTTCCTAGTGCCTGATGCAGCTCGATCGTTTCCGGATCGAGCTTGACCACCTCGATAAATGCATCGATCGCCTTATCAGGCTGATCATTCAACAGATGATTGAGGCCGCGAAAGTAGGAGCGCGGCAATGCTGCGTTATCCGTTTCATTGACGCGCGATTCGAATCCGCGGGCGAGCCAACCGGCGACAAACAGAAACGGAAGGGCCAGCAAATGCCAGAACTCGATCTCCATGTTGGCGCGCGGTCCGCTTCGTCAGGTCCGCTCGCCGGTTCCCAACTCCGCAACAGCGCCCGATTGACGTGCCGCGCTCGCCATGCGCTCTGCCGACGATTCGGACGTTGCAGGTAGCGGGCTTAACCGCCTTAGCTGCGCAACTTCACGCCGCATCTTGTAGATCGGCAGCGACAGAGCCAACGCACCCAGCAGCGCACCTATCGCGACGCATACCAGCATCACCACGATCAAAGGCACGTGCTCCCAAACAAGCTCCGAATTAAAGCGTACCGGCACCGGCGTCGTGTTCTTAAGCGCGAACCAAAGCACCAGCAAGAAAAATCCCAGCTTGAGCAACCACGCGGCGAGCTTCATACGGCGAGCCCTCGGCTATCACAAGAACTTCATTGTAGGGAATGCGGGCAAAAAAAAGGCCGCAAGCTATTGCGGCCTTTGTGCGAAATCTGCGGCTACTCGTCCAGCTCTCCATTTACAGCCGAACCTGTCCCTTCGTGCCCGTCGACCCGTTCGCGCAGCTCTTTGCCAGCTTTGAAGTGCGGCACGTGCTTCGCCGGCACCTGCACCCGGTCGCCCGACTTCGGATTGCGACCGACGCGAGGCGGCCGATAGTTCAGCGCAAAGCTGCCGAAGCCGCGAATCTCGATGCGCTGACCGGTCGATAGTGCTTCGGTCATCGTATCGAGCATCGTGTTGACGGCTTCGTCGGCATCGCGCGCGACCAAACGTGGATTGCGCTCCGCGAGGCGCGCAATCAGCTCCGATTTGGTCATGGTTTTCATGAAGACGGGAGCCGGCGCTGGCGCGCCGGCAACTTATTTGTTGTCCAGCTTCGCTTTCAGCAGCGCGCCGAGATTGGTGGTTCCGGTCTGCGCTTCGGACTGCATCCGCTCCATCGTCGCCGCGGTTTCGACGCTGTCCTTCGCCTTCACCGACAAGTTGATGTTGCGGTTCTTGCGGTCGATATTGATGATCATCGCGTTGACGGCATCACCTTCCTTCAGATGATTGCGTGCGTCTTCGACGCGATCCGCCGAGATTTCCGATGCGCGCAGAAAGCCTTCGACATCGCTGCCGAGATCGATCACCGCACCCTTCGCATCGACCGACTTAACCGTGCCTTCAACCATCGCACCCTTCTCATGGCCGGCGGCGAAGTTGGTAAATGGGTCGCCGGACATCTGCTTGACGCCAAGCGAAATGCGCTCGCGTTCGGTGTCGATCGCCAGCACCATCGCTTCGATTTCGTCGCCCTTCTTGTACCTGCGTACGGCTTCTTCGCCGGGCTCGGACCACGACAGATCGGACAAGTGAACGAGACCGTCGATGCCGCCTGGCAAGCCGATGAACACGCCAAAGTCGGTGATCGACTTGATCGCACCGCCGACCTTGTCGCCCTTCTTATGCTGCTGCGCAAAGTCCTCCCAAGGATTGGGCTTGCACTGCTTCATGCCGAGTGAGATGCGGCGCCGGTCTTCGTCGATCTCGAGCACCATCACTTCGACTTCATCGCCGAGGTTGACCACCTTCTTCGGGTCAACGTTCTTGTTGGTCCAGTCCATTTCGGACACGTGCACCAAGCCCTTCGATACCCGCTTCGATTTCGACAAACGCACCGTAATCGGTGATGTTGGTGATCTTGCCGAACAGCCGCGTCCCCTGCGGATAGCGGCGCGCGAGACCCACCCACGGATCTTCACCGAGCTGCTTGACGCCGAGCGAGACTCGGTTCTTTTCCTGATCGAACTTCAACACCTTGGCGGTGATTTCCTGTCCGACCTGAACGACTTCGCTCGGATGACGCACGCGGCGCCATGCGAGGTCGGTGATGTGCAACAGGCCATCGATTCCACCGAGGTCGACAAACGCACCGTAATCGGTGATGTTCTTGACGGTGCCTTTTACGACCGCGCCTTCTTTCAGGTTGTCGAACAGTTTCGCGCGCTCTTCGCCCATGCTGGCCTCGACCACCGCACGGCGCGAGACGACAACGTTGTTGCGCTTGCGATCGAGCTTGATGACCTTGAAGTCCATCGTCTTGCCCTCGAACGGCGTCGTGTCCTTGACCGGACGCGTATCAACCAACGAGCCCGGCAGGAACGCCCGGATGCCGTTGATCATCACCGTCAGCCCGCCCTTGACCTTGCCGGTAATCGTGCCGGCGACCAGCTCTGCGGAGTCGAGCGCTTTTTCAAGATTCATCCACGCCGACAAGCGCTTGGCCTTGTCGCGCGACAAAATGGTGTCACCGTAGCCGTTCTCGAGCGATTCGATCGCGACCGAAACGAAGTCGCCGGGCTTGACATCGAGCTCGCCGTTGTCGTTCTTAAATTCTTCCAGCGGGATATACGCCTCGGATTTGAGGCCGGCGTTGACCACGACAAAGTTGTAGTCGACCCTGATCACCTCGGCGGTGATCACTTCGCCCTGCTTCATCTCCTGCCGATTCAGGCTTTCTTCGAACAGGGCGGCAAATGATTCGCTGTCAAAAGACTCGGTGGTCTGTCTGTTAATAAATCCTTGATTTTTCTTGCTGCTGCTTTGTGTTTGTGGGGATGCCATGCGATACCTGTTAAAACATCTCGCCTCGGCGTTGCGCCAGAAGCGGTGTTAATCAATAGCAGAAGGGATGTCCCCTGCCCCGTTTTGCTTCCAATCTAGTGCTGCTGCCGAGCCGCAATTTCCTGTGACTGCGCGTACCACCTCAATACCAGAGCCACCACCTCGTCGACCGAGAGCTGCGAAGAATCGATGCGGTGAGCATCTTCCGCAGGCTTTAATGGCGATGCCGCTCGCTGCGCATCCCGCAGGTCACGAGCTTCGATATCAAGCCTGACCTGTTCCTGCGAAAGGGAGGGCATGTTAGCCGAAAACCCTTTTTCGATCAACTGCTTATAGCGACGCTCTGCTCGAGCGGCGCGCTGGCCGTCAGGTAAATCTTGGGGTTCGCCTCGGGAAAAACAACGGTACCCATGTCACGCCCGTCCGCCACGAGGCCTGGCGGCCTGCGTTGCGATCGTTGCAAGCCGAGCAAGGCCTGCCTGACGCCACTCAAAACCGCAATCCGCGATGCGAACTGGCTCACTTCTTCGCTGCGAATGGCGTCGGTCACGTCCTTGCCGTCCAACGAGATGCGTCCGCCCGCAAAACTTGGCGCGATCGCTGCCGCCACAGCTGACAACCGCTCGGCGTCCTCGGTAGCTGATGCCGTCCTGCAGCGCACGCAAAGCCACCAACCGATACAGCGCACCACTATCAAGATAGTTGAATCGAAGCGCGTCGGCCACGCGTTGCGCGATCGTTCCTTTGCCCGACGCAGTAGGTCCGTCGATCGCGATGACCGGAATGCCGCTCATCGCTGCACAAGCTCGGCGAGTCGATCAAAGTAATCCGGAAACGTCTTGGCAACACATCCCGGATCACGAATGTGAACAGGTACGCCGCCCGCAGCCACCAACGAAAAACACATCGCCATGCGATGGTCATCGTAGGTATCGATCGTCGCTTCGCGAAACTGTTTAGGCGGGGCGATACGAATCCAGTCCGGACCTTCATCGACTTCCGCGCCGACCTTGCGCAACTCCGTGGCCATCGCCGCAATCCGGTCGGTTTCCTTCACGCGCCAAGAGCCGATGTTGCGCAGCGTACTTGGTGCATCGGCGAACAGAGCGACGATCGCCAGTGTCATAGCGGCGTCAGGGATGTGATTGCAGTCCGCATCGATCGCCAGCAAACGCCCGCTTGCCGGCGCACTCACCGTAATGTGATGCGCACCGAAGTCAACTTGCGCTCCCATGCCGGCTAGCAGATCGGCAAATCGAACATCGCCCTGCACACTGTCCTTGCCAACGCCATCGACTGTGACAGGCCCCCGGGCGATTGCACCCAGTGCGAGAAAGTAGGATGCACTGGAGGCGTCGCCTTCAATGAAAAACACTCCAGGAGATCGATAGGAAACCCGAGGAACCCTATAGGCATTGCCCTCGCGACCAACGCGCACGCCAAACTGCTTCATCAAAGATAACGTCAACTCAACGTAAGGCTGCGAGATCAAAGTGCCCGTCGACCGAAATTCGCAGGCCATGATCAGGCGCAATGAGCGGCGCAGCCATCAGCAGGCCGCTGAGAAACTGGCTCGACACATTAGCCTTTGATCGAGACATGATCGGTCGAGAGACGAGTCGCGGGCTCGATAACAAGTGGAGGAAAGCCGTGCGAACCGCTGTAGCGAATCCGCGCACCTACAGAGTTCAACGCATCGACCAGATCGCCGATAGGCCGCTCTCGCATGCGCGCGGTCCCGTCGAGTTCATAACGGCCACCGGAAAAGGCCAGTGCGGCCGTCAGCGAACGAAACGCGGTACCGGCATTTCCGAGAAACAGACTCGCTTCTGCGAACTGGAAACCGTCCGTCGCAGCCGCACGACCTGGAGTCCCTCATCGCTCGCACTAAATTCAACGCCGAGTTTCGTTAGCGCTTCGAGCATCACACGCGTATCGTCAGCGTCCAGCAAGTCAGCAGCGTGGTCTGCCGTCTGCCAGCGCCGACAGCAACAACACGCGATTGGAAATACTTTTGGAACCGGGCAAACGAACCGCGCCAGCGGCGCGGTCGATTGGGTCAACGGTGAAGACGGCAGGCCAAGCAGTCACGCGGTGATGATGCCACGCTGCTTGCGTTCTACAGCGTGTCATCGGCCCCAACAAAAGTCTTGAGCCCCCACCACCGGTAAACGTCCGTTGACCGGTGTGATCGATCTGAGTCACCGCAGACATCGCCGGCCATCGAGCCAGCGGGCTGGGCGTCGATCCTGTAAGCGATCGCGGTGAGGTTCGATAAGACGATGTTGTATTTCGGAGTCCCTGCGCGGGCGATTGGGCAAGGCCGGGAGGCAGCACCGCACCGAGATAGGAACCTTGTTGCGTACGCCACCGCTCCATCCAGTTCGCTGCCATAAGCAGCTGACTGCGCGCCTCCGAGCGATTGCTGCGCGCTATGTAGGCGGTGTAGTTGGGAATGCAATGGCCGTCAGGATGCCGATAATGACCATCACCACCATCATCTCCATCAGCGTAAAACCCTTCCCTCGACGCCACCAGCTGACCGTCATCGCACCTGACGCCATGACCGTAGCGGCATCAGGCCGGCGCACACCGTCGGGATGCGGGCAATCGTGCCATCGACCCTCATTCCCACATGCGCACAGACGCCGGTAGCACCTTGCTGCACGGCGCGATTGCCGGACAACTTGTACTTCGGGTTGGTCAGCATTGCCTTGACATCCGCATCACTCATCGCATGAATGGCCGCCAGCCCGCTCGGATCGATAGCGTCGTACAAAGGCGGCAAACCACCGACTGATCCGGGCGAAACCCGGCGCCCGACCACATCAGCGCCCTGGCCCGCGAACGCATTTTGCGAAAAGGCGCCTGAGAGATCGAAGCGATACAGGAATGACACACCGCCTGGGACGCACCGGTCGCCCAAAGATGTCGGAGAGAAGGAGGTCACGGCAAGTGAGCCCGAATCCAAAATCGGGCTGGCGATGACGCGTTCCCCATCGGCTGCCAACGTGGTGGCCTTGAGCGGAATGTAGAAGCCATTCTGCGGCGCCAGTTTGTAAGCAGCGATGTCAGCGGCATTCAGCCGCCGAAACACGTCATTCGGCGTGGCCGGGTTGCCATCGAGATCGAACTGCTCGAGCCGAATCTGTTTCAATGACGCTTTCAGAATGGGCGTCGATGCGGGGACCTGCCCAACGTCTCTGAGCCCATACAGCGCTTGAACCTGCATATCGGTCGGATCGCTTACCTCAAACAGCTTGCCGGTACCGAACATCACAAACAAACCGCCTAAAGGATGCGGAGTGATGCGTGGTGCGCTACTGATCGGTTGTGCAACTCCACCGCCATCGGTAGCCATGAACAGCGGCAACGGGCTCAGAACCGTGCCCAATGCGCTGGCCCACTGCGTCTTATCGTCGCTGCTCAAATTGAACTTCCACAGATTGCCGTGCTTGTCGCCCGCGTAAACCGCGACGATATTGCGGGCGCCGTCGTATAGAGGCGTCACGGCGCCGAGCCCATTGGGTAACGCCGCGGTGCCGCCAAGGTTGCCGATTCGCTTGACCAGGGCTCCCGTCAGCGCATCGATGATCAACAAATACGCTTCATTGCTGCCGCTGTCGAAGCCATTGCCAACGATGTAAACCCAACGGCCTTTACCATTAGCGGCGGTCGTGTCGCGCACGCTACCGATTACGCCGGGTTGAAATACGTGGCCAAGTTCGTTGCCGGCGCCAATATCGGCAGGAAGGTTGTCCCATAGCAATGAGATCCCACCCGTTGCGCTGGTCTCGTCGGGCGCGGTGATGTCGAGCGAACAGTCCCGCCCCACCACCTCCCGTCGTTCCAATGGCGATCGTCCGCCACGCGCTGCCGTCCCAGATGTCGCTCTCCACTCCCGGGCCGTCCACAAAGTAGCGGTGGACATAGGCCGGCGCAGTCAGCTCCTTCAGGGTCGGGTATAGCGAGCGCGGGACATAGGCGAAAATCTCGCGGCCGCTGGTGGCAACGCCGACACGCGCATCCAACACGTGGAACATCCCATCGTTGGCGCCGAACATCGCGATTTCCTTGCGCATCGTCTTCTTGGTGGTCGTAAGGAATGGTGTCCGATAGACACTGAAGCCATGCGGCGCGACATTATTGAAAGATGCTGCAGGCCCAAGGTGATAGGCGTGATCCGTGGCTTTTGAGAACTGCGGCGTCGAGTTGACGATATCGCCCAACACAGTGAGGGGACGCAACCTCAAAGCGCCGCCCTTGGTCTGTTCGGTGGTGGGCTCGCCTCGGATCCATTGCAGCACCGGGCTATCCGGCGCGCCCAATGTTTCGCTGAACGAATCCAGGTCCGTTCGTTGCGCCGCTGTCAACAGAGACCATTCGAATTTCGGAAGGTCCCCGCGGTTTGACCTGTGGCGGTATAGATATTGCGACTGCCGCCGCAGGAAAATTGGCGATCCATTTCGCTGCCGGCTTGATTACCTCCGTTAATCAGCCAGTCAACGAGCTCCTTCGTATCGAACGCTTCAACTTTCCCGTCCCAGATGTCCGTACGGAAGCTGCTTTCAATGATCAGGTTGCCCGCTGCCACCGACGTGTTCGAAACGCTCGGGGCGGTACCCGAGGCCGGGTCGGCCAGAATCTCAGCCAGCGCGGATTTGATACTTGCTCGCAGCTGTTCCGGGCTGGCCGCTGCGTAGAAATTGCCCTCTGATGCCACCGCTGCACGGAACGTGTCGTTGGTGCGATTGCCGTATCCGGGCACAGCAGACAACGGCGGATAGATAGTGCCGCACCCGCCGATAGTCGCATTGATCGGATCGGAGTTAAGGTCAACGATTCGACAGTCTTCGGGTGGCGTGCCGACCGAAGGCCAGTTCACTGTGCCCGCACGGGCGTTGATGATCGCGCGGTTGGCCGCATCGTCCATCGTCGCCTGGACGCCGTAGCCGACGATGTAGTTGACCATGTGCTGCCAGAACGCCTTCTTCGTCGGCAGGTCTCGATCAAATCGATTGTCGAGATCAGGCCGCAAGTCATTGGCCCAGTAGTACTTGGCAACGTCGGTCAGCGTGTACGTGTCGCCGCTCGCTCCGCCCGTGAACCACGGCTCCGGGGTCTGCAGGTACTGATAACTGTAAAGGTCGGTCGGGTCTTTGCGGTTTGACCCGGTGATCGGGGATCGTCGCTGCTTGCGAGTCCATATTAAGGATAGAACCCCAAGGCGACCCTATAGAGATCGGTGTGATGTTGATCCCGTCCACGGCAGCGTCTTCCAGCCTTGGCTGCGGCTTCGGAACAACTCCCGGTGGCGCCACCTTGGTCCACTCACCGTCGGTCGCCAGCAGCGTGAAATTGCGACGGCACCACAGGTTGTTGGCAACCGGCTCGCCGGCAATGGGATCTTCCGCGTACGGGTTGCGAGCGTCCCGGCGCGTGAAGTAAGCGCCCGCCGAGTGCAGCGCCTCGCGGTTGGGTGTTGAACCCGTCCACTGCAGGCCAAACAGCCAGTCGAATACCTGCTGCCGCTCGGGCGTTCCTACCGTGAACGGTCGCACGCCACGCTCGACTGCGGTCGGACTCGTCGTGTTGTCGCCGTCAATCAAAGGCCGGCCGACGAAACGGCTTCCGACGTTACCGCCCGTGGGCGGATCCCACGGGTTCGGTGCGTCCGGGAAGCGATTGATACGTCCAAACCCGAATCGCAAAGTCTGGCTGACGTCGGTTGCCGCACCGAGCACCTGCGACGTCACTGCCACGGCGGCAAACAATCTGTTTCTGTAATACGTGTACCAGTTGGCAAAATTCTTTGCTTCTTCCGTCCACGTGCACGAGTTGATAAGCGCGCAATCGAGGCGCGTGGCGGCTGGCAGGCCGGTCACGGCATCCACCACAGGGAACATGGCGCCCAGGTTCACCGTGCGATCGATATCGATCATCTCGTACTTGCCCGGTTGGTTCTCTTGTCCCGGCGCACCGGTAAAGCGGAAGTGCCGGGCGGGCGCAAACCCGCCGGGTATATAGGTTCGGTTGGCTGCCGGGCAAGTCGCATCGGCAGGGTTAAACGTCGCACACGTACCGTTGACGAATCCCGTCGATGGAGCGGGAGGCTGGTTGGTGCAGGCACCGTTTTGAAATCCAATGATGGCCGCCGCCGGTTGGTTGCTGCACGCGCCATCGATAAATCCCAGCAAAGGTCCGAGGGGCTGGTTGATGCAAACCCCGTCCACGAAACCGATGACCGGTGCGGGCGGCTGGTTATTACAGGCGCCATTGACGAAGCCCGTCACCGAACACACCTGGCGAAACCCGGACTCTTCACCGCCATCCGCTACCAACGTGCAGGTGGTCACCGGAACCTGAACGTAGCCTAAGCAAGGCGGCAGGGGCCCGTACACCGGATCCTGTTGATAAGCCAGGCACGGAGGCGCCGGGCCGTATTGGGGTACCTGAAAGTAGGCCAGGCAAGGGGGTAATGGCCCGTATACGGGGTCCTGCGCATAAGCGAGGCAAGGCGGCAGCGGTCCGAACGTCTCAACCTGGTTGTAGGTCAGGCACAGGTTGCAGGTGAAGCCGACACTTCCAGTGAAGAGGTCTTCGTAGGGGGGTCCTTCCGCCGGCATTCCCGGGTAGCGGATGTATTGACCGACGGCGGGGTTCACCACCTGCGGGTTGCTTCCGATGGTCCCGGTATTGGTGGTGACTCGAACCCCCGAGGGTGTGTAAAACGGTGTGACCGATGCCGGCCACTTGCGCATGTCCCACGGGGTGAGCTGCGCAGGGTCTGCAACCGCGGTCGACCCACCCCAATTGGCCTGCGGGAAGTTGCTGCCTGCAGGCTTGTTGTTGTCGTTCCACGGCGAATACGTGACCGCCGGGTTGTACCAGAGCGGATTCAGCGCGGGCGAGCGAAGCACCCAGTCCTCGTCCCGGTGCACGCAGGTGTTGTTTGCAATGCGCGTGACCACTCGCACGCCATCCTTCGGATTTCCGGCTCCGCCGTCTGTCCTGCAAGTCTCGTCGGTAAGGCAATCCCGCCGGGCAGCGGCAGCGTGTACTCGCGCATCGAATTCGAGTCATCCATCATCAGCATGACGTTTGGCGGAAGAGCGCTGACCGAAAACAGCGGCTCCTGCGCGATTGCCGCGGTTGCGACGGTTGGCTGCAACACCATCAGCCATATCAATCCCAACCCGAGCGCGCGCATCCACAGCGGTCGCAATCGCGCATCGTTTCGGTCGGTAGAGGCGTCAACATCGTGGCCATTCATAAGCACACTCCGGCGATTATTAGTCGTCATAGTCAAAGTCAATCTATGTAAAGGCGGATTTCGCTCTGCGCGAACATCGAACGGGTCGAGTTCAGAACACCCACCAGGTCGGCAGCCTGCGTCTGTACGCGCGCAGTGATCCGAAATTTTCTCCAGCGGCTAATCAATACCGTTGCACCCGCCCCCGTTCTGGCCGGTCGGCGAAATTGGCGGAAGTAGCTCGCAGGTGGCGTCTTCGATAATGCAAACAGGGTCGGTCGGGGCTCCGGGCAGCAGATTGGATCCCGTGAAGTTGAGTGAGAGCGCGTCGTTGCTCCACGTCGCATTCGTCGGCGTCCACGGCGGTACGCCGGGCGCGTCAATATTCACTGCGATGGCCACCGTGTCATTCGGAGCCGCGATCACGCGCGCTTCGCACCAGCGCAAGGCGGTCTGGACGGCGCTATCAAGCACGACTGTTTCGCGCGTATTGGCAGCCAGCCGTTCGTCAACGGTGCTGCGCCGGATCTGCGTGACGACCAATCCTGTGAGGACGGTCAAGATGACCAAAACGATCGGCAGCACGACCCCAGCGGCGAGGCGTCGCCGCTTCACCGTCGGCCGAACAACGCGCGCATGTATACCCCGGCTCATGGCGTCAACGACGGAGTCGCCGTCGCTTGCGAGCGAATCGTGAAAACCTGCGAGTACGAGCGATGCAGCACTCCGCCCGCAGGATTAGGCCCGACCAGCGCCAGCCCCGTCGATGCCTCGGCCGCATTAGCGGGACATCTCGGAGTTGAATTGGCGGGCACGCGGTCGCTACACCAGTTTCGTTGGTACGAACGGTGACGCACACCATGACCGCAACCACGTAGTTCCACGGATCAACGATCGCCGACGACAGCGCGTTGATAAGAGTCGCGTCTCTGACGGATCCACCGAGCGGGGCCGCGTTGGTTGCGCCACCGGCGCCCGCGAGATAGGCCGCGTCATCCAATCTATAGAACACCTTGAACTCGACGACGTCCTCGACGAACGGCGAGTTGCCGCCGCCACCACTGCCATTGCAATAGAGCGCTAGGCGGCCGACGGAGTTGGGCGCAAGAGCAAACACGTTTGTCACCATGCGACGGGGAATGCCCGCACCCACTCTTCCGGAAACCGGATCTATCGTTTCCAGCGGTACCTGATCGCCGAGGCAGTCCGTAAGCGCAATTCGGTCGCGCTCCGCGATCGAAATTGCGGCAACCTCTGGCCGTGCCTGAAACCTCACATAAAGCGCATCTTGTGCGCCGGCACCGGTGCAGTTCAAATCCAGAAAGCGGAGGCGTTGCCGGTAACGGCACCGCCATCCGACTGTTCGTGCAGCCCCTCGCATGGGAGCCATCAAATAACGTCTGACCTCGACTGGCGTAATCGGATCCAAGAATTTCCCCATACCCAGCAAGCTTGACCGCGCCTCCAATGACGAACATCGCAATCTGCGCGGATTCCTCCGCAGTCCCCGACTCGCCGGCTAGCCGTGAAACTCCGCTCGACGACAGATAGAGCGACGCTACGCCCGCAATGATCACTAGGCTGATCGCCATCGCGATAATTAGCTCGATCAGCGTCCGACCGCGTTGCATTACAACCGAACAGTTCGCGGGTTGTCTTGTCATGGAAAAATGAAAGTCCGGTAGCAGCGATAAGTCGCATTCAACCCGGCGCCGAACCTGGCGTTCAGGTCGTCACAAATGGCGTCGGTATCCGGAGTCGCCAGCGCGCCGGTCTGCGTGGTTCTGGCCATGCCAGCGCCACCTCGACCATCCGGTCGTCGGCTAGCGGATTGAAATTGATGTAGGCCGCCGATAGAGGAATCCGACGACGTAGCTCGGCGGTCCACTGGTCGAGGTCTCGTGTCGGCGACCTCCCCCCAGGTGCAAGCAGTGATGTCGGGCACTCGTTGATCACGGCCGGGTCCGCAGCAGCCGCGCTGAAATCGAAATCGTAATCACCAGAGACAAAGCCCAGGTGGTTTGCGCGCATCCGCTCCGCCAACTGCGCCACCATCTCGGCCGCTGATTTGCGATTGAACGAATCCTTCTGAAATGTCAGAGCTCGAGCTTGCAGGCCAAGCAATCCCAATAGACCGAACGCCACTATCGTCAGCGTCACCAGAATTTCGACCATCGACATCCCAGACTGCGTAGGACGCGCGTAACTCCTAACTTTTTTCGCGTTCATAGCGTTGGGCACGTATTTAACGTGGGCCGGTAAGCTCGCACTCGACCGGTACCCCCGGCAACTGCCAGGCAGCGCCCAGCGACAGTTAGCGCAAGCGGAACCGGATTGCGAGCGGCGACAGCCGGAGTCGGGACTGCCCGTAATCAACAAAAAATCGGGTAGCGACTACGCCAGCGGGCATGCCATCGCCACGATAGGCGACGCGCTGCGCGCCTGCCAAGAGTCGACCACAGCGCGGCTCGCGTCTGCGCCACATTCCCGCGGCAGGCTGCCTCATCAGCAAGAAATCGCTGAGGGCCGGATTTGCGTCCCACTCAAACGCCGAAAAGTTGGCACCGGTGCCGGCCTTCGCAAAGACTATCCAACCACTGCCCCAGTCATTGCCGTCAAAGTTGCCGGCGTCGTTGTCGCTGCACGCCAGGACGTTCTCCGCCGCGTTCGCGTCAGCCGTGCGACAACCGTCACGTTCTGATTGCGGCGAATGGCCTCCGATCGCGCGTACTCCAAGCTTGATACCAATGTCCCCGACGCACTCGATGCGCGCGTCGATGCAATCAGCGACTGGAAAGACGGCACGGCAGCGGCGATCAGAATCGCACTGATCGCCATAACCACCAACATCTCGACCAAAGTGAAACCACGCAAACGCATTGACAACCTCCTGGCGCTGAAGCTTATCCAGACACAATCAACAAAGCGCGCTCATACCGCCCAGTGGAATCTCTTTGGCGACGGGCGGGTGCGCGCGCGCCGCAATAAGACCACCGTTCAGAAGAAAGAGAAGAAAAAGGAACTGGAACGGGGCTATTTCGAGCTATCCGGCTAATCCACCCGCATTACCCCGCTAAAGACGCGCGTGCGTTCGATTCGCCGCTCCGGCGCGGGTGAACACTGACCGCATTGTCTTTGCGTCATTTGATTCAATAGCATGCTGCAGTTCGTCGAGCAAAGCTCGATATGCGCCAAGCTCCACAGCGAGAGCATCCCGATTTGCGAGACAGATGTCAGTCCACAGAGCCGGGTTCGAAGTACCGATTCTCGTGAAATCGCGAAACCCTTCGCCTGCCATCGCGAATTTCCGCTGGGCGTCGGGCTCAGCAGGAAATGTGCGCCAGCAACGCAAAAGCGAGCAGATGTGGCAGGTGGCTTACAGCCGCGAATACTTCGTCATGATCTTCCGCGGTCATCCGTTCAACACGACAACCGATGTCTCGCCATAATGCTTCCACCTTGCTAACGCGCCTCGGCGTTGGTCTGCGCTACCGGGGTCGATATAAACATCATCTTGAAAAACAGTTCGCCGTCCGCGTGTTCCACGCCCGATTGTTCGCTCCCAGCGATTGGATGGCCCGGCACAAAACGCTCGAATGCAGACCCTAGTTCGTAAAGCGCAGCCTGGATCACATTCGCCTTTGTGCTCCCGACATCGGTGACGATTGCAACCGGACCGAGGTGCGGAGCAATGCGTTGCAAAACAGCCTGAACCGAACCGACCGGCGTGGCGATCATCACGAGGTCGGCCTTCTCGACCGCGCGCGCCGCCGACTCGGCAGATTGATCGATGACGCCAAGATCAATCGCACGTCGCATGGCTTCAGGCTGACTGTCGAATCCAACGATGACATCGACTTTGCCCGCGGCGCGCAACGCCCTCGCAAACGATCCGCCGATCAGGCCGACGCCGATCAGAGCGAGCTTCACGCAGCGACCGCTTCGAGCGAATCCGCTAGCGCTTGCAGCAAGCGCTCGTTCTCGTCCGGCAGCCCGATCGTGATACGCAGCCACTCGGGGAGATCGTAATTCCCAACCGGACGCACGATGACCCCGCGCCTAAGCAATTGCTGATAGACACGGCCTGCGTCGCCAACCTTGACCAGTACGAAGTTGCCGTAGCTGGGCACGAAATCCAGCTGCAGCCGGCGGAACGCCTCGATCATCCGCTGCATGCCGGCACCGTTCAGTTGATAGCTCTGATCAAGGAACGCTTGATCTTGCAGCGCTGCCAGAGCAGCCGCCTGCGCAACTCCATTGACGTTGAAGGGCTGCCGCACACGATTCAGAAGATCGGTCAACGCCGGCTGGGCTAGGCCGTAACCGACTCGCAGCCCTGCCAACCCGTACGCCTTCGAGAACGTGCGCGAGATCAGCAGATTCGGAAATTCACGCACCCACTGAACGCTGTCGAAACGCCGCTCGGGTGGCAGGTATTCGTTGTACGCCTCGTCGATCACGACCACGACTTGCGGCGGCACGCGCGCAAGAAATCCCGCGAGCGTTTCTGCAGGCAGATGAGTTCCGGTCGGATTGTTGGGGTTCGCGATGTAAACCAGGGCTGTGTCGGCAGCAATCGCCGACGCCATCGCGTCGACGTCGTGACCGAGATCTTTCGCGGGCACCACGATCGCGCGCGCTCCGCGCGCCTGCGTTGCCAGCGCATAGACGGCAAACGAATGCTGCGCGTAAACGCAACTGCGGCCCGGGGACAACAGCGCCGCTGCGGCCAATTCGAGAATGTCGTTGCTGCCGTTGCCGAGTGTGATCCACTGGGCCGGGACGCTGAACTTTGCCGAGAGCGCCGACTTCAACGCAAACCCGTTGCTGTCGGGATAGCGCCCCAGATCAGCCATTGTCTCTGCAATCGCTCGCTTAGCTGACTCTGGCATGCCGCGCGGATTTTCGTTCGACGCCAGCTTGATGATCGACTTCGGATCAAGTCCGAATTCGCGCGCCAGCTCGTCGATGGGTTTACCCGCTTCGTAGGGCGCAATCGCGCGCACGTATGGCAGGGCTGCAATTGCGCTCATTGCGATTCGGTTCGCTCTGCCGGATACGAGCCAAGGCACTTATAGAACGCGCACGCTTGCTGCAGCTCTGCCAGCGCGCGCGCAACTTTCGGCTCGTCCACATGACCCTCGAGGTCAACGTAGAAGTAATACTCCCAGGTACCCACGCGGGCCGGTCGCGACTCAAAGCGTGTCATCGAAACGCCGTGCGCGGCCAGCGGCGACAGCATGTGGAACACCGCGCCCGCCTTGTTGGGCACCGAAAGAATCAGCGATGTCTTGTTGCGAGCCGACGGCGCTGGTCGCTGCGCGGTTTGAGCACCGAGAACGGCGAAGCGCGTACGGTTGTGCGTGTCGTCCTGGATCTGCGCAGCGACCGTCTGTACGTTGAAGTGTCGCGCGGCCGATTCACCTGCAATGGCCGCCGTCGTCTCATCCAACGAAGCGAGTCGCGCACCTTCGGCGTTACTTGCGACCGGTTGCCGCTCAAGCGTCGGCCAATGTTGATTAAGCCAGCCCGCGCACTGCGCCAACGCCTGTGCGTGTGCGCAGACGCGTTCGACGCCGGTCATCGTGCCGGTCTTGGTAAACAAGTTGTGCTCGACCGATATCGATACTTCGGCCAGCATGCTGAGCGGCGTCGCAAGCAACAAATCCAGCGTGCGGCTGACAGCGCCTTCCGAGGAATTTTCGAGTGGCACGATCGCCAGTTCGGCGCTACCCGCTTCGGTCGTCCGGAACACTTCGTCCAGCGTCATGCATGGCAGTCCCGTAACGCTGGAGCCAAACTGCCGCTGCATCGCCATCTCGGAAAATGTTCCCGCAGGTCCAAGGTACGCCACGGTCATTGGCCGTTCCAATGCACGACACGCCGAGATCACTTCGCGAAAAATATTCGTGACGTGGTCTTGCGACAGCGGCCCACTATTTACAGCGGCGGCGCGTCGCAGAACTTCTGCCTCGCGCTCAGGCCGGAAGACCGGTGTGCCGGCACCATGCTTGATCTGCCCGACGTCAAGGGCAAGCTGAGCACGTTCGTTCAATAGCGTGATCAAGCGCGCATCGACGGCATCGATTGCTTCGCGCAACGCTCTGAGGCGATCGTCGGCATGCTCGCCAGCGATAGTCGTCGGGCCGTTCATGCGAGACCTCCCGCGCAAGCCGCGCAGACGTGCAGCTGCACGTCAGGCTTGCGGTGGCTCGTCAGCCGAGCCGTCATCGCTGGCATCGATAGCAGTCGCGTGCCCACCGTCGCTGACCGCATCGCCATTCACTACATCGCTGTCGCGCTCGACCACACGTTGCAAGCCCGATAGCCTCGTGCCGTCATCGAGTGCGATCAGCGTGACGCCCTGGGTTGCACGGCCCATTTCGCGAATCTCTGCCACCCGAGTGCGAATCAGCACGCCGCCGGTGGTGATCAGCATCACTTCGTCGTCGCTGCGCACCAGCGTGGCTGCAACTACCTTGCCGTTTCGCTCGCTGGTGGTAATTGCGATCATCCCGCGCGTCGCGCGTGAGTGGCGCGTGTACTCGATGATCGGCGTGCGTTTGCCGAAGCCGTTTTCGGTCGCGGTCAATACGCTCTGCCGCTCGTCTTCTGCCACCAGCATCGCGATCACCTGCTGACCTTCGTCCAACCACATGCCGCGAACACCACGCGCTTGACGACCCATTGGCCGCACGTCGTTCTCGTCGAAGCGCACGGCTTTGCCTGCGTCAGAAAAAAGCATCACGTCGTGCTTGCCATCGGTAATGGCGGCGCCGATCAGATAGTCACCAGCGTCGAGGTCAACGGCAATGATGCCGGCCTTGCGCGGATTCGAGAATTCCGTCAGCGCGGTTTTCTTCACGGTGCCCATCGCAGTGGCCATGAAGACGAAGTGCTCTTCGTCGAACTGCTTGATCGGCAGCACGACCGTGATCTTCTCGTTCTCCATCAGCGGGAACATGTTCACAATCGGCCGGCCACGCGCGTTGCGCTGGCCCTGCGGTACCTCCCACACCTTCAACCAGTACAAGCGGCCACGATCGGAGAAGCACAGGATCGTGTCGTGCGTGTGCGCGATAAACAGCTGATCGATCCAGTCGTCTTCGCGCGTCGAGGCTGCCTGCTTGCCACGCCCACCGCGTCGCTGCGCACGATAGTCAGCAAGCGGCTGGCTCTTTATATAGCCGGCGTGCGACAGCGTGACCACCATGTCTTCCGGCGTGATCAGATCTTCGGTGATCAAGTCCTGTGCGCTGCGCACGATCTCGGAGCGGCGAGCGTCGCCAAACTCGCTTTTCAAGGCGAGCAGCTCGTCGGCAATGATGTCGGTGATCCGCGCCGGTGTGGCCAGCACGTTTAGCAGATCGGTGATCTGCTCCATCACGTCGCGATATTCATTGACGATCTTGTCCTGCTCAAGCCCGGTCAGCCGCTGCAGGCGCATCTGCAAAATCTGCTCGGCCTGCTCGTCCGACAGCCGATACAGCCCGTCGTCCATCAGCCCGAAGCGCGGATCCATCGCCTCGGGACGATAGGAATTCATATCGCGGCCCGAGCGCGTCAACATCTCGCGCACGACCGACGAATCCCACGCGCGGCTCATCAATCCGGTCTTCGCCACCGGCGGCGTCGGCGCTGCCTTGATCAGCGCGATGAACTCGTCGATATTCGCCAGCGCCACCGCGAGCCCCTCGAGCACGTGGCCGCGTCGACGCGCTTCCCGCAGCTCGAACACCGTGCGCCGCGTAATCACCTCGCGCCGATGCGACAAGAACGCGTCGAGCATCTGCTTCAGGTTCAGCACGCGCGGCTGGCCGTCGACCAGCGCCACCATGTTGATGCCGAACGTGTCCTGCAGCTGCGACTGCTTGTAAAGATTGTTCAGCACGACATCAGGCTGCTCGTTGCGCTTCAACTCGAAGACAACGCGCATACCGGACTTGTCCGATTCATCGCGAATGTCGGAGATGCCCTCGATCCGCTTTTCGTTGACCATTTCGGCAATACGCTCGAGCAGCACGCGCTTGTTCACCTGGTACGGCAGCTCATCGATGATGATCGCCGAACGCGTGCCCTTGTCGATTTCCTCGAAGTGCGCCTTGGCGCGCATCACGACACGTCCGCGACCGGTGCGATAGCCCTCGCGCACGCCTTCGATGCCGTAGATGATTCCCGCGGTCGGAAAATCTGGCGCCGGAATCAGCTCGATCAGTTCATCGATGCTTGCCTGCGGATTGCGCAGCAGCGTCATGCACCCGTCGATCACTTCGCCGAGGTTGTGCGGCGGAATATTGGTGGCCATTCCTACCGCGATGCCAGCAGAGCCGTTGATCAATAGATTCGGCACACGCGCCGGCAGCACCAGCGGCTCCTGCTCCTTGCCGTCGTAGTTCGGAGCGAAGTCGACCGTTTCCTTGTCGATATCGAGCAGCAGCGACGCCGCAATCTTCGACAGCCGGCACTCGGTGTAGCGCATCGCCGCAGGGTTGTCGCCATCGACCGAGCCGAAATTGCCCTGCCCGTCGATCAGCAGATAGCGCAACGAAAACGGCTGCGCCATTCTGACGAGCGTGTCGTAAATCGCCTGGTCGCCGTGCGGGTGATATTTACCCATCACGTCACCGACGACGCGCGCGCACTTCACATACGGCCGCGTATGCACGTAGTTGCTCTCGTGCATCGCGTACAGCACTCTGCGGTGCACCGGCTTCAAACCGTCGCGCACGTCGGGCAGCGCACGGCCGACGATCACGCTCATCGCATAGTCGAGATACGAACGCCGCATCTCGTCTTCGAGCGAAATCGGCAGCGTTTCCTTGGCGAATTGATCCACCGAATTTTCCAATGCAGGCCGGGCCGCTAAGCGAAAAATTAAGCTGCGAAGTTTATCAGGCGAAGAGCGCCGATTTCGCCTTGTCATGCGCTGTCGTGTGCTGTAATCGCGCGCCCGATTTAGCTGCAACCGCCTCATCCGATGACCGACATCGACACGCTCATCCACGCCCGCTGGGTCATTCCGGTCGTGCCGCGCGCGGCGGTGCTCGAGCACCATGCGATTGCAATCGCAAACGGCGCGATCGTCGACGTGCTGCCCTCTGCTGAGGCTAGCCAACGCTATCGCGCTGGGGTCACGCACACGCTTCTGACCCACGCGGTGACGCCAGGACTGGTCAACTGTCACACGCACGCGGCAATGTCGCTCCTGCGGGGCGTCGGAGACGACCTGCCGCTGATGCGTTGGCTGAAAGATCGGATCTGGCCGCTGGAGGCAGCGCTGGTGTCGGCCGACTTCGTCCACGACGGCGCACAGCTCGCTGGGCTCGAAATGTTGCGCTCTGGTACGACCACCTGTTCGGACATGTACTTTTATCCGGAGGCAAGCCTGCGCGCACTGCGCGGCCTGGGCATGCGCGCCGTTGCGGGAATTGTCGCGATCGAATTTCCGACCGCGTACGCCGCAGACGCGGACGACTATCTGCGCAAAGGACTGGCGACGCGCGACGCGTTCCGCCACGATCCTCTGGTGAGCTTCACGCTGGCTCCGCACGCGCCGTATACCGTCGCCGACCAAACGCTGAAGCGGATCGCAGTACTGGCTGAAGAGCTCGACTTGCCGATCCATACGCACGTGCACGAAACCGAAGGTGAGATCGCGGAATCGGTCGCCAAGCATGGCTGCCGTCCGCTGCAGCGACTCGATCGCCTGGGGATCGTGTCGGAGCGGCTGATTGCCGTGCACGCGGTGCATCTGAACGAGCACGAAATCGCGCTGCTCGCGCAGCGTGGTGCGTCAGTGGCTCACTGTCCGGCGTCGAATCTGAAGCTGGGCAGCGGCCTCGCGCCGGTGGCGAAACTGTCAGCCGCCGGAGTCAACATCGCCATCGGCACCGACGGCGCCGCAAGCAACAACCGTATCGACATGCTCGCCGAACTCCGCCTGGCGGCGTTGCTCGCCAAGGGTGTCGCTCATGACGCCAGTGCGTTCAGCGCGCGCGAGGCCCTTGAAAGCGCGACCTGGGCGGCGCGTGTGCACTCGGACTCGAGCGCAGCATCGGATCGATCGAAGTCGGCAAACAGGCAGATCTGGCTGCGTTTGATCTGGCGGCGGTTGAAACCCAGCCGCTTTATGACGTCGTGTCGCAAATCGTGTATGCGGCGGGGCGCGAACAGGTGACGGATGTCTGGATCGCCGGCAAGCCTGTTGTGCATAAGCGACACGCTCTTGCAGATAGCGATGGCCAACTGGAAAAGACCCTGATGGCCTCGGTAGGCGCGTGGCAGAATCGTTGCCGACAAGTTCTGCTCACGAGCGGGGCTGTTTAGGCAGGCAGGTAGAAGCACGCATCGTTGCCGTGCTTGCCCAAACGACCACCGATCGACGCAGGCTTGCCAAGATCGTTCGGTTGCGCACCGGATGCTCAGTTTTAGATAACTTCAAATCTCGAGTGAGGAGCACCAATATGAAATTCATCAAGCTGGGCCTCGTTGCCGCGGCATTGATGACCGTCTCGGGCGTAAGTCTCGCCCAGCAGAAGGACATCAAGATCGTCGATCCGCGCGAAAGCCCCTATGTAATCGATCCGCGTGGGGTCGTTGTCATGAACCCGTTCGGCCTGTGCTGGCGGACCGGTTTTTGGAGTCTCGAGCGCGCCAGAACCGCCAAGGTCGAAGGCAGTCCATTCCCAGTCGGCTGCGTGTGCGACAAGGCACTGATGCCGAAAGAAGTATGCGAGCCGCCACCGCCGCCACCCGCACCGCCGGCCCCGCCGCCGCCGCCGCCAGCACCACCGGCGCCGCCTGCTCCGACCAGCGAGAAGGTGACGTTTGCAGCCGATGCGTTGTTCGACTTCGACAAGGCAACGCTGAATCCGGAAGGCCGTGCCAAGATGGACGATCTCGTGTCCAAACTGGCCGGTGTGAGCCTTGGAGGTGATCATCGCGGTTGGCTACACAGACCGTATCGGCAGCGATGCTTACAACCTGAAACTTTCGCAACGTCGTGCGCAGGCTGTTAAGGATTACCTTGTCACCAAGGGAATCGAGCCGAACCGCGTCTACACCGAAGGCAAGGGTGAAGCCAATCCGGTCAAGCAGTGCGCGGATCCGTCACCGAAGGGTGAAGTCCGCAATCAGAAGCAGCTGATCGATTGCTTGCAGCCGAACCGCCGCGTCGAAGTTGAAGTGGTGGGTACGCGTCCGATCAAGCGCTAGCCAAGTCGTTAAAAAGAAAGCTTGCGCAAACTAGCCCCGCTTCGGCGGGGCTTTTTTTTGCCTGCTTTTGCAGATTCGCGGTTGCGTAACATCCGATGCATGGGCGACAACGTCGATCAGGCCGAACTTCTGAAATTTGGTGAGTTGGCGGCCAAGTGGTGGGACCGCGAAGGACCGATGCGTCCGTTGCATGACATGAACCCTGCCCGGCTCGATTGGATCGATCAACATGCCTCGCTTGCAGGCAAACGCGTGGTTGATGTCGGTTGTGGCGGCGGCGTGTTGACCGAGGCCATGGCGCAAAAAGGCGCTGTTGTGATCGGTATCGACCTGGCCGAGAAGCCCACTGAAAGTCGCGCAACTGCATGCGCTGGATGCCAGGGCGCGCGTCGAGTATCGGGAATGTGCGGCCGAAACTCTCGCCGATGCAGAGCCTGAAAGCTTCGACGTCGTGACATGCATGGAGATGCTCGAACACGTTCCCGAACCTGCGCAAACGGTTCAGGCCTGCGCCACATTGGCCAAGCCGGGCGGCTGGGTGTTTTTTTCCACGATTAACCGCAACGTCAAGGCATTCGCGCTGGCGATCGTCGGTGCGGAATATGTCTTGAATCTGTTGCCGCGCGGTACCCACGAATACGCGAAGTTTCTTAAGCCAAGCGAACTCGCTCGGTACGCGCGCGGAGCCGGACTCGAGGTGCGCGAAGTGATCGGCATGCGGTACAACCCGTTTACCAAAAGTGCGACATTGGGAAGCGACACCGGCGTCAACTATTTGATGGCGTGCCGCAAACCGGGATGAAGCCGGCCGTCCGGCTGGTTCTGCTCGACCTCGACGGTACGTTGGTCGATAGCGCGCCAGATCTTGCGGCCGCGGCAAATCGAATGCGCATCGCGCGTGGCATCGAACCGTTGCCCATCAGCGAGCTGCGTCCTTTCGTGTCGCACGGCGCTCGGGGAATGGTCGGACGTGCTTTCAACGTCACGGTTGACGACGCTCGTTACGCCGAGTTGCGCCAGGAGTTCCTGCGCGAGTATGAATCGGCGCTGTGTGTCGAATCTGCGCTTGTTTCCCGGCATGGACGACACGCTGCAACAGTTGGAGCAGCGCGGCATCAAATGGGGAATCGTCACCAACAAGTTCGCGCGTTTCACATTGCCGCTGGTGCAGGCGCTGAAGTCTTTCGGACCGTGCGGCGTGCGTCGTCAGCGGCGACACCACGAAGTTTTCGAAGCCACACCCGGCACCCTTGCTGCACGCGCTCGCCACAGCGGCTATGGATGCCAGTGCGGCCATGTACGTCGGCGACGATCAGCGTGACATCGACGCAGGACATGCAGCCGGCATGCGTACCGTAGTTGCGAGTTACGGCTATCTCGGCAACGGCGTACCGTATCAAGATTGGGGCGCGGATGACATCATTCATGCGCCGCAGGAGTTGTTAGCGTTACTTGCGAAGTAGGATCGAAGTGCGCGAATCTCGCCGTCACGCCGGAAGATCTGCGCGCACTCGCCAACCAGCGCGCGACAGTCGTACGCAACCGGCTGGAGACTGAAGGCAAGGTCCCGCGCGAGCGGCTATTCCTGGTCGAGCCGAAACTCGACGCCGCTGATATCAAGGACTCCGGGGCGAAAACGCGGGTTGATTTTTCGCTGAAGTGACGCATCTTGTAGACGTACAATTCGATTTCTTTGGGGGCGACCTGGCTTCGACGTGGGTCGTGAAGGATCTCAGGGCATGCCGAGGACCAGTCACCTCGTAAATCCATCTGGAACACTACAAACGCCAACGAAGACGCGTTTGCTTTAGCCGCTTAATACCGGCTAGACGCTGCACTAGCTGGCCCCTGGGCTAGGTTAGGCAACTAACAGCAGCGCCATTTACAGAGGCTGGATGCCACCGGAGTCACGACGGCGGCATCGAGATCAGTGACTGGCTGCGCGTCGGCCTGCCGATCGGCCAAGCGCGCAGTGAGATTTAAATAGACCGGCTACGCATGTAGAACTGGATCTGGATCATTCGCGGACGCGGGTTCGATTCCCGCCGCCTCCACCACCACACTCTGTCCTGTGAGTGCAATGCAGTGCAGGACAGTTGCCGTAAGTTGGACTTCAATTTCCGAGACGAACGCGCTACACGCCCGCCGCTTGCGGAGAGTGTGAACCTCCGGGAGCCACTGTGGACTCCCAGAGAGCACTAGCCTTGGCGGCGTCGAGCGAGGCCCAAGCCAACGAGCCCAAAGGCAAGTAGCGCAAGGGTGGTCGGCTCCGCGACTTCCCGTTCGCTGCGGAAGTACACACTGATGTGCAAGGTGTTCTGCGTCTGCGTAAGCCCGAGATCGGTGAAGGGCGGATTTCTGAACGGAGACCCCCAGGTACCCGCCAGCACGCCGTCCTCGAGCAGATACCCCACCAACCCATTCATATCGAACTGCGCGGACGCGCCACCTTTAAAGATCAGCATCGCGTCGGTCCAGCTGCTATCGAAGAGCGATGTGATATCCCAGCTACCGCCTTGTCCACCAGCGCCGGTCGGCGAATTGAAAATTTGGGAAGCGAACTGCCAGTTGGTGAAACCAAAAAAGGCTTCCTGGTTCACGGTGAACGGGAGTGCGCTGACATCATCAGTCGGCGCATCGAGTGTGTACTGGCAGAAGGCGCCGCCGCTGACCAAACCGCTGATATTCGACGGACAGGGGAGCACGGCCGCGGTTGCACTGCCATAAGCGAGCGTGCCGAGCGATAAACACGCCGCCATTGCAAATTTCCGAAGCATCGACGGCTCCTTTCAAAAGGGCGAGGATCGCAGTCAAGCAAGAGTCAGTCCAAAGGTGCGGCCAGTATGCCAAGAGACTGAACGGACAAGAACTTTTGCTTTGTGGGTCAGCGCTGCTTCGCCGTGATGTAAAACGCTTCGACATGCATCGTGACGGGCGCGTGCAAAATTGACTTACACGATACGTCACCCACACTGGGGCGGCTCTTGAGCTGACACCGTGAGTCCGACCTCCACTGGAATCTGCCACGATCATCTCACCAACGCTTGACAAGCGTCGTGGCGTCGTGCGCATCGGACCCGGTCGAAACTCATGCGCCGCTGTATTGCTGAAATGCAAGGTGCGAGTGTCAAAAATGGCGACAGCGCATCACTCCAGCCGAGCACGGCACTTGTAGCGGTGCCAGCGCGGTAGAGATGCCGCTACCCTCCTAATCGCTGTCTGCGTTGACGTGCGAGGCTGAGTCCGGCCAACCCAAGAGCAAGAAGTGCGAGCGTTCCGGGCTCAGGGATCTGCTGAAGCTGAAGGAACCCACGGATTTCCCCGCCGGGGAAGAGATCCGAGTGTATGTTGAAGTAAGCCAAACCCGCATTGAAACCGGCGAGCAACGCATCGTCAGCATTGGCCAGTACGCCGCCCGCGAAGTTAGTAACGAACGCCGCAGTGAAAGTTGTAGAGGTCATCCAGATCGAGCAGAGGAGATGTATAGCTTCCAGCTGACACGCCAACGGGGAAACCAGGCAGCGTGCCTGGCGTGACTGCAACACCTACGGTCCCGGTGCCCGGGGCCGCCGTGCAGCAATGGATGTGGGCGACGGTAGTTACTCCCGACAGGCCCGACCAATTGGCATTAATGAGAAGCGTGTTCGCGACGTTGTCGTAATCAACTGTGACAAATCCGCTTCCCGTTGCGCCCATTACCTCGGGCGCTAGAGTTGCCGTATAGGGAATGATTGCGGCCTGACTTGGGGGTATTGCCGTAAACAGCAGTACGGTAAGCGCGATCACTCGGGCGGTTAGCATCATGACGTGATCTCCTGAGTGTAGAAATCGATAACTTTTTTAGGGAGAGTTCGGTCAGCAAGTTCCGCGCCAAACCATGAGAATCGCATTGATTCAATCACATCGCGCATGCTGCGGCAGCGGCACTGTAAAAAAGGCTGACACGCTCGAGCGAACGTGCAATTAGGACTGAGCCTCATCATCCCCACGCACTTCGTTTCGCGCTTGGATGCGCGTCGTGATGATGCGTAGAGACCCCTAGCTATGAGTCTCCCACCGCCTCGATTTCAAGTGCGCATTGGAGCGTTTTCGCACACAGGCGTTGGATGGATCCAACCAATCGCGCTGATCGATTGGACTTGCGCGTACTGGAACTCAACTTCTCTCGACAAATGCAACTAGTTGGAGCGTTGCGTTGTATAGCGTCCGATGGCATCGTGATTGTCCTTCTTCCTCGACCGATAGGTTGTTCATGAATCTCCGTTTGTTCGTCGGCGTTGTCCTTTCGCTTTTCTCCTCCATAGTGTTTGCGCAATGGGAATTACTGCCGGGGTTGGCGACCGACATCGGCGTTGGAGCACGCGGCGACGCGATGGTGGTCGGTGTCGATCGAGTCGAGGGCGGTCATTCCCTCTACCGTTGGGTCGGCAGCGATTGGCAAATTGTTCCGGGCGGCGCCGTACGCCTCGACGTCGATCCGCAAGGCAATCCATGGGTCGTGAATAGTGCAGGTCAGATCCTGCGCGCCGGCGCCACAGGTTGGCAGCAACTGCCCGGGCTCGCCAGCGACATTGGGATTGGAGCAAATGGCTCAGTGTGGGTCGTCGGCGTTACACCGACGCCGGGTGGATTCACGATTCATCGCTGGAACGGCCGCGACTGGGACTTGGTACCTGGTGGCGCAGTACGAATCGACATTGATCCGCGCGGCAACCCGTGGGTAGTCAACGATGCCGGCAATATCTTGCGGCGGACAAGCAAGGGGCAATGGCAGCGTCTACCCGGTAGCGCAACAGCCGTGACACTGGCGACCGACGGTACAGCCTGGATGCTCGGTGCCGACCGCGTGCCTGGCGGCTACAGCATCCACCGCTGGAGCGGCGACAGATGGCGTCGCGTCAATGGGGGCGGTGTCGCGCTTTCTGCCGGCCCAACGCCGTGGCTTGTTAACTCCGATAACCAAATCTTTCGCTGGAATGGAAAACGCTGAGTCCGATGCGAGAATCTGCTGATGGCCGATAACACCGACATCCCAACGCTGCGCCGCATCCTGCACAACAACCGGCGTATCGCTGTGGTCGGCATCTCGGCCGAATGGCACCGGCCCAGCTTTTTCGTCGGCAAGTATTTACTGGAACACGGCTACACGATGATTCCGGTGAATCCGAAGTACCGTGAACTGCTCGGACAACGGTGTTATCCAGACCTGGCATCGGCGCGCGCTGCCGGCGCAATCGACATGGTCGATTGCTTTCGGAAGGCCGAAGACATCGGGCCGCTCGCAGACCAGGCCATCGCCATCGGCGCAAAGACTCTTTGGATGCAGCTGGGCGTCGTCAATGACGCGGCGGCCGACAAGGCACGCGCTGCCGGGCTTGATGTCGTGATGAATCGCTGCGTAAAGATCGAGCACGGACGATTGTTCGGCGGACTTAACTGGGCCGGCGTCAACACTCGCGTGATCTCCGCTCGGCGTCCGCGCCAATTGCCTTATTAGCGGATGGCGGATCGCGCGTTCGGCATCGAGACGCTTTGCCTGCATGCAGGACAACTGCCCGATGCGGTCACTGGGTCGCGCGCGCAACCGATTTACCAAACCACCAGCTACGTATTCGATTCAGCCGATCACGCGGCGAGCCTTTTCAATCTACAGACGTTCGGCAATGTTTATTCGCGCATCAGCAATCCGACGGTAGCCGTGTTCGAAGAGCGCGTCGCCGCGCTTGAAAACGGCCGTGCCGCACTGGCGACGAGTTCGGGGATGGCTGCGCAACTCACGGCGATCCTGGCGATTGTTCAGCCCGGCGAGCACATCGTTGCGTCGAGTCTGCTCTACGGCGGCACGTACTCCCAGTTCGCGGTCACGCTGCCGAAGATGGGCATTCAGGCGACGTTGGTCGATCCCGACGATCCCGAGAATTTTCAGCGTGCGCTGCAGCCGAACACGCGGCTTGTTTACGCAGAGACGCTCGGCAATCCAAAGATCAACGTGCTCGACATCGAGCCCATCGCCGCGATTGCGCACGACGCGCAGATTCCGCTGATGATCGACAACACGATGCCGTCACCTTACCTGTGTCGCCCGTTCGATTGGGGTGCCGATATCGTTGTGCACTCGGCGACAAAGTACATCGGCGGACACGGCACGACCATCGGTGGCGTACTGGTCGAAAGCGGAAAGTTCGACTGGGGCAACGGCAAGTTTCCCGACATGGTGGCGCCATCGAAGGGATATCACGGCGTCAAGTTCTGGGAGACTTTCGGCGACTTTGCGTACACGATGAAAGCGCGCATGGAAGTGCTGCGCGTGCACGGCTCGTCGCTCGCACCTTTGTCGGCGTGGTTGCTGCTGCAGGGACTGGAGACCCTGCACGTTCGGATGGAACGTCATGTGCAGAACGCGCGGCGGGTTGCAGAATTTCTAGAAACGCATCCGCGCGTTGCGTGGGTCAACTGGCCTGCACTGAAGTCAAGTCCCTATTACGCGTTGGCGAGGAAATATTTCCGCACAATCGATGGCGAGCCCGGCGCATCGAGCGTGATGACGTTCGGCATCAAAGGCGGCGCCTCGGCCGGTGAAAAATTCATCGATGGTTTGCAATTCCTGTCGCATCTCGCGAACATCGGCGATGCGAAATCGCTGGTGATTCATCCGGCTTCGACTACGCACCGCCAGTTATCCGAAGACGAGCAGCGCGCGGCCGGTGTACTGCCCGAAATGGTGCGGCTATCGATCGGCATCGAGTCGATCGACGACATTCTGTGGGACCTGGAACAGGCGCTCGAACAAAGTAGCTGATCAGAACCCGACTGCAGCCTTGCCTTTCAACGCAAGTATCTTGCGCGCCTCATCCGGCGTTGCGACTTCGAGGCCCAAGCCCTCGATGATCTGACGTACCGCGCGCACCTGCGCCGCGTTCGATTCGGCAAGCTTGCCGGGCCCGAGCCACAAACTGTCTTCGAGCCCGACACGCACGTTGCCGCCCATCGCTGCCGACATCGCAGCAATCGGCAACTGATTGCGGCCGGCGCCTAAGCACGCTCCAGCGATACTGATCGCCAAACAAGCGATCTGCCGTGCGCTTCATGTGCGCGACATCGTCCGGGTGCGGGCCGATGCCACCGAGAATTCCGAACACGCTTTGAATGAAAAGCGGTGCCTTGACGGTGCCGCGATCGAAGAAGTGCTTGGCGGTGTAAAGATGTCCGATGTCGTAGCACTCGATCTCGAAGCGCGTCGCGTTGTCGGCGCACGAGGTCAGGATGTATTCGATATCGCGAAACGTATTCTTGAACACGCGATCGAACGAACCTTCGAGATACGGCCGCTCCCAGTCGAACTTGAAATCTTTGAACCGCGCGAGCATCGGGTACAGGCCGAAATTCATCGAGCCCATATTCAGTGACGCCACTTCGGGCTTCAACTGCAGCGCCGGCTGCAATCGTTCTTCGACCATCATCGTTGACGCGCCGCCGGTCGTGAAGTTGATGACGACGTCCGAGCGGCGCGCAATCTCGGGCGCGAACTCGAGGAAATACTTCGGATCCTGGGTCGGCCGGCCATCGACCGGATCGCGCGCATGCAGATGAACGATCGCCGCACCGGCTTCGGCCGCCGCAACGGCAGCGTCAGCGATTTCTTTCGGTGTGATTGGCAGATGCGGCGACATCGATGGCGTATGGATAGAGCCGGTAACGGCGCAGGTGATGATGACTTTGTGTTGCGACTTGTCCTGATACGGTCATACCGGCTCCTGTTCGATCAAGTCTTCGATTCGATGTCAAGTTTGTGCCGTCGCAGCGCCAGCAAGCGACGGTCGCGCCACTCGGTGCGCTGCTCGCGCTGTGCGGCGGTCAACGGCGCGCCGAGCGCCGCAGCCGCGACGCGCTCGGCGCTTTGCTCTTCCCAAACCGCAGAGGGCGCAGGATCGACCGCCAGCCGGCGGTAAAAACCGCTGTAGCGCGCGCAATAGTCCGGCGACACCTCCGGGCGCATTCAGCTCGATCGTTTCGAACGGACCCATGAACGACCAGCGCATACCGAGTCCGTCGCGCATGGTCTTGTCGAGATCATCCGGCGAAACAACACCATCGGCGACCAGCCGCATCGCTTCGCTCAGCAGTGCGCCTTGCAGCCGATTCAAGACAAATCCTTCGATCTCGCGCCTTACAACGACCGGCACCTGGCCGAGCGATGCCATCGTTGTACGCGCGCGGTCCAGCGTCGCTTCGCTGGTCCACGGTGCGCCACAGAACTCGACGACCGGCACCAGATGAGGAGGATTAACCGGATGCGCGACCAGGCAGCGTGCGCGTCCCGCAAGATCGGCGGTGAACTGCGAGGCGACGATCGCTGACGTGCTGCTCGCGAGTATCGCGTCGGGCGACGCGAGCCGGTCGAATTCGGCGAAAGCGGTTCGCTTGATCGCGACTTCCTCCGGCAGGTTTTCCTGCACCCACGCAGCATCGGTCAACGCCTGGCTCAGCCTTGTGCAAGGCGCGATGCGCGTCGAGCGCCGCGCGTGCGTCCGTCGGCTAGTCCCGGCTTGTTGTTGTTCGGTAAGCGATTGCGCGATCTGCTGCCGCGCCGCAGCAAGCTGCGCGGGCACGGCGTCGAACAGCCGCACCGTCCAACCCGCACGCGCGAACACCACCGCCCAAGCGCGGCCGATCAGTCCGGCGCCGACAATCGCTGCAATACGTTCCATGCGTTTACATCCAGAGGACGCGGCGGCGTAATTGGAGATCGTCGCGCAGCGCCGCCGCCGGTCCGTGATGGACGACGCTGCCGCGCTCGAGCACGTAGGCCTGGTCAGCAAGCGCGAGGACCAGATCGAGATTGTGCTCGACGATCACGATTGACAGCTCCTGACGCAAGCGGTCGAAGGCCTCGAACAGTTCTTCGATCACTGCGGGAGCCAGGCCTTCGAACGGCTCGTCGAGCAATAGCACGCGCACGTGCCCGGACAACGCGCGCGCGACCGCGACCATTTGCTGTTCACCACCGGACAGAAAGTCCGCCGGCGTGTCGAGGCGCGCGCGCAAGCGAGGAAAGAACTCGAGGATTTTCGCGTCGGACCATGCCACCCCTTCGCCCTTGCGTCGCTTGAGCCGGCCGAGCTCGAGGTTGTGGCGCACGCTCATTCCGGCAAAGAGGCCACGCCCCTGCGGCACATAGCCGATGCCGCTGCGCGCATTGGCCGCCGCGGGACGCCGCGCGAGATCGTCGCCCGAGAGCAGATGCGGCCGCCTTGCGCGGTGACGATGCCGATGATCGTCTTCAGCAGCGTCGACTTGCCGGCGCCGTTGCGCCCGAGCAGCGCCACGATCTCGTGCTCGTGCACCTTGAGCGACGCTTCCATCACGATGTGACTCTTGCCATAGAACGCGTCGACCTTGTCGAGGTCGAGGATCAGCGGCCCACCGGCGCGCTCGGCCTGACCGCGCGGCTTCGCGGCCAGCGCCGCGGTGCCCGATCCGATGTAGACCTCGCGTACTGCCTGGCTTTCACGAGCGTCGCTCGCGGTGCCGTCGACCAGAACATTGCCTTCGTTCATCACCGTCACGCGATCGGCCAGCGCGAACACGCGGTCGATGTCGTGCTCGACCAGCAGCACCGGCAGGTCGGACGAGATGCGTTTGATGAGGCCGGCGACACGCTCGCGCTCCCTCGCGGCGAGGCCGGCGAGCGGCTCGTCGAGCAGCAGCACGCGTGGCGCGCCGGCGAACGCCAAGCCCATGTCGAGCAGCCGCTGGCCGCCGTAAGACAGCGATCCCGCCTCGGCCTGTTCGATCCCCGACAGCCCGAGGAAGCGGATCAGCTCCGCCGTACGCGCCGTCACGCGCTCGTTGCGCTGCGCGTCGGCCCAGCCGTTGAAGTGCGACGCATCGCGCGCCTGTACCGCGAGGCGCAGATTCTCGGCGATCGACACGCCCGGAAACAGGTTGGTGATCTGAAACGAACGGCCGAGTCCAGCGGCGGCAATTCGGTAAGGCGGCAGCCCCGCGATCGAGCGCCGGCGAGAAGCACCGAACCGCGATCGGGCGCGAACATGCCGGTGATGAGATTGAAGACTGTCGTCTTGCCGGCGCCGTTGGGTCCGATCAGCGCGTGCAGCGATCGATCGCCGAACGGCGAGCGACGCATCAGTCACCGCCTTGATGCCGCCGAACGACTTCGCGAGATCGCGCGCCTCCAACACCACACCGTCGGCATGCGGTGCATGTTTCAGGAACTCGGGCAGCGCCACGCCCTGCTCGATCGAGCGCGCATCCATCGCGGCCGCCTCGATCACCTTGGGTTTGAAGGGCTCGGTGAGGCGGCGCCATACGCCGACCAATCCAGTCGGCGAGAAGACGATGAATCCGACAAACAGCAGTCCGAAGTACAACAGCCAGTTCGCTGTCCAGATCGACAGGTATTCCTGGAACAGGATGTAGAACAGCGCACCCAGCGCGGGCCCGAGCAGGCTGCGCATGCCGCCGATGATGACCATCGCGAGCAGCGCCCCCGAGAACGACACCGACGTCGGGTCGGCCGACGCGAACCGATGATGAAACGCGAACAGCACGCCGGCGCATCCGGTCAGCACCGCCGATACCGCGTAGGCGATCTGCTTGTAGCGGTTGGTCGCGTAACCGATGAACTGCGCGCGCTGCTCGTTTTCGCGAATGGCGACCAGCACGGTGCCGATCGCCGAGCGATGAAAGCGCTCGAGCGCATACACGACCGTCAGTCCAAACACCGCCACCAACGTGTAGTAGATCCAGGGTTTCTCGAGGTCGAAGCCGAGCCAGTTCGCACGCGTCACGCCGCCCAGTCCGCTTTCGCCGCCGGTGAACGCTGTCCAGCGATAAGCGATCGCGTAAGTCAGCGCCGAGAACGCGAGGGTCAGTAGCGAGAAGTAGACCCCGCGCCGGCGCAGCACGAGGAAACCGATCGGCACAGCGGCGACCAGCAGGAAGACCACGGATGCCAACACCGGCCACAGCACGGAGCCGGGAAACCAGTACTTCTGCGTCAGCGCGGCGGCATACGCGCCGACGCCGAACCAAGCGCCATGTCCGAAGGACACAAGCCCTGTGTGGCCGACCAGGATATTGAGCGCCATGCACGCGACGGCGAAGATCACGACGTCGGTCGCGCTGGTGAGCGTCAGCCCACCGGCAAGCAGCGCGAACGGCAGCACGACCATCGCGGCCGCCGCAATCACGACGGGGGAGCGCAAGAGCGTTCATTCGAAGCGCTGGATTCGCTCGCCAAAGAGGCCGCGCGGCCGGATCAGCAGCACGAGCACCATCAGCAGGTACATCGAGGCTTCCGCCGCGGCGGGATAGAAGTACACGGTGAGACCGCGCACGACGCCGACGATCAGCGCGGCCCACACCACACCCCAGAACGAGCCCAGCCCGCCGATCACCACGACGACGAACGCCGCGGTCAGGATCTCGGCGCCCATCGCCGGATGCACGCCGGTGATCGGCGCGAGCAGCACGCCCGCGAGCGCGGCCAGCGCAACGCTGATCGCGACCACGGCGCTCATGTACGGTTGCAACGAGATGCCGAGCGCCGCCACCATGTCGGGGTTCTGCACGCCCGCGCGCACCACGCGCCCGAACGGCGTGCGCTGCAGCAGCAACCACAACGCGGCCACCGCGCGGCGGCAATCGCGAGCATCACCAGCCGGTACTTCGAGTAGATGAAATCGCCGACCAGGAACTGGCCTTTGAGCGCCGGTGGAATCGAGAATGGCAGCGGCGCCGCGCCGAAGATCAGGCGCAGTGCCTGCTCGGCGACCATCGCGAGGCCGAACGTCATCAGCAGGCCGAGCGCGGGATCCTCGCGGTAGAAGCGCCGGAACAGGAAGCGCTCGACCACGAGGCCGATCAGCGCGACCAGCACGGGTGAAGCCACGAGCACGCCGCCGAAGCCCAGCACGTCAACGAGCTTGACGGCGAAATACGCGCCAAGCGCGTAGAACGCGCCGTGCGCAAGGTTGACGAGTCCGCCCAGTGAAAAGATGAGCGAGAGCCCGAGCGCGATCAGCAGGTAATACGCACCGACCAGCAGGCCGTTTAAGACCTGCTCGAGGATCTGGCTCAGGACCATGAGGACGCGCACGGGACGGCGCGACGTCGCGCCTTCCGCGCGGCAAACGTCAGATCAAGCAGGCATCGTGCAGTTGTTGTCTTCCTTCGTCGGCGCAATCACCTCGAGGCTCTGGTTGGCAGCCGGCACCGGCGGCGACATCGTGAAGAGGTTCCACTTGTCCTTGATCTCGGCCGCGGGCTTGAATTTGATCGTGTACATCTCCTGCATCAACTGGTGGTCCCAGTTGCGGTAGTAGCCCTCGCGGGTTTTCAGCACGTCGAACTTGGCACCCTTCTCCATGTGCTGGGCGACCTTGGTGGAGTCGGTGGATTTGATCTCCGCCATTGCTTGCGCAAGGTGCTTCGTCGACAGGTAATCGCCCCACGCCTGGTTGTCTGGCGGTTTTCCGTATTTTTTCGTGAAGGCCACGACAAATTTCTGCGCCGAGAGCGTGTTGACCTCGTGGCCCCAGACCAGCGGCCAAGTGCCGGTCAGGTTGGTCGTGCCGGCGCCCCAGGCCACCGCGGTGTCGAACGCGAATCCAGCAACCGGAAACGGCAGCCCGTACTCGAGGTACTGCTTCATGAAGTTGGTAATTTGCGCACCGGCCAGGTTCGAGACGACCATATCGGGCTTGGCGTTGCGGATCTTGAGCAGGTACGCCGAGAAATCGGTGGCATCGGTGGGCACGAGCTCGTCCGCGCCAAATGTCGCCGCCGTTGGCCGCCATGAAGCGCTTGGCCGCTCTAAGCAGGTCGTGCCCGAACGCGTAATCGGCGGTCAGGCTGTACCACTTCTTGCCCTTGACCATACCGTCGCGCAACAGCGCCTGCCCGGCCGCGTACACATACATCGTGTTGGTCGCCTCGGTGTGGAACATGTAACGGTTGCACGCCTTGCCGCGCAGCTCGTCCGAATTGCAGCCGGTGTTGAAGAACAGGATCTTGTTGCGTTGCGCGACCTGCGCGATCGCGAGACCCGACGCCGAGCTGATCTCGCCGATGATCGCCACGACCTTGTCGCGCTCGATCAGCCGCTGCGCCTTCGTCGACGCCGTTTGCGGATTGACGCTGTCCTCGGCGATCAGCTCGATCTTGCGGCCCATGATCCCGCCCGCCGCATTGATCTCTTCCACGGCGAGCGTGACACCCATCACCGCATACTCGCCGAGCGGACCGAGAAATCCGGTGCGCGGGGTCAGATGGCCCAGCCGCACCGCGTCGGCCTGGCTACGCACGATGGCCGGGAACCCGACGGCGCGTCAGCGCACCGGCAGCGCCGGCGGCGCGAACCAGAGTGCGACGGGAATTCGACTTCGGTTGATCCATTGATGTCTCCTTGGGTGGGCGCTTATCCGGCAGCCCTTATGGTGATCGAACGTGCAGCGGTTTTGACTACGATCGCCGTTATAGTCGGCCGACCGAAAGCTGTCCATCGGGACACGGAGGACGCATGAACCTGGGGCTCGCATCAGCACGCGTGTTGGTCACCGCGGGCGCGTCAGGTATCGGTCTCGCTATCGCGCGCGAGTTCGTGAACGAGGGTGCTCAAGTGCACGTGTGTGATGTCGACACTCGCGCACTGGGTGAGCTCTCCACAATCGCCCCCACCGTCACGTCGTCGCACTGCGACGTCTCCGAAGAGAGTGCAGTCAGTCGTCTCTTCGACGATCTTCTGGCACGCCACGGCGGCCTTGACGTGCTGGTCAACAATGCCGGCATCGCCGGGCCCACCGCGCGCTGTGAAGATATCTCGCTTGCCGACTGGGAACGCACACTCGCCGTCAATCTGACCGGCCAGTTCCTGTGCGCGCGATTGGCAACTCCGCTTCTGCGCAAAAGCCGCAACGCGAGCATTGCTAATCTTTCGTCGGCCGCGGGGCGCTTCGGCTTTCCGCTGCGAACGCCTTATGCAGCATCCAAGTGGGCGGTGATCGGATTCACGAAGTCGCTATCGATCGAGCTTGGAAGCGACGGCATCCGCGTCAACGCGATCTGTCCCGGATCGGTCTCCGGCCCGCGCATCGATTCAGTCTTCGCGAATAAGGCGCAAGCGCGTGGCGTGCCGATGGAAACGGTGCGCGACGAAGCGCTGGCCAAAACATCGTTGGGACGACTGATAGCGCCGGAAGACATCGCGCGTCTCGTCGTCTTCCTGGCATCGCCCGCAGGCGCGAACATTTCGGGCCAGGCAATCGGCGTCGACGCCGACGTTCAAGCCTTGGTGTGAACTGCTACGTCAACGACTAACGCTTGGTGCCGCCGAGTAGCGCCGCAACGCGAACGGGCTTGTCCTTGCCAGCAGCGGGCATAGGTGGTGGCGACGACGGCGCAGGTAGCGCACCACCGGACGATGCGCCGGGTTCATACGGCTTGCTGAAAAAATCGTCGACCGGCGGTGTGCTCGACGCGTGCGCGCGATCGGGCCGGCGCTCAATGGCGTCGCGCCGAGCCGGGCGATCACGCCGGTCACTGCGCTCGGCGCGGCCACGTTGCGCGACTTCCATCGTGCGAATCTCGAACTTTTGCTTCGTCAATTTCTCGATCGCGGCAACGGCACGCTCTTCGGAACCCGTCATCAGCATGATCGTCAGGCCGCTCATGCCGGCGCGCCCGGTGCGGCCGATGCGATGGATGTAATCCTCGGCCGCAAATGGAACGTCGTAATTGATCACGACGGGTAGCTCGACAATGTCAAGTCCGCGCGCCGCGACATCAGTCGCGACCAGCACCTCGATCGCATCGGTCTTGAAACCTTCAAGCGCTTTCATGCGCTCATCCTGCGTCTTGTCGCCATGAATCGCGTCGGCATTGATGCCGGCTTTCTGCAACTGACGCGCGAGCCGACGGCACTCGATCTTTGCGTTGACGAATACCAACACCTGCGTCAAGCGCCCGCCATCAGGGCCGCGCGTGGCGAGCAGTTCAAGCAGCGCCGCGACCTTTTCGGATTCGTGCAGCTTGAACACTTCCTGTGTCACGTTATCGGCCGTCGCATTGCGACGCGCGACTTCGATCAGCTGCGGATCCTTCAAAAAATTGGCCGCGAGCTTCTTGATCTCTTCCGAGAACGTCGCCGAGAACATCAGGCTTTGGCGCTGCTTCGGAAGCAGATTCAGGATGCGGGAGATATCCGGCAGGAACCCCATATCGAGCATGCGATCGGCTTCATCCAGCACGACGATCTGCACCTGCGACAGGCTCGTGTTCTTTTGCTGCAGATGGTCGAGCAGACGGCCCGGTGTTGCGACCAGGATTTCGGCGCCGGAGCGCAGCGCCGCCGTTTGCGGGTCCATATCGACGCCGCCGTACACCAACGCGCAACGCAGGGGCGTCTTCGCGATGTACTTCTTGACGTTGTCCGCTGTTTGATCAGCCAACTCGCGCGTCGGTGCCAGGATCAGTGCTCGTACCGGATGCCGCGCCGGTGACATGCTGGCACTCGCGTGCGGCAACAACTTCTGAATGATCGGCAACGCAAACCCTGCCGTCTTGCCGGTGCCGGTTTGCGCCGCGCCCATCACGTCGAGACCCTTCATCACGACTGGAATCGCCTTCGCCTGAATCGGCGTCGGCGTCGCGTAACCCATCTCGGTGATCGCCGCAAGAATTAATGGGTCGAGACCGAAATGAGTGAAGTCCTTGGGGTCAGACATTAAGTGGTGGGCCTCCCGTGAGTCGAACACGGCACCAACGGATTATGAGTCCGCTGCTCTAACCAAGCATGAGCTAGAGGCCCGTTGGACAGAGTTCTACTCAAGGAAACTCTTCAGCTTGTCCGAGCGGCTCGGATGGCGCAGCTTGCGCAGCGCCTTCGCTTCGATCTGCCGTATTCGCTCGCGCGTGACGTCGAACTGCTTGCCGACTTCTTCCAACGTGTGATCGGTCGACATCTCGATGCCGAAGCGCATACGAAGCACCTTCGCTTCGCGCGGCGTCAGCGAATCGAGCACGTCCTTCGTCACATCCGACAGGCTGTTGTACTGCGCGGCATCGACCGGAGCGACGGTCGACGTGTCTTCGATGAAGTCGCCCAGATGCGAATCGTCGTCGTCGCCGATCGGCGTTTCCATGCTGATCGGCTCTTTGGCGATCTTCAGGATCTTGCGGATCTTGTCTTCCGGCATCTCCATCTTGACTGCCAGCGTTGCCGGGTCGGGCTCCTGGCCGGTCTCCTGCAGGATCTGGCGCGAGATCCGGTTCATCTTGTTGATGGTCTCGATCATGTGCACCGGAATCCGAATCGTGCGTGCCTGATCGGCGATCGAGCGCGTGATCGCCTGGCGGATCCACCACGTTGCGTACGTCGAAAACTTGTAGCCGCGGCGATATTCGAACTTATCGACCGCCTTCATCAAGCCGATGTTGCCTTCCTGAATCAGATCGAGAAACTGCAATCCGCGATTGGTGTACTTCTTCGCGATCGAAATCACCAGGCGCAGATTGGCTTCAGTCATCTCACGCTTGGCCTTGCGCGCTTTCGCTTCGCCGGTGGCCATCTGCTTGTAGACCTCGCGCAGATCCTTCAGCGGCAACACGACACGCTTCTGCAGCGCCCCCAACTTGCCCTGCAGCTCCTGCACCGACGGCAAATTACGGCGCAGCATTTCCGCGTAGGCCTGCTCCGAGTCGGCTTCGCGGCCGGCCCAACGCATGTTGGTTTCGTTGCCCGGAAACGTTTTCAGGAAATGCGTGCGCGGCATGCCGCACTTGTTGACGGTGATCTCGTAAATCTGTTTTTCGATCGAACGCACTTCGTCGACTTGGCGGCGCAACGTGTCCGACAACCGCTCGACCATCTTCGCGGTAAAGCGCAGGCTCATCAGTTCGTCGAGAATTTTCTGCTGCGACTTCAGATAGCCCGGCGACTTGTAGCCTTCCTTCTCGAACGAAACGCGCATCTTGTCGAACAGCTTCGTGACGTGGTCGAACTTGTCGAGCGCACGCACCTTCAGCTCGTCCAACTGGCCAGCCGTCATGCCCGACGCACCGATATCGGTCGTCTCTTCGCCCTCTTCGTCCTCTTCGTCCCCACCGGCGGTCGGAAAGTCCTCGGCCAGCGGATCCATCAATCCATCGACCACCTCGTCAATCGGAATTTCGGTTCCTCGAATGCGTTCGCCGTAAGCGAGGATTTCGGCAATCGTTGTCGGGCACGCTGAAATCGCCATCACCATGTGCTTCAAACCGTCTTCGATGCGCTTGGCAATTTCAATTTCACCTTCGCGCGTCAGCAGCTCGACCGAACCCATTTCACGCATGTACATGCGCACTGGATCAGTGGTGCGGCCAAATTCGGCGTCGACGGTGGATAGCGCGGCCTCAACTTCTTCCTCAGCAGCATCGTCGGGCGTGGCCGCCGGAACGTTCTCGCTCATCAATACCGTCTCGGCATCGGGCGCCTGGTCGAAGACCTGCAGCCCCATGTCGCTGAACGTGCTGATGATCGCGTCGATTGCCTCGGCGTCGACCAGTGCATCGGGCAGGTGATCGTTGATCTCTGCGTACGTCAAGAACCCGCGCTCTTTGCCGAGCTTGATCAGCGCCTTTAGCTTGTTGCGGCGGGTTTCGAGGTCTTCTTCGGTGCCGTGGTAGCTGCGTTCGAGCGCTTCTTTCAGTGCCTTTTCTTTGGCCCGACGATCCTTGGCGCGCAACTTCGTCGCGCTCATTTTCTCGACGATCTGGACGCTCGGATCGTCGCCGGTGTCGACTGCTTCAGGCACCGCGTCAGCACCTCCATTGAGCAGTTGTTCGGCGCTTTGCTTGGGCTTGCGGCCAGGGCGACCGCGGACGGCTGCACCCTCTAGGGGCGGGACGCCATTAGTCACTCCCTTGGTGTCCGGCGTGGCAGAGCGACCGCCCGACGATTTCGCAGTCGAGGACAACAGGGTTGCCTCAAGTTTTCTCATCGCGCTTTTCGCAACCTTGCCGTGCTCGTCGTAGGCCACTGCACGAGAAGGCTTTGCCTTCGCTTCGACTTTTCTCACTTCCTGTTTTCTCAATGCCATCGCGTCACCTGTTTCGATCGGACTGCGCCGCGCGTCCGATCGGTTCGTCAATGCCGAGCGCGCTCACAGGCGATTCAGCCGCCGGCTGCGCAGTCGACAAACACATCATTGGGTTCAAATGAGCCTTCTCAACCAAGCCGCGCTTCTACTCACGCAGAATGAGGCCGATCTTTCCGACGCGCTACGCATGAGATCTCGCATGAGACCAAATAACCCAACGTCTGATCCGAAGATCGCGTTCCGGTAATTGCGCACGCTGTCGCTGAAAAATTATTCGCGCCACCGATCATTCGTGATCTCCTGGGCGCCGAGCTCACTTGCCGTCTGTTAGACGATGGCGAGCGTCGAAAACCGTTAAATTTACCACAATTTGGTGGTTTTTGCGGCAAAAAGTTCAATGCCGCCGGGAGCTTGCGCCGACGCCCCCTATCGACTGGCTACCTGTGGCTCAGCCGGCTCGCGCGCGCGCGTGTATGCCTGGTCGGCCGCGCGGTAAGCGTCCAGGCGTTGCGGGGACGGATCCCGCTCATAATCGGCCAGCCGCTCAGCCCGGTCTCGTTCGAAGCGGCGCAGCTTCAACTTTGCGAAGGCCTCGGCCACGATCTGGCGGGCCACTTCAACCCCTGTTTCGATCTCCATTTCCTGCGCCGCGATCGCGCGGTACTCATCGGCGTATTCGCTCTCGGCCAACAGTTCGAGCAAGGCACCGTGGCTGAGGACCGCCGCCTCCGACGCCGTGGTCGCTGTCGAGGCGCGCCAAACTTCGGCGATCTCCCGGTCGATTCTGTCGTCGCCATGCAAATGCTCGTCGATCACATCCTGATTGAACTCGCGGGCAAGCATCGGATGCGCGAGCAACTGTTGCAGGATGCCCAGCTTCAGATCGCTCACCTCCACCCTCGGCGTATGGCGCTCAGTCGAAGCGAAGCGCAGCTTGGGCGCCTTACGCAGCCCATACAGCGCTTCGACTGCATCGTGCGGCGTGCGCGCAGCGTCTGCCAGCTCCCGCACCAGCTGAAGCCGCATCGCGCCCGGCGCCATCGATAACAGCAACGGCTTAGCGGCGCCCAGCAGTCGCTGCGCGGTCTTCCGCGTTGGTCGGTCGACCGTCGGCGCTCCCCGTCAAGGACCTGATGAAAAACTCGGACAACGGCAGCGCCTCGCTGAGCGCAGATTCAAAACCAGCCCGACCCTTATCGCCGATCAGACTGTCCGGATCTTGGCCTTCCGGCAGAGACACAAAGCTTGCACGCTTGGTGTCGGCGATTACCGGCAATGCGGCCTCAAGCGCCCGACGCGCGGCCTTGCGTCCGGCGGCGTCGCCGTCGAAAGCGAAGATCACGTGGTCGGCCGCTTTGAAAAGTGCGCTCACGTGTGCGCTGGTGATGGCAGTGCCGAGCGCTGCCACCGATTCATCGAAGCCCGCCTGCGCGAGCCGGATGACATCCATATATCCCTCCGCCACGATCGCGCGACCGCTTTTGCGAATCGCGTCTCGTGCCTCGTGCAGCCCATACAGTTCGTGCCCTTTGCGAAAGATCGGCGTCTCCGGCGAATTCAGATATTTCGGCTCACCGGCATCGAGAATGCGCGCGCCAAAGCCGATCACCTGCCCCCGCGCATTGCGAATCGGAAACATCACGCGGCCACGAAATCGGTCGTAGCGCTTACCTTCATCAGAAATCACCAGGCCCGCTTCGACCATCTGCGGGTCGTCGTAATTGTCGAAGGCGGCGCGCAGCGGCTGCCATGCATCAGGCGCATATCCCAATGCGAATCGCGCCGCGGTTTGACCCGTCACACCGCGTCGCTTCAAATAATCGATCGCAATCGGGCTGTCTTTGAGCTGAGTCCGATAAAAGTCAGTCGCGCGCGACAAGACCTCCGTCAGCGCCCGCGTCTTCGAATGCGAGTCAGCCGCACGCTCGGTTTCCGGAACCTGCATGCCGGCAACCTGAGCCAGATCACGGATCGCGTCGACATACCCTTGTCCGCGGTGCTCCATCAAGAAACCGATTGCGCTGCCATGCGCGCCGCAGCCGAAGCAGTGAAAAAACTGCTTCGATGGACTCACAGTGAACGATGGCGATTTTTCGGAATGAAATGGACACAGCCCAACGTAATTCTGCCCACCCTTTTTAAGCTGAACATAGCGGCCGACGACTTCGACGATGTCGACGCGCGCAAGCAGGTCCTGGATGAAGCCCTGGGGAATCATGTTCCCGAAAGTGTACGCAACGGTCCGGCGTTATGGAGCGGCTAAGGTGAGCGCGATAGCGGGCCAACGGCGGCGTTGGGGCGAAACCGGGAGAGGCGTATCCATTACAACGTAAGCTTCCATCGGTACTGGCGCAACTACGTTCTCTGGAACTGATGTTCGAATCAGAAACAGCTCATCCCGCTATCCCCCCGCAATGGAACGAGGATCCATCGGAGCAACTGCGCGCTCTGCGGGACGAGGTTCTGAAGCAGAAGGAATTTCCGACGAGCACAACCGCCGCATTCATGGCAAAGGCTTGGAATGCGGTCGATCAACTGCCGCCCGACTGGTTCCCGCGCGAGCGCACCGAGACGCTGACGCTGATCTCTCGGTTCTTTTACCTCGACGGGCAGACCCAGCCCTCGATTGAGTCGGCGGCAAAAGCGGTTGAGGCTGCTGTGCTCGGAAAGCACGAGGATCTCGAGATGGTCGCCCGGACACGACACGGTGTCGCGCTCAAAACTCGCCTACGACTTCAGTGGATCGACTCGCGAGCTTGTCCATGCGATCGAGATCGCACGCCAACGGGGTGCGGCTGACCAGGAAGCAAAGTTTCTGAACAGTCTTGGAAACACTTACAACGACGCCGGCTTGCACCATGAGGCCCTTGCGCTTTTCGAACGAGCAGCGACGTTCTTCGAAAGCACTCGCGATCATCTTTCGGCGTGGATGGCCCTGGATAACGCGGCCCTGGCCGCAAAGCGGCTCGGTGAAATCGATCAGGCTATTGCCTTCGTCGAGCGCGCGACGAGCAACTGGTGCGGTGAGCCTCGTAACGCGGATGAAAAGTCCTGGGTAGTTCAAGGTGCGCTGACGCGCTGCCAGTTGCTGATCCACGTCGGACGCACCGAGGAAGCGGTCGAGCGCGCACGCAGCGCGCGTTTAATCGCGGAGGATTCTGGAATTGCCACGGCGAGAGAGTTTGCCGCCCTTGCTGAAGCCATATCGACGTTTGCCGCCGGTACGGGCACTAGAGAAGCCATGGACCGAATCATCGACGCGACAGATGGTCCGAGCTCCTACTGGATTGCGCTTGACGCGGTCATTCGTACCTATGAAGCAACGGGTCATTTCGATGAGGCTCTGGCAATGCAGCAGCGGTTACTCGAATTTACAAGGAGGCAGAAGGCGGAGGAAGTTCGCCGACTCTTCGGAGCGGGACCCTCGTCAGAGGAGATCGAAGGCGTTGCCCGACTGACCAGGTTCGGTCGAGAGATTCAAAAGCAGATTTCCGGCCTTGTGGATATTGCGATCAACCAATCCGTGCGTGCTGGCTATGACCACGCCCGCGTCTTTCGACTCGGCCGTTTGACGGAACTCTTCACGTCGTCGCTAGGGTGGTCCTCCAAGAGAACGGAACAGGTTGCCTTGGCAGCAAAGCTGTTAGACATTGGAAGCATCGCTGTTTCGAGCGAGTTGCTGACAAAGCGCCGAGACCTGTCGGAGGGCGAACGCAGCATCGTCGCAGAGCACGCAAAGTTCGGCGCGGACCTCGTGGCGAATGGCCGGCTAGAACTGCTGCAGGCGTGCGTTCCAATCGTTCGTTGTCATCATGAACGCTGGGAGGGTGGCGGGCCGGAAGGCCTCGCAGGTGAAGATATTCCGGTCGAGGCCCGCGTTGTTGCCCTGTGTGATGCCTTCGATTCCTTGACGCATGAGCGCCCATGGCGCACTAGCCAAGCGCCCCAAGCCGCTCTACACACCATCGAGAGCGAAGCCGGCACGCATTTCGATCCTCGACTTGCACGGCGATTTGTCGACTGGGTGCGAGAAGAGCTGGCCAAGGTAAACAATTTCGTCGACTTGCTTGATGCGGAAGCCTCCGACCACGAGTACATCCAAGTGCGGAAACGGCTCAGTGCGTTGATCCGCGAGGTTGCGTGAGGGTTCGTTTACGCCCGCGACCGTCGCTACAGTGAAAGCCGTTGCTTGACGAGCGCCGAGACCTTACCGAGGTCCGCCTTTCCGGCAAGGCGGGGCTTTAGTAACGCCATAACCTTCCCCATTGCCTGCGGGCCGGTCGCGCCGGATTCGTTGACTGCAGCATCGATCTCGGCGGCAACCTCAGCGTCCGAGAGTTGCTGCGGCAGATAGGTGGCGAGCAACATCTTCTCGGCACGCTCCTTGTCGGCCAATTCCATGCGGGCGGCCCTTTCAAATTGCTCGATGGAGTCATTGCGCTGCTTAATCATCTTCTCGATGATGCCGAGCACGGCAGCGTCATCCACCGTGACGCGCTCATCTACCTCTTTCTGTTTGATCGCCGCCAGTAGCAGACGAATTGCGCCCAGGCGGTCGCTCTGCTTTGCGCGCATCGCGCTCTTCATGTCTTCAGTGATTCGTTCTTTTAAAGACGTCGACATTCAGTCTCCAAAAACAAAAGCGCGCCATGGCGCGCTTTGCAGTGTGCCGCTCAGTGGAGCGGTTAGTAAAGTTTCTTGGGCAACATCTGCCCGCGTAAACGCTTGAAGTGACGTTTGATGGCGGCGGAGCGCTTGCGCTTACGCTCTGCGGTCGGCTTTTCATAGAACTCACGTGCCCGCAATTCGGTCAACAAGCCGCTTTTCTCGATCGTGCGCTTGAAGCGGCGTAACGCCACTTCGAACGGCTCGTTTTCTTTAAGGCGAATGGTAGGCATCGTTAAATTCAAGTCCTCGGAATAACTGGACGCTCGCGCAGTCCGGAAAGCCGGTAATTCTATCCGAGAATCCGCACGCGCCACAACCCGCACGTACACCCTGCTTACACTGGCTGAATGCTGATTCTCGGAATCGAAACTTCGTGCGACGAGACGGGGCTTGCGCTGCTCGATAGCGAACGCGGCCTGCTCGCGCAACAACTGCATTCGCAAGTGGATATGCACGTCGCTTACGGTGGCGTCGTGCCAGAACTGGCATCGCGCGACCACATTCGCCGCGTTCTGCCGCTACTTGATCGGGTCCTAGCGGCCGCGAAGTGCGAGGCGGCCCAGATCGACGCAATTGCGGTCACGGCCGGGCCTGGATTGGCCGGTGCGCTCCTGGTTGGTGCGAGCATTGGGCACGCCTTGGGTTACGCGCTCGAGCGGCCGGTTTATCAAGTTCATCACATGGAAGGTCATCTGCTCTCGCCGTTGCTGTCGCAGCCGCCGCCCGAGTTCCCGTTCGTCGCGCTGCTGGTATCCGGCGGGCACACTCAGCTGCTGCGCGTTGGCGGCTGGGGCAACTACCAGCTGTTGGGCGAAACGCTCGACGACGCCGCCGGTGAGGCATTCGACAAGACCGCGCAACTGCTCGGACTCGGATATCCGGGAGGGCCAGCGGTATCGCGCCTGGCCGAATTCGGTGATCCCGGTGCGATCACCTTGCCCCGCCCAATGCTGGGCAGCGGCGACCTGAACTTTAGCTTTAGCGGCCTGAAAACCGCCGTCCTGACCGCAGTACGCCGCGCCGGCCCGGGCAATGTGTGCGAACAAGAGCGCGCCGATATTGCGCACGCGTTTGTTGAATCTATCGTCGATGTATTGACCGCCAAGGCGCTGCGCGCGCTCGATCAGACCGGCCTCCGTACGCTGGTAGTTGCCGGCGGCGTGGGCGCCAATGCGCAATTGCGCGAGCGCTTGCAAAGGGAAGTATCGGAGCGCGAGGGCCAGGTGTTTTTTCCGCCAGCTGATTTGTGTACCGACAACGGCGCGATGATTGCGTTAGCAGGATTGGCAAAGCTGAAGCGCACGCGTCAGTCTGCGGTTAATGCGACACCACTTGCGTTCTCTGTGCATCCGCGTTGGTCGCTTGCGGAAGCAACCAATTCCTAGCGCCGCCCTGCGGCCGCGCCATCGCGCTTGGCGCCGATCCGGCGCTCGGTACCCGCGAGCAAGTGGCGGATGTTTACCTTGTGGCGATACACCGTGAAAGCTGCAATGACGACCAGCGCGACAAAGCGCGCGTCGAATCCCCATCCGAAGGCGGAATAAAACGGCGCGAAAATGGCGGCTGCGATCGACGCCAGCGATGAGTAGCGGAAGAACACTGCAACGATCACCCACGTGATCGCAGTTGCCAGCGCCAGCCACGGATTGAGCGCGATGATCACACCGGCTGCGGTCGCGACTCCCTTGCCGCCGCGAAAGCGAAGAAAAATGGGATACAGATGCCCGAGCACCACGGCTATCGCGACCAGTGCCACTCCGGCATCGGTAACGCCATGCGGCGGACCAAAACGCAGCGCGAGCCACACCGCGAACCACCCTTTAAAGCCGTCGCCCAGCAGCGTCAGCCCTGCAGCCCATTTGTTACCCGAGCGCAGTACGTTGGTAGCGCCCGGGTTACCTGATCCATAGGTGCGCGGGTCGGCCAAGCCCATTGCTCGGCTGACAATGACAGCGAAAGGCACCGATCCGATCAGATACGCCGCGCAAATGACAGCGACAAATTGATCCACTGCATGAAATGAGTCTAGCCGCGCGGGTGATGTTGCGCGTGCAGCGCTTTTAATCTCGCACGCGCGACATGCGTATAAATCTGGGTCGTCGAGATGTCAGCGTGACCGAGCAGCAGCTGCACCACCCGCAAATCGGCACCATGATTCAGCAGATGTGTCGCAAACGCATGGCGAAGGCCGTGCGGTGACAACGGCGCGTCGATCGCGGCACGTGCGGCGTAGCGCTTGATCAACAGCCAAAACATCTGGCGGCTCATCGAATGTGCGCGCTGCGTGACGAACAGCGCATCAGCCACATGTCGACCAAGGATTACGCCGCGCGCTTCTTTCAGATAGCGCTCGATCCAGTTGCGCGCTTCTGCGCCGAGCGGAACGATGCGCTCTTTGCCTCCCTTGCCGAATACACGCACCAAGCCTTCCGTGAGCGACAGCTGCGACAACGTGAGCCCCACGAGCTCCGAGACCCGTAGTCCCGTCGCATAGAGGAGTTCCAGCATTGCGCGATCACGGAGTCCGAGCGTCGTGTCGATGTCGGGAGCGCGCAGTAGCGCCTCCACCTGGTCCTCGGAGAGCGATTTGGGAAAGCGAGGTGGCTTCCTCGCACCCTTGAGCCGCAGCGTCGGATCCTGAGCAACGCGCCCCTCCCTTATCGCCCACCGATAGAAACGCCGCAGGACGGCAAGCCGCCTATTGGCGGTCGACGCCAGCGTGGTGGCGTGTTTATCGGCAAAGTACTGAGCCAGATCTGCTTCGCGCGCCGCCGCCAACGTGGTGCCACGCGGCGTTAGCCAGACCGATAGTCCGCAGAGATCGCGCCTGTAAGCCGCAAGCGTGTTTGGAGCCAGACCATCCTCGAGCCACACGGCGTCGGCAAAAGTGTCGATCAAAGCGTCTGGGCTTGCGGTTTGATCCGTAACGGCTGCTTGCCTGGATGCGCGCGACGGCATCGTGGCAAGTGTTCAGCGATGCAATGCGCGATGCGGGACGGTGCTCACGTCAAACGCAATTCGCTGCCTGCTTCGTGCATCAACAGCCAGCGCTTGATGGCCTCGTACGCGCCGCCGCGACGATGTGAGAACCCGCCGATGCCCGAAGCCGCAACCACGCGGTGACAAGGAATCGCAAGGGGAAGCCGGTTATCTCCGCACGCTTGTCCGACCGCGCGCGCCTCGCCATTTAGTCGACGCGCGATTTCGCCATACGTTGCGGTCGAACCGGGTGGGATGCGGACGATCTGATCCCACACTCGGCGTTGAAAATCCGTTCCTTCGATTGCGAGCGGTAGGTCGATTGCAGTTGAACTATCGGCGCAGTAGGCGAGTAGCTGATCTACGACGCGCTGCGCCAGTGCGTTCGCCGCCGGCCTTGGCTGAAGGTCGCCCGGCAAAAAACAAATCTCTTCGACGCGCGCGTCATGCGTGCGAACGCCGATGAAGGCGAACGGCAGTCGAGCAATGGCATCGAATCGTTCGGTTGCACCAGTCGCGTTACGGGATGGAAAATCGAGTGCGGTCGGCATGCTCAGGCGCCCAGCATTCCCTTCTTCAGCGCTTCATCGGCGGGTTTCTCGCCAAGCCAGATGCGCAGCACCGCCGAGAAAAAATCGGCCCCTGGAATTGCGTCACCGCGCGGCTGGCCGTTGACACTAATGCGTGTACCGCCCTCGGGCGTGTAGTCGAAATTAATCGCATCGCCCTTTTTTGCTTCCCCGATCAACTTCAACGTCGCCGTGAGCGAGTCGATCTGAGGCTTTAGGGATGCCAACTGGGTTTCGCTGAGGTTGTTCTTCAAGCCTTCGTTGAACGAATCGATGAAGCTGCCGGCGTCAACATCGCGCAGCATTCGCAACGAGACACGCCGCGCACCTTTATCGGTGATCAGCGTCGCAGCGTTGGTGCTCTTCTGCGGGACATACAGGCCGGCCACATAGACCTTGAAGATTGCGCGCTTGCGCAACCCAACGCCGTTCAGATTCAATGTTTGACCACCGACCTGCACCGTAGGCTCGAACTTTTGCCCCTCGACTTCCAGCGGCTGTGCGCCAACGGATACCGCCGCCGCCAGACCCACCCATCCCACGATCAAGTTCGCACGAAGCCAGTTCGTCATCGATGTCTCCCGTCTTCTTCGTTCTAGGCCGCCGCTTGATTCAATCCCTTGGGCAACGGAAACACAACCTTTTCCTGGACGCCGTCCAGCGGACGCACGCTCTGAGCGCCGAGCTGCTTGAGTCGCTCGATCAATGCGCTCACCAGTACTTCGGGCGCCGACGCGCCTGCGGTGACACCAATTCTGCGCCGGCCGGCAAGCCAAGCCGGATCGAGCTGATCGGCATTGTCAACCAGATACGCCGGAACGCCGAATCGCTGCGCTACCTCGCGCAGCCGGTTCGAATTTGAGCTGTTTTCACTCCCGACGACAATAACGACATCGACTTGCGGCGCCATGAACTTGACCGCGTCCTGCCGGTTTTGGGTTGCATAACAGATGTCGGCTTTCTTTGGCTCAGCGATCGACGGGAATCGCCGCTTCAGCGCCGCGATGATCGCGGCCGCGTCGTCCAGCGACAACGTCGTTTGTGTGACGTAGCCAAGTAATTCCGGTGATCGCACTACCAGCCGCTCAACGTCTTCGACGCTCTCAACCAAGTGCATTCCGCCTTCAGATTGGCCCATCGTGCCTTCGACTTCCGGATGACCGAGATGGCCGATCATTACGATCTCGCGTCCCGCGGCGCGCAGCTTTGCCACTTCTACATGCACCTTGGTCACCAGCGGGCATGTGGCATCGAACACGCGCAACCCGCGTTGCTGTGCGTCACGCTGCACCACTTTGGCGACTCCGTGCGCGGAGAAGACGACGATCGCACCGGTCGGCACTTGCTCCAGTTCATCGATAAACACGGCGCCCTTGGCCCGCAAGTCGTCGACGACATACTTGTTATGGACGATCTCATGCCGCACGTAAATCGGCGCCCCGTGCACCGCGAGCGCTCGCTCGACGATCTCGATCGCACGATCGACGCCCGCACAGAAACCGCGTGGCTGCGCGAGCACAACTTCCATTGCTTCTGCCGATACCTGCTCGGACATCGCGCTACGATCATTCACTTTCATTGGCAACCAGTTTAGTCGAGACAGGCAACGTGGCGATCAAGGATTGGCCTGAAGGCGAACGGCCGCGCGAGCGCCTTCTGGCGAGTGGTGCGCATGCGTTGTCAGACGCCGAATTGCTGGCGGTGTTCCTGCGCACCGGGACACCCGGGCGATCTGCAATCGACCTAGGTCGCGACGCACTCGCGCGATTCGGTGGATTGAATGGTTTGTTCGCGGCCGATGCGGCGACGCTGGCCGAAGTGGGTGGCTTCGGACCGGCCAAGTACACGCAGTTACAGGCCGTGCTCGAGTTGGCACGCCGGGCATTGCAGGAAGACGTGAAGCGCCACACGCTGCTTTCGTCGCCCGGCAAGGTGCGGGACTACTTACGACTGATGCTGGCGCGGCTCGAGCACGAAGTGTTCGTCGCGTTGTACATGGACTCGCAGAACAAGCTGATCGCGACCGAAGAGCTGTTTCGCGGCACCTTGACGCAGACGAGCGTGTATCCGCGCGAAGTCGTCAAGCATGCCCTGAAGCACAACGCCGCGGCGGTTATCTTTGCGCATAACCATCCATCAGGCGTCGCCGAGCCGAGTCGTGCCGATGAACTGTTGACGTCCAACTTACGGCAGGCGCTGTCGCTGGTCGACGTAAAGGTGCTGGACCATCTGATCGTGGCAGGGTCGGCGACGGTATCGTTTGCCGAGCGCGGATTGCTATAGCTCGAGCGCCGCCAAAGCTTTATACTGCGCGGCTTTGCGCAATTTGCACCAGGAATTGAAAGGGAGTCAGCGATGGCACGCGTGTGTCAGGTAACGGGCAAACGGCCGATGACCGGCAACAACGTTTCGCACGCCAATAATCGGACCAAACGCAGGTTCATGCCGAATCTGCAATATCGCCGTTTTTGGATCGAGGGCGAAAATCGCTGGGTGCGCCTGCGCGTCACCAATGCGGCGTTGCGCACCATCGACAAGCTAGGCATCGACGTGGTGCTGGCCGACCTGCGTACGCGCGGCGAAATCTAGGAATCGGAAGGAGCACGACAATGGCCAAAGGCGCTCGCGAAAAAATCAAGCTTGAATCGACGGCCGGTACAGGCCACTTTTACACCACCACCAAGAATAAGAAGACCACGCCCGACAAGCTGCAATTCAGCAAGTTCGATCCGGTCGCGCGTAAGCACGTCGCGTACAAAGAAATCAAGCTGAAGTAGTCAGTGGTCAAAAAAAAGCCCGGGGCTGCCGGGCTTTTTTATTGCGTGATCCGATGCTACGCGGGCGCGTGCCGGTAGCTACGCATCCTGAGCGCTGCTTCCTGTAGCGCATGAATACCGCTTGCTTCCGCGCGATGAATCCAGTCCTGCAGGTGCGTCAGCATCTGCTCACGCGACGCCGAAGAACGCTCCCAGGTCGCCAGCAGCTCGGTACGCATCTCCACCAGCGTCTTCATCACGCCACTGCGCTTCATCATGTCCGACAGCGAATGTTGTTCGGCGGTCGCCAGCTGCGATACGTCGCCCTTGCGCAACACGCGCCTTAGCCGTGCGAAGCGCGCATGCTCGTCGCCCGACAAGCCGAGCTTCTGTAATTCATCGCGGTGCGCGACTTTCAGTGAACGTGCGTACTTAGCCAACAGGTCGTAGCGATTCGAAATGACCGCCTGCAGCGTTTCCAGATCGATCGATCGCTTCGGTTCTGCAACCTGCGGCTTCGGCGCAACGCGCAGGACCTTCGCGAGCCCGAGCGCCTGTAAGCCGCGGATATAAACCCAGCCAATATCAAACTCATGCCACTTCGTCGAAAACTTAGCCGAGGTCGGGTAGGTGTGATGATTGTTATGCAGCTCTTCGCCGCCGATCCAGATACCCCAGGGCGTGATGTTAGTGCTGGCATCGGGTGAGTCGTAGTTGCGATAACCCCACCAGTGGCCAATACCGTTGATGATCCCGGCGGCGTGCAATGGGATCCACAGCATCTGGATCCCCCAGATCGCCAGGCCGGCAAAGCCGAACAGGATCAAGTCTGCGCCGACCATCAAGCCGACGCCCTGCCAGGTGAAGCGGGAGAAGACGTTGCGCTCGATCCAGTCATCCGGCGTTCCATGACCGTAGCGCGTCAGCGTGTCGGCGTTTTTCGCCTCTTCCATGTAGAGCTCGGAACCGGTCCACAGCACGGCTTTAATGCCGCGCGTTTGCGGGCTGTGCGGATCTTCGGCGGTTTCGACACGAGCGTGATGCTTGCGGTGGATCGATACCCACTCCTTGGTCAGCATGCCGGTAGTCAGCCATAGCCACACTCTGAAAAACATCGCCGCGGCAGGATGAAGATCGAGCGCACGATGCGCTTGGCTGCGATGCAGGAAAATCGTCACGCTTGCGATAGTGATGTGCGTCAAAACAAGCGCCGCTACGATGAGCTGCCACCAACTTAACTGCAGCAGACCACCGTCCAAGAATTCAAGCAAATACATTCAGATTCCTCAAGGTAACGCCAGTCAGACCGCGGGCATCCGGATAGTTCGGACGGGTTAAACAGCGCGGGGTGCCATATTGTACGCAGCGCACGGTCTAAAAGCGCTTTCAATCGGCTTTGGAGCGCCTCTTTTTAGGCAATCGACTCAAGTTTTGCCGACCGCGGTTGGGCCAGCGCCTGCCACGGCCCCCAAGGGTATCGGGCCTGACACCGACGTGATGCGTACATCGCGCTGCGGCGCCGGAATTTCAATCCCTTCATCATGAAATCGCTTCAGCACCGAGCGCGCAATTTCAGATCGAATCGGCAGACTTCCTGCCTCCGGGTCGCGAATCCAGAATCCGATCTGCATATCGATCCCGTCGGCGCCAAAGCCGGTAATGAACGCGGTCGGCGGCGGGTCGGCTAGTACACGCGATTGCGCTGTTGCAGACTCAACCAGAATTTGTAGCGCGCGGTCGACGTCGGCGCTGTACGCAATCGATAATTTCACAACCACCTGTACCGATGTATTGCTGTAGGAGTGATTAATAACGGGTGTGCTCACCAGCATTTCATTCGGGACGATCGTTTCAGTGCCATCGAGGGACTTCATCACCGTGTAGCGCGCGTTGATCTGCGATACCGCGCCGTGGAACTTGTCGACGGTGATCATGTCGCCGATCGATAAGCTGCGATCGAGCAGGATGATGAAGCCGCTGACGTAGTTGCTGGCAATACGCTGCAGGCCGAGTCCAAGTCCGACACCCAGCGCACCACCAAAGACCGAGAGCACCGTCAGATCGATGCCGACCAATGAAAGCGCCAGCAGTACTGCGAGCAGTGTCAGTATCGCTTTGATCAACCGCGTCAGCATCACTCTCGAATTCGGTGCGAGCGACTTCGTCTCGATCAGGCGCGCTTCGACGACCGAGCCGGCCCACAGCGCCGCAAGGACGGTCAAGACAACGCTGAAGGCGCCGGCCAAAATGTCCCACAGCGTCAGCGCTGTCTTGCCCAGCGGAAACCGGACCGAATCAAGGTGGCCGATCAGATCTTCGAGCAGGCCAGTGACATGCAGCGCCACGAAGAACCAGATCGTGAACGCGATGGCGCGCTCGAACGTGCCGATCCACGCGGCGCGCGGCAGCGAGCGTCGCAACACATAGACAAACAATCGGATTGCAGCCATCGCGCCGAGCAGCAGCATGGCGAGGCGCAGCAGGTGCGCCTGCTCATAGCGAATCACACCCGCGAAGTACAACGCTAGGCCGCCCAGTACGAGTAGCAGCATCGCGGTGATCGGAAAAGCAAGACGGCGAAAACCGTCGATCGAGAACTTCAGAACGTCAACACGCACGCTCTGGTTGGCAGTGGCCGCGGCCGCCACGCGATCACGAACACGCTGCTCAATGTGGCGGGAGTAAAACCACGCGCCGAGCAGCGCAACTGCAATGACGACCATTTGCCACGCTTGCGGCGGGCGCAGCAGCTCGTTGCGCAAGACGTGCGCGACTTCCTCAAACAAGGTTTGTCGGTTCACTTTCGTTTACCGGCGCTCAAACACGGCGGCAAAAAACCCGTCGGTGCCGTGCAAGTGCGGCAGCATTACAAAATAGGGCGCGAAGCGTGCCGCATGCTCGACATCGACCGACTGCGCACGCAATACGGTCGCTGCCGGTACCAGCTCAAATTCGGGATGCCCAGCAAGAAACGCTTCGGCCACTGCCTGATTCTCCTGCGTCAGCAGCGAACAGGTCGCGTAGACCAGCCGACCGCCCGGCTTCAGCAATCGAGCCGCCGCGCGTAGCACCGAATGCTGTACGCCGTTGACACGCGTGAGCTCCGCTTCGCTGAAGCGCCACTTTAGATCCGGATTGCGGCGCAGCGTCCCGCTACCCGAACACGGTGCGTCGACCAGCACGCGGTCGCACTTTCCGTTGAGTCGCTTCACGCGGATATCGGATTCGTTACGAATCACCACCGGATGCACGTTCGACAGACCGCTGCGCTTCAGCCGCGGGCCCAAGCCTCCGAGCCGCCTCTCATTAACATCGAACGCATACAGGCGTCCGCTGGAACGCATCAACGCTCCCAGCGCCAGCGTCTTGCCGCCGGCGCCCGCGCAAAAATCCACCACCATTTCGCCGCGGCGCGGCTGTACCAGTCGAGCGATCAGCTGACTGCCTTCGTCCTGCACTTCGATGCGTCCCTCGCGATAGGCGGGCCAGTTGGTCAACGCCGGTTTGCTCGACAGCCGGATCGAATCGGGCGAGTACGGCGTCGCGACGGCTCCCACGTGATGGGCTACCAGCTCTTCGAGGACGTCTGCGCGCGACGCTTTGATCGAATTCACGCGAAGATCGAGCGGCGCGCTTTCCTTCAACGCATCGATCAGCGGCGCAGCATCGTCGTACTGACGCTCGATCTCCGCAAACAGCCAGTCCGGCAGCTCGGACTGCACCGAGGCAGGCGCTTGTGCCAGATCGATCGTCAGCGCATGCTCCACCGCTTTCGCATCACCTCGCAAAGCACGCTGATCGATCGCATCGAGACCATGCTGGCGCGCTAGCGTCAGCAACGCGGCAAAGCGCGCCGCGCGCGCCGGATGCGCTGGCTGCATCAACCAAGCCGTTGTCGCGTAGCGGCGTAGCGCGAAAAACACCGCCTCGGCAATCAAGCCACGATCGCGCTGGCCGAGTGAAGCATGCAGACGGAAGAATCGCGACAGCAGCACATCGGATGGCCCATCGAACTTCAGGATTGAGGTGAATGCCGCGGCAAGCGAATCGACGACGAGCGACGTGATGCGGCTCGGTGCTGGCATACGAGGCGCTCCCGTTACGCGACGCTCGCGTTGGCGCAGATCGCGACTGACGTTCAGGCCGATGGCTGGAGGCACTCACGCGTGTTGTTTGAGCTGCGAGTTTGTAGCCGGTCGGAAGCGGAACGCTCGCGGCCCTCGCGTTTCGGGTACTTTGGCGCGGCACCCTTCATGACGCCAGCAGCGATAACTCGCCCTGCTTGATACCTACCAGTAGCGCTCGCCGCTCACTGAATTGCACGCGACCTTCAAGCACATGGCGTATGGTCTGCGGCAACAGTCGATGCTCCTGCTGCAGCACGCGTGCAGCCAAAGACGCCTTGTCGTCGTCCGCGTGCACGGCAACAGCCGCTTGCGCAATGATCGGGCCGGCATCGACGTCGTCGGATACAAAGTGCACAGTGGCGCCGTGCACACGCACACCGGCGTCGAGCGCGCGCTGATGCGTGTTCAGTCCGGGAAATGAGGGCAATAGCGACGGGTGGATGTTGACTATCCGCCCCGCGTACCGGCGCACGAACTCCGGCGTCAACACGCGCATGAACCCCGCCAGCACGATCAAATGCGGCGCATAACGATCAACGGTGCGGGCCAGGGCTGCATCGAACGCGACACGCGACGCAAATTGCTCGTGGGCGAGGATGTGTACTGGCACGCCGTGCGACCGCGCCACGCTGAGTGCCTCGGCGTCCGAACGGCTGCTGACGACAGCGACGACTTTCGCACCGAGCTCGGGCTCCCATCGCTCCGCCTCAGCCCGTCCCAGCAGGGCCTGCAAATTACTCCCGCGTCCGGACACGAGGACCACTATGGGCTTGATCGTGGGTTTGGCAGCACTCGGAGTCATCACCGCGTGAATTGTACTGGCGTGCGTTATGCAGCCTTCTTAAACGCTCGACAAATCAAGACGATGCGTCACTCGACCGTATACTTCGGCGTCGTTTTTCGCATCGCATCAACCGCCCGTTTATGAAGGTTTATCGCGGCGCTCCGCGCGCCTCCGACCGTGCGCCGTGTTCGCTAACGGTGGGTAATTTCGACGGCGTCCACCGCGGCCACCAGGCGCTGTTGACGCGGGTCGTCGCCGCTGCGCGCGGGCGCGACCTGGTTCCGGCGGTGATGACCTTCGAGCCACATCCGCGCGAATTTTTTGCGCCTGAGCGGGCACCGGCACGAATTTCGAACCTGCGTGACAAGCTGGCGGCGTTCGAGCGCTGTGGTATCGAACGCACTTTCGTGGCGCATTTCAATCGCCGTCTTGCGCAACTAGCACCGAGTGCGTTCGTTGAAGACGTGCTGCTCGCACGCTGCAATGTGCATTGGCTCTTGGTCGGTGAGGATTTCCGCTTCGGTGCCAAGCGAGCTGGAGACGTTGCTTTGCTTGCCGATTACGCGGCACGCGGAGCTTTCGAGCTCGAAGTAATGCCGACCCTCTCGCACAACGGTGAGCGCATTTCAAGCACCGCGGTGCGCCAGGCGCTGGCTGCAGGCGACTTGGCGAGCGCCTCGACCCTGCTCGATCGCGCGTACACGATCAGTGGCCACGTGCTGCACGGACGCAAGCTCGGACGATCGCTGGGGTTCCCTACGCTGAATCTGAAAATCGAACACTCGCATCCGGCGCTACAGGGAATTTTTGCGGTCAGGGTGCACTGCATTGCCGAGCGGCCGGTTGCCGGCGTCGCCAGTATCGGCTTGCGTCCAACGCTTGATGACGCCGGACGATGGCTGCTTGAAGTGCATCTGTTTGATTTTGCGGACGCCGTCTATGGTCGGCTAGTCAGTGTCGAGTTCGTCAAGAAACTGCGCGATGAGCAAAAGTACGAGACACTTGGTGCCTTATCGGCCGCGATCGGCGACGACGCCGCGCGAGCGCGCTCCATCTTGAATGGCGCTGTCGCGTCCTGAGATACACGGTATGCCCGACGAAAAACGAAAACCGGCTCCTGATCCGGCTACGCGCAAATATCCGCTGAATTTGCCCGATACGCCGTTTCCAATGCGCGGCGACCTGGCGAAGCGCGAGCCGCACTGGATCGCAGAGTGGGACGAGCAGGATGTCTATGGGCAGATTCGCGCGGCCTCGGTCGGTCGGCCAAAGTGGATCCTGCATGACGGCCCACCCTATGCGAATAACGACATCCACATGGGGCAGGCGCTAAACAAGACGCTGAAGGATTTCGTCGTCAAGAGCCGGCAGATGGGGGGCTTTGATGCCCAGTACGTTCCGGGCTGGGACTGCCACGGCATGCCGATCGAAATCCTGATCGAAAAAAAATACGGCCGTAGCTTGCCAACGCGAGAGGTGCAGGCGCATTCGCGCGCGCACGCTGCTCGAACAAATCGAGCGCCAGAAAGAAGATTTCAAGCGGCTTGGCGTGCTGGGGCTTGTGGAATCGTCCCTACAGGACGATGGACTTCAAGAACGAAGCCGACGAGCTGCGTGCTCTGGCCAAGATCATGGCCAAGGGTTTTGTCTTCCGCGGTCTGAAGCCAGTTAACTGGTGTTTCGATTGCGGCTCGGCGCTCGCGGAAGCAGAGGTCGAGTATCAGGATAAGGTGGATCTTGCGATCGACGTCGCGTTTCCATTGCGCGATGACCAGCGCACGAAACTGGCGGCGGCATTCGGACTTTCGGCGTTGCCCGACAAGCCGGTTTCTGCGGTGATCTGGACGACGACGCCCTGGACGATTCCCGCCAATCAGGCGCTGAACGTGCACCCCGATGCGAGTTACGACCTTATCGATACCGAACGCGGGCTGCTGGTGCTCGCCAGCGAACGGACAGCGTCTTGTCTTGCGACGTACAAGTTGACCGGAACCACGCTTGCGCAAGCTCCCGGCAAGAGTCTCGCGCTGCTTCGCTTTCGCCACCCATTTTACGAGCGCGACTCTCCCGTTTACCTGGGCGATTACGTGGCACTCGATACCGGCACCGGCATCGTCCATTCATCGCCCGCCTACGGTATTGAAGACTTCGTGTCTTGCAAAGCGCACGGCATGACGGACGACGAGATCATCAATCCGGTGCAGGGTGACGGTGTGTTCGCGCAATCACTGCCTCTGTTCGGCGGAATGAAGATCTGGGATGCGAATCCGAAGATCGTTGACGTGATTCGGGAGCACGGCAATCTGCTGCACGTCGAGAAAATCACGCATAGCTATATGCATTGCTGGCGCCATCGGACGCCGATCATCTATCGCGCGACGTCGCAGTGGTTTGCCGGTATGGACGTCGTGCCAAACGAAGGCGGCGCAACCCTGCGGACGTTGGCGCTCGCAGGCATCGAGGCAACTCAGTTTTATCCGCAATGGGGCAAAGCGCGGTTGCACGGAATGATTGCAAATCGCCCCGACTGGACGTTGTCGCGCCAACGGCAGTGGGGTGTGCCAATGGCGTTCTTCGTCCACAAGGAAACCGGCGCGCTGCACCCCCGCACGCAGGAACTGCTCGAAGAAGTGGCGCAGCGCATCGAACAGGGCGGTATCGAAGCTTGGCAGGATCTCGAGGTGCGTGACCTGCTGGGCGACGATGCAGACCAGTACGTGAAGAACCGCGACACGCTGGACGTTTGGTTCGATTCTGGCGTCACTCACCAGACGGTGCTGCGCGGCTCACACGCGGCCGAATCGCACTTTCCTGCTGAGATGTACCTGGAGGGATCTGACCAACACCGCGGTTGGTTTCATTCATCGCTGTTGACGTCTTGCATGCTCAACGGCGTACCGCCCTACAAGGCGTTGCTGACGCACGGATTCGTCGTCGACGGCAACGGCCGCAAGATGAGCAAATCGCTCGGCAACGTGATCGTGCCGCAAAAGGTCGCCGACACATTGGGCGCGGAAATCATCCGCCTGTGGGTGGCAAGCACAGACTATTCGGGCGAGCTGACGCTTTCAGACGAGATTTTGAAAAGAGTCGTTGAAAGTTATCGCCGATTACGCAACACGCTCCGGTTCTTGTTGGCCAACGTCAGCGACTTCGATGTCGAGCGCGACATGCTGCCGGTCGCCGAGTGGCTCGAGATCGACCGGTACGCATTGGCGATGACGCGCGAGATGGCCGCGCGCACGCAAGCGGACTACGACCGTTATGAATACCATCCGATCGTCGCACGGTTGCAGACGTTCGCGTCCGAGGACCTTGGCGCGTTTTATTTGGACATCCTTAAGGACCGGCTGTACACCACGAAGCCGGATTCGAAGGAGCGTCGTTCCGCTCAATGCGCGCTGTACCTGATCACCGAAGCGCTGCTTAAGTTGATGGCGCCGCTGCTCTCGTTTACCGCCGAAGAAGCGTGGAAAGTCTTGAGGAAGAAAACTGGCGGCACGATTTTCACCGAAACGTTTACTGCTCTGCCCTCGTTGGCCGACGAGGCCGCATTGGTCGACAAATGGACTCGGATTCGCGCCGTACGGGCCGACGTGCAGAAAAGGCTCGAGCCGTTGCGGGAACGCGGCGAGATTGGCTCATCGTTACAGTCGGAAGTCGAGATTCGCGCGGACGCAGAGACCGCCGCCTTATTGCAAACACTGGCTGACGAACTCAAGTTCGTGTTGATCACCTCGGGCGCACGCTCAACGTCGGTTGCCGAGTCAAGCGATCAGCAAATCTTCGTGACGCCATCGTCGCACGCCAAGTGCGGCCGTTGCTGGCACTGGCGCGCAGATGTCGGCTGCGATGCGAACATCCGACGATCTGCGGACGATGTGTCAGTAATTTGTTCGGCGACGGCGAATCGAGGAGCTTCGCCTGATGTCGTTCATCAAGCAGCCCACGTGGCCGCAGCGCATGCTGCCGTGGCTCGGGCTTGCGGTTGGCATCATTCTGATCGATCAGTTAACGAAGATCACGATCGAGCGGAGGTTCGAATTCGGCGAAGTTCTTCCGGTCACGAGCTTCTTTAACCTTGTTCTGACCTACAACAAGGGCGCTGCGTTTTCGTTTCTGGCCTCTGCAGTCAGGCTGGCAGGAGGGGTTCTTGATTGCGGTCGCGGTAGCGGCCTCGGCTTTTATTCTGTATCTGCTCGCGCGGCACGGTCACCAGCGGTTATTTGCGTTGGCGCTCGCGATGATCCTCGGTGGCGCGGTGGGCAATGTCATCGATCGCATCGCGTACGGCCACGTTATCGACTTTCTCGACTTTCATTGGGGCGGCTGGCACTGGCCGGCGTTCAATCTGGCCGATAGCGCGATCGTCGGCGGCGCTGCACTGTTGATCGTCGACGAACTGCGCCGCGTGCGACGGGCGAGGTAATGCAACTCGGCGGCAAACACCTCGTCGTCGGCATGACCGGCGGCATTGCGGCGTACAAAGTGTGCGAGCTGGTGCGCCGCCTGCAAGACGAAGGCGCAACCGTTCAGGTGGTCATGACGACGGGTGCGCAGCAATTCGTCACCGCAATCACCATGCAGGCGTTGAGCGGTCGGTCGGTCGAAACGGATCAGTGGAAAAGCTCGACCGGCAACGCGATGCCGCACATCGAGCTGACGCGCAACGCCGATGCGGTCATCGTGGCGCCGGCAACGGCGGATTTTCTGGCCAAGCTGGCGCATGGGCTGGCGGATGATCTGTTAACGACACTCGCCCTCGCGCGCGATCGATCGCGCACACCACTGCTCGTTGCTCCAGCGATGAATGTCGAGATGTGGGACAACCCGGCAACGCAACGAAACATCGATCAGTTACGCGCAGACGGCATCGTCATCTGCGGGCCCGCGAGTGGCGCGCAGGCGTGCGGTGAAACGGGCTTCGGCCGCATGCTCGAAGCGCACGAGCTATTGGACGACATCATTTCATTCTTTCAACCGAAGCTGCTGGCAGGTAAGAAAGTGCTGCTGACGGCGGGACCGACGTTCGAGCCCATCGATCCGGTTCGGGGCGTCACCAATTTGTCGTCGGGCAAGACCGGATTCGCGATTGCTCGCGCCGCGCGCGACGCCGGCGCGCAGGTGACACTAGTCGCCGGGCCAACCGCACTCCCAACGCCGCGCGGAGTTCAGCGCATCGACGTGACGACGGCGCGCGAAATGATGGGTGCGGTAATGGACCAGCTTCCAACCGACGTGTTCATTTCCGTCGCTGCGGTGGCCGACTGGCATGTCAGCAATCAAAGCGCGAGCAAGATCAAGAAAAGCGCCAATGCAGCACCGCCGGCGTTGCAGTTCGCGGCTAATCCCGACATCCTCGCGACTGTGGCCGCGCTGCCGTCAGCGCCATACTGTGTCGGCTTCGCAGCCGAGAGTGATGACGTGATCGCCAATGCTCGCCGTAAGCTCGCCGGCAAGAAGGTACCGTTGATGGTGGCTAACCGCGCGCAGGATGTGTTTGGCACGGACCGCAGCGAGTTATCGCTAATCGATGTCAATGGCATTACACCACTGCCGACTGCCGACAAAGTCACCCAGGCCCGACGATTGATTGCCGAAATCGCGGCGAGATTGAAATGACGGCCAACGCTCTGTGCGTTTGCTGCCTCGAGCGCATCACCACCTTGTCGCTATCGCGATACTGAGATGATCGACACACACGAGCCGAAGGACGGCGACTTTATCGCCTACATTGAGCAGCTCCAAAAAGAGTCGGCCGCGCGTTTACTCGGCAGTACACAGCACCTGGTCACACAGATTGAGAACGCACCTCCAGGCGGCGTGAACAAATCCGAGCACTTTTTCGCGGGCCGCAAGCCGGCCGATCTGCGCAGTGCCGCGCAACTGCAAGCCACCTTGGCGCAGGTCGTTGCCGTACCTTCGCTGGTGGGTTTGTTCGCCTCGATGCTGCCCATCTTGATCGGTGCGTTCCTTACGCTCTACTGGTTGGTCGCGGCGGCGAGCTTTGTGCCGCTGTTGATCGGCATCATGCTGATTGTTTGGGGCGTGCGGCTGTTTGAGCGCGCGAGGCGACGAATTTCGCAACAACCCAACAAGCAAACACAGGCACTGGTTACGAAAGTCTTCGCAGCGCCGTCAGTCAAAGCAAAGTAATGCGCGTCGACGTCCGCATCCTCGATGCGCGACTGCGCGATCAGTTGCCTGCTTACGCCACCGCCGGCGCCGCCGGACTCGATCTGCGCGCATGCGTCGACACTCCGGTGGTAATCGAGCCTGGCGCCACGCACCTAGTCAAGACAGGCCTGGCGATTCACATTGCCGATGCCGGCTACGCGGCGATGATCCTGCCGCGCTCGGGTCTCGGGCATAAGCACGGCATCGTGCTGGGCAACCTGGTCGGGCTTATCGACTCCGATTATCAGGGCGAGTTAATGGTGTCGACTTGGAACCGCGGTCGCGATCCTTTCACGTTGAATCCGCTCGAGCGGCTCGCGCAGTTGGTCATCGTGCCTGTCGTGCAGGCCAAGTTCAACGTGGTCGACGACTTCGCGGCCAGCGAACGCGGAGCCGGCGGCTTCGGCAGCACCGGGCGGTAACTAGATCACCAAGGGCACTGTTACCCCAACATATCCGCCCAAATGGTCGTTGCCCAGCTTTGCGCGTATGCACCTTCGAGCGCCCACGACGCACGGTCCTGCGACGAGATGCCGCCAGCGCCGGCCACCGGCTCTAACATTTTCTTTTCCGGCACCCAGCGATGCACGCTGTCGACATGCACGGCATTGCGATCGTCGACGAAGCTGTAGCAGGTATTGGCCATCGTCGGCGGAACGACCGTTCTGCCGTTAAGCAATTCAACGATCGCCGCGGCGGCAGCCTTGCCATGTTGGTTCGCCATATGACCGGACTTCGGCATCGCCGGCGCTGACAGCGTCGCGTCGCCGAGTACGTGCACATTCGGCACCTTGATCGATTCCATCGACATCCAGTTGACCTCGCACCAGCGATTATTCGCCGTGATCACGCCGGCGTCGCGCGCAATGTTCGCAGCGCGCTGCGGGGGGATGTAGTTGACGACGTCGCCGCGCACCTTGTCGCCGATTTCGGTAACGAGCGTCCCCGATTTCAGATCGATTTCGTTGACCGGTGAAGCGACGCGGTAGTCGACGATGCCCTTGTAGTCTTCACCGAACACGCGCGAGAACAGCGGCTTCTTGGACACGTAATCCGGATTGGCGTCGAGCACAATCAGCTTGCTCTTGGGCTTCGCTTGTTTCAGATACCACGAAATCTGACACGCGCGCTCGTACGGTCCCGGCGGGCATCGATAAGGCGCTAGTGGAATGCTCATCAAGACCACGCCGCCGTCCTTCATCTCGGTCAACTGACGGCGCAGCGCGACCGTCTGCGGCCCTGCCTTCCACGCGTGCAGTACCGACGCTTCTCCCGCAGCAGACCATCCCTGCAGTCGGTCGTACATGAATTCGACTCCTGGCGATACCACCAGCCGGTCGTACGGCAACGTCGCCCCCGAAGCGAGGCGCACTTGTTTCTTGTCGACGTCGACGGCGCTGACGGTATCGCGCATGCGTTTCACGCCGTACTTGTCCAGTCCCGAGTAGCCGACAGTCATGTCCGCCAATGTCTTGCTACCGCCGAGCACCAAATTCGACATCGGGCACGAGATAAAGGCCTCGTTGGGATCGACCAAGGTGACGTCGACGGCACCGTCGGACCACAGGCGCAGATACTTGGCGGCTGTGGCACCCCCGTAGCCCGCGCCAACGACGACTACGCGACCCACACTCTTTTGACCCATCGTTGCACACGCCGACAGGCTTGATGCGAGCGCACCCGCCGAAAATGCTTTCAACGCATCGCGCCGCGTAAGTTTTTGCATGTTCATATCTGCTCCTTAGCGTGCCGGCTTCTGCCGCGAAAAGAAATCCGCGATCGCCTCGATCTGCGGATCGGTGTAGCCCTTGGCCAGCTGATGCATGATCGTCGCGGGGCGTTTGCCGTCCCGGAATGCGCGCATTTGTTCAATGATGTAGGTTTTTTGCTGACCTGCCAGATTCGGCATCGCGCCTTGCGCGTTGCCCAGCGTGCCGTGACAGTTCGCGCAATTCGAAGCGAGAAGCGCGGCCGACCTCATATCGGCGTCCGGCGTTGGCTGCGCGCTGGCCCAGATGGGCAGTGCGAGCAAACACGCCATCGTCATTTTTGTTTTCATGGATCTCCTCGTGGAAAAGAAAATGGCCCGCAAAGCGGGCCATTGTGGGGACAATCCGAACGCGCCGTCAACCGACAGCTACGACGACATTGTGATCAGCTTATTCTGCTCATCGCAACCTGCGCGTCACTACTCCGAAAGCACCGGTTCGCCCTGCACGGGTTGCGGCGCATCGCCGTTGTCGCTCGGCGGGAAGTCGAGCTTGATCTCGCCTTTGTCGTCGACGTCGACATCGACCCGGCCGCCGGTCAACAGCTTGCCGAACAGCAGCTCGTCCGCCAAAGCGCGCCGGATCGTGTCCTGGATCAGTCGCGCCATCGGCCGCGCACCCATCACTGGGTCAAAACCTTTCTTGCCTAGATGCTTGCGCAGCGCGTCGGTGAAATGGATATCGACTTTCTTCTCGTGCAACTGATCCTCGAGCTGCATCAGGAACTTGTCGACCACGCGCAAGATGACCTCCTCGTTCAGCGCCTTGAACGAGATCACTGCATCGAGCCGGTTGCGGAACTCCGGGGTGAACATGCGCTTGATGTCGGCCATCTCGTCGCCGGATTCGCGGGCGTTTGAGAAGCCGATCGACGCCCGCTGCAGCAGCTCGGCGCCTGCGTTGGTGGTCATCACGATGATCACGTTGCGGAAATCGGCCTTTCGGCCATTGTTATCGGTCAACGTGCCGTGATCCATGACCTGCAGCAGGATGTTGAAGATATCCGGGTGTGCTTTTTCGATCTCGTCGAGCAGCAACACGGCGTGCGGTTTCTTGGAAATTGCTTCGGTCAGCAGGCCGCCTTGGTCAAATCCCACATAGCCCGGCGGCGCGCCGATAAGCCGGCTGACCGCATGCCGCTCCATGTATTCCGACATGTCGAATCGAATCAGCTCGATACCCAGCGTAAACGCCAGCTGCTTTGCGACCTCTGTCTTGCCGACGCCTGTCGGACCTGAGAACAGGAACGAGCCGATGGGCTTGTCGGGCTTGCCGAGCCCCGAGCGCGCCATCTTGATCGCAGCCGACAGCGCTTCGATCGCAGGATCCTGACCGAACACGACGTTTTTCAGGTTGCGATCGAGGTTCTTGAGCTGCGCGCGATCGTCGCTCGACACCGTTTGCGGCGGGATGCGAGCAATTTTCGCGATGATCTCTTCGACCTCGGTCTTGCCAATGGTTTTCTTTTGCTTCGACTTCGGCAGGATGCGCTGCGCAGCACCCGCTTCGTCGATCACGTCAATCGCCTTGTCGGGCAGATGACGATCGTTGATGAACTTGGCCGAGAGCTCCGCCGCCGCGGCGATCGCGCTCGCCGTGTACTTGACGCCGTGATGCTCTTCGAAGCGTGACTTCAACCCTTTCAGGATCTCGATCGTCTGCTGGATCGTTGGCTCGATCACATCGATCTTCTGGAACCGGCGCGATAGCGCGTGATCCTTCTCGAAGATGCCCCGGTATTCGTTGTACGTCGTCGCGCCGATGCACTTCAGCTGCCCGCTGGCGAGCGCCGGCTTAAGCAAATTCGACGCGTCGAGCGTTCCACCCGACGCCGAGCCGGCGCCGATCAGCGTATGGATCTCGTCGATGAACAAAATGGCGTGCGCGTTGGCCTTCAACTGTTTCAGGACGGCCTTCAGCCGCTGCTCAAAATCACCGCGATACTTGGTGCCGGCGAGCAAGTGCGCCCATATCGAGCGAGTACACACTCGACTTTTCGAGTATCTCCGGCACATCGCCTTTAAAGATGCGCCACGCCAACCCTTCGGCAATCGCGGTCTTGCCGACACCGGCCTCGCCGACCAGCAGCGGATTGTTCTTGCGGCGGCGGCACAGAATCTGGATCACGCGCTCGACTTCGGGTTCGCGGCCGATCAGCGGATCGATCTTGCCTTCCTTGGCAAGCGCGTTCAGGTTTTGTGTGTATTGCTCGAGCGCCGACGGCTGATCCTTGCCATCGCCCTCGGCGGCTTCCTCGGCTCCGGGCTTCGCCTTTTCTTCGCCCTGCCCGGCTTTCGTGATGCCGTGTGAAATGAAGTTGACGACATCGAGCCGCGTTACGCCCTGCTGATGCAGGTAATACACGGCGTGCGAGTCTTTCTCGCCAAAAATGGCGACCAGCACATTGGCGCCAGTCACTTCCTTCTTGCCATTACTCGTGCTTTGCACATGCATGATCGCGCGCTGAATCACGCGCTGGAAACCGAGGGTCGGCTGCGTGTCGGCTTCCGAGTTTGGCGGCAGAATCGGCGTGTTGTCGGCGATGAAGTTCTGCAGATTCTTGCGCAGATCATCGATATTGCACGCGCAGGCGCGCAACACTTCCGCGGCCGATGGGTTATCGAGCAACGCTAATAACAGATGCTCGACGGTAATGAATTCGTGTCGCGCCTGTCGGGCCTCAACGAAGGCCATGTGCAGACTGACTTCGAGTTCCTGGGCGATCATGCTTCCTCCATCACGCACTGCAGCGGATGCTGATGCTGGCGTGAATAACTGCAGACTTGCTCGACCTTGGTCGCTGCGATATCGCGCGGATAGACGCCGCACACGCCGCGGCCTTCGTGATGAACCTTCAGCATGATCTGAGTTGCTTGCTCTCTCCCTTTGCCGAAGAACTTCTGCAGAACGCCGACCACGAATTCCATCGGTGTGTAGTCGTCGTTCAACAGAACCACTTGATAAATGGGCGGTGGCTTGACGCGAGAAGCTTGCTTCTCGACGACGGTGCCTTCGCCCAACCGCTCACTCATCTGGCCGCATTCTATGCAAATCGACCATCCAACACGGGATACAAATAGCGTACCAATCATACGGTAAATCGGTACGCATCCCGCTTAATCAACCATGTACAAACCCCGAATTGGCGAGGGAAAACATGCGTGCTTTCGCAAACACCCTCGACACCGAATTAAGTGCGTTCTCTTTGCGGCTTCTTCAAGTTCGACTGCTCCTGTCTGTCTGCATTAACCAATTCATCTCGGTTTGCGATGACACTTTGAGACAAATAGTTCGCCCGACACGCCAAAACCATCCGTCAAACGTTGTGCGCAGCGCTATTGACCGCCGCCGGAATTACTCGAACAATCGCGGCGTCAGCGCCACGGCAGATTTGTTGCCCTGGCGCGACAGCACCAACGAGGTCGTTGAGTGAGGGTGGCAGGTGGGCGGACCGTAACGGCGCGCGAGCGCAGGAATCGGATGCCGCCTCGTCTTTGTCGTGGAGGGGTGAGGGAATGTCGACTGGAACGGTTAAGTGGTTCAATGATGCCAAGGGCTTCGGCTTTATTACGCCGGACGATGGAGGTGAGGACTTATTCGCTCACTTCTCGGCCATCAATATGAATGGCTTCAAGACACTCAAAGAAGGCCAGAAGGTAAATTTTGAAGTCGTGCAGGGCCCAAAAGGCAAGCAGGCGTCGAACATTACCGGCGGATAATCTTCCGCTGTAAAAGCCCCGCTGCGGCGGGGCTTTGTTTCTGTTTTTCAGTGTGGGCGGTCTTGACGACCGCTACATGTTCGCGATCATCACGTCCCCGAAGCCGGAACAGGTGACCTGTGTCGCGCCCGGCATCTGGCGCGCGAAGTCGTAAGTCACTTTCTTGCTCAAGATTGCTTTCTCCATCGAGCTAATAATCAGATCGGCGGCTTCACCCCAGCCCATGTGGCGCAACATCATCTCGGCAGACAGGATTTCGGAGCCCGGGTTTACGTAGTCCTTACCAGCGTATTTCGGCGCCGTTCCGTGCGTGGCCTCAAACACCGCGACCGTATCCGACATGTTCGCCCCGGGCGCGATGCCAATACCGCCGACTTGCGCCGCCAACGCATCCGAGATGTAGTCGCCGTTCAGGTTCATCGTTGCGATGACGTCATACTCGGCCGGACGCAGGAGGATTTGTTGTAGAAAAGCATCGGCAATCACGTCTTTCACGACAATATTTCCGTGCGCCGCTTTGATCGTCATCCACGGCCCACCGTCCAGCAATTGCGCGCCAAACTCCTTTTGCGCGAGCGCGTAGCCCCATTTGGCAAACGCCCCCTCGGTGTATTTCATGATGTTGCCCTTGTGCACCAGCGTGAGGCTCTTGCGTTTATTGTTGATCGCATACTGGAAAGCTCGGCGTACCAGACGCTCGGTGCCTTCGATTGAAATCGGCTTGATGCCGATACCGGAAGTCAGAGGAAAGCGGATCTTTTTAACCCCCATGTCACGCTGCAAGAACTCGATCAGCTTTTTCGCCTTGTCACTCTCCGCCTCGTATTCGATGCCGGCATAAATATCCTCCGAGTTTTCGCGGAAGATCACCATGTCGGTCTTTTCCGGCTCTTTCAACGGACTCGGAACGCCTTTGAAATAACGAACCGGGCGCAGGCAGACATACAAGTCGAGTTCCTGACGCAGCGCGACGTTGATCGACCGAATGCCGCCGCCGACCGGTGTCGTCAAAGGCCCCTTGATCGAAACGACGTACTCGCGCAAAACAGCGAGCGTTTCTTCCGGCAGCCATACGTCAGGGCCATACACCTTGGTCGACTTCTCGCCCGCGAACACTTCCATCCAGGCGATCTTCTTCTTGCCGCCGTACGCCTTGGCAACAGCGGCATCAACCACCTTGATCATCACGGGAGTGATGTCTACGCCTGTGCCGTCACCTTCGATAAACGGCAGGATGGGCTGATCCGGAACGTTAAGCGTGTAGTCCTTGTTAACGGTGATTTTTTGCCCGGTGGTGGGCAGGTGAATGTGCTGAGGCATCGAGTCTCCAGTGCGGTTTATTTTCCTGCGAGTTTACCCAGCCATCCGTTTCACGCGTTGGACACTGTCAACCATCGCTCAGTCGAAGCCGTTTTTGACGATGACCAATGCGGTCAACACACAACTCTAAGGGAGTCGCAATGAAGAAATCGATCGCCTTGCTGATCGGGGCAACATTTGCCGGCCTTGCGTTCGCGCAAACGCCGGCACCTTCGGCACCGCCGGCACAAACACCGCGCGCCGCCACACCACCAGTCGCAACGCCGCCGGTTGAAGTTAAGCCGTCTGCGTCGGCCACGACTGCAACAAAGGCAGACGTTAAGAGCGATAAGGCCGGTTCGGGCACTGCCAAGAAAACCGAAAAGACCGCCCAGACGTCGAAAAAGCCGAAAGAAGCAAAGACTGTTACGAATGGCAGCGGCGCTAAAGGTGACGCAAAGGCCGACGCTAAGGCCGATGTAAAAGCTGGCGCAAAGGCCGACGCCAAAAGCGACGCTAAAGCCGACGTAAAAGCTGACGCAAAAGTCGACATGAAAAAGGCTGACAAGAAGCCGTAAGCGACGCTTCAACGGCAAGCAAGGCAGGGCTGCATCCCTGCCTTTTCTTTGCCCGCGTTACATTAAGAAATGACCAAACGACGAATTTTCGCGCTCGTGATCGGCGCGCTGCTGGCGCCCTGCGTACTGTTCGCCCAACAGCTACCGCAACCGACACTGCGCACGACGAAGCTGACCGCAGGTATTCACGTAGTTACGGCCGAGGTTGCGGCGACTCCACAATCGCGCATGATCGGACTGATGATGCGTGAGCGTCTGGCACCGAATCACGGCATGGTGTTCGTGTTCGAAGACAAGTCACAACATTGCTTCTGGATGCGCAACACGCTGATTCCACTGTCGATCGCGTTCATCGAAGACGACGGCACGATCGTCAGCATCGCCGATATGGCGCCGAAAAGTGACGCGTCGACATGCCCGCCACGCGCGGTGCGCTACGCGCTTGAAATGGATCAGGGCTGGTTTGCCAAACGCGGAGTAGCGGCGGGCATGAAAATCACCGGGCTGCCACCGCGCTGAGCGAATTGTCGTAGTTCCGCAGGGCGAAATCCCAGTTAACCAGGTTCTTGAAAAACGCGTCGACGAACTTCGGCCGCTCATTGCGGTAGTCGATGTAATAAGCGTGTTCCCATACATCGAGCGTCAACAGCGGTTCATCACCTTTCGTCAGCGGATTGCCAGCATCGTCGGTATTGACGATGTCGACGCCGTCCGAGCGGGCCACGAGCCAGGTCCATCCCGAGCCAAAGTTGCTGATCGCACTCTTCGAGAACGCTTCCTTGAAACGATCGTACGAACCCCACTTGTCGCTAATTGCCTCAGCCAGTGCGCCGGTCGGCTTGCCACCTGCGCGCGGCGCCATGCAGTTCCAGAAAAATGTGTGGTTCCATGTCTGCGCAGCGTTGTTGAACAGCGGGCCGGATGACTTGCGAATGATCTGCTCGAGCGTCGCATTCTCGAACTCCGTCCCTTTGATCAGATTGTTGAGTTCCTTTACGTAAGCTCGATGGTGCTTGCCGTAGTGGAACTCCAGTGTTTCCTTCGACATTGCGGGTTCGAGAGCATCCATTGCATAAGGCAGCGGAGGAAGTTTGTATTCCATAAGATCCTCGATCGTGACGAGTCCTGTCGGGCCGACAATATTTAGCAAGTGCTGCGCCCGCCAAAAAGAAATGGGGCCAGGCGGCCCCATTTGTTGAGTCCAACGCACGAGCTTAGAAAACCGAGCCGCCGCGATTCTGCTGAATAACCATCATGTAGAGCATCGGAATCGAGAACATCGTGTTGAAGCGCGAGGCCAACATGGCCAGGCGAGCTGCCTTGGTCTTCTCCTCTGGCGCGACTTGCACGATACCCAGCGCTTTTTTCTGGTTCGGCCAGATGATGAACCAGACGTTAAACGCCATGATCAGCGCGAGCCACATGCCAATGCCGATCGCGACAATTGGGAGTTTGCAGCGTCAGCGCCCGGACCAGATAGCCGCTCATCCAGGCGAGCAATGCGCCGGTCACAACGGTCGCGAGCGCGGCCCAGCGGAACCAGAACAGTGCGGTGGGTGCGATTACTTTGCCAATCGCCGGCTTCTGTTCGTCCGGGATCTTCGGCATCGACGGAATCTGCACGAAGTTGAAGTACCAGAGCAGTCCGATCCACATCACGCCGGATAGAACGTGCAACCAACGCATGAAGAACGTCATCCACGCGTGATCGACGCGAACCGGGGTGCCGGTGATGCCCACCACGATCGCCACCAACACGATCAGCAGAACGATACCGGCCGTAACCGTGCGTCCCAGCGATTGGAAGATTGCGCCCATAGTTCCTCCTTGCTTGTTATTCGCTCAGTTGTTCGAGCTTCTAACAATCTAGCATGCGTAACGATGCGTTGACGCCTTACCGCCGCAGTCGCTCGACGCGCGCGCTTGCACCGCCGCGTGCAAATTCGATCTCCAGCGTCTGGCCGATATCGACCTGTTCCGAATCGCGCACCAGTGCACCGCTCGCATCGCGCACGATGCTAAAACCACGCGCCAGAGTTTGTCCCGGGTCGAGATGCGCGAGCGCCGCCAATGCGCTTGTGACGCGCGCCTGATCGCGCCTAAGTTGCCCAAACATCGCCGCACGCTGCGCCGCTGACAACGCAGCGACGCGCACGAATGCGGCGTTCGCTCTCGGCCGTGCGACTAGCAGCCGATGAACGCGGGAGCTGATGCGACCACGTGCTTCCGTCAGCGCATCGACCAACGCACTGCCCGTGCGTAGGCGCAGCGCTTCCAGCTCGCCGGCCAGCACCTTCCACGGTGCCCGTCGTGCCGTCGCAAGCCGTTGCACATAATCGATCCGTTGCTGAGACCTTTCGATCAATCGCTGCAGTGCACGCGAAAGCGCAGCCTGCTGCGCTTCGATGGTCGCGACCAATGCCGCCGCGGCCGGCGCGACCATTTCCGCTGCTGCGGTAGGCGTTGGCGCGCGAAGGTCCGCGGCGAAGTCGGCAATGGTGATGTCGCCTTCGTGCCCGACACCGACGACGACTGGGATCGTGCACGACACGATCGCACGCGCGACCACCTCCTCATTAAACGCCCAGAGATCCTCGATCGAACCGCCGCCACGGACTAACAACACCACATCGAGCCGGTCCGCGGCTGCCCGCCTAGATACTTTCCCAAGCATTGCGGCGATCTGGCCCCCCGCGCCCGCGCCTTGCACCGCCACCGGATAAATAATGACGCCTACGTAGGGAGCGCGGCGACACAGCGCCGTCACCACATCCGACAGCGCGGCGGCTTGCATCGACGTCACGACGGCCACCCTGCGCGGTACGCGTGGCAGCGATCGCTTGCGCTCGCTGGCAAAGAGTCCTTCGGCCGCGAGCCGGGCTTTGAGCCTCAGGAACTCTTCGAACAGCCGGCCCTGCCCCGACCGGCGCATCGACTCGACGCTCAATTGGAACTCGCCGCGAGCTTCGTACAGCGAAACGACGGCGCTCACCTCGACTTCGTCGCCATCGCGCGGCATCCAGCCGAGCAATTGGTTGCGCGCACGAAACATCACGCAGCGCGCCTGCGCCTGATCGTCCTTCAGGGCAAAGTACCAATGACCGCTGGTGGCGCGTGTCACGTTGGCAATCTCGCCGCGAACCCGCACCAATGGGAAGCTTCGCTGAAGCAAGCCCGAAACTGCGCGGTTCAACGCGGAAACTGTCAGCGCAGCCCGCGTGTTTTCTGCATCTGCGTTGGCGAAGTCAAGCGCCATGCGGGTTTCCGAGCGGAACCTGTCCACACATCGAGGTAGATTGCGGATCGCGCTGATGCGTGAGCTTTGTTTTGCGCATGCTTAAGTTAAGGTGTTGAAATTCATCGACTTAAAACGCTGCCTAACCGCTGTGCAAGCTGTACAAACCAAATTGCAACAAAGGCTTAGGGCTGCCGGCCAGTACTTCTTCACATACTTGTCCACAGTAACTGTGGAAACTTGCTGCGCATGTCAGGCATCTCTACAGTGCGCGCTCGCGCAAGCGCCCACACCACAAAGGATCCCCGTTGTTTGCAATCATCATTGAGCTCGGCTGGCCCATTATTCCTCTGATCCTGGCGTCCATTTTTGCACTGGGGCTGATTATCGAACGCGGGATCGCGTTGCAACGCAGGAATGTGGTCCCTGCCACTTTATTGACCGACGTACTGGGTCTGTGGAGGAACCGGAAGATCACGCCCGAGGTCGTTGCCAAACTCGAGGCCAATTCGCCGCTGGGCAAGGTGCTCGCAGCCGGATTGCGCAACGAGCGCACCAGTCGCGAAGGTGCCATGCAGCAGATCGAGGCCGCCGGCGCCGTCGTCGCCAACCGTTTGACGAAGAATTTGACGTTGCTGGGATCGATCGGGTCAATCGCACCGCTGCTGGGCTTGTTGGGAACCGTCGTCGGCATGATCGCCATTTTCGCCTCTCAGCAAGCCGGCTCGAACCCGCAGGACCTGGCGCGTGGCATTTCGGTCGCGCTTTACAGCACGGCGCTTGGCATCATCGTTGCCGTGCCCGCGGTGCTCGCATATCGATACTTCAAGCGCCTGGTCGATGATTACCTGGTCGACATGGAAGAACAGGCCGAGCGACTGCTCGAAACAGTGTTCGCGACCCCGAGGTCTGAACGCGCGGAGCGCGCTTGATGCGCTTCCGACGCGCGCTGGACGAAGAACCGGAGATCAATCTGATTCCGCTGATCGACGTGCTGCTGATCGTGCTGATCTTTCTGGCAGTCAGCACCACGTATTCCCGCTTTGCGGAGCTTCAAATCACATTGCCGTCGGCCGACGCCACACAGCCCACCTTGCAGCCGAACGAAATCAACGTTGCCGTCACGGCGGATGGCCGCTACGCAATCGAGCGGCAGCTGCTTGCCTCGAACGACGTCCGAGCGTTTGCCGATGCGCTGCGAGTCGCAGGCAAGGGAGCCGACAGTGTGTTGCTAATCATCAATGCCGATGCGCAAGCGCCGCACCAGGCGGTCATTGGCGTGATGGAAGCGGCGCGCCTGGCCGGCATCGTGCGCATCAGTTTTGCGACGCAGCGCACCGACGCCGGCAAGTAAGCGCCGAAGCTGTCATTCGATATTGCCCCGCGATCGCCGTGCTGCTGCGCACCCGGCTACAGCTCGCGCTTGCCAAAGCATGGCAGCGACGCGGCGCTCTCGCGTGGCTGTTGTCACCGCTAGCGGCGCTTCATTACCTGATCTACCGCTGCCGCGGCGCCCTTTACGCACTACACCTTCGCCACCCTACGCGACTCGATGTGCCGGTGGTCGTCGTCGGCAACGTCTACGTTGGTGGGACCGGTAAGACTCCGCTCACCGTTGAGTTGGTGCGTGCGCTCAAAGAGCGCGGCTGGCGGCCCGGCATCGTGTCGCGGGGTTACGGCGCGATCGATACGGCGCCGCGGCTGGTGCGCCCGGAAGACGTCGCGCGAGAAGTCGGCGACGAGCCATTGTTAATCGTGCGCGCAACAACAGCGCCACTGGCGATCGCGCGTCGGCGCGCTGAGGCCGCACAGCTATTGCGCGCAACGCACCCCGAGTGCGACGTGATCGTCGCCGACGATGGTCTGCAGCATCTGCAACTGGCGCGGGATATGGAAATAGCAGTACTGAACTATCGCGGGCTGGGTAACGGTTGGGTGTTGCCTGCGGGACCGTTGCGCGAGCCACGCAGCCGGCTCGATCGGGTCGATGCGATCGCGTTGAATGGAGTCGACGCAGAGGTGCCGGAGATTGCGGCGGCGGCGCCGCGCTATCGCATGCGGACGCACGTGACAGGCGCCTTTGCGCTGCACGACCCGAAGCTTCGTATCGAGTTGTCGTCGCTCGCGGCCGAACAGCGCTCACACGGTTGGCGCTTGACGGCCGCGGCCGGCATCGGAGCGCCCGATCGATTCTTTGCAATGCTGCGCGCGGCGGGGCTTGTCATCGACGCGTTACCACTTGCCGATCACTTCGACTATCAAACCAATCCGTTCTCGCAGTGCATCGCTGATCGCATCCTGATAACCGAAAAGGACGCCGTAAAATGCGCCGACAATTCATCGCTGGCAAGCGATTCGCGTTTATGGGTCGTGCCGCTGGTGACCGAGGTCGATCCGGCGCTGATCGATGCCGTTATCGCGCGGATATCTGCGAGAAAGACGCGAGGAAACGCTGATGGACCATCGCCTGCTTGATATTCTCGTGTGCCCGATCTGCAAGGGCTTGCTCGAATACCGTAAGGCGTCCCAGGAGTTGATATGCAAGGCCGATGCGCTTGCATACCCGATCCGCGATGGCATCCCGGTAATGCTCGAGTCCGACGCGCGCAAAGTCGAGCCTGCCGAAATCGGCCGCTAGGTCCTGTGGAATTCGTCGTCATCGTGCCGGCGCGGCTGGCGTCAACGCGGCTGCCTAACAAGCCGCTGGCAGACATCGGTGGCGTGCCCATGGTGGTTCGCGTTGCGCGGAACGCAAAAAGAAGCGGCGCAGCGCGTGTCATCGTGGCCGCCGACGATGATGAAATCGTCGCTGCTTGCAGCGCGCATGGCGTCGATTCGATCTTGACATCGAAGGCGCATCAAAGCGGCACCGATCGGTTGGCTGAGGCCGCGCGCCTGCTATCACTCGATCCGCGCACGATTGTCGTGAATGTGCAAGCAGACGAGCCGCTATTGCCGCCAGCGATCGTGCGGGACGTCGCGCAATTGCTGCACTCCCGCAGCGAGTGCGAGATCGCGACCGCCGCGCATTCGATCGTCGACACGAGCGAGTTCTTTAGCCCCGACGTCGTCAAGGTCGTGGTAGATGTCGCGTCACGTGCGCTGATGTTTTCGCGCGCCCCAATTCCTTGGTCGCGCGATGCTTTCGCGAGCACGCGCGCGGAATTGCCTACCGGACTCCCCGCGTGGCGCCATGTCGGGATCTACGCGTATCGCGCTGCGTTCTTGGCGCGGTTCCCCACGCTGCCGCGATCGGCCATCGAAGAGCATGAAAAACTCGAGCAGCTGCGCGCATTGACGCAGGGGATTGGCATCGCGGTCTTGCAGCTCGACTCCGCGTTACCGCCAGGGGTCGATACGCCCGAGGATTTGCAGCGCGTGCGGACCATGATCCGGGACTAAACTCCGCGCGCATCTGTTTGAGACTTACCGGGGAGTCTTCATGATCAAGCGCTATCTCGCAGCATTGACGGCGGCCGTTGCCTTAGCTGTCACGACTGCCGACGCCAAGACACTGCGTTGGGCGTCGCAGGGCGATCCACAAACCGCGGATCCGTTCTCGCAGAACGAGGGCTTGACGAACATGTTCTCGCAGTCGGTGCACGACACACTCGTGATGCGAGATAACACTCTGAAGCTGGTGCCGGGGCTCGCGACCAGTTGGCAGCAAGTGAACCCGACAACCTGGCGATTCACGCTACGCCAAGGCGTCAAGTTTCACGACGGCTCCCCGTTCACGGCCGACGATATCGTTTTCTCGTATGAGCGCGCCAGCCATCCAAACTCGCAGCTGCGTCAATACGCGATTCCGGTCGGCAAGCCGCGCAAGATCGACGACTTCACCGTCGAGTTCGTGCAGGACAAGCCGAATCCGATCACGCTCGAGCATGCAACCACGATCTACATCATGAGCAAGGCGTGGGCGATCAAGAACAAAGTCGAGAAACCGCTCGACTTCAAGGCGAAAGAAGAAACCTTCGCGTCGCGCAACGCCAACGGCACCGGCGCGTGGATCCTGGTATCGCGCGAGCCCGGAATCAAGACCGTGCTGAAGCGGAACCCTGATTGGTGGGGCGTCAAAGACGGCCGCAACCCTGGCAACGTCACTGAAGTGATCTACACGCAGGTCAGCGCCGACGCCACGCGCACGGCCGCGCTGCTCTCGGGCCAGGTCGACTTCATCCTCGACCCGCCGCCGCAGGACGTCCGGCGCATCGAAGAGAACAAAGGAACGAAGGTGATGCGCGGGCCGGAGAACCGGGTCGTGTTCTTTGGCTTTGATCAAACGCGCGACGAGCTGCTGTATTCGAACGTCAAGGGCAAGAATCCGTTCAAGGACGTTCGCGTGCGGCAGGCCGTCTACCACGCTATCGACATCGAGGCGATTCGATCACGCACTATGCGCGGCTCCTCTGTGCCGACTGGCGGCATCACACCATCTATCCTTGCGTCCAACCCCGATGCCGAAAAGCGTCTGCCGTACGACGCGAACCGGTCAAAGCAGCTGCTAGCCGAAGCCGGCTATGCGAACGGCTTCGAAGTCACGCTAGACTGCCCGAATAACCGCTATGTGAACGACGAAGAGATCTGCATTGCGGTGGCGTCGATGTTGGCCAAGGTTGGCATCAACACCAAGGTCAATACACAGCCGCGCACGACGTATTTTCCGAAGCTCGAGAAATACGACACCAGCATGTTCATGCTCGGCTGGGGCGGCGCGATTACCGACGCGCAAACCACGCTGTCAGCGGTGCTGCGCTCAAAGGACGACAAGACCGGTAACGGGCTCTTTCAATTACGGGCGCTACGTCAATCCGAAGCTCGATGCGTTGATCGACAGCGCAGCCTTCGAGTCCAACGCCGACAAGCGGCGTGAGACGATCCGGCAGGCGATCGCCGAACACAACGCGCAGGTGCATCACGTTCCGCTGCATCGGCAAATGATCCCGTGGGCGATGCGCAGCAACGTGACGGTCGTGCATCGGCCGGACAACGTGCTGAACATGGAGTCGGTCACGATCGGCAGCAACGAGTAGAAATTTGCGCGTCACCAAGGGCCGGTTCGCCGGCCCTTTTCGTTGCGTAAGCTCATTTGGGTAAACTCGCGCGCTGCTTTGTCGAAGACCGCAGCAGTCGCACATAACTACAAGAGAAGTCGGGGACGAAGATGCGACTAATACTGCTCGGCCCGCCAGGTGCGGGCAAAGGCACGCAAGCCGCGTTCATCAAGGAGCGTTACAAAATTCCGCAGATCTCAACCGGGGACATGTTGCGCGCCGCGATCGTCGCTGGCACTCCACTCGGGCTCGCCGCCAAGAAAGTGATGGACACCGGCGCGCTCGTGTCGGATGACATCATCGTCGGTCTGGTGAAGGAGCGCCTGCGCGCCCCCGACACCGCAAGCGGGTATCTGTTCGACGGTTTCCCGCGCACGATCCCGCAAGCCGAGGCGATGAAGGATGCCAACGTCAAGCTTGATTACGTGCTCGAGATCGACGTGCCGCAAGACGACATCATCGAGCGCATGAGCGGCCGCAGGGTTCATGCACCGAGCGGGCGCGTGTATCACGAGAAATTCAATCCGCCGAAGGTCGAAGGCAGAGGACGATGTGACCGGAGAGCCGTTGATCCAGCGCGACGACGACAAGGAAGACACGGTGCGCAAGCGGCTTGCGGTGTATCGCGACCAAACCAGCGCGCTAGTCGGCTACTACTCCGACCTGGCCGCGAGCGGCAACGCCGAAGCGCCCAAGTACCGGCGGATTTCCGGAGTGGGAAGCGTCGATGAGATCAAGCAGCGCGTAGCAGCCGCGCTGGCTTCGTGAAAATTTGAAGTAACGGTTACAACAATTTAAGCAAGGAGAACAGCATGTCTGGATTGGCACTCGCGCTCGCCTGCGGTCTCGCGGCGGTGGTCTTTGGCGTGTGGTCCATTTCTTGGATTCTGAAGCAGCCCGCGGGAAATGCTCGAATGCAGGAAATCGCCGCCGCCATTCAACAAGGCGCGCAGGCATATTTGAATCGTCAGTACCGAACGATTGCGATCGTCGGCGTTGTGCTGGCGGTGATCATCGCAATCGTGCCGCAGCTCGGCATTTGGACTGCGATCGGGTTCTTGCTCGGTGCCGTGCTGTCCGGCGCAGCCGGTTACGTCGGCATGAACGTGTCGGTGCGCGCCAATGTGCGCACCGCGCAGGCTGCGACGCTCGGGCTGAACCCGGCGCTTAACGTTGCGTTCCGCGGCGGCGCGATCACAGGCCTGCTGGTGGTCGGACTTGGACTGATCGGCGTCGCCGGTTTTTACTGGGTACTTCGTTCAACGCACGCCGCAGCACCCGTGCGCGAGCTACTGCATCCGATGATCGGGTTTGCTTTCGGCGCATCGCTGATTTCGATCTTCGCGCGGCTGGGCGGAGGAATATTCACCAAGGGAGCGGACGTCGGCGCCGATCTGGTGGGTAAGGTCGAGGCTGGAATACCGGAAGATGATCCGCGCAATCCGGCGGTGATTGCCGACAACGTCGGCGACAACGTCGGTGACTGCGCGGGAATGGCGGCCGATCTGTTCGAAACATTTGCGGTGACGGTGATCGCGACGATGCTCGTCGGCGGCTTCGTCTTTCGCGGCGCGGGTGACGCAGGCATCGTTTACCCGCTGGTCATCTCCGGCGTCTCAATCTTGGCGTCGATCGTCGGCTGCATGTTCGTCAAGGCACGCCCCGGCGGCAAGATCATGAACGCGCTGTATCGAGGGCTTCTGGTCGCTGGCGCAATTTCGCTGGTGCTTTTCTGGCCAGTCACGCAATGGATTCTCGGCCCGGTAATCGCGACTGCCGTGTCCGCCAAGGTCACTGTGATGAGCTTGTATCTGTGCGCGGTAGTCGGGCTGGTATTGACGGCAGCACTGGTGTACATCACCGAGTACTACACCGGCACGCAGTTCAAACCGGTCAAGTACGTCGCGCAGGCGTCAACGACCGGGCACGCAACCAACATCATTGCGGGACTAGCGGTGTCGATGAAGTCGTGCGCGTGGCCGGTGATTGCGATTTGCGTCGCTATCTTGACGTCGTACTGGCTTGCTGATCTGTACGGTATTGCGGTCGCAGCCACCGCGATGCTGTCGATGACCGGCATCATCGTTGCGCTCGACGCCTATGGACCGATCACCGACAACGCCGGCGGTATTGCCGAGATGGCCGGCTTGCCAAAAGAAGTGCGCGATGTCACCGATCCGCTCGATGCCGTGGGCAATACGACGAAGGCGGTGACCAAGGGCTACGCGATTGGATCGGCCGCACTGGCGGCGCTTGTGTTGTTCGCCGATTACACCGGTGGACTCGCAGCCGCCGGGCTGAATATCACGTTCGAGTTATCCAATCCAAATGTCATCGTGGGCCTGTTCATCGGCGGGTTGATCCCCTTTCTGTTTGGCGCGATGGCGATGGAGGCGGTCGGACGCGCGGCCGGTGCGGTGGTTGAGGAAGTGCGACGGCAGTTCCGCGACATCAAAGGCATCATGGAGGGCACCGCGAAACCTGACTACAGCCGCGCGGTCGACATGCTGACGACATCAGCCATCAAGGAGATGATGATTCCGTCGCTGTTGCCGGTACTAGTACCGATCCTCGTCGGATTGTTGCTCGGTCCCGCAGCGCTCGGCGGAGTGCTAATGGGCACGATCATCACCGGGCTTTTCGTCGCCATCTCGATGACCACCGGCGGTGGGGCATGGGACAACGCCAAAAAGTACATCGAGGAGGGCCATCACGGCGGCAAAGGGTCGGACGCGCACAAAGCCGCGGTGACCGGCGATACGGTCGGCGATCCGTACAAGGACACCGCGGGCCCGGCTGTGAACCCGCTGATCAAGATCATCAACATCGTTGCGCTGCTGATCGTGCCGATCATTGCCAGCGTGTACGGCGGACGGCCAACGACGGCGATTACGCCGCCGGTTGTTGCCCCTACGATGCAAGTCACTCCGCCCGCTTCGTCACCGACGCCCCCAGCGCCGGTTGTGGTGCCGGCTAAGTAAGGGGCGCCGATCCCGATGCGAATACGCGCGGCCGTCGACGACGACTTGCCGGCGATTCAAGCGATCTACGCGCATCATGTAGCCACCGGTCTCGGCACTTTCGAGACCGAGCCGCCTGACGTGCCTGAAATGCGGGCGCGTCATGCACGCATCGTGCAGTCGGGGTTACCGTACCTGGTAGCGGAAACCGACGGGCGCATTGCCGGTTATGCCTATGCCAACGAGTTTCGCCCGCGTGCGGCGTACCGCAGCACCGTTGAAGATTCCGTTTACGTCGCGCACGATGCAATCGGCCTTGGTATCGGCCAGGCATTGCTAAATGGAGTGATCGAACGATGTACCGCGCTCGGGCTGCGCCAGATGCTGGCGGTCATCGGCGATTCTCATAATGCGGCATCGATTGGTGCGCATCGTGCCTGCGGTTTTTCCTACGTCGGCGTGCTGACTTCGGTCGGCCGTAAGTTCGACCGCTGGGTCGACGTCGTCATCATGCAGCGCCCGCTCGGTGACGGGCGACGCCACGCCGTTTCCTTGAGCTAACCGTCCGCGCTCGTCATTCGTTCAGCATCCCGTCCCATCGTTTGCCACGTTGGCGCGTTATTTGCTGGCTTTTTCGCCTCGTCGCTTTAGTCATCCAACTGGATACTTGCAGGCACTGCTCAAAACGGTCAGATTGCTACTGGTATACGTACACTTAGATCGAATAAGGACTTACGTGTCCTTCACCCGTACACCGCTGCTGTCACTGTTTAAACCGGCTCTCGGTCTGTTGCTCGCGGCTGCCGCTCTGCCGTGTGCAGCTCAGCTAAGACTCGACGTGTTGCCTGAAGGTGCTTTGGCACGACACCAGCGCGCCGCTTCCAGCGCCTCCGCGCCATCCGGCGCCTCTGCCCTATCCCTACCCGCCACGACGTCGAGGACGTTTGCCGCTTCAAATTCGAGCTGGCTCGGCTCTGCGATTCAGCTGGAAGAGCCGCGTGTCACCAGCACCGGCCAATACACGCGTCCGAAGTTCCACGTAGGCGTTCCCTCCGAGTCGATGCGGGGATTTATGAACGCCGCGGGCTTCGATACCGACAAATGTCAGCTGCCAATGGTGCGTGCACGCACCAGATCGAGCGGCGATGGCGACATCAACGGCACCCTCTGGTTGTTCGCGCGCTGCACTTTCCGCTGATCAACATCTGACTCTAGAATCTTCCGCTTGCTCGCGGGGGATTCATGCAGATCAATCAAAACGTTTTCATCGTCACCGGGGGTGCCTCGGGTCTGGGCGAAGCAGTAGTGCGGACGATCGCGGCCAGCGGCGGACGGGTGGTCATTGCCGACGTTCAGTCTGACAAGGGCGAATCGCTGGCGCGCGAGCTCGGCACCGGATCGCGCTTTACTCGCTGTGATGTCACCAATGAACAGGACGCCAAGGCGGCGGTAGACGCTGCGCAGGCGCTTGGCACCTTGCGCGGGCTGGTCAACTGTGCGGGCGTTGCGATCGGCGAGAAAACGGTCGGCAAGGACGGACCCCATGCGCTGCCGAGCTTTGCGCGCGTAATCGGCATCAACCTGATCGGCACGTTCAACATGATTCGCGTCGCAGCCGACGCGATGTCAAAGCTGGACGCCACGGGTGACGGCGAGCGTGGCGTGCTGATCAACACGGCGTCGGTCGCTGCATACGATGGGCAGATCGGACAGGCAGCCTATGCAGCATCCAAAGGGGGCGTGGTCGGCATGACATTGCCGATCGCGCGCGACCTCGCGCGCCAGGGCATCCGCTGCGTCACGATCGCGCCTGGACTTTTTGCTACGCCGATGTTGCTCGGCATGCCGCAGGAGGTGCAAGATGCGCTCGGCAAACAGCCGCCGTTTCCGTCGCGGCTCGGTAGGCCTGACGAATACGCAGCGCTCGCCAAACACATCATCGAGAACGTGATGCTGAACGGAGAAACGATCCGCCTCGACGGCGCGATACGGCTGCCGCCGAAATAGAAGGAGACTCCATGACAACGACGCGCCACGCTGCCGCCATTGCCGCCGCCCTGCTTGTTGCATGCGCAGCCCCGAACGATCGGCCGTCTCAACCGGAAGCGTCATCGGCCTTTCGGCCGGGCTTGAACAGCGTCACGGCGAGCAAACACATGGCCGCGTCGGCCAATCCACTTGCGACCGAAGCGGGCCGGGAAATTCTACGAGCCGGTGGCAGCGCAGTCGACGCGGCGATCGCGATTCAAATGGTGTTGACGTTGGTGGAGCCGCAAAGCTCGGGCATTGGGGGTGGCGCCTTTCTGATGCATTGGGATGGCCGCAAAGTCGTTGCCTACGATGGCCGAGAAACCGCACCGATGGCGGTGGATGAAAAACTGTTCCTGCTGCCCGACGGCAAACCCATGGCTTTCTACGACGCAGTCGCAAGCGGAAAATCGGTCGGCACCCCCGGTGCGGTTCGCATGCTGGAAATCGCGCATAAGCAGTACGGAAAGTTGCCGTGGGCGCGGTTGTTCGAGCCTGCAATCAAGCTGGCAGAAGGCGGATTCCCGATGTCTGAGCGGCTCAACATGCAGCTTGGTACCGAAAAGTATTTGAAGCTCGATCCCGCAGCAGCAGCTTATTTTTACAATTCTGATGGCACGCCGAAGGCAGTGGGTACTCCGATGCGCAATCCGGAGCTGGCCGCGACGTTACGCGCGATCGCAGCAAACCCGAACGCGCTTTACGCCGGCGCCATTCCGTCCGACATCGTCAAGGCGGTGAGCTCGCGCTCAAACGCCGGGCAGCTTGCCCTATCGGATTTCGCTTCGTACCAGGTCAAGCAGCGCGAGCCCATCTGCACCGACTATAAGCAGTGGCGTGTGTGCGGCTTCCCACCGCCATCATCGGGCGGCATCGCGGTGGCACAAATGCTCGGCGTCTTTTCATCGCGCAATATCGCGGTTGTGCCGCCGGTCACTGCCGGCGGCAAACTCGAGCCGCAACCCGATGCGGTTCACCTGTTTGCCGAAGCCGGGCGCCTGGCGTTTGCCGACCGCGGCTTGTACGTTGCTGACAGCGATTTCGTCAAAGTCGATGTCGCGGGTCTGCTCGATCCTGCGTACCTGAAGCAGCGCGCGCAATTGATCAGCGATCGCAGCATGGGCGTCGCAAAGCCGGGCACCCCCGCCGGCAACCGAGTCGCAGCCGCCGAGGATGCATCGCCCACAAGAGCGCTACCTCGCACATTTCGGTCGTCGACAGCTTCGGCAATGCGTTGTCGATGACAACGACGATCGAAGACGTATTTGGCTCGCGCATCATGGTCCGTGGTTTTCTGCTGAACAATCAGTTGACGGACTTCTCCTTTGCTCCGGTCGCCGACGGCCTGCCGATCGCCAACCGAGTGCAAGCCGGCAAGCGTCCGCGTAGTTCGATGGCACCGGCGCTGGTGTTCGATCGCGCTAGCGGACAGCTGGTGGGCACAGTGGGTTCGCCAGGCGGATCGCAGATCATTGGTTACGTCGCCAAAACGCTGGTCGGCGTGCTCGACTGGAACCTCGACGTGCAGCAGGCGATCTCGCTGCCTAACTTCGGCTCGCGCAACGGTCCGACCGAGCTTGAGCGCGGTCAGTTCAGCCCGACGATGGTCGAAGCACTGAAAGCGCGCGGGCACGATGTGCGCGAGATCGACATGGCGAGCGGACTGCAGGGCATCGTCAGAGTCCGCTTGCCGAATGGTTCGCTGGGCTGGGCCGGTGGGGCCGATCCGCGCCGTGAGGGTGTCGCGCTGGGCGATTAGACTCTTGTGTTTTCGCTATCAGATAGGAATCAATCATGACGATCAAAGTCGGCGACAAGCTGCCCGAAGGCGAACTGCAGGAGTTTGTCGAGACCGAAACCGAAGGCTGCTCGCTGGGACCCAACACGTTCAAAGTGCAGGACATCACCAAAGGCAAGAAGATCGTGATCTTCGGATTGCCTGGCGCGTTCACTCCGACGTGTTCCGCGAAGCATGTGCCAGGTTACGTGCAGCAGTTAGATGCGCTGAAAAGCAAGGGTGTCGACGAGGTGTGGTGCCTGTCGGTCAATGACCCCTTTGTGATGGGCGCGTGGGGTCGCGACCAGAAAACCGGCGGCAAGGTTCGAATGATGGCCGACGGTTCGGCGGCTTACACGAAGAAGCTCGGGCTCGAACTGGATTTGACGGCACGCGGCATGGGTGTGCGCAGCCAGCGCTTCTCAATGCTGGTCGACAATGGCGTCGTCAAGGGACTGAACGTCGAAGGCCCCGGCAAGTTCGAAGTCAGCGATGCCGATACGATGCTGAAACAGATGAACTAACCGGCGAGCCGAGCGGAGGAGTCATGAAGACACTCGAAGAGCAGATGTCGGTCTACCTGCGCTATCACCGCAATCCGAAGAACCGCCTGACGCACTTCGTCGGCGTTCCACTGATCATGTTCTCGCTATTCGTTCTGCTTGACCTGGCGCGGGTTGAGGTAGGCGGCTTCTCGATTTCAGCGGCGACCTTGCTTGCGGTCATCGTGCTGATCTACTACTTCCGGCTCGACGCGGTACTCGCTGCGGCGATGACCCTGTTTGTCGCGATCCTGCTGGTTGCCGCACACGGCGTTGCAAGCGAAGGCGTTCGGTCGGCATTGGTCGTCTTCGCCGTAACCTTCGTCGGCGGCTGGGCGCTGCAGTTGATCGGGCACGTCTTCGAAGGCAAGAAGCCGGCGCTGATGGACAATTTCTTTCAAGTCTTCATTGCACCCATCTTCCTGATGGCCGAAGTGTTCTTCGCCTTCGGCTACAAGCGCGACGTCGCCGAGCGCATGGAGCAGATGGCCGCGCGCTCGGAGCCCGGCTAGGCGCGACGCACACCGAAGTCGCGCATCCTGAAACCCAGCGCGAACAGCGCGGCGAAGTAGCCGACGGTGGCGGCGCCGATGACTGCAGCGAGCCAGGCGACTCGTTGCCACGGCACATCCTGCATCGCGGACCAGGCAAGGGGCCGCTGCGCCCACCACAAGATAGCCGCCAACACCGCAAGCGCGATCGCAAGGCGCGCGACAAATGAGATCCAGCCGGCCGCAGGCTGATACAGCTTTCTTCTTCTGAGCCCGATAAAAAGCGCCAGCGCATTGGCACAGGCACCGAGTCCGACCGATAGCGCCAGACCGGCGTGCGCGAAGATGGGCACGAGCCCGACGTTGGCAAGCTGTGTCGCGATCAACACGACGATCGCGATCTTGACGGGGGTGCGAATGTCTTTTTGCGCGTAAAAGCCCGGCGCGAGGATCTTGACCGCGATCAGCCCGAGCAGGCCCACGGAGTAGCCCACGACCGCCAACGCCGTCTGCCGAACATCGAACGCGGTGAACTCTCGTCCCTGAAACAGCACCGATACGATCCCCTCGGCGGTCATGCCGAGCCCTATCGCGGCCGGCAGCGCTAACAGAAACACGAGGCGCAATCCCCAGTCCAGCAGATGCGAGTAGTCCTCAACGCGCTGCTCCGCAAACGCAGCCGACAGGCTGGGCAGCAGCACGGTACCGAGCGCGACACCGAGTAGCGCGGTTGGAAACTCCATTAGGCGGTCGGCGAACGCCAGCCATGTAACGCTACCGGTCGCAAGATGCGACGCGATGTTGGTGTTGATGATGATGCTGATCTGCGCCACTGAGACCGCAAACAGCGCCGGCAGCATCAGCCCGCCGACCCGTCGCACATCGGGATCGCGAAACGCGGCGAGCGGCGATGACCAGCGAATGCCGACGCCGATCGCACGCAGCGCGTAAAGCTGCATCGCCAGCTGCAGCACGCCTCCGATCACGACGGCAAACGCCAGCGCCATGATTGGCCGCTCGAGATGCGGCGCCAACCACAGCGCGCACGCGATAAACGACACGTTCAGCAGCACTGGCGTGGCAGCGGGCACCGCGAATCGGCGGTACGTGTTCAGAACTCCCGCTGCGAGTGCCACCAATGACATGAACAGGATGTACGGAAACATCCAGCGCGTCATCACGGCCGCGAGCTCGAATGCATCCGGGTTGCGTGCAAGACCGGACGCGATCAGCCACACGAGTACCGGCGCCGCGATCACGCCCAGTACTGAAACGCCAAGCAGCACCCAGAACAGCGCGGAGGCCATACGGCCGACAAATTCGGTTGTACTGGCCCCTTCCCGGCTCCGAACGTCGGCAAGCATCGGCACGAACGCCTGCTGAAAGGCGCCTTCGGCGAACATTCGGCGCAGCAGATTGGGAATGCGAAACGCCACGTTAAAGGCGTCGGTCTCCGCGCTGACACCAAAGATTCGGGAGATCAGCATGTCCCGCACCAACCCGGTGATGCGGGAAACCAAGGTCAGGCCGCTAACGGTGGCAAGGGCGCGGAGCAATGTGCAGTTGGTCGATGAATTTAGAGGTGTGACGGCGTCCGGTTTGCTATAGTGCCGCCCCTTTGTCAGCACACGCTGAGTGATCGCTCCCGCCGCCGACTGTCGGAAACCGGAATCTTATGGCCAATAGCAAGCAAGCCCGTCACCGGGCACGTCAATCCACCGTGCGCAACGCGCATAACTCGGCACAGCGCTCGCGCCTGCGTACCGCTGTCAAGTCGGTTCGCAAGGCAATCGAAAGCGGCGACAAAAAAGCTGCGCTGGAAACTTTGAGTCAGGCGACTAGCGTGATCGATTCGATCGCCGACAAGAAGGTCGTCCACAAGAACACCGCTTCCCGCAACAAGAGCCGCCTGGCTGCAGCTATCAAGTCGATGAGCTAGCGGTACGGGCGTACGCGAAGCTGCGCCCCGCATGACCAAGCCGTCATCCAAGGTACTCGTCATCAACGACGAGCCACTGATTTTGCGCGAGCTGCTGAAGGGCCTGAACGGCGCAGCGCGCTCACTGGACAATCCCTACGGAATTTCGTTTATCGGCGCCCTGACAGCCAAGGAAGGGCTGGCACTGATCCAGCGCGACGGCGACATTCAAACGGCGGTTGCCGACGACAAGCTGTACGCGGTCGATAGCAAATCAAACGGCAAGCCGGGCCGCAAGAACGGCGACGGCCGACGCAGCCTGCAGGTCTCGGCGCTAAAGCTGGTGCAGCAGATCACGTCGCTACGGCCCGAGATCGACATCTACATCCTGATCGACAAGGAAAAGGAAGATCAGGTGGTCGATGCGCTGTTCACCGAGGCGGTCGACGGCTACTTCTATCGTGAAGAGCGCGACTATCGCGGCATCTACCGCATCCTGAACGCGCAGATCGCCGAGCGCGCCCGCACGCCCTTTTACGATGCTCTGAAAGCGTACGTAATGGCGGCGAAGGACGCGTGGCATACGCCTGGTCATTCGAGCGGCGATTCGCTGCGCGGCAGCGCGTGGGCCAACGAGTTTTACGACTTCATGGGCGAGCATGTGTTTGACGCCGATCTGTCGGTGTCGGTGAAGGCGCTCGATTCGCTGATGGAGCCCACCGGCGTAATCGCCGAAGCGCAACAGATGGCAGCGCGAGCGTTCGGTGCGCGCCGCACGTTTTTCGCAACCAACGGCACGTCGACCGCGAATAAGGTCATCCTGCAGACGATGATTGCGCCGGGTGAGACTCTGCTGCTCGATCGCAACTGCCACAAATCGGTGCACCACGGTGTCGTGCTATCCGGTGCCCAGCCGATCTATCTGGATTCCTCAGTCAATCGCAAATACGGCGTGTTCGGGCCGGTGCCGAAGAAAACGATACTGAAGGCAATCGAAGATCACCCCGAAGCCGAATTGCTCGTTCTGACGTCGTGCACGTACGACGGATTGCGTTACGACCTAAAGCCGATCATCGACGCTGCGCATGCGCGCGACATCAAGGTGCTGATCGACGAAGCGTGGTTTGCGCACGCGCGCTTTCATCCGGCGCTGCGGCCGACCGCCCTCGAATCAGGCGCGGATTACGTGACGCAATCGGCGCACAAGACTTTGTCTGCGCTGTCGCAGGCCGCCTACATTCACGTCAACGACCCGACGTTCAACGAGCACATTTTTCGCGAGAACTTCAACATGCACACATCGACCAGCCCGATGTACAGCATGATTGCGAGCCTCGACGTCAGCCGCAAGCAGGCCGTGCTCGAAGGCTACAAGCTGCTGCAGCGGACCCTGATGCTGGCCGACGAGTTGCGCGAGCAGATCAACTCAACCGGCGTGTTTCGCGTGCTCGAACTCGACGATTTGCTGCCCGACGAAGTCAAACACGACGGCATCCGCCTCGATCCAACCAAGATCACGATCGACGTCGCATCGTGCGGGATGACGGTCGACGATCTACAAACCGAGCTTTTCACACGCTTCAACATCACCGTCGAAAAGTCCACGTTCAATACGCTGACACTGCTGCTGACGATCGGCACGACACGCTCGAAGTGCTCCCGACTGTACGACGCACTGATGCGCATTGCGCGCGAGAAGCGGGCGCCGCGCCGGTTGTATCGGACGCCCGACCTGCCCCCGTTTACCGAACTCGCTTTTTTGCCGCGCGATGCGTACTACGCGACCGGCGAGCTCGTCCCGTTGCTGGACGACAACGATCAGGTCAATCGCGAGCTAGCTGGGCGAATCTGCTGCGATCAAATCGTCCCCTACCCGCCCGGCATCCCCGTGCTGGTACCGGGCCAGCGCATAACGGACAACATCGTCGAATACCTGGTTCGCTATCTGCGCGTGCAGAACAAGGTCGAGTTGCACGGCGTCGTCTATCAAGGCTATGTGCCGTCGGTGCGAGTACTGTCCACCGATGAGGAGCACCAGCTAATTGCGCTGGTGGCGAGCCGGCCGCAGCGCCGTCGCGCCGCATAGCTCAGACGCTGAGTCGGGTTCACACGCTCCCTCCTATAATCACGTAACGCGGCGATGATGTGAACGATCCGCCGCGTTTTTCTTTGGTCCAGTAAGGAGTGCGAACCATGACGCACCTGATGAACACCTACAACCGCCTGCCAATTGCCTTTACGCACGGCAAAGGCACGCGCTTGTACGACGAACACGGCAACGAATACCTCGATGCGCTCGCAGGTATCGCCGTCAATGGATTGGGACATGCGCATCCGCGGCTGACAGCAGCGCTGTGCGATCAGGTAGGTCGTCTGATTCATACGTCGAATGTCTATCGCGTACGCGAACAAGAGGTCCTGGCAGATCGCATCTGCGCCCTGTCGGGCATGCAGGAAGTCTTCTTTGCAAATTCCGGCGCAGAGGCCAATGAAGCTGCGCTAAAGCTCGTTCGCATGTTCGGACACAAGCGCGGCGAACCTGAAGCGCAAACCATTGTGATGGAGCGCGCATGGCACGGTCGCACACTGGCCACGTTGGCGGCTACCGGCAGTGAAAAGGCGCGTGAGGGCTTCACGCCGTTTCCTACCGGCTTTATCAGCGTCCCGTACAACGATCTCGATGCGGTAAAGCGCGCCTGCGATGCGGATCGCCGCGTGCGTGCTGTCTGGCTTGAGGTGCTGCAGGGCGAAGGCGGTATTTATGTCGCCGACCTGGATTACGTCAAAGCGCTGCGCCAGTTGTGTGATCAGCGCGGCTTGTTATTGATGATCGACGAGGTGCAGAGCGGTATCGGACGCACCGGCAAATGGTTTGCGCACCAGTGGGCGGGTATTAAGCCCGATGTGATGACACTGGCGAAAGGGCTCGGCTCGGGCGTGCCGGTCGGCGCTTGCGTGGCGGCTGGCCCGGCGGTCGGCGTATTCGGGCCCGGAAACCATGGAACGACGTTCGGCGGCGGACCGCTTGCAATGCGCGCGGGAATTGAAACGCTCGAGATCATCGAAAAAGACGAACTGATGGCGAACGCCGTCGCGCAAGGCGAGCGGATCGTTGGCGGATTGAAGCGCAAGTTGGCCGGTGTCAGCGGTGTCGTGCAGATCCGGGGCATGGGGCTGATGATCGGCATCGAGCTCAATCGGCCGTGCGGTGAACTCGTGCGGCAAGCGCTCGCGGCAGGATTGCTGATCAATGTCACGCACGACACGGTGATTCGAATGCTGCCCGCACTGATACTGAGCGCAGAAGAAGCCGATCAGATCGTCGAGCGTCTGGCGCCGTTGATTTCGGCGTTTTTGCGCTCGCAGAGTGAGGGCAACTCGAGGGCAACCGCGAAGGCGGCTTGAGTTTGCATGGCAGGCGGCATTCGCCATTTTCTGCAATTTGCTGACTTTGATCGCACCGAGCTCGACTGGGTATTCGAACGCTCGCGCATCATCAAGGATCGCTTCAAGCGCTACCAGTTTTACCAGCCGCTGGCTGACCGCACGCTGGCGATGGTGTTCGAAAAAGCGTCGACGCGCACGCGGGTGTCGTTCGAAGCCGGTATGTATCAAATGGGTGGATCGGTGATCCATATCACCACCGGCGATTCGCAGTTAGGCCGCGCCGAACCGATCGAAGACACGGCGCGGGTCATTTCGCGGATGGTCGATATCGTGATGATCCGCACCTACGAGCAGGCGAAGCTCGAGCGCTTCGCAGCGCATTCGCGCGTGCCGGTGATCAACGGGCTGACCAACGAATATCACCCGTGCCAAATTCTGGCCGACATATTCACGTTTCTCGAACATCGCGGACCGATCGCCGGGCGCACCGTGGCTTGGATCGGTGATGCGAACAATATGGCGTACACGTGGGTGCAAGCCGCACGTAGCCTCGGATTTCGGCTCAATGTGTCAACACCCCCTGGCTATGCGCTCGACGAATCGCTGGCTACGGTCGGCGAGCATTTACAAGTCTTCGCCGACCCGATGGAAGCTGCCCACGGCGCCGACCTAGTAACGACCGACGTCTGGACGAGCATGGGGTACGAGGCGGAAAATGACGCGCGTTGCAAAGCGTTTGCGAATTGGTGCGTCGATGCGGAGATGATGCAGGTGGCAGCGCGCAACGCGGTTTTCATGCATTGTCTGCCGGCGCACCGCGGAGAAGAAGTCACCGCCGAGGTGATCGACGGTACGCAGTCGGTCGTGTGGGAGGAAGCCGAAAACCGGTTGCATGTGCAGAAAGCATTGATGGAATACTTGCTGCTTGGCAAGAATGTCAGCTGATTCGATGAGCAGCATTCCGACTCGGTTTGACGGCAATTTGCTGTGTGCTGTCGCTGTCGGTTCAGGCTCAGACCGGCGGCATCTGGGTCAATCCGAAGGAGTTCAAGGCAGCACCCGAGGCGCAGCCACTACCGCCCGCAGCGCAGCCCGCACCGCCAGCCAACGCTGAAAAGAAGGCCGTGTACGCGATCGCTTCGGCGATCGGCGGCCAGCTGAGTTACATCGTGGCCAAGCAGGAGGTGGGATCGCGTCTCGATCCGTACGAGCGCACAACCTTACCGTTTCCCGACTACACGCTCGACGCGATCGTCATGCGCGGCATCGATCGCGTCGTTGCGCGCCGGTTTCCCGGACACCGAGCGGGTATTCATGCGATTGAATCCGAGTCAGTTGGACGGCGTACCACCGCCCGATCGTGAGCGGGTTGCGTTCGAACGCCTGACTGCAGAGCTGCAGCAAATGCCGGCTCGGGCTCAGTGGGACCGGATCGTCGTCGTGACGCCGCATTATCGAGGGTTCGAGCGCGCCGGCCTTGCAAGCAAATTGCACGGTGTTGGCGTGTTCGTGCAAGGGTTGAATGATGACAGTGTTACTTCCAATGGCTACCACGAGGTTGTCGAGCCGGATGGCACCCCCGGCCGCTTACGCAAGAACAATTACATCGCGCTGTATTACTACGCGACGTTGTACATTCTTGACGCGAAGACGATGCAGGTTCTTGAATCGTCGCCGTGGCTGATCGACGAAAAGATCAACAACTCGAAATCCGATGCGGTCAATATTGCGAAGTCCGTAAGCATTGAACAGTTGGCGGAACGGATCGAAGTGTTCGCTGAAAAGGCGAGCGGCGAAGCGCTGAACCGCACCTTGGGGGGAACGGTGGTGCCCGGCGAAATCAAGCCTGTGCCTGCAAGCCGCTAAGCGCGACCGTCGATTCCCATCGCCCTATAATGCGCTGCTACAGCTGTAGCGAGCAAGATCCCGCGTCGCGATCGATGTCGAGCGATTCGGTGACCCACGTGCAGACAGGAAAAGCAATGAACAAGTCGAAGAAAGCGGGCGCAAAGAGCGCCGGCAAGGTCGTGCTGGCGTATTCCGGCGGGCTGGATACATCGGTCATTCTCAAATGGCTTCAGGACAACTACAACGCCGAAGTCATCACATTTACGGCCGATATCGGCCAGGGCGAAGAACTCGCAGCCGGCACGTGCCAAGGCACTGCAACTCGGCATCAAGAAGAACAACATCTTCATTGAAGATCTGCGTGAGGAATTCGTGCGCGACTTCGTGTTTCCGATGTTTCGTGCCAATGCGCTGTACGAAGGCGAGTATCTGCTCGGCACTTCAATTGCGCGCCCGTTGATTGCCAAGCACCTGATCGAGACAGCGCGCAAGACAGGCGCCGACACCATTTCGCACGGTGCCACCGGTAAGGGAAACGACCAAGTCCGCTTCGAACTCGGCGCGTATGCCTTGATGCCGGAAGTAAAAGTCATCGCGCCGTGGCGTGAATGGGACCTGCTGTCACGCGAGAAATTGCTGGCGTACGCCGACAAACACGGCATTCCGGTCGACTTCAAGAAACGCAAAGGCGGTGCGCCGTATTCGATGGATGCCAACTTGCTGCACATCAGTTACGAGGGGGGCATTCTCGAAGATCCCAACTTCGAGCCGGAAGAATCGATGTGGCGGCTGACGGTGTCGCCCGAGAAGGCACCGAACAAGCCCGAAGTGATCGAGCTCACATACGAGCGGGGCGACATCGTCGCGGTCAACGGCAAGAAGCTGTCGGCCGCCAAAGTCCTGTCGACGCTCAACAAGATCGGTGGCGGGCACGGCATAGGCAGGCTCGATCTGGTCGAGAACCGGTACGTCGGCATGAAATCGCGCGGCTGTTACGAAACGCCAGGCGGCACGATCATGCTGAAAGGCCACCGCGCGATCGAATCGATCACGCTCGATCGAGAAGTCGTTGCGCTCAAAGACGACTTAATGCCGCGCTATGCACGCATGATCTACAACGGCTACTGGTTCAGTCCGGAACGGCAGCTGATGCAGACACTGATTGACGAGTCGCAAAAGCGCGTCAATGGCAAAGTGCGGCTGAAGCTCTACAAAGGCACGATCCTGGTCATCGGGCGCGAATCAAGATCAGACTCGCTGTTCGACATTGCAATTTCGACGTTCGACGATGACCAGGGCGCCTACAACCAGGCCGACGCCGACGGCTTCATCAAGTTGAACGCGCTACGTATGCGCATTGCAGCGAACGCCAAGCGGCGGCGCCGCGCCTAGCTGTACCCGCTCAAACCGACCGGCCGTCGGCAAGGCACGCGTAATGGCCGTTTGGATGAATGCGCAAACATGCAATCGCTGTTTATATTTCGCTTGTCTGTGGTGTCGGTGCTCTTCCGCGTACTCCTCCGCACTCGAGCTCTCCGACCGGCACCTAGACACCGCACGTTCTAACCCTTGGCCCGCTCTTGCGGGCCTTTTTTTTCTTGCCTCGAAAGAAACCGGCTAGCATCCCGGCTCATGGAAAAGCGCGTCCGCTTCCGCTCCACGTGGTTGCCCTGGGCGTTGCTGGCACCGCAAGTGGCGGTGATCGGCATCTTCTTTTTCTGGCCGGCTGCACAGGCGTTGCTGCAGTCGGTACAAATTCAGGACGCGTTCGGTGCGACGCGCGAGTTTGTTGGGCTCGAAAACTTTCGCCGGCTGTTTGCCGACGAGACGTACATTGATTCGTTCAAGACCACAGCGATTTTTTCGGTGCTCGTGGCCGGCTCCGGTATCTCGATCGCATTGATCCTCGCGGTCTTTGCGGACCGGGTGCTACGCGGCGCTGCGGTCTACAAAACACTGTTGGTGTGGCCGTACGCGGTAGCCCCGGCGGTGGCCGGCGTGCTGTGGCTATTCATGTTTGCGCCGTCGATCGGCATCGTGCCCTACGCGCTGCGCCTGATCGGCTATGAATGGAATCATCTACTGAATGCAGATCACGCGATGGCGCTGATCGTGATGGCAGCGGTATGGAAGCAGATCAGCTACAACTTCCTGTTCTTTCTCGCCGGGCTGCAGGGAATACCCAAATCGCTGATTGAAGCAGCCGCGATCGATGGCGCAGGGCCATGGCGACGTTTCTGGACGATCGTGTTTCCGATGCTGTCACCCGTGACGTTCTTCCTGCTGGTGATCAACATCGTTTATGCGTTTTTCGAAACGTTCGCGATCATCGATGCATCGACGCAAGGTGGACCGGGCAAAGAAACCGCGATCCTCGTTTACAAGGTGTACTACGACGGCTTCAAGGGGCTTGACCTCGGCAGTTCTGCGGCACAGTCGGTCGTGCTGATGGCGATCGTCATCGCGCTGACGGTCGTGCAGTTTCGCTACGTTGAGAAAAAGGTTCAGTACTGATGAAGCCCGATGGCGCCTCACTAAGTTCGCTGCCCCCCGAGGGGGCGCGGCAGTACCTTGGGGCGGCCCGGCGGTACTGACATGGTCGAGCGTCGCCCTGCCCTGACAGTCCTAACGCACCTGGTGCTGATCCTCGGCGTGCTGATCGTCGCGTTCCCGGTTTACGTGACGTTTGTTGCGTCGACCCACACCGCGCAGGCGATCGTGCAGGCGCCAATGCCGCTGGTGCCCGGCAATCAAATGCTTCATAACTACGCGGCGGTGCTGGTCGGCACCGATGCCGGCGCGGGCTCCGCAGCGCCGGTGGGCCGCATGATGTTCGTCAGCCTGGTCAGCGCGTTGACGATCGCACTCGGCAAAATCGCGATCTCCTTGCTATCCGCGTTTGCGATCGTCTACTTTCGATTTCCGTTTCGCAATTTCTTTTTCTGGGCGATCTTCGTCACGCTGATGCTGCCGGTCGAGGTACGCATCGGCCCCACCTACGAAGTCGTGTCCGATCTCGGAATGCTGAACAGCTATGCGGGCCTGACCGTGCCGCTGATTGCTTCAGCCACCGCGACGTTCCTGTTCCGACAGTTCTTTCTGACGGTGCCCGACGAACTCGCAGAAGCGGCACGCATCGACGGCGCCGGGCCGATGCGCTTCTTCTGGGATGTATTGCTGCCGCTTTCAAAGACCAGTGTGGCGGCTCTCTTCGTGATTCAGTTCATCTATGGCTGGAATCAGTACTTGTGGCCGTTGCTGGTCACGACAGAGGAGAACATGTATCCGGTCGTGATGGGGATCAAGCGGATGATTTCCGGCGGTGACGCGGCAAATGACTGGAATCTGATCATGGCGACCGCGATGCTCGCGATGTTGCCGCCGGCCTTCGTCGTGTTAGTGATGCAAAAGTGGTTCGTCAAAGGTCTGGTGGAGACAGAAAAATAAATGGCCGCGATTGAATTTATCGACGTTCGCAAGAGCTATGGCGCCTTGCAGGTAGTGCATGGCATCAACGTCGCGGTCACCGACGGCGAGTTCGTCGTGCTGGTGGGGCCGTCAGGATGCGGCAAGTCGACGCTGCTGCGAATGGTCGCCGGCCTCGAAGAGATCAGCGCGGGCACGATCCGCATCGGCAACCGGGTCGTCAATGACCTCGAGCCGAAGGATCGTGACTGCGCGATGGTGTTCCAGAACTACGCGCTGTATCCGCACATGAGCGTGTACGACAACATGGCGTACGGGCTGAAAATCCGCGGCCTCGCGAAGAGCGACATCGACAAACGCGTCAACGTCGCGGCGTCCATTCTCGAACTTGGCAATTTCCTGCAACGCAAGCCCAGACAGCTTTCCGGCGGACAGCGGCAACGTGTGGCGATGGGCCGCGCGATCGTGCGCGAGCCCGCGGTGTTCTTGTTCGACGAGCCGCTGTCGAATCTGGACGCAAAGCTACGTGTGCAAACACGGCTCGAGATTCAAAAGCTGCATCGGCGCTTAAAGACGACGAGCCTTTATGTGACGCACGATCAGGTTGAAGCGATGACGCTGGCACAGCGGATGATCGTGATGAACGCGGGCCGCGCCGAACAGATCGGCACGCCCGACGACGTCTACTCGCGCCCGGCGACCACGTTCGTTGCCAGCTTTATCGGTTCGCCACCGATGAATCTGTTCAAAGGCAGGCTGGCGAGCGACGGCAATACTTTCGAGGCGCTCGAAACAAGAATTGCACTACCCGAGAACGCAATATCGCTGGCCGGCCGCGAGCTGATCCTCGGCATTCGGCCAGAACACATGAAGCTTGGCGGGAACAATTTATCGATGGAAGTTGAAACCGTCGAAATGCTCGGCGCCGAACACTTGATCCACGGCACCGTCGCCGGTCACGACACGATCGTACGCACCGGACCGCATGACAATCCAGCCCCGGGTTCCATCTTGCAGCTTGGGCTTAAGGCGGGCTCCGCACACTGGTTTGATCCCGCCACGACGCAACGGATCTCAGTGTGACACTTACGGTTTAGCGCAAGCTCTACTCTTTGCGCCGAAATTCGCAATGTGGCTTGGTGCAATCGCCATAGAGTGCCAGCGCATGCCCGTGCAATCGGAAGCCGCGCGCCGCTGCAACCTCGTGCTGCCGCGTTTCGATTTCGGCATCGACAAACTCTTCGACACGGCCGCAGGTCAGACACACCAGGTGGTCGTGATGCGTGCCCTCATTCAACTCGAACATCGCGCGGCCACCTTCGAAGTGGTTGCGCGCCAGTAGGCCCGCCTGCTCGAACTGGGTCAGCACCCGATATACCGTGGCAAGCCCGACGTCGATATGCTCAGCCATCAGCGCTTTGTAAACGTCCTCGGCGCTCATATGGCGCACGCCGAGTTCCTCCGAGCTCCGCTGAAAAATCTCGAGCACTTTGAGCCGTGGCAACGTCGCCTTAAGGCCGATGCTCTTTAATTCGCTGGACGATGGCGGAATGCGAGTCATTACAGATGCAGTTGCCAGCTCATTTGCTAGCTCATTTGCCAGATATCATACGAGCTTCCTCTCGCAATCGCCTCCGACATGATTCCTCGCACCTCGTTGTCATTGCTGATTTCATGCGTCGCGTTAGTGGCGTGCCAGACGATATCGAGCGTCGGCTCCTCGGTGGCCAACTGGGGGCCAACGTTCCTCGGGCCGTACCGGCCCGATGTACACCAGGGCAACATCATCACGAAGGAAATGGTCGAGCAGTTGCGACAGGGCATGGCCCGCGAACAAGTGCGCTTTCTTCTCGGCACGCCGCTGTTGACCAGCGAGTTTCACAAGGATCGTTGGGATTACGCGTATTACCTGAATCCGCGCAAGGGCGAAGTACAGAACCGTAGGCTCACCGTTTACTTCAAGGACAACAAGCTCGACAGCTTCAGGTCTGACGAGATGCCACAGGAACAGATGGCCGACGTGCTGATCCTCGGTCCCGATGCGCGCAAGAAGCCAAGGCAGGCGCCGAAGCAGCAGGAGAAAGCGCCCGATATCACGGGGCCTATGCCAGGACGCGAGCCTTCCAATTGAAGCTTGCGATTGCTGGCGCTTCCGGCCGCATGGGTCGAATGTTGATCGAAGCGGCGCTGGCGCAGCCCGACGCGACGATAACGGCGGCGTTTGATCGCGCCGACAGTGCAGCGGCGGGACACGATTGCGCAGAATTTCTTGGACGCTCGACCGGAGTTTCTGTCGTTGCCGATTTATCTTCCCTAGGCAAAGCGGATGTCCTGATCGATTTCACGCGACCCGAGGCAACACTTGCCCATTTGAAAGCCTGCACGGACGCCGGCGTCAACATGGTGATCGGCACGACGGGTTTCGACGAGGCAGGTAAGCGAGCGATCGCTGCTGCCGCCGAGAAAATCGCAATCGTTTTTGCACCCAACATGGGAGTCGGCGTCAATGTAGTGCTGAAGCTGCTCGACCAGGCGGCCCGGACTTTGAACGAGGACTACGACGTCGAAATCATCGAGATGCACCATAAGCACAAGGTCGATGCGCCGTCGGGCACCGCGCTGAAAATGGGCGAGGTCATCGCCGAAGCCCGCGGCGCGAAGCTTCAGAATGTGGCGGTGTACGCGCGCGAAGGGGTTGTCGGAGAGCGCAAAGCAGGTGCGATCGGTTTCGCCAGCATTCGAGGTGGCGACGTGATCGGTGACCATACCGTGCTTTTCGCCGGCGTCGGTGAGCGCATCGAGATCACGCACAAGGCGTCGAGTCGTATGACGTACGCGCTCGGCAGCATGCGCGCGGCACGCTTTCTAGCGGGCCGCCGAACGGGGCTGTACGACATGTTCGACGTGCTCGGGCTCAAGTAGGGCACAGCGTGGAAGCGACAAGACTCGGACTTTCGCACTTTTGGGCGCAAGCTGACGTCGTCATTCGCCTGACCGCGTATTTGCTGCTGCTGATGTCGGTTGCCAGCTGGTTCTTGATCGTGTGGAAGACGTGGGCTTGGCTGCGCGTACGCCGCGCATCGAAGCAGCTCGAAAACTTTTGGAGCGCGAGCTCGGTCGAGTCGGCTGTCGCTCAGCTGAAACCGCACGATCGCGAGAACATCTTCGTGCCGCTGGCAAATGGCGCGGCCATAGCTGCGACCCATCCTGCATCAGAAGGCAGTCTGGCAGCACAGATCGATCGCTCAGAGCTCATCACTCGGGCGTTGCGCCAACGCATTAACGAGGCCGCCGGCAAACTCGAATCAGGACTGACGGTGCTCGCGTCGGTCGGCAGTACTGCGCCGTTCGTGGGACTGTTTGGGACCGTGTGGGGCATCTATCACGCACTCATCAACATTGCGCGGTCTGGCCAGATTGCAATCGACAAAGTCGCCGGGCCGGTGGGTGAAGCATTGATCATGACCGCTGTCGGGCTTGCGGTCGCGATTCCCGCCGTGCTCGCCTACAACGCGTTTACCCGCGTGAATCGTGTCGTGCTCGGCCAGCTCGATGGTTTCGCGCACGATCTGCACGCGACGTTGACGATGGGCTCACGGTTGCCAGCGGAGACCTGATGGCATTCGGCGGATTCCAGCGGCACAGCGGTCCATCGCTCCCGATGTCCGAGATAAATGTCACGCCGCTGGTCGACGTCATGCTGGTGCTGCTGGTGATTTTCATCATCACGGCGCCCCTGCTGTCGTACGCGATCAAGCTCGATCTGCCGAATGATCCCGCGCCCGCCGCCGAGGCAGCGCTGAGCACGATCAAACTGTCGATCGACGCCGAAGGCAAGATTTTCAGCGACACCGATCCGATCACTGACGACGAACTGCGTGCGCGCTTCGCGGTTGCGGCGAAAACGGCACCCGTTCCTGAAGTGCACGTGCGCGCCGACAAGGCCACCCGTTACGAGCGGGTTGCGTTCGTAATGTCAGCGGCGCAGCAGGCAGGCCTAGTGAAAATCGGGTTCGTTACAGAGCCGGTCAGTACGCCAGCACCACGCTAACCCACAGGACTGCTACTTTTCCAGCCAGGCAAGCAGCGGCTCCCACTGATCTCGGTCCTTCGCAACGCGGCTAGGGGCGACGTCCCATAGCGTCAGTCCTTGTGCCGCCAGGTACACATAATTTTGCGTATCGCGCAGATACCCCACGACCGGTATCCCGAGGCTGTCGACAAACCGGTGTAGCTGCTCGGCAGCCCGAGTGCGTTCGTCCACGCGCATGCCAAGCACGCCCACTTTGCCGGCATCGCCAAGCGTTCCGCGTTCTGCGAGCTTCGCAAGAAAAGTCTGAGTCGCGAAGATATCGAAGATCGACGGCTGCAGCGGCACGATAACGCGATCGGATAGCTTCAATACGTCTTTCAAGTCACCTCCGCGCAGGCCGGCTGGGCTATCAAGAACAACGTGCGTCACGCCTGCGGGTGGCCGCGCCACGCGCTTGTCGTCGCGATCCCATGATTCGATCCGAGGCGCGAATTCCGGACGGATCGCAAGCCAGGCCACGGCCGATTGCTGCCGATCGAGATCGCCGAGCATTGTCCGGTAGCCACGGCTCGCGTAGTAGCCAGCCAGGTTAGTAGCGGCTGTGCTCTTGCCTACTCCACCCTTCGGATTGGCGATCAGGACAATCATCGGATCAGTCTAGCGGAGCGGACCCCGGTGCTACCATCGACGCATGCTCGGTGACCTCGACAATTTGGCAGCGAAGATCAAGGAACTTGCTGCGATGGTGCAATCCCTGCGCGCAGAGAATCAACAACTACGAGCGCAACTGGTCGCTGCGTCCTCCGAACTTGAATCGATGAACGGTCGGGTGGACGAAGCCGCACGTCGGCTCGACGCCCTGCTGCAGCGCCTGCCGGACCCCATCAAGACCGGAAGTGCTTCCACTCAATGGAAAACCTGAGCGTTTCGATTCTCGGCCGCGAATACCGGCTCGCGTGCAGCCCCGACGAAAAAGAGGCGTTGCTGAAGAGCGCGCAGCTGGTCGACTCGAAAATGCAGGCAATACGTGAAGCGGGCAAGGTGATGGGCGCAGACCGGATCGCCGTGATGGCCGCGCTGCAATTCGCGCATGAGCTGTTGAATACCCGAGGCAGTGACGGCGTGGAAGCCGGCGAAATCCGACGTCGCGTTCGCGACCTTGTACAGGTGTGCGATGAAGCGCTGTTGCCGCAGGAAAAATTGTTCTAATTCGGAAGTTTCGTTTCAGACGAAGCCCACTGCGGAAGCGTTAGACTGCGCGCAAGCGTTCAGTATCTGGAACGCAAAAAATTCCCTGCGGTGTTCGCGCAAAGGCCTCATAGTTCCTTGAACCAATGCGCTGTGCGCAAGGTTGCTGGCCTCGCGCCGTGGTGCGATCGGCACGCGTTTGCTGAACCTAAGCGGCGTGGACAGCGACCACCCTGAACCGATGGTTCAGGACATTTGGCCGGGCGGCACAGGCGGGGGATCTTTTCTTTGCTACGGCGTTAGGAGCGCAGTTACTCGACACCGGGACTCAAGAAACGGTGGACTGCCTGCACGACAGCCGAGCCTTCACCCACGCCGGACGCCACGCGCTTGACTGACCCGGAGCGCACATCACCTACGGCGAAGATGCCAGGCGCCGTCGTCGCATACGCCGAATCGAGTGCCAACCCTTCTTCATTGCGGCCTGTAATGATGAACCCGCGTGCGTCCAGCGCGAGGCAGCCGTCGAGCCATTCAGTGTTCGGCTCCGCGCCAATCATCACGAATACTGCACCGATGCGTCGCGTCTGACTCGCGCCAGTTTTGCGATGGGTCCACGTCACCTCGCGCAAGATCGTATCGCCTGCAAGTGCGGTGATCTCGGTAAACGGGTGCACCGTGATATTCGGCGAGGATTCGATTCGCCGCACCAGATAATCGGACATTGTCGCTGCGAGTCCTGCGCCGCGCACGAGGACGTGTGCGTGCTGGACAGTGCGTGATAGAAAAACCGCTGCCTGCCCCGCCGAATTGCCGCCACCGACGATCACGACCTCTTCGCCCTCGCTTAGCTGCTGCTCCATAGCAGTCGCGGCGTAATGAATGCCCTGCCCCTCGAAACGCGCGTAATCCGCCACATCGAGTTTGCGATAGCGAGCGCCGGTGGCGATCACGACCGCGCGTGCTGCCACCGAGCGCTCACCCTCGAGGTGCAATCGATAAGGCTTGTCATCGCAATCAATGCCGATCACTGCGCGCGCAATCGCAAGACGTGCGCCGAACTTCTGCGCCTGCACTTGCGCGCGCCCCGCGAGCGCCTGACCCGAGATCCCAGTTGGAAATCCCAAGTAGTTCTCGATCTTGGAGCTCGTGCCAGCCTGCCCTCCCGGCGCCAGCCCTTCCAGCACGACGGTGCGCAAACCTTCCGACGCGCCGTACACCGCGGAAGCCAGGCCCGCTGGACCGGCACCGATAACCGCAACGTCGAAAATTTCGTCCGCGTCGAAGTGCTCGGTCAGTCCGAGCATGTCGGCGAGTGCAATCGTGCTTGGATTGCGCAGCACCTCTTTGCCGGGCGCAATCAGCACCGGCAGATCGGCCTCGGCAACCTTGTAGCGCGCGAGCAATCCATCCGGGTCGCGCTCCGCGTCGGTCTTGAGCAAGCGATGCGGATAGCCGTTGCGCAACAGGAAGCGCTCCAAGCGCAGCGTATCGGCGCCGCGAGACGGACCGATCAGCGTGACCCCGCCGTGTGAATGCCGAATCAACCCGACGCGCCGCAAGATGAAAGCGCGCATGACAATCTCTCCGATATCCGGCTCGGCGCTCAGCATCTTGCGAAAATCGGCACGCTTGACGCGTACGACCCGGCTGTTCACACCCGTGCGGGCCGATACCAGAATTTGCCGGTCGTTGAACAGATCGAGCTCGCCTGTAAATTGGCGCTCACGGTGCACCGTCAGTACATGCGGCTCGCCTGCGGCGTCCACCTCGAAGATCTCGATGCTGCCATCGAGCACCAGAAAGAAGTCAACGCCGCGCTGGCCGCGCTCGAACAGCCTCGTGCCTTTGCGTAGTCCCTGTTCGACGCCGTAGTTTGCGACGCGATTGGCAGCATCAACGCTGAGCCGTGGAAACGTCTGCGCTTCACGCGCGTACGGATCGCTCGGATCAACTTCACGCTCGGGTTCAGCGACGGACACAGCGATGGAATCGGACATCACGCTAGCCTACGCCACGCACGTCGACAGGCCCTCTATCGAACCAACTAGAATGGCCGCAGCGCAATCGGACGACGCTTGATCAGCGCTGGAAACTACTGAGCTCGACTTCGACAAGCTGATCAGTCATGGAACCGATCCTGTATGCCGCTGCAGCGGTGCTTGCGATTACCGCGCTGGTCAACTGGGTCGCGCGCAGCATCGATGTTCCGAGCCCCATTTTGTTGGTCGTCGCGGGCGTAATTCTCGCGCTCGTTCCGGGTCTGCCGCGAATCGCACTGCCACCGAATCTGGTGCTGCTGGTGTTTTTGCCGCCGCTGATTTACTACGCGGCGTTCGGAATGAGCTGGCAGGCGTTTTGCGCCAATTTGCGCGAGATATCGCTTCTCGCCGTCGGATGCGTGGTGTTCACGACGGTTGTCGTCGCGGCTGCCGCGCATTGGTTGATTGGGCTGCCGTGGCCGGTCGCGTTTGTGCTTGGCGCCATCGTTTCGCCGCCCGACGTGGTGGCGCCGCTCGCGATTGCGCGGCGGCTGGGCGTTCCAAGTCGCATCACGGCAATCCTCGAAGGCGAAGGTTTGGTCAACGATGCGACCGCGCTTGTGCTGTTCAAGTTCGCGCTGACCGCCGTGCTGACCGGCGTTTTCTCGCTCGCGGAAGCGACGATGACATTTGCCGCCATCGTCGTCAGCGAAACGCTGTGGGGGTTGGTTGTGGGCTGGCTGATGTTGCGCTTGCGCTATTGGGCCAACGAGCCACGCATCGAGGTCACGTTGTCGCTGCTGACGCCTTTCCTCGCGTTCTGGGTTCCACACGCGGCGGGCGCCTCGGGCGTTCTGGCCACGGTCGTCGCCGGGTTGTACGTCGGCTTCAAGGGCGTCGAGCTCATACGCTCGAAGACGCGGCTGCAGGCGATATTTTTCTGGGATTTCGTCACCTACCTGGTTGAAGGCGCGATTTTCCTTTTGACCGGCCTGCAGGCGCGGGTCGTCCTGGAGGGACTCGGATGCAATCGCCTGGACTCAACTGTTGCTTTATGCGGTGGCGATAAGTTTCGTCGCGATTGCCGTGCGTTTTGTTTGGGTCTTTCCAGCGACCTACGTGCAGCGCTGGCTGTCTCCCAACGTTGCGAGCGCGAGACCCCACAACGTTCTGGCAGCATCCGTTCCTCATTTCGTTCACCGGCATTCGCGGTGTGGTTTCGCTGGCGGCGGCGCTAAGTATTCCGGTAATGATCAGCGGCGATCAGCCGTTTCCGGACCGACATCTGATCCTGTTTCTGACGTTCAGCGTGATCGTGGTGACGCTGGTCGTGCAGGGTCCGGTGCTGCCGTGGCTCGTACGCAAGCTCGGCCTGACCGACTCAGGCAGCAGAGAGCAACTTCAGCAACAGCAACGCGAAGCTGACGCTCGCCTCGAAGCAGCACGCGCCGCTTTCGATCGGTTACACGAGCTTTCTGCAGAAATCAACGTGCCCGCGGAGCAGATTCGCCAAGTGCGAGAGTTGCAGGCGGACCGAGTGAGCCAATTCGAACGCCGACGCGACCTGTGTGGTGACGGCAGCGAAGTCGCAGCGCGAATCGATAGTCTTGAGCTGGCGTTGATTCAAACAGAGCGCGAATATGTGAACTGCTCTGTTGCGTAGCGGGCGCATCAGTGATGAGATCCGCCGCCGGATCGAGCGTGAGCTGGATCTGCGCGAAGAAGTGATCCGACGCCGGCTGGAGTCAGCCGGCGAAGTCCCGCCAGGCCGCGCGCCTACCGCTCCGACGCGTACGTGACGGTGAGGTCGCCCACGCCGTCGACGTGGCCTTCGAGCGTATCGCCCTTCTTGATCGGACCGACACCCGATGGCGTGCCGGAAAATATTAGGTCGCCCGGTTGCAGCGTCAGCAAGCCCGATAGATAGGAGATCTGCTCCGGGACACTCCAGATCTGCTGCGACAGATCACCCTGCTGCTTGACCTCCCCGTTCACCTTGACTTGAATCGCGCCCTTCGTGGGATGGCCGATTTCGTTCGCGGGACGCAGCGCCGAACACGGTGCTGATTGATCGAAGCTCTTGCCCATCTCCCATGGGCGGCCCATCTTCTTCGCTTCGCCTTGAATATCTCGCCGCGTCATGTCCAGCCCGACCGCATAACCCCAGACATGATCGAGCGCTTTGTCCACCGAGATGTTCTTTCCGCCTTTACCAATCGCAACCACCATCTCGATCTCGTGATGGACATCCTTGGTGCCGACGGGGTAATCGATGGTCGAGCCGCTCTGCACGATCGAGTTGGGCGCCTTCATGAAGAAAAATGGCGGCTCGCGATCAGGGTCATGGCCCATCTCTCGCGCGTGCTCGGCATAGTTGCGGCCGACGCAAAAAATGCGGCCGACTGCAAAGCGCAGATCGCTGCCCGCGACTGGCAGCGAAGGCCGCGGGCCGATGTCGATGACGTAAGTGGCTTGGCGTAAATCGTCTTTTCCCATGATCTTCTCTGTCGTAGTTGCTAGTCGAGTTTGATACCAATCGCTTTCGTGATCTTGCCGTACTTGTCCACCTGCCCACGCAGCATCTCGCGGAATTCGTCCGGTGACTTGCTGCTGATCGGATCGGCCCCGTTGGCGTCCATCGAAGCCTTGAATTCGGGAGTCGCAACAATGGCAACGATCTCCTTGTGCAGGCGATCGGCAATGGGCTTCGGCATGTTGGCCGGGCCCATGATGCCGAGCCAGAGCGCGGCCTCGAAGCCCGGGATAGCCCTGTTCGGCGACGGTCGGAACGTCCGGTAGCGCAGGCGAGCGCGTCGCGGTTCCGACGGCGAGCGGACGCACCTTGTTCGCCTTGGCGTTTTGCAGCAATGCCGGCATCGAGCCGAACACCGCCTGCACGTCACCCGCGAGGATCGCAGCGTCGGCCGGCGCATTGCCTTTGTAAGGAATATGCACGACGTCGATCTTGGCGGCGTCTTTCAGCATTTCCATCGCGAGGTGTGTCGCTGTGCCGTTGCCGGCGGAGGCGTAGTTCAGCTTGCCGGGCTGGCTCTTCGCGAGTGCGAGGAACTCGTTCAAGTTGCGCGCCTGCACTTGCGGATTGACCACCAGCAGATAAGGGGTGATTGCCACCAGCGAAATGGGTGTGAAGTCCGTGACGGGGTTGTAGGGAAGTTTCGAATACACACCCGCGGCGATCGCATGAGTACTGGTCGTACCGAGCGTCAGCGTGTACCCGTCGGCCGGCGCCTTGGCCGTGGCATCGGCACCGATCGTTCCGCCGGCGCCTGCCCTGTTTTCAACGACGATGGTTTGGCCAAGCCGCTCGCCTAACTTCTGCGCAACGATTCGACCGATGATGTCGGTCGAGCCGCCCGGCGCGAAGCCGACGATCAGCTTGATGGGCCGGTTCGGGTATTCGGACTGGGCGAGTGCCGCACTCGGGAGCACGAGAATTCCTGCACACGCGGTAATTCCGGCAATGATTTTCGCGATTGCTCATGTTTCCTCCTCGGGGAATTGAATATCGGATTCTTCGATCCCGTTGGCAAATTCTAGGCCGTGCCTACGTTCCGTAACGCACCGCCGAGTTGAATTGCTTAAACGCGGCGAGCGCGCTGAAGCCCGCCAACACCGCGGTCCTCGGATTGTCGGGCGAGGGCAGGTTTTCGAAGCGCAAGTCGATCGAGCCCGTCGGACCCGCGAATGCGAATGAAGTGGGTGTTGAACTCAAGCGCAGGATCAGCGACGACGGTCAGACGTGTTCGATCGAAACCGATTCCCGCCAGCGAAAGGGCCGCGGCGATATTCACGTTGGCAGGAAAGTGCGGCACACCTTCGCGCGCGGTGCCGTCGAACAAAGTCACCGCTCGATCGAGCCGGTCCAGATCGATGCCCAGAGCTCTCGACGTACGGAATATTTTTCCACCCGGCTGGCGGCTTGGTGACGGAAATGCTCACCTCATCCGCGCCCGCCGCACACGCCGCCTTCAGCGCGTCCAATCCACCGATGCCGCCGGACGGCACATATAGCAGTGCGCGATGCTGCGCGGCCGCGCGCTCCAGCCGCTCGCGCAGGCGATCGTCGACGAGCGCACCCGCCGAAAGAACGATCACCGCGATGCCGCTCGAGAGCAACTCTTCGACATGCTCGCGAACGGCCGCATGCGATGCGGCCTCGATCACCACTTCCGGTCGCAACGCGATCAACTCGTGGCGCTCGGTCACGAACGCGATCCCGAATTCCTGCGCGAGAGCCTTCCCGCGCGATCGTTCGCTGCGGCCCATCACCGCAACCACTTCGGCCTCAGTCCATGACGCCGCGCCGAGCGTGCTCGATGAAGAGCCGCGCGATGACGCCGCCGCCGATAAATCCAATGCGCATGGTGATTGAAAGTCAATTTGCCGCTAATGCTAATTGTGAGCGGCGATGGCCAAGTCTAAGATGCCCTGCATCTCGACGGCACGTATTAGGAGCGAATCGATGAATCGTTTCCGCGCAGCGCTGGCAGTTACCGTTCTTTTCTCTGCCTCCTGGGCGCTCGCCGCCTACCCCGAGCGCCCGGTCAAACTGATCGTTCCGTGGGCGGCCGGCGGTGATACCGACAGCATCTACCGCGCGTTCCAACCTCACTTTCAGAAACATCTCGGAGGCACGCTCGTCATCGCGAATGTTGGGGGCGCTTCAGGCACCAAAGGCGCGAAGGAAGCCAAAGACTCGCCCGGCGACGGTTACACAATATTCGCCGTGCATGACTCGATTCACTCGACCTTTCACACCGGTGTCGCCGACGTGAATTCGACCGACTTCCAGCCAATCTGCCTGGTCGCCTCCACGCCATCGATCATCACTGCGAGTCCGAAGACGCCGTGGGCGGACATGAAGGCGCTTGTCGCCGATGCCAAGGCGCGTCCCGGCCAGATCACAGTCGGCGCCACGCTCGGCTCGACCAGCCACTTCTTTCCGGCAATGGTGGAGAAGGCGGCCGGCATCAAGTTCAAGTACGTCTCCTACGAGGGAACGGCACCGCGCATGAATGCGTTATTGGGCAGCCACATCGAGCTCGCTGAATCGAACCTCACGCAGAAGGGCAAGGTCGACGCGGGGCAGATGAAGTTCCTCGCGATCGCGGCCGACAAGCGCACGCCCGAAGCGCCGAACGTCCCGACACTGAAGGAGATCGGGATCGATGTGACCTACGCGGTAAACCGCGGGCTGCTCGCGATCAAAGGAACGCCGCCCGATGTGATGGCGAAGCTCGAAGCGGCGTGCGCAGCGGCGGCGAAGGAACCGGCGTTTGCCGCATCGATGAAGGACCAGGGCACGGTGGTGAACTATCTCAATGCGAAAGACTATGCCGAATTCCTGAAGAACAACGACGTGCTCAACAGAGATCTGGCAAAAGATCTCGGCATGCTGAAGCGCTGAGGTCTTAGCGCGCGCCCGCGATGGGTCGCGACGCGATCACCGGGCTCGTCGTGTTCGCGACGAGCCTGCTTCTCTTCTGGGCCACGCTCGGGCTCCAGCGCCATCCGCTGGTCCCGGTCGGGCCCGAGTTCTATCCGCAGCTGGTTCTGGGCGTCACTGCCTTTCTCGCGCTGCTGCTCGTAGTGTCCGACCTGATCGCGCATCGGCGCGCTCGCGTGGCGACTCCGCCGGCAGGGTCCACAGCGCGGGCGAATTACACGCTGGTCGTGATCGCGTTCGCGATCTTCGCGATCTACGTGATCGCGCTGCCTTATCTCGGATTCCGCGTTGCGACCTTTGCGTTCCTGGTGGTGATGCCGCTCGCGTTGCAGCCGCCGCGTGGCGCTCGCCGGCGCTGGGTAGTCGTGTTCGCCGTTGCGCTCGTAGCCACCGTTGTTATCTACCTTGCCTTCGAGAGCTACCTGCAAGTCCTGCTGCCGCGCGGGCGTTGGACTGGGTTCTAGGATGTACGAACTCCTCGGCGCGGGCATCGCCAACATCCTTCAGCTGAAATACCTGATTCCGCTGACGATCGGCACGCTCGTGGGCGTGATCGGCGGCGCACTGCCTGGCGTGACGATCACGATGACGATCATCGTCGCGCTTCCATTCACGTTCGGACTCGACCCGCTGCAGGGGCTGTCCGCGATGGTCGGCATCTATGTCGGCGGCTCGGCGGGTGGCTTGATCACCGCGACGCTGCTCGGCATTCCAGGCACACCGTCTTCACTGGCGACCATGTTCGACGGCTTCCCAATGGCCAAAAAGGGCGAGCCGGGACGCGCGATCTGGCTCGGGATCTGGGCGTCGTTCTACGGCGGATTGCTCGGCGGGATCTTTCTGATCGCGGCCACCGGTCCGCTCGCTGCGTTCGCGCTCAAGTTCGGGCCTTGGGAGTACTTCTCGCTGTTCGTGCTCGCACTGTCGATGGTGGCGGGCTTGGTCGAGGCATCGCTTCTGAAAGGTCTGATCGCGGGCATGCTGGGTCTCGTCGTGACTGTGCTCGGCAACGACCCGATGATGGGTGTGCCGCGACTCACTTTCGGCATTCCATTTCTCGTTGGGGGCGTCGAGTTCCTGCCGGTGCTGATCGGCGTGTTCGCCTTCGCGCAGATCATGACCGACGCCGAGAAGATGGGAGGCACCGCGCGCATCGCCGATGCGGTCAGCGCCGCATCCGTTCTCGCCGTGTCTCATGTGAAGGTGACTTGGGAAATCCTCTCGCGCCCGTTCCTTCTGCTATGGACTTCGTTGATCGGCGTCTGGATCGGCGTACTGCCCGCGATCGGCGGAAGCGCAGCAAACATGATGGCCTACGACCAGGCGAAGAAATTCTCGAAGCGGCCCGAGGCATTCGGCAGCGGCGTTCCCGAAGGCATCATCGCCTCCGAAGCCTCGAACAACGCCAACGTCGGCGGCTCACTCGTCACGATCATGGCGTTCGGGATTCCCGGCGACGCGGTGACTGCCGTGATGCTGGGCGCGCTGACGATCCACGGGATCCAGTCGGGTCCGCTCTTCATCTCGCAGCAACCCACGATCGCGTACGGGATTTTCGCGGCGTACCTGCTCGCGCACCCGATCATGGTGGTGATCACCGGGATTGCCGCGCGCTGGGCGCTGAAGGTCGTCACGGTGCCAAAGTCGTTGCTGTATCCGATCGTGCTCGTGCTGTGCGTCGTCGGCGCCTTCGCTTTGAACAACACCATGTCGAACGTCTACGTGCTGCTCGCCTTCGGCGTGCTCGGCTACGCGATGGTCAAGGTCGGGCTGCCACTGGCCCCTTTCATTCTCGGCGTCATCCTCGGCGACCAGATCGAGATCAATCTGATACGTTCGATCATGAGCGATCCGGATCCGTGGCTTTTCGTGACGCGCCCGATTTCAGGAGCGCTGCTCGCCGCCGCGGTCGGATCGGTCGTGCTGGCGTTATGGCAGCATCATCGTGCTGAAGCGAAGAGACGCCTACGCGAGAACGACGCACAGGTGGACGCGGCGGATTTCTAGACGAAGGCAACGGACAGAGCGATGATGGAACTGCATCGTCAAGATGGAGACACGATGATCGATTCGCGAAACCTTGCGCACGACGCTTGGGCCTGGCTCATCTGCGTGAGTTTGGCTGTCGTCGGTCAGGGCCCGCTACATGCGCAGGACTATCCGTCACGGGCGATCAAAATCATCGTGCCCTTTTCGCCGGGCGGCGCGGTCGATGGACCGACGCGGATCATTGCCCAGGAGCTTCCGAAACGTCTGGGCCAGCAGGTCGTCGTTGAAAACAAGCCTGGCGCCGGCGCGACGATAGGTGCCGAACTCGCCGCGAAATCCCCGCCCGATGGTTACACGCTTCTGCTCGCTTCGCAGACCAATGCGATCAGCGCGACTTTGTATTCGCAACTGAAATTTCATCCGCTCGACGACTTCGTTCCGATCACATTGATTGGACGCGAACCTGGCGTTCTGGTCGTGCATCCGTCCCTTCCCGTGCAGTCGATTCAGGAGCTGATCACGTATGCCAGGGAGCGGCCGGGCCAGCTGGACTATGCGTCATCCGGCAACGGCAGCGGCCAGCACTTGTTCGCTGCACTTTTTCTGTCGCAGACGGGACTCAAGATGAACCACATTCCCTACCGCGGCAGCGGACAGGCGACGACCGACTTATTGGGCGGCCAGGTCATGGTGTCGTTTCCTGGCCTTGCCGGCATGCTGGGGCACATTAAGGCGGGAAAACTGCGTGCGCTTGCGGTGACCAGCGCCAATCGTTCGCCGCAATTGCCCGATGTGCCAACGATTGCCGAAACGGCCGTTCCGGGATACACCGCGTACGTCTGGCTGGGCTTGATGGCACCTAAAGGCACACCAGCACCGATTATCGAGAAGCTGCATCGAGAGCTATTGAGTGTGATGGCGACACCCGAAGTGAAAACCTACATGGCTAATGCATCGATAGAACTCGTGGCATCGTCGCCCGCCGAATTCGGGATCTTCTTTCGCGAAGAGATCGACCGTTGGGCGAAAGTCGTCAAGGGAACCGGTGCAAAAATCGATTAGCGCGGTCGCGCCCCATCACGAGAAGGCGATGTCAGAACAAACTGGCACCAACGCGCCGGTGACTGGCGTCGAGCACTGGACAAAGAAAGGTGACGTTCGCCTGTTTCTGTGGGAGAAATTCGTCGAGCGGCCAGACAACAAGCCGGCCGTTCTCTTTGTGCACGGCTCCTCGATGGCGTCGCAGCCGACGTTCGACTTGAAGGTGGACTGGACGCGCCGATTCGTCGGTGATGGACTGGTTTGCGCGGCGCGGCTTCGTGTGCTGGAGCGTCGACATGGAGGGCTACGGGCGATTCGGACAAGAACCGCGACATTACGTGCGACATCGCCAACGGCGCCGACGACCTGGCCGCCGCGACCGACTACATCAGCCGCACCCGCGGCGTGCGGCAGTTTCTTCATCTACGGCATTTCTTCGGGCGCGCTGCGTGCGGCACTGTTCGCGCAAACGGCATCCGGATCGCGTCGCGTCGTCTGGCGCTCGACGCATTCGTCTGGACCGGCGAAGGAAGCCCCACACTGGAGCAGCGGCGCAAAAAGCTTCCGGAGTTTCTCAAGACGAAGCGCCGGCCCATCGACCGCGCGTTCGTCTATTCCATTTTCGAGCGCGATCATCCCGAGTGTGCAGACAGGCGCGTCGTCGACGCATTCGCCGACGCGATCCTCGCGTTGGATTCTTCAATGCCGAATGGAACGTACATCGACATGTGCTCGAAGTTGCCGGTCGTTGATCCCGCGGCGATTACGGCTCCGACGATCGTCATGCGCGGCGAGTTCGACGGCATCGCCGGATTCGATGACCTGATGAATTTCTTTGTGCGGTTGCCAAACCCAGACAAGCAGTTCACCGTCATGCCCGGAATTTCGCACGCCAGTTTTCAGCAAAAAAACTACTTGCTCGTCTATCACATCCTGCATTCGTTCTTTGCGCGGCCGGAACTGGCCTACACGGATGCGGCGAGCCAAAGGAGAAGCGATGCCGCTCTGGACACGCGTTAGCCACGCAGGACGCGAATGTATCGGGACGATCGAGGGCGACACGATCGTCCTGCACGAAGGCGACATGTTTGCGAATCCGCGTGCGACCGGAAAATCGATCCCGCGCAGCGAAGCAAAGCTGCTGACGCCGACAACGCCGAGCAAAATGCTGGGGCTCGTCGACAACTATCACGCGCTCGTAACCAAGCTCGGTCACGCCGTACCCCCCGAGCCGCTTTACTTTCTGAAAGCCAACAATTCATTCCTTGCCGCCGGCGAATCGATTCGCACCCCGCAGGCTTACGCCGGCAAGGTCGTGTTTGAAGGGGAGCTCGGCATCGTGGTCGGCAAGCACTGCCGCGCGGTAGACGAGGTTGACGCCGCCAGTTATATCTTCGGCTATACCTGTGTCAACGATGTCACTGCGGCTGAAATTCTGAATAAGGATCCTGGCTTTGCACAGTGGACGCGTGCCAAGAGCTTCGACACGTTCGGCGTATTTGGGCCGGTGATTGCAACCGATGTCGATCCGAGCAAGCTGGTCGTCAGGACGATTCTGAACGATCAGGAGCGGCAGAACTATCCGGTGGCCGACGCTATATTCGCGCCGGCCAAATTGGTGAGCCTCATTTCGCGCGACATGACGCTCGAACCGGGCGATGTCATCGCCTGCGGCACATCGGTCGGCGTCGGCTCGATGAAGCCCGGGAGCGTGATTAGCATTGTCATCGATGGCATCGGAACACTAACCAATCGGTTCGAATAGAACGATGAAAATTGCCGTGATAGGCGCAGGGGCGATCGGTGGCATGCTCGCCGTGCGGCTTGCGTTGTCGGGACATGCTGTCACCGTTGTTGAACAAGGTGCGCACTTGGAAGCAATTCGCCGGACTGGCCTAAAGCTCGTCCATCACGATGGCGCAGAAGAAGTCGCGCGAGACTTGCGAGCGGTAGCGAGCTGCGAAGAAGCCGGTAGGCAAGACCTCGTTCTGCTGGCGCTAAAGGCCTACACCATCGCGGCGCTAGCGCCGCAAATGCGCGCGCTGTTCGCCGACGACACGATAGTCGTCACGCTGCAAAACGGACTGCCGTGGTGGTATTTCCAGAATTTCAAGGGTCCGCACGCGGGCTATCGGCTGAAGTCGGCTGACCCGGACGGCGTCATTGAAGAGAACATCGAACCGCGTCGCATCATCGGCTGCGTCGTCTATCCCGCGGGTGAGATCGTTGCGCCAGGCGTAGTGAAGCGACTCGAAGGCGATCGGTTCCCGGTCGGAGAGTTGGACGGAACCCAGAGTGAGCGCGTTGCAAGAGTGTCGGAAGCGCTCGTCGGCGCGCATTGGAAGGCACCCGTGCTGACGGACATCCGCTCGGAGATCTGGCTCAAGCTGTGGGGCAATATGAGCTTCAATCCAATCAGTGCGCTGACTCACGCGACGCTGGTCGATATCTGTCAGGAGCCTGCGACACGCCAACTTGCCGCCGACATGATGCGGGAGGCGCAAGCGATCGCCGAGAAGCTCGGCGTGACCTTCCGTGTCCCGCTTGAAAAGCGGATTGAAGGTGCTGAAAAAGTCGGCAAGCACAAGACCTCGACATTGCAGGACGTCGAAGCGGGACGCGCGGTCGAAGTTAACGCCCTGATCGGCTCGGTGATTGAGCTTTCCGAGTTGACCGGTACCCCTGCGCCCGCGTCACGCGCCGTGCACGCACTGCTGAAGCAATTGGTCGCAACGATGCACGAACAGCACGCACGCGTCGTGCTGCAGCCGCTCTAGTAGGGTACGTCGCATCGCCGATCGCACGGCCTCAGTTCAGCGGTTTCGCGCTATGTCTCACTGCGTAGTTGGTCGTACACAGCGTGGTGCTCGAAAGCCGGCCGAGCAGCGCGGTTGACCTGACTACGAACTGGAATTGCCTCTTCGGTATACAGAGCACGCAATTCCGAGAGCCGCTGCCGAGGCAGACCCGCCAATATCGCCGCCCGTTGCGCGCGTGCCCGGTCGTCAGCCAGTTTACGGATAGTGCGCACCGCGGCATCTACCAGAATCGAAACGCGAGTTGCAAGCGGAACGAACCCATTCAGTGTTTCTATCGCCTTCGTCATAAGGGAGCCTCCAAAGACAGAAGCACTCTGTCTACCTCCCATACGGGTAATTCCGGTAGAAACGGACATTGCAATGCGCCACGCTGCGTGACCGGTAGCCGGCGGGTTAATTGACCGCGGTCAATTACCCGCCCCGGAATTTCGGACGATGATTCGTGTCTAGATGCCAGATCCGCAACCAAGCGGCGAAGAGTGTTCATAAATCGAGATGGGAGACTTAATGACCAAATATTCACCAACGACACTGAGGCGCGCTCTGTTCGCGCTAACGGCGGGAGCTTTCGCAGCGGCGGCACCTGTCGCATTTGCAGCGTGGGAGCCCACCAAACCCGTAGAGTTTGTCGTGCCCGCTGGAACCGGTGGCGGGGCCGATCAGATGGCGCGCTTGCTGCAAGGCGTGATCACGAAGAACAATCTAGCGAAACAACCCTTTATCGTCGTCAACAAGTCAGGTGGCGCGGGCGCGGAAGGGTTCCTCGCGGTAAAAGAAGCCAAGGGCGATCCGCACAAGATCATCATCACCTTGTCGAACCTGTTCACGACGCCGCTCGCGACGGGCGTTCCATTTAACTGGAAGGATCTGACGCCGGTGGCGATGCTGGCGCTCGACCAGTTCGTACTGTGGGTCAACGCAGACTCGCCGTACAAGAATGCGAAGGAATATCTCGCCGCCGTAAAAGGAGCAAACCCGCCCAAGCTGATGGGAGGTACCGGCTCGAAGCAGGAGGACCAGATCATCACTGTCGCGATTGAAAAGTCTGCCGGCGTCAAATTCAGTTACGTTCCATTCAAGGGTGGTGGTGACGTCGCGGTGCAACTCGTGGGCAAGCATGTCGATTCAAGCGTCAACAATCCGATCGAAGCCGTTGCTCAATGGCGCGCCGGAAAACTGCGTCCGCTGTGCGTGTTCGACGACGAGCGCATGCCCTATAAGACCAAAGTGACGGACACGATGTCATGGAACGACATCCCGACCTGCAAGGAGTCGGGCGTGCCTACTGACTACGTGATGTTGCGCGGCATTTTCATGCCGGGTGGCGTGAACCAAGAACAGGTCGATTACTACGTCGACCTGTTCAAGAAGGTACGCGAAACGCCGGAGTGGAAGAAGTTCATGGAAGACGGCGCGTTTAACCAGACTTTCATGAGCGGCCCGGACTACGCCAAGTGGGTTGAAAAGACCGAGGGTGTACATCGCGAGTTGATGCGCGAAGCGGGGTTCCTCGCCAAGCCCTAGTAACCCGCGAAGACCGCGCGTCAAGCGCGGTCTTCGCCTCATCCTGTTGCAATCAATGGAAGAGAATCAACCGACAGCCGGCGGCGATCGTGCGGGCGTCTCCACGCGCGCCGTCGAAATCGCGGTCGCGCTGATCTTATTTGCCGTCGGTGCGCTCGTGGTTTACGACAGCTACCGGCTGGGCTCCAAGTGGGGCAGCGACGGACCGCAATCGGGTTACTTCCCGTTTTACATCGGGTTGCTGATCTGCATCGCGAGCTTCGTCACGATGACGCAGGCGATCGTAAAGACATCGAGCGCAGGCAAGCCATTCGTGCTGTGGGGTCCGTTCAAGCGCGTCCTGACCGTGTTGGTGCCCGCTGCGATCTATGTCCTGTGCGTCAAGTACATCGGCCTGTACGTCGCCTCCGCAATCTACATCGCCATCTTCATGGTCTGGCTCGGCAGGTACGCATGGTGGAAAAGTGTCGCGGTCGGCGTTGTCATCAACGCCCTTTTTTTTATGATGTTCGAAGTATGGTTCAAGGTGCCGCTGTTCAAAGGCGTGCTTAACCCGCTCGGCTTTCTCGGATACTGATGATGCGCACCCACCCTCACGGAGCAGCATTTGGTTGAACTAGGCGCCCTGTTCCACGGCTTTGCCGTGGTGCTGACTCCATTTAACTTGATGCTGATGATGATCGGCATCGTGCTCGGCGTGATCATTGGGGTACTGCCGGGCCTGGGTGGCGCTAACGGCGTCGCGATCTTGCTGCCGCTTACATTCACGATGCCGCCGACCTCGGCAATCATCATGCTGTCGTGCATTTATTGGGGAGCACTCTTCGGCGGTGCGATCACGTCGATCCTGTTCAATATTCCAGGCGAGCCGTGGTCGGTCGCGACGACATTCGACGGTTATCCGATGGCACAGCAGGGGCGCGCGGGCGAGGCACTCACCGCCGCCTTCACCTCGTCATTCGTCGGTGCGTTCGTCGCGGTCGTGATGATCACGTTTCTCGCACCGCTGGTCGCGCAATTCGCGTTGCAGTTCGGGCCGCCCGAATTTTTCTCGGTCTATCTGCTCACGTTTTGCAGTTTTATCGGCATGGGCAAAGGCTCGCCGTGGAAAACGCTGACATCGATGATGCTCGGTTTTGCGCTCGCCGCCGTCGGCATGGATACAGTCACCGGCCAGCTCCGGCTGAACTTCGGCTTCATGGAGTTGATGCGTGGCTTTGATTTCTTGATCGCGGTCATCGGCCTCTTCGGCATCGGTGAAATTCTGTTGTCAATGGAGGAAGGACTGTCGTTTAGCGGCAAAACCGCCAAGATCAATCCGAAGGTGGTATTCGAAACGTGGGCCAAGTTGCCCAAGTATTGGTTGACGTCGCTGCGCAGTTGCTTGATCGGCTGCTGGATGGGAATAACGCCAGGCGGCGCGACCCCAGCGTCGTTCATGAGCTACGGCGTTGCGAAGCGCACATCGCGCGATGGTGCCAAGTTCGGCACCGGCCAGCTCGAAGGTGTCGTCGCCCCTGAGACGGCAGCCCATGCGGCCGGAACGTCCGCGTTATTGCCGATGCTCGCGCTTGGCATCCCGGGCTCGCCCACTGCGGCGGTGCTGCTGGGAGGTTTGTTGATTTGGGGACTTCAGCCGGGACCGCTGCTGTTCGTCGAGCAAAAAGACTTTGTCTGGGGCCTGATCGCGAGCATGTACCTGGGCAACATCGCCGGGCTAATCATCGTGCTCACTTGTGTGCCGCTGTTTGCCGCCATCCTGCGGATTCCGTTTTCGATCATCGCGCCGATCATCATCGTGATCTGCGCGATCGGTGCGTACACCGTGCACAACGCAATGCTCGACATCTGGCTGATGCTGCTGTTCGGCGTCATCGGGTACGTGTTCAAGAAGCTCGATTACCCGCTCGCCCCGCTGGTACTGGCGCTGGTCTTGGGCGATCGGGCCGAGGACTCGTTTCGCCAGTCGATGATCATTTCGCAGGGCGATGTCCGCGTGTTCTTTTCAAACTGGCTCGTCGGCGGCATCACGGCGCTAGCGCTGGTGATGCTGTTTTGGCCGTTAATCGGGCGTGGTCTCGCCCGCGTGCGCTCGATGCGCCCTGCCTAGCCGCGACAGCGTCTCGGCCGAAAGATTCAGATACGACGCGAGTTCTTTTTGCGGAACGCGGTCCGCCAACTCGGCGTGCTTTCGCATGAAGCGAAGCACGCGTCCCGGCGCATCGAGCAGATGCAACGTGATCGTGTGCGCCATGATCTCGCTCATCAGATGCATCACTTCGAACTCGAACACCTGCTTCAGGTCCGGATGCCGGTCGAGAAAAGCCGCCCACTGCGGCAACGGCAACTTCGCGACACGCGCTTTCGTCACCGTCATGATGCTGTACGGCGCCGGCGTATTGAGCCTCCACGCCGCATAGCTCGTTTCCATCGCACCGGCGTCGGCGAAACGCAAAATCATTTCCCTGCCCTGCTTGTTTGCGACCACACGTTTCAATATGCCGTCGAGCAGAAAATACTGCTCCATATCGAGCGCGCCTTGCCGAATCAAACATTCGCCTTTATGGCAATCGACCACCGACAGCAGCGGTTCTAGTTCCGCCATTGCACTCGCCTTCATCTGCTTGAGAACAACGTTCTCACTCAGCTGGGCGCGAAGCCTCACGCTTTCGGGATGGTTTGCAACGAGATTCATGGAGCGCATCGGTAGCAGGTTCAGGTCAAGCCTGACAGCCCGACTCTTGGCGTGGGAAATTGACACGGGTCAATGACCCCGCTTCTGCCAATACTATAGGATGAATTTTCGTAATCCGCCCCCTAAGCCAACGTGTTGCCCACCGCCGAGCGTCGCACGTTCCGTCGGTCGAATGGGTTTTGCGCACAGGCGATGCAGGCAGATGACGAAGAACGCCGAGCCGGAACCATCAACGGGAACGAACCATGTCTTCAGTCATCGCAGCCAAGCCCCCCGTAACGATCGCCGACGAAACGCAAAAAGTCGCCAGTGGCGATGTCAACGCCCAGTCACAGGAGATCGACGGCTTTGCGCTTGTCATCGATGCCCTCAAGCTGAACGGCATCGATACGATCTTCGGGCTGCCCGGCATCCCGATCACCGACCTCACGCGCAAGTTGCAGGCAGCTGGACTGCGCGTGATCTCCTTCCGCCATGAGCAGAACGCCGGATATGCCGCTTCCATAGCCGGCTTCATGACGGGCAAGCCGGGCATCTGCCTCACGGTGTCCGCCCCGGGTTTCATGAACGGGCTGACCGCGCTCGCGAACGCCACCACCAACTGCTTTCCGATGATCCTCATCAGCGGCTCGAGCGAGCGCGAGATCGTCGATTTGCAGCAGGGTGACTACGAGGAGATGGACCAGCTCGCCATCGCTAGGCCGCACGCCAAGGCTGCGTTCCGCGTTCTGCACGCCGAGGACATCGGCGTGGGCGTGGCGCGGGCGATCCGCGCCGCAGTCTCGGGTCGTCCGGGCGGCGTCTATCTCGACCTGCCGGCCAAGCTGTTCCCGCAGACGATCGGCGCGGAAGCAGGAAGGCAGTCGCTGATCAAAGTCGTCGATCCCGCGCCGCGCCAGATCCCGGCGCCGGACGCCGTGCAGCGCGCGCTCGATCTGCTCAGGAGCGCCAAGCGTCCGCTCATCATTCTCGGCAAGGGCGCGGCGTACGCGCAGGCCGATGCGGATATTCGCGCGCTGGTCGAAAGGACCGGCATCCCCTATCTGCCCATGTCGATGGCGAAGGGTCTGCTGCCCGACACGCACGAGCAATCGGCTTCCGCGGCGCGCTCGTACGTGTTGCCCGAAGCGGACGTCGTGATGCTGATCGGTGCGCGGCTCAACTGGCTGCTTTCGCAAGGCAAGGGCAAGACGTGGGGCGGGAAGAGCGCCAAGGACTGGGGCGGGCAGAAGTTCGTCCAGATCGACATCTCGCCACAGGAAGCGGACAGCAACGTCCGAATCGACGCGCCGGTCGTCGGCGACATCGGTTCGTGCGTCTCGGCCATGCTCGCCGCGATCGGATCGAACTGGCCGAAGCCGCCCGCCGAGTGGCTCGACGCGATCGAGGAGCGCAAGACGAAGAACGTCGCGAAGATGGGCGAGTCGCTCGCGCAGAATCCGACACCGATGAACTTCCACAGCGCGCTCAACGTCGTGCGCGACATCGTCAAGGCGAATCCGGACGCCATCCTCGTCAACGAGGGCGCGAACGCGCTCGACTTCACGCGCAGCATCGTCGACATGTACAAGCCGCGCAAGCGGCTCGACGTCGGCACGTGGGGCGTCATGGGCATCGGCATGGGCTTTGCGGTCGCGGCGGCCGTGGTCAGCGGCGAGCAGGTGATCGCGATCGAGGGCGACAGCGCCTTCGGTTTCTCCGGCATGGAATGCGAGACGATCTGCCGCTACAACCTGCCGGTGTGCGTCGTGATCATGAACAACAACGGCGTCTATCGCGGCGACGAAGTGAATCCGACCGGAGGACAGGATCCATCGCCGCTGGTGTTCGTCAAGGGCGCGCGCTACGAGATGCTGATGGAGGCCTTCGGTGGCGTCGGTGTGCTGGCCACGACGCCGGCCGAGCTTCGCACCGCGATGGAAGAGGCGATCCGCTCGCGCAAGCCGACGCTGATCAACGCGGTCATCGACGAAAAGGCGGGCACGGAAAGCGGCCGCATCACGAGTCTCAATCCCGCCGCGAAGAAGAAAGCGTGACGAATGTATAGGGGACGGTAATGGGCAAGGCATTGGACGGCGTTCGCATCCTGGACTTCACCCACGTCCAGTCCGGGCCGACGTGCACGCAACTGCTCGCCTGGCTCGGCGCCGACGTGATCAAGGTCGAGCGCGCCGGCGAAGGCGACATCACACGCGGCCAGCTACGCGACATTCCGGGCGTGGACAGCCTCTATTTCACGATGCTGAACGGCAACAAGCGCTCGATCACGATCGACGCTAAGAAGCCCAAGGGCAAGCAGGTGCTCGAGGCGCTCGTGAAGAAATGTGACGTGCTGGTCGAGAATTTCGCGCCCGGCGCGCTCGACCGCATGGGGCTTACCTGGGAGCACATCCAGAAGCTCAACCCGCGCATGATCGTCGCGTCGGTGAAAGGCTTCGGTCCCGGCCCGTACGAGGATTGCAAGGTGTACGAGAACGTCGCGCAATGCGCCGGAGGATCGGCGTCGACTACGGGCTTCGACGACGGCCCGCCGCTCGTCACCGGCGCGCAGATCGGCGATTCGGGCACGGGATTGCACCTCGCACTCGGCATCGTCGCGGCGCTCTATCAGCGCAATACGACGGGACGCGGCCAGAAAGTGCTCGCGGCGATGCAGGACGGCGTGCTCAATCTCTGCCGCGTGAAATTGCGCGATCAGCAGCGCCTCGATCGCACGCACGTGATGGAAGAGTATCCGCAGTACCCGAACGGCACCTTCGGCGACGCCGTGCCGCGCGCCGGCAATGCGTCGGGCGGCGGCCAGCCCGGCTGGATCCTCAAGTGCAAGGGTTGGGAGACCGACCCCAACGCTTACATCTACTTCATCACGCAGGCGCCGGTGTGGAAGGACATCTGCGAGGTGATCGGGCGGCCGGAGTGGCTCGAGGACCCGCGCTACGCCACGCCGAAGGGTCGGTTGCCGCATCTGATGGAAATCTTCGGCGAGATCGAGAAGTGGACCATGACCAAGACCAAGTTCGAGGCCATGGACATGCTCAACAAGCACGACATTCCGTGCGGGCCGATCCTGTCGATGAAGGAGATCGCCGACGAGCCATCGCTGCGCAAGACGGGAACGGTCGTCGAAGTCGATCATCCGAAGCGCGGCAAATATCTGACCGTCGGCAACCCGATCAAGATGTCCGACAGCCCGACCGAGGTCACGCGCTCGCCTCTCCTGGGCGAGCACACCGAGGAAGTGCTGACGGAACTGGGCTACAGCCGCGACGACATCGCCGCGTTGCGCGCCGACGGCGCGATCTAAATTTGCGACAAGGAACCCACATGGCCCACGACAAGACGAAAGTTCGCAAGATCCTCGACGCCGCCAAAGCCGCGGGCCGCACCTCGCTGACTGCGCCGGAAGGCAAGGAAGTATGCGACGCCTATGACATCCCGGTGCCGAAGGAAGGGGTCGCGACGTCGGCCGCGGAAGCGGCAAAGCTCGCGTCGGGCATGAGCTTTCCCGTCGTGCTGAAGATCGTCTCGCCGGAAATCCTGCACAAGACAGAAGCGGGCGGCGTCATTGTTGGCGTGAAGAGCGCGCAAGAGGTCGAGCAGGGCTTCGCCACCATCATGGCGAACGCCAAGAAGTACGACGCGAAGGCGAATCTTCTCGGCGTGCAAGTGCAGCAGATGCTCGCCGGCGGCCAGGAAGTGATCGTCGGCGCTGTCACCGATCCATCGTTCGGCAAGCTCGTCGCGTTTGGCCTGGGCGGAATTCTGGTCGAGGTGTTAAAGGACATCACGTTCCGCTTGGCGCCGGCGACGCGCGAAGACGCGCTGTCGATGCTCGACGGTATCGCAGCGGCCGAAGTCCTTAAAGGTGTGCGCGGCGCACCTGCGGTTGACCGCAATGCACTCGCTTCGCTGATCCAGAACGTCTCGCAGCTAATCACCGATTTCCCCGAGATTTCGGAGATGGATCTGAATCCGGTGTTCGCCACCAAGAGTGGCGCGACCGCAGCCGACGTGCGCATCGTCGTCGACTGGAACCCGCCGGAGCCGCGTTACCGCCCGAAGCACGAAGACATCGTGCGCGACATGAACCGCATCATGAAGCCCGATGCGGTCGCCGTGATCGGCGCGTCAGGCGAGACCGGCAAGATCGGCAACTCGGTAATGAAGAACCTGATCAATGGCGGTTACAAGGGAAAGATCTATCCGATCAATCCGTCCGCCGACGAGATCATGGGGATGAAGGCGTACAAGAGCGTGAAGGACGTGCCGGGCGATATCGACGTCGCCGTGTTCGCGATTCCTGCCAAATTCGTCGCCGCCGCGCTGGTCGAATGCGGCGAGAAAAAGATCCCGGGTGCAGTGCTGATTCCATCCGGCTTTGCCGAGACAGGCAATGTCGAGGGGCAAAAAGAAATTCAGCAGATCGGACGCAAATACGGCGTGCGATTAATGGGGCCAAATATCTACGGCTTCTATTACACGTGGAAAAACCTGTGCGCGACGTTTTGCACCGCATATGACGTCAAAGGTCACGCGGCCCTGTCGTCGCAGTCGGGCGGTATCGGCATGGCGATCATCGGCTTTTCACGTTCGGCGAAAATGGGCGTGTCGGCGATCGTCGGCCTGGGCAACAAATCCGATATCGACGAGGACGATCTGCTCACATTCTTCGAGCAGGACGACAACACGACGATCATCGCGCAGCACTGCGAAGACTTGAAAGACGGCCGCGCGTTTGCAGAAGTCGCGAAGCGCGTGTCGAAGAAAAAACCAATTGTCATGCTGAAGGCGGGCCGCACCAGCATGGGCGCGCGCGCGGCAAGCTCGCATACCGGCGCGCTCGCCGGCAACGACAAGATCTACGAAGACGTCCTGAAGCAATCCGGCGTGATCCGCGCGCGCAGCTTGCGTGAACTGCTCGAGTTCGCGCGCGCGATTCCGATCCTGCCCACCCCCAAGGGCGAGAACGTGCTCATCATCACCGGCGCGGGGGGCTCCGGCGTGTTGTTATCCGATGCCTGCGTCGACAACGGCCTGTCGCTGATGGCAATGCCTGCCGATCTCGATGCCGCATTCCGCAAGTTCATCCCGCCCTTCGGTGCCGCGGGCAACCCGGTCGACATCACCGGCGGCGAGCCGCCGAAGACGTACCAGAACACGGTCAAGCTCGGCCTCGAAGATCCGCGCATCCATGCGCTGATACTCGGCTACTGGCACACGATCGTCACGCCACCGATGGTGTTCGCAGCCAAGATGGTCGAGATCGTCGACGAGATGCGGGCCAAAGGCATCGAGAAGCCCATCGTGGTTTCGCTCGCGGGCGACGTCGAGGTGGAAGAAGCGGCAGAGCATCTTTTTGCCCACGGCATTCCGGCGTATCCGTACACCACCGAAACGCCGGTAGCGGTGCTCGGCGCCAAGTACAAGTGGGCGCGCGGGGCTGGCGCAATGCCAAAGGCGGCAACTGTCGACTCACCGACCCGATAG
>CAWEAZ010000036.1:0-233287 GCA_963807155.1 uncultured beta proteobacterium
CTCACTCGCCCTTGTTGCGCTGGGCGAGGTGCCGGCTACAAAGCATTGAGCCTTGTTCGTATGCGTCCGGCAGCGTGCTGACTTGAACGTAATCGTCGCAGCGGCCGCACTTGTGCAGCAGTATGGGCGCAACCTGTTGATCGAAGACAAACCGTTGCTCCTGGGTCATCGCGTCCAAACCTTTATGTAGATAGAGCCGGGCTACACCAAAGGCCGACGACAGTGGATCGATAATTCCCATCTCGCCGAGCATGCGCAACGCTGACATGTTGTCGCTTAGTTGCAGATCATCACCCATGCCGCCCATCCCCTTGGAACCGCATCATTGCTTTCGCTCCGCATGCCGCTTCCGTGAAGCGCATCATGGAAGGCGCGCCGAGCATATAAACTCCGCTCTCCTATAACAACCCGACAGACGGATTTTTGATTAGCGCGGCGTCAGGGTTCAGAAGGATTGCCTTGGAATATCAGGTGAATACAGCACTTCGGCTCCCTACTCTCCGCCAGTCATGTCCGCTTGCCGCCCAACCGTGAAGGACTAATCATGACCGTCGCACGCATCAGCGAAATCAGCAGCGTCAGCAAAAAGAGCTTCGAAGACGCAATCCTTCAAGGTGTCGCACGCGCGAACAAGACGTTGAAAAACGTCAAGGGTGCGTGGGTCAAGGATCAGGAAGTGCAGATCGAAAAAGGCAAGGTGACAGGGTTCAAAGTAATTCTGAAGGTGACGTTTGTCCTGACTGACTAGCGAACCTGGTTCAAAGCGGCCCGCTTAGTTGCGGCGCCGGACGCGTCTTGCCGAAAGCAAATTCGGTATTGGTGGGCACCGCCTCGTGGACCGATCCCACGTTGATAAAGTCCCGCCGCTTCTATCCGAAGGGATGTAATTCGGCCGCCGCGCGGTTGCGCTACTACGCCAGTCAGTTTTCACTGGTCGAAGTCAACAGCAGCTACTACGCCTTACCTTCGGTTGAAAACTCGAAGGTGTGGGTTGAGCGAACGCCTGCGGATTTCACCTTCAACGTAAAGGCGTTTCGCTTGTTTACCGGACATCAGACAAGCGTTGATGCGTTGCCTCCGCCGATACGCGATCGGCTTCCGCCGTCGATCTCGGCCAAGAAGAGCATCCAGTACAAGGACGTGCCGAGTGAACTGCTGGATGTGCTGTGGGAATTTTTCATTGAGGCACTCGAACCGCTGCGGCAGGCTGGCAAATTGGGGCTGGTGCACTTTCAGTTCGCGCCTTGGCTAACGTACTCGCCGGCATCACGCGAGCATGTCGCGGAGTGTGTTCAGCGCTGTTCCGGCCACACGCTGTCGGTCGAGTTCCGCCACCAGACGTGGTTCAACGACGTGCACCGCGAATACACGTTGCGATTTGAACGCGAGCACAGTTTGGTGCACACCGTCGTCGATGCGCCGCAAGGATTTGTGAACAGCGTTGCCGCTCATTGGGACGTAACGCATCCCGACCTGGCGTTGGTTCGATTGCACGGTCGAAATGCCGCTACGTGGAACTCGAGGACTACTGTCGCCTCGGACCGCTTCAACTACGATTACTCAGACATGGAGCTGGCGGCGTTGGCCGAGTCGATCAACGACCTCGCCGGTCGTGTACGTCGCGTTCAGGTGATCTTCAATAACAATCATGAAGATCAGGGTCAGCGCAACGCGTCGACGCTGGCGCGGTTGCTGCGGGGCGCGTGAGACCCTTTCGCCTCGAAGCAGCAAAAGAGTTAATCTTGTTGGTGCTGTAGCCGCCGCTCCCACTTCCACTTTTACAAGGGCGAAACTAGAAAATGGGCAACATTGAATCCGTCTCGCACGAACAGCGAGTGTTTCCGCCGAGCCCGGAATTTGTGCGACAGGCCAATGTGTCCGGAATGGGCGCGTATCGGGCGCTGTGCGACGAGGCGGAACAGAATTTCAGCGGTTTCTGGGCTCGATTAGCGCGTGAAAACCTTGAGTGGAGCAAGCCCTTTTCGCAAGTGCTCGACGAATCGAAGGCGCCGTTCTACAAATGGTTCGCAGACGGTGAGTTGAACGCGTCATACAACTGTCTGGATCGCAACCTGAAGAACGGCAACGCCGACAAAGTCGCGATCATTTTCGAAGCGGACGACGGCAAGGTCACGAAGATTACGTATCGCGAGCTGCACGCGAAGGTATGTCAGCTCGCCAACGGTATCAAGGCGCTCGGACACGAGAAAGGTGAGCGCGCGATTATCTACATGCCGATGTCGATCGAAGCGGTTGTCGCAATGCAGGCGTGTGCGCGGCTCGGAATCACGCACTCCGTGGTGTTCGGCGGCTTCTCAGCCAAGAGCGTGCAGGAACGAGTCATTGATGCCGGCGCGACCTTGATCATTGCCGCCGACGAGCAGATGCGCGGCGGCAAGGCGATCGCGCTAAAGGCCGCGATCGACGATGCGTTTGCGATGGGCGGCTGCGACAAGGTGCGCAATGTGATCGTCTATCAGCGCACTGGTGGCAAGGTCGCGTGGACCGAAGGTCGCGACAAATGGCTGCACGATGTCGTGGCAAAGCAGCCCAGCACATGCGATCCGGTGCCAGTCAACGCCGAGCATCCACTTTTCATTCTGTACACGTCGGGTTCGACCGGAAAACCGAAGGGCGTGCAGCACTCGACCGGCGGTTATTTGCTGTGGGCCGCGGTCACGATGAAATGGGTGTTCGACATCAAGCCGTCGGATGTCTTCTGGTGCACGGCTGACGTCGGCTGGGTGACGGGTCACAGCTACGTCTGCTACGGCCCGCTGGCAGTCGGTGCGACGGAAGTGATTTTCGAAGGCGTACCGACCCATCCGGACGCGGGGCGCTTTTGGAAGATGTGCCAGGACCACGGCGTCACGGTGTTCTACACCGCACCAACTGCGATTCGTTCCTTGATCAAAGCGGGAGGCGAGTTACCGAAGAAGTACGATTTGTCGAAGCTGCGCATACTCGGCACCGTTGGCGAGCCAATCAATCCGGAAGCATGGATGTGGTACCACGAGACTGTCGGCCGCACGCTCTGCCCGATCGTCGACACGTGGTGGCAGACCGAAACCGGTGCCCACATGATCACACCGCTGCCCGGCGCGACGCCGACCGTGCCTGGATCGGCGACGCTACCGCTGCCGGGAATTATGGCGGCGATCGTCGATGAGACCGGACAGGATGTGCCGAACGGGCAGGGCGGACTGCTGGTGATCAAGCGCCCGTGGCCAGCGATGATCCGCACAATCTGGGGTGACCCCGAGCGCTTCAAGAAATCGTATTACCCGGAAGAGCTGGGCGGCAAGTTGTACCTGGCCGGTGATGGCTCGGTGCGCGACAAGGACACTGGCTACTTCACCATCATGGGCCGCATCGATGACGTGCTGAACGTCTCAGGCCATCGGTTAGGAACGATGGAAATCGAATCGGCGTTGGTGGCAAATCGCTGGTCGCCGAAGCCGCAGTGGTGGGCAGGCCGGATGAGCTGACCGGCGAGAGTATCTGCGCGTTTGTCGTGTTGAAGCAGGCGCGCCCGAACGGCGAGGATGGCCAGAAGATCGCGAAGCAATTGCGCGATTGGGTCGGCAAAGAAATTGGAGCGATAGCAAAGCCGAAGGACATTCGGTTCGGCGACAACCTGCCGAAGACGCGCTCCGGGAAAATCATGCGGCGTTTGTTGCGATCGATTGCGCGTGGGGAAGAGATTACGCAGGATGTATCGACCCTGGAGAACCCCGCGATACTGGAGCAGCTAAAAGTAACGCTCTAGCGAAAGTACGTTCTAGCTTTTGAAACACCGGAGGGATGGCCGAGCGGTCGAAGGCGCACGCCTGGAAAGTGTGTATAGGTCAAAAGCCTATCGTGGGTTCGAATCCCACTCCCTCCGCCAGTACAGCCGTATATTTGCTTATAATCAATAGCTTAGCGTATCGACAAGCCGACGTACCCAAGTAGGTACCCGCACACATCTCGCCGCTTGATTAACCTATCTGTTGCGAATTTCATGGTCTCGCCGAGCAGCCGTGACGGGATCCTTGGCGTAGATTCTTGGCAGCTTTAGTTTAGGTCCGCCAAATGCAGACTCGTTTGTCCTCTGTCGAAGTAATGCTAGCGATCAGCTGCGCGTTTGGCGTCGCTGCCTGGTTTGGCGAGTCCAAACTATGGGACTACGCATTCATCGCGTCACTTGTCTTGTTTGGTGTGGCGTTGGCGTTGCGCCTGATCAAGCGGAAGTGACAAAGCGCTACAGCCCAGGAACTGTCTGTTCTGCGAAGACAAGCTCTTCGTCTGTGAAATGTGCGAGGCGCCGTGGCCCTGCGGGAAAGCACGATGGCGCCCGCATGCCATGTCCGCAGTGCAACCGGAAGCGGTGTTCCCGAAGGGGTATGGATCGTTAGCTCACGCGCTGGAACGCGAGCGGCTCATTAGGGCCGTTTGTTTTTTTGATGCTCCGACTTTTGACTAGACGACTTCGAATCGCCGCTCGAAATGTATTTGCGCACTAGCTGACCAGTCTTCGCATCGCGGTAAATCGCCCAAGTTGGGGTGGGGTGCATGGAATGTAAATCGTGTTAACGAAACCCCATCATTTACAAATTCCGGGCGTCGGAATCGGCGATATATGCGCCATGCGCGATTCATTTGTTTGCAGGTGAAAAGCGGCTATTGACCGGCGGGCATACGCATTGCCGGTGGATAACGACCTTTTCCACTGACCCAAGGACCACCATGCCTAGCCAATCATCAAGGACGGCAACCGCCGGAGCAAACACGGACGCGATCGAGTTGCTGCTGGCAGACCATCGCAAAGTCGAAAAGCTGTTCAAGCAGTACGAGAAGCTCGTTGAAGACGAGGGAAGCTACAACGAGAAGGAGGCGCTGGCGGCGACGATATGCGCCGAGCTCACGGTTCACATGCAGATAGAGGAAGAAATTTTCTACCCCGCGGCGCGCGAAATCCTCGACGAAGAAGACCTAGTCGACGAAGCGGTGGTCGAGCACGCGAGCGCGAAAGATCTGATTGCGCAAGTGTCCGACACGTCACCCGACGACGATCTCTACGACGCGAAGATCAAGGTGCTGAGCGAGTTGATCGAGCACCACGTCGAGGAGGAAGAAGACGAAATGTTCCCCAAGTTGAAGAAAGCCAAGCTCGACACAGCAACGCTTGGCCCGCAAATGGCGGAGCGGAAAGAGGAACTGGTCGGAGAGTTGGGCATCGGTGCCGAAGTCACAGAAGATCGCGAGTAACTTCAGTCGCCCCTTTGGTGCACAAGCTGCGCCATGGCCGCGGCGTCGTCGCTCCGGTCCTGCATCAGCCCCTCGACCACGCCTGCACGATCTTTTGCCGGCCGGTTCTGACTCACCTTCCATTTGCCGGTGAGTTGCGCAATCGGCACTTCGATACCGACGATCGCGCTGGTCATTGTGTCGATGAAGTCCGCAGGGGCATCGGTGACTTTCCACGGGATCGCTACGGGGCGCCTCGTTGCGATTCGTCAGCTGCTCAACAAATCGGCGCACCCACGCACGGTCGTCGATCACTCGCAACGGCCCGCGGGCATGCACCACCGCGTAATTCCAAGTCGGCACCACCTTGCCGTGCTCTTTCTTGGTTGCGTACCACGAAGGCGAGATGTACGTATGCGGGCCTTGAAAGATGACGAGTGCGTCTACCTGTGGTGAGAAATCCTTCCAAGCGTTATTGGCGCGGGCAAGATGGCCTCGCAGCGTTCCGAACGGCGCAGGCTCCGGATCGATTTCGAACGGAATATGGTTGGCCTCGAGCCCGCCCGAGGTCAGCGCGACCAGCGCGCCAAACGGATGCGCACGGATGAAGTCGTGCAACACATCGACACGCGCTTCTGCGAAATGGCTGGGCAGATACATGCATTCCTCGTCAGTGCCGTCACTTTAATGGAAGTGTCGCGGAACCCGCTGCGGGGAATGTAATCACGTGCTCTGCGTCGAGCCGAATACCGATCTTCTCGCCGATCGCATGATCATGGTGGCTCGGTACCAGCGCCAGTACTTCACGCCCGCTGTTGAGCCGCAGCGTGTACACAAAATCGCCGCCGCGAAATGTCTTGCGAACCACTTCGGCTTGCAGCGGACTGGCGTCGTCATGCACGATGTCGTCGGGGCGCAGCAGCACATCGACATGGGAGTCGCCGTTCAACGCTGCATCGGACGGCATCGTGTTCAGCGGCCACTTGCCGCGCAGCTCACCCAACTCGATCTCGACGTTCATCGACGTCAATACTTTGGCCGGCAAAAAAACGCCTTCGCCGATAAAGTCCGCGACGTAGCGCGTCGCCGGTCGGTGATACAGCTCGTACGGCCGGTCCCACTGCTCGATGCGGCCGGCGTGCATCACGCCGACCTTATCGGCCATCGCGAATGCTTCCTGCTGATCGTGCGTTACGAGCATTGCAGTCGTACCACTCGCTTTCAATATCTGTCGCACCTCGGCGCCGAGCCGCGCACGCAAATCGACGTCAAGGCTCGAAAACGGTTCGTCCATCAGCAGCAGCGCAGGCCGCGGCGCAAGAGCGCGCGCCAACGCGACGCGCTGTTGCTGACCTCCGGAGAGTTCGTGCGGATAACTACCTGCGTAGGCAGCAAGGCCCACCAGATCGATCATTTCGCGCACGCGTAACGCGCGCTGCTGCGGGCCCGAGCGGCCTCAATCCAAATCCGATGTTGTCTTGTACTCGAAGGTGCGGGAACAAGGCGTAGTCCTGGAACACCAGCCCGATGCCGCGCTTTTCGGTGGCGGCCGTGAAGTGCGGTCCGGACACCACCGCACCCGCAATTTCGATCGTGCCGTCTTCCACGCCGACGAAGCCCGCAATGGCACGCAGCAATGTCGTCTTGCCGCAGCCCGAGCTGCCGACCACGCAGCCAATCTCGCCCCGATCCAGCGACAACGAAGCCCCGTCGATGACAGGCGCCGGGTTGCCCGGATAGGCAACACGCAATCGTTCGATGAGCAGAAGCGGGCGGTCGGAACTCTGCATTTAGCTAGTCTAAGGGAGATGCAATAATTCTCATTCGCATTTAGGGAGCCTTTTAGCGTGAGTTCTCGAGCCGCAAGTCCGGCTCTCACTCGACCTCGACCACCCTTGGGGATGCTGCGCGCCGAGCCGGGCTTGGGTCGGGCGCTATGTCTCGCGATCGTGTGTGCAGCGGTGGTCGCACTGCCGGTCCTTAGCGTATTCGCGAGCTTCTGGCAGGCCGGAGAATCGGCCGACACGCTGCGGCATCTGCTGGCGACGGTTATTCCGTCGGCGTTGGTCGAGACATCGCTGCTTGGTGTCTGCGTGATGGTCGGGGTCGTCGCGGTGGGCGCAGCCACCGCATGGGTGGTGGCGACATGCGAGTTCCCGGGTCGCCGAGTTTTCGAATGGGCATTGCTGCTGCCGCTCGCGATGCCGGCTTACATCGTCGCGTACGCCTATACCGACTATCTGCAATACGCGGGACCTTTGCAGCAATTTTTGCGAGACAGTTTCGGCTGGCAGCGCGGCGACTACTGGTTTCCGCAGATTCGGTCGTTGGCAGGTGCGGCGTTCGTATTCATCGTCGTGCTGTATCCGTACGTGTATCTGCTTGCGCGCACCGCCTTTTTGGCGCGCACGGCGGCGATGATGGATGCGGCGCGAAGTCTGGGACAAACAGCGTGGCAAACGTGGTGGCGCGTCAATTTGCCGCTTGCTCGCCCGGCGATCGCGGCCGGTGCACTGCTCGCGCTAATGGAGACGATCGCAGATTACGGAGCCGCGTCCTACTTTGGTCTGCAAACGTTTACGACCTCCATCTATCGTGCGTGGTTTTCGCTTGGCGACCGGCTCGCGGCGAGCCAGCTGGCGGCGGTGTTGCTGCTGTTGGTATTGCTGCTGTTTTACGCCGAACATCGTGCGCGCGGGCGAGCGCGGTTCTTTACGCCGACGGCGAGCCAGCGTCCCGCAGCACGCACACCATTACGGGGCCGACACAGCGCTGCTGCCGTCGCGCTGTGCGTGACACCGGTCGTGCTCGGATTTGTTGTGCCGGTGCTGCTGTTGTTGCGACTGCTCGGGCCGGCGTGGCAAGCAGTCGACTGGGCGCGCTACGTGCGCTGGCTTTTCAATACGCTCTCGATCGGCGTCGCCGCTGCCGTGGTCGCGCTAGTCGTCGTGCTGTCGCTCGCATACACCGCTCGCTCCACCACGCGGGGCGCACCGAAGGCACTGGTGCGTGGTTCGGTGCGTCTGATGAGCTTGGGGTATGCGGTCCCCGGCGCCGTCATCGCGGTGGGGATTTTGGTACCGCTTGCGGCCTTTGATAACCGGCTCGATCAGATGATGCGATCCACGTTCGGTGTCGGGACCGGGTTGCTGTTGACAGGTTCGGTGTTCGCGTTGCTCTATGGGTACCTGGTCCGTTATTTCGCAGTTGCATACCAGACCGTCGAAGCCGGCTTGGCGCGGATCACTCCGGCGATGGACGCTAGCGCGCGCAGTCTCGGTAGCACTCCGTTCGACACGTTCATACGTGTTCACCTGCCGGTGCTGCGGCCGTCGGTGCTCGCCGCATGCCTGCTCGTGTTCGTCGACGTGATGAAGGAGTTGCCGGCAACGCTGGTGTTGCGGCCGTTTAACTTCGACACGCTGGCCGTAATTGCGTATCAGATGGCGAGCGACGAGCGGTTGGGGCAAGCGGCGCTTCCTGCGCTGACGATCGTTGTTGCGGGCGTGATCCCGGTGACGCTGCTGTCACGCGCCATCTCGCGTGCTTCGGAAGCGAATCGGTCCGCGTAGACTGCGCGCGCTCCAGCGATACAGGTTGCCAATGGGTTATGTGTTTGCAGCGCCGCCGCAGGCGGTCGTGCCGGTTGACGGCACCAGCGAGTTGTTCCCGGTGCATCGCATCTACTGTGTGGGCCGCAACTATGCAGAACACGCGAAGGAGATGGGATTCTCCGAGCGCGACGCGCCATTTTTTTTCGCCAAACCGGCCGATGCTGTACTGCCAGTGCCGTTCGGCACAACGGGGGAGTTTCCCTATGCGAGCGAGACAGCCAACTTGCATCACGAGATCGAGCTCGTGGTTGCGATTGGCAAAAGCGGCGCCCATATCACCGCAGCGGGCGCTGCGAAGTACATCTACGGCTACGCAGTCGGGCTCGACATGACGCGGCGCGACCTGCAAATTGCATTGCGCGACAAAGGGCGTCCATGGGACGTCGCCAAAGGCTTCGATTACGCGGCGCCGATTTCACCGATCAAGACGATCGCAGGCACGGGCGAGATTCTGGGCGCGCAGATATGGCTGAACGTCAACGGCGTGCGACGGCAGGCGAGCACGACCGCGAAGCTGATTTGGAGCGTCAACGAAATCATCGAACATCTCTCGAAGTTTTTTGAGTTGCGCCCGGGTGACCTCATCTACACCGGCACGCCGGAAGGCGTCGCTGCTGTCCAGCGCGGTGACGAACTGGACGGCGGCATCGAGAAGATTGGTGCGCTGAAAGTGAAAGTGGTCTAGCTACCCGGAGCTGTCGCCGATGATCAAGCTCTACAACTACTTTCGAAGCTCTGCGTCGTATCGGGTTCGCATCGCTTTGAACCTGAAGGGTCTGCCGTACGAGTACCTATCGGTGCATTTGCTAAAGGACGGGGGCCAGCAACTTGCCCCTTCCTTTCGCGCGCTGAATCCCGAGTCGCTGGTGCCGGTGCTCGACGACGATGGCGAAGTGTTGACGCAATCGCTTGCGATCATCGAGTATCTGGAAGAGACGCGGCCCGCCCCGCCGCTACTGCCGCGCGACGCGGCCGAGCGTGCCTATGTAAGAGGTATTGCTTTGGCAATCGCGTGCGAGATTCATCCGCTCAACAATCTGCGCGTGCTGCGTTACCTGGTCAAGACGCTGGGCGCAAGTGAGGAGCAGAAGAACGCGTGGTACCGGTATTGGGTCGAGCAGGGGCTGGCATCGATCGAAGCGCGGTTGGTTGCCGAGCAACGCAGTGGCCGCTACGCACTCGGGGACGCCGTGACGCTGGCTGACGTTTTCATCGTGCCGCAGATCTTCAACGCGCAGCGCATGGACTGCAACCTTGACGCGGTGCCGACCGTGATGCGGATTTTCGACAACTGCATGCAGCTTCCGGCTTTTGTTGATGCGCAGCCGTCCGCCCAGCCAGACGCCGGCAGCTAGCGCGCAAGAGTCTGCGCAATCGCGCGCGACAGATCTACGACTGCGCTCGCATAGAAATAGCTGCGGTTGTAGTGCAGCAGCGCGCTGAAGTTCACGGTTCCTACGCGATACAGCCGCTCGACCTCGCCGCCGTCGACAATCGGCAAGTCGATGACCAGCACCGGCGTATCCAGCGGCAGCGACACATCGCCCTCGACACCCGCTGCCAATGCATCCGACCACGTGACCACGGCATTGATGCCACGTCCGAGTGCGTCGACCGTAGCTTCGTCAGTTGTCGCATCAAAAACGATCGGGGTATCGCGCTGCCATCCATGCGCAACCAGAAAGTTTGCCACCGAGCCGATCGCGTCAGCGGCGCTGTTGGTCAAGTCAATGCGCCCATCGCCATCGAAATCGACTGCATGGCGACGGATGGAGCCGGGCATGAACTGCGGGAGGCCAAGCGCGCCTGCATACGACCCCCTGATAGCCAACGGATCGGCGTTCTGCTCGCGCACCAGCAGGAAAAATTCGGTCAGCTGCTGCCGGTAGTACTCGGCGCGGCGCAGGTAGTCGAACGAGAGGGTGACCAGCGCATCGAGCGTACGGAAGTTGCCGGTGATCCGGCCGTAATGCGTCTCTACGCCGATGATCGCTGCGATGATTTCGGCCGGTACGCCGAACTCGCGCTGCGCTCGCTCCAGCGTCGCTTGATGTTGGCGCACAAACGCGGCGCCCGCATGCACGCGCGGCTCGTCCAGGTAGCGCGCGCGATAGTCGAGCCAGTTACGCTGGCCGAACGCGATCGGCGGCTGCATGTAGCGCTCCACCGCCGGCGAGTAGCGCGCCTGGCTGAACCAGCGCTCGACACGCTGGCGTTCGAAACCGTGCTGTGTCGTCAACTCGTCGATGAACTGCAGCACCTCCGCGCGTTTCAGATAAGGAGTGCGCGCCTCGGCGAGCGCGGGGGACGCGATTGCCATCAGCGCTAGCGCTGCCAGCATCGAGCGCCGCTGGTGCTTCATGCCCGGCTCATCCACCAATGCTGCGCGGGCGAAATTCGCGAATCGCGCGGCGCAGCGCGCGGACATCGGCGCGCGCAACGCCTTCGGACGTTCGCGAATATCGCATCCGTTCGATACGCGACAGCAGCTTGCGCGCACGCTTGGCGTCGTCCGGTACGAGCGCTCGTTTGCTGCGCGCATACAACTCTCGTGGCCCCAGATGTTCTGCCGTCCTGACTCCGGCGCGATCAAGCCGATCGCGCATCAATCGAAACGCGTCTCCCAACGGATCGCGCTCGGTACGGGTGCGCAACGAGAACATGGCCATCACCGCAAGCACGATTGCTACCAGGACCGCCAGTACCAACGACAGGCTTTCCCAACTAGGCGTTAGCCCGAGCAGCCCGATCAACTCGCGCTGGCGCTCCTGCGAGTACGACAGCACCCACTGGTTCCACGAGTTTTGCACCGCCTCCCAATTGAACCGTATTGAGCGCAGCCACGTAAAGGTGCTCGTGGCGCCGGGCAGCGTGATACCCGCTTGGCGTGCCATTTCGCTTGCCCCCTGATCGATGCGCACGGGTGCAACGACTGCTGTCGGATCGACGCGTACCCAGCCGCGACCCTGTAGCCATACTTCGGACCATGCGTGCGCGTCGGATTGCCGGATCGTCATGAAGCGATCGACGGGATTGACCTCGCCGCCCTGGTAACCGGTAACGATCCGCGCCGGAACGTCGAGCGCGCGCATCAGGAATACGAAAGCCGACGCATAGTGTTCGCAGTAACCCTGCCGCGTGTCGAACAGAAACTCGTCGATCGAATTTCGACCCAACCTTGGCGGTGACAGCGTGTACTGATAGCCGCCGCGCCGCAGGTGCTCGAGCGTCGCGCGCACGCGGTCGGCGTCGTTGCCCGAGCGGGTGCGAATTTCCTCTGCCAATTCCAGCGTGCGCGGGTTGTACGTTGGCGGCAAATCCAGCCAGTTGCGCCGTTCGGCGGCGCTCGAATCGGCGTTGAGGCGGTACGTTATGTACGAACGCATGTCGTAGCGCAAGCGCTGGCGAACCAGGTCGTTTGTAAGGATCCTCATATCCGATGTGATGCGTGGCGTAAATTCGCTGGTCACTGGCAGCATCGCGGGCGCGTCGAGCGCAAACAGCCAGTCGCGGCTATGCGGCTCAAGCGTCACGGTGTACGCAACTGCCGAACGAGCGTCGCCTTGAATTGACGGATTTGCCGCTTCGCCCGCCCGTTGCTGTAGCGGTGTCCATCTGCGACCATCGAACGTGCCGAACACCGGCCCGCGCCAGTAAAGCTTGTCGTTACTCGGTGGTACGCCATCGAACTTGGCGCGAAATGCGATTTCGGTCGATTCGAGCAACTTGCTGATCGTCCCGGGCGACATCGAGTTCGACAGTCCCGTATTGCCGCTCGCCGAGTCCCCGGGCGTGCCCCACAGCGGGCCCGAGATGCGAGGGAACAATACAAATAAGACGGCGGTCAACGGCACCGCCTTCAGCAACGTCAGCCCGACCATCTTGAACTTGCGTCCGGCAGGCAAGTCGGTTTCATCGAGGTTCACGCTGATCAATACGAAGAACAGGGCAGTTACCCCAAGCAACGCCATTGCTGCCACGTGTATTTCCTGGCCGTTCAGAAACTGCGTTAACAAAATGAAGAACGACAGGAAGATGACGACGAAAATGTCACGCCGCGCTCGCATCTCGAGCAGTTTCAACGCCATTAGCAGCAGCAGGAAGGTCACACCCGCCTGTTGGCCGACAAGGGTACGGTACTGCAGGTAGACCGCGGCACTGGCAGCGATCAACAGTGGAAACATCAAAAGGCGGCTCGGGATCGGACGCTGCGTCACCGTCAGGAACGCGCGCCAGACGAGAAGCAATACGAGAACTGCTGTCGCCCACCACACCAGATGCTCGAAGTGCGGAATGACGACGAAGGTGACCGCGAGCAATAACACCAGCATGTCGCGCCGCTCGCGTGCCGCGCTCGACACCTGAGGTGCAAACAGCAGCGCAAACGGCGCGAAGAACCGCGCAAGCTTGGCGCGCCGCGTGAGGGCAGGTTGAGCAACTGCGGACATCCGGCCGTTATCCGATGCAAACGGCAAGCGCCGTCAGGCAATGTTCGCGATGCGCGGCACCGCTGCCGATGAAAATCATCGCGTCAGGAAGCTTCAATCCGTAGCGCATATGCGAAGCATCGGCATCGAGCACCCACCGTGTCAAGCGCGACAGCTTCCCCTCGATGCCGAGCACCTCGGGTAGCTCGCCATAGTCGAGCATCAACTCGCCGCCGCCGGCCGCCTCGAACTGCTTGACCGACAGTTCGTCGGAGCGCGCGGCGAGCTTCCACGCAATCATCTTTTGCGCATCGCCCGGCTGATACGGTCGCACCCCTGCGAAGTCATCGCCGCTGGAACGCCATGCCTGCTGCTTCGCCGACCCCGGCGCCCGTGAACGGCATCGCTGGCGCGTCGAATTCCGGCGCCGGATAGACCATCGCGGTTAACGCTGGTGTGAAATACGCCCACGCACGCCACAGCCCGAACGGATAGCGCGTCTCAAGCGTGATGCGCTGCGCGGGCAGCCGACCCCGAATCGGCGCAGGCAAAGGCACTGCGACCGTGCGCAAACCGCGCGCAGGCAGCTCAATCGTGATCGTCGGAAGCTCGCGCTCGCGCGGCGCCCTGCTGAAAAAGCGGATGAAGAAGAGGCCGGGCTCCGAGGGCTCGCAAACGAAAACCGCAACGCAAAGCGGTCGACGGTCGTCGGATTGGTCACGTTGATTTCGAACGCAGCCACGTCACCCGCGTAGACCGGCTCAACCTGCACGCCACGAATGACGATCTGGGCGAGGTTCGAATGCGTGTTGTGCATGCCGACGACCGCCATGCTGGCTACGAGAAACGTCAGCAGATAGCCCAGCTGCAACATGTAGTTGATCGAGCCGATCAGACAGAATCAGCGTGACGACGCCGAAAGCAACGCCCGGCGCAGTAGGCAGGATGTATACGCGGCGCCGATCCAGTGTGACGTCGCCTGCCTCGGGGCCATGTCGGCCAGCGATCCAGTCGGCAATCTTCACGACCACCGCGTTAGCGGCAATACTCATCGCCACTAGGGTACCGGTACTGCGGCGATCAGCTGAGACACCAGCTCCTTGCCGTGCAGCGCGCGGCCGGTCTCACGACTGGTCGCGTGCAATCGATGCCCGGCTACACACGGCATGATGTTTTGCACGTCTTCGGGAATCACGTGTTCGCGACCGTCGAGCCACGCCCACGCGCGAGCTGCGGCGAGCAGTGCCAAGCCACCACGCGGGCTTAATCCTTCCGCGTATTTGCCTGAGGCGCGCGTGTGCGCAATCAACGACTGCACGTAGTCGAGCAGCGCAGCGGACACGTAGACCTTCTTGGCTTCCGCCTGTGCAGCCAGTAGATCGGCAGGTCGCGCGGTGGCATCGAGCGACTTCAGCATGTCGCGCCGCGCTTCGCCGGACAATAGCGAGCGCTCGGCCGCCCGGTCCGGGTAGCCCAAGCTGATGCACATCAGAAAACGATCGAGCTGTGATTCAGGCAGCGGAAACGTGCCGACCTGATGCAGCGGATTTTGCGTCGCAATCACGAAGAACGGATTCGGCAGCGGACGCGACAAGCCATCGACCGAAACCTGGCTTTCCTCCATCGCTTCGAGCAGTGCACTTTGCGTTTTCGGACTGGCGCGATTGATCTCGTCGGCCAGCAGCACTTCAGTGAAAATCGGCCCGGGATGGAACACGAACTGCCCGCTGTTGCGCTCATAAACCGAGACGCCAATCACGTCCGACGGCAGCAAATCGCTGGTGAACTGTATGCGCCGAAACGGCAGCCCCATCGAGATCGCTATCGCGTGCGCCATCGTGGTCTTGCCGACGCCCGGTGCGTCTTCGATCAGCAGATGCCCGCCAGCCAGCAGGCACGTCAGGCTCTGCCGGATCTGCAGCGTCTTGCCGACGATGATCTGGCCGATCTGCGTGGCGGTCGAGCGAAACTTCACTAACATGGCGCCGTTGGTCTGGGAGACAGTGAATGCTGCAGACGGGTTTGTTCACGCATCGCGATTGTTCGCAGCACGAGATGGGATCGTGGCACCCGGAATGCCCCGAGCGGCTCGCCGCAATTTCGGATCATCTGATCTCGACGGGCATCGCACCGCATCTGAAGCATTTCGATGCGCCGCTCGCGTCGACTCAAGCGTTGCAGCGGGCGCACAGCGCCGATTACGTTGCACGCTTGCAGTCTAGCGTACCGACCGAGGGTTATCGGCCACTCGATCCCGACACGTCGATGAACTCGCATTCGCTGAATGCAGCGCTGCGCGCTGCCGGTGCAGTGGTCGACGCAGCCGAGCGCGTCGCCAACGGTGAGATCGCCAATGCATTTTGCGCGGTGCGCCCGCCGGGACACCACGCACGCAAATCTGCGGCGATGGGGTTTTGCATCTTCAACAGCATCGCCGTCGGCGCGCGCCATGCGTCGGGCGCGCTCGGCTTCGAGCGTGTCGCGATCATCGATTTCGATGTGCATCATGGCAATGGAACCGAGGAAATTTTTTCGGACGACGAGAAGGTGCTGATGGCGAGCTTTTTCCAACATCCGTTTTATCCCTACAGCGGCACCGGCAACCATGCGAAAAACATGGTGAACGTGCCGCTTCCAGCGGGAACCAAGGGCGGTGTGGCGAGGCAGGTAGTCGATGAAGTGTGGTTACCTCGGCTTAACGAGTTCGAGCCGCAGATGATTTTCATCTCGGCGGGCTTCGACGCGCACCGCGAGGATGGGCTTGGCCAGATGGGATTGGTCGAAGCTGATTACACGTACATCACCGAGCGGCTGATGGAAGTAGCCGATGAGCATGCCGGAGGGAGGATCGTGAGTTCGTTGGAGGGTGGCTACAACTTGAGTGCGTTGGGGCGCAGCGCTGCGGCGCACGTCAAAGCGCTGGCGCGCTTATGAAGCGCAACCTGTTCGATAGCGGACTCGATCAGAACCCGGCCAATTTTGCTCCGCTGTCGCCGCTGCCGTTTCTGCAGCGCTCGGCAACTGTGTTTCCGGCGTTGCCTGCGATCGTTCACGGCCGCGGAAAGAATGCACTGCGACTGACGTGGTCGGAGTTGTATCGCCGCTGTCGTCTGCTTGCGTCCGCGCTCGCGCAACGCGGGATCGGGCGCGGCGATACGGTTGCGGTGATGCTGCCGAATACGCCGGCGATGGTCGAAGCGCACTTCGGCGTTCCAATGACCGGAGCGGTGCTCAATGCACTGAACACCCGGCTTGATGCCGCCTCGATCGCGTTTCAGCTGAATCACGGCGAGGCTAAGGTCTTGATTACCGACCGCGAGTTCGCGCCGACGATCAAAGCCGCATTGCCGAGTGTTGAGGGCAAGTTGCTGATCATCGACGTCGATGACCCGGTGTACGACGGTGCCGGTGAACGGACTGGCGTTATCGACTATGAAGCGTTTCTGGCTGAAGGCAATGCCGATTACGCGTGGGATGCGCCGGCCGACGAATGGGACGCCATCTCCTTGAACTACACCTCGGGCACGACGGGCAACCCGAAAGGCGTCGTTTACTCGCACCGCGGCGCCTACACCAACGCAGTGTCGAACGTACTCGTCTGGGCGATGCCGCCGCACCCTGTGTACTTGTGGACGCTGCCGATGTTTCACTGCAATGGCTGGTGTTTCCCGTGGACGATCGCGGCGATGGCAGGTACTCACGTTTGTCTGCGCAAGGTTGAGGCACAAGCAATCTTTGACGCCATTCGTGAGCACAAGGTGACGCACTATTGCGGTGCCCCGATCGTGCACTCACTGCTTGTTAGCGCACCGGACGAAATGAAGCAGGGCATTACACACAAGGTGCACGCGATGGTTGCGGCGGCCGCACCGCCTGCTTCGATGATTGAAGGCATGGATCGAATCGGGTTCGATCTGACGCATGTGTACGGACTGACGGAAACCTACGGCCCCGCCACCGTATGCGCGAAGCAGCCGGAATGGGCGACGCTCGATGTCGGCGAGCGTGCGATGAAAAACAGCCGCCAGGGCGTGCGCTCGACCCTTGAAGAAGCCGTTGCGGTACTCGATCCCGATTCGATGCAACCCGTGCCGCCTGACGGCGAAACGATCGGTGAAATCATGTTCCGCGGCAACATCATGATGAAGGGCTACTTGAAGAACGACGCCGCGACTAGCGAAGCGTTTCACGGCGGCTGGTTTCATACTGGCGATCTCGCCGTCGTCCAGCCCGATGGTTATCTGCGCATCAAGGATCGCAGCAAGGACATCATCATCTCTGGCGGGGAGAACATATCTTCGATTGAAGTCGAAGACGCGTTGTATCGACATCCTGCAGTCGTCGCAGCAGCGGTGGTCGCGCAGCCCGATCCGCGCTGGGGCGAGGTGCCATGCGCATTCGTCGAGCTGAAAGAAGGCGCGGAGCTGACTGAGCAAGAGCTACAGCAACATTGCCGTAAGCACCTTGCCGGGTTCAAGATGCCAAAGCGGATTGTCTTTGGCGCGCTGCCGAAAACATCTACCGGCAAGATTCAGAAGTTCTTGTTGCGTCAGCAGGCGAAATCGACTGCGGCGATCGACGTGTAGGGAGTACAAATGAATGCACCCGATAGCGGAAGCGTATGTATTGACCACGCGCGACGAGCGCGGCGTCGCGACGCTGATGCTGAACCGTCCGCAACAATTCAACGCGTTATCGCAGGAGATGATGGCGGCGCTGCAAACCGAATTCGAGGCGCTGTCAGACGATGCATCGGTGCGGGTGGTGGTAATCGGCGCACAGGGCAAGGCATTTTGTCCCGGCCATGACCTGAAGCAAATGAAGGCCAATCCTTCGCTCGAGTACTACCAGGCACTGTTCGCGCAATGCACGAAACTGATGATGACGATTCAGCGCTTGCACGCGCCGGTGATCGCGCGCGTGCACGGCATCGCGACCGCAGCCGGCTGCCAGTTGGTCGCGATGTGCGACCTCGCCGTCGCATCGTCGGACGCGAAGTTTGCGGTGTCCGGCATCAACGTCGGCCTGTTCTGCTCGACGCCTGGCGTTGCGTTAAGCCGCAACGTCGGACGCAAGCAGGCGTTTGAAATGCTGGTGACCGGCGACTTCATCGACGCCGAAACGGCGCGCGAGCGTGGACTCGTCAACCGCGTAGTTCCGGCCGATCAACTCGACGCCGAAATCGAGAAGCTGATTACTTCGATCCTTTCCAAACCCGGCTCCGCGCTCGCAATGGGTAAGGATCTTTTCTATCGTCAGCTGGAAACCGGCATCGAGGCCGCGTACCAGCTTGCCGGCCAGACGATGGCGTGCAACATGATTGATGAGGCCGCGCAGGAAGGCGTGCAGGCGTTCATGGAGAAACGCAAGCCGAAGTGGTAGGCGTCAGCCTGCGCGCAGATACCGCGGCTCGGCGAAGATCGACGACAGTTCGACGCGCTTGATTTCCGGGTGGTCGGGTACCGCGTACAGCACGGGCGCGATCAGTTCTTCGAACAGTCCGCGCAGGCTGCGCGCGCCCGACTTGTACTCGACGGCCAGATCGGCAATCTCCTCGAACGCACGCGGTGCGACGACGAGGTCGACACCCTGAACCTTCAGGATGGCCTGGAACTGCCGGTAGATGCAGTTGCGCGGTTCGGTCATGATCCGGACCAGCATGTCGCGGGAGAGGTCGCCCAGGCGCGCAACGGTGGTGAGCCGCCCGCTGAATTCCGGAATCAAGCCGAATTCGACGAGGTCGGTCGGTTTCACGCGTTCGTTCAGTCGCTCGATCATCCTCCGGTTGTACTCTTCAGAAGTGGAGACGAAGCCGAAGCCCTGATTGTTCGACATGATCGCGTTCAGTCCGACGAACGCTCCGCCACAGATAAAAAGAACGTGCGTCGTGTCAAGGTACTCGCCGCTCGCTAGGCGCACCGGTGCGCCTTCCATGATCTTCAGCAGCGCATGTTGGACGCTTTCGCCTGACGGACCCCGATCCGAGGCGGCCGAGGCCGATTTCAGTTTGTCGATCTCGTCGATGAACACGATGCCATGCTGGGTTCGCGTTACCTCTCCTTCGGCCTTGTCATGCAGGCGCTCGAGGATGGCCTGGATCTCATCGTTGACATAGCGCGACTGGGCGAGCGACGTGGCGTCGGCAGTGACGAACGGAACTTTCAGCAGCCGCGCGAGCGATTCGCAGAGCAGCGTCTTGCCGGTGCCGGTCGGACCCACCAGGAGTACGTTGCTCTTGGTGATTTCCAGTCCGTCGTCCCGAGACAGTGCGAGCTTCCGGTAGTGCGCGTACACGGCGACCGCTAAGGTCTTCTTGGCGTCATCCTGGCCAATGACGTACTGGTCGAGATGGCGCACGATCTCGCGCGGCGTCACGCGCGGATCAAAGGCATTCGTTTGTCGCTCTTCGCTCATGGTTTCAGCCGCACGGCTTGCAACGAAGCAAGCCGAATCACGGCAACGCGCGTTCAGCGAACGCACCCACGCAGATTAGATCAGCAAAATTGTGCGGCCGAAGACGGCCGTTGGCGCTAGGCGGCCCTTCGCATTTCCCCAAATGCGGTCGGCTTCTCAGTCTGCGTCGTATTGTCCAGCCGCAAAGTGAGGCAATACGCTGCGCCACCAGAGCGGTTGAACGAATCCAGCGGGACGATGTTGACGTGATAACCGCGTGCCGTGAGAGCGGCAAGCGTTGGCGCCGACGCATGGCACATCACGACTTCGCGTCCAATGCAGACCGAATTCACGCCCAGGTGAAAAGCATCTTCATCGGTCGCCTCGATCAACTTGTCGTCGCCAACGATCTCACGTACCGCGCTCGCTGCGCTGGCCGAGAAAGCAGCTGGGTACCACAACACGTCGCCACCCGAGAGCACGCAGAAGCACGTATCCAGGTGATAGAAGCGCGGATCGATCAATTCGAGAGCGATCGCGGGCACGCCGTACAACTGCTCAATCGTGCGGAACACGTCGCGGCTCGAGCGCTGGCCATAGCCAGTCCAGATCAATCGCCGCGTTGCATCCCAGATCGCATCGCCGGCCCCTTCGAAGTACTGTCCCGCCGGCGGGTCGACTATTTGATCCACGATGCCGCGCGCGCGCAGCGCTTCGAAAAAATTTCGGTTATGCGCTTCTTCACCCTGCCGCTCCGCGCACAAGAACCGTGCGAGCAACACCTTGCGGTCGAGCACGACCGCGGCGTTGGCGGTGAACACCATGTCGGGCAGTCCCGCCGCGGACTTCTGCACTTCGATTTCCGCACCTAGACGTTCATAGGTCTTCTTCAGCTGATTCCAGCCGCGCTTTGCATCGCCGGCAAGCTTCTTGGGTGACACCGACCACTGCGATGGCTGCATCCAGGGGTTGATCGTGTAGCTCACCTCGAAATGCTCGGGCGCGCTCATCATCAGGTGAGCCGTCGCCGTCGCGATCGCAGATACGGGCTTCACACGCTCGCTGTCTTTCGGGACGTGTGAGCCGAACTCCGACAGAACGCTGGCGAACACGTCGATACCCCAATCGAGCGCGTCACGGCTGATGGTCAGCGGCGGCGCGAATCGAATGACGGTTTCATGCGTGTCCTTGGTTAGAACGCCGCGCGCGGCCATCCGCTCGGCGACCTTGCGCGCCGACACGCTGGGGTCGAGCTCGACACCCACCCACAACCCGCGCCCACGCACGGCACGGATCAGCGGCGAGGATAGGGCGCGCAACCGCTTCAGCAGATGCTCGCCGAGTTCGCGGCTGCGTTCAACAAGTTGTTCCTCTTCGATGACAGCGAGCGCCTCGCGGCCGACGCGTGCGGCCAGTGGATTGCCGCCGAAGGTCGAGCCGTGGCTGCCGGGCTCGAGCAGATCCATCACGGAGTTGATCGCGACGAACGCCGATACCGGAAGCAAACCGCCGCCGAGCGCCTTGCCGACGATCACGCCGTCGGGCCGAATGCCCTCATGCATGTACGCAAACCATTCGCCGGTGCGGCCGAGCCCGGACTGGATCTCGTCGAGAATCAGTAGAACGTTACGCTCGTCGGCGAGCTCTCGAGCCGCACGCAGGAAGCCGGCGGGCGGCAACACGATGCCCGCTTCACCCTGAATCGGCTCGATCAGGATCGCGCACGTTTCGTCGTCGATCGCAGCTCGCAGCGATTCGATGTCGCCGAATTCGAAGTGGCGAAACCCCGGCGCGAACGGACCGAAGTCCGCGCGATACGCCGGTTCGGTCGAGAAGCCGACGATTGTCGTCGAACGGCCATGAAAGTTGCCGCGCGCAACGACGATGTTCGCGCGATCATCAGCGATTCCTTTGACTCGATAGCCCCAGCGGCGGGCCGCCTTAATGGCGGTTTCAACCGATTCAGCGCCGCCGTTGGCGGGCAGCGCTTTGGCGGGTTTCGACAGATCTGCGACTTCGACCAGCTTGGCGAGAAACGGTCCCAACTCGATCGAGTGATACGCGCGCGAAGTGACGGCGACGCGTCGTGCCTGATCGGTCAGCGCAGCGACCAGACGCGGATGCGCGTGCCCATGGCTGACGGCAGAGTAGGCAGACATGAAATCCAGATAGCGCTTGCCGTCCGCATCCCACAGCCAACTGCCTTCGCCGCGATCCAGGACAACCGGGATCGGCGCGTAATTCGGCGCGGCGAAGCTCTTCTCCACGGCGATTGCCAGTTCAGCCTGATTGATCTTCATGTCGACTCGCGCGTTCATGTCTGCCTCGCATTCAGTAACAACGAATGTAGGGACGACGCACGAAATGCGAGGCCGAAGTAACGAGGCGGAAATGCCGAAACGGAACGCCTTTAGGCGCAGAACCGCAGATTCGGCGGTGCGCTGCAGCGCGCTTGTTTGAAGCGCCTAAGGCAGCGGATAGCCCCGAAACGGCTTGATGGTCTGCAACTCGGGTTTCGATGTGATTTTTTCAACGCCAAGGCTCGGGTCGTCGGTCCAGGCGTTCGTCAGTTCTCGATAGTGGTCGAGATCGCGGCACGCCAGTCGCAGCACATAGTCGCATTGCCCCGACACCAGAAAGCACTCGACCACTTCATCGGCAGCGCGGGCGCGCTGCTCGAAGCGCGCGTGTGTCGCCTGTTTTTGATCCCGTAGCGTCACTTCAACTACAACAGTCAGGATGCCGCCCAACTTGCGCGGCTCGACCAGTGCCATATAGCCCGAAATGATTCCGATGCGCTCCAGCCGGCGCACGCGCTCGAGGCAAGCGCGCGGACTGAGCGAGATGCGAGTCGACAGATCCTGATTCGTAATACGCCCGTCGAGCTGCAGCGTTTCCAGGATCTTGCGATCGATACGGTCGAGGTCGCGGGTGGCCATGGCGTCAAGTATACGAAGGCCGTGCGCAGCGACCGCTGAAGCGCAGCAACGAGAGGTGCAGTCACGTCAGCCACGTAGACTCTCATCGTTCAATCTGCATTCACGAAACGTGCCGATCTTTGATTCCTCTGCGCTGAACCCCGGTGTGCGACCGCGTGAGGTGTGGTCCTGGGCGGGCTACGACTTTGCCAATTCTGGTTACACGACGGTCGTCCTGACGGCGGTGTTCAGCGCGTACTTTGTCAGCGTTGTCGCCAATGATGCGACTTGGGCCACGCCGATCTGGACGGTGATTCTTGCTGTGTCCAATGCTGCGGTGATGCTATCGATGCCGATCATTGGTGCCTACGCGGACGTGCATGCTCGCAAGCAGTGGCTGTTGCGCATATCGACGATCGGCTGCGTGCTGGCGACCGCGGCACTTGCGCTCGCGGGGCGCGGGGACCTTGAGATCGCCGTGATTGCAGTGATCATTTCCAATTTTTTCTTTCAGGTGGGCGTCTCGCTGTCGGCGCATTTCTGCCGGAGATTGCCCGCCCTCAGGCGCTGGGCAAAGTCTCGGGCTGGGGTTGGAGCTTTGGCTACCTGGGCGGACTCGCGACGCTGGCGCTGTGCCTCGGGTACGTGATGTGGGCCACCGCGCGCGGCAGGAGTGCCGAGGAGTACGTGCCGGTCACAATGTTGATCACCGCCGCGGTATTTGCATTGGCTGCGTTGCCGGCGCTAACGATCCTGCGCGAACGTGCGCAGCCACAGGCGCAGGGCAGTTTGAACGTGGTGCGCGGATCTATCTCGCGCCTCGCAGCGACGCTGAAACACGTCGCCCTCTACCGCGACTTCGCGCGCCTGCTCTTGTGCAGTGTTTTCTATCAGGCCGGCGTAGCCGTGGTAATCGCGCTTGCCGCGATTTATGCGCAGCAGGTGATGAAGTTTTCGTTTCAGCAAACGATCTTGCTGATCCTGTTGGTCAACATCACTGCTGCGATCGGAGCGTTCGCGTTCGGTTATATACAGGACTGGCTTGGACACAAAGGTGCACTGGCGCTGACGCTGTTGGTCTGGATCGCGATGACGATCGTTGCGTCGCTGGCGACAACGCCGGCGCTGTTCTGGCTGGCCGCCAATCTGGCGGGACTTGCGATGGGATCAAGCCAGTCGGCTGGACGCGCGATGACCGGAGTGTTCGCGCCAGCGACGCGGCTCGCCGAGTTCTATGGCCTGTGGACGCTGTCGGTGCAGGTTGCTGCGATCATCGGCCCGCTGACCTTTGGCGCGGTGCTATATCTGACTGACAACAACTACCGGCTCGGAATGATGATCACCGGCGGCTTTTTTGTAATCGGGTTGCTGCTGATCGCGTCGATCAACATCGAGCGCGGACGAGCCGCGCGAGAAGCCGCTGTTTAGGATCTTTGTTTACAGCGCAGCGACCCCCGCCTTTGCGATCTGCGCATCTTCACTCGATTTGACGCCCGACACGCCGATCGCACCGACGACGTAACCGTCGACGATGATCGGTACGCCGCCTTCAAGCATGCCGTCCAGCGGCGCTGACAGAAACGCAGCGCGGCCCTGATTGATCATGTCTTCATACAACTTCGTCTCACGCTTGCCGAGCGCGGCGGCGCGTGCCTTCGCCGGTGCGATCGTCGAGGAGATCGGTGCCACGCCGTCGAGCCGATGCAGCAACACCAGGTGACCGCCGTCGTCGCAAATGGCGATCACGACGGCCCATTGATGACTCCGCGCCTCTGCTTCTGCGGCGGCGGCGATGCGTTGTGCGTCTTCGAGCGTGAGCCAAGGTTTTGTTTTCATCTAGTCGACCAGTGCCAGAACGTGATAGTGGAGTTGCGAAATCCATTCGCGCAGTGCGATGTGCGATTCGCGCAGCGCGGTGGGACCAGGGATCAGTTGGTAGGGGGCGAACGGCCGTTGCGCGGTGTATCCGGTCGGAGCAGCAATGACCGCCAGGCCGGCCAGTTCGAATGCGCGCTGCGCGCGCGGCATGTGCACCGCGTCAGTGACAAGCACGACGCGACTGATCTGCTGCGGCTTCAGATCCTGCGCGGCCACCAGCGCTTGTTCGCGCGTCGTCTCGGCGGCGGCATCGACCCATTTGACGGGTTGACTGAATTCCAGCGCGATCAAGTCACGCATCAGCGTACCTTCGGCGAGCTGCCCACCGGTAGGCTTGCCGCCGCTGACATAAACGGGTAGCCCTGTTTCGCGCGCAAGCCGCGCACCGTAACGGGCGCGCCTCAATGTGTATTCGTTGACGGTCTCGCCACCCCATTCAGGCGAACCGAGGTTGCGGCCGCCACCCAGCACGACGATCGCCTGCGCGCGCTTGAGCTGGTCGATCGAGGCGGGGAGCGGTTCCAGCGACCGTACCAGCGAGTTGGCAACGACGGGTATCGACAGCGCGAGCAACAGCAGCTGCGAGCCGACGATCAGCACGAGTCCGAGCGTACGCCGGCGCTTGAGCATAAGCGCGCCGATGATCGTCAGTGCGATCAACGAAGTCGGCGGCAGCAACAAACTCGACAGGGCGTAGTTGAATGTCACGCGTGGATCGCACTCCTGATTTGTTCGAGCGCCGTCGGATCTTCGATGGTGGTCAGATCACCTGGATCGCGGCCCTCGGCAAGCGCCTGAATCGAGCGCCGCAACAGTTTGCCGGAGCGCGTCTTCGGCAGCACACCGACAAAATGCACGCGCGATGGCCGTGCGACGGCGCCGAGCTGTGAGTCGACAACTTTCATCATCTCGCCTTCGTGCGCGAGCTTCTTTTCTTGGGTGTCTGCTTGTGTCGGGTCTTTCAGGATGGCGAAGGCCAGCGCCACCTGACCTTTCAACGGGTCGGCAACACCGACTACCGCAACCTCGGCGACGTTGGGGTGCGACGACAACGACTCCTCGATCTCTCGCGTGCCGAGCCGATGTCCGGCGACGTTGATCACATCGTCGGTACGGCCAAGGATAAAAAAGTAACCGTCTTCGTCGCGAATCCCCCAGTCGAACGTCGAGTAGACATGCTGGTTCGGCACGCTGGTCCAGTAGGTGCGCACGAATCGTTGATCGTCGCGCCACACCGTCGTCATGCAGCCTGGCGGCAGCGGCCCTTCGATTGCGACGACACCCTTTCGATGCGGCTGCGTGATCTCTTCGCCAGTGGATTCGTCGAATATCTTGACGGAATATCCGGCCGCCGGAACACCTGGTGACCCGAACTTGGACGGCAACGCTTCGACATTGCGCGAAATTCCGAGAATTGGCCACCCAGTTTCGGTTTGCCAGTAATTGTCGATAACGGGTTTGCCAACCCCATCGGCGATCCAGCGCGCGGTTGTTTCGTCGAGCGGTTCACCGGCAAGAAACAGCAAACGCAGACTCGACAGATCGTATTTCTTCAGCAGCGCCGGATCCTGTTTCTTCAGTACGCGAATCGCGGTCGGCGACGAGAACATCACGTTGACCTTGTACTTCTCGACGATGCTCCACCAGATGCCTCCGTCGGGACGAATCGGCAGGCCCTCGTACATGACCGTGGCCATGCCGTTGATCAGAGGCCCATAAACGATGTACGAATGGCCGACGACCCATCCAATGTCGCTGGTCGAAAAATAGGTCTCGCCCGGCTCGCTGCAGAAAATGTCGCGCATCGACGCAGCAAGCGCGACCGCGTACCCGCCGGTATCGCGCTGCACGCCTTTCGGCTTGCCGGTTGTGCCTGACGTGTACAGGATGTAGCTCGGTTCCGACGACTCGAGCCATTCGCACGGCACTTCGTCGTTCATGTGTTCGGCTCGCAATGTCGCGTAGTCGACGTCGCGTCCGGGAACGCGCTTCATGTCCGCGAGCTTGCGATTGATCAGCAGCACCTTCGGCGGCGGATGCTCGGCTAGGTCGATCGCTTCGTCGAGCAAATGCTTGTACGGAATCGGCTTGCCCGCGCGCGATCCGGCATCGGCCGAGATGATCAGCGTCGGCTGCGCATCGTCAATGCGCGTGGCCAGGCTGACCGATGCAAAGCCGCCGAACACCACCGAGTGAATTGCGCCGATGCGTGCGCACGCCAACATCGCGAACGCCGCCTCGGGAATCATCGGCAGATAGATCAGAACGCGATCGCCGCGCGCGACGCCGAGCGACTTCAGAATTCCCGCCATGCGATTGACTTCGCGATACAGCTGGCGGTACGTGTAGGTTTTCTCGTCGCCGGTTTCGGTCGAGACGTAGATCAGCGCAGCTTGATCGCCGCGCGTTGCCAGATGGCGATCGACTGCGTTATGGCAGAGGTTGGTAGCACCGCCGACGAACCATTTCGCAAACGGCGGCTTCGAGTAATCGAGGACCTGGGAAAACGGCTGGCGCCAGTCGATCAGGCGCGCTTGCTCGGACCAGAAACCGGCAGGGTCACGTAGTGACTTTGCGTGGTACTCCCTGTACGTCGTCATGCAATCCTCCGTCAGCCGGCTGCTGCAATTCCTTTTGTTGTCGCACCAGCTTCAGGAGCGGTGCCACCTGCTCAAGCAATCTTGGCAGATGAGGCACCACTTCGGCAGCGCGCCCGGCGCGAATCAGCGCCAGCGCGAGATTAATGTCCATCGAGCCGTCTTCGGTCTTCGGGTCCATCGAGCCCGGCGCGGCACCGTCGGACGTACCCAGAATGATGCGGCGCGACCGATTCGTCTGCGCCTGGGCAGCGCGCTTCTGCGCCAGCGTGCGCAGCTCTTCGGCGCTGCGGCGCAGCTCCTCCGACAAAGTCGACAGCCCAATGCAGGTCCAGACTTCAACACCGGGTCCGGCCGCCTCGATGTTCTCCAGCACCTTGCGCAGCCGCGCGGCGAAACGCAAAACGCCCGACAACCCGCTCGAAGGCGTCGCGACGCAGAACTCCATGCGATCGGTACGCGTGCCCAGATCTTCCAACCGAATCGATGCCGCCAGGGCGCGCCCGACCAGCTTGATGCGCTGATCCGTCTCGCCTTCCCACTGTTCGTTCTGCGGCATCGACAGTTCGACGCGAATGCAGATCAGCGCCACGTCCGACAAGTTGCGACGCGCGAACGAAATCAGTTTTTCAACCTGCTTGTCGAAGAACGGCTGGTTCAGCAGCTCGGTATCGGAATCGACAGTGCGCGAAGATTCGAGCGATGCCTGGCTTTCGGCCAGCATCTCGCGCGTGGTCGAAAGGCGCACCAGCACTTCCATGCGCGCCAGCAGCTCCGCTGCACCGACGCCTTTTTGGATGAAATCGGTGGCGCCCAGCGATGCGGCGCGCTCGCGCTCTCCGGCCTCGTCCTCGCCGGAGATGATCACCATCGGCAGTTCGCGGATCCGCTGTACCTTGGAGGAGCGCACCCGGTTCAACAGCTCGAAGCCGTCGACCTTTGGCATCGTCAGGTCACTGATGACGACGCGAACCGACGAATCAAGCAGGATTGCTTGCCACGCGGCCTCGCCGTCGTTCACCTCGCGCAGTTCAAAGCGGTCGCGCAGGTGCTGACTGATCGATGCCCGCACGATGCGCGAGTCATCGCAGATCAACACGCGAGGCTTGGGGGCGCCGGCCGCAGGGGCGGGCGTGACGACTTTTACCGGTTCCTTCTTTGCTAGGGTCGCCAACGGGGTTCTCGGTTAGGCTCACCGCCGCAGGCGCGGCGAGCCTCGGAATTTAACCGAAATGATCGCGAATTGATCGGTAAAAGCCGTCGAGTTCCTTAGCTTTTCGCTCTCTCTTCTCGCCCTTTCACGCTATACGGCACGGTTCAAACATGGCTGCCGGCGCTGGCCAACGTCCGAAGCTCGTCGTCGTTGAGTTGAGGGCCGTCTAGCGTGACGCGCTTTTCCTGCGTTTCGGATGTGCGAAACCGCGCGATTACCGGCTTCAGCTCAGGCTTGATATGCGCGTCGTTGTAGCCGTTGAACAAGTGGCCAACCAGGCCGCGCCTCAGGTCACTGGTGTTCAAAAACCAGTCGGCGATCGGGAATGTGAGGTTCATGTTGACGTGCATCATGATCCCCATGTTGTGATGTGCCGTGTGATGACGACGGATCGTGTTGATCAACGGAAAATTACGAACGAACCAGTTGTCGCGCACGTGGCAACAGAAGTGAAACGTCTCGTACACCATGTAATGGCCGATCATGCCGATGAACACGATGTAGCCCGCGTTCGGATTGATCAGCACGCTCGCGATCCAGCCAAACAGGAGCCCGAACACCACAAGAACGATCAGCACGCGCCACGGAAAGAACACGATGCGGAATTCGCGGATAGAGTCGATCGTGGCGTCGTTGTCGGTGAAGTACTGATGATGCTGACGGGTATGGCGGTCGTAGATAGCGCGTAAAGCGAACACGTCGATCAGCCGGTGCATCACGAATTTGTGCATGCTCCATTCGACGAAGTTGCCCCCGATCAGAACGGGAATCAGCAGCAGCCACTCCCAACGTGCGTTCTGCAAGTGGCTGACGCAGTACCAGATGCCAGCGATTCCCGCCCCGTACATCACACCGATGTGCACGAGTCCGCTGTAGTAGCGGCTGATCGCCGCTTGATATTGCTCGCGAAATCTGCGCTGCCGTTCCGTCATCATGGAAAAACCTCGTTGCCGCCTGCGTTGATGGCTGATATATTAGTTGTCGATCACTGACGGTGTCAATCGGGGGACGCGTGGCCGAAGCTGCTGCAAATACAAACAAGACCGCCAGCGCACCGGCGCGCAAGAAGCGCACGTTGCAGGAGATCCGCGACTCGAAGACTTCGGGCGAGAAGATGGTCTACATGTCGGTGCCCGATTACACCTCGGCCAAATGGGCTGAAATGGCGGGCGTCGACGTCGCGGTGCTCGGCGACAGCCTGGCGATGATCGCGCACGGACATTCGAGCACCATTCCCGCGACGATGGACATGATGGCGCTACATGCTCAAGCGGTGCGGCGCGGCGCGCCGAACACGTTCGTGCTGGGCTGCATGCCTTATCAAAGCTACAACACGATTGAACGTGCGTTGACCAATGCCACGCGATTCATGCAGGAAGGAGCGTGCGATGCAGTCAAGCCGCAGGGCGGCAAGTCGCAAGCCACGATTTTGAAGGCGATGGTCGACTCCGGCATTCCAACCGCGTCGCATATCGGCATGACGCCACATACGGTGGCGATGTTCGGCGGCTTCAAGATCCAGGGCAAGACGGCCGAAACCGCAATGAAAATTCTCGAGGACGCGTTTGCGATTCAGGACGCCGGCTGCTTCATGCTCGAGTTCGAAGCGGTGCCCGCCAAGATCGCCGCGGTGATTTCGAAGCAGCTCGAAATTCCGACGATCGGTATCGGCGCCGGCGTCGGAACCGATGGGCAGATCCTGCTTTGCTACGACCTGCTCGGCGTGTTCACGGACTTCAAGCCAAAGTTTACGAAGCGCTATTCGAATCTGACCGAAGTTGCAATCAAGGGAATCCCGCAATACATCTCGGAAGTAAAGGCGGGCACATTTCCCGACGACGACCACAGTTACGGAGTCGACGAAAAGGAGTACGACAAGTTCGTTTCGATGGTCGAGAAGCGCAAGCATCAATGAAGCGTGCGAGCCCCATCGAAGTGGCGCCGATCACGCCGGCTCAAAGCCTGACCGATCGTGCCTACGCGGAGCTCGAAGAGATGATCGTCACGTTGAAGCTGGCCCCGGGTGCCGCGGTATCGGAAGCGGAGCTATCCAGCCACCTCGGTATCGGCCGTACGCCGATCCGCGAAGCACTGCAGCGTCTGGCGCGCGAGCGGTTGGTCGTGATCCTGCCTCGGCGCGGCGTGATGGTGTCGGAGATCAACGTCGGCCGCCAGCTTCGGCTGCACGAGGCGCGTCGCGAGATCGAGCGGCTGATCGCGCGCACCGCAGCGAGACGTGCGACCGATGAACAGCGAACGCGCTTTCGCGAGCTCGCGCGCGATTTCGAAAAATCGGCGCGCGCCAACGATGACGTGACGTTCATGCGTACTGACCGTGAGTTCAATCTGCTGTGTTCGAGTGCGGCGCATAACGAGTTCGCAGCGGGCGCGATGAGTCTGATGCACGGCTTGTCACGGCGCTTCTGGTACATCCACTACAAGCAGGCGGCCGACATGCCACTGACGGCCAAGTTGCATGCGGACATCGCGCGTGCGATCGCGGACAAGGACGAAGAGCGCGCGGCGAACGCCAGCGACCGGTTGCTCGATGTGATCGAAGAATTTACTCGCGCTACAGTCACACAGGCGTGAGCTGGACTAATGCGCGCGTACACGATCCCTGATGTGGCGCGAGGCAGCCGATCTCTGCTGCGCGAAGCAGGCGTCAGTGTGCTGTTCCACCCGTCGTGACCGGCGTACTTCTTGATGGCAATCGCGTCATGGGTGCGATGGCATGGTCCGAGGAAGGGCCCGTTGAACTGCGATGCAAGGCTCACGATCGACGCGAGCGGCGACGCAGACTTGGTCGCGATGGCGGGGTTTGAGTCGTTCATCGGCGATGGTAAGGATGGAATGAGCGGGCAAGTGCAGAACCCGACCATGATCTTCCGCCTCGGCGGAGTGGATACCGCACGCTTTGTCGCGACCTATGGCGAAGAACGATTTTGCCGGAGCAGGTATCCGAGCTTCTTCGCCGTCATCACGGTCACGGTTATTTTCTGCCACGGTCAAAGATATGGCTGTTTCCGACGACTCGACCAGACGAGCTGTTGTGTAACTGCCGCGCGTTGTCGGCCCGACGGGCGAGAATTGAACACCCTGAATGCGCGCGACTTCACGATGCAGATTCGAAGGGCGCTTGCAGGTGCGCGAGTACGCGCGCTTCTTTCGCGACTATCTGACAGGCTGCGAGCAGTCCTTCGTGGTGGATACCGGCACTCAGGTCGGCGTGCGTCAGACGCGGCAGGCGCGTGGGGTGGTCACACTCGCGAACGCCGATATTCTTACCGGGGCGCAAGTTTGCCGACGGTATTGCGCGCTCGCCCTGGCCGATCGAGTTACACGCAGGCGCGAAGCCGCGTGTCGAATGGTTGCTCGAAGATTGCTACGAAATACCTTTTGGGTGCTTTGTTCCCATTCGTGGGGATGGTCTGCTTACCGCCGGGCGCTGCCTCTCGGCGCAACACGAAGCGGTGGCGTCGGCCCGCGTAACTGCTCAATGTTTTTCGTATGGCCAGGCCGTAGGGACACGCAGCTGCGATGTGCATTGAGTCGCGTGTCGAACCGCGCACTCTGCCCGGTCAAGCCGTACGTGAAGTGCTAAACCGAAACGGTGCCCGCCTCGACACCGAAGCTGCTGTTGTCTGAAAGGAAACGCGATGACTCCTGAACAGGTTGTGGTTGAGCGGAAAGATCAAGCGAAAAGCGGCGAGCCTGCAGCACCGCCCGGCCGAGTACGTGCATCGCGACGAACGCGAATGGGAAACCATTCGCTGGCCGGGGCAGACCGGCAAGATGCTTTTTCACCCGCGTCCAGAGCGGCCGACTGAACCGAATGCGGGCATCGTTCGCTACGAGGCCGGTGGCCATCACCCGCTGCATCACCATGAGTTTGCGCAGGTCTGGTACATACTCTCAGGCGAATTCCGGATTGGCGGCAAGCTGTACGGTCCCGGAACGATGGTTTTCTATCCCGACCCTCATTACGAGGACGAGCTCGCTACCGAAACCGGCGGTGAAATGCTGTTCGTTCAGTATCCGGGCCCGACGACCGGTGGGCGACCGATCTACGAGGGCCGGTTCAACATGGTCGAGCGCAAGGCAATAACGCGGAGCGAACCGACAGAGTCGCACGTCACTACAACAAGAGGAGACAGGTCATGCAAAACAACCGCAGAAAGTTACTGAAGGCTATCGGCGGCGCCGGCGCGACAGTCGCAGCGCAGCCGTATCTGAGCTTTCCGGCGATCGCGCAGAACGTGCCGGTGCGGGTCGGCATCATCGCGCCGAAATCCGGCATCGTCGGCACCATCGGCGAATGCGGGTTGCGCGGCACTCAATTCGCGGTTGAGCGCATCAATGCGTCCGGCGGCATCGCCGGCCGCAAGGTCGAGCTGATCGTCGAGGAAGAAACCAATCCGAAGGATTCGATCGAGCGCCTGCGCAAGCTGGTGCTGCAGGACAAGGTCGATTGCGTGCAGGGCATCGTGTCGTCAGGCGTCAGTCTGGCAATGGGCGCGGTGGCCGAAGAGATGAAGGCGCTGCTGATTTTCTGGGACGGCACGACGCAGGATGGCGTCAAGGAGACGATGCCAAATGCCACGCTACGTTTTCCGCAGTACCGACAACGAATGCGAAGCGGTGATGGGGTCGCTGTTGGCGATCAAGTACTGGAAGGGGCAGTTCTCGACGATCGCCGGCATCAACCCGGACTACTCGTATGGCCGTAACAACATGGCGGCGTTTCAGGCGCTGCTGAAGAAGTTCAATGTCAACGTCAAGGTCGTCGCCGAGCAATGGCCGAAAGTGGGAACGCTCGACCTGACGACACACGTCGCGGCATTGAAGGCGGCCAAGCCGGATCTCGTGTTTCTCGTCATTGTTGTTCGCCGATCTGCCGATCTTCATGCGCACCGCGCACAGCGCGGGCCTGATGGACGGCAAGACCAAGTTCGTATTTCCAGCCGCCGGCTTTCAGCACACGCTTCTGAAAAAGGAGTTCACGCCCGAGGGCATGATCTTCGGCCACAACACTCTGTACTTCGCCAGCGCCGATGCAAGCCCACTGCAGCGGTTGTTCGTCAAGGAATACGAGGAAAAGTACAAGGACTATCCGCATTGGGAAGCCGACCGTGCGTACTTCGCAATGCAGGTCTACAAGGCCGGCGTCGAGGCGGCGTACAAGGCGAAGAACGCGTGGCCCGGCAAGGAAGACGTGATCAGCGCAATCGAAGGGGTCAAGGTCGAGTCGCTCGGCGGCCCGGGCCACATGCGCAAGGATCATATTGCGGAGCAGACGTTCTATCAGGGGCTGACGACGCACAAGAACCGCTATGACTTTGCAACGCTCGGCCAGGTGGACCGCATGTATTCCGACCAGCTGCAAAAGCCCGCCGGCACTGATTTCTGGAAATGGATTGAGAGCGCGCAGATAAAGCTGTAACGAATCCGAGCAAGCACCGGGTCACGCGCTTGGCTGCTTTTTTCGACATCCTGCTCGGCGGCGTTTTTCACGCCGCCGTTCTTTTTTTGGTGGCCGCCGGACTGCAGCTCGTGTTCGGCGTGCAGAAGATCGTCAACCTCGCGTGCGGCTCGTTCTACGCGCTCGGCGCGTACTTCGGCATCAGCTCGGTCAACTGGGCGCTAGCAGCGGGGCTCCCGCCCTGGATGTTTCTGCCGGTGCTGATCGTGTCCGGCATCGTGCTTGGCGCAATCGGGCCAGCGATCGAAGCGCTTCTGCGCACGATCTACGCGCGCGACGAAGCATTCCAGTTACTGCTGACATTCGCGCTCGTGTTGATGTTTCAGGACGTGCTTCGTTTCTTCTGGGGACCGAATCCGCAGCAGCTCGGCAACCTGGCTAACGACTATGGCCGGCTGGCAGTCGGCACATTCTCGGTGTCGATTTACAACGTGCTTGTGATCGCCGCCAGCATTGCGATTGCGGTCGGCATCGGCGCGTTTCTGCAGCGCACTCGCTTCGGACGGATTCTGCGGGCGACCGCCGAGAACCGCGAGATGAGTCAGGCGCTCGGCGTGAACGTGCGCTGGATGTACACCAGCGTGTTCACGCTCGGCACGGTGCTCGGCACGGTGGGCGGCGCGCTGGTGGTGCCGACCGCGGCGGCCTCGCTCGACATGCCTGTCGAGCTGGTGGTCGAGGCATTTGCGGTGGTCGTGATCGGCGGCCTCGGCAGCATGCGAGGAGCGCTGGTGGGTGCGCTGATCGTCGGCCTGATGCGAGCCGCCGCGATCACGTTTTATGCGGAGCTCGAAATCCTTGCGATCTACCTGGTCGTGATCGTGGTGCTGATTGCGCGCCCCGCCGGCTTGTTCGGCAAGCCGATCGAATGAGCGCAAGTGGCCTGAGCAGCGATGCGGCCGCCGGCCAGGAGCTGGCTGCGAGCCGTTGGCGCCGGCACACGGCGCTTCTGGTGACTGTGATCGCAGCACTGATCGTGCTGGCGTTGTTCCCGAGCTTTGCGCAGCCGTACTACGTCACGCTCGTGTTACCCGCGTTTGCCTACGCCATCGCGCTGCTCGGCTTCAATCTGCTGTTCGGTTACACGGGTCTGCTGTCTTTCGGTCATGCGCTATTCGTTGCGCTGGGGGCGTATGGCGCAGCGGTGCTGACGAGCAAGCTCGGGGTCAAGAGCTTCGAAGTGATCTTGCTCGTATCGGGGCTGGTTGCGGTCGTGGTGGCGATTCCGGTCGGCTTGCTCGCGGTGCGCTACGTGCGAATTTTCTTCGGCATCCTGACGCTCGCGTTCGGAATGCTATTTCACTCGTTCCTGTTCAAGTTCTACGACATCACCGGCGGCGACACGGGCATTCGCGTGCTGCGCCCTGCGCTGTTCGGCAACGAATTCAGTGAGCTCGACAAGACGACCTTTCTGATCGGACCTTTTTACTACTACTGCCTAGTGCTGCTTGTAGTGCTCGGCTTTGTGATGTGGCGCATAGTGCATTCGCCGTTCGGCCTGCATCTGACCGCGATCCGCGAGAACCCGCGCAAGGCGGAGTATCTCGGTGTGCGCGTGCGCATGTTCAGGCTCGCGGCCTTCTTGATTTCTGCTTTCTATTGCGCGGTGGGGGGCGTGATCCTCGCAATCAACACGGGCCAGGCCGATCCGGAGACTGCTTACTGGACGCACTCCGGCGAGCTGGTATTCATGACGGTACTGGGCGGGTTCGCGAACTTTTTCGGCCCGCTGGTGGGCGCTTTCGTTTTCATCTTCCTGAAATCCGAGTTGATGTCGCTCACCCAGTACTGGCGTTTCTTTCTCGGTGTGACGCTGGCGCTGATCGTGATTCTGTTTCCGCGTGGCGTAATGGGTGTGGCGCAGGACCTGTGGACGAAACTGAAGCACAAGCAATGACGTTGATCGAAACCGTTGGCGTCAGCAAGGCGTACGGCAGCTTCGTGGCGCTCGATGGCGTGTCGCTGACGGTTGCGCGCGGCGAGTTGCTGTCAATCGTGGGCCCGAATGGGGCAGGGAAGACGACATTGGTCAATGTGTTGACCGGTCTGTTAACGCCGACGTCGGGCACTGTGCGTTTCAAAGGACACGATATCGCCGGCATTGGTCCCGTAGCGCTTGCCAAGCGCGGCATGGCGCGCGCCTTTCAGCTCGTGCACATCTTTCCGGCGATGACGGTCGCGCAAACGATCGGGGTTGCGGTGGTGTCGCAGGCATCGAAGAGTTTTCGCTGCTTCGCATCGGTGGCGACTGACACGGCCTTGCGTTCGCGGGTGCGTGAGGTCGCAGCGATATTTGGGCTCGATACCAAGCTCGATACCGAATCGCGGCTGCTATCGCAAGGCGAGAAGAAACTGCTCGACATTGCGAGTGCATTTGCACTGACGCCCGAAGTGATCCTGCTCGACGAGCCGACCAGTGGTGTTTCGAGCGGGGACAAGCACGGCATCATGCGCACGCTGATGGACGCCGCGAAGCATGCGGGTGTCCAGGCGATCATTTTGGTCGAGCACGACATGAATCTGGTCGCCGAGTACTCGACTCGAATCGTTGCGTTAAAGGAGGGTAGGGTGCTGGCCGACCTTCCACCGAACGAATTTTTCAACGATCCTGAGATCGTTGCGGCCGTTGTCGGCAAGCTGGTCGGCAAGATGTCTAAGCGGGCGGCGTGATGCTGGCGCTGGATCAGCTGACCGTCGACATTCAAAACAGCCGCATCCTGCGCGGCATTTCGCTGCAGGTCGCGGCCGGCCAGCTGGTGTGCCTGATCGGACGTAACGGCGCCGGGAAGACGACGACCTTTCGGACGATCATGGGGTTTCTGACGCCTGTGTCGGGAACCGTCGCGCTCAAGAACACGTCGATTGTTGGCCTGCCGACATACAAGATTGCGCAGCTGGGGATCGGCTATGCGCCCGAGGAGAGCCAGGTGTTCGGCGATCTGAACGTGGCCGAAAACATCGAGCTTCCGACCTGGACGCGTCCGCAGGGTCGCGACGCGAAGACGCGCATTGCGATGGCGTATGAAATTTTTCCGAAGCTGCGTGACTACGCCACGCGCGGTGGCAGCCAGCTTTCCGGAGGCGAGCGCAAGATGGTGTCGATTGCCCGCGCTCTGACGCTCGATGCAGAGCTGTTGCTACTCGACGAACCGTTCGAAGGACTCTCGCCCGCCATCATTCCGAGCATTAGCGAAGGGATCGCGTCTATCCGCCGGCGCGGGCACGGGATTCTGATGGCGGAGTCGAACATCCACCATATTCCCGAATACGCCGACAGCTTGTATGTTCTGGAGCGCGGCGAGATTATTTTCGAAGGCACGCCTGCCGATGCGCACGCATCGTCCGAGGTAATGAACGTCATCAGCGGTGCCGCCTGATATTTGGATGAGGATTGCCATGTCAAAGATCCTGACCGAGGCCCAAATCGACCAGTTTCAGCGCGACGGCTGCGTGTTTCCGATACGCGTGATGCCGGAAGCCGACGCGGTCGAAATTCGCAGCAAGCTGGAAGACTACGAGACGAAATGCGGCCATCCCCTGGCCGGAGATTTGCGTCACAAGACACATCTGCTGTTTCCTTGGCTCGCTGACCTCGTGCGCAATACGCGCATCGTTGACGCCATCGAGGATTTATACGGGCCGAATCTGCTGTGCTGGACCACGAACTTTTTCATCAAGGAAGCAAACAACCCTGCGTTCGTCTCCTGGCATCAGGACTCGACGTACTGGGGCCTCAGCAGACCCGACGTCGTGACCGCGTGGGTTGCGCTGACGCCGAGCAATCGCGCAAACGGTGCGATGACGTTCATTCCCGGCTCGCACACATCGGACCAACTCGAGCATCGCGATACGTTCGCGAAGAATAATCTGTTGACGCGCGGGCAGGAGGTCGCGGTCGATGTCGACGAGTCGAAGGCGGTGACAATCGAGCTGCGGCCCGGCGAGATCTCGCTGCATCACGTGCGATTGGTTCATGGCTCGCCTGCCAATCCGTCGAATGACCGGCGTATCGGCTTTGCAATTCGCTACATTCCAACCAGTGTTTCGCAGATCGCAGGCGAGGACAGTGCAACGCTCGTTCGCGGTGTCGATACGTTCCATCACTTCGCTCCCGAGCCGCGGCCGAGCCTCGATATGCAGCCGGATTTCGTCGCGTTGCATCGGCAGATCACCGAGCGGAACGCACAGATTCTTTACCGAGGAACCTCGGTAAAAAGCTACAACGATCCGCAAGCGCTGCCCGACCGCGCCGCCTGAGTGAACCACGCGCTCGCCGCACTCAGCATTGCAGCGGCCGTGATCGCTCGCGGAGCCGATGCGGCCGAGGTCGAGCGTGATGACGGAAGCCTTCGGTCCGACATCGTGGTGCGAGCATTGACTCTGATCGACACGCCGTATCGATACGGCGGATCCACGCCCGCGAGTGGTTTTGACTGCAGCGGCCTGGTCAGATTTGTCTTCCAATCAGTGGGCGCCCCGCAATTGCCACGCCGCTCGGAAGACATCGGAAAACTTGGCGAGCCGATCACGCGCTCGCAACTCGAGCCGGGCGATCTGGTGTTCTTCAATACGCTGGCTCGTGCTTATTCACACGTCGCCATCTATATAGGAGAAGGCCGCTTTCTTCACGCGCCCGCGCGCAGCGGCCGCGTGCGAATCGAGGGCTTGGACGATCGCTACTGGCGGGCCCGTTTCGACGGCGCCAGGCGGTTTATCGACGCCGACGCCCGGACTCTGCGCGCCTGATCGGCCTGGCCTTTTTTCGGCACGTTCTTCCCCGTTGTTCCCGACCGATGAATACGGTGCTGAAATCATAAAGCCTTGATTTAGCTAATCCATTTATAGGAATGAGAATTATTTGCATTTAGGAATCAGTTGCGATAACGTGCGCCCATCCGATCTACAACTAACAAATGGGTGTGGCGATGAACCGAATCAAAGCGCGTCGACGCGTGGCCGAAATATGTCTGCATCGGGCGATGCAGGTTGCCGTGCTCGCCGGAATCTCGAGTGCGTTTGTGACGCCTCTGTCGGCTCAAGCGCAGGAAAAGGTGCTCAATCTTTACTCCGCGCGCCACTATCAAACCGACGAAGCGCTGTACTCGGAGTTCACCAAGCAAACCGGCATCAAGGTCAATCGTATTGAAGCCGGCGATGAGCAGATATTGCAACGACTGAAGGCGGAAGGCAGCAACAGCCCGGCCGATGTGGTCTTGCTGGTCGACGCTGCGAGGTTGTGGCGCGCGCAAATCGACGGACTCTTTCAGCCGGTCCAATCGAAGCTGCTGAATGAGCGCATTCCGGAAAATCTGCGTTCCAATGATGGCACTTGGTATGGGTTTTCGACGCGCGCGCGCGTGATCGTTTACAACAAGGCGAGCGTAAAAGTCGAAGACGTCGACACCTACGAAGAACTCGCCGACCCGAAGAACAAGGGCAAGGTGTGCACGCGTTCCGGCTCACATCCCTACATGCTGTCGTTGATCGGATCGCGTGTCGAAGCAATGGGCGAGAAGGGTGCCGAGCAGTGGGCGAAGGGCATCGTTAGCAACATGGCACGTCCTCCCAGTGGCGGCGATACCGATCAGATCAAGGCGGTGGCTGCTGGCGAGTGCGGCGTGGCGGTCACCAACAACTACTACTGGGTGCGACTGCTTCGCTCGACCGACCCCAAGGATAAGGAAGTCGTGAGCAAGGTTGGGTTTGTCTGGCCAAATCAGTCAGGGACCGGCACACACGTCAATATCTCGGGCGGCGGCGTCGCCAAAAACGCGCCCAATAAAGCCAATGCGATCGCGTTTCTTGAGTACCTGTCGAGTCCGTCGGCGCAGGGCTACTTTGCGAACGGCAACAATGAGTGGCCGGTCGTGAAGGGCACTCAGCTGAATAATCCGCAGCTCTCGTCGCTTGGCAACTTCAAGCAGGAGACGGTCTCAATCTCCTCGGTCGGCAAGAACCAGGTCGCTGCCCAGCGCATTCTCGATCGCGTGGGCTACAAGTAGTGCGTTCGCAGCCGACGATGCCATCCGCAAGAAAAACGGACGGGTTGCAAAGCACCCTCGATGTCGAGCCGGCCGCTTCGATCGAACCGAAGACAGGTGGTGCGATCGAGTGGAATACGACGCAGCTGTTCGGTGCCGCGCACGAGGTTGGTATTCGTCACGAAGGGCACTTGTATCGGCTACGCCGCACCAAGCTCGGCAAGTTGATCCTGACCAAATAGGAGAGTTCACATAAGTCTCCCCTGACCTAGTAGCCAGCCAGCGCGCAAGTCATTGTTCTCTTACCGCACGGCGCGCTTAAACAGGGTCATGCCGCGTGCCGGTTGGCTCCGCAAGCCAAAGGTCTCTTTATTTTTTAATCATTACGTTCAACAACTAGCCAGCCAGCTCCCTTTGCCAGCCAGGCGCATGCAACACGCACACGCACTGGGAGAAGGACATGCTGCAGTTCGAACGACGGCCGCTGGCAGCCGCGATTACCTTGCTGTTCACCGCGCCGCATTGGGCGGCGGCGCAAACCGCGCCGGAGGTTGTCGCGCAATCCGCTCCAAGTCCGCTGCCCACGTTGCCCGAGGTCAAAGCTCAAGCAACCCCAGAGGAGCCGACTTTCAGGACCGATTCAACTCGCACCGGGACACGCACCGAAACTCCTCTGCGGGACATACCGCAGTTCATCAACATCGTTCCGCAAACACTCATTCGCTCGCAAAACGCGACCACGCTGCAGGACGCATTGCGCAACGTGCCCGGCATCTCCTACGCTGCCGCGGAAGGTGGAACACAGGCCAATCAGGTGTACTACCTGCGCGGCTTCCCTCTGAACGAGGATATCTTCATCGATGCCGTGCGCGACCTCGGAGAATACAACCGCGATCTCTTTGCAACCGAGTCGGTCGAAGTGTTGAAGGGTGCGTCAGCGTTGATGTTCGGTCGCGGGTCTACTGGCGGCGCGATCAATCAGACGTCGAAGGTTGCCGATCGGACGCAGCGAGGTGAAGTTGCGGTAACACTGGGGTCGTACGACCAGAAGCGCGCCACCGCAGACGTCAACGTGCGCACCACGGATTCGAGCGCTTTGCGCCTGATTGGCTTGATCGAAGACTCCGACAGCTATCGTTATCCGCAGGGCGTTGAGAAGCTGGGATTCGCGCCAAGTTTCTGGATGAACATCGGCAACGCAACCGACCTGACGTTTTCTCTCTATTACCTGAAGCAGAAGGATGTGACGGACTACGGTCAGCCTGCTCTGTTTACCAATGCAGCGGGATTCTTCGGATTTCCTCCGGTATCGCCAGAAAACTATTACGGTTACGCGAACCACGATTTTGCCGACTACGAAACCTACATCGGAACATTCACGCTCGACCATCGCTTCAACAACACGCTGAGCTTGCGCAATACGTTGCGGCTCGCCAACTACAAACGCGAATCGGAGTCCACGATCGCGACGCTTTCCGCGACGGCGGCGAACGGAACGCCGGTGACGCCGCAGTACGCCGCTGTCACTGCTGCTCGTGACGCGCAATCACGACAGCGGACGGACGCGAGACAACGACGACACGGCGTTCATCAATCAGACCGAGTTGACGTGGCGCGCCGCTACCGGCGGTGTCAGGCACACCGTGCTCGGCGGCCTCGAACTCGCAAGTGAGCGGCTCGACCGCCGTAACTACATTCTCGACGCCAATCCGGCGGTTGCTGGCGCGCAAGCACCCACATCCACGACCCCGTTTCTGAACCCCGATCCTTACACGGCACTGTCGTACACCAAGACGCCTAACCTCGACTCGAGTTGCAAAGGCGAAGACCGCGGCGCTCTACGCGCAGGATCAACTCGAGCTGACCCACAATGGAAAGCGCTGGTGGGATTGCGGTACGAACACTATAGACTGCTGAGGCGCGTGCGAACCGCGCGAGCGATGTGGCCGGTGCCGGCAGTCGGACCATTTTCGCGGACCGACAACATGCTGAGCGGCCGCGCCGGGTTGATCTGGCAGCCAAGTGCTGTGCAGTCTTACTACGCTTCATGGGGCAACTCCTACAACCCTTCGGGTGAGCTCGGCACGTACGGCGGCACAGCCGCAACGCAGTTGACTGCACTCAATCAGAACCTCGACCGGAGAAGAATCAGAACTACGAAATCGGTGCGCAGTGGGACGTGTTCAGAGGGCCTGCAACTGCGCGCAGCGCTGTTCAGAAACGAAAAGACCAACGCGCGTATTCCGGACCCGATCACAGGCGTGACGATCCTCGCCGGCAAGCGCCGTGTCGAGGGACTGGAATTCGAGGCGTCGGGTTCCATCACGCCGAACTGGGAGATCTACAGCGGCGTTGCTTTCATGGACGGCGAGATCATCACCGGTCCCGCCAACGTGCAGGGCAACACACCGCTCGGAGTTTCCGACGTTGCCGGAAACATCTGGACCATTTACCGCTTTGGTGCATCGGGCTGGGAAGTCGGCGGCGGAGTGCGCGGGCAGAAGGGAGCCTGGCTCACCGACACCAACATTCCCGGCTCGACGATTCCTTCCTATCTGGTCGCTGACGCCACCGTGGCGTATGTGCAAAGGCAGTACGAAGTACGGCTGAACGTAACCAATCTGACAGACAAGGTGTACTACATCGGTGGCTACAACAACTCGCCGAACCGTGTGCTGCCGGGATACCCACGCAGCGCTGCGGTCACGTTGCGTATACTTCTTCCTGTAGATGCTGCTGCGCGTTCCGGGCGTCATCACCGCAGACCAGGTCGCGCGTCATTCGAGGCCGCGGATTGACGGCGGCAGCTGGGTCGATGGCAACGTAACGTCCGGACACCAGTCGGCGCATGCCAAGTACAACGAACAGCTGCCTGAAGATTCGGAAGAGAGCGAAAAAATCAGGAGAAGAAATCGTAGCGGCGCTCGGCATCGTATGTGGGGCGCTGCGGTGACTATAGTGAAGCGGCCATCAAGGCCGCACGAGATGCGTTGTACCGGCCATACAGCGAAAACGGCGAGGTGATTTCCGTGTGGGCGCTGGTGCCGGCTTTATTCGAGTTGTCTTGAGCGAGTCCTACCGGAGCTCACCGCCGCAACATCCAGTTGAGCCGCTGTCCCGTACCAGGGACAGCACGGCAACGCACACTCGCAGTTCCAACGTGCATTCGCCGCTGCATCAACAATTCAACAGGAGAAAACCGATGCAAACGAAGAAACTGGCGGGGCTTGCGGTCGCCTTGGCGTTATCCGTAACCACCGTTGCTGCAATGGCTCAAGTCACGGTCGGCGGCGCGCCGATGTATGCGAGCAAAGACATCATCGACAATGCCGTTAACTCGAAGGATCACACGACGCTGGTTGCCGCGGTCAAGGCTGCGGGATTGGTCGATACGCTGAAGAGCCCGGGGCCATTTACGGTGTTCGCTCCGACAAACACGGCGTTTTCGGCGCTACCTGCCGGAACGGTCGACACGTTGCTGAAGCCCGAAAACAAGGGACAGTTGACCAAAGTCCTGACCTATCACGTCGTGCCGGGCAAGATGGACGCGGCTGCGTTGATGAAGCAGATCGACGCGGGCGGCGGCAAGGCGATGCTAAAGACCGCCGCCGGCGGCACGTTAACAGCCACTGCCAGCGGCAAGACGGTAAGTGTCACGGACGAAAGCGGCGGCACTTCGAAAGTGACGATCGCCGACGTTAATCAATCGAACGGTGTGATCCACGTCGTCGACAAAGTGTTGCTGCCGAAGTAACTCGTCGCAGCGCTAGAACGCCGCGCTTGATCAAGAGCGCGGCGTTTCTTTCTTGATGCTTCCGCGCCCGCTACCATCGGGCGATGGAGAAGCAGCTCGACGTTCTGATCATTGGCGCTGGCCATAACGGCCTGACGTGTGCTTGCTATCTGGCGGCGTCGGGACTAAGTGTTCGCGTGGTCGAGCGCAGAAACGTCGTCGGCGGCGCTGCGGTGACGGAGGAGTTCTATCCGGGTTTTCGCAACTCGACCGCGAGTTACACGGTGAGCCTGCTGAACCCGCAGGTGATTCGCGATCTGAAGCTCGCTCAGCATGGACTGCGTATCGTCGAGCGACCGTTCTCGAACTTCGTCCCGCTGGCCGATGGGCGCACCCTCAAGTTCGGCGGCGATGCGGCGCAGACCACCGCCGAAGTCGCGAAGTTTTCGCCGCGCGATGCCGAAAGACTGCCGTCGTTCTACGCGCGGCTCGATCGCGTCGCAGATCAACTTCGCCATTGGATCCTGCAATCGCCGCCGAATCTCGGCGGACCGTTCGTCGTCGAAGGATGGCGCGATCTTGTCGCGGCCGCCAGGCTGCTATTGCAGATGGGACGGCTGCCACGAGAAGGTCAGCGCGATCTGCTCGATGTCTTTACCAAGAGTGCGGGCGACTGGCTCGATTCGTGGTTTGAATCGGAACCGCTGAAGGCAGTTCTCGGATGGGACTCGATCGTTGGCAACTACGCGAGCCCGTATGCGCCGGGCTCGGCGTACGTGCTGCTGCATCACGTGTTCGGTGAAGTTAACGGCAAGCGTGGCAAGTGGGGACATGCGATCGGCGGGATGGGTGCGATCACTCAGGCGATGGCGGCTGAAGCGCGGGCGCGGGGTGTGCAAATCGATGTCGACCAGCCGGTGCAGCGAGTGATCGTTGAAGACGGCCGTGCCACCGGTGTCGAATTGAAATCAGGTGAAGTTGTGCGCGCGCGAGCGGTGGCGGCCAACGTGACGCCGAAGCTGCTGTATCAACGGCTGGTCGATTCAGCGGCACTGCCTGCGGACTTCGCCGAAGCAATCGCACGCACCAAGTATGGCTCGGGAACGTTCCGCATCAACGTTGCGCTGTCCGAGCTGCCTGATTTTTCAGCGTTGCCCGGCGCGACGCCGCAGCCGCATCATGCGAGCGGGATCACGTTCGCACCGTCGCTTGCTTACATGGATCGTGCATGGCACGACGCGGTTGCTGATGGATACTCGCGCGAACCTGTCGTCGAGATGTTGATTCCAAGCGTCGTCGATGACTCGTTGGCGCCGCCAGGTCAACATGTCGCCAGCCTGTTTTGCCAGCAGTTCGCGCCGACAGCAGACTGGTCGCAGCTGAAAGAGCGCGCGGTGCAAGCAATCTTCGACGTTGTGCAGAACTATTGCCCGAACTTTCGCGCATCGTTGCTGGGTTTTCGTGCGCTATCGCCGGCGGATCTCGAGAGTGAATTCGGATTGACCGGCGGCGACATCTTCCATGGTCAGCTGTCGCTCGATCAATTGTTCTCGATGCGGCCGGTGCTGGGCTACGCGCGTTATCGCGGGCCAATCGCCGGGCTTTATCACTGCGGCTCAGGCGCGCATCCAGGTGGCGGCGTGACCGGCGCGCCGGGGCACAACGCGGCCCGCGAAATCATTCGCGATATCGGCTAATTCAGTTTTGCGCGCTAGCAGTCAGTTCGACGTTGCCACCCGCCGCTGCAGTATTGATCGTCACCGCGCGCTCGGCGCAAAAGCGCTGCAGGTAGCGTGGGCCGCCCGCCTTGGGTCCTGTGCCCGACAAGCCTTCGCCGCCGAACGGCTGGCTGCCGACGACGGCGCCGATGATGTTCCGGTTGACGTACAGGTTGCCGACGCGTGCGCGCTGGGTCACGTGCTCGACTCGCGCGTCGAGTCGCGTGTGCAGGCCCATCGTCAGTCCATAACCGGTCGTATTGATCGCGTCGATCACCTTGTCGAGATCGTGCTTGTCGTAGCGGATCACGTGCAGTATCGGACCGAAGTTTTCGCTTTCGAGATCACCAATAGCGTCGATCTCGTATGCGACCGGCGCGAAATAGTGACCGTTCAGACCCACTGGCAGCTCGCATTCGTGCAAGCGCTTTCCGTGTGCGCGGAGCCAGTCGCGGTGTTGCTGCAGCAACGACAGCTGTTCAGCGTCGATCACCGGGCCCGACATCCGTGCGCGGATCGGCCGGATCGCCGACGATCAACTCGCGCATTGCACCGGCGATCATTGCTGTCATCGTGTCCGCCACATCGCGTTGAACGAACAACACCCGAAGCGCCGAGCAACGTTGTCCGCAAGAGCGAAACGCGCTGCTGACTACGGCGTCGGTCACTTGTTCGGGCAGCGCACTCGAGTCGACAATCATTGCGTTCTGTCCGCCCGTTTCGGCGATCAGCACGCCGATCGGCGAGTCGCGCGCCGCCAAAGCGCGATTGATCGCGCGAGCCGTCACGGTCGAGCCGGTGAATGCAACGCCTGCGATTCGCGGGTCGGACGTCAATGCCTTGCCGACCGTCTCGCCGCGACCGAGCACAAGTTGCAACACATCGCGCGGTACCCCGGCGTTGAACATCAACTGCACAGCACGGAAAGCAATCAACGGAGTCTGCTCTGCCGGCTTCGCGACCACGCTATTGCCGGCAACCAGCGCAGCGGCGATCTGCCCACCGAATATGGCCAAAGGAAAATTCCACGGGCTGATGCAGACGAACACTCCGCGCCCCGCGAGGCGCAATTCGTTTGACTCACCCACGGGTCCCGGCAGCGGCTCCAATGTCATCTGCGCGCGTCCGAGCGCGGCGTAGTAGCGACAGAAGTCGATTGCCTCGCGCACTTCCATGTGTGCGTCGAGCATCGTGCGGCCGGCTTCGCGCACGATCAGCGCCGCGAGCTCGTCATGCGCCGACTCCCAAGCGTCGGCCACTCGATCCACGATGGCCGCGCGTGCTTCAACACCGAGCGCATCCCAATCCCGCATCGATGCGCTGGCAGCGTCGACTGCACGGGTCGCGTCTTCAAGCGTCGATTCAACTACTGACCCCACGGTGTCGCCGAGTCTCGCTGGATTGCGCACATCGACGCTGCGCGAACCGGCGATACAGCCGCTGATCAAAGAGGTCGCCGCGACGGAGGCCGACCGCATCACCGCTTCAGTCATCTTCAGCAGCGAGGGCGCATATTGCAGATCGATCCCACGCGAGTTGCGGCGTTCGGCGAAAATCTGCCGTCCGGTAGCCAGCGCAGACGACGGCGCGTCAGACGCCAGATAGCTGCGCGCTTGTTCATAGACATCCTTGACCAGCAGCTCCGACGGCACCGAGTTATCCGTGATCTGGTGAACGAACGAAGTGTTAGCGCCATTTTCAAGCAGGCGCCGAACGAGGTAGGCAAGAAGGTCGCGAAACTCCCCGACCGGTGCATAGACACGCACGCGTACGTCGGGCTGATCCGCAAGCAATGCGTCGTACAGCGGATCGCCCATGCCGTGCAACCGCTGAAACTCGTAACGTCTGCCGCCAGCCTTGCTGGAAAATTCGCGCGCGAATTCAAGGATCGATGCAACCGTCAATGCATTGTGTGTCGCAAATTGCGGATATACCGGCGCCGGATGGCTTAACAATCGGCGCGCTACGGTCAGGAACGAAATGTCGGTTGCCCACTTGCGCGTGAAGACCGGAAAGCCCGGACATGCCGAGTTCCTGTGCGCGCTTGATCTCCGCATCCCAGTAGGCGCCCTTGACCAGGCGCATGGCGATCGGTCTGCGCAGCTCTTCGCTCGCTTGCAGCAGATGATTGACCGCGCGCAGTGCACGAGGCTGATAGCTCTGTATCGCAATGCCGAGTCCTGGCCAGTCACCCAGTGTCGGCTCGCGCATCAGCCGCTCGAATATTGCGATGTGCAAGACGAGCCGCTCCGACTCTTCGGCGTCAACCGTCAAGTTGACGTTTGCCGAACGCGCGAGCTCCGCAAGCTCCACCAGTCGTGGATACAGTTCACGCTCGCACCGTTCAATTTGTGCAGTCTCGAAGCGCGGGTGGATCGCAGACAGCTTTACCGATATGCCATCGCGCGCCGTCCAGTCCCTGCCGCCTTCCTGCTTAAGTGCGCCTTTCAACGACTCGAGCGCGTCGACGTACGACGTGTAAGAGCGATCGGCGTCGGCACGCGTGCGCGCGCCTTCACCCAGCATGTCGAATGAATACGTCACGCGCGAGTCGGGCCGGCGTCTGACGCGCGCCATCGCATCTGGCAAATTTGTCGCGAAGACAAATTGGTCGCCGAAGCGGCGAATACCGTCGATCACGAGCGGACGCAGTGCACTCTTGGCGAGCCAGGCGCGCAGCGATCCGCGATCGGCTCCTGCATCCTGTAGCTCGGCGTCGGCTGCGGTGTGGCCGGCGATCTTCAGCGCGGTTGCGAGCACGCGCGTGACGAAGTTGCCATCCATCCCGATGCGCGTGTCGCGAAAGTGGGCAAGCTTCTCGGCGATCAGCCACGTCTGTGTTTCTGCGTCCGGAGCGCGCAACAAGGCTTCGGCCAATCGCAGCAACGCAATACCTTCCGGTGTTGCGAGCGGAAACGAATTCAGCAGATTCTGCGCGGACAGCAGGGCCGTATCTGCCGCTCGAACTGCGTCGATGTAGCGCAGCGCCCGTGATCGCGAAGCGTCGCGTACCTCGGGCCGCTGGAATATCCGTCGCGATAGCTGTGAGCGCCCGGCGCTCGTCCTCGTAGGGATCCCCCAGGTCGGGCAACCGGCGCAACGCTTCCAGAACACTGTGCAATACGGCTCCCGCATCGACGAACTCGCTGAAATTTAGCACCGCGCTTCGCTTAGAGTGGCCGCAACATCGTGCGCCTTCATCGATTCGTATAATCACCGGCTGCACACTTCGGATCTGTGATGAAAATCCTTGTTCCCGTCAAGCGAGTCGTCGACTACAACGTCAAGGTGCGTGTGAAGTCGGACAAAACCGGTGTCGACCTGGCCAACGTCAAAATGTCGATGAATCCGTTCGACGAGATCGCTATCGAAGAAGCCGTTCGGCTCAAGGAAGCGGGCGTAGCCACTGAGGTGATTGCGGTTTCCTGCGGAGTCTTGCAGTGCCAGGAAACGTTGCGCACCGCGATGGCGATCGGCGCCGACCGCGGGATTCTGGTCGAAACGAATGTGGAGTTGCAGCCGCTTGCAGTCGCGAAGCTGCTGAAGGCGATTGTCGACAAGGAACAGCCGCAACTCGTGATCGCTGGCAAGCAGGCGATCGACGACGATGCAAATCAAACAGGCCAGATGCTTGCTGCGCTGGCCGACATGCCGCAGGCGACATTTGCGTCGAAGATCAAGATCGCCGACGGGCGCGCGCAGGTCACACGCGAAGTGGACGGCGGGCTGGAAACCATTTCGGTCGCACTGCCGGCAGTGATTACCACCGATCTGCGACTGAATGAACCGCGCTATGTCACGCTGCCCAACATCATGAAGGCGAAGAAAAAGCCGCTTGAGAATCTGAAGCCCGAGGATCTGGGCGTCGACGTGACGCCGAGATTGAAGACGCTGCAGGTGACCGAGCCGGCGGGTCGCAAGGCGGGGATCAAGGTGCCCGACGCAGCGACGCTGGTTGCAAAGTTGAAGACCGAAGCGAAGGTGATTTGATGCCCGCGCTGGTGCTTGCCGAACATGACGGGAAAACGGTCCGCCCTGCAACTTTGAACACGGTGACTGCGGCGGCAAAAGCCGGTGGCGATGTGCACATCCTTGTAGCGGGTCACAACGCCGCCAATGCTGCGAACGAAGCCGCAAAAATCAGCGGCGTGTCCAAGGTTTTTCTGGCCGACGCCGCGCAATTCGCCGATGGTCTCGCCGAACCGATCGCCGCGCAGATGGTTTCGATGGCAAGCGGCTACACGCACTTATTCGCTGCTGCCACGGCGTACGGCAAGAACATTTTGCCGCGAGTGGCAGCCAAGCTTGACGCGGCGCAGATATCCGACATCAGCAGCGTCGAATCGGCCGATACCTTCACGCGCCCGATCTACGCCGGGAACGCTATCGCGACGGTGCAGTCGAGCGATCCGATAAAGGTCGTAACCGCGCGTCCCACAAACTTTGAGCCTGCCGCGAGCGAAGGCGGTACCGCGAAAGTCGAAACGGTTGCCGCCGTAGCAACAGGCGATGCATCGCGCTTTGTCTCGCGTGACGTCGTCAAGCTGGATCGCCCGGAGTTGCAAGGCGCGAAGATCGTGATTTCCGGCGGACGCGGCATCGGCTCGGCGGAAAATTTCAAGCTGCTGGAGCCACTGGCAGATAAGTTGAATGCGGCGATCGGCGCATCGCGCGCGGCGGTCGATGCCGGCTATGCACCTAATGATTGGCAGGTCGGGCAGACGGGCAAGGTCGTGGCGCCGCAGTTGTATATCGCGGTCGGCATCTCGGGCGCGATTCAGCATCTGGCCGGCATGAAAGATTCCAAAGTGATTGTGGCGATCAACAAAGACCCTGAGGCGCCGATCTTCCAGATCGCCGACTACGGAGTCGTCGGCGATCTGTTTGAAATCGTTCCGCAGATCGTCAAGGAGCTGGGATAGGTCGATGAGCTACGTAGCGCCTGTCAAGGACATGCTGTTCGTGTTGCACGAACTCGCGGGTCTGAAAGAAATTCAGCAGCTGCCCGGGTGTGAGGACGCAACCGACGAGACGGTACAAGCCGTGGTCGAAGAAAACGCGCGCTTCATGAGCGAGGTAGTGGCACCGCTTAATTGGAGCGGTGACGTTCAGCCGGCTAAATGGGACAACGGCGTCGTCACGACTACGCCGGGATTCAAGGCGGCGTTTCGCTCGTTTGTCGAAGCGGGCTGGCAGGGTATTCAGCATCCGACGCAATACGGCGGTCAGGATCTACCAAAGCTCGTCGCCGCTCCATGCTTGGAAATGATGCAGGCAGCAAATCTTTCTTTTGCGCTGTGCCCGTTGCTCACAGACGGTGCGATCGAAGCGTTGCTGGTGGCGGGCTCACAGGAACAGAAAGATGCGTATCTGGCGAAGCTGATCGACGGCAGCTGGACCGGCACGATGAATTTGACCGAGCCGCAAGCGGGCTCCGACTTGGCGCAGGTGCGAACCAAGGCGGTGCCGCAGGGCGACGGCACGTATCGCTTGTTCGGGCAGAAGATCTACATCACGTACGGTGAGCACGATCTTGCCGAAAACATCGTGCACCTTGTGCTCGCGCGTACTCCGGATGCACCGGCGGGCGTCAAAGGGATTTCGCTTTTCATCGTTCCGAAGTTTTCTTTCGATTCCAGCGGCAAGCTTGGCAAGCGCAACGACGTCTACTGCGCGTCGATCGAGCACAAGCTCGGCATCAAGGCGAGCCCGACGTGCGTCCTGATCTTCGGCGACGACAAGGGAGAGGTCGGAGCTGGCGCCATTGGAACGGTGATCGGCGAAGAAAATCGCGGCCTCGAATACATGTTCATCATGATGAATGCGGCCCGCTTCCAGGTCGGCATGCAGGGCATTGCGATATCGGATCGTGCCTATCAGAAAGCCGTCGAGCACGCGAGAGAGCGCGTCCAAAGCCGCGCGGTAGAGGGATCGAGCGGGCCGGTGTCGATCATTCACCATCCGGACGTGCGGCGCATGTTGATGTTCATGCGGTCGAACACCGAAGCGGCGCGTGCCGTTGCCTATGTGGCCGCGGGATACAACGACGTTGCACATCATCATCCAAACGCCGAGCGCCGCACAGCCGCGATGGCGGCTTATGAGTATCTGGTGCCGATCGTAAAAGGATGGTCGACCGAAATGTCGATCGACGTTACCTCGACCGGCGTCCAGGTACACGGCGGCATGGGTTTCATCGAAGAAACCGGCGCCGCACAGTATTACCGCGACGCCCGCATCCTGACGATTTACGAGGGCACGACTGCAATCCAGGCGAACGATCTGGTCGGCCGCAAGACCGCGCGCGATGGTGGCAGGACGGCGCGAACATTCATCGAGCAAATGCGAGCGACAGCTGCGGAAGCGCGCGCGGGTGGAATTGAGCTGCAGGCCATTGGAGACCGGCTCGCGTCAGCGGTCGACTCGTACGAATCGGTGGTCGAGTACATCGTCGGCGAATACAAAAACGATATTCGCAGCGTGTTTGCGGGTTCGGTGCCGTATGTAAAACTTGCTGGAATAGTGCACGGCGGCTGGCAGATGACGCGAGCAGCGCTGGCGGCTGCGCGTCGAATTGACAACGGTGCCGACATCGAGTTTTGCCGCGCGAAAATTGCAACCGCCCGGTTCTTTGCCGATCACATGCTGGTGACGGTGCCGTCGCTCGCCGAAAGTATTGTCGGCGGCAGCGTCGGAACGCTCGCCCTGGCTGAAGAGCAGTTCTGAGCACGACCATCTATAGCTAATTACTATCGAGCTGGGTAGTAATAATTGATTGGTTCAATCTAATGACCCGCGCGTAGATTGCCTCGGACAGCCGCGGCACCGTGTGCGCCGCGCGTCATCGTCGTATAAGTGAATTGAGGAGACTCGTATGCAACTCAAGGGCTCGAAAACCGAACAGAATTTGCGTGATGCGTTTGCAGGTGAATCGCAGGCGAATCGCCGCTACTTGTATTTCGCAGCGAAGGCCGACGTCGAGGGTTACAACGACGTCGCCGCCGTGTTTCGCTCGACCGCTGAGGGTGAAACCGGCCATGCGCACGGTCATCTGGAATATCTGGAAGCCGTTGGCGATCCCGCAACCGGCCTGCCGATCGGTCCTACCAAGTCGAATCTGAAAGCTGCCATCGCCGGTGAGACGCACGAATACACCGATATGTATCCGGGCATGAGCAAATCGGCGCGCGATGAGGGCTTCGAAGAGATCGCAGACTGGTTCGAGACGCTGGCCAAGGCCGAACGCTCGCACGCGAACAAATTCCAGAAGACGCTCGACACAATCGTTGATTGACGTTGTCAAATGACGTTTGTGTTGCCGGACCCGCAGGGGCCGGCGGTCTAACCTTGTGACCAAAGAAGGAAGCCTGCTTGCGCCCACGCGGCATCCGCTTGCGTGGAAAACTCCGGAGTTCAACGACGAGCAGGCGCTCGATGCTGAGCTCGCACGCATCTTCGATATCTGCCACGGCTGCCGCCGCTGCGTGAGCTTGTGTGGCGCATTTCCGACGCTGTTCGATCTGATCGACAACGGTCCGACCGGTGAGCTCGACGGAGTGCCGAAGGAGAAATACAAAGACGTCGTCGATCAGTGCTATCTGTGCGACATGTGCTACATGAGCAAGTGTCCGTACGTGCCGCCGCATCCATGGAATGTCGACTTTCCGCACACGATGCTGCGCGCGAAAGCCGTGCACTTCGTCAAGCACGGCGCTTCGAGCAGCGACAAGTTTTTGACGTCAACCGATAAGGTCGGCACGCTTTGCGGGGATTCCGATCGTTACGCAGACGGTGAACGTCATCAATCAGAGTTCACCGGCGCGCGCTGCGATGGAAAAACTAATGGGAGTCGACCGCAACGCGTGGCGCCCCAATTTTGCAGCGAGAAAGTTTCGCTCAGCGGCGCGCTCGAACCTTTCGGCGCCTGTGCGTGACGGCGCGAAGACACCGGGCAAGGTTGCGATTTATTCGACCTGCTATGTCAACTACAACGAACCGGGGATCGGCCACGATTTGATCGCGATTCTCGATCACAACGAGATACCGTACGTTGTCGTCGAGAAGGAAGCGTGCTGTGGCATGCCCAAGCTCGAGATCGGCGACCTTGAATCGGTTGAGCGGCTGAAGAACTTCAACATTCCGCATCTCGCGAGACTGGCGCGCGACGGTTACGCGATCGTTACCGCCGTTCCATCGTGCACGCTGATGTACAAGCAGGAACTGCCGCTGATGTTTCCCGACGATGCTGATATCCAACTCGTCAAGGAAGCGATGTGGGACCCGTTCGAATATTGGGTTGCGCGCAAGCGCGACGGATTGTTGAAGGCCGATTTCAAGAAGGCACTGGGCACCGTTTCGTATCACGTTCCCTGTCACGGCCGCGTGCAAAACGTGGGGCGCAAGACCGAAGAGCTATTGAAATCGCTGCCGGACACAACCGTCAACACGGTCGAGCGCTGCTCGGGACATTCGGGCGTATGGGGAACGCGCAAGCAGTTTCACACGATGGCAATGAAAATCGGCAGGCCGGTTTTCAGAAACATGGCGAGTGTGAAGCCCGACTACATTAGCTCGGACTGTCAGCTTGCGGGGCACCATATCGCGCAGGGTATCGAACAGTTTGCGAAGGAGGCGCTCGACGGCAAGTCGCCGATCGTTGCGCACCCGATTACGCTGATCAGAATTGCCTACGGGCTCGAAGGGTGAGGATGCCGGGCCGCATCGCGCGCGACAGCCTGTTGACCCTCGAAGCGTACGCGCGCGAGCGGCACGAGTTTCGCGCCAGGGTGATTGCGCACAAGAAAAATCGCACCGTGCGCTTGGGTGCACACGTCACGTTGATCTTTGAAGACGAGCTGACGATCCGCTATCAGATTCAGGAAATGCTGCGTATCGAAAAAACGTTCGAGGAGCGCGGCATTCAGGAGGAGCTCGACGCCTACGTCCCGCTGATACCCGACGGCACGAACTTGAAGGCAACGATGATGATCGAGTACGAAGACCCGGTGCTTCGCAAGATCGAGCTTGCGCGGCTGAAGGGCATCGAGAGTCGCGTTTATGTCGAAGTCGATGGATCTTCAAGGGTGTACGCAGTCGCCGACGAGGACCTGCCGCGCGAGAACGAAGAAAAGACATCATCGGTCCACTTTCTTCGCTTCGAGTTCGAGCCCGCAATGATTCGTGCTTTTCGGCAGGGCGCTGCTGTGGCGCTCGGTATCGATCATCCGAACTACGTGGTGCGGCTCGACGAGGTCGCGCCCGAAGTCCAGGCTTCGCTCGCGAGGGATTTCAGCGCGAACAAATCTTAAGCGCGGGATAGCTGCCGGCCAGCGGATACTGTATAAATATTCAGTATCAGAAGCAAGTATCCAGGAAGGCATCCGGCGATGCGTCGAAACGATTCCGAGGAACCCATCGCGGTACCCGTTGCATGGGTACGCAAGGGACGCGGCGCGGTCTCGAACATTGCGCATCGTTTCGAATCCGTGGCGCGCGAGCCCGACGCCGAAGCAGCCGAAGCCGAGCGGCTTAACGGCGAGAGGTTTGACGACGAAGCATTGCCGGCGCTCGCGACGTCGACCACACTCGAGACCGCGAAGAGTCTGATCACCTACAACGAATCCCCGGACATCGGTTTCGATCGCTCGATCAACCCGTACCGGGGTTGCGAGCACGGCTGCATCTACTGTTTTGCGCGGCCCACGCACAGCTTCCTGAACCTGTCTCCGGGGCTCGATTTCGAGACAAAGCTGGTGGCGAAACACAACGCAGTCGAGTTGCTGCAGCGGGAGCTCGCCGCGACCGGCTACAAGCCGGAGGTGATTGCGCTAGGCGTCATTACGGATGCCTACCAACCGATTGAGCGTGAGCTCAAGCTCACGCGCGGCGTGGTCGAAATACTGACGCGCACGCGGCATCCCTTCGGTTTGATCACCAAGTCTTCGCTGATCGAGCGTGACATCGACCTGCTGGCGCCCGCTGCGGCTGATGGCGTGGTGGCCGCGACGATCAGCATTACGACGCTGGACCATTCTCTATCGCGCATCTTGGAGCCGCGCGCCGCAAGCCCGACGCGAAGGATGCGCACCGTCCGCGCGCTCGCAGCGGCAGGCATTCCGGTCACCGTCAACGTTGCGCCGATCATTCCCTTCATCAATGAACCCGAAATCGAGCGCGTGCTCGAGGCGGCTGCCGACGCGGGCGCTTGGCAGGCGCACTACACGGTACTTAGACTGCCGTGGGAAGTTGCACCGCTGTTCATGCAATGGCTCGAGGCACATTTCCCGGATCGCAAGGAACGCGTGATGAACAGGATCCGCGAGATGCGCGGCGGCAAAAACTATGACTCGCGTTTCGGAAAGCGAATGACAGGCGAAGGCACTTGGGCAGCGTTGATTCGTCAGCGCTTTGCAAAAGCCGCGGCGAAGCTCGGTCTTGACCGCGAAATTCGGCCGCTGCGAAACGACTTGTTCAATGCACCGCGGCTCGCCACGCCACAGCTCGATCTGTTTTGATTCAAGGACGCACTTTCAGCGCGTATTCGAAGTAGGTTTGAGTCAACAGCGCGATTGTTGTCATCAGCACGACGGCACCCACGAACAACGTGGCCACCGCGACCAAGACCGCATCCCACCCGCTGCGGTTGCGTCTGACCTGCGTTGGGTTGAAACGCGCGTCAAAGCGCTCGTCGGGCATCAGCGCGATAAAAAGCGCCTGGATGAAGCCGGCGACCACCGGCACCATCAAAACAAAGAATGCCGGACTCTGGTACCAATTTTCGACGCCGACGATCAGCGGAAGCGCAATCAGCGTCACCCCGAGCGGAAGCCACCATAGCGACTGGCCCAGGTAGAGTTGATGAAGTCCGAGCGCTCCAGTCAGCGACGCCATCAGGGCGGCCAGCGCCTTATGCCGAAAGTGATTCATTGGCCCGGCATCATAGGGCGACGCAGGGATCGGCTTGCCGGAAGGCCGCCCGCGCGGATACAATCACCGGCTTTGTGCGGCACCGCCCCTTTCTTAGATGCGGCGCCACCGGCAAACCCAAGGAATTCTCATGGTCGTTATTCGACTTGCACGCGGCGGCGCCAAGAAGCGTCCGTTTTTCAACATCGTTGCCACCGATTCGCGCAATCCGCGCGATGGCCGCTTCATCGAGCGCGTCGGCTTTTACAACCCCGTTGCGGCGGGCGCCGAGCCCAAGTTTCGGATCGCCACCGATCGGTTGTCGTATTGGACGGGAGTGGGCGCCAGAATGTCGCCTACCGTCGCGCGGCTAGTCAAAGCCAATCCATCGGCGGCGGCAGCTCCGATAGCTTCAACCGCGCCGGTCGAGGAGCAGGCCGCCTAGTATCTCTAGGGGTGTAGCTCTAGCGGCGTGGCTCCAGAGGACCTGATCGAGCTCGGCGCCGTGCGAGGCGCCTACGGATTGAAGGGGTGGGTTCGGGTAACACCGTTCGCCGTTGATGGAAGTGTTCTTGAATCGGCGCGCCGCTGGTGGCTATTAGGCGATGCAGAACCGCGGCGGCTGGCGTTGCAGGAAGTCAAGCGCCACGCGGAATCGATACTGGCCAAGTGGGAAGGATGTGAAAGCAAGGAAGCCGCGGACGCGCTCAAAGGCGGCGTGGTCGCCGTAGCGCGCAGCGATTTTCCTGCGTTGGGTGAAGGCGAGCATTACCTCAGTGATGTCGTTGGCTATCGGGTGGTCAATCGAGAAGGCCGCGAGCTCGGAAGCGTGGCCGGCGTCCGCAGTGGCACGGGTACGCAGTGGCTTGAAGTTGAAGGAGAACGGCAGCCGCCCGTCATTGCTGATTCCTCTCGTCGATCAGTATGTGGATGCGATCGAGCCCAACGCCAGGATGATCAAGGTCGATTGGCAAAGCGACTGGTGAGTTGATGATGCGGTTTGATGCGATTACGTTGTTTCCGGCGATGTTCTCGGCGATTGTCGAGCACGGAATCACACAGCGCGCGCATGGTGAAGGGCGGTGGTCGCTTCGCACCTGGAATCCGCGCGACTTTGTCGCTGATGCGCACCGGACGATCGATGATCGGCCGTTCGGTGGCGGCCCGGGAATGGTAATGATGGCGCAGCCGCTGGCCGACGCGCTCGCGGCGGTGAAGAAGGATGGAGGCGGCGCCAAAGTGATTGCACTTGCACCCAATGGTGCTCGATTGACCGATGAGCGCGTACGGCAATTCGCGCGGAGCCGGTGAATCACTGGCTCTGGTTTGCGGGCGCTATGAGGGGATCGATCAGAGATTCATCGATGTGTGTGTCGACGAGGTCGTGTCGATCGGCGACTTTGTATTGTCCGGTGGCGAGATCGCGGCAATGGCACTGATCGATGCCGTTGTGCGGCAACTTCCCGGCGCGCTAAAGGAAGCATCGGCGGCGGACGAGTCGTTCGCCGCGGGCTTGCTCGATGCCAAGCACTACACGCGGCCTGAGAGTTGGAGCGGCATCATGGTTCCGCAGGTACTGTTGTCGGGGCACCATGCGCAGATCGCCGAATGGCGTAGGCGCGAAGCGGTGGCGTTAACGGCACGGCAACGGCCGGACATGATCGATCGCGCGCGGGCGGCGGGCCAGCTGAGCGCGCTGGATGAGAAGCAGTTGAGATGAACAGCAGTCAGATGAGAGACAATTGGAGCATCGTTGAAATCAGCCATCCTCTGATGCGAGAAAAAAATTAGAGACTCGCAGCACGATGGATTCAGGAGAATAAAGTGAACGTCATTCAGCAGTTGGAGCAGGAAGAGTTGGCGCGTGTCAGCGCCAACCGGGAAATACCGGTGTTTGCGCCGGGCGACACGGTGGTGGTTAATGTCAACGTGGTCGAAGGCACGCGCAAGCGAGTGCAGGCGTACGAAGGCGTTGTAATCGGCCGTCGGAATCGTGGACTCAACTCGTCGTTCGTCGTGCGCAAGGTATCGAGTGGCGAAGGCGTCGAGCGCACATTTCAGCTGTATTCGCCGACGATCGCGTCGATCGAAGTCAAGCGCCGCGGCGACGTGCGTCGCGCCAAGCTGTATTACCTGCGCGACCGCTCGGGCAAATCTGCGCGCATCCGCGAAAAACTGCAGCATAAGAGCGCGGCGGACAAAACAGCTGCACGATGCAGCCGCCGACAAGGCAGCCCGCGCCAAGAGCGAATAACTTCGCGTTTGTCACAATCAAAAGCCGCCAGCACGGCGGCTTTTTTCGCTGCGATGACGCCCGATAACGACGTCGATCCCCTGACGGCAACGCCGATTTTCGAGCCCGAATCGGTGCCGCACGATCCGGCGTTTGCCGCGGTCGAAGCGCGCGGCGCCGCCGTTAGCCCAAGCGAGCTTCGTGTTCCGGCGATCCGGCAGCGCTTTGCTTCGCCTCCCGCGTGGCAACCCGAGATGCGCTCCGACATGCGCTTGTTCAACCCGGACCGGCCACCGCGCGCTGCGTCGGTGCTGATTCCCATCGTCGTGCACGCCGAGGCAGTTTGCGTGCTGCTTACCGAGCGTACGGCGCACTTGCATGATCATGCCGGGCAGATCAGCTTCCCCGGCGGTCGAGTCGAAGAGGGCGACGCCGACGCCATCGCGACGGCGTTGCGCGAAGCACACGAGGAAATCGGCTTACAGCCGGCCATCGTGGACGTGATCGGAACTTTGCCTGAATATCTGACGGCAACCAGTTACAGGGTGACACCGGTGATCGGTCTGATCGAGCAACCGTTTTCACCGGTGCTCGATACGTTCGAGGTTTCGGAAGTGTTTCAAGTCCCTCTGGCGTTCCTGATGGATCCAATCAACCACGAGCGCAGAATCTTTCAACTGGGCGATATCAGTCGCACGTTTTATGCGATGCCGTATGCGACACCGGAACGTGCTGCTCACGGTCGACGTTATTTCATCTGGGGTGCAACGGCTGCGATCTTGCGCAACCTATATCAATTCCTGCGCGCAGCGTGACGACTAAGATGAACAGCCATCTGTCGCCGGCGCCCAAGCGCCGGCTCCGCTGAACCTATGTCTTGGATATCTCTGGTCATCACGTTGTTGCTTGAGCAAGTGCGTCCGTTGCCGACGGCGAATCCGGTCTATGGCGGCGTGCGGCAAATTTCGGCGTGGGCAGAGAGGAACCTGAACGCAGGTCGCTGGCAACACGGTGTCTATGCGTGGCTGCTGGTGGTCGTTGGACTGGCAGTCGTCGTAGGGGCGATCTATTCGATAGCAATCTCAATCCACTGGCTTCTCGGCCTCGCGGTCAATGTAAGCGTGCTCTACTTCGCGCTTGGGTTCCGACAGTTCAGCCACCGCGGCACTGAAATCCAGATAGCTTTGGCCAACGGCGATCTGATCGCCGCCCGCAACGAGCTGACTGCGTGGAAACGGCAGGTCGATCCCACCTATTCCGCTGCAGATCTCGATCAGGCTGAAGTCGTTCGACAGGCGATCGAGCATGGTCTGCTGCTGTCGCAACGACATGTTTTCGGCGTGTTCTTCTGGTTTGTCGTGCTGCCGGGCCCGATCGGAGCCGTTTTTTATCGGCTGGCTGAGCATGTTTCGCGTGTGTGGAATCGGCCGCCGTCGAGTGCAACACCACCCGATCGCTTCGGCGATTTTGCGCGACGTGCATTTGCGTGGATCGATTGGGGTCCCGCGCGGCTGACTGCGCTCGGATTTGCGGTCGTCGGCGACTTTGAAGGCGCGATCTACTGCTGGCGCCAGGTATCGCGTCAGCAACCCACGGACGGCATGCCGGCACCCGATTCGCGCATGCTGATTCTGGCGGCAGCCAGTGGTGCGCTCAATTTGCGGCTGATGCCGGCCATTGAAAGCGCGCGTTATTTCGATGAGGTCGGCAACGAAGGCGCCGGTCTGGCCGAGCCAAGGCCACCGGCATTACGCGCCGTAGTCGGACTGGTATGGCGCACGCTACTGCTGTGGCTCGTCTTGTTGTTACTGCTGACTCTGGCGAGTCTGTTCGCTTAAGGCCCTGGGCGCGCGGTCCCGCATTGCCAGCAGCCGCCGAATTGCGGCTCCGAATACTCGCCGCACTGGGTGCACTGCCAATGCGGTCCGTGCATCGGCTGCTTAAGCTGCTGCAGTATTTCGCGTGCGCGCGGCTCGTCGTAATCCCGCTCGATCCAGACCTGCGGAGCGCACTCGAGAAATGGAATTTCTCCTAGTGCGCCCGACAACGCGGTGTTGCGCAGCTCACAGCGAATTCCAGCGGCGCGCAACGTATCGGCCCAAATCGAGGCTTGCAACGCATTGTCGGCACGCGCCAGTAGCTTCATGCCAGCGCTGCTGTTGCAAGCGAACGATAGAACTCGTAGCGCTCGGGCGCGATGCCGCCGTCCGCGAGCGCCGCACGGACGGCGCATCCGGGTTCCTGCAGATGACGGCAGTCCTGAAATCGACAGTGCCCGAGCAATGCGCTGAATTCGGGAAACGTTGCCGCGATCTGATCGAAGCGCAGGTGTGTGAGTCCGAATTCTTCAAAGCCGGCGGAGTCGACCAATGCGCTGTCGCCATCGAAAGTGAACCAGCGCGAGGCGGTCGTCGTTTGCTTGCCCGCATTGAGGCGCTCCGAAAACTCCTGCGTGCGGGCGCGCGCATCGGGAATCACCATATTGAGCAGCGTCGACTTGCCCATACCCGATTGCCCGACCATCAAGCTCTTGCGCCCCGCCACTTCGTGCAGCAACAGTTCGCTCGCCCGACCGCTGTCGGCCTTGGCCGATAGCGTCAGCGTGCGCCACCCCAATTCAGAGATCTGCTGCAAGAAGGAGATCGCATCGTCAGACTCCGCCAGATCCGCCTTGTTACGCAGCACCAGCGGTTCGATGCCCGCCGCGGATGCCGCCACCAACGCCTTCCAGACGAACCAGCGGTTAAATGCCGGGCGCGCGGCAAAAACGACGATCACCTGATCGACGTTGGCCGCAAGCTCTTTGGTTCGATACTTATCGGTGCGAAAGAGAAGCGTCGTGCGCGGCTCGATCGACTCGATTCGCGCCTGCTCCGCCGATGTGACACTCGCCACTACACAGTCGCCGACGACGATGTCTTCGCGCCTGCCGCGACGCGTGGCCTGCCAGATGTGCGCTGAATCGGCGATCAATGATTGCCGGCCGAAGGTTGCGATCACGCGCGCGCGCACTTGCGGCGGGAGTGTCACGCGATGCCAGGCCTAAGCATGCGTTTGCGAGTAAAGAGCGTCGGCCTTGGCGGCAGAGATGAAATCGTTTTCCGAAATGCCGTTAACCGAATGCGTGCTGTAACGGACTTCGCAACGGTTGTATCCGACGTGCAAGTCCGGATGATGATCTTCCCGATGCACGATGTACGCAAGCGCGTTGACGAACGCGAGCGTCTCGTAATAGTTCTTGAAGTGATAGACCTTTGTCAGCGCGCCGCTGTCAACGCCCCACCGATCGAGTACTGCAAGCTGTGCACGAACATCGACGTCGCTCATCGCCGCGCCTTTGACTTCACGGCAGTGCGATGCCAGCAACTGCTCGACCGTTTTCATCGCAAGGGTCTTTGATTGAAGCAGCGGCCGCTGTAACAGGCGCTCGATGCGGATCGACGCCGGCGGATGGCTGTCGTAGAACGCCGAGTGCACGGGATCCGGCGTCAACGTCGACGCGTTATCTTGATAGAGCTTGACCAGCGCATTGACTAGATCGCTTGCCGAAGCGTTGCGCGCAGCGAACCGGTCGGCCTCGAACTCGTGCTTGCGCGACATGATGCTCGCGAGTGGTGCAAAAACGAACGTGAATACAGGCAGCACCAGCATGAACAGCACCAGCGCGACCCCCTGATTTGCTCCGCTAGCTGATGGCTCCACGCCAAGTCCCGCAAAAAACCACGGTTGAGTGATCAGCCATCCGAGTAGGGCCAGCACCGCCAGGCTCGCCAGAAAAGAAAAGGCGAGCCGCTTTGCAATGTGCTTCAACTTGAAGTGCCCGAGCTCGTGCGCTAGCACCGCTTCGATTTCGGGTGGCAGCAGCCGCTCGATCAGCGTGTCGAAAAACACGATGCGCTTCGCGCGGCCGAGACCGGTGAAATACGCATTGCCGTGCGCCGAGCGTCGCGAGCCGTCCATCACGAACACGCCCTTGCTTGCGAATCCGGTACGACTCAGCAGCGCGCCGATACGCTCGGCTAGCGCCGAATCCTTCAGGGGTTCGAACTTGTTGAAGATCGGTGCAATCAGTGTGGGGTACAGCAACAACACCAGTGCGTTGAAGGCAACCCAGAGCAACCAAACGTAAATCCACCATGCATCGCCGGCTTTTTGCATCAGCCAGATCGTGGCGGCAAGAAGAGGCAGGCCAAGCACAGAAGCAACTGCGAGTGACTTGACGAGGTCAAGGATCCAGAGTCGCGGCGTCATCCTGTTAAAGCCGAAGCGCTGCTCGATCCGGAATTGCCGGATCCACGAGAACGGCAGGTCGATCACGCCAAGAACAAGCACGACGGCGGCCACGACCGCGACCTGATACAACAAATCGTTCGCGATCAGCATGCGCAACGTGTCGCTGATCCACTGCAGCCCTCCGAGCAAGGTCAACGACACGAGAGCCGCCGCGCCGACCGCGGTCTCGACGATCCCAAGCCGCGTTTTCTCCACGGTGTAGTGCGCCGCCTTGCGATGTGCTTCGAGCGTCACGCGGTCGGCAAATTGCAGCGGGACCTGTTCGGCGTGTGCTGTGACGTGTCGAATCTGGCGCGACGCCAGCCAGTACCGAACGCCGATCATCAGCGACAGGAACAAAACGAACAGGCTGGTCAGCAGCAGGGCCATGGTCTAAGCAGATTCGAAGCGTCGCGCTTGAAATGCATCGCGCGCGTCTCGCTATGCCAGAATCGCGCGCCGTTCGCTGAAAGCGTGGGTCAACACGTATTGAAAATTATGTCACAGCACCTGCGCTTCTCAGAGATGAACCTGGTTTGGGTCGATATGGAAATGTCGGGCCTGAATCCGGATTCGGATCGCGTGCTGGAAATTGCCGTCGTCGTCACCGGCCCGGAGCTGGACGTGATTGAAGAGGGCCCGGTGCTGGTGCTGCGGCAGAGCGGCGCGTGTGCTGGACGGCATGGATCGCTGGAACACCGCCACCCATGCACGCTCGGGATTGATCGACAAGGTGCGATCGTCGGCGCTCGACGAAGAGCAGGCAAGCGACGTACTGATCGAGTTTCTAAAGTCGCTGGTTCCGGTGGGCAAGTCGCCGATGTGCGGCAACTCGATTTGCCAGGACCGTCGCTTCATGGCGCGCTGGATGCCGCGGCTGGAAGCGTTTTTTCACTATCGAAACGTCGATGTCAGCACGCTAAAAGAGCTGGCGCGGCGCTGGCAGCCCGCTGTTGTTCGGTCGTTCGAGAAAAAAAGCCGGCACGAAGCGCTGGCGGATATTCATGAATCGATCGAAGAGCTGAAGCATTACCGCAAGGAGATGTTTCGGCTTTAACTCCGGTCTCCGGATTTGTTGGTGTCGGCCTCGTTTTCGGATTGCGCCGCCGCGGCAACGACTGCGGTTGCGGTTGCGGCGGTCGCTTCGGGAACGTCGCTGTTGCGCGTCGTGATCCACGCACGGCCGAGCGAGACGCCGAGTGCCAGCAATACGGGCCCAAGGATCACACCAATGAAACCAAAAGCCAGCACGCCGCCGAGAACGCCAAGAAAGATCAGTGCCAGTGACAAAGTCGACCCGCGCGCGATCAACAAAGGCTTCAAGAAATTATCGATGCTGCTGATGACCGCAGCTCCCCAGATAACCATGAAGATCGCCCAACCCGGCTCTCCCTGCATGTATAGCCAGATGGCGGCGCCTCCCCAGAGCACCACCGGACCCATCGGCACGACTGACAGCACGAACGTGCCAACGCTCAACAGGAATGCGCCCGGCACGCCCGCGATCAAAAATCCGATATAGGCAACGATCGCCTGCGCGGCCGCGGTACCGACGATGCTGATGAACACGCTGCGTGTCGTGCCCACGACGATCGACAATACTTCGTCGCTCATCTGGCCGGACAGGCGGCGCGATATGCGATGCGTCAGTTGAGCGATTCGCTCGCCGTCGCGGTAGTAAAAGAAAACGATGAACGCGACCAGCAGCAGTTGCAGCAGTCCATCGCCGAGTAATCGCACGAAGGCGAGCGACAGCTTGCCCGCAGGCTCGAGCGCCCGCTGCAGCAACGCGGCGGACTGCGTCCGGTCTGCCAGCAGCGACGTCAACCACTGGAACGTGCTTTCGCCCACGATCGGGATGCTTTTGAGCATCTCGGGAGCGCGCAGATCGTCGGCCCGCCAATTGCGGACTGCAGAGAACAGGGCGGGCAAGTTCTCAGTTGCCGCTTCAGCCAGTAGTGCGATGGGCACAATGACCGTCACCAATATCAGCAACAGCATGACCGACGCGCTCACCGTCGAGCTACCGCGCAAGTGGGCCCGCAGCCTTTGGTACGCAGGCCAAGTCGCGATAGCCAGCACGCCGGCCACCAGCAGCGCGCTGAGGAACGGCTGCAGCACCAGATAAATGCCAACGACGACCAGCGCGGCACCCGCCACGCGAAAAATAAGATCGAACCTGCCCTGCATCGAAGATCGTTCGGCGCGCGGCGGGAGAGGGGTGGGGGTTAAGGTTGAATTCATCGCCGAACAGGTCTCGCCGTCAGGAATCGAACCTGAATCCCACGCTTAGGAGGCATGTGCACTATCCATTGTGCTACGGCGAGCGCGCGGCAGTATATCCAGCAGTGTGACGTAGACTGCGCGCGCTTTTCCACCATAAGCGGCAGCACAACCGAGAGCACGAACGGTCAGCGATGCAAGGTAGTCAGCGCCCTTCGCGGCGCGGTGGCGATTACAGCGAAGAATCCATTCGCGTACTGAAAGGGCTCGAGCCGGTCAGGCAGAGGCCCGGGATGTACACGCGCACCGAAAGTCCATTGCACGTCGTGCAGGAGGTCATCGACAACGCATCGGACGAGATTCTGGCGGGCTCTGGCACGCGCATCGACGTCACGTTGAGCAAGGACGGCGCCGTGACTGTCGAAGACGACGGCCGCGGTATTCCGGTGGGGCTGCACCCCGAAGAAAAAGAGCCGGTCGTTGAAATCGTCTTCACACGCCTGCACGCGGGCGGGAAGTTCGACAAGCGTGCGGGCGGCGCCTATGCGTTCTCTGGCGGGCTGCACGGCGTCGGTGTCTCGGTCACCAACGCGTTGGCGTCGCGGCTGGAGGTCACGGTCTGGCGCGACGGCAAGATGCACACGATTGCGTTCGCGGATGGCAACGTCGTGCAACCGCTGAAGTCGGTTGCGGCGAAGGGCTCCAGTAAGCCAAGCGGCACGCGCGTCAAAGTGTGGCCGAACGAAAAGTATTTCGACTCACCACAGATTCCGGTCGAAGAGCTCGAGCGGCTGTTGCGCAGCAAGGCCGTGCTGTTGCCTGGCACCGAGATCACGCTAACGACCGAAAAAGCGAGTGCGTCGGCGGGAAGCACGCAGCGCTGGCGCTATGAAGGTGGGCTGCGCGAATACTTGCTCAGCTCGCTAACGGACGATCCGATGCTGCCCCCGTTCGAGTCGAGCGGGTTTGCCGCGGCCGACGATCCCACGTTCGCCGAAGGCGAGGGCGCCAACTGGGTCATTGTATGGACCGAGGATGGCGCGGTGACGCGCGAGTCGTACGTCAATTTGATTCCGACATCGGCGGGCGGCACTCACGAAGCCGGATTGCGCGAGGGACTGTTCGGCGCGGTACGTGCATTCATCGATGCGCACCAATTGTTGCCGAAGGGCGTCAAGCTGCTGCCCGAAGACGTGTTTGCTCGCGCGAGCTTTGTGCTGTCGGCGAAGGTCCTCGACCCTCAGTTCCAGGGGCAGGTGAAGGAGAGGTTACTCAGCCGGGATGCGGTGCGGCTGGTGTCGTTTTTCGTTCGCCCGCAACTCGAGTTCTGGCTCAATCACAACCCCAACGACGGCCGGCGACTGGCCGAGCTCGTTGTGTCGCAGGCGCAGGCGCGTGCGCGCGCCGGACAAAAAATCGAGAAGAAAAAAAGCTCGGCCGTCGCAGTATTGCCCGGCAAGCTGACCGATTGCGAATCGACCGAGCTCGCGCGCAACGAGTTGTTTCTGGTCGAAGGCGATTCCGCCGGAGGCTCAGCCAAGATGGGCCGCGACAAGGAGTTTCAAGCCATCTTGCCGCTGCGCGGCAAGGTGCTCAACACATGGGAAGTCGAGCGCGACCGACTGTTCGGCAACGCCGAGGTGCACGACATGGCGGTGGCGATCGGCATCGATCCGCATGGCCCTAACGATGACATCAGTTTCGACGGGTTGCGGTACGGCAAGATCTGCGTGCTGGCCGATGCCGATGTTGATGGCTCTCACATTCAAGTGCTGCTGCTGACGTTGTTCTTCCGCCATTTTCCGCAGCTGGTGCATCGGGGAAACATCTATGTCGCGCGGCCGCCGCTGTACAGGGTTGATGTGCCGGCGCTCGGCAAGCGGCCGACGCGCCGCTTGTACTGTCTCGACGAAGCCGAGCTCGACACGACGCTCGAAAAGCTGATTGACGAGAAGGTGAAGGAAGGCAGCTGGACGATCGCCCGGTTTAAGGGGCTGGGCGAGATGAGTCCAGAGCAGTTGTGGGAGACGACGATGAATCCGGATACACGACGCCTGATGCGAGTCGGGCTAGGAGACGTCGCCAATGCGGAAACTGCCGCAACGATGACGATGCTGATGGGTCGGGCGGAAAGCCAGGCCCGGCGCGCATGGCTCGAAGAGCATGGCAACGAGATTGAAGCCGACGTTTAGCCCGGCGGCCCCGGAAGACGTCCCATACGGGGGCTTGTATGAGGCGCCTTTATAGGCATACTTCGGCGCGCCATCATTGCTGAAAGGGCCCCGATGCAGGGGCCGTCCGCCACTATCTCAACCAACATCGTCTCGCCTGTCGCGAAAACTATTGCCGGTGCGGTGCATGCGCGCTGGTTTTTGGTATTGATTGGCGCTCTGGCGATTGCGTTCATTGCAACGCTGATCGCGGCGACGTTGGTCGCAAACTCAACGTTGACGCCGAGCGTTGCGATTCAATTGCGAACCGGTCTTGGGGCGGCTCTTCTTGATCGCGCTGACGTTCTATCTGATCGGCAGCCGGATCAGGATCGGCGAAATGGCAGGCGCGCGCGCTCGCGTGGGAACGCTCGCTCGAGTCAATGCAAGTCGGCATTGCGCTGTATGACCGTGATGACCGGCTGATCAATTGCAATCAGGCGTTTCGCGAGTTGTATTCGGAGATTGCGCACTTGTTAGTACCCGGTGCACAGCTCGACGACTTGGTGGCCGCCTACTACAAGGTGGCACCGCCGGAAGTGATCGACGGCCGGACGCTTCGCGGAATTCATGGAGGAGGCGCACCGTCGCCGCGGCGGCTCCGAGGTCACGGAGGTTGTGCGCCATCTGGGCAAGCGCTGGCTGCTGATGACCGACTGCCTGACAGTCAGACGGCGGTGTCATCAGCTTCCGTCGTGATCGTCACCGAGCAAAAACTGATCGAGCACGAGCTATCCAAGCGTCGGAAGCTGATCGACGATCTGAGCGAGCTCACCTACGACTGGTTCTGGCGGCAGGACGCGGATGGCCGGTTTGTCGAGTTTTCGGAAGCGATGGAACGGCATTTCAAGCAGTCATGCGACGAGCTGATTGGAAAACGTCGTTGCGATATGCCTGCTTTTGAGGCAGCGCCGCAAGCGTATGCCGAGTATCTAGGACGCATCGAACGTCGCGAGCCGATTCCATGGTTCACGTACAAGACGAAGCGCGGCGACGGCGCGACGATGTGGGTCTCTGTCACAGGTAAACCAATTTTCGATGAACACGGGCGGTTTCATGGTTACTACGGCGCGGGCCGCGACGTCACAGAGCGCGAGCAGACGCTGGCCGCGCTGCGCGAAAGCGAGGAGCGATTTCGCTCGCTGACGACGCTGGTCACCGAGTGGTATTGGGAGACGGATGCGGAGCACAGGGTCACCCGCCTGACCGGCGCGGCGGGCTACGAGGATCAAGCACAGAAACTGATATGCGGCCATCGCTTGTCGGAAATAGATGGGCTTGACCCGTCGATGACGGCCAATTGGGAACAGCTGAATCGCGACGTTGCCGAGCGGCGCGCGTTCAAGCAGCTGAAGCTGAAGCTGCACCCGCAGCATCTTGGCCACGACATGTATTTCGAAGTCTCCGGACATCCGGTGTTCGAACGCGGTGAGTTTGTCGGTTATCGCGGCCTTGCCTGGGATGTGACCGAGCGCGAGTCGCTGATCGCAAAGATCACGGACAATGAAGCGCGCTTTCGTGCGCTGACCGAGCTGTCGTCCGACTGGTACTGGGAAATGGACGAGAACTTGCGTTTCACGCGTCTGCAGCGCGGCCAGCGCGACATGATCAATCTGGAAGACGATGACATTATCGGCAAACACCGGTGGGAGCTGCCGGGTGAGCTGATTCGGCCATCGTCGTGGGACGAACACCGCGCGGCGTTGCTCGCGCGCAAGCCGTTTCGCGACGTGATGTTCCGGCGATGGATGCCCGACGGGTCGTTCGTCTACAACGTCACGAGCGGCGATCCGATCTTTGCTGCCGACGGCAAATTTATCGGCTACCGCGGGATCGGCAAGAACATTACCGAGCAGGTCAAGTCGCAAGAACGCATCGAGCGGCTGGCGACGGTCGATGAGCTGACACAACTGTCCAATCGGCAGACCTTCGATGAGCGCGCAGGCCGCATCCTGGCCAATGCTTACGCGGCGGAAAAGCGCTGCGCCTTGTTGTTCATTGACCTCGATAACTTCCGGCTGCTTAACAACGGCTACGGCCACCGGGTCGGCGATCAAATGCTGTCGATCGTTGCAAGCAGAATGCGCAACGCCATTACGGAGCCGCATCTGGTCGGTCGCCGCGGCGGTGACGAACTGGTGGCGCTGCTGGTCGACATCCCGCGCGGAGACTATGCCGTTGACATCGCGAAAGAGCTGATTCGCTCCATCTCAGAGCCGGCGCGCGTGTTGGGTATGGAAGTCTCGGTTACACCGTCAGTCGGCATCAGCTTCTTTCCGCAGGACGGCATCGAGCTTGATTCGTTGCTGAATGCGGCGGACGCCGCGATGTATCAGGCCAAGGAGAGCGGAAGGCAGACGTATGCGTTCTACACGCCGACCGTAGCGCGCCGCGCTGATCTGCGGCTGCGCCTCGAGCAGCGGCTGCGCAAGGCGGTCGAGGCGCGGGATTTCAAGCTCGTTTATCAGCCGCTGATTTCGCTGAATGACGGCAAGCTGGTCGGTGCCGAAGCATTGATCCGCTGGCGCGACGCCGAGCTGGGAGATATCCCCCCCGCCGAATTCATTCCGATCGCCGAGGAGTCCGGTCTGATCGTCGCGCTCGGCGAATGGGTGATCCACGAAGCGTGTCGTGCGCGGCGAGATTGGCGCATGCAGGGGCTCGACATTCCGCCGCTGTCGATCAACATGGCCGGCGTGCAACTGCGCCAGCTGGGCTGCGTCGAAGGCTTGCTCAGCATACTGAACGAACACGACGTGCCACCGAACGACATCGAGGTCGAGGTCACCGAAACCGGCTTGCTCGATACGTCGGCCGTGTCGCGCGAAAACCTGGTGCGCATGCGCAACGCCGGCGTCCGAATCGCGCTCGACGATTTCGGGGTCGGATTTTCGAGCCTGGCGCACCTGCGCGACCTGCCGATTCATCGGCTGAAGATCGATCGCAGCTTTACCGTGGAGTGCATGCGCGACGCGCGCACGTTGACGATCGTCAAGGCGGTCATCGACATGGCGCGCTCGCTCGGCATCAACATCACGGCGGAAGGTATCGAAACGCAGGCGCAGCAGACGTGGATGCAGCACTTGGGTTGCGATTCTGCACAGGGCTATCTGTTTGCACGGCCGATGAACGTCGATGATTTCGTGCAGATGTTCATTGATCGGCGTGGGGTGGGTCGAGAGCGGTCGCTGATGCACTGACTGCTGCGCGGTGCTCCGTAGCAGCAGCGGCTGACGCAGCTGCGCCGCCTACGTCGTCGGGCACTAAAGTGCCAACCACTGCGGTACTCACAACGCCGGCGCAAAAAAGGGCTAAAGCGCTTTTTTGCTCAAAGGCCCCGGCGTTGCTCCGCTCCTCGGGCGACGACTCAAAGGCGGCGCATCTGCGCCAGCCGCTGCTGTGCGACATTGCCTCGCATCTGAGATGTCTTTTCTTTTCCCCACCAAGTGACACTGTCTCTCGCGCAAGCGTTGGGCGGAGCTGACCTGCCTTCGGGGCGTCGCCCGAGGAGCGGAGCCAAGCCGGGGCTGTTAAGTGAACTAGCGCTTTAGCCCTAGTTCGCGCCGGCGTTGGCGAGTACCGCAGTGGTTGGCACTTTAGTGCCCGACGCCCAGGCAGGGCAGCTCCGCCCAACGCTTGCGCGCCGCGATGAAGTACGACAAGCGGTCAGTAGAATCCGCGGCGCGCTGTCGTTTCGCGCCTCTCAATGGCTGAACAACAAATACTCTTCCCTGCCTCCGGCAATAGCGGCGACGGCGATGATTCGCTGACGCTGGCGCGCTTTGCGCAGCAGGCTTATCTGGACTACGCAATCTCGGTTGTAAAAGGTCGCGCGTTGCCGGACGGGTCGGACGGGCAGAAGCCGGTGCAACGCCGGATTCTGTACGCGATGAACGCGATGGGGCTCGCTTCAGGCGCGCGGCCGGTCAAGTCGGCGCGGGTGGTGGGTGACGTGCTCGGCCGCTATCACCCGCATGGTGATCAGGCGGCGTACGACGCGATGGTGCGCATGGCGCAGGACTTTTCGTTGCGCTATCCGCTGATCGACGGTCAGGGCAACTTTGGGAGTCGCGACGGCGATGGCGCGGCTGCGATGCGCTACACCGAAGCGCGACTGACGCCGATCGCGCGCCTGCTGCTCGACGAGATCGACGAGGGCACGGTCGATTTCATGCCGAACTACGACGGCTCCACGCAGGAGCCGCGGCTGTTGCCGGCGCGGCTTCCGTTTGTGTTGCTCAATGGCGCTTCCGGCATCGCAGTCGGCATGGCGACCGAGATTCCGTCGCATCACTTGCGCGAAGTCGCAGCGGCAGCGTTGTTGCTGCTGAAGAATCCAAAAGCAAAACTCGAAGACGTGCTGCGCGAAATGCCGGGGCCGGACTTTCCGGGCGGCGGCCAGATCATCTCGTCGAGCGACGATATTCGCGACGTGTATGCCAGCGGCCGCGGCAGCGTCAAGGTACGTGCGCGATTCGAGTTTGAAGAGCTGGCGCGCGGCCAATGGCAGTTGGTCGCGACCGAGCTGCCGCCCGGTGCGTCGACGCAGCGCGTGTTGGAGGAAATCGAGGAGCTGACGAATCCGAAGGTTCGCGCCGGCAAGAAAGCGCTGAGCAACGAGCAGCAGCAGATGAAGCAACTGGTGCTCTCGGTGCTCGACACGGTGCGTGACGAGTCGGGCAAGGATGCCGCGGTGCGGCTCGTGTTCGAGCCGCGTACATCGAAGATCGATCGCGACGAGTTCACGCGGACGCTGCTCGCGCATACCAGCATGGAAGGCAACGCACCGATCAACCTGGTGATGATCGGCGGTGATGGGCGCCCGCGCTGCAAGCCGCTGACAGAAGTGCTGCTCGAATGGATCGAATTTCGTATCACCACGGTGCGGCGTCGCTCGGCGCACCGCCTGCAGAAGGTCGATGACCGGATTCACATCCTCGAAGGCCGGCAGCTGGTGCTGCTGTCGATTGATAAGGTGATCAAGCTGATTCGCAATTCCGACGAGCCGAAGCCGGATTTGATCAAGGCGTTCAAGCTGTCCGAGCGCCAGGCCGACGATATTCTCGAGTTACGCCTGCGACAGTTGGCGCGGCTCGAGGGGTTCCGGATCGAAGAGGAACTCGCCGAATTGCGCAAAGATCAGTCGGCGCTCGGCAAGCTGCTTGGATCAGACGCCGCGCTGCGCAAGCTGGTCGGCAAGGAAATTGAAGACGACGCCAAGAAGTATGGCGAGAAAGATCCTCGGCGTACGTTGATCGAAACCGCCGAGCGTGCCACGGTCGAATTGAAAGTGACCGACGAGCCGATCACGGTCATCGTGTCCGAAAACGGGTTCGTGCGCGCGCGCACCGGCCATGGCCATGACCCAGCGCAATTCACCTTCAAGACAGGAGACGCGCTATATGGTGCGTTCGAATGCCGCACAGTCGACTCGCTGATCGCGATCGGAAGCAACGGTCGCGTTTACACGATCCCTGTTTCGCAGCTGCCGTCAGCGCGGGGCGACGGCGCGCCGGCGACCTCGTTGATTGATCTTGCTCCGGAGACGCGGCTGGTCGCTTACATTGCGGGGGCACCATCGCTGCCGCTATTGCTGGCAACGAGCAACGGTTTCGGATTTGCGGCGACGCTTGGAGATATGTTGTCGCGGCAGCGGGCCGGAAAACAGTTCATCAACGTCGATGCGGGAGCCGAGCCGCTACGTCCGCATTCGGCCGATGCCGCAAACGATCGCTTTATCGCCTGTCTGTCCCAGCGGGGTCGCGTCCTTGTGTTCGATGCTGCTGAATTGAAATCGCTTTCGGGCGGGGGCCGCGGCGTAACCTTGATGGATCTGGACGAAGGCGAAAAGCTGCTCGCAGCGCTGCCGATCGCGAAGAGCGGAGCGATCGTCACAGCGGTCAAGGGTAAGGCGGACAAACCGGTTGAAGTACATCTGGTGGGTGCGGTGCTGGAAGCGCAGCGCGGTCACCGTGCGCGAAAGGGCAAGCTGGTCGACTCCAAACTGAAGCCGCCATTTGGTTTGCGCAAGGCGGACACCCCCGAAACTTGACGGTCAACACTGCATTAGGGCAAGAGGCGATGAGAATCATTTACACCACGCTGTTATTCGCGCACGTGCTCGGTGTTGTTGTCTGGGTCGGCGGCATGTTCGTTCTGCATTTCGCAGTGCGGCCATCCGCGGCACGTCTGCAGGAACCCTCGGTGCGTTTGACGTTTCTTTCGTCAACGCTGGGGCGCTTCATGTCGTGGGCTGCGCTTGCGATTATCGTGCTGCTGGCGAGCGGCTTGGCGATGATCTGGATCGGCGGTGGATTCAAGAACGCGCATCTGTCGGTGAATCTGATGCTGGCCGTGGGGCTGGTGATGATGTTGCTCTACCTACATATTCGGTTTGCGCCGTTCAAGCGCATGCGCGCCGCCGTGATGGCCAGCGATTGGGCGGCCGCCGCCGCAAATCTCGACGTCGTGCGCAAGATGGTGTTGATCAACCTCGTGCTCGGTTTCGTCACGATCGCGATCGCGACGATCGGTCGCGCTGCGCTATAGCCGCAGCGTTCCTTCGCTGACCATCACTGAAGCACCGCCGACGCGCACAGCCTGTACCGCACCCTGGCTGACGTCGGCTTCGAGCTCGATGCGGCTTGGCCTGCCGACCGCTTCACCCTGCAACACGGTCCAGTGCAAAGTGCCTGCTTGAGTCGGCGCTTGGCGCACCAGCCAGCCGGCGAGGGCAGCGGCCGCTGAACCGGTCGCCGGATCCTCGGCAACGCCGGCGCCCGGTGCGAACATCCGCACACTCCAAGTCGATTCATCGAGCTGTGCAATCGGATACACCTCCTGCGTTACGAACTCCGCCAGTGTTTGGCGCCAGTGCATCAGATCGAGCTGTGCGCGCGTCAATACATCGGGCGACGCGACACGAACGATTAGATAAGGCACGCCGCACGACCACACCTCGGCCGGTGCCGTGATGTCGTCGACGCCGAGTTGAAGCATGCCCGCAAGCGCAGTGCGCGATGGTGCGGATGCCTCGATGTGTTCAGGCAGGCGCGCTGAAGTAAAAGTGCAGCGCACGATGCGGCTGCCATCGCGTTCGATATGTACCGGGACCGGCCCAACATTTTCTTCGAGCACGAGCTCGCTTACTCCTGATGCGGCGCTGATCGAGGCGAGCACGAACGCGGTGCCGACCGTGGGGTGTCCGGCAAATGGCAGCTCCCTGCTCGGCGTGAAAATGCGAACCCGCGCCGTGTGGCGTTTGTCGGCCGGCGGCGTTACAAATGTTGTCTCCGAAAAATTGAATTCGCGCGCGATCGACTGCATCGCCTGATCGTCGAGCCCGCGAGCGTCGGTCAGTACTGCCAGCGGGTTGCCGCTGAACATGCGATCGGTAAAAACGTCGCACGTGTAGTAGCGATGGTCTCTCATTCGCGCGACTTTAGCCGATGGACACGCGTCGCCCCTACAATCTCGCTCCCGCGAAAATCAGCAGCTAGTGTCTCAATCCCTTTATCAACTGATCGGCGCGTTCGTCGTGCGCCACTGGCGCGCCTACATCGCGTCGGCGCTGATGCTGATCGGCATCGCAGTGCTGACCGTGTGGGTTCCGCGCGTAGTGGGGCAAGCGGTCGATGCGCTGGTCGCCGGCACGTTGCAAGGTGCCGCGTTGGCGCGCGAGCTGTTGTTGCTGGTGATCATGGGGGCGGTGATCTATCTGCTGCGCGTGGGCTGGCGGCTGCAGCTGTTCGCTGCGGCATATCAACTCGGTGTTGAGCTTCGCACGCGCCTTTACGATCGACTCACGCTGCAAGGCCCGCCGTTTTTCAATCGCAGTCGCACCGGCGACTTGATGGCGCGCGCGACGAACGATGTCGATTCGATCGAGATGGCGGCAGGCGAGGCATTTTTGGCCGGGTTTGACGGCACACTGACGCTGATCTTGGTTATCGCAATGATGGCGCTCGGCATCGATTGGCGGCTGGCTTTGATCGCGCTGCTGCCGTTTCCGCTGATGGCGATTGCATTTTGGTTCATTTCGCGGCATGTGCACACCGCCTGGCGCGACTCGCTTGATCGGTTCTCGAATCTGAACGATCACGTGCAAGAGACGATCGCCGGCGTGCGCACACTGCGCGCGCTCGGCCTTGAGGGGCATGCCGCGCGCGATTTTGCGCAGCGCGCCGCCGCAGCGGCCGACGCCAATTTCAGCGCGTTGAAGTGGGAAGCCGCCTATGAGCCTGCGGTGGGATTGACGCTGACTGCGGCGACCGCTTTGACTCTCGGTGTCGGTGGCTGGCTCGTGTGGCAGCAGCAACTGACCGTCGGCGAGCTGACCAGTTTTGCGATGTATCTGTCGCAGCTGATCTGGCCGATGTTTGCCGCCGGCTGGGTGTTGTCGCTGATCGAGCGCGGCAAGGCGGGATGGATGCGGCTGCAGCCGACACTGCTCGAGCCGCTGTCAGTGTTGGACGATGGCACCTTCGCTGAGCTGGCACCCGGCGCGCTACGGTTTGAGGCAGTGACATTCAGCTATCGATCAGACGCCGCGCCCGCGGTTGTCGACGTGTCATTCGATTTGAGCGCGGGGCAGACATTGGGGATCGTCGGTCCGACGGGATCGGGGAAGTCGACGCTGCTGGCGCTGCTGTTGCGGCACTACGCGGCAGAGGGCGGACGGATCACCTGGGGTGGGCACCCGATCGAGGACTACACGCTCGACGCGTTGCGCGGTGCGATCAGTTGGGTGCCGCAGGAGCCGTTCTTGTTCTCGGCGACGCTGGCGGAGAACATCGCACTTGCGCGCAGCAACGCGACGCGCATGGAGATCGAACATGCCGCTGAACTGGCCGCGTTGCACGACGACATCGCGCGGTTTCCACACGGTTACGAGACGATGGTAGGCGAGCGCGGCATCACGCTTTCCGGCGGGCAGCGCCAGAGGGTGGCGATCGCGCGCTCGCTGTTGACCGAAAAGCCGCTGTTGCTGCTGGACGATGCGCTGTCGGCCGTCGACACCGGCACCGAAACGCAAATCCTGTCGCATCTGCGAGGTGAGCTGCAGGGCAACCGCCCGCGCACCGCGATCATCGTCAGCCATCGCCTGTCGGCCGTTGCTGATGCCGACATGATCATCGTGCTGAAAGCGGGACGCGTCGTCGAGCGTGGCTCGCACGATCAGTTGCTGAGCATCGACGGCTGGTACGCGGCGCAGTGGCGCTATCAACAACTGGAAGCCAGTCTGGAGGCGGCATAGATGGCCGCGACCGCATCGATCGAACATCCGGATCTGCGCCCGGTCCGGCATGACGAGCGTCGGCAGGCGTTTGCCCTGTTATGGCGCGCCGCACGGCCCGACCGCAGGCAGCTGGCGTTAGCGAGCGCATTGATGCTCGTGGCCGGCGGGCTGGAAGCGCTGGGGCCGATTTTCGGCAAGCTCTTCATCGACGAGTACTTGCTGCCGCGCCGGCTCGAATGGCTGCCGGTCGCGCTGTTGGTCGCTGGCATCGTCGTCAGCGGCGGCGTGGCGAGCGCGTTGCGATACTTTCAACTGGTTCGATTGGCAGCAGTCGCGATGCGGTCGGTGCGTCGCCTGCGCGAGAGCGTCTACAACCACGTGCTGCGCCTGCCGATGGCGTTTTTCGATAGGGCGATCACGGGTCAGCTGGTCAGTCGCATTACCAATGACACCGAGCAGATTCGGCAGCTGTATGTGCAGGTGCTGTTCGAGATGCTGCAGGGTGTAACAGTGCTGATCGGCGCTGTCGTCGCGATGGCATGGCTCGATTGGCGCCTGATGCTGATCGTGCTGACCTTGATTCCGGCAACGGTGGGGATCGTGATCGGCTACCAGCGCCTTTCGGCGCATGCGGTGATGCGCTCGCGGGAATTGCGCAGCGACATTAACGCGCAGATGGGCGAAAGCATCGCCGGTATGAGCGTGCTACAGGCGACCGGCGCAGCACGCCGTTTCGCCACGCGTTTTGCGAATACCAATCGCGAGCATTACAAGGCCAGGCTGGGTGAGGTACGCGCGAATGCCTGGCTGCTGCGTCCCGCGCTCGACATGATGAGCATTCTGTTGATCGTCGCGATCATCGCGGCGTTCGGCACACAATCGTTCGGTGCGCTCGAGATCGGGCTGCTGTACGCATTCATCACCTACGTTGCGCGTGTTGTCGAGCCGCTGATCTCGATCACGATGCAGTTCTCGTTGTTGCAACAGGCGCTGGTCGCAGCGTCTCGCGTCAACACGCTGCTTGACGAAGGCGAATCGCAGCGCGTGACGCACGAACGGCGCGTCAGTCGTGGTCATGTGCAACTGATCGATGTCAGCTTCGGCTACGACCCGCAGAGTCCCGGTGCTGCACGATGTCAGCATCGATGTGCCCGCTGGTAGTTTTGTGGGAATCGTCGGCCATACTGGCAGCGGAAAATCGACGTTGTTGTCGCTATTGCTGCGCTTCTACGCGCCGCAGGCAGGCCGCCTGGAAATCGACGGCATTCCGCTAGCGACGATCGGCGACGAACACTTCCGCGCCGACGTCGGTTTGGTGCCGCAGGAGCCGTTTCTTCTGGCCGCGAGCGCGCGCGAGAACATCGACATGGGGCGCAACCTGCCGCTGATGCAGATCAAGGCCGCTGCGCGCGCCGCCAATGCGCACGGATTTATCGCCGCGCTCGAGCAGGGATACGACACGCCGCTCGGCGAAGGTGGAGCGCGGTTATCGTCGGGGCAGAAACAATTGATCGCGGTCGCGCGCGCGCTGGCCGGCGAGCCGCGCGTGCTGTTCCTCGACGAAGCAACGTCGCGTATCGACAGCGATACCGAGCGGCAGGTCGCGCAGGCGTTATCGCTGCTGCACGGAAAGACCACAGTCATCGCGATCGCACACAGGCTCTCCACTATCCGCGCGGCCGATCGAATCTTCGTGCTCAATCATGGCCGCCTGGCTGAGCAAGGCACGCACGATCAATTAATGGCGATCGATGGCGGCATCTATCAGCGGCTGTACCTTCTGCAGCAGATTGCCGATTGACGCAGTAGCAGGCACGAGTCTGGCTGGCAGAAGCCGGCCCTAGCTTTGATGCAAGCGCATGCCACCAGCCGATTTGGACCGGCTATTACGGACCGCGATTGACGAGCGCCGCCTCGTTGCGTTTATCCTCGATGAGCAACCGCGGTTAGTCGAACCGCACGACTACGGCTTGATTGCCGGCGAGCCTCGATTGTTCTGCTATCAGGTCAGTGGCGGCAGCCGATCGGGTCGGCCGCTCGGCTGGCGCTGGGCACCGCTGTCATAAGATTTCACAATTGCGCGTGCTCGACCGACATTTCCGCGGCGCGCGCCCAGTTCCTTCTGGCAAACACGTCAAATGGGACACATTGTTCGCCACTGTCTCGGCCAGGCACGGTGAAACCAATGAAGCGTGAGCAGCGCGCGATAATTGCATCCTTCGTCTTAACTCGCAACCACTATGGAAACACAAGACATCACCAGCAAAGAAACCCTCGGCTTTCAGGCCGAAGTCAAACAGCTGCTGCAGCTGATGATTCACTCGCTGTACAGCAACAAGGAAATCTTTTTACGCGAATTGATCAGCAATGCGTCCGACGCCTGCGACAGGTTGCGCTTCGAGGCGATGTCGCGGCCAGCGTTGCTCGAGGGTCACTCTGAGCTTGGCATCAACGTGTCGTTCGACAAGACGGCGCGCACGATCACCGTGTCGGACAACGGCATTGGCATGTCGCGCACCGATGCGATCGAGCATCTGGGAACGATCGCCAAGTCCGGCACGCGCGAATTTTTTGCTCAGCTGTCCGGCGATCAGCAGAAGGATGCGCAGTTGATCGGCCAGTTTGGCGTCGGCTTTTATTCGAGCTTTATCGTGGCCGACCGCGTTACGGTCGTATCGCGGCGCGCTGGCCAGGACGCTTCGGCCGCAATCCGCTGGGAAAGCGACGGCGGCGGCGAATTCACGATCGAGGCCGCCGAACGCGCCGAGTCGGGCACCGACGTCACGCTGCATCTGCGCGAAGGGGAGGACGAGTTTCTGTCAGCGGGCAAGTTGCGATCGGTGATCACGCATTACTCGGACCATATTTCTCTGCCGATTCGGATCCGCAAGGAAGTGTGGGACAAGGACAAGAGCGAGTATCGCCAGACCGACGAGGTTGAAACGATCAATCAGGCGAGTGCGCTATGGGCACGTGCCAAAGCCGATATCACCGAAGAGCAGTACCGCGAGTTCTACAAGCACGTATCGCACGACTTCAGTGATCCGCTCGCCTGGACGCATAACCGGGTCGAAGGTCGCACCGAATACATCCAGCTGCTGTACTTGCCGGAGCGCGCACCGTTCGATCTATGGGACCGCGAGCAACGGCACGGCCTGAAGCTTTATGTCAAACGCGTGTTCATCATGGAGGATGCGGGCGACTTGCTGCCCGCGTATCTACGGTTCGTGCGAGGCGTGATCGATTCGTCGGACCTGCCGCTCAACGTGTCGCGCGAAATTCTGCAGCAAAGCCGCGATGTAAAGGCGATTCGTGAAGGTTCGACGAAGCGTGTGCTCGGACTGCTTGAAGAACTCGCCGAAAACCAGAAGGAAAAGTACTCGACGTTCTGGAAGGAATTCGGCCAGGTGCTTAAGGAGGGCGTTGGCGAAGACGCGGCGAACCGCGAACGGATTGCGAAGCTGTTGCGATTCGCGTCGACCACCACGGATGAGCAGACCGTGTCGCTCGCCGAGTATGTCGGCCGCATGAAAGACAAGCAAAACTCGATTTACTACGTCACCGCCGATTCCCTTGCCGCAGGCAAGGCGAGCCCGCATCTCGAAGTCTTCCGCCGCAAGGAAGTCGAAGTCTTGATCCTGACCGATCGTGTTGACGAATGGATGCTGTCGTTTCTCAACGAGTTCGAAGGAAAGCCACTGGTGTCGGTTGCGAAAGGCGATCTGGATCTCGGGGAGCTGGCGGATGCGCAGGAGAAAGAAGAGCAGCGCCAGGTGGTCGAGCAGAGCAAGGAGCTGGTCGAAGCAGTCAAAGCGTCGCTGGGCGAGCGCGTCAAGGACGTTCGAATCACATTGCGCCTGACGGACTCACCCGCGTGCGTGGTAGCCGACGAGCATGCGATGAGCCAGCATTTGCAGCGCTTGTTGAAAGCGGCCGGGCAGAACGCACCGGCAGCGAAACCGATCCTCGAGCTGAATCCCAATCATCCGCTGGTGCAGCGATTGAAGCCGGGTGACGAGCGATTGGCGGAATGGTCGGCACTGCTGCTTGATCAAGCGGTGTTGGCGGAGGGAGGGCAGCTCGAAAATCCGGCTGAGTTTGTCAAGCGCTTGAATTCGATGCTGTTAGGGCCTGCTCACCCTAAAACGTGAGATGCGTTGGGTCGCAATGCGGATGGATGCGCGAAGAGCGGCGCTGCCGAATGGTGGTTCCATTCGCAAGCCGCTCGCCAAAGCAGACGCCGCATTTCGACCCAACCCGCAGGGAAAGGCCGCTTGCGGGCGCATTGCGTCGTTGTCGCTTCGCTGATTGGTATGCACCAACGGCGCTCGCGACGCCTAGCACTGCATCCCGCAAGCGGCCTTTCGCACTCACGTTTTAGGGTGAGCAGGACCTAATGCCGGGAGCTAGATCAGCGGCACCGTCTTTGCGTGGGTTCCCGCCCGTCATCAATGACAAGGTAGAGCGCTTGATCCTGGGCAGCTTTCCGTCGGAGGCGTCGCTCGCGGCGGGCCAGTATTACGCCCATCCGCGCAACCAATTCTGGCGTTTGCTGGCCGAGTTGCTCGGCGAGCCTTTGGCCGAGATGCCGTATCGTCGGCGGCTGCAGCGCGTGCTTGCGCACCGTCTCGGTATCTGGGACGTGCTGGACGCTTGCGATCGGGAGGGCAGCGGCGATGCGTCGATTCGCAATCAAAAAGCCAATCAGTTCGCACGCCTGCATCGTCTCGCACCGCGGTTGACGGCGGTCGCCTTTAACGGTCAGGCAGCGGGCCGGTTTGCGGCCGAGTTTGCGGCAGCAGGATTCCGAACCACGGTCTTGCCGTCATCCAGCCCTGCCCATGCCGGCCGCTCGTTCGACCAAAAACTGGCCGTCTGGCGGGCGTGGTGGGCCGTTTCTCCCTCTTGACGGGACCCCAATAGCTTGAGATGCGGCCAAATCAGCGGCAATTAGCGCAGCCGCGACGGGCGAGTAATCGGCTAATCTTTCGACCCTCGGGCCCGGCCGTCGCGGCCCGTCGACCTATTGACCTGTGAGCGCCACCACTACTTCGACCCCCGGACGCGCTAGTCGCACGACCGTGCATCGCGTGATCGGCGAGCTGCGCAAGACGGTGCGTGTGCAGTTCGATCCGTCTATTGGCCGAAGCCGCGCGCGAAGCAATTCAGTCGATCGACGCCGATGACAGCGCTTCGGCGACACTGAAAAAATCGGTGCGGCGCTTGTTGGTCGATCAGCGCGAATTCTCCAATTCGTTTTTCACGGCGGTCGACAGCCATATCGATACTGCCATCGATGAACTGTTCACCGGCGGCAAAGAGAAGCCCGCGCAACCCGCCAGCAGCAAATCGTCGAGCTTGTCGCTGGTCGAGTACGACGAGATGGAAGAGGCGATGGTGATCGATCGCTTTTCGTCTCGCATTCGTAACGCCGCGGAATCCTCGTTCACTGCCGCTGACGCAGCGGCTGGCCAAGGCGCTGCAGATTCCGGGATTGGGAGAACGCGAAAATCCATTTCATCCGGTGCGTTTCTGCCGCGCACTGGGTGATGCGATCGACAAGCTCGGGATTTAAGGGTGATCAGCGCCATGCGGTGATGAAAGCGTTTGACGTCAGCCTGCTGAAACCGCTGGTTGCTGTTTACACCGCGTTGAATAACGATCTGGAAGGCAAGGGCGTGCAGGAAGGTGGCGCTGCGTCGTCGTACAAGCCCACCGGATTTCGCAACACGACGCTCGGTAACGCGGGTGCGCCTGCGCGCACGACCCAGGGCGGCGGACCGGCACCCGGTTCGATGACCGGCACGACCGCAGAACAGTTGCTGAGCGCGTTGTACCAGCGCATGCAAGTCCCGACTGTCCCTGGCGGTGGTGCCGCACGGCCGCTACCTTCGATGCCCCATTCACAGTTGCCGTCGACGCCGCTGTTCGACCGCGTCGATCTGGTGACGGGGTCACCGATGATGTCGCCGGGCTTTGTCATTACTGGGTCTGCGTCGACACCGCTTGCGGCGAACACACCCGTGCAGTTTGCGATGATCGACCCCGGGCTGTTGGCGTCGATCAACGAAGTGCAGCGGCTGAATGCACTCGCAACGATGAGCGGCAAGAGCGGTGCGGCGGCGCAGATGATCAGCGAGCGCGACGAGGCGCACTTGCGGTCGCACGTGGCCGAGAAAGCCACCAAGCAGATCGACAAGCTGACGATCGAGCTGGTCGGCATGCTCTTCGATCGCATTCATCAGGACAAGCATCTGCCGGCCGAGATCAAGACTGCAATATCGCGTTTGCAGTTTCCGATCATGAAGATCGCGTTGGCGGATTCGGATCTGTTCGTTTCGCCGGTGCAGCCGGCGCGGCGCTTGATGGATCGCATCGCCAGCACGGGTATTGGCTGGCGGCCGGAAGGCGAAGACAACGTCCGCTATCTCTCCGAAGTGAACAAGGCGGTCAACACGATCGTCGTTGCGATCAACGACGGTCCACCGATCTTTGAGAAAGCACTCGGCGAGTTCGAGCAATACCTGGCCGAAGAGCGCACGCGCGACGACGATCCGGTGACGCGCGCCAAGCGCGCACTCGAGGAAGCCGAGACGCGCGAGATCATGGGCATCAATTCAGCGATCGGCATCCGGAAGGCGTTCGACGGCGTGCAGATCGAATCGTATCTGCGCGACTTTCTGCTCGAACACTGGGTCAAGGTGATGGTGGCAGCCACTTTGCGCGAGCGCACGCAACCCTCGTTTGCGAAAAAGTTTCGCGACGTCGTTCCCGATCTGGTGTGGAGCGTGCAGCCGAAGATCAACCCCGACGATCGCAAGCGCCTTGTCAAGACGATTCCCGCGGTGCTGAGCACCGTGCGTGAAGGCTTGCAACTAATCGAGTTTTCGGCCGCGCAGTCGGCGGAATTCTTTTCACGCTTGATGGCATCGCATGCGCAAGCGGTGAAAGCGCTCGAAGTCGCCTACGGCACCGGCGCGCCGCTTGATCCTGCCGCATTCAAGCGCAAGCTCGACGAAGTCAAGATTGTCGAGCCGCCGCCGGTGGTCGAGAACGAGCACGAGCAGCCACTGACGATCACGGCGGAAGTGGTACGCAGCGCGGTGGCAGCCAATCATGCCGAAGTCAACTTGATGGAAGCGCCGCTGACGGTGCAGCCCGAGGAAATGATTCCGGTCGAGAAGTTGTCGGACGACGACATCGACCGGATGATCGACAGCTGGCAACGCGGCACATGGTTCGATCTGTGGACAGGAGAGCAGAACGAGCGCGTGCGTCTGCGCTGGATCAGTCCGCGCCGGAATTTCTATCTATTTACCTCGGCGGAAACGGGCAAGGCGCACAGTCTGGCGCCGTTGATCCTGCGCAGCTTCGTCAGGGCAGGGCGCATAAAGACAGCCGAGAGCGCGCCGCTGTTCGAGCGAGTGGTCGGCGGCATGATGCACGACCTGCAGGCCGAAGGCGCGCCCGCTTGACGTGAAGACGTCAACGGAAGGCTGAGCCGGTCACGCTTTCCGAAGAAGACGGCATCCGCTACCTGCACTTCGGTACTGAGTGGATTCAGGGCGGCATGCGTGTCGCGCGGCCGTTTGCGCTGGAGCTCGAATACCAGCGGCTGATGATGGCCGTGGGTCTGTTCCTTCCCGAGCCAACGCACATAGTTCAATTGGGCCTCGGTGCAGCGGCGCTCACGAAGTTTTGCTGGCGCGAGGTTCCCAGCGCGAGCGTAGTTGCCGTCGAGCTTAGCGCCGACGTCATCGATGCTGCGCGTGCATGGTTCTGCTTGCCGCCCGATGACAAGCGCCTGACCGTCGTCAATGCCGATGCGCGCGAATTCATCAGCCATCCAGGGCAACGCGGTGGGTCAGACTGGTTGCAAGTCGATCTTTACGATGCTGCGGCTCGCGGTCCCGTGTACGACGACACAGCTTTCTACCGCGCGTGCCGAAAGGCGCTCAGAGCGCCGGGTGTCGCTTCCTTCAATTTGTTCGGTGCCAAGTTCGAGCCGAGCTTTGCCGCTATCGCATCGGCGTTCGACGATCGCGTGCTCGTGCTGCCCGAAGTCGATGCAGGCAACCGTGTCGTCCTCGCAGTCATCGGGCCTCCTCTTAACGTACCGTTTTCAGCGCTCGACCAACGGGCACGCGAGCTCGAAGCGCGCTGGGAGCTGAAAGCACGCGGCTGGGTTGCCGGTTTGCGGCGCGCAAACACGTTCGGTGCCCGCTTTGAGCTCTAAGATCGTTGCGAAAGCGCGGCTAATGCCTTCAATTTAGGGATGTTTCGACGCCAGTAACTGCTTAAACTCGCTTGACACCCGATGGTGGGTCGATAGAGTCCGCCGTCTATAGTGTCGAAGCCGCTGAGCGTGCGGCGCTGCTAGAAAACCAGGTCCAACGTCAGAGATCGCATGGAGTTTCCTCCGGCTTCCGACTCGTCGCGCGCAAGCAACGACGTGCCGTTCGTAACGGCGGCGCAGGCATCTGCGCTTCTGAAGTCCGGCATGGCGATTTCCAACGAGCTCATCGGCGCCGCCTTTCCGGAACTCTCCAAGACAATTCTCGACGACCTGTCGGGAAAGTGGGATTTCGATGTCGGGTCGCCGCTGGTGCAGCGGCATCTCGCCGCGAAGCTCGACGATCTGCACCACACGTTCATGGCGCGCCTGACGGAAACGCAGGATCAGTATTTTCATGAAATTACGGTGGGCCGGGCGCCGGCGGCCACGGGCTCACTCGACGCTGAGACGCTCTCGCTCGTTGACTCGATCTCGGTTGAAAGTAACACCGTGGTTGAGCGGCATGCCAGCAAGATCGCCGGTTATGCCGAGCAGTTGATGCGCGATTTGAATCTCGTCGTGGCATTTCTGCTGGGCAGAAGCACTATTCGAAATTCGGAAAACCCATTGGGCCCAGCGGTGTACGTGCGCGCGCTGCTGCGCGCGGCAGAAGACACCGATCTGCACAAGGAGGCTTGGGAATTTTTCCTGACGGTGTTCGAGAAGCCTCTCGGCGACGAGCTCGCGCGCATCGTCAGGCAACTTCTAGATCACTACGCGAATCACGGTGTGGACGTGCGCGCAATTCGAAGGACGCGCGCCGCACCCAAATCGGCGACACCGTGGCAGGGTGCCGCAGGGAATGCTCAGCCGCATGGCGGTACGAATTCCGCCGGCGCCTTGGCGGAGGCGGGTGGCCCGCGCACTAACGCGCCTGGAGGCCAGCCGCGAGCGCAGGGACCTGCGCCAGGTCCGGACGAGCCGAACATGCTGCTCGGCGGGTTGCTGACGCGCTTGCAGGCCAACGCACGTGGCTCGCGCCTGCCACACCTACCCTCGCATGGCCCCGCGCCGCAGCAGCTGCTGGAGTCGATCGGCGAGTTTCAGCAGATGAATCTGCATGAGCTTGGGCCAAACGGCAATTTTTCACTGCCGACAGAGTCGGTCAGCGCCATGCGCGACGAGTTGATTTCCAAATCGACACGCGTGGTGGACAAGCTGACGATCGAGCTGGTCGGCATGCTGTTCGATCATGTGATGCAGGACAAGCAAGTCCCGTCCGAGATCAAGGCCAGAATTTCGCGCTTGCAGTTCCCGGTGCTGAAGTCGGCGTTAATGGATGCGGCGTTTTTCGCTTCAAGCGCGCATCCAGCACGCAAGTTGATCGATCGCATCGCGGGTACGTCTGCCGGCTGGGAGCCGTACGGCGACGACAATCAGCGTTACATGAAGGAAGTCGATCGCGTCATCACCGAGATCCTTAAGCATTTTGAAACTGACCTCGGCGTATTTGATCGGTTGTATGGCGAGTTCGACAAGTTTGTCTCCGATATCGCGCCCGAGGAAAACGATCCGGTATCGCGCGCCAAGAAAGCGCTTGAACAGGCGGAGAAGCACGAGATCCTCACGATCAACACGACGATTCAAGTCAGGAGAGCATTCGAGCGGGTGGATCTGGAGCCGTATATCAAGGAGTTCTTGCTCGGTGCCTGGGTCAAGGTGTTGGTTGCTGCAACCGTGCGGCAGGAAAAGACACCAGGGTTTGCTAAAGCATTTCGAGATGTCATTCACGAGCTGGTGTGGTCAGTGCAGCCAAAGGCAAGCACCGAGGATCGCAGCAAGCTGGTGAAGTTGATTCCAGGCATGGTGCGCGTGTTGCGCGACGGTCTCGGCTTGATCAACGCTCCGGAACGCGACCGCGAGTTGTTTTTTACGCAGCTGATGGAATCGCACGCGATGGCGGTCAAGCCGGTCGACCAGGCGACCTACATCAAGTCGAGTTTGCTGGCGTCCGAGTTGCGCGCCAAGATCGACGGCATGCAGCTGTCGGGCGTGTTCCCGGTCACGACGGTGCCTGGCGGTATCAAGGTGCCGACGAACGTCATCATGCGCGCGGCCGCAGAACACAAGGCCGACATCTTCATGCCCGATCCGGTCACCGACATTGGCAGGCTCGATCCGGTCGAAGACGCACGCGTGCAGGAAGAAATCGGTCGCTGGCAGCGCGGCAACTGGTTCAAGTTGTGGAACGGGATGGAATTTTCGCGCGCCAAGCTGCGCTGGATGAGCCCGCTGCGAACACTCTTCCTGTTTGCCAGCGAGCACGATCAAAAAGCGCACGTGATGTCGGCCGACATGCTGAAGTCCTACCTGGCCCGCAAATACATCGAGCCGCTCGAAAGCGTTCCACTGACCAAGCGTGCCGTCGATGCGGTGGTCGCAGACTTTGAAAATGCGCCTGATCGCGCGAAGTCGATGGCCAAGCGCTACGAGGTCTCGCAGCCGGCATGAGCCTGAAGGACGGCGCAACAGTTTTGAAAAATACAACGGCACCGCGCGAGCACCATAAGCGCGTGCAGGCGGTACAAGCGCCCCCGGGCCGCGTGACCAGCGGTTTCGTGATCAAGCAACTCGTGGTCGACGGTCTGTTGTCCGCCGCCGACGCCGAGCGCTTCAAAATCACCGGGGGTCGCGAGCGTTCGGGGCACCCGCTGGTGGTGCTGGCCGAGATGAACTATCGATCGCCGCAGGCGGACCGGCAGTTGCTCGATCTCGAGACACTGACGCGCTGGATTGCGGAGAAAGCGGCGCTGCCGTACTTTCATATCGATCCGTTGAAAGTCGACTTCACGCGTGTCGTCGATGTGATGTCGGCGTCGTACGCGACGACGTACTCGATCTTGCCGGTCGCGATGACGCCGACCGAGGTGACGATCGCCACCAGCGAGCCATTTTTAACCGGCTGGGATCGCGAGATCGAGCAGATCACCAAGAAGTCGGTGTTGCGCGTCGTCGCCAACCCACTCGACGTCGCACGCTATACGACCGAGTTCTTCAAACTTGCGCAACAGGTGCGCGGTGCGGCAAAGACCGGCAGCACTGCGCTGGTCTCGAGCTTCGAACAACTGGTCGAGCTCGGTGGCAAGGTCGAAGCCACCGATGCACACGTGATTCACATCGTCGACTGGCTGCTGCAGTACGCCTTTGATCAGCGCGCGAGTGATATCCATCTTGAGCCTCGGCGCGAATTCGGCGTCGCGAGATTCCGCATCGACGGCGTATTGCATCAGGTGTACCAGGTGCCGGCGGGTGTGATGGGTGCGATGACGAGCCGTATCAAGCTGCTCGGCCGTATGGACGTAGTAGAGAAGCGGCGTCCTCAAGACGGACGCATCAAGACCAAGGTCACGACCGGGCAGAACGCCGGTCGTGAAGTCGAGATTCGTCTATCGACGCTGCCGACTGCGTTCGGTGAAAAGCTGGTGATGCGCATCTTCGACCCGGAAGTCGTCGTGCGCAGCTACGCCGAGCTCGGCTTTGCGAACGAAGAAGCGAAGCTCTGGGAGAACTGGATTCACCGGCCGTCGGGGATAGTGCTGGTTACAGGTCCGACCGGCTCGGGCAAGACGACAACGTTGTACTCCACGCTGAAGCAGCTGGCGACTGACGAGGTCAACGTCAGCACTGTGGAAGACCCGATCGAGATGGTCGACCCAGCGTTAAATCAGATGCAGGTTCAGCACGGGCTCGATCTGGGCTTCTCCGACGGACTGCGTGCGCTGATGCGGCAGGACCCTGACATCATCATGGTCGGCGAAATCCGCGACAAGGAAACCGCCGACATGGCGGTGCAGGCTGCGCTGACCGGCCACCTTGTGTTCTCGACGCTGCACACGAACGATGCTGCGTCGTCAATCGCACGCTTGCTCGAGCTCGGCGTACCGAACTATCTGGTCAACGCGACGTTGGTCGGCGTCCTTGCTCAGCGCCTGATCCGCACGCTATGTCCGCTCTGCAAGGCAGTCGGCGAGCCGATCGATCCAGTGCTGTGGAAGGAGTTGGTCAATCCGTGGCGCTCGAATATTCCCGATAAGGTCTACAAGGCGGTCGGCTGCCTTGAGTGTCGCAACACCGGCTATATGCGGCGCACGGGATTAATCGAGATGCTGGTGATGACCGATGCGATGCGTGCGTTGGTCGGGCAGCAGGGCGACATCGTCAAGATGCGCAGTCAGGCGGCGCGCGATGGGTTGAAATCGTTGCGGCTCTCGGGTGCGCAGAAGATCGCGAGCGGGTTGACGACGATGGACGAGGTGCTGAAAGCAGCGCCTCCGTTTACGACGTAGCTATTTACTTGGTAAGTTGCCGCATCGCCCGCGTCAACCCATCGAGCGTCATCGGGAACATCTTGCCGCCGGCAATCTGCCGAATTACCGAAATCGACTGACGGTACTGCCATAGCTGCTCGGGCTCCGGGTTCAACCACACCGACTTCGGAAACGTCGAGAACAACCGCTGCAGCCACACGGCGCCAGCCTCGTCGTTGTTGTACTCAACCGAGCCGCCGGGCTGCAGCACTTCGTAAGGGCTCATCGTCGCGTCACCCACAAAAATCAACTTCCAATCGTGCGGGTACTTCCGAAGCACATCCCACGTCGCATGACGCTCCGTATATCGGCGCCGGTTATTGCGCCACAAAAACTCGTACACACAGTTGTGAAAGTAGTAAAACTCCAGATGCTTGAACTCGCTCTTGGCCGCACTAAACAGTTCCTCGGTGCGTTTGATGTGCTCGTCCATCGTCCCGCCGACGTCGAGCAGCATCAAAACCTTGACGGTGTTGTGCCGCTCAGGCACCAGCTTTAGATCGAGCCAGCCGGCGTTCTTCGCGGTCGACTCGATCGTGTCGTGCATGTCGAGCTCGAGCTCGGCACCTTCACGTGCAAACCGGCGCAGACGCCTTAGTGCGACCTTGATATTGCGCGTGCCGATTTCGACCGAGTCGTCGTAATCGCGGTAACCGCGCATCTCCCATACCTTGACGGCGGATTTACCACCCTTTGATGCGCCGCCAATGCGGATCCCTTCTGGATGTGCGCCGCCGTGACCGAACGGTGATGTGCCGCCGGAGCCGATCCACTTGTTGCCACCGTGGTGCGCGCCGTCCTGTTCTTCGAGCCGCTTGCGAAACTCGTCCATCAGTTTGTCCCAGCCGAGCTTTTCGAGCTTCGCAATCTCTTCCGGCGAGAACGTACGCTCGAGCATCTGCTTGAACCATTCGTCCGGAATGTCTTTTGTAAAGTCGATCGCCGTCTGCACGCCGTGAAAATATTCGCCAAAGGCGCGATCGAAGCGGTCGAATTGTGTCTCGTCCTTGACCAGCGTCGCACGCGACAGGTAATAGAAGTCGTTGATCGACGGGCCGATCACATCCTTCTTCAACGCATCGAGCAACGTCAGCAACTCATTGATCGAGACCTTGAGCTTCGCTTGTCGCAGATGAAAAAAGAAGTCGATCAGCATGAATCAATCAACCGTGGTGACGAGCCAATCGTAACTCCAGGTGTCGTTTGACGTCGGGCCACTCGGCCGCAAGGATGCTGTAGATCACCGTGTCGCGCACCGTGCCGTCGCGTCGCGGATGATGGTGGCGAATCACGCCGTCCTTTTTTGCCCCGAGCGCTTCGATTGCGCGCTGCGATTTGAAATTGAAGTTGTCAGTGCGCAGTCCGACAACGCGGCATCGCAGTGACTCGAACGCATGCGTCAGCAGCAACAACTTGCAGGCGGTGTTGACCTTGGTTTTCTGCCAGCGCTCCGCGTACCAGGTGTAGCCGATCTCGACGCGGTCAGCGGTGGGCACGATGTCGTGATAACGCGTACTGCCTGCAATGGAGTTAGTGGTGAGCTCGCGCACCGCCCAGGGCAGCATATGGGTGCCGCGCTGCCCTTCGAGCGCCGTGTCGATATAGGCACGCGTATCTGCTGGTTCGGGCACCGACGTGAACCAAAGCTTCCACAGCTCACCGCTGCTGGCCGCAGCAATCAGGCCGGGTTCATGCTCGTATGCAAGCGGCTCTAGCCGGACGCCGTATCCCTCAAGCGTGACCGGCGCAACGACGATCATCAGCGATTCTGGCGCGCCATGAACACGAGCCGCTCGAACAGGTGCATGTCCTGTTCATTCTTCAGCAGCGCGCCGGCGAGCGGTGGAACGGCTAGCTTCTCGTCCTTCGAGCGCAGCGCGTCGGCTGGAATCTGTTCGGCGACCAACAGCTTCAGCCAATCGAGCAACTCGGATGTTGATGGCTTTTTCTTCAAACCCGGCAGATCACGCGTGCCGAAGAAGACCGAAAGCGCGCTTTGCAGCAGATCCTTGCGTAGCTTCGGGAAGTGCACGTCGACGATCGCCTGCATCGTTTCCTTGTCGGGAAACTTGATGTAGTGAAAAAAGCAGCGCCGCAGGAACGCGTCGGGCAATTCCTTTTCGTTGTTCGACGTGATCACGACCAGTGGCCGATGCCGCGCTACGACCGTCTGTCGTGTTTCATAGACGAAAAACTCCATTCGATCGAGCTCGCGCAGCAGGTCGTTCGGAAATTCGATGTCTGCCTTGTCGATCTCATCGATCAGCAGCACGGTTTGCTGGTCGGCCTCGAACGCTTGCCACAACACGCCCTTGACGATGTAATTCTGAATGTCCTGCACGCGAGCATCGCCGAGCTGTGAGTCGCGCAGACGCGATACCGCGTCGTACTCGTACAGCCCTTGCTGTGCCTTTGTAGTCGACTTGATATGCCACGCCAACAAGGGCATGCCGAGCGCACGTGCTACTTCTTCGGCCAGCATCGTCTTGCCGGTGCCGGGCTCGCCCTTGATCAATAACGGCCGCTGCAAGATCAGTGCGGCGTTGACGGCGAGTTTTAGATCATCGGTCGCGACGTAGGTGTCCGACCCTTCGAAGCGCAGCATTGGTAGCAGATGAACGGAACGCGGAGTAAATCGAGTATACCGATCGAGTGTGCCGAGCTTGAGGGCGTCGATCCTGCTCCGCTACAATCGCCGCGCTATTTCGCAGACGATGATCACCGAGACAAGATGAAGTTCTTTCTGCTGCTATTGGCCGCCGCGATCGCGCAGTCCGCGGGAGCGCAGGACACCAAGACCGTAGTCACTTCGGGATCAAGCGGCTCCGCAGCCCCGGTGTCGATGTGCATCGGCTGCCACGCAATCCCCGGGTATCAGGCTTCGTTTCCGTACGTGTATCGCGTGCCGAAGATCGGGGGTCAGAGTCAACCATACCTCGAGGCGGCGCTAAAGGCTTACCGGCAAGGGGACACGCAATCATCCATCGATGACGGCGGTGGCGAAGGGGCTGACGGATCAGCAAATCTCCGCGGTGGCTGCCTACTACGCGGTACGCGGGGACAAAGCGGTTGTGGCGGCTGCCAAATGAAGGGCGGCACGATGAAATATGTGTTCATCGGCGCTATCTTTCTCGCGGCCGTGACGTCCGTCGCCGCGCAGGACGCCAAGAAGGGCGAAGAACTTGCGCAGCAGCAATGCGCCGCGTGTCATGGCAAGGACTTCGTGACGGGCCGTCGATCCGACCTACCCTAGACTTGCCGGCCAGTATCAGGACTACCTTGAAAAGGTGCTGCGCGATTACAAGAGCGGGGGCCGCAAGAACCCCATCATGAACGGAATCGCGAAACCGCTGACGCGTGACGACATTCGAAACGTGGCGGCTTATCTTTCCGCACTGCCGGGACCACTGAGCAACACGACGCGTTATACCCGCGCTTGCTAACTGTCGCTGGCGCGGCGCTTCAGGCAGTCTAAATAGCGCGCGCTCATTTCGTCAGCGGGCATTGCCTGACCCGCGCGTTGGGCGCTCCATACCGCTTCACCGAGGCATTCCATCACGTCGTGCATTGCCGCGTGCTCATCGGCGCGCCGCGCAACAAGCTGTCGGAATACGGCTCGGATGCCGGGCGGCTGATCAATTGAAAGTTGCTCAGCGATCGCCAGATGCATCGACATGTGCAAAAAGGGATTAGTGCGGCCGTCATCGACCGCGTACTCGCGCGCCAGCGCAGCGTCCAGGTCGTCGAATTCGCCGTGATATTCGGGATGCTTCAGCATCCAGTCGAGCGCAACCGCCTCCAGCGGCGACAGCAGGGCGCCCTCGTGATGCTTGCGCCATGTGTCGCAGAAGAATCGGCGAACGTCGTCCTTTGATGGGTTGAACATCAGTCGCTACGGCGCTGGCGTCTTATGCCGATACTCGCACCACTGCGCTATCGGACAGCGCCAGCACTCGGGCACGCGAGCTTTGCAAATGTAGCGACCGTGCAGTATCAGCCAATGGTGAGCATTGGTCTTGAATTCGTCTGGCGTGAACTTCATCAAGCGGCGCTCGACTTCTTCGGGGTCGTCGCCCGGTGCGAGATTCGTTCGGTTGGCAACGCGAAACACGTGCGTATCGACTGCAATGGTCGGCTCGCCGAACACAGTGTTCAGCACGACGTTCGCTGTCTTTCGCCCGACACCCGGCAACGCCTCGAGCGCTTCACGGTTGCGCGGAACTTCGCCACCGTGTTGGTCGACCAGAGCCTGCGACAGCCGGATCACGTTGCGCGCCTTTGCCCGATAGAAGCCTGTCGAATGGATGTAGCCCGACAGTCGTTCTTCACCGAGCTTGAGCAGCGCTCGCGGTGTGTTTGCGATCTTGAACAGCACGCGCGTGGCGGCATTCACCCCCTTGTCGGTCGCCTGCGCGGACAGCACGACGGCCACCAGCAACTCGAATGGAGTCGTGTACAAAAGCTCGGTGGTCGGATTCGGATTCAGCGCCCTGAGCGTTTCGTAAATCGCGCGACGCTTCGCAGGATTCATTGCTGGGACGTACCGCGTCGCTGCTGCGCGCGCGCGATTGCGGCGGCCACAGCGCCGGCGCGCTGGTCGCGCGTAGTCTGTATCGGTAGAGGCGCGGTCGCGCGCTCGAGCCGTTCGCTGCGGGCGTCGTGTCGTTCGCGCGCTGCAGCCCGATCTGCCGCAGTCCACGCGCGAGCCGGCGCTATCGGAACCATTGCAATGCAATCCATCGGGCAGGGTGGCAGACACAAGTCGCAACCGGTGCACTGCGATGCAATCACAGAGTGCATCCGCTTTGCGCTCCCCACGATCGCATCCACCGGGCAGGCAGGAATGCACAGCGTGCAGCCGATACACCGGCTCTCGTCGATAACCGCAACCGTCAACGGGCGCTCGAAGCCGTTCGCGGGATTGAGCGGCAGCGCTGCTCGATCGAGCAACTGCGCGAGCGCTTCGATGCCGGCTGCACCGCCCGGAGGACACTGATTGATGTCGGCTTTGCCGGCGGCGATCGCTTCAGCGTATGGGCGGCAGCCTTCGTAGCCGCACTTCGTGCACTGCGTTTGCGGCAGCAGGGCGTCGACTCGATCCGCCAGCGACGCCACGACTGTCTCTAAGCGTTGGCCCGAATGAATTTTGCGATCTCCGGCGCGATGTTCGCGCGCCAGCGGCGCCCGCTGAAGATGCCGTAATGACCGGTGCGCTCAGCGGTCAGATGACGCTTCTTCGACTTCGGAATGTTCTTGCATAGATCGTGCGCCGCCTGCGTTTGACCACTGCCCGAAATGTCGTCGAGCTCGCCTTCGATCGTGAACAAGGCCACCGACCGGATATCTTCGGGCTTCACCAACTTTCCGCGCACGCGCCACTTTCCGTCCGGAAGCTGGTGCTGCTTGAACACGATCTTGATCGTATCGAGGTAATACTCGGCCGGGAGGTCGATCACTGCGTTGTACTCGTCATAAAACGCGCGGTGATCTTCGGCGTCCAGCTGGTCACCTTTGACGAGGTCCAGGTAGTAGTCCCAGTGCGATTTCACGTGCCGGTCCGGATTCATTGCGACGAATCCGGCGTGCTGCAGGAAGCCGGGGTACACGCTACGCAGATAGCCTGGGTGAGCCGCCGGCACCTTGAAGATGACGTGATTTTCAAACCAGTGCTGGCTCTTGCGCATCGCGAGCGCGTTGACCTGCGTCGGATTGCGGCGCGGGTCGATGGGACCGCCCATCATCGTCATCGTCTTCGGCAGCTTCGGATCTTTGTTGCTGGCCATCAGCGAAACTGCGGCGAGCACCGGCACCGTCGGCTGGCAGACGGAAATGACGTGCACGTCCGGGCCCAGGTGCCGAATGAACTCGATCACATAGTCAACGTAGTCGTCGAGGTGAAACGGCCCGGCCGCAATCGGCACCATCCGAGCGTTGATCCAGTCGGTGATGTACACATCGTGATTGGGCAGCAGCGTGCGCACGGTGTCGCGCAACAGCGTCGCATGATGTCCCGACAACGGAGCGACGATCAGCACTGTCGGATCGTTGCGCTTGCCCTTGGCGCCGGACTTCGATTCGAACTCGCGCCTGAAGTGCAGCAGCCTGCAAAACGGCTTCTCGATGACGACTTCCTCGGTGATCGGCACCTCGGCACCGTCGACGTTTGTCGAACGCAGTCCGAACTCGGGCTTCTCATACTGCTTGCCAAGCCGGTGCAGCAGGTCATAACCGGCCGCTAGCCGACGCGAGACAGGTGTGTACGCGAACGGGCTGTACGGATTCGAAAATATCTGCGATGTCGCCTGCGCCCACACCGAAAATGGGTTCCAGAAGCGGCGCTGCAATTCATGCAGGTGATAGAGCACTGAGGCCTTTCAAAAAGTGAAAAAGCAAATCAACGCTCCAGTAGATGGCGCTTTGTCTGAATGTCTTTCCAATCGTCCGCGTCGGGCGGGTGCGGCTTCATGCGCGTGATCGATGGCCAGATTTTTGATAGCTCGACGTTGAGCGGAATGAAGTCACGCTGGTCCTCCGGCACGTCTTCTTCCGCATAAATGGCATTAACCGGGCACTCGGGGATGCATACCGCGCAGTCGATGCACTCATCCGGGTCGATCGACAGCATATTCGGCCCCTCGCGAAAGCAATCTACCGGACAAACGTCGACGCAGTCCGTGTATTTGCACTTGATGCATGTTTCGACGACGACGTGCGTCATCCAAGATCTCCACTACAACGTTGCGCGTACAAACCGCTATTCTAGCGTCGCAATTTCGATCGATACGTGATGAGAACGTCGCCATGACGACCCGCCGCCAAGTTGTTGTCACTTCTGCCGTTGTTGGAGCTGCAGCGACGCTGCCATTTGGCGCGCGATCGCAATCTGCGGCCATTCGGATCGGTGAAATCAACAGCTATTCGACGATCCCGCAATTCACTTTGCCGTACAGGATGGGCTGGCAGCTTGCGGTAGAGGAGGCAAACGCTGCCGGCGGATTGCTCGGGCGGCGGGTGGAAGTGATTTCACGCGACGACGCTGGCAAGCCTGAAGACGCGATCAGGTTGGCGACCGAGCTCAAAACCAACGAAAACGTCGCGTTGATCACCGGGACCTTTTTGTCGAACGTGGGGCTCGCGGTAGCTGATTTCGCGCTGCGTAATCGCATTGTCTTTGTCGCAGCCGAGCCGTTGACCGACGCGCTGGTCTGGGAAAAGGGTAATCGCTACACATTTCGCCTGCGTCCGAGCACCTACATGCAGTCGGCGATGCTGGTCGAGGAGGCAGCCAAGCTGCCGGCGAAGCGTTGGGCGATCATCGCGCCCAACTATGAGTACGGCCAGTCGGCAGTGGCAAATTTCAAGCAACTGCTGAAGGCCAAGCGGCCGGATGTTGAGTTCGTCGCCGAACAATGGCCGGCGCTCGGCAAGCTCGAAGCGGCGAGCACCGTGCAGGCGATCATCGCGGCGCGGCCCGATGCGGTGTTCAACGTCACGTTCGGCGCTGATTTGCCGCGGCTGGTACGTGAAGGCAACCTGCGAGGGTTGTTCCCGCGCGTTCCGGTGGTCAGTCTCCTTTCGGGCGAGCCTGAGTACCTGGACGTGCTGAAGGACGAGACGCCGAAGGGCTGGATTGTCACTGGCTATCCGTGGAGTCAAATTTCGACGCCGGAGCATGCAAAGTTTTTCAACGCGTACTACAAGCGCTACAACGACTACCCGCGGCTCGGTTCGGTCGTCGGTTATGCGACATTTACGGCCATCTTCGAGGCGATCCGCAAGGCGAAGTCGGTCGATACCGAAAAGTTGATCGCCGCACTGCGCGGGTTGCAATGGTCGACGCCGTTCGGTCCGGCTCAATTCCGCGCGGCCGATCATCAGTCGACAATGGGCGCCTACGTCGGCAAGCTCGATGTGCGTGACGGCAAGGGCGTCATGGTCGATTGGCGCTACGCCGACGGCGCAAAGTATCTGCCGGCGCCGGCCGAAGCAGCGAAGCAGCGCCCGCCTGAAGCGCAAAAGTAACGCTCAGCAATGGGGCCGTGCCGTCGCGATGGCGGCATTCGCCTATGATCATTAGTCGCCGTTAGCCATCACACAGCTGGCCAGCCGCCGTTCATCATGGATCTCATCTTTGGCCAGCTGATCGCCGGACTCTCGTACGGCTCGACGCTGTTCCTGGTCAGCGCCGGTCTGACGCTGATCTTCGGCGTCACGCGCGTCGTCAACTTTGCACACGGATCGCTGTACATGCTGGGCGCGTATATCGCCTACACGATCACGACGCACTGGGCATCGAGCTCGTTCAATTTTTTCGGCGGCCTGCTGTTGGCGGCGCTCGCGGTCGCGGCGATCGGCGCATTGATCGAAATCGTTCTCCTTCGGCGCCTTTACTCGTCGCCGGAAATTTTTCAGCTGCTGGCGACCTTCGGCGTCGTGTTGATCGTGCAGGACATTGCCTTGGCGATCTGGGGCCCCACGGAGCTGTTCGCGCCGCGTGCGCCAGGACTAAAGGGAAGCGTCGAGATTGCCGGCGCGTTCGTTCCGCAGTATTCGATCTTTGTCATGATCGTCGGGCCGGCGGTCTACGCATTGCTGTGGTGGGTGATCAATCGGACGCGCTGGGGCGTATGGGTGCGAGCCGCTGCGCAGGATCGCGAAACCGCAGGCGCGCTTGGCTTGAACGAGCCGGTGCTCTTTACGTCGGTGTTCGCGCTTGGCGCATTTCTGGCGGGTCTCGCCGGAGCGCTGCAGATTCCACGCGAAACCGTCAATCTCCAAATGGATCTGGGCATTTTGATCGAAGCGTTCGTCGTGGTTGTCGTCGGCGGACTCGGCTCGGTGACCGGAGCATTTTGGGCCGCGCTGCTGATTGGACTGCTGCATGCATTCGGCAGCTGGTGGCTTCCGCAATCGACGCTGGTATTGATCTTTGTCGTGATGGCGGTCGTTCTGATTTTGCGCCCGCATGGCTTGTTGGGTCGCGCACACGTACCGCAACCGACACGCATGCACGCACACGCACCGTTCACGGCGCCGGCCGAGCGCTGGCGCTTGATCGGGACTGTCGCGCTCGGCTTAGCGATCGTGCTTCCGATGCTGATCGGCGATTACGCCATTGTTGTTGCCACCGAAGTTGCGATTGCGGCAGTGTTAGCAGCAAGCCTGCACTTCGGCATGGGGCTCGGCGGCATCGTGTCGTTCGGGCATGCCGCGTTTTTCGGCTTGGGTGCGTATGCGGTTGCGCTTGCTATCAAGCATCTGGCTGCGCCGTTTGCGGGAGCGCTACTGCTCGCGCCGATCATCGCCGGCGCTGCGGCGCTACTGGTCGGGCCGGTCGTGCTGCGGTCACACGGCGTCTACGCGGCGATGTTGACGCTCGCATTTGCGCAGATTCTGTGGTCGATTGCGACCCAGTGGGTTGATCTGACCGGTGGCGATAACGGCGTGTTGGGACTGTGGTCCGTGCTGCCTGCTGCGCTGTCGTCTCCGTTGGCGTACTACGCAGCCGCGGCGGTAATTGCGGTGGCTTCGCTCGTGGCACTGCGTCGAATCGCCCTCGCTCCTTTCGGCTTCGCGTTACGCGCTGCGCGTGACAGCGAGCTACGCGCCGACGCGATTGGCATCGATACGCAGCGTACGCGCTGGCTTGCGTTCAGCATCGGTGGATTCTTCGCCGGGATCGCAGGGGCGTTGCACGCGTTTCACAAGGGTTCGGTATTTCCGACAACGTTGTCGATCCCGGTGTCGGTCGACGCGCTGATCATGGTGCTGCTGGGCGGTATCCAAACGCTGATCGGTCCGATCGTGGGCGCACTTGCGTACCACGCCTTGTCCACCGAATTGACGCGGTTGACGGATCACTGGCGACTGTTTCTGGGCCTCGCGATCGTGATTCTGGCGGTCGTATTCCCGGACGGCATCGTTGGCTTCGCACGTCGGCGCTTCGCGAAAACTCAATGAGCTTGCTGCAACTCGAACAGCTAAAGCGAAGCTTCGGCGGAGTGCGTGCAGTCGATGGTGTGTCATTTACTCTGGCGGCGGGTGAAGTCGCGGCGCTGATCGGCCCAAACGGCGCCGGCAAATCCACGTTGTTCAATTTGATCGACGGGCAGCTAGCGCCGCAGGCAGGGCGCGTGTTGTTTAACGGTGAATCACTGACTGCGTGGTCGACGGCCGAGCGCACGAGGCGCGGCATCGGACGTACCTTTCAGGTGGCTCAGACGTTCGCAACGATGACTGTTCTGCAGAACGTACAGTTGGCATTGGTTGCCGCGGCGGGCGGTGCATCGGACGTCGCGAGTTTGCTGTGGGACATGCAGACGGACGCTGCGAACTCGCTACTGGCGCAAGTCGGCCTGAATCGATATGCCGCCGATGCAGCAGCAAGCCTTGCGTATGGCGACGTCAAGCGACTCGAACTGGCGCTTGCACTCGCGGCAAAGCCCCGATTGTTGTTAATGGATGAGCCGACAGCTGGCATGGCAGCGTCTGAGCGCTCTGCGTTGATGCAAACGATCGTGGCGCTCGCGGGCGCGAGCAACATGGCCGTGTTGTTCACCGAGCACAGCATGGACGTCGTTTTCGGTTTTGCGCGCAGGGTCCTGGTGCTATCCCGTGGTCGGTTGATTGCCGACGGTGTGCCGGAAGCGGTGCGTGCCGACGCCGAAGTGCAGCGGCTGTACCTAGGGGAGGAGGCGTGAGCGCTGCGCTCGAGCTGCGGGCAGTGTCTGCATGGTACGGCGATGCCCGGATCATCAGCGAAGCAAGCCTGAGTGTTGCGGCAGGTGAAGTCGTCGCGCTGATTGGCCGCAACGGTGCCGGGAAAACCTCTTTATTGCGGACGGCGATTGGATTGATGCCGCGCTCTACGGGAGGCGTGTTGCTCGACGGGGTCGACGTCAGCCGGCTGCCGCCGTTCCGCCGCGCAAAGATGGGTCTCGGCTATGTGCCCGAGGATCGCCGTATCTTTACCGATCTGACGGTCGAAGAAAATTTGCGTATCGCAAGCCGACCATTGGATGGCGGGCTAACGGAGCGCGATCTGCTCGAGTTGTTCCCGAACCTTGCCGACATGCTGCATCGGTCCGCAAGCGCAATGAGCGGCGGCGAACAGCAGATGCTCGCGGTCGCGCGCACTTTGGCCGCGAACCCGTCCGTCGTGTTACTCGACGAACCGTCCGAGGGCATTGCACCGCTGGTTGTCGCGAAGATGCGCGAAGCGGTGCTGGCGATGAAGGCGCGCGGAGTTGCCACGCTCGTTTCCGAGCAGAACGTGCGCTTTGCCGCGGCGATCGCCGATCGCGCGGTGCTGATCGAACAGGGCAGGGTGGTAGGCGAGGCAACGCGTGCGGAATTGCTGACGCCCAGCGAATCGGTGCAGCGCGTGCTGGCGCTCGGAGCGGCTGCACCTACAATCCAGCGATGATCATCACCTCGCTGCTGGACACGGATCTGTACAAGTTCACGATGATGCAGGTGGTGCTGCATCATTTCCCTGGCGCCAGTGTCGAGTATCGATTCAATTGCCGCAATCCTGGCATCGATCTGGTGCCACACATCAGCGCCATCAACGATGAAATCGAGTCGCTTTGTACGCTGCGATTCCGTGAATCCGAGCTGCAGTATCTGCGCGGCCTGCGCTTCATCAAGAGCGACTTCGTCGACTTTCTCGGACTGTTTCAGTTGAACACGAAGTACATCACCGTCAAGCCTTCGCCACTTTCGAACGGCGAGATCGACATCGTGATTCGTGGCCCATGGCTGCACACGATCCTGTTCGAGATTCCCGTACTGGCGATCGTCAACGAGGTCTACTTCCGTGCGCTGCAAACGGCGGATGACTTCGATGAGGGGCGACGCCGATTGCGCGACAAGATCGCACTGCTAAACGGTGATTCTGCGCTCGATGGAGTGCGAATCGCCGACTACGGCACGCGCCGCCGATTCTCGCGCCACTGGCACGAGGAGGTGCTGCTGCAGCTGAAGGCGAAGCTGGGTGCGAAGCTCGCGGGTACCAGCAACGTGATGTACGCGGCGATGCATGGCATGACGCCGCTCGGCACGATGGCGCATGAGTATCTGCAGGCGTGCCAGGCGCTTGGCCCACGGCTGCGAGATTCGCAAACCTTCGGTTTTGAGATGTGGGCGCGCGAGTATCGAGGCGATCTCGGCATTGCATTGTCGGATGTCTACGGCATGGACGCGTTTTTGCGCGATTTCGATATGTACTTCTGCAAATTGTTCGACGGCGCGCGGCACGATTCGGGGGATCCGCTCGCGTGGGGAGAGCGTTTGATCGCACACTATCAACGCAACCGCGTTGATCCACGAACCAAGACCCTCGTGTTTTCTGACTCGCTGACCATTCCGAAAGTCATCGAGCTGTATCTGCGCTTCCGCGACCGCGCACGCACCGCTTTCGGCGTTGGGACCAACTTGACCAACGACGTCGGGCACACACCACTGCAGATCGTGATCAAAATGGTTCGTTGTAACGGGCAACCGGTCGCGAAGCTGTCGGACTCGCCGGATAAGAACCTGTGCGACGATCCAGCTTACTTGGCGTATCTGCGCCAGGTATTCAGTATCTCGCCCGCCACTACACATTAGCTTCGATGCTGCGCTTGTCCCGCCGCGCCGACTCACTCGGCACCGAGAATGCATTCGTCGTACTGGCCGAGGTCAATCGGCTGATACGAGAGGGGCGAGATATCGTTTCGTTCTGCATCGGCCAGCCCGACTTTCCGACGCCTTTGCACATTCAGGACGCCGCGATCGACGCAGTGCGTAGCGGCAAACATGGATACACGCCGTCGGCCGGAATCGACGAGCTGCGCGCCGCTGCCGCGAAGTCGATGGGCGCGTTGCGCGGGCTTGACATTGCGGCGGATGAAGTTGTCGTCGGCGCCGGGGCCAAGCCATTCATTGCGTACACGATTGCGAGTGTCACCGACTACGGCGCCGGCGATGAGGTCATTTATCCCGTCCCGGGCTTTCCAATCTACGAGTCTCAAATTGTTGCCAACGGCGCGGTGCCAATTTCCCTTCCGTTGTCCGAGTCGCGCGGATTTGCATTTGATCCCGCGGCGCTGGCGGCCCGTATCGGACCCAAGACCCGTTTGTTGATTCTTAACACGCCGCACAATCCGACCGGCGGATTTCTGGCTCGCGCTGATTTGGAAGCGATCGCGGCCGTGTTGCGAACGCATCCGCAGGTTTGGATCTTCGCCGACGAGATTTACAGCAAGCTGGTTTACGACGGCGAGTTCAGCTCGATCGCGTCGCTGCCCGGCATGCGCGAGCGAACGATCATTTCCGACGGCGCGTCGAAAACCTATGCGATGACCGGATGGCGTATCGGCTTTGCTGCTAACAAGGCTTTGGCGCCGGCGTTTACGCGCTGGATCACCAACACCGAATCGTGTGCGTCGCAGATCAGTCAGTGGGCTGCAGTTGCGGCGCTCACTGGCCCGCAGGATGACGCCGAACGCATGAAGCAAAGCTTTCTGCAGCGTCGCGATCTCATCGTTCGACTGTTAAACGGGCTGCCAGGATTTCGATGCGCGCCGCCGGGCGGCGCGTTCTACGCGTGGCCCAACGTCACCGAAGCGTGTCGCATCGTCGGCGCAAAAGACTCCGAGGAGTTGCGAACGCGGCTGCTGCACGAGGCTGGGGTTGCGGTGCTGGCGGACATTCACTTCGGACCGCGCGTTGAAAGCGACGGGCAGCACATTCGCTTTTCGTATGCGGCCAGCGAAGCGGCGATTGAAGACGGCGTGCACAGGATCGACGCGTTCATGCGCAAGGCACGTCGCTAACGAACCATGACGCTCCACACAGCGCATTGATGATTGTTCCGTCGATCGCATTGGCGAGTGCCGGTACTTTCGCCGGTCCGACCGTCGTCGGCATCCCGGTCGAATTCATTCTGTTCGCCACCGTCCTGCTCGGTGTCGCGCTGTTTCATCACTACACGTTTCCGATCGCCGCGGGCGGCGCGCTTCTGATTGCGCTGTACAAGATTTTCTTTTCGCCGTTCGCGACCGGTGCCGGCTGGAGCGGGTTCGGCGCTCATCTGCTGCACGAGTGGGTGATCCTGACCAATCTACTGCTGTTGCTGCTGGGGTTCGCCTTGCTCGCAAGGCACTTCGAAGACAGCGGCGTCCCGGATGCGCTGCCGCGTATCCTCCCCGACGATTGGAAGGGCTGCTTTGCGCTGCTCGCGATCGTGTTCGTGCTGTCGAGCTTTCTCGACAACATCGCGGCGGCGTTGATCGGCGGCGCGATGGCGCACACGGTATTTCACGCCAAGGTGCATATCGGCTATCTGGCCGCGATCGTCGCGGCCGCCAATGCAGGCGGCGCCGGCAGCGTGATCGGCGACACGACCACCACGATGATGTGGATCGCGGGTATCTCGCCGCTCGAGGTGGCAGAAGCGGCTATCGGTGCCACCGTTGCGCTCGTCATCTTTGGCATACCGGCATCGCTGCAGCAGCAACGCTATGCGCCGATCCAGCGACACGCTGTCGCTGTAGCGATCGATTGGATCCATGTCGGAGTCGTGGCGTTCATCCTGATCGCAGCGGTCGTAGTCAACATCACGATCAATACGCGTTTTAACGAGATTTCCGATCTGTTTCCGTTCCTTGGCGCCGCGGTGTGGGTGGCGCTGCTGATAACAGCTCCGTGGCGCCAGCCCGAGTGGTCGCTGCTGCCGGAAGCGCTGAAAGGCTCGTTGTTCCTGCTGTCGCTGGTGCTTTCGGCGTCGATGATGCCGGTCGAACAGCTGCCGCTGGCTTCGTGGCAGACCGCGCTAGGACTCGGCTTTTTATCGTCGGTGTTCGACAACATTCCGTTGACCGCGCTCGCGATTCGGCAGGGCGGATACGATTGGGGATTTCTCGCGTACGCGGTCGGGTTCGGCGGTTCGATGATCTGGTTCGGATCGTCAGCAGGTGTCGCGCTCGCCAGCATGTACCCGGAAGCGCGCTCGGTCGGGCGCTGGTTGCGCCACGGATGGTACGTTGCAGTGGCCTACGTAATCGGATTCTTCGTGATGCTCGCCCTCATCGGCTTTCACCCCGGGTCGACGCCGCGTGGCCACGTGCCGTCCGGTGTGGAGCAATCAAAGTGAAGCAGCCCCAGCAGAGCCGCTGGCGCGTCGATAAACAGCGCTAACGCAAGCGGAGCGACGCATGTCCGACATCAAGCTAGTCAGGCCCCACTCGCTGCCACTGGCGAAGGCAAAGGCGTTGGCGCAGAAAACTGCCGATGCGCTTTCCAAAGAGTACGACCTCACCAGTGAATGGCACGCTGACACGCTGCGCTTTCATCGTTCGGGTGTCGATGGTCAAATGCATGTGACCGATTCGGAAATTCGGCTCGATGTGAGGCTGGGACTGCTGTTAAAGGCGTTCAAGGGAACGATCACCGGGCACATCGAGCGCAACTTGGACGAGCTGCTGAGCAGCGGCAAGAAACCGGCAAAGAAAACCGCTCGCCGAAAATAGCTATGACATTCGGCTTCGGGCCGCCGAAGATTGGAGCGAAGCTGACGCGTTGGCCCAGCTTCCGGAAGCAACAGGATCTGCGCCGTCGAGGAAGCGTTGCAGGAACGGCAGGTCGTCATAGCCCCAGAAGAGCTCGGTGCCGACCGTCATCGTCGGTACGCCAAAGACGCCGTCGGCAATCGCTTGATCCGTTTGCTTTCGCAACTGCGCTTTGCAATCGGACTGCGACGCTTGCACGACGACTGCAACGCCATCGAGTCCCGCTTCGCTGGCGACTTTCGCGACCACCGCGGCCTCGGCGATGTGCATTGCGCGTACCCAAACTGCGCCGAACAGCGCGTCGATTAACCTCAGCTTCTGATCTGCATGCAACGGCAACGACGAAATTCGAAGCGCAAGCAGCGGATTGAACGGATGAAAGGCCGGTGCGTTCAGCGGCACATCGATAAGGGCCGCCTTGCGCACAACGTTCTTCCACATCCACCGCATCTTCGGCCGCACTTCGGCCGGCCCCAGCTGCCGGTGCGCCTCTAGCAAGCCGGCGAACAAGACAGGCACCGGCTCGATTCGGAAACCATTTCGTTCAGCGAGCGCCGGCAGCTGTGTCCACGCCAGATACGCGTTGGGCGAGATGTAGTCGAAATAAAACCGGATGACCTTGCCGGACATTTCTCGGGCGGCCGGTTCACACGTGCGTTGCTACTCTTTCAGGTCCTCGATCAGTGATACGTACTGCTTCATAGCGTCGTCGGCCGATGTTCCCTTGACCTCGTTCCAGGCGTCCCACTTCGCGCGCCCGACCATGTCGGTAAACCCAGGCCGCGAGCCGCTGGCATCGCCGCTGGTTGCTTGCTTGTACAGGCCGTACATCTTCAGCATCGTCTGATTGTCCGGCCGCTCGGAAAGATTCTTAGAATCAGCGACCGCCGTTTCGAATTGAGTTTTTAAATCGCTCATAGGTCTCCTCTTGGGGTTGCGACGCGCGACTATTATGCAGCGGGTAGGGTGGTCCAAGAGGAGGGAGTTAGAGCCGATGCGTGAACGGATGTCTGCTGTCGACACCGCCTGGCTGCGGATGGATTCCGATAAGAATCTGATGATGATCGTCGGCGTCTACGAGTTCGACGGCAAACTCGACCTCGCGCGATTGCGCGATCTGCTGCGCGAGCGCCTCGTTACGCATCGGCGGTTTCGCAGCCGCGTCGTTCGCGATCCGACGGGCTTCTACTGGCAAGAGGTCGCTGACTTTGATCTAAATGACCATCTGCATCGTGCGAAGCTGCCGGGACGAGGCACGGTGTCGGATCTGAAAAAGTTTGTCGGCGAGCTGGCGTCGCAGCCTCTCGACGAGTCCAAGCCGCTCTGGCAGATGCAATTGATCGACAACTATGCAGGCGGCCAGGCGCTGGTCGTACGCATTCATCACTGCATTGCCGACGGCATCGCGTTGATCGGCGTGTTGCTGGCGTTGACTACCGAACAGAGCGGTGAATCGGACCCCACCGCGCGTCGTGATCGCGGCCACAGCAACGGAAGTTGGGGCGCGCGGCTGCAGCCGCTGACATCGGCAGCGGTAAAGGCTATCGGAACCACCGGTGACGTCGCAACCAAAGTGTTGCGCGGCTATGGCGCGATGCTCGATACCAAGGGCGCTTTTGTTGATGCAGCAGTTGGATACGCGGGCATTGCCGCGCGTGTTGTGAAGGACACCGCGGCCATTGCGATGATGCCGAACGACAATGCCACGAGCCTGAAAGGCAAGCCCTCCGGTGTCAAGATAGTCGCGTGGAATGAGCCGATCGCGGTCGACGACGTCAAAGCGATTGGCAAGGCGCTCGGTTGTTCTGTCAACGACGTACTGCTTGCGTGCGTCGCGGGGGCGATCCGTTCGTACCTGATGACCCGCGGCGAACCAGTCGACGGCTGTGAATTGCGCGCGATGGTGCCGGTGAATCTGCGCGATCCGCGGCGATGGAAAGAGCTCGGTAACAAATTTGGCCTGGTGCCATTGCTGCTTCCGATCGGTGTCGAAAATCCGATCGCGCGCGTGTTCGAGGTGCAGCGGCGCATGGGCGCGCTAAAAACCGGATACACGGCGGTCGTATCAATGGCGTTGCTGGGCGCCGCCGGGTTTGCACCGCGCATCGTGCAGACTCAGGCGCTCGATTTTCTGGCGCGCAAGGCGAGTGCCGTGATGACCAATGTGCCGGGTCCGCAACACGCGCTTTACCTGGCGGGCGTGCGTGTCACACGGCTGATGTTCTGGGTACCTCAATCGGGCGACATCGGCATCGGTGTGTCGATCCTGTCCTATGACGGTGGGGTGCAGTTCGGGCTGATCACCGACCGCGCGCTGTGCGCAAACCCGCAGCAGATAATCGATCGCTTCGAGCCCGAGTTCGAAAAGCTGGTGCTCGCGCTTTGCATGCTGCCCTGGGGCCAGGCGGTCGACGCCGCGGGCGCGCACGACTGGCTGTTTGCCGTGTCACCGCGTGGCCGTGCCGATCGTTCGAAAAGCAGCGCGCGAATGCGGTAGAAAGACAGACGCAGCGGGAGCCGGGCGATCAAAATGGAAGGCAAAATTCGAGGGTTTGAGCACCCATTTTTTTGGAGGATCAACGCTATGCGCAACTCCATCACGTTACTGGTAGCCGCGTTCGCGGCGGCGATGTCTTTCGTCGCCGCTGCAGCGCCACCACCCACGCCGTCGATGGTTCGCGTGATGGTGGTGGCCGATACATCGGACGAGAGTTCGGATCTGTTGACGGTGGCCGTCGCGGGGACACCTTTGCAGCGCACACTTGGCGGACGCGTAGCCGTCCTTCCGATGCGCGACATGCACGATGCGATGCGCGCTACGCGCACCGGCGAGTACGACGTCATCGTCGGCCCGGCCCACGTGGCGGCTTCAGCCCTCGTCTACGGGTACGAGCTGATTGGCTCCACCGCAGGCTCGACGAAGTACGTTCTGGTGGGATCGCCTGCGATCAAGACGCTGGCGGACTTGAAAGGCCGCCGCGCTTATTTTCCGGCTCAGGATTCGCTACGCAGTTATGTAGCCCGCGGGTTGCTGCAGGAAGCCGGAATGACACCGCGCACGCTAAAGCAGGTGACTTACGGCCAAACCAGTGGAGCAGGCCTGATCTCGATGACGGGTGGCGGTTCCGACGCAACCGTTGCACTCGAAAGCGAATGGAAGCAGTGGTCGCAGGCACATCCGAAGAGCGGTGTCGTGCTTGCGACTTCGCGCGACATGCCTAGTGGCGTAACGGTCGTCGTGAAGAAAGATACGCCGGAGCCTGTTCGGAGAGCGGTCATGCAGTGGCTCGCGTCGCCCGACAATTTGGTGCCCAATGCCGGGCGCGTCGTCTCGGCGTCCAACGCGGCGCCCTACGACTACGTGGCCGGTTTGGGTCTGTTCACTCCGACGGAGCTCAAGGGAGTGACGCGTGTGACGGCGAAGCAGGCCTTTGAGCTAAGCCAGAAAGGTGCGCGCCTGGTCGACGTGCGCACCGAGCGCGAATACAACACCAAGCATGCACGCAATTCGATTTTGATTCCGTACGGAGAAAAAAGCCTGAAGGCGCTCGACTTCGATCCAAAAGCGGATTCCTTCGGCGGACTGTCAAAGCTCGACAAGGCGCAGCCGATTGTTTTCTTCTGCAATGGCGCCGAGTGCTGGAAGTCGTACAAGGCATCAAAGGTCGCTGTCGAATCGGGCTTCACCTCGGTGTACTGGCTGCGTGGCGGGATGCCGGAGTGGAGCACCGAAAACCTGCCGACGAACCCCTAGTAGCGAGTGACAACGCAGGCACTGTTTCGCGAAGACGCTTACCTGCGCGAGTGCGACGCTGTCGTCACGCGCGTGGGCGAAGATGGGGTAGAGCTCGACCGGACCGTTTTCTATCCACTCGGTGGTGGACAGGCCGGCGACACCGGCTTCATTGTTACGGCTGATGGGACGCGGCTGCGCGTAATCGATACGCGGAAGGTCAAGCGCGAAGACGCGACGCCGGACGATGCACTGCACGTGATGGATCCCGCGTGTGAATGGCGTAGTCAGCTGGCCGCCGGAATGCCAGTGCGCGCAGAGATCGACTGGGACCGTCGTTACCGACACATGCGCTTTCACACGGCGACGCATCTGCTGTGCGCCATAGTCAAACAAATGGTCGATGGGTGCAGCATCACGAATGATTACGCTCGTCTCGATTTCGCGATGACCGATCTGCTCGACAAGCAACACGTTCAAGATGAGCTCGACGCATTGATTGCGACCGCAACTCCGGTTGGCTGCGAATGGATCAGCGACGATGAAATGCTCGCCAATCCGCAGCTGGTCAAATCAATGAGCGTTAGCCCGCCGATCGGCTTCGGCCGTGTGCGCCTGTTGCGTGTGCACGATATCGACCTGCAGCCCTGCGGGGGCACTCACGTAGCAAACACTGCGGAGATCGGCGCGGTTCGTGTGGCGAAGATCGAAAAGAAGAGCGCAAAGACACGCCGCGTGGTCCTCGAATTTGCGTGATCATTCCTGGGGCGATATCGGCGTCTGATCTAGGCTCTGCGCATGCAGACAATCGTCACGCCGACGTTGACGCTAGAGCCGCTGCTTGCAAGCCATGCGGAAGCGATGTTCGAGGTGCTTAGCGATCGGGCGATCTATCAGTATCTTGACTATTCGCCCCCCGCGTCCGTCGAGCACCTGCGCGACGTTTATTTGCGATTGGAACCTCGGCGCTCGCCCGATGGTAGTCAGGCGTGGTTGAACTGGGTGATTCGTCCGCGTGATCAGCCCCTGGCAGGCTATGTGCAGGCGACGGTCGGCTCGGATCGAGCCTATGTCGCATATGTTCTTGCCAGTAAATACTGGGGCCGCGGCTACGCGCAGCGCGCGATGCAGGCGATGCTCGAGCACCTCACCTCCACCTACCACGTTGACCGATACTTGGCGACCGTTGAAGTCGAGAATCAGCGTTCGATTCGCCTGCTCGAGCGCCTTGGTTTTCAACTGATGGCCTCGCAGGATCTTCACAATCATCAGCTTTCGACGACCGAACGCATGTTCGTTCGGTCTTCGACAGCCAGGGAAAGAGACGATGCAGACGATCGAGTCGCTTGAAAGTCAACTGAATTCGCTGTTGCCCGGGCTGATGGGCATTCACCTGAGCGAGGCAGGCAAGGATCGAGTAGTCGCCACGATGAGGGTTCGCGCCGACCTGTGCACTACGGGCGGAGTGCTTCACGGCGGCGCGATGATGGCATTCGCTGACACACTCGGCGCAGTCGGCACTTTTCAGAATCTTCCGAAGGGTGCAGCCACCACGACCATCGATTCGAACACGAAATTCATCGGTAGCGCTCCGTCAGGTACGACCGTAGTCGGCGAGTGCATTCCCTTTCATCGAGGCCGCACGACGATGGTTTGGCAAACGCTCATCAAGTCGGAGAGTGGAAAGTTGTGTGCGGTAGTGACGCAGACACAGCTTGTTCTTCTCCCCAAGGAAGACGCCAACTGATGCAAATTCGGGAACTTGTCCCGGACGATGCGAAGGTGTTTCAGGCGCTTCGTCTTGCCGCACTGCGCGAGTGTCCATCGGCCTTTGCGTCCAGCTATGAGGAGGAGCACGAGACGCCGATCGCCGTCGTGGCTGAGCGCCTGGTCGCGAATGCAGATCGCTGCGTGCTGGGAGCGTGGCTGGAGTCGGATCTCGTCGGCATGCTGGGGCTGCAGCGTGAAGAGATGCGAAAACTGGCGCACAAAGTGTTCATCTGGGGCATGTACGTTGCACCGGGCGCGCGCAGGCGTGGGGTGGGGCGCCAGCTGATAGACCACGCCTTGCTGCGCACGGGTTTAATGAACGGAGTTCGTCAGGTCAATCTGGGAGTTAACGCGGCTAACGTCGAGGCCATCGCACTCTACGAAGCTGCGGGGTTTGCCGCATTCGGTGTCGAGCGCGGCTTTATGCTGCTCGACGGCAAGCTGCACGATGAACTGCACATGGTGCGTAACATCGAAACAAAGGCTTGATGACCCGCAGCAAGCTAATTCACTTCGCACTGGTGATGCTTCTAAACACCTTCGGTAGCGGCCCTGCCGCCGCGCAGTTAACGCAACAGGATGTCGCGCGGCTGCCTGTCGCGCCGGCTGATCACCGCATCGCGTATGGCGCTGACCCTTTGCAGTTCGGCGATTTGCGTTTACCGAAGGGCAATGGTCCGCATCCGGTCGCTATCGTCATTCACGGCGGTTGTTGGCTGGCCGCTTTCGCTGACTTGCAATTAATGGCCCCACTTTCAGACGCGCTGACTCGCGCCGGAATCGCAACGTGGAATATTGAATTTCGCAGCGTGGATAGTTCAGGTGGCGGTTGGCCCAACACGTTGCTCGACGTGGCGAGCGCGGTGGACCATACGCGAGAGCTGGCGGCTAGGTATCCGCTCGATCTGAACCGAGTCGTCATCGTCGGCCACTCGGCCGGAGGTCACCTGGCGCAATGGGCAGCGGCGCGGCATCGCCTGCCGGAGAACAGTCCGCTATTCCGAAGGAATCCATTGTCGGTTCGCGCCACCGTGGGACTTGCCGGCATCAATGACCTGCAGCGTTACCTGCAAGAATCTGCAGGATGCGGCAAATCGATTCCTCGACTGCTTGGTGGGTCACCGAGTGAAGTTCCCGAGCGATACCGGGCTGCTTCTCCGGTTGAGATGCTTCCGCTCGGGATCAAGCAAGCGCTGATCATCGGAGCGCAGGACACGATCGTGCGCCCTCAGCACAATCGCACGTATGCCGAGGCTGCTCAGAAGAGTGGCGATAACGTTCAGCTGATCGTGCTGGACAACGCCGCGCACTTCGACGTTATTGCGCCGAATTGGGTGGGTTGGCCGACCATCGAAGCCGCAGTGTTTTCGATGGTGGATGGACTTCAGAAGTAGAGCACAGGGAAAACTTGCATGACAGCGCCTCAAGCCAGCATCGCCGACAAGCGACGCGTATTTCAGCAGTTGCATCAAAGCGGATGTTTCGTCATTCCAAATCCATGGGACGTGGGCAGTGCACGCTTTCTTCAGGGCCTTGGCTTTAAGGCGCTGGCCACCACCAGCTCCGGCTTTGCATGGTCACGTGCCCGTCCCGACAACGGAATTTCGCGCGAGATGGCGCTCGCCCACCTGCAAGAGATGGTGGCGGCTACCGATGTGCCGATCAATGCGGACTTTGAAAGTGGGTTTGCGGTCGATGCAGCCGGCGTTGCGGAAAGCGTTCGACTCGCCGTGGAAACCGGCGTAGCGGGTCTGTCGATCGAGGATTCGACCGGCGATCCGGCTCATCCGCTATTCGATCTCAGCGTTGCTGTTGAAAGAATGCGGGCGGCGCGGACAGCGATCGACAAATCGGGCGGTGACACGTTGCTGGTGGGACGCGCCGAATGTTTCTTCGTGGGTCGGCCCGACCTTGACGAAGCGATTGCCAGGCTCAAGGCCTACGCGGAGGCGGGCGCCGACTGCCTGTACGCGCCGGGTATTCGCAGCCGCGAACACATCGCGGCCGTCGTCGCCGCGGTCGCGCCGAAACCGTTCAATCTGTTGGTGGGTTCGGCGAGCGACCTGACGATGCACGACATTTCCGCCCTCGGCGTGCGGCGAGTGAGCGTTGGCGGTGCGCTGGCTCGTTCGGCATGGGGCGGATTCATGCGCGCTGCCAAGTTGATTGCGGCGCATGGAAGGTTTGACGGATTTGCAGATGCGGCTTCCGGCCAGGAGCTGAATTCTTTTTTTTCCAATCTTCAAGACCGCGACACTGCGGCTTGACTACGCCGCAATCAGCGTCTGTTGTTCACTCGGCATAGGCTGACGCTGCGCGATGAAGTCAGCTGCCTCGTCGACCACATGTAGGTCGCGCAAGATGCGTCTGTGACCGAGCCCGTCGGTTGCCAATACGCGCGTTCGCGAAGCCATCGTGTAGGCGTAGCCGTTTGAAATGGGGACTTCTTGGTCGCCGACGTCATGCACGATGAGTAGTGGCGTGCGGATGCGGTGCACGGTCCAGCGATCTGCCACCAAACGCTTGAACTCGACGCCCGCGATACGCTCGGCCGCTTGCTGAATCGGCGCCGTCAGCTTCTCTGGTGCTCCGAGCATGCTCGCGAGTTGGCTCAGATACGGACGCGGGTCACTCGGCGGCGCGATTAGCACAGCAGCGCGCAAATCGCGGCGGGTTGATGCGAGTACCGACGCTACCGCGGCGGCGCCGAGTGAGTGTCCAATGACGCCTATCGCGTTCGGTACTGCATCGAATATGAACTGAACGGTCCGGGTCATCAGTGGCAGTGACGATTGAGTTCCGGCACTGGCACCATGCCCCACATGGTCAAACGCTAGAACCGCGAGACCGCGCTCTCGCAAGGGCGCGACAAATTGCTCCATCTGTTGCGCCCACCCGTTCCATCCGTGCACGAGCACAACCGTTGGTTTGCGTTCTGTGTCGCCCCAGCGATAGACGAACACTTCTCCGTCGGGCGTTTGCAACTTGTCACGCACCGGGTCACTGATAGTGAAGCGGGTTCGCGGTGACGAGGGCTTTTCTGTGATGAAAAAGCGCCGCGCCACGAATTTCGCGGTGCGGGCTGGGGCCGCCCATGCACCGATGCGTACCGCCAAGCGAGTAACTGTTAGCTTAAGAGACCGACCGGTCGCTTTTAGTGCGTTGTTAAGTGTCATGGCAACTCCTCAATCGATTAGACGTGAGACTTGGTGGGAAACAGTCGCTCGAACGTATGTTCCGCGTCGCGGATGGCGTGCCGGTCCCCCAGCAGGCGCGTCGCGTTGTCGCAGGCACCGATGAGGCCGGTGATTAGTGTCGCCACTTGCCGCGGTGAAAGCTCGGTCTTGATTTCGTGCTGCTCGATCGCCTTCGCGGCCTGCTTTTCAAGATAGCCGAGTAGCTCACGCCAGGCCGCGACGACCGCGTCACGCACTTCTCCCGGCTGATCATCGAACTCAAGCCGCGCGGCATTTAGCGGGCAGCCGCCCTCGAGATCGGCGCGCGCAGCGAACTGCAACCAAAGACGGACAATGGAGCGAAGTCGCGGTCCGCCCGACTTTGACGAGAGCGCAGGCAGTATCACGTGCTGCCGAAAACGCTCTGTGGCTCGATGCACGACCGCCAGTTGCAACGATTCCCTGGTCGGGAAATGTCGCAGCAGCCCACCCTTAGACCAACCCGCACGCTTCGCCACGGGTGCGAGCGTGACTGAAGCTAAACCAATGCGGCTGGCCTCTTGCATGGCGGCGTCGATTAAGGCAACTCGGGCTTCTTCACCTTTTTGCATGCACTCGACTTTAGAGACCGATCGGTCGCTTGTCAAGTCGGACTTTGAAGCGACAAAGGTGGGTGCATGCCGGCGCCCAGCAGGTCAGATCGCAGAGGACACAAAAAGGGCGGACCGCGGTCCGCCCCTTGTCACTCGCGACGTTGTCTTAGCTGCGACGACGACGTGACGCGAACCCAATTCCGAATAGAGCGAGACCCACGAGTGCCAGCGATGCAGGCTCCGGAATGGTGGGCGGGACGACCTCACGTTCGAGTTTTGCGAGGATCGCCAAACTGAACCCCGGGAAATCTTGAACGATGGACTGAAACGCGCCGGCGCCGCCGATAACGTTCGTGGTGCCATAGGTCAGCGCATTGATCGTATCGGCCGGGTCGTCGCCGAAGAAGTCGCGATCATCAATCCAAAGTGCATTAATGGTGTTCACGCCGGCATCGAACGCGCCATCGCGAGCATTCTGCAGCGGGACACAATTCATTGTCGAAAAGGCGCACGCCTGACTCTCCGAGCCATCGCCCACCACATCGATCACCTGCCGTGTCCCCTCGAACCCGTTGTCCGCGAACAAGCCGGCCGCCAGATTAAGGCCGGCAACGATGCCCGTGCCGCCACTAAACGGACGCGGTGTCGTGTCGATCAGGCCAGCAAACGTATTGGCCTGGGCGGCGCTGCCGATGAGGGTCCATGCGATCGACTGGACCGCCCCATTGGAGAAATACACAAGCGTTACCGCGATCTGACCGAGCGTGCCGCCTGCGATTGCATTTTGAATCACCGCGCTTTGAAACGCCGACACATAGCCGTTCTTCATCAGATTGAAGTCGGCATCGTCGACACTGCCCGACACGTCGGTCAACAGGACCAATTCGAGATCGACCGGCACCGCACTCACCGTCGGCGCATAAACCGCAATTCCGCACGTCAACGCCGCTACGCTCAAGACTCTTTTTATTGACTGGATCATTTTTTCGTCCCCTCTGAGGACCGCAAGATGCAGCCCTCGATTAACGTTACTCACAAAACCTCTGACTCCGCGGACGCGGGTAGCTTGTTTCGTGCCAATGATCTAAGACATTGATATCGTTAAAGTTGTTTAGTTAGCGGCGGACCTAGTGTAAAAAATGCCGACGCTAAGAAAAAGGGGTGAGGACGACGTGGTGGTCGGTGAAAGCGCCGTGTGGCACGCGCGAGCTTGCACGAGGGAGGCGGCGGCTTGAGGAAGCCGATCTAGATCCGTCGCATGTCGGAAGGGACGGGAGCGCGCTAAAGCGCGCAGTTCAGCTTGCGCCTCAAACCTGGTTCGCGAGAACCTGGCCAACCAACTCGAATGTGCTTCAGTTACAGGAGCTAATGGTCGTTGCAGCACTTCCGGTGATGCCAAGAAAATTCGCTGCGATTGACAGATTGGACGGGGATCCGACAGTGCCCCTTACCAGTTGATTGAATATCAGTGTGTATTGCTTTTCATAGAGTACCGAGGAGAGCTGCTGGTAAATGTTCGCCAAGTTTTGTGATGTGTTCGCCTCGTAGAACAGACCTCCGGTGGCAGTGGCCATCTGCTGCAGGACCCCTCTGTCGATTGACGAGCCAATGCCTATCGTGAATATCGGAACTTTCTTGCTGATCGCATTGTTAATCACCTCAGTCAGGCTGTGAGTAGATAACGGCACGCCGGGAGTGGGGCCCTCTTCTCTGCCATCGGTCGCAACAATGACCGCTCGTCGATAGTTCGCATTCACCGCCGTATCGTCCACCGCCTGGAAAACTGCGTCATACAGTCTGGTCGCTCTTCCCTTGTCAAACGGAGCGGCTATCGCAGCGAGCAGCGCGGCCTTGTCGGAGGTGAACGGTTGCACTACTTCAATCTCATTATCAAACTTTAGGACTTCTCCAATGTCACCCGCTCTTAGACTGCTAAACAAACTGGAGAAGCCGTTTTTCATGTCGGCAAACGCCACCGTTTGATCGGTCAAGCTGCCGCTGTAGTCCATTACTGCGGCAATGGCGATGGTTTTGTAGACCACGTCGACCGAGGTGGCCGAAGTGATAGGCAAGACCATGCCTCCTTCCGTGACCAAAAAGTTCGACGCCAGCAGGCCTGGCACGGGAAAGCCGCCCTGATCCGTCACCGATACGTAGGCCGTAGCTTCATTAGTCGGGCAAGCGGTTTCAAGCTGATTGATCTTCACGGACAACGTCGTCACGGCCTCAGAAGTCCCCGCGATTGATATCCGGGTCAAGGGGACAATGCGATCGTCTGAGCTGATCTGTACGTTTGCGGCAAACGATCCGCTTGCCGCAGGCTGGAACCTGACGTGAAACGTGCACGAATCCGCGGCCGCCAGGGTTGGAGAGGCTGAGCCACAGGGTCTTGAGCCAGTGTTGAACCCTAAAGAAAAACTGGGGTCAGACGGCGCGCCAAACGAAATCGTTGAGACACGCAGCGGCGCGGTGCCACTGTTCCTGATCGTCACTTCCAAGGGGGCGGGACTGTTGCTCCCGGTGACCTTGCCGAAGTCATACGTAACGGGCAACACCCCTATCACTGGGCTGCCGACCGGTGGCGCGGGGGTCGCACCGCCTGAATCTCCGCCCCCGCTACCGCATGCAGTGACCGCGATCATTATGAAGAGCATCGCAACGCCAACTAAATGCTTTTTCACAATCGTTCCCTTTGGTGAAGTCTCAAATTGTGTGGGTGTGAAGCGGCATGCATCTTTCAGTTTGAACGTTTGGACGGCGTTCGAACTAATCAGCTGGGTCAGGCCATGCCGTTGCAAGACATATTCCTGCGCAGTCACCGCGCAATCGCTCGACGCTTTAGCTCCTAACGCAGATCTTCCACGCCAAAGTGGCAATGGTTGCTCATGCCGAGGCTGCCGAAGTACCGGGAAGCTGGTCACCTTTTTGTATCCCCTCTTCGAATGAGTCATGTGATCAGCGCCAGAATAAAATCCAGCCAAGCTTCCCGCCTTTGCGCGATACCGCGTTCTTTAACGCATCGGTCGCCGTTCTGCGGCTAGGTGTTTGTCATTACTAGCTCACGTACGCGTGAGAACAATCCAACGTACAAAAAACGCTGGGCTTCTGTTCGTCTCACCGGTCAACGCGAGGCGGGGTGCACAGGAGGAAAAACAAGCCGTCATTGCGACGGCCTCATGAACGTTCAACTACTGATGCTGTTTGGTTGCGGGGACAGGATTTGAACCTGTGACCTTCGGGTTATGAGCCCGACGAGCTGCCAGACTGCTCCACCCCGCGCAATGTCGTGATTGCTGAACCGGCCAATCCAGCAAGTAGGTTACACGAATGCCGCCGCCGTCGAAGGCGCGCGACGGAAACGAGAATGCGCGGACCTTGACCTGCCTGTATTTCTTGCGACGTGAGGTGTCAGTCGAGCCAGCGCGATGCCTCACAGCGCATGCAGGTAGAAATTATTAATATGCATGCGAAACTCCGCTATCCCAGATGTGGCGCGCACACTGCAAATGCCGCTTCGATCGGGTTGTGCGGGCCCGCCCATGCCTACTTCCTAATTGACCGGTTCCTTGGACACTCGTTGGTTCGCCAGCCCTAGCGTTTGGTCTTACGGGATTGCGGTTCTAGTCTTCGGGGCCTTTTCATTTCACATTGCCAGGGGCCGAGCGCGTAGCGGACGTCCTGCGTTCCTACTCGCGACGCTCGTGTTGAGCGCGGCGGCGGCAGCGGCGGCAGTTTTCTTCGCCTTAAGACCGTCGGCCGAAACCTGGACCGCCACCCAGGCGCTCGACTCGCTACGAACCGGCGCCGCGCTGGGCTTCATGGCGGTCTTCCTCGGTGCTCGCGATGGTTCAACAAGAATGTCGCGCGCGGTGTGGACGGCGCTCATGGTGACGGTCGTCATCCTCATTGTCGCTGTGAGGATCGTCCTGGGTTCGCCTCCGCCTGGTGTTCCTGAGCTGGGCCGGCCGAGTCATTTGCTTGGCTTTGGCACCTCGCTCGCGGTTGCGATTTTTGGGCTTGTGCTGACGGAGCAGTGCTACCGCCGGACGCCGTCACGGTCGCGCTGGCATGTGCGACCGCTGATCCTCGCCTTTGCTGCGATCTTCGGCTACGACGTCATTCTCTACTCCGACGCGGTGCTGTTCCGCGTGCTGGACGACAACCTGTGGGCGGCGCGCGGCCTAGCTCAAGCGATGACAGTGCCGTTATTTGCGTTGACCTTCGATCGAACCAAGAATTGGTCGTTTGACGTCGTGCTTTCGCGTGGCGTGGTGGCCGGCTCAACGGCATTGCTCGCGTCGGGTGCTTACCTGGTCTTGGTGGCAACCGGCGGTTTCTACCTTCGTTACTTTGGTGGGTCATGGGGCAAGGCGCTCGAAGTTTTGCTGCTGTTTGCGGCCTTATTACTCCTCGCGATGCTCAGTGTTTCAACGACCTTCCGCGCCAAATTGCGAGTGATGGTTGCGAAGAATTTCTTCGCGTATCGCTACGATTATCGGGAAGAGTGGCTGCGCTTTACTCAGACCCTTGCGACCGGCCCTGCTGAGCAGGCACGGATGTCGTGCATCCGCTCGCTTGCCAATCTGGTGGAAAGCTCTGGCGGAGCGCTGTGGCTAAACGAACAAGGGGATGGGTATCGACAGGTCGAGCGGACCCTGTTGCCGCGCACCGATGCAGTTGAACCGGTCGAGTCTGCGCTCCCGTCGTTTCTGCGCCGCACCGGCTGGGTCGTGGAGATTAGTGACTTCCTGCGCCAGCCCGCCAAATACCAAGAATTGGCGTTGCCACCCTCGATCGAGTCGATGCAAGACGCATGGTTGATCGTCCCGCTTTTGACTGGAGAGGAATTGATCGGATTCGTCGTCCTTGTCAATCCTCGCATTCGGGTCGAAATTGACTGGGAGGTGCTTGATCTGCTGAGAACGGCGGGGCGGCAGGCGTCTAGTTATCTCGCCTACGCGATGGCCGCCGAAGCGCTGCTCGAAGCCAACAAGTTCGATGCATTCAACCGTTTGTCGGCATTTGTCGTTCATGATCTAAAGAATTTGATCGCGCAATTGAGGTTGCTGCTCAGTAATGCAGAACGCCATCACAACAATCCAGAGTTTCACCGTGACATGCTGAGCACGGTCGAACACGTGGTTGGGAAAATGCACCAGCTGACGCTGCAACTTCGGCCGGACGCATCGTCGATCGACCGTATACGTCCCGTGGACATAAGCCTCGTTGCGAGGCGCGTTCAAGCCCTGCATTCCAAGGGCCATGCCTGTGTGGCAGTGGACGCTCCAGCCGGTCTGCTGGTGCAGGGTCATGAGGATCGGCTTGAGCGCGTGCTCGGGCACTTGGTACAAAATGCCGTTGAGGCGTCGCCAGTCGACTCGCCTGTTGCCGTGCGCGCAATGCGCGACGGCGACGATGTCGTCATCGATGTGAGCGACAGGGGCAAAGGCATGACCGCGGATTTCGTGAGGGACCGACTGTTCAGGCCCTTCCAAACAACGAAGGACACCGGCACGGGTATTGGAGCTTACGAGAGCCACCAGTACGTCAAACAGATCGGCGGTCAGATCGAGGTGGAGAGTGCACCGGACCAAGGGACTTGCGTTCGTGTTCGGCTGCAGCGCTGCGCCGATGGTGCCGGTTCTGGAGGCGAAACCGTGAGCGAGCCACGGAAACCTTTGTTGATCGTCGAAGACGATCCGGCGCTGCAAGTACAAATGAAGTGGGCGTTCGACGCGTACGAGGTAACGTTGGCTTCCGATCGCGAAGAAGCGATTGCCCAACTGCGGCACAGCGAGCCCGCGGTGGTGACGCTTGATCTCGGACTGCCACCCGATGCCGATGGCGTGAGCGAAGGATTCAAGACACTGGGACAGATCCTCGAGCTCGCGCCTGACACGAAAATTATTGTGCTGACCGGTCAAAACGACGTCGCGAATGCGCTGCAGGCCGTGTCGCAAGGCGCGCACGATTTCTTCGCCAAACCGTTCGAGCCTGCCGTGCTGTCGTTGATCATCGAGCGGGCATTTCGTATGCACGAGCTGCAGCTCGAGAATCGCCGCCTGCTCGCAACTCGCGCAGGCGCGATCGGAGGCGTTATCACAGGCGCACCCGAGATGGTGGCGGTATGCCGAATGGTGGAGAAGGTCGCGTCCACCGATGCCACGGTCCTGTTGCTGGGCGAATCAGGCACCGGCAAGGAACTCTTGGCGCGTGCGCTGCACGACTCGTCGACCCGAAGCAAGCAACGTTTTGTGGCAATCAACTGTGCTGCCATTCCCGAAACATTGCTCGAAAGCGAGCTGTTCGGCTACGAGCGAGGGGCGTTTACCGGTGCGTCGAAGCAGACGATTGGGCGCATCGAAACGGCCAACAAAGGCACGCTCTTTCTCGATGAGATCGGCGATCTGCCCGCGACCTTGCAAGCCAAACTGCTACGTTTCCTGCAAGAACGATCCATCGAACGACTAGGCGGAAGGGCGGAGATTGCGGTTGACGTGCGCATTGTCTGTGCCACGCACCAAGATCTGCAGGCGCGCATTGCAGAGGGAACCTTTCGCGAAGATCTTTTTTATCGACTGGCCGGCATCGTGATTAAGGTGCCACCGCTGCGCGATCGCTCGGGCGATGCGGTGCTTCTCGCACACGCACTGACCCGGCGTTTCGCCGACGAACTGAAGCGGGGCGCTCTGACAATCGCCGCCGATGCGCTCGATGCAATCGAGAGTCACCGTTGGCCCGGCAACGTACGCGAAATGGAGAACGTCATTAAGCGCGCTGTCATCATGGCCGACGGACCGGTAATTCAAACGCTGGACCTCGGACTGACTGCGGGCGAGGGCTCATCGGAGGCCGAGGCGTTGAACCTGCGAGAGGCGCGCGACAGCGCGGAACGGCGCGAAGTGGCGCGCGCTCTGGCGCGCGCCAATGGTAACTTGTCGAAAGCGGCCGATCTGCTTGGGGTTAGTCGGCCGACACTCTACGATCTGTTAAACCGTTTCGGGCTGCGTAAGCACGATTAGCGGTGGAGAGAATCATCATGCAATTATTTTCTGCGTGCGGAAGGCGACTCTGGCCAGTGCTTGCGCTGGCGGTCGTATCGGCACTGCTGTTGACGGCATGTAGCAAGGAGAGTCCCGACGACCTCATTGCGTCGGCTCGGAACTACGAGGCCAAAGGCGAGCACAAGGCGGCGATTATCCAATTGCGAAATGCTTTGCAGCAGAAGCCGGCCGACGGGGAGGCGAGGCTGCTGCTGGGCCGCGCCTCGTTGAATGTTGGCGATCCGGTCGGTGCGCAGAGGGAGTTCCGCAAGGCGCTCGAATACGGGCAGCCGGCGGACGTCGTGGTGCCGCTGCTGGCGCGCGCGATGCTCGAACTGGGCGAAGCGGACAAGCTCGTTGCCGAGTTTGGCGACCGCAAGCTCACCGTACCGGAGGCCGAGGCGGCGCTCAGGGCCACGGTGGGCCAAGCCCAACTGCAGCTCGGCAAGTTGAGCGACGCGGCGGCCTCGTTCAAAGCGGCGGCGGCGCTCAAGCCTGACTATCCACCCGCCCAACTTGGCCTCGCACGGCTGCTCGCAGCCGACAACAAGATCGACGAGGCCAATCGATTGATCGACGCCGTCATCCAGGCGCACCCGAAAGCCGCCGAGGCGTATGCGTTGCAAGCGGATCTTCGGTTCTCTCGTGGTGATCGAGCCGCTGCAAAAACGCTCACTGGAGCAAGCGGTGGCCGCCGATGGAAGCTTCCTGCCGGCGCGCTATGCGTTGATTCAGCTGCTGGTCAACGAAAAGCAATTCGACGCGGCCGCCGTCCAACTCGATGCGGCACGCGCGGTGCGCAGCGACCTGCGCACGCAGTACTTTGACGCCGTGATCGCGCTTGGCAAGAACGACCTCGTCAAGGCGCGCGACACGGCGCAGCAGGTGCTTAAGCGCGCGCCGGAACACGTGCCGAGCCTGGTGTTGGCGGGCGCCGTGGAGCTGCAAGCGGGCCAGGCGGCGACGGCCGAGGGCTACTTGCGCAAAGCCGTTGCCCTCGCGCCGCGAGCACGCCGGGGCGCGCCGAATGCTGGTACGCACCTATCTCGGTGCCCATCAGCCCGCCAAGGCACTGGAGTCGATCCAGCCCATGCTCGCGTCGGGGATGCGGAGCGATCCGCAATTACTGCTACTGGCGGGCGAAACCTACCTCGCGAACGGAGACCTAAAGCAGGCGTCGGTTTACTACGCGGCGGCGACCGACTCTAAACCGCAGGAGTCCGTTGCGCGGACGCGTCTTGGGACAGATCGCGCTGTCGAAAGGCGACGCCGACGGCGGCATTCGTGAACTTGAGGCGGCCATCGCTCTCGATGGCGCTCCGATGCAGGCCGACATGGCGCTGATCGTCGGCCACGCGAAGAAGAACGATCTGAATCGAGCGCTCGAGGCCGCCAACGCTTTTGCAAAGAAGTACCCAACCAATCCCTTGTCGCAGCAGCTGCTGGGAGCGGTTCATATCGCACGTAAGGACGCGGCTGCTGCGCGCGTGGCTTTCACGAAGGCGGTCGAGCTCAGTCCCACCTACTTGCCTGCGATCGTCAACCTGGCGCGGCTCGACATCGCTGAGAAAAAGCCCGCCGACGCTCGCAAGCGTCTCGAGGCACTCGTTGCCAAGGACCCCAAAAACGAGCAGGCGCTGCTGGCGTTAACCGATGTCATGGGGCGTACCGGTGCTCGCACCCGCCGAGATTGTGGCGACTCTGCAGCGTGCGATCAGTGCGAACCCACAATCGGTTCCAGCGCGACTTGCACTGATCGCCCATTACCTGCGTGCCAAGGATTCCGCAGCAGCACTGTCGACTGCTCAGGAAGCCGCGGCGGCGCTTCGAAACGAGCCTCGCATTCTAGGTGCGCTCGCGCAGGCACATGAAGCGGCCGGCGAAACCAATCAAGCGATCGAGACGCTGAATCGATGGGCGACCCTCGAGCCCGGATCAGCGACGCCGCTGGTTCGTCTCGCGGCCATGTCCGCGAAGCGCCAAGGACTATCCCAAGGCCATAGATTTGCTGCGTAAGGCGCAGAAGCTGGCGCCCGATGACCTGGGGATCGCACGCGATCTTGTGGTGGGCTACCTCCTTGCGGGAAAGCCTGACGAGGCGATCAAGGAAGCGAAGAGTCTCCAATCGACGAGACCGAAGGCTGCCGTTGGCTTCGCGCTTGAAGGCGACGTCCACACGGCGACGCAGAGCTGGGGGCAAGCCGAGCGCGCCTATCGCGATGCGCTCAAAGTAGAACCGACTTCTGAAGGGCTGGCGCTGAAGCTGCACTCAACGCTGTATCGGACTGGGAAAACAGCCGAGGCCGACGCGTTGGCCAAGAAGTGGTTGGCAGAACATCCGAAGGACGCGACTTTTCGCGTTTATCTGGCGGAGCGCGCCCTGGGTGAGAAAAATTTTCGCTCGGCGGTAGCGCTTTACCAGGCCGTTATCGCACTTCAGCCCGACAACGTGGTGGCCCTCAACAATCTTGCTTGGTCCGCCGGTCAGCTGGGTGATCCAAAGGCGATCGGCTATGCCGAGCGCGCGGTTCGGTTGGCACCTGAAAATGCGGCCGCGCTTGATACCCTCGGCACGCTGCTTGTGTCCAAAGGCGACGCGAGTAAAGGACTCGAGTACTTAAAAAAGGCCGCCGATCTCGCACCCAAGCGTCACGACATTCGTCTTAACTACGCCAAGGCGCTGGTGAAGGCGGGTCGAACTGAAGATGCTCGCAAGGAACTGACCGCGCTGCAGGCCGTGACTGACGAGTTCCCGGGGAAGTCGGAGATTCCCACTTTGCTGAAACAACTTTAAACGCTGCTTAGCGCGGCTAAGAGCAATCGGGATGCAAGTCATTGCGGTAGTGGGTCTGGGCTATGTGGGTTTGCCGTTGGCCGTCGAGTTCGGAAAGAAATTTCGCACGATCGGCCTGGACGTATCGACCGAAAAGGTCGAGGCGTATCGGCGACACGTCGACCCCACCGGGGAAATAACGACCGACCAGTTAGCAGCGGCTTCGTTGCTCGAGGCTACGACCGACGCCACGCAGCTGCGGTCCGCCGACATCGTCATTGTCGCGGTGCCCACTCCGATCGACGATGCTCATCAACCTGATTTCGGTCCATTGATCGGAGCCAGCATTACCGTCGGGCGCAATTTGAAAAAGGGGGCAACCGTCGTTTATGAGTCGACGGTATATCCGGGTGCGACAGAGGAGATCTGCATTCCCATTCTCGAACGCGAGTCCAAAGCGAAGTGGAAGCGAGACTTTTTCGTGGGCTATTCGCCGGAGCGAATCAACCCGGGCGACCGCGAGCACACCCTGACCCGAATCGTTAAAGTGGTTGCCGGTGACACGCCCGAAACGTTGGACCGCATCGCTTGGATTTACGAACAGGTCGTCACTGCGGGCGTCTATCGCGCGTCGAGCATCATGGTTGCCGAGGCCGCCAAGGTCATCGAAAACACGCAGCGCGATCTGAACATTGCGCTGATGAACGAACTCTCGCTCATCTTCCATCGCATCGGTATCGACACGATGGAAGTTCTACAGGCGGCGGGCACGAAGTGGAATTTTTTACCATTTCGACCCGGCCTCGTCGGCGGCCATTGCATCGGCGTCGATCCGTATTACCTAACTCATAAAGCCGACAAGCTTGGCTACCACCCGCAGGTGATACTGGCCGGACGGCGCATCAACGACGGCATGGGCAAGTTCATCGCCGAGCAAACCGTCAAAAGCCTGATCCAGTCGGGTGTTTCGGTAAAGGGCGCGAACGTTATCGTGCTGGGACTCACCTTCAAGGAAAACTGTCCGGACTTGCGCAACTCGAAGGTGATCGACGTCATTCGCGAGCTGCAGTCCTATGGCGTGGTGGTCACGGTCCATGACCCGGTTGCCGATGCAGGCGAGGCAATGAGTCACTACGGCCTGCCACTGACAGCGTGGGACGACCTTCCGCGCGCGCACGCTTTGGTAGCCGCGGTGGCGCACCAGTCTTTCCTACGCCGCTCGGCAGACGACGTAATGCAGAAGCTGATGCCCGGAGCACTTTACGTAGACGTGAAGTGCCAGGCTGATGCTGTTGCGTTGAGAGCGCGCGGCTTATCGGTGTGGCGGCTCTGACGAATTACCTAATCCGGACATTCACCAAAACCCGTGATAGCCATAGGTCGGAAACCGACGGTTGGCCGTTGGAACGTAGCGCGTGTCGTACTACCCTTTCCCGCTCGCCACAGTTGGTGTCTGTTGTCAAGCTTAAGAAGTCGGAATTTTCGGACTGATGGTTTGATATCGAGAGCCGAACGGTTGGTCGACACTCGGTCGTGTCAACCAATCAACGCTGGCGGGAGTTGGGATTGCTCGCGGTCACATTGGAGCAAGTTTGCGTTGTTAACGTACTCAGAAGCCGTCGATCAACAGGCGGTCGGGGAAGTGGGGCAAGGTCTGGTGATTAATAAGAAGAGGTATTGCAGTGCTGAGCCTATCTCGTCGCCGATTTTCGGCCGGAGCCCTGACCGAAATGGCGGTGTTCGCCGCTTGCTGCACACTCACGATGCTGCTGGCGGTGAACCTGCATTTGGGGCCGTATGGTGTGGTCACGACCAAGGCCATGATCCCCGCGGTCCAATTCGCATTGATCATGACCGCACTGGGCGTTGTCTTCAGCCTATTCCGTGTTGGTGAGCCGAAGTCACTGACCGTCGTTTTCCTCCGCACCGGGGCTGTACTCACCGTCGGATTCCCGATTACCTATGCACTGGTCGGCTATGACGCCGAGGGAGCGATAGCACGACAAGTGCTCGGCTCCGCCTGCTTGTATGCGTTAGCTGGTGTCGTGCTGATACGAACCGCGGTATCCGCGCTGCAAGGCACCGGCGTAGGTTTGCAGCGCATTCTGATCGTTGGCACTGGGCCCGAGGCGGTTGCGGTAGAGCGAGTCATTGACCAAGGGCCACGCCGAGCGGTGGTGGTCGGGTTCTATCCCGCAGGTCCCGACGATGGCGTTGTGATGCATGACGTCACCGGCGGCGCGGCTTGCTTCCCACGCTCGGCCAGTTTGCCCGCGATCGCTGAGCGCTTTAGGGTCGACGAGGTCATCGTTGCCGTGCGCGATCAGCGCGGTGGCGTGCTTCCGCTGCGGGACTTGCTCGAGTGCCGTGTGCGCGGTGTTCTGGTACGCGATCTGTCCGCGTTTTATGAGCGCATCCGCGGCGAAGTCCCGATCGAGTCGCTGAAGGCAAGCTGGCTCATTTATGGCGACGGCTTTGTGCAGGACGCTTTGCGGACAGTGGTCAAACGAACCTTTGATATCGCGCTGGCTCTGATTCTGCTGTTGCTCGCGTTACCAGTGATGTTGCTCGCCGTGGTGGCCATATTTGTCGAAAGCGGTGCGCCCATATTTCTCTGGCAGGAGCGGGTAGGGCGCGGCGGGCGTCCATTTTTGTGCGTTAAGTTTCGCAGCATGCGAGCCGACGCCGAGGGCGACGGCGTCGCGCGCTGGGCGAGCGCGCAAGATGCGCGCATTACCCGCGTTGGCCGCCTGCTGCGCAAATTACGCATCGACGAGTTGCCGCAGTTGTTCAACGTGCTAAGTGGTGAGATGAGCTTGGTGGGACCGCGGCCGGAGCGGCCCCCGTTTGTGGCCGCTCTTAAAGAAAGCATCCGCTTTTACGACGTACGTCATTCCATCAAGCCCGGATTGACCGGTTGGGCGCAAGTCCGTTATCGGTATGGCTCTTCGGTGGAAGACGCGCAGCGCAAGCTGCAGTACGACCTCTATTACGTCAAGAATCACTCGCTGTCGCTCGATGTTCTGATCATTATGGAGACGGTGAGGGTGGTTTTGTTCGGCGAAGGTGCCCAGTAACGCGCGGTGGCCGCGATGGCCTGATCGTGGGCGATGTAATAGACTGATTTCCCTGAAAAAATGGATCTCGGCGCCAGTTCGGTCGGATCCGCGGTTGCGGTGGCGACGGGACAGAACTCCACAAGGAAATACCATGTTGCAGGCAAATAGTTTGATCCGTGTACTTCCATTAATAGTGCTGAGCTCGCTATTGACGGCGTGTGCTACGACGTATCCGCCCGCACCGGCGACGGCATCGAGCGCCGATTATCGATATGTTATTGGGCCGCTTGACACAGTGAATGTCATCGTTTGGCGCAATCCGGAGCTGTCGCTATCGGTGCCGGTGCGACCTGACGGGCGGATCACGACACCGCTGGTCGAGGACATTCCAGCGCTAGGCCGCAATCCTGCCGAGTTGGCGCGCGATATGGAGAAGGCATTGGCGAAGTACATACGCGACCCAGTCGTCACCGTACTCGTGACGAGTTTCGCCGGACCGTCGAATGAACAAATTCGAATTGTCGGCGAGGCGGCAAAACCGCAAGCGGTGCCGTATCGGCAAAACATGACGCTGCTCGACGTCATCATTATGGCGGGCGGGCTCACCGACTTCGCCGACGGCAACAAGGCCGTGTTGGTACGAGGCGCGGAGAAGAGCAAGCAGTACAGCGTGCGTCTCGGTGATCTCGTTCGTCGTGGCGATATTTCGGCCAATGTCGAGATGCGGCCCGGTGACGTGCTGATCATTCCGCAGAGTTGGTTCTGATCAGTTGTTTGTTCCTTACGTGCACGCGACTTCACGCACGTTCACACACATCAGGTTTGATAGATGGATGAGATCCTTAGTCAGGCTAGGACCATCGCGGGTGCAATGTGGCACCGCCGCTGGATAGGACTGGCAGTCGCATGGCTCGTTGCCGCCGCGGGAGCCGTGGTGCTGTTACGAATGCCCGACCGCTATGAGGCAACCGCTCGGGTATACGTCGACACCCAGACGGTTCTGAAGCCGTTGATGGCCGGGCTCGCCGTACAACCCAACATCGACGAGCAGATCGGCATGCTGGCGCGAACCATCATCGCGCGGCCGAACATAGAAAAAATCATGCACAGCGCAAATCTGGACGTGTCGGCCACATCGCAAATCCAGCGCGATCAAATGGTCGATGATCTGACCAAACGCATCCGATTCACCGGCAGTGGACGCGAAAATATCTACACCATTACGTATCAGGACACGAGCCCGGAACGTTCCAAGCGTGTGGTTCAGGATCTGCTGTCGCTGTTCGTCGAATCCGGTCTCGGTAACAAGCGACGCGACGGTGAAACGGCGCGTCGTTTCATCGATGAGCAAATCAAGGGGTATGAACAAAAGCTTTCGGAAGCCGAGAATCGCTTAAAGGAATTCAAGCTCAAAAATCTTGGGTTTACGGGCGCTGCCGGGGGCGACTACTTTGCCCGAATGAGTTTGTTGTCGGAGCAGGCCGCCAAGGTGCGTCTGGAGCTGCGGGCAGCGGAACAAGCGCGTGACGCCTATCGCCGCGAGCTCTCAGGCGAGGATCCGGTGATGTTGCCCGATATGGGCACGGCGACCGGCGGGCAGCATGTCCGAGTACGACGCTCGCATCGATGCGCAGCGCAAACAGCTCGACGAACTGCTGCGCCGATTCACCGACGAGCACCCCGATGTTGCTGCAACCCGCCGACTGATCGGGCAACTGGAAGAACAACGGAAGCAGGAAGTCGAAGCGCGTCGCAAGGTCGTGGCGCAATCTCCGCCCAGACTCTCGGCGTCGACCAACCCCGTCTTTCAGCAAATCAAGATCTCGCTCGCGGAGGCCGAGGCAAATGTTGCTTCATTGCGTGCACGTGCCGGTGAAGCCGACGCACGCGTTGCGCAGTTGCGCGCCGAAGCGGGCAAAGCGCCTGAGATCGAAGCCGAACTGACGCAGCTAAATCGTGACTATGAGGTGCTCAGAAAGAACTATGAGCAACTCGTGAGTCGCCGTGAATCGGCATCATTATCGGGCGACGTCGACTCCGCGGGGTTGGCCGAATTCCGCATCATCGATCCACCTCGGATTGCGCCAAACCCAGTGTTTCCCAATCGTTTTGTGCTCATTCCGCTGGTTCTCCTGGCTGCGCTGGCTGCAGGTCTGGCGGCAAGCTTCGCGATGGCACGGGCCTTCCCGACGTTTCACGCAGTAGCCGCGTTGCGAAGAATTGACGCAACGGCCCGTGCTAGGCGCCGTGTCGATGCTTGAAACCGCTCACTTGGCTTGGCGCAGGCGGTTAGCGCATACCGCATTTGCAGGCGGATTTGCAACGCTGATACTCGCCTATGGCGCCTGGGTGACGTGGGTATCGACGAACGCACGGGCATAAGGAACTCGTTGAACACGATCGAACAAGCTGCTCGCCGCCTCGCGCAATTACGAAGCGCGGGCGTCAACTCGCCGTCGGAGACACGTACAGAACCGGAGATTCCGTCGCTTGCAGTTGCTGACGCGGCCGCGTTGATCGGCCCGGCTGCCGAGCGTAGGCCTGACCCCCGCGTCGGCAGAGGCGACGAGGGTACGGGTCAACGCGATCAACTGACATCGCCGCAGGTAGAAATAGACTTGGAGCGCCTGTCGAAGATGGGTTATGTATCGCCGCAAGCCCCGTCGTCGCGGCGCGCCGAAGAATTCCGCATGGTTAAGCGGCCGCTATTGGTGAATGCTCGCGGCAATGCGGCGGCGCCCATGTTGCATGCGAACCGCATCATGGTGACGAGTTCTTTGCCGCACGAAGGCAAGACGTTCGTTGCGATCAATCTCGCGTTGAGCATCGCGATGGAACGCGATACCACGGTGCTATTGATCGATGCCGACGCAACGCGGCCAGCGATACTCGATCGACTTGGATTGCCACCATCAAAGGGCCTGCTTGATGTTTTGAGTGAGAAGGACTTGGATGTTCAGACACTATTGCTGAGAACGAATGTCGAGCGTCTTTCGATATTGCCGGCCGGCACTGTGCAGGAACAAGCAACGGAACTGCTGGCGAGTAAGAAGATGAGTGGTTTGGTCGACAAGCTCGCGTCGCGGTTTCCAAACCGGATCTTGGTGTTTGACGCACCTCCGTTGCTGGGTTCAACCGAGTCGCGCGTGCTCGCTACGCATATGGGTCAGGTCGTGGTGGTGATCGAAGCCGACCGTACACCACAGCGGAGCGTCATCGACGCGCTGGTGACGCTCGAAAGCTGTCCGGTTGTGATGACGCTGCTCAATAAGGCGTCAACTTCAGAGGCTGGCTCTTATTACGGCTCGCGCAGCAGCGGTTTTCGCGACAACTAAGACTGCCGTGCGAGCGTTAACCAACGGCGACAAGAAAGCCGCGCCCATTACAGCACGCGATTTGAGGGGCGGCGGTGGTTGGTTGCACTTCACGATGGCGCTTTCGCTCGGGCTGGGGTGCGCCGGTTCGGCAGTGGCCCAGCGCTGGATCATCAGCCCGAGCGTCGAAACGCAGGCCACGCTTACCAATAACGCCAATTACGACGTCGGCGCTCGACGCGAGGGCGATCTCATATTCAATGTTCTGCCGGCTGTGGGCTTCTCGCGCGAGGGCCCACGCTTGCGCGTGGACGGCGGAGCTTCGCTCAATTTCATCGGCTATGCCGACGGTACGCAAACCAGCCGCGTGTTACCCCAGGCCAATATCCTCGCCAACCTCGAGGCGATCGATCGTTTGTTCTACATCGAGGCTGCATTGCGGGCCAATCAGGAAGTCCTCAATCCATTTTTACCGCGGTCAGACACAGCATCGACGTTCAACAAGTACACCTACACGCAGGCTCGTATCTCTCCTTATCTGCAGGGCAACGTGGGTAGCGACTGGCGTTATCTCGTACGCAGCGACAACTCCTACACCTATGCGACGCAAACCGACACACCACTACTGAACAACGCCTACTACGGCCGGCATGTGGCTGAAGTCGTTCGTCTCGCAACGCCACTCGGCGCGTCCGTACGGGTTCAGAGCGACGTGACCCGATTTGACAATGAACTGCAACCCGACCAGACGCTCGACATCGCGATCGCGACCGTCAACTACGCGTTCACCCCCCAACTTACCGCCGGCTTGCGGGGAGGCTACGAACGTACCAATTACACGGTGAACGAAACGTCCGGCCCAGTTTATGGTGTTGAACTTGAGTGGGCGCTGAGCCCGCATACGCGCCTTGGCGGCTTCTGGGAAAGCCGATTTTTCGGTCCGAATTACCAATTCAGTGCGTCCAATCGGCTGCGGCGACTTGCTAGCAGTCTTTCGTTTTCGCGCTCCATCGCGACTTATCCGCAACTCATATTGCAACTGCCGGCGACCGGCAACGTGTCGGGTTTGTTAAACGCCATCTTGGTTGCGCGCTTTCCGGATCCGGTCGAACGCGCGCAGCAAGTGCAGAACCTGATCGTCGCCCAGGGGTTGCCGGCGTCGCTTCCGGGCGCAGTCAACATTTACTCTGAGAACCCCAATATATTGACTTCGGGGTCTGGCACCGTTGCCTTGATCGGCACGCGCAATACTTTGGCCTTTAACCTTTTTTACCTGAAGACCGAGCGCTTGCCGGATCCGGCGATTCCACCGACCTTCATAGCGTTCAACAACACGATTCAAAAGGGTGCGTCGCTTACGTTGAGTCATCGATTGAGCCCGGTGATGTCGCTCAACGCAAGCGCCAGTCGACGCGAAACGCGCGGATTCGACCAGAGTGCCGGAACCGTCACCGATGAGAACATCTTCGAAGTGCAGGCCACGCGCCAACTGACGCCGCGCAGCAACGCCTTTGTCGGCGCCCGCTATCGGCAACAGGACTCAACGGTCGGCGGTATCGGCGAGAGCAGCGAAGCAGCGATCTTCGTTGGATTGTTTCACCGGCTGTAGGCCCACCATGTACGAAGACTTCTATCGACTGACCGGAAAGCCGTTCCAACTGAGCCCGGACCCGGCATTTTATTTTGGCAGCAAAGGCCACAGCAGTGCGTTTTCCTATCTGAAGTACGGCGTCTACCAGGGCGAAGGATTTCTCGTGATCACGGGCGATATCGGCACCGGCAAGACCACGTTGGTGCGCGCATTGCTCGATGAATTGGACACAGGGGAAGTGGTGGCGGCGCAGATCGTCAATACTCAGCTGGATGCCGACGATCTGCTGCGTTCAGTGGCGACTGCCTTCGGCATCAACGTCGGGCTCGACGACGGCAAGGCGCATTTGTTGGCCACGATCGAAGCGTTTCTGCTGACGACTTTCCAGCGAGGAAAGCGGGCTCTATTGATTGTCGATGAGGCGCAAAACCTGGGTGCTCGATCGCTCGAAGAGTTGCGCATGCTTTCGAATTTCCAGTGCGGCGATAACGCGCTGCTGCAAAGCTTTCTTATCGGCCAACCCGAGTTACGCATGCTAATGCGATCGCCGCTCATGGAGCAGTTCCGGCAGCGGGTCATCGCGTCCTATCACCTCGGTCCGCTCGATCAGGCCGATACGCGTGCGTATGTCGAACATCGGCTCCACTTTGTCGGGTGGAAAGACGATCCTCAGTTCGAAGCCGATGCCTTCGTCGCGATCCATAAGGCCACCAGTGGCGTCCCGCGCAGGATCAATTCCTTGTGCAATCGAGTGTTGCTGGCAGCGTATCTGAGCGAAAAGCACGTGATTGGCCGCACTGATATCGCCGCTGCGGTGGCCGAAATGACAAATGAGATGGGCGCCGACATTGCCATCCAGCCGGCGCTCGGCGCGAAGCGCGAACCCACCACGACCGGCGCCAAGCGCGAATCGGCGACGACCGGCGCCGGTCGCATCGCTGCGCGACCGCTCGCCGCGATTACCGAGAGAATTGAACAATTGGAACAGAACGTTGAAGGGCTGTTGAGCGTGGTGCGCGGTATCGTTGAACCCGAGCGCGCGCTGCCGGACGAAGAGACTCGAGGTTCGGCCCGATCGTCCAAGGGCCGGTGACATGCTCTCCGGCGTGGGTCCGGTGTTATGCGTGGTCGGCGCGCGCCCCAATTACATGAAAATGGCGCCGCTGCTGCGGGCCATCAAGTCGCGCTCCGATTTGCCAGCGGCTGTTCTGGTTCATACCGGGCAGCACTACGACTTTGAGCTGAATGATCGGTTGTTCATGGCGCTCGCTTTGCCCGCTCCCGACGTGAATCTGGAGGTCGGATCCGGTTCGCACGCCGTTCAGACGGGCGAAGTCATGAAGCGTTTCGAACCGGTGCTAGATCAATATCGGCCGTCGTGCGTGATCGTCGCCGGCGATGTCAATTCAACGCTCGCATGCAGCCTCGTTGCCGCAAAAAAGCATGTGCCCGTGGTGCACGTGGAGGCCGGCTTGCGCAGTTTTGATCGTTCGATGCCCGAAGAAATCAACCGCGTCCTGACCGATCAAATCTCCGCGCTGCTCTACACGACCGAACGCGGTGCGCATGCGAACCTGGCGCGCGAGGGAATTGCAGACGGCCGCGTGCACTTCGTCGGCAACTTGATGATCGATTCGTTGCTGCTGGCGCTGCCAAACGCCGTCTCGGCGGCCGACCTGTTCGGTCGTGAAGGCTTGAATACGGAGTGGGCCCGCAAAAAGCCAGGGTATGTGGCGATCACGCTGCACCGTCCGTCAAATGTCGACGATGCAGAAACATTGTCCAAGGTTGTTGCCATCATAGGAGAGGTGGCGGCGCGCATGCCGGTGATCTGGCCCATTCATCCACGCACACGAGCGAACATCGAGAAATTCGGATTACGGGATCGGATCGATGCACGACGGATTGCTTGTCTGCCGCCGCAGGGTTATCTGGAGATGGTGGGTCTGATGCGCGAGGCTGCGCTGGTTCTAACCGACTCGGGCGGAATTCAGGAAGAAACAACCGCGCTCGGTATTCCTTGCCTGACGATGCGCCCGAATACCGAGCGTCCGATCACCGTAGAACAAGGCACGAACACGCTGGTCGGCTCGGAGCCTGAGGGGGTTCTCGCCGCGGTCGATGACATTATTCGCACCGGTGGCAAGCGGGGTCGTGTTCCCGAATACTGGGATGGCAACGCCGCACCTCGCATAGCGCACCACCTGGCGCATTGGTTGCCTTCGCTCGCGGGCGCGGGTGCAAAGCCATGAGCGAAGCGATGCCGGGTGCTTTGTCTGCGTATCAGCCCCAAGCTGAGGCGACGTTCCCAACCCGAATCGCCTGCGTGACTTTATCTGCGACCACCGAGCGGAACCCAGCGGGCCATTGACTGCAAATGACCCTGCGCATCCTGCACGTTTTCGATCACTCGATACCGCTTCACAGTGGCTATACGTTTCGCAGCCAAGCGATCATTCGGGAACAACGCCGCCTGGGGTGGGAAACCTTTCAGCTGACCAGCCCTAAGCACACCGCACCGAGCGCCGAGCAGGAGGAAGTCGACGGACTGCAGTTCTACCGTACCCTCTGGCAGCCCACCGGCATCAGTGCGCTGCCGCTCGTGCGTGAGTTTGCGCTGATGCGTGCCCTCGAGCGCCGTTTGCTCGAGATATGCCTTCGTGTGCGCCCCACCATCCTGCACGCTCATTCACCGGTACTGAACGCCGTTCCCGCGTTGCGCGTCGGCCGTCAACTGGGCATCCCGGTGGTGTATGAGGTGCGCGCATTTTGGGAGGATGCAGCGGTCGATCACGGCACCACGCGGGAAGGGGGATTGCGCTACCGAGCCACTCGGGCTCTCGAAACCTACGTGTTGCGGCGCGTAAATCGGGTGACGACGATCTGCGAAGGACTGCGCACCGACATCCTGGCGCGCGGAATTTCCGAGGACCGAGTCACTCTCATACCCAATGCGGTCGATGTCGAAAAGTTTTCTGGGTCGGGTGCGGACAGCGCCGAACTCGCCCGCGAACTGGGTTTGCATGGCAAAGCGGTGCTTGGGTTTATCGGCTCTTTCTACGCCTATGAGGGTCTTGGTTTGCTGCTCTCCGCCCTGCCTGCAATTGCCGCACGAGCGCCAGATATCCGTCTGCTACTGGTCGGTGGCGGGCCCGAGGAGGAACGGTTGAAGAGGGTGGCCAAGCAGCTGGGTGTGGACCGCTTGGTGCTCTTTCGTGGGCGCGTGCCGCACGCAGAGGTCGCCCGCTACTACGACTTGATCGACGTGCTGGTCTATCCGAGACTGCGCATGCGGCTTACTGAAACCGTGACGCCGCTCAAGCCACTTGAAGCCATGGCCCGGCGTCGGTTGATTGTCGCCTCCGACGTCGGCGGTCATCGCGAACTGATTCGCGACCGAGAAAACGGACGGCTTTTTTCCGCGGGCTCGCGCGACGCGTTGGCAGAAACCGTGATCGACCTGCTGAGTTCGCCGCAGACGTGGGAGACATTGCGCCGTCGTGGCAGGCAGTTTGTCGAGAATGAGCGATCGTGGCCGGCGAGCGTTGCCCGCTACGCGTCCGTGTATTCGGCGCTCGGCCCGGCCCCTTCCATTTCGCGGCATGCCGAAGAGCGGCGTGCCTAGTGCCGCGCCCGAGTGAACTATGAACGCCGCCCAAGAGATGAAGCGAACTGCCAATGCGCTGACGATCGACGTCGAAGACTACTTTCAGGTGTCGGCCTTCGCGCCTCATATCGCGCGCAGCGCATGGGAGACGACGCCCTGCCGCATCGAGCGCAATGTTGATCGAGTGTTGGGCTTACTGAGCGAAGGCGGGTCCAAAGCAACCTTCTTTACGCTTGGCTGGCTGGCGCAGCGGTATCCCGGCATCGTGCGCGATATTGCCTCGCAGGGGCATGAAGTGGCGAGCCATGGGCAAGCGCATCTGCGCGCATCCGAGCAGTCGCCCGCCGAGTTTGACAGCGATATCCGCGATGCGAAGCAGCGGCTCGAAGATATTGCGGGCGTTGCGGTGCGCGGCTATCGCGCGCCTAGCTTTTCGGTTGGCCACGGCAACTTGTGGGCGTTCGACCGCATTGCTGCGGCGGGCTACCACTACAGCTCCAGCGTTTACCCCGTAAAGCACGATCACTACGGGATGCCGGATTCACCACGCTTCCCGTATCGCGTCAGCAGCGGACTGCTCGAGATTCCGGTCAGCACCGCACGCGTGTTCGGTCGCAACCTGCCGGCAGGCGGCGGTGGATATTTCCGGCTTGCTCCGTATGCGTTGTCTCGCTGGGCGATCAATCGCGTGAATCGCGTCGATGGCCGCCCGGCGATCTTTTACTTTCACCCCTGGGAGATCGACCCGCAGCAGCCGCGCGTCAACGGAATCGGACTGAAGACTCGTTTTCGGCACTACGTGAATTTGAATCGAACCGAAGGCAAATTGCGGCAACTGCTCAGCGACTTTCGCTGGGACCGGATGGATCGAGTATTCGATCTTGATGCAGCGTGAAATCGCACGACGCAGCAGGTGCGATAGGTGCGCCGGTGAAAGTCCGGCGGCTCGAGCAGGCCGACCGTGCGGCGTGGACCGCGTTCGTACAAACCTGCGCCGACGCGACGTTTTTTCACCGCATTGAATGGCGCGACGTCATAGAAAGTACATTCGGGCACCGCACACACTACCTGCTCGCGGAGCGTGCGAGGCGAAGTCGTGGGCGTGTTGCCTCTGGCGCAGGTAAAAAGCCTTTTATTTGGACACTCGCTGGTTTCGCTGCCGTTCGCGGTCTACGGTGGCGCCGCGGTGAGCGATGAGAGCGCGCGCGCGATGCTGCATTCCGCGGCGGAGTGATCTGGCGCAACATTTGGGGGCCGACCATCTTGAACTGCGCGATCGTTCTCTGTGTGAGCCGGGGTGGCCGCAGCAGGACCTGTTCGTGACGTTCCGCAAGCCGATTGAACCCGAGGCTGACGCAAACATGCGGGCGATTCCGCGCAAGCAGCGTGCGATGGTGCGCAAATCCATCGAGCGCGGCCTCATCAGTGAGATTGATTCAAGCGTGAATCGTTTTTTTGATCTGTATGCGGACAATGCGCATCGGCATGGAACGCCACCATTTCCGAGACGTTATTTTGAGGCGTTACAACGGGCGTTTGGCGACGCGTGCGAGGTGATGACGGTCGTGACTCCGGCAGGTCGTCCGGTTTCCAGCGTGCTCTCGTTTTACTTTCGTGATGAAGTCCTGCCCTATTACGCCGGTGACGTTCCTGAAGCGCGCGAGCTCGCGGCCAACGACTTCAAGTACTGGGAGCTGATGCGGCGCGCTTGCGAACGCGGATGTCGGGTCTTCGACTATGGTCGCTCCAAGCGCGGTGCAGGCTCATTTGCATTCAAGAAGAACTGGGGCTTCGAGCCTCAGCCGTTGCACTACGAATACAAGCTTTTCAAGGGCAAAAGCATTCCGCAAAACAACCCGTCGAATCCGAAATACCGCGCCGTTATCGGCCTGTGGCGCCGCCTGCCGCGCACAGTGGTCAACGCGATCGGGCCGTCCATCGTCCGCAATCTCGGCTAGCGCAGAACGATGGAACCGATCCTGCTTTTGGTCCACCGCATCCCTTTTCCGCCGAACAAGGGCGACAAGATCGTCTCGCACCACTTGTTACGCTATCTTGCGGCTCGCTATCACGTGCATCTGGGAACGTTTATCGACAATGCTGCCGATGCCGATCATGTGCGCACGCTCGATCAGTGGTGTGCCTCCCATCGTGTGATGCGATTGCATCCGCGCTGGGCCAGACTGCGCAGCATGGTGGGACTTTTGACGGGCGAGCCGCTGACGCTGCGGTATTACCGTAACGCACAGTTGCGGCGATGGGTCGAGGCGACGATTGGCGAAAAGAATATTCGCAAAGCCGTCATCTTTTCGGGTGCAATGGCGCAATACGTCGAGCGGCGACCTGATTTGCGTGTGGTGCTCGATCTGGTCGACGTCGATTCCGCGAAATGGACACAGTTTGCTGAGCGGCATTCCTGGCCCCTTTCCTCGGTCTACCGCCGCGAGGGTGTGAAGCTGCTCGCTGTCGAACGCGGCGCAGCGGCGCAGGCCGCTGCCACGGTCCTCATTACGCGTGGCGAAGCCGAGCTGTTCCTAGGGCTCGCGCCCGAGTGCGATGGGCGCGTACACGTTATCGAAAGCGGCGTCGACGTCGAATATTTCGCGCCTCACGACGATCGCCCGTCACCTTATGCGGCCGGCGAAATACCGATTGTCTTCACCGGGGCGATGGATTACTGGCCGAACATTGATGCGGTGTCGTGGTTCGCGCGAGAGGTCCTGCCGCGAGTGACGCAGCAACGCAGCGACGCACGCTTCTATATTGTGGGCATGGATCCAGCGACAACCGTGACGGCCCTTGCAACGAACCCGCGCGTGATCGTCACCGGTACAGTGCCCGACGTGCGACCGTATCTCCAGCACGCAGCGGTGGTTGTCGCTCCGCTCAGGGTGGCGCGCGGCATTCAAAACAAGGTTCTTGAAGCAATGGCGATGGCGAGACCGGTGGTCGTGTCGTCCGCGGCGGCGAGCGGGGTGACGGCCGTGCCTGGTGTCGACTTCGAGATTGCCGCCAATGCCGAAGACTTCTGCAGCAAGGTACTGACGGTGATCCGCTCGAAAGTCGGCCCGTCCATGGGGCAACGTGCACGTGCCCGAATCATCGCGGACTATTGTTGGGAGCGTAATTTGGCGGCATTCGGGAAATTGCTGGAGCCCGATACATGCGGCGCGGCGGACATAACTATTAGATCTTCGAATGCACGCTGACACGCAGCCAGATACCCAAGCCGCGCACGGCCTGGTGCCGAAGAACCGCATCTTGATCCCGGTGCTCTTTGCGCTGATAACGGTTTCAGTTCTGATCGTTCTCTGGCCGACAACCCGGTTAATGATCGACACGTGGCAACAGTCTTCCGCCTATGGCCACTGCTACCTCGTGATACCCGTAGCAGTATGGATGGCATGGCATGACTCTTCGGCGTTGCCATCGGCACCACTGAAACCGTTTTGGCCCGGGCTTGCGGTCATCGCCGCGACGGGCTTCGTATGGCTGCTGGGCGAACTCGCGAGTGCCACTGTCGTCACTCAATTTGCTGCTGTCGGCATGATTGTCGCAACCGTGCTAACGGTGCTCGGCCGGACCTGGGCCCGCCAATTGGCCTTCCCTCTGGGGTTTCTGTTTTTCGCGGTGCCGTTCGGAGAAGGTTTGCTGCCGATCCTAATGGAGTGGACTGCTGACGTTACGGTCGGCGCACTTCGTGTGACGGGCATCCCTGTTTATCGGGAAGGCAACTACTTCGTTTTGCCAAGTGGCAGCTGGTCGGTAGTGGAAGCATGCTCCGGTGTCCGCTACTTGATCGCGGCATTCATGGTCGGGTGTCTTTTCGCCTGGCTCCACTACCGCGCGTCGACAAAGCGCGTTGTCTTCGTGTGCCTCGCTCTCGCAGTAGCGCTGGTCAGCAACTGGCTGCGTGCGTATGCCATCGTGTTGCTGGGGCACCTTTCAAACAATCGACTCGGCACCGGCGTCGACCACAATCTGTTGGGCTGGGTGATCTTCGGTGCTGCAATGTTCGGGATGTTTGTAGTCGGAATGCGCTGGAGCGACAGAGAACGCAATGCACCTTCGCTCCCCATCCAGCGTGGCCGCGCGCAGGAAGTCTCGAGTCAGGCAGTTGTCGCCGTGCTGCTCGCAAGCCTGTTGACGGTTGCAGCGTGGCCCGTCATGGCTCGGTGGATCGAATTTCGAGTTGACGAGCGTCCAATCCAGGTCGAAACGATTGCTCCGCGCGGTGGATGGCAGGTTGCTCAAGTTGCGGCTGGGGACTGGGAGCCGGACCTCGTCGCACCCAGTGCAGTGCACGTTCAAGCGTTTGCGCGCCACGACGAGAGACCCGTCGGGGTTTATCTTGGCATGTACCGCGGCCAGAAGCAGGGCGCCGAACTTGTCAACACGCTAAATCAAATTGCCAGCACAGAACGCAAACGCTGGCGGCTTGTAGAGAGTGGGACAGTCGACGTTCAGTTGAATGGAGAAAAGACGTCGATAAGAACAGCGGTCGTGCGCGGTGCGACAGAACAATTTCTGGTGTGGCATTGGTATTGGCTGGCCGGTCATACAACCAGCAGCGACGTCCGCGCGACGGCTGAGCTCGCAGTCCAGAGGCTGATCGGCGGCTCCGACACAGCGGCGTGGGTCGCTGTCTACACGCCAGTCGGTGACGATGTTCCCGCCGGCGTGCGCAGGTTGAGTGCATTTATCGAAGCGATGTCTGGCCCAATTGATGATGTGCTCGAATCGACAGCCAACCGATGATTGACCGAAACGGTCCACTACTAATTACGCATGTCGTCTATCGCTTCGACGTCGGCGGACTGGAGAACGGGGTTGTCAACCTGATCAACCGCTTGCCTGAATCAAGCTGGCGACACGCGGTGCTGGCATTGACCGAAGTCTCAGTCGCTTTTCACGCAGCGTGTGCAGCGGCAAGACGTGCAATACCTGTCGCTGCACAAGGCTCCGGGCCACCTTTGGAAACTCTACCCGCGCTTATGGCGGATTTTTCGGGAACTGCAGCCGGCAGTGGTCCACACGCGCAACCTTGCAGCGCTGGAGGCTGTGGTGCCGGCGTGGGCGGCGGGCGTCCCGGCCCGCATCCATGGCGAGCACGGGCGCGACGCCCTCGATCCGGACGGCGCGCGTAGCCGTTATCAATGGGTGCGCCGCGCATACAGTCCGTTTGTGTCGCGCTACGTTGCCGTCTCGCAGGATCTCAAGCGTTATATGCACGATCGGGTGGGGATCGCAGCCGACCGTATCGCGCAGCTCTACAACGGCGTCGATTCGGATCGATTCCATCCGGTCGCAGACACGCGCGCGGCGATCGCGGGCTGCCCGTTTCGCAGTGCCCGACCACTGGCTGGTCGGCACCGTAGGCCGCATGGACCATGTGAAGGATCAAAGCACGCTGGCGCGCGCGTTTGTGGTGGCGCTGCAAACGCATCCGTCTGCGCGCGATCGAATGCGGTTGATCATCGTAGGCGAAGGCGTGCTGCGCGCTGAAGCCGTGCGCATACTGAACGAAGGCGGCGCGGGTGAACTGGCGTGGTTCGCCGGGGAACGCACCGACATACCAGAAATCATGCGCGGCCTGGACTGCTTCGTGCTGCCATCGCGAGGGGAGGGGATTTCCAACACAATTCTGGAAGCCATGGCTTGCGGGATTCCGGTCGTCGCGACCCGTGTCGGCGGCAATGCGGAACTGGTCGAAGACGGTGTGACCGGCCAATTGGTGGCCGCCGCTGACCCTGCCGCTCTGGCTCAGACAATCCTCAAATATTTTGAGGACTCTGCATTGGCGCATCGACACGGTCGCGCTGGCCGCAATCGGGTCGAGCAGAACTTTAGCCTTGACCGCATGGTCGACAGCTACCATGAGTTGTATCTCGCCGAGGTTCGGGCGAGCAAGCGCGTAGCGGACTCCGCGCTGTCCAATTTGCCCTCGGCGGAAAGCTGAATCGGTTATGTGCGGCATCGTTGCCATTATTGATTTGCGTGCGCGCCGGTGCATCGACCGTGACACGCTCGTTCGGATGAACGAGTCGCAACACCATCGCGGTCCCGACGAATGCGGACTGCATGTTGCACCCGGCGTGGGTCTGGGCCATCGGCGACTCTCGATCATCGATCTCGCCACTGGGCAACAGCCGCTTTACAACGCCGACCGCTCGGTGGTTGTCACGTTCAATGGCGAGATCTACAACTATCGTGAGCTGATTGTTGAACTAAGCGCGCTTGGCTATGTATTCCGCACTCGCAGCGACACGGAAGTGATCGTTCATGCCTGGGAGGCATGGGGAGAACGCTGCGTAGATCGCTTCCGCGGCATGTTCGCCTTTGTGCTGTGGGATGAGAGGCAACAGACCGCTTTCCTCGCGCGTGATCGGCTCGGCGTGAAGCCGTTGTTCTACGCCGTTCTGCCGGACGGCTTTTTGATTGTCGGATCCGAGCTTAAGTCGTTGCTCGCCCATGGCGCGTTGGCACGTGATATCGATCCGCAGGCGGTGGAAGAGTATTTCGCCTTTGGTTACGTGCCCGAGCCGCGCACGATCTTCAGCAGTGCTGCCAAGCTGCCGCCGGCGCACAGCTTGACGGTCGAGCGCGGTGCACCGCTACCGGCGCCGCGTGAGTATTGGGATGTCGCGTTCGCCCGCTCGAGCACGCTTTCAGCCGATCAGGCGTCGGCCGAACTGGTAGAGCGCCTGCGGGAAAGTGTGCGGCTGCGCATGATCTCGGAAGTACCGCTGGGAGCATTCCTGTCCGGCGGTGTCGACTCCAGCGCCGTGGTCGCGATGATGGCGGAGGTCTCGTCGACACCGATTAACACATGCTCGATTTCTTTTTCCGATCGTGAATTACGACGAGTCGAAGTATGCGCAGCAGGTCGCTGAACGCTACCGAACCCGGCATTACGTTGACCGCGTCGAAAGTGACGACTTCGATCTGATTGACCAGCTCGCGCGCGTTTATGACGAGCCGTATGCCGACAGCTCGGCGATTCCGACCTACCGCGTTTGCGAGCTCGCACGCCGGCACGTGACCGTTGCCTTGTCCGGCGACGGTGGCGACGAGAGTTTTGCCGGTTATCGGCGCTACCGGCTGCACATGATGGAAGAGCAGATTCGACAGCCGCTGCCGCTGATGATGCGGCGGCCCGTGTTCGGCCTGCTCGGTCGCATGTATCCGAAGGCCGACTGGGCGCCTCGGGTGTTCCGCGGCAAGACGACGCTGCAGGCACTCGCGCGAGACTCCGTGCAGGCTTATTTCCACAGCATGTCGATCCTGCGCGATGACATGCGCACCCGTCTCTACTCCAACACCTTCAAGTCGAAGCTCGCCGGCTACAACGCGATCGAAGTCTTCAAGCGTCACGCATTGAAGGCCAATCAGGAAGATCCGTTGTCGCTCATCCAATACCTGGACCTGAAGACCTATCTGGTCGGCGATATCAATACAAAGGTCGACCGCGCCAGTATGGCGCACTCGCTCGAAGTGCGAGAGCCGTTGATGGACCACCTGCTGGTGGAATGGCTCGCAACTCTGCCGCCGTCGTTCAAGCTACGCGGAGGCGCGGGAAAATGGTTGTTCAAGAAGGCGATGGAGCCCTATTTGCCGACTCAAATTTTGCACCGGACGAAAATGGGTTTTGCGGTCCCGCTAGCTTCCTGGCTGCGCGGGCCGCTGAGACAACGCGTACGTGATGTCGTGCTCGGTGGTGGTATTGCAGAGACCGGATTTTTCGACGTTGCCTACCTGCGGCAGTTGCTAGAGCAGCATCAATCGGGCAGCCGCGATCACAGCGCGCCGTTATGGTCCGTGTTGATGTTCGATGCCTTTATGAAGCAGGGCGAATGGAAACAAGCGAGCGCCGAGTCGCGTGTGCTCTCCGCGTGAGCCGGTCGAGATGACGGCGTGAAGCCGCGGCTGCTCGTTTTCTCATCACTCTTTCCGAGCGCTGCGCGTCCTGTCGCCGGCTTGTTCATTCGCGAGCGGATGTTCAGGGTTGGAAAATACGTGCCAATTGTCGTCGTAGCGCCGCAACCCTGGTTTCCAGGACAGTGGCTGATGCGCTGGTTTCGCCCGCACTTTCGTCCGATGGCACTAACACATGAGGTGATGGATGGAATCGCCGTGCATCGGCCTCGTTTTTTTTGCATCCCCGGCGTCTTCAAGTGGACCGATGGTTTGTTCATGGCGCTGTCGTCCTTTTTCGCTGTTCGCCGCATCGCGCGCGACCATGGCGCAAATATCATCGACGCACACTTCGGCTACCCGGACGGTTATGCGGCGGTTTTACTCGGCCGTTGGCTAAAGCTGCCCGTGATGCTGACGTTACGCGGTAAGGAGGAGCGCCAGGCGCGTACCGACGTTGCTACGGCGCTCAAGCGAGCGGTTACCGGGGCCGATCAGTTGATCACCGTATCGGCTCCGTTGCGAGCGGTTGCGATCGAATTAGGCGCAGACCCGACGCGCGTGCAGGTTATTGGCAATGGCGTTGATTTGGCGAAATTCACTCCGGCTCCGCGCCTCCATGCACGACTTCAACTCGGGTTGCCGCCGGATGCTGAGGTGTTGGTCTCGGTCGGCATGCTGTGTGAGCGTAAGGGGTTTCATCGTGTCATTGAATGTCTGCCCGGACTGCTGCTGCAACACCCGACGCTGCAATTGATGATCGTTGGCGGCGCCGGTCCCGAGGGCGATACCGGGCCCGAACTCAAGCGCCTGGTACGCATGCTCGGTCTAGACAACCGGGTTCATTTGCTCGGGCCACTAACGCCGACGCAGGTCAATGTCGTACTGTCGGCCGCCGATGTTTTCGTGCTGGCGACGTCCTACGAAGGATGGGCGAATGTGTTTCTCGAAGCGATGGCGTGTGGTTTACCAGTGGTCACGACCGATGTCGGAGGTAACTCGCAGGTCGTCAACGACCGATCGCTGGGTCGTGTGGTTCCCTTCGGTGACAGGCGCCGCCTGCAAGAGGCCATCGACGAAGCGCTGCGTATTCCATGGGACCGCGCATCGATCCGTGCCTACGCTGAAGCAAACTCATGGGATCGGCGTATGCAGCCGCTGATCGACGCCTATCACCGATTACTGTCAGCAGGGCACGCGCAGCCCGTGCCGGCGCGCGTGGAGACTGGCAGTGTTCAATAACGTACTGCGCGCTGTTTACTCGACATTCGCGCCAGCCGGCGCAAATGCGCGTCTGTCGACGTTGATCTATCACCGAGTACTGGCGAATCCGGATCCTATGCTGCCCGATGAGCCAAGCAGCGCAGAGTTCGAGCGTCGCATGTGTTGGGTGCAGCGTCACTTTAACGTGATTCCTCTGATCGAAGCGGTCGAGCGATTGCAAAGCGGCGTCGCTTCCCGCGCGCGCTTTGGCCATCACTTTCGACGACGGTTACGCGAACAACGAGCAGATTGCCGCTCCAATTCTGAAGAAGTTAGGACTGCCGGCGACGTTTTTTATTGCCACCGCCTATCTCGACGGCGGTCGCATGTTTAATGATTCAATCGTGGCCGCAGTGCGCGACTGCAGGCACCGCAGCCTCGACCTGACCGAGCTGGGATTGGAAAATTATTCGCTTGAATCGCTCGAACAGCGGCGTCGTGCCATCTCGCTGATATTGCCGCAGGTCAAGGCGCTGAGCCCTGCGACGCGCGCCGCCAAGGCTGAACGTATCTGCGAACTGGCCGAGGTAGTTCCACCCGACGATTTGATGATGAGCTCATCGCAGGTTGCGGCCCTTGCGCGCGGCGGCTTCGGAATCGGCGCGCATACGGCGACTCATCCCATCCTGGCGCGGCTGGAGCCGAGTGCTGCGCGCGAAGAAATCCAACGTGGGCGGCAACAACTTGAAGATATAACGGGCGCCCGGGTGCCCCTTTTCGCCTATCCGAACGGCCGGCCCGGCGAGGACTACACGATCGAGACAACGGAACTTGTAAGACGAACGGGCTTCGTGGCGGCGTTCACAACCGCTCACGGCGTGGCAGGGCGCAATGCGGATCCGTTCCAGCTACCGCGCTTTACGCCTTGGGATCGAGATGACATGAAGTTCGGCCTCAGGATGGCTCGCAACCTGATGAATGCCAGCCCTGTCGTTGAAGCACCGGCCCCACGGTCAAGCTTTAGTAAGCATGCGCAGTGAATTCCCCTCATTCACACAAGGCTCCCACCTCGCTTGACCACGGCTCAGATCCGCACTTTCAAGCGTATTACGAGAAGGCGAGCCTTTCCGAAGCAACGCTGCAGCGGTTTCGGACCGTGCGCGACAAAGCTCTGGCGCTTCTTGCCGTGCACGGTCGCGATACCGCTCATCTGCGAGTTGCAGATATCGGCTGTGGCGCTGGCACTCAGTCGCTTCTGTGGGCGGAACTTGGCCATTCCGTGTTAGGCCTTGATGTAAATGCTCCTCTAATGGAAGTGGCTCGGCGGCGCGCCGCCGAACGCGGACTTCGCGTTGACTTCCAAGTCGGCACCGCAACGGAGTTGCCGCTTGAAAACTCCTCGGTCGATGTCTGTTTGCTCCCAGAGCTGCTGGAGCACGTCCCTGATTGGGAAAGTTGTTTGCGCGAAGCTACCCGGTCGCTCGATGTAGGTGGTCTGCTGTATCTCAGCACGACCAATACGCTTTGCCCGGTTCAAAGCGAGTTCAATCTGCCGCTTTACAGTTGGTATCCTGGTTTGGCAAAGCGCTACTGTGAGCGGCTCGCGGTGACGACGCGGCCGTCTATCGCCAATTACGCAAAGTATCCAGCCGTAAATTGGTTCACTTTCTATCGTCTGCGTGAATACCTGGCGCCGCTCGGTTTTGAGTGCTTTGACCGATTCGACATGATTGATATAGACCAGGTGCGAGCGTCGCTGCGCTGGGTTGTTCGCATGACGCGCGCGCTCGCGCCGGCACGCTTCGTCGGACATGTACTGACGCCCGGTACGACATTATTCGCTGTTAAGACGGGATCACAGGCGAACAATTAGCGTCCGAGTTGATGAGACGAGGTGCCAAGAGGAGAACTGATCACACCTTGCGCAACGGGCGTCGGTTTGGGCTGAGCAACCGTGAAGCGCGCTACGGCAATGGCGACGAAAACGTAGTACGGCACATCCCAGTATGCGAGATCAAGGAAAGCGCCGCCGACGAAGTAGGCGATCAGGCTTGCCTGTGACAAGCGTGCCAGCCAATGGGCCCAACTGTCCTCGGGGCGATTTGCCGTTTCCTTTGCAAGTCGGCGCGCTAGCAACCAGGTCGCGAACCAAAATGTCAGAAAGAGGCTGAGCCCGACGAAACCGTGTTCACCAAGAGCCGAGAAGTAAATGCTGTGAGCTGAATAGGGGCGGTCATACTGCTGCGGGTAATAGCGATCCCAGATCTCGCGCGAATACGGTTCAAACCCGCCTCCGACGATTGGGCGATCGAGCGCCAGGTTGGTGAGCATCCCCCATGCATCGAGGCGTCCGCGCGCCGAAGCGTCGCAGCTCTCCGCTAGGAGCGTTGATTGTGACCATGCGTTCGGTCCACGTATCTGGCACGAACGAGACCAGCAAGATGCCGGCAGTAACAAGCGCGATGCTCACTGCGATCTTTTTACCGCGCGACTGCAGCCAAAAGTAAATCGCAGTGGCGATGAGGGCGAGCAGCGCGCCGCGCGATTGGCTGCCCAACACGGCGACGACGGAAAGCAGCACAGCACCCGCGATTCCAATTCGCAACCACCTTTGCGCGGTGAACAATGAACAGATAGATCCAGAGCGGAATGGTGATCGTCACCGCCACCGCCAGCGCGTTGTTGTCCATGATGAAACTGTCGGCTGGACCCCAAACTCGGAGGCTCCCTCCGGTGAGCAAGGTAAACAGGCCGCCCTTGACGCCGTAGTAGCCAATCGAAAGGACAAGCACCCAGATCAGTGCGATGACGTGAATGCGCTTGTAGAGCACGAGCAACCCGACGAACGTGAACAACTGGATCTTCAGCACTCGTTCGAGCATCAAGTGGGCCCTCTCCGGGACGAGCGCGAACAGGCGTGGTGAAGCACATCCATAGGACGAACAACGCCAGAACCACGGCTGCGAAACCGCCTTTAAGTCGCAGCGGTTCGCGAGAAAAAACAAGAGCGATGAACGTCACGGCTGCCACCACCTCGCCCATCGGAAACGAATAGGCTGCACCCCACGACAGCCGGTGCGGGTTCATCACACTGATCCAGACCCATAGCAAAACGCCAATCCAAGGACGGCGCAGTACGAAAGGAATGGCACCAAAGACGATGGCGAATACCAACAGATCGCGTAGCGCCACTTCGACCTTTCGCTTATAGGTTGAGCGAGAAATCAGGCGCGTGTGCCGCCAGCCAATACTCAAGCATCATCAGAACCCAAATAATTTCACCATAGTAGCCAGCGTGCTCAGTCAGTCTGGCCGATACGAGCCCGCGCGCGAGCTCGGGTCGTACCAGGCGACGCTCGATTAGGTGAGATAGGGCGCGATCTGCCAACTTGTTCAGCTTGGGATCCTGCACTAGCCAGGGACCGACCGGCAACCCGAAGCCATGTTTTTTCTTTCGGATGATCTCGTCGGGAAGAAACCCTTGCAGCGACTCCTTGAAAAAGTGGCGCAGAGTCAGGCGCCGCACTTTTTGATTGGCCGGCAGTGTCATCGAAAATTCGACCAACGCGTCATCTAGAAGCGGGAAACCAACTCGAATGCCTGACAATGCTGCGGTTCCAACGACTTTCGGTAGGTCGTTATCGGCCAAGCGTAAGCCGCCAATCGTAGGCAAGCATGCGATCCACCAACGATGGAGCTTTAGTCTGCTCGATAGATCCGTGCCTGCAACTGCGGCGGTTCGTCCGCATGTATGCGCGCCAGTAACTCGGAACTCAGGATGTTCTCACCACCTATTCGGGCTAATTGGTTATAGAACTCGGCACGCCCCGGCATCGAAGTTCGCGCCTGCTCGACATAGCTCGCCACCTTTCGTAACACAGGCAGCCGCCCAATTCCGCTCGAACCGAGGAGCAGCGGCTCGATCAACCTTGAACGCAATGACAACGGCACCGAATGGTAGAGCTCAAGAACCTTTTGCCGGGCATACCGCACATTGCCGCCGAAAAGTTCGTCGCCACCGTCTCCGGCCAGGAGTTGCTCCATTCCCTGGTCGTGCGCCATCTTGGCGCAAAAGAAAGCAGGCACCGCCGATGAGTTGCCGAAGGGTTGGTCATAGCCAGCGGCGATTACGGGAATTCCGAGCGCCACGTCAGCGGGAGTCACGTAGTACTCGTGATGCTCGGTACCGAAATGCTTTGCGGCAATCCGCGCATACGCCATCTCGTCATAGCCGGTGGCATCGAATCCAATCGAAAACGTATGAACTCGGTCCTGAGTTATCTGGCCGAGCATGCCGGCAACGGTCGAACTGTCCGTACCTCCGCTGAGGTAGGCGCCTACTCGAGCCGACGATATTTCGCGCTCGACTGCGGCCCGCAAGAGAGTGCGAAAACGCTCAGCAGCCGCGCGCTTGTCGAAGCTTGCGCCGTGGCGCAAACGCGACGGTCCAGGTTGAAAAGTACTGCGTGCCGCGGTGGTCCACATGCAGATGGGTTGCTGGCTCAAGCCGGAGTACTTCGCGGAAGATCGTGCGCGGCGCCGGGATGACATGAAAATAGAGATAGTTATAGATAGCTTGCGGGTCGATCGTGCGGGCCAAGAGTCGGCACTGCATCCGCACGATCGGCAAACGCAAACCGGCGCGTCTCGCTTGCGTAGCAAAGCGGAAATACAGAGAACCGATCGGAGATGAGAACGCAGCGAGTCGACCTCAGGTCGATATGGACAACAGAGTAGTGACCTCTCAGCCATGACGCCGGCTCGGAATGACCGGAATCTGCCTAAGCGACGAGCTATGTCGGTCGGGAGTGACGTGATCAAAATTTTCATTTCGCGGTTCTCCTGCGACCAAGGTCAAGGAATCGTCGGTCAGCGCCATCCGCACACGCGATGGATCAAACGCAACCGCATGTCCTTGAGTGAAAATAAGTGCCCGCCCGTTGGTTAACGTCTGATCGATCTTTAGGTGCGCTGCGCGGCGCATTGAGCGCATCGTTGAGATCAAGCCAGCCGACCAACGAAGCGCGCGCCGACACGCTGTCCAGCGCCTCGGTTCGAACTGCATCGGGGTTGTCGTCCATGCGTCAACGAATCTCGTGCTGTGATGCCAAAGCTGCTGGCGCGGGCCTGGATCGCTTTCGTCGCTGTGAGAGGACGACCAGGCCGTCAGGTTGCAAGGCTGGGACTCGAAGCGCAGATCAGGCGTCGGTAGCATAGACGACCTTGCGCGCAACAACGGAACTGCGCTAGCACGCGCCTTGGGACGGAACTCCGTATCATTCACGCTGCGAGGGGCTGGCAGTCAGGCAGAGGTTGGAAGCTACGCCGTTAAGAGGCTTCTTTGCTTGGTGCTGTGCCATCAAAAAATCGCACAGCCTGTTCAACAAACGTTGTAAGTTTCCTTTGTGTTGGACACGCTCGTCATTCTTGGCAGTTCTATCACTGCGCTAGCGGTTGCGCGTGATGCGCACGCTCACGGTTTGCGACCGGTGGTGGTGGACACGCGAACCCGGGCCCGCATTTTCTTGCCGATGGGTGCTACCGGTGCGGGTTCGTGGTTCCGACTCCGAAGGTACATTGGCTCAACTGCTCGACTTGGCGGGATCGAGCTCGGCGCTGATTTCGACAGCTGATCACTGGCTGCGTTTTGTCATGGAGCATCGGACCGTTTTGCAGGCAGCCTACGGTTCTGTACTCCACCCACGCAACGAAGCGCTGGCAATCTGCCTAGACAAGTCGTTGTTCGCGCGTTGGTGCGTTCAAAACAATTTGCCCACTCCAAGAAGCTGGATTGGCGGGCGTGAGGACGGTCCGAGCGAGCCTCGATTCCCGCTGTTAGTAAGACCTGCGCGGACGTTGCACGACCGTGGCTTTCTGGGCCTGCCCAAGGCTCTCGAAGTTCACGAATGAACGCGAGCTTCACGCTTGGCTCGGCGCGTTATGCCGAAAAGAACATTGAGGCGTTGATCAGCGAATCGCTGCTTGGTCGGGACATAGAGCAGGGCTCTATTTCCTTCGCGCGGCGTGGTACCGGACATCCTCGTACTTGCCGCGCGCAAAGTGCGGCCGAGGCCGGAGCGTTGCTCTGTCGGCAGTTGTGTTGAGCTACACGCCGACCCGGTCGGCCGAACAATTTGCACGGGTCGCAGCCGAGCGCCTCGACTACTTCGGCATCGGGGAGATGGAGATTCTGCATGACCGTTCCAGCGGCCAACACTATGTCATCGAGATCAACGCTCGACCTTGGATACAGTACGTTTGGCGCCCGCCTCGGGTCATGACTTCCTCGGCTTGGTGCTAAACCTCCCAGGCACCCAAACCGCGCGGCGAGTGAAATTCGGCAAGACCTGGATCAATCTGCACGACGATTTATTTAATGCGTTTTCGCGTTCGGTTGGCGAGGTTCGACACGGGCGATTGGCAGCGGGCGCCTATGTCGCTTCGGTTTTGCGAAGCAATGTGTTCGCGCTATTTGACTGGCGCGATCCCACGCCGTTTCTGGCTTCGCTGCGACGCCGAGGGGCCTAGAGCTCCGTGAACACGGCAATTCCTCGGATGACGTTCAATGCGGGCCAGGCCGAGCCCTGGTCTGCATCTATGTCGATGAACCGCACTGCGCTGATGCTGGCGTTTTACTTCCCTCCCTTTGCACAGAGCACTGGGAGTCAACGCGTACTTAGTTTCGTGCGCCATTTGCCGATGCATGACTGGCGCCCTGTCGTACTCACTGCGCGTGAGCGTTTGTTCCCGGCAATCGACGCAGGCAGTTTGAGTCTCATTCCCCCATCGACCGAGGTAGTGCGCGCCTGGGGTCTGGATGTTGCACGGGATCTATCGATCAACGGCCGCTATCCGCGCTGGCTCGCAATTCCTGACCGCTGGGCCGCATGGGCGTTGGGCGCGTGCTTGCAGGGCTTGAGCGTTGGTGCGTGCTGCGTTCGCCGGACGTGTTGTGGGCAACGTTTCCAATACCTAGCGCGCTACTGGCGGCCATCACGCTGCAGCGACTGACCAAACTTCCGCTCGTGATTGATCTGCGCGATCCATTGGTCTACGAGCACTGGCCCGTCGATGGGTTGAGCCGACGGGTATATGTCTGGCTTGAACGCAAGGCAGTGCTTGCCGCCCGCAAAGTGGTTCTTACGACGCCAGGGGCACGGCGTCTGTATCTGGAACGCTATCCGGAGTTACCTTCAGAGCGGTTTTGTGTCATTGCAAACGGTGTTGATGACGACGCAGTGCAGGTTCCGACGGCGGCTAGTTCGCGTACAGCCGGAAGACCGCATAACACTCGTACACAGTGGTCTGATGGAGGTGCCTGATCGAGACCCGAGCGCATTTTTTGGTGCGCTCGCGAGCGATGCGTGATCGCGGTGAGATCGAGCCGGCGCGGATTCAGATCATCCTTCGTGCGACAGGGCGTGACGACGAATATAGAAGGCAGATCAGCTGAGCTGGCTCTGAGCGATTTCGTGCAAGTGGAGCCACGGGTGTCGCATCGACGAGGCGGTCGAAGGAAATGTGTTCCGCCAGCGGACTGTTGCTGTTTCAGGGGGAAGCCTGCAATCGTCAGATTCCAGCCAAGGCGTACGAATACCTTGCCTGTCGTCGACCGATTCGTGGGCTTGTGCGATCCGCGTGGCGATACGCATGATTTATTGTCCCGTCAATGGGGCGTGCCCTACATGGCCGACATGAATCAACGCAATCAAATTGAACAGGCGCTGCGCACGTTCCTGAATCACTGTCGCGCCGGAACAGCGCATGTGCCATCACAAGAACTGGTGGTCCGCCATGGACGGAGCCATGGAGCCCGTGAACTTGCAGCATTGTTCGATGCAGTTGTCAGTGACGACGCCCGATCGGAAAAAGATGTGGGACGTGCATGAGGGGCGTTGACAGCAGACAAGTTTCTGACTTTTTGCAGGCTTGCACTGGCGGCAAATGTTTGGCGGTCTTGGTGGCACTGGCACTGATTTGGGTGCCCGAAGTCCGTCTTTACTGGGCGGGACCGACACAAGTCTCCGACGGAGGATGTTTCGCAAGCGAGGACTGCCCCTTCACTTGTGACCCTGGCTGAGATCGGTGACCAGTCTCTCCTGACACTGATCGACCCGCTTGGACATGCGGGATCCCGAGCCGGCTTCGACAATTAGGGGAAGGAGTTATTTCCGGCAACGTACAGTTCGTACGGCGGTCAACGGCGGTGCTGCCGTTTCCGTTTCGAGCAGCGCACTTGGACTGCAGGCTCACCGACCATGCGCTGCAGATCGCCAGCTTGGGTACGGTGCGCCTGCTGCTTGGCGCTTACACAGCAACGCTCGATCAGCGCTTTCTCGACGCAGCGCTTGAGGAGACGCTGGCGTTCGACCAAGTCGACGCTTGGCGTCTGGTGCCGCGAGGATTGCTGTGGAACGACCATGCGCTTGCGGCGCGTGTTTCAACCCTGGCTTTGCTCTGGTCCTTCGTACGGCGGCGCAACGATCTCGATACTTCCGCAGCGCGCTCGATGTTGGAGCTGGCGGACCGCACCGGGGCAAGGTTGGCGAAGCCGGAGCTGTACAACAGCCGGACCAATCATGGGATCATGCAGAACATCGCTTTGATTCAGCTTGCGGTCGCATTTCCGACGCTGCCTCGCGCTGAATACTTCAAGACCGTGGGTTGCACACGCCTCGTGAGGCAGATGCGCTACTACGTTGACCCCGAAGGGCCGGTGCTTGAACATTCCGCCGGTTACCACGAGTTTGGCCGTGAACTCTTGATCAAGGCGATCCGCGTTTTCGAGCTGAGTCGGGTGTCCCATTCCTGCCGAGTGGCCCGACTTGCTGTGAGCGCGTCACCGAGTTTTCGCATCTCTTGCAGCGGCCGGATCGAACGCTTGCCCGTGTTCGGAAATACCGATCACGCGCCGCGCGCAATCGAAGAGAGCGTCAATCCGTCACATGCACCAACGCCCGCCAGTCGCCTATATGGTGTCGCAGGCTTTGCCGTCGGCATGGCGTGGCACTGAAGAATGGCCTAACGCGCAGCAGTCTCAGTCAGACCGCAGTGACTTGGTCAAATTTCCCTTCTCGCGCGCACAAGCTTGCTGACGACATGGCCATCGTGGTCTGGGCTCAAGGCCGCACGTGGCTGACGAACTCGGGATACTGGCCGTACAGTGCCGAAGGTTTCGAGGACGCGAACGGTTGGCGCGGTTCGAACGCACCTCACTTTCAGGGCGAATCACCGCGAGTGGTGCGCGAACACGGTACTGCTGGGGGCTGGCGCCTCGCGTTCGGTTTCGGCAATTGATCTCGAACGCAGGTTGCCGCAGGGCGGATCCGTGCGTCGACAGATTGTGGAGATTGAAGCGGAACACGTGGATCGTGCTTGATTCCGCAGCAGGTACACAAGAACAACTCGTCGAAACTTTATGGACGACGATGCCGGAGATCAAAGTACAGGCCGGCGGGTGAAAGAGAGTTCCTGCTGCGATCCTCCGATTCAACCGCGGCGGCTCGTCTGATTTTTGCCGGTCCTCTTGCGTCAGCCCCCTCAATCAGAATTGGAAGCCTCGTACCGTTTGGCGGATGGATCGTCCGCGCAGGACGGCCGACACCTGCACCTGCGATCGAGGTGCAGCAACGTGCGGATCGGAAGCCGCGTCGCTACTGGTGCTGAGGCTCGGCGAAGAGCAGCGTGACTGTGCGCGTCGAGGCCGCCGAGGCAGACGAGACTCAGTGGAGCATTTCGAGGTGGAAAGTGACGAACGACGCTTTCGTTGTTCGGCGCGTAAAGGATCAGCTTTCAATCCGGTTTGCGGACGGCCGCGAAGAACGTGTGCAATTCGTGGCTCCAGCAGATGTCGATGCTCGTCGTCGGGAAATTGTCTCTGCCTACGAGGAGGCGACCCGTGAGTTTCCCGGGGTTCGCGAGCTGACCTTCTACCGATACCGTCTGACGATGCTTGCATTGATCCTGCTTGCAGCACAGGAGTTGGTGATTGTTGCCGTGCGCCGCTTCAGCCCGGGGGCGTGCCGATTGCTTAGAGCAATGGCATCACTTGCCTGGTTGAGCTTTGGGCTTCTGGCCGCGTTCTGGTATTTGCGATAGTTGCGCTGTCGTCTCGGTGACGTTCAAGCGGACACAGCGATGGCACCGCGTCACTTTTCACGCAGCAAGCAGTCCGTCACTAGCATCCAACCTATCAAGCCTCACGACATCCCCGAACGACTCTCGGTCTCGCAACACATGGGGCCGGCCTGCTGCAATCATGATGGCGCCCGGTCGAGCGTGCGAAAAGTTCATCTGATTCGGAACAAAATATGCACCAGCATCCATGATGGCAACTAGATCGCCAGGCTTCACAGGAGGGAATCGCTTCGCCACGAAAAGTTGATCGCCTGGATGGCACAACGGTCCGAAGAAATCGGTTGGCACGCGCACATCGGTCGCCAGGTTCACTGGCAGCAATTCGTGCAATTCGTAGCCGGTGGGCATCGCGATATTCTTGCCTCCATCAAGGATCACCTTGGGTCGGCTGCCGCTGTCTTTGACTGCGAGCACTTTAAGAATGAGGCACTGAGCCTGGCTGCTCAACGCACGACCGGGCTCAAAGTAAATTGTTGGCAGCGACGAGTCGTCCGGATAATAGTGACGAACCAATTCGATGATGCTTCGTGAATAGTCGTTTGGACGCGCTGCGGCTTCTGTATTTACGGGCCCCGGAGGCATACCGTTGGCCATGAGCCGCTGATCCCAGATCGACATCGGGCGCACGGTCGGAACTCCGAATCCGCCGCCCAGATCGAGATGTTTGACTTCAATCTTGAGCTCTGATTTGAGTCGATGCGTGAATTCGAGCGTCTCGCGCACCGCCTTGAGATAAATGGGGGCTTCACGAATTCCGGTCCCAAGGTGAAAGTGAAGTCCGTTTGCTATCAAGTGAGGGTGCGCTGCCATTCGGCGAAACGCTTCGAATGCATCGCCCGACTCCAAACTTAAACCGAATTGTGCAGACCATCCGACGGAAGTCACGATACGAACACCGACCGCCTGACGGCGATTGAAACGCGCCGCTGCGATTGCGATTTCATCGATCTCTGTCAAGCTGTCAATATTGATCAGCGAGACACCTTCTCGGACCGCCAGCTCAATTGCTTCCGACGTCTTGCCTGGCCCATTGAAAAGAATGCGTTCGGGCGAAACCCCTAAACGTAATGCGAGCCATAGCTCAAAGTGAGAAATGACCTCCGCAAGCGCGCCGAAGCGGTGTAACTCAGCGAGCACCCCAGGTAGCGGATTGGTCTTATAGGAGTAACCGACTTCGATCTTCGGATACAGACTCCGAAAGCTGTTGACGAAGTTCTCAAAGTCCGCATTAAGGCGAATGTTGTCGACAATATGAAGCGGGGTGCCAAACTCGTGAGCGACAGCAGCTACGCTGCAATTGCCGATGACCAATTCACCTGCACCGTTGCGGCTAGCCCCCCACGCTGCGGGTGGAATCCCATCAACCTGGCCGAGACGCTCGCGCAGCAATTCGTTGCGCCGATGAAGCTCGCGTCAACACCGCGCTCTTGATCGTCTTTTTTAGCTGCTTAAGCATCGGCTCTGCCTCTTGTTGATGATTTAACGCCCCTAACTGGATCGAAGAGAATTCTATCGACGCGCGGCGAAGGACAGCAGGTGATAGCCCCCACCGCAATTCTCTCCGCTTACCGCTTAATGCCTGTCAACTACATAGAAGCCGGCCGGTGGGTTGCGGGCGACGAAGCGCGTATCGTTACTTATGCCAACGGACGATGACCTCGTGCGTTAGTTGGCCATGACCAAGTCCGGATCACCCTTGAGCACCGACCTACAGTAATCGCCACATGCCATACGTATTCCGCTCACCGCAGCACCTCGCAGTCGCAATCTGCGTAGTCCTTGTTTCCTTTGCAGGCGCCGACTCATCATATGGCCAATCCGTGCGTTTCGCTAAAGCGGAGTGTGGTTCTCCAGTATGGATGCAAGAGCGCCTCGACTACTATGCGCCGCGCGATCAGGCGCGCATTAAACAAATCGAAAGTAATCACTTCGACCGCAATGTGGAGGCGCTGGTTAAGGCTAAGACCGGCTCACTCGGGGCCGACATCGACTTTCTGTTGCGGTACGTTCCGAATCATCCGCGTGCTCTGAACTCCTTGATCAGGTTGGCATTGCGCGACAAGTCGCCGCAACCGTCAGGCGCAGGTCTCCCGGTCGAATGCTATTTCGTACGGGGTATCGAGTTTCGGCCTGATGATCCGGTGCTATCCACGCTGTATGGCACCTACCTAGCTCGCGTTGGTCGCCCGGCAGAAGCTTTGCGGCAATTCGAAGTTGCCGAAAAACTCACTCCCGACGACTCAATACTTCTATACAACATGGGGCTGGTTCTGGTTGATTTGGGTGACTACGAGCGCGCGCGGTCCTATGCAGAAAAAGCCTACGGGGCAGGTGTCGACCTGCCCGGATTGCGCGAAAAGTTGATAAAGGCGGGCCATTGGCGCAAGTAATAAAGAAACAGGCGGACAGAGATTTCATGCCGGCTATTGACTAAATCGCGAGCAAGGATGTGTCCTCCGTGGGGCCAGGCAGTCTCACTGCATACGCGCCGCGCTCCATGTCCGTCACAAAGAACACCGTGCGCCACTCAGCAACAAAGACGTGCCGGTTCATTAGTCCGCGATATTGGCCGCCACTTTGTTGTGCCTGCTGCGGAATCTGCCCGCTCAATCGGTAACGAACGGCTGTGTAATTCACCGGATCGAACTCGGTAATGTCGTTCATGTTTGATTGCGGATTACGACCGCCGTAACACCAAATGACACCCTTGCGTGTTGCGATCTTTGCCCAGGTAGAAGCGATCTGCATCAAACCACACGGACTGTGAGTTTCGGTCTAGGCCCAGCAGATCGCCGGTGCGAGTGATCTTTGTCTGGTTGCTGAGCGTTTCTCGTTCCCAGTCCACATCCATTTGTCCGCCGATGCCGGCAGTGATCAGCAAGGCACGGTTTCTAATGCTGTCCCATACGTAGGTTTGGTGTTTGCCATTCCACTGCGGATTGATTGCCACTTTGGTCTGCTTACCCCATGCCCCCGTCACCATGTCGTAGAACCTGGCGGGCTGACTGCCATCCTTCAGTATTCCGTAGAGCGCCTTGTTTCCGTCCGGGCCGACCATTACCCAATCGCCTTCGCCACCGGAAGAAAATGGTCCTGGCCGTTCGAACGTATTCCAGTTATTCGTGGGCCAATGAGACGACGAGTCCGGGTTACACCACGCTGGGGATGATCCGGCCGAGCTACCCCCGTTTACGTATGCCGATAAATGGCCGAACTTGTAGTGACGGTTGTTCGCTGGACAGTAGCCACGCGCAAGGTACGTATGTGCCGCGTTCGGGCGCCCATCGGGCCAGATGGATGGAACAGGCGCTGACGGCACGTCGTTGAGCGCACTGAAGGTACCGGGCACTCCGTACGCACCTTTGGGCTTGCCGGTGCCGTCGTCGCGCACATCATAGAAAAACGCACCGTTGCAGGCGGTTGACGCATGCCCGCCGTCACCGCCCCAATGAATGCGCTTGTTCGTGCGATCTTCGCATCCGCCCGAATAGTCGGGACAGATAAGCGCAGTGTAAAACTGGTTGTACGCGCCGCCCTTTGACGTCGCCCATCCCTGCAACGCGGATTGGAGCGGCCGTGCCTTTCCAAACGAGCCCGACGGCCCGTATTCGCCAACGAGCTCCCTACTTTGAAACGTCGCAAGGTTGCTGATATAGGCCGGTAGCGGTGGACTTACCGTGATGGCTACCGGACGCGAAGTGAGACTAGCCATTACTTTGTCCTCGGATAGAAGCCATGACGCGGATCGTCGGCAAAGCCATCAGCCCACGTCGACAGATTAGTGATTCCGCCGTTTGTCACTACTCTGTCCCAAGCCGCAGCGGCGCCCCCGACGCCCCTCTCGACCGCGGTTGAAAAGGCAGACCAGAACTGCGAGCCGTACGAGGTGGCGCCGCTCACAATCGATGACTCCTCTGGGGTGAGTGCGGAATAAGCTGACACATCTCTACCTGCGAGCCACTTCCCCGGGCCCGGGGGAGCGTGGCCAGCAAACTGAAACGCCTGTACTGCGGCCCAGTTCGACTCAACGTACACCTTCGGATTCGAGCTGACGGTGAGCCGGCTGGCCCCGATGGCGCGAAACTCGCAATTGACAGATTCATTCACGAACCGTATGGGGAACTGGCACGCTGCATCAGCAATCGCGTTGAGCTCTGCCTGCTGAGCTCCACGCAATAGCTTCGCATTGGCAACCTTGCATACCTCGGTAATGAAATATTCGTCTTCAATGGTTGACCGCTGCATCCCCGGCGAGGTCGGCACCTGATCGGGACCTGAGTCAACGCCGTACTCCAGGACAAAGCCAAGCGGACAGTTTCCCTTCGGATTGGGCAACGCTTTCGTCGCAGTCCAATACTGCACGTTTCGGTACAAAGCATTCTTCGCGGGCTGCTTCCAGGAATTTATCTCGCCCGTGGCGAAAGTATCCGGCGTCAGATAGATCGCATGGGCCAGACTTCGCGCGCACCATGCCACTCCTCGCCGCTGGTAGTTGGCCACGCCATGCACCCAGTTGGTCGACATGTTCGCACCGTTAAATGCGGCAATCTTCTGAGCAATTTCGATAACGACCGGAGAAGGGTGACACAGAAACGCAATCAATCCGGCCGCGCCGTGATGGGATACTTCCCATGTCAACGGATTGTTTGTGTGGTGCTGTGGCTCACGGTAGGTCGCCGGCCAGCTGGCTTGTCCTGCCATCCGCTTACCCATGGTCTGGTCGGCGGTGGGAACCAGGCCAGTGGTCGAATCGCGGTAGTTGAGATTGAACGACAGCAGCGCCAGGGCATTTGCGATAACACCATTGCGCGCGTTCGCGTCGCCAGTCTGCAAGTAGTCCGAGTCCCATTTTGTCAGCGAACCGATCTGCGGGCTGTCACCTCCCGCATCCATCTCAGACTTCGGCCACCTTCCTGCAGTCCACGGTGCATACCTATCGGTCGCGTATTTCGTCTTACTCTTACCCGCTTTCCAAATCTTGTGCAGCATCGGATGCGCTTGCAGTGCGGCCGCATCGTGTGTCACGGCGATGCCCGGGTCGCCATTGACCCAGGTCGACGCGTACCACGCGCGGAACGGCTGGTGCACTCCTGCTGGTCCCGATGACGAAGTGACCGTTGCAATCGCGCTTCCATTGACACTGACAGTCGCCGTATAGGATTTGCTCGCCGGCGCGGTCGGCGCCGATGAACTTGAGTTCACCTTGCCGTTCTCGACAACAATCTCCACGAGTGCGCGGTTCGACGAAAACGCGTGAATGTCGATAAGCGCCTCGAGGGTTGCGTCGCTACCGATCGGCACTCGATAGCGGCAACAAATCAGACGTTCATTCGCCCACCAAGTCTTGTGCGGCTTCGAGAAATCGCTGAGCAGCACGTTACCCAAACTGTCGAATGAGATCGACACCTCGGAAACCAACTGGCCGATCCGTGCAGGATTGAGCGCCGTACCAATCGTATTACCGGGGCGCAGGCGCACGAACTTTGCGCTGCCCGCAGTCACCTCGATTTCTCCACCCAACACGACAACCGATGCCGAACCATCGGGCCAGCGCGACACCACCGATCCCCGTAGGGTTGGATCGTCGTCAGACCCGAGCGTTTGGTTTGATGGAACCGCTCCCTCAAGCGGATACACGGCAACAAGATAGGGCTGCGTACCGCTGAAGGATGGATGCAGCGTAAGGGTCGGCAGACCCGCGGCGGAGGGTGGGGCAGGGCCTCTTGCTGGAGAGGGCCCCGGCGTCGGCACAGTCGATACCGCCGCATTTCCGCTGCCTGCGGCGAGCACTGTAGCGGCGGCCACGCTTGCTCGAGTTAGGAACTGCCTTCGCTTCATCAGCAAGACCCTATTACATGGCCGGCGCAGGTGGCGGTACTGCTTCAAACCTCATGCGGTGGGTTCTGCGTAGGCAAATACTATGTTGCTCGTTATGCCCGCGATGGGATCGACAACGGTCAGAATGCCTTGCGTCGATAGCGACATGCCGGACGGCAGTGAACGGCTTGTTGAGGCAAGGCTGAACGTACCGCCCCGGCTCACGCCGCTTGGCAATGTCTGTGATAGATCAACCCTAACAGTGTGCTTTCCAGTGGTAAGCAACAGCCAGGGAGAGGGATCCCATACTGTGGGTGAAATAGATCGTGCCTGCGCAAGCGACGGTTCACCCTCATAACATCGGCCACGACCCGCGAGTGTCGTCGCACATCCGAAAGCGCCCAACTTCAGCAGGTCGCGGCGCTTGGCAGACGTCATCATTCAAATTAACTTCTCTGAGGACAACGGGAACTCTCTTGCGCCGCATCTTGCAGGATAGGCGCGCCATCAATCAGGGCCGTTACGGCCATATCTCTCGATGCCTCAACCATCGCGATGCCTCAATTCTTGCTCCGCCGTGGGAATGAATTTTACTGCGGGCGCGTGGCGATGTGGGGCGCGACGTCAGTTGCGCCGGCTCGTACGATTTAATAGCACTCGACGATGAGCGCGCTCTTGTAAGTCAGTAGTAGTAGGTCGCCGCGACGAAACGGCCGCCAGCAATCACCGTCTGAGTTGAACGGCCTTGCAGCTGGTTCATGCGGAATTTTCGCCCGGCACCCTGTATCAGGCTGACAATATAAGCAACCGTATCCTGTTCACCGCGACGCTGACCGTCGTCCACGATGATGAGAAAGTCGTCGGATAGATGAGACCGGATCAGTTCCACACATCCGAAGCGCGAGAAGCGATCCGTTCCGGGAGGTCCATCAATGAGCAGCAGGTCGAAATTGCGCGCCTCGACATCTGAGTACCACTGCACCTGGCGTGCCTCGATGGTTACATTCTCAAGCGGCCGAAGTCGATAATCACAGCTGCTCAACCGCGGCGCAAACAGCGCGTGCCAGTCGGGGCTGTGCTCATAGCATGTGTGATGCGTCCCGGATTTCTTGATTCTGTCGATTAGCAGTGTCGTCTGCCCAGAACCAAATTCGACCACACTGCGAGTCTCGTGCTCGTTGAACAAGCGGAACAGTAGATACATCAGGCTATAGCTGGCGGCTGCTCCCACCGCGTAAAAATCGTTCGTAATTCCGCGGTTTCGACATTGAATATCGAATAGGTTCTGATACGCGAGTTCCCGTTGCATGGCGACGACGGGATTGGTGACATGCCATCGTAGAAATCCCGCTAGACGTGTTTTGGCCGTTTGGAACATCCGTTCGCGTCTCCGTGGCGGTCGATTGCCTGCGTGCAGTGTATGTCCGCAGATTACAAAGGGTCGGAGATGAAAGTCATCGCCGCTTTAGAAAGATGGCTTATTGCCAGATCCGCTTCATCGTGGGATGGTTGCGTACCATCCAGCGGGCGCGTTCGAGGCGATTGCGCCAAGCGAAGATGGCCGATAGGCCAACCTCACTCCGCCTCATGGCGGCCACGTAGAGCCGGTAACGTGGCTGCATTGGGGTACCGTAACCGAGCGGAAACCACAGGTCGTTTAGCAAGACGATTCCGATCTCACGCAGCAGGTTGGGGTAGTTCCAATAATAGTTGAACTGCACATGGGTCTCAGTCGAGAGCGCGCGACGATTCGTGCCGTCGAACGGTTCGAGGAGCAACACGTATCGCTGGGCTATGCGCGCGAGTTGAACGACGGCGTCACGGACCTGTGAGAGCTCGGCCATGTGATCGAATACGGACACGGTGAAGGCGCAGTCGAACTCATCATCTCCGAGTTTTGCGAGCGTATCCTCGCTACCAGTTCTCAGGTCCAATCCGTAAGTCTTGCGCCCGTCCTCCAGCGCGGCCTCATTGATGTCGAGGCCAGTGACCCGTGGCGAAGGGACCAATGACTTGGACATAACGTGAAGGGTCCGACCTACATTGCAGCCGAACTCCAAAACTGACCGAATGGGCTGTTCGCGTCCCAGCTCGCGAACCGCATCAATGATGATCATGCGTTGCGGCCCATCCTGATGGTAGGAGGCAAACGGCAGAGAAGCCCAATAGCTCCTTGCCTTACGCTTTTCATCTGTCATACGAAGTCATTGCGTCGTTCGAACAGGGCCTCAATCGGGTCGCTGATCTCGCGCGCTAAGTCGAACCCAAATCGGCTTGATCCGAACGGAGCCGGAAGCAAGTCACAAACAAGGCGAGCTATACCGTAGCGTCGGCTCGCTCTGCGACGTGTGACGAGCTGCGTTGCGAAACCATCCGTTGCAGAAGCACTTTCAGGCGCGCAGCCCGTACGTCCCAACTATTTGCTTTAGCGACTGCCAGTCCCAAAGCGGGGCTGCCCTTGCCGCGTCCGTTGATTGCAGCGTCTAAGGCCGATTCCCAATCTTCAGCCGTATCAGCAATTGCCATTGCCTCCCCGAAGTCCCGCACCGCGGGCAAATTTGAGGCCACTACGGGCAGTCCGGCCGCAAGGTACTCAAGCATCTTGAGAGGGTATCCGGCAACGGTCCATTTAAGGGACCGATAACAAACCAGGCCAACATCAAGATTCCGTAGGATCTCAGGAGTTCGATGCTGCGGAACTGCTCCGACCAAATGGACATTTCGGCATTCATTGAGCTCAGTCGAGCAACTCTTTGTCTCCGGGAAGGAGGTTGCGGACTGGCCCAACGAGTACGAATTGCCAGCTGCTTTGACGTCGCGCAAGACGGAGAATCAGGTCGAAATCAACCTTTTCGTTGATGGCACCAACGTATCCGATTCGGGGCCCTGAAATATGCGCTAGTTCGGGCGGGTCGGGTGGTCTTGGGCCTTCGACAAAACGACTCCAATCCACGCCGTTCCCTAGTATCTCAATGTGACGATTCGTTCGACTACGGAAGTCCTTTGCCGTCTCCTCGGACGTCGCAATCACAAGATCTGCAGATTCGAGCAACTGATTCTCGTCTCGTTCTACGGTCGTTGAATCCTTCTCCATGAAACGGAATAAGTCATAGGCGTGATAAACGACGTGGTCGGCCTTGAGCTCCTTAACGAATGGCAAGTACATAGGATGAAAGACATACGCAATAAGAGGCCCGCGACTTCGTGACAATCGTTCGCGCCAACGATTGCACGAAACACGGATCGCAAGTTCATCGAGAGGCTGTAAGCGCGGTATCCGCACCGGTAAGCAACCTCGGCGGTCAACAGTCACTCCGTCACGAACGTCGAACCGTCCAAAAACTGGCGAATGCGCATAAGCGGCTGTTCTGCAGTCCCACGATGCCCATACACCGGTGGAATAGACAATCGCGTGATCCGCAGCCAAGCGCGACAGCAGATGCTGCCTATTCATCCAAGGTCCGTCCCATTCGTTTGGGGCGAGAGCCAACACACGACAGGCCACAGACATGGGAAGGTTCAAGCCCGAACGTTCGCGGTCGATCGAACAAATCGATACGCGGTGCGACAACTCAACTCCGGCTTCTCCTGTTGATCGCTTTGCAGACTTAGAGCGCAGCGCGCGCTACGCGATACGCGACCCCTTCGATCAGATATCTGGACCTTAACAGCTTGCGACCATGGCCACATCCCATTACTGCGAACTTATGAGCGTTCACTCGAGACGAATATGTAGTAAGAGCGCGCCGTTGTGATGGGAGCAAACGGAAGTCCTGTCGGCGCGGAAATATTCGGATTGGGGAGCTGGGAACTTTGTCGCAGTCATGCGGCGCGTTTAGGCGAGGATTTTGGCAAGTGTTCTCTTGCAATGCGTTTTCAGCTTGCGCGCGGCACGGATCGGCGCCCCCTCCTGAAGGTCATCCGCGCATGCAGACGCGACGACAAAGGGAACGCAAAGTCGCGTTGCTTGGCGAAGTGGACAATCTCGCGTAACAGCGGTTCGTCGCTGACCAGAACCTCGCGAATGTACTTGTTGCGCCGGCGTGCATAGGTGTCGAGGTCGAACGAAGCCGAATAACTTTCGAGAAGCCCTGCGATTTCCAAAGTGAGAAGCGTACGCATGCATTTCCAGCATCCCGAGCAGTTTCCGGCTCTGTCCGGATGGGTACAAACGTCAAGCACGTTGTGTGAATTAGTCGCTGCAGCCACGCGCAGTGTCTTTTCCACACGCGTGTATTCGCTGCCGACTGATAACGCGTCGAGCACCTCGGTCGAAAGAAGGGGCAACGCAATAGCGTCGCAGTAAGCCATGTCGTAAGTGGCGCCTACGAAAGCATGGGTGTAATCGAATGCGGAGGCATAAAGGTAGCGTCCAACGCCACGCTGGAGTAAGAGAGCTACTGAGGCATTGCGGGGCGTGTGAGTTCGTTGGAAATCGAGAGTCTTCCCATAATAGGTGTCGACGTTGGAGTTGATTCTGACCAATGGCAGGCCTATTTGTGCTGCCACCGGAGCTGTCCGCGCATATCGCGCTCTAAATAGTCGCTCGCCGCGTGAGCCGGAGCCGTGCGACCCGACGTTGTTGAAGAGAAGGTGCGTGACCTTAAATGCTGCTGGAACCTCCGAATAGTAATGATCTGCAAGTACGCAAAAGGAGTCGACGCCAGCCGAAAAACCGGTCGCTACAGCGGACCGTACGTGAATTGCGGACTGAATCTCGGTCGGATAAATTCTGACTTGGCGCAGCGACGGAATCACATGCTGCATCAATCGTTGGTACGGACGCGAAAGTGTGTGAAAGAGTCTTTCCGAAAGTTTCCCTGCGACGTGAATGTCTTCGCCGCACGCCATCGCCGGTATGAGAAGTGCTACGAGCGGTGCGTCACACGAGTCTGTGATGAGGTCTCCAAATTGTTCTGGGACGCTGTACCACAAGGTGTCAGGCCCAGCCGAAGTTTCAACGCGGACGCGGTACAAGATTTCGCCATTTTCCTGAAGAATTTCTGGGCTACTGATTTTCATGGCGCGTGTTTGCACGTGGCGGAGCGGAGTATTCGCGCGTGCGATTGGCAATTAAGGTCACCGCACCTCCAATGCCGATGCGCGTGCCGTCGCTAGCAGCGCCCTTGATCAAATGCTTAACCCGGACCGTATCGAGATCGACTTCCGAACGCGTCATTAGGGGTCGCCGATCCGCCTGTTACGCCGGATGCGCAACAACTTACGGGAATACGGCAGAAACTTCAGTCCCGAGTAACTGCCGAGGCTTTTGAAATGGTGGCACACCGCCTGTTTCAAGTCGCCTTGGCGAAGAAAATGAGTGGAGAGACTGTGCTCTGCATTGCTGATTTTCGACTTTACCGCTCGCCGAACGTCCGGGGGTAATTCCAAGTCGGCGATTGCGGCCAATACGCGAGGTTGAGCCTCACGATAGTCTTGCGACCTGGAGGCCGAATCGTGGCTCGAATGTATACGATACGTTGGAACATCGATGAACCGTATTACAAGGCTCGATGCAAGTTTGTACGCTAGAAGGGTCCACTCCAAAAAACAGGTGCGGCCATCGAAGTAATCCAGTGTCACGGATTGCGTACGAAAAAAACCTCCGCAGGAGGCAAGCCAGTTTTCTTGCAGCAGCGCTCGAAGTGGGTCCGCTCGTGCAGCTTCAGGAAACTCCACCCGCATCCGGTAACTGTTGTCCACGTCCTCGAAGCCGTTGGTGACGATCACGTCAACCGATGAGTCGGCGTGTATCTCGTTTAGACGCGTACTGACTGCACCAGGAAGGTACTCGTCATCGTCATCGAGAAAGCAGAAGAATTCCGTGCGGACGAGACGCCTTCCAAGTTGCTGAGCCTTCGCGACGCTGGCCTCCTCTAGTCGCTCGACTCGTGTTCGGGGAAAGTCCTGCGCCATCCGGGCAACGGTTTCATCGATTCGATCACCATTGGCAACTATCAGAATGAGACCACTGTCGGGCACTTGATCGACGATACTGAGGATGGCCCGCCGAAGCGAAGGCCCTCGGGAGCTGTCACACGTAGTGGGAATGATCGCCGTGACAGTCATTTTATAAAGTCCATCGTTACCCGCGCGTTGGCGTCAGCAAAGGACGTTCCGAAGCCGCGCTGTAGCGTTGCTGAAGTCTTGCCAGACGTTCCTTGAGTTCATCGGTTGCCTGTTCTATCCGCGCATCGGCGCTCAACAACGGAATTCCCTTCCGGATAATCTGCCGCAAGATTGCCTGAACAGTCACCGTTTTGACTGCGGATCGCAGTTTCGCCGACGGCGACGGCTGGTCACCCAGCCGCCATAAAGTCGGCATCTTGGCTGGCTTGTATTGGAGTCCTAGCGACTGGCACCAGTCGTGCCACTTCAGCTCCAGAATCGCTGACGAGGCTACCGGTAGCCATGGAGTTCGAAGTGCGTCGGCCACGATCGCGCCGTGCATGGCTTCCGTAATCAATATTTCTGTAGAGCATATTCCGCGCAGGACCTCCTCGACGGACTGCTGCGGATCGATAAATCCTAATCCGACACGCTCGCAAATCCTCGACCAATCAACATTCCGAGCGGATGAGCAGTGCGGCATATATGAAATCCGGCGGGTCTTGGGACTGCGCTGAAAGTCGATCGCTCGCACAAGTACAGCGGGATCGGTCACTGCCATTGATCTGTCCAGGCCAAGCATCGCAGCCGTCAATGGCCCACGCACGCAAGAAATATCCCAGGAAGCATCGATGGTCGGCGGAGGCCCATAGCCGGCGCCCGTCCCAAAGACGATTTTTTTGGCGGTTTGAGGAATATTTCTGTTGAGCAGCGTGCCGATGCCAATAAAAAGCGTTTCGCCATCCGCAGACGTCTGACGTAGTTTGGGCTCATGTGGAAAATCGCCGCGGAAAAAGTCGGGCAGCAGCCGATCCCAGAGCCATGGGTTCAGATCATCTCCGAAATTTCCCTCTCAGATCCTTGTGGTAATAGAGAAGCATCCACTCGCCTTGGCTGTGTGAAACGCGCCGACACGGCGGCCGACATGCCGGATACATGGATCCGTTTGGTTATCGCCGGAGACTCTAACTTACTCACCAGCCGCTGCTCGAGTAGGCACTAGGCCGACATCGAACGGATGCGCAGTTCGTATCATTGCGTGAACGTGGAAAGATCGACGTTACTTATTGATGGCCCGCTGGATGGGCAATGCGATACGTGACAGCGTAGAGATAAATGATCGACGGGCAACACTTCACGCGTACCGACAATGTGGGACGTTATCTTTGCGGGAGTGTCCGAGGCCTACAGAGAGTGCCTGTCTGCTTTGGCATGTTGCCTAGCCGCATGGCTCTAGCGAACGCACACTGAACGCTCGGAATGCACTAGGCCTGTTTTATACATCGCCCGCAATTGCAACTTTTGAAGGCTGTTGGATGAACTGTCCGTTTTGTTCGAGTGCCGAGAGCAAAACCTTTTCGGTTATTGCCCACGACGTGCATGACACAACATCCTCGTTGTCCATCAAAGAGTGTCTCAAGTGTGGACTGGCGTGGCAGTTTCCAAGATGTCGCACCGCGGCTGAAAGTGTCAAAATTCTTTCGCGCAGATACGAAGAGCAAGAGCAAGGGTCGTACTGCGACCCGCAGAAACGGCGCGCCACCGCCGCGGCGGAGCTCGCTTTCCTCGAGACGTTCGCTGCAGCGCCGGGAAAATTGTTGGACATTGGTGCGGGAGACGGCGCCTTCATCGCGCAAGCCGCAGGTCACGGCTGGGAATGCATCGGACTCGATCCGGCGGCGAGGCGGGATCCCGAGCTGCGTCGGTCCGCCGCAGGCAACTTCACTCTGATACAGGGTACGCTCAAAGACTTGGACCCGACGCAGCGATTCGATGCGATAACGATGTGGGACGTGATCGAGCATCTCGACGATCCTGAAGACGTCCTCAATACCGCTGTTTCCTTCATGGAGGACAGTGGGATCCTAATCGTCGAGACGGGAAACTATCAGTCGGTGGACAGAATAGTTTCAGGACCGGATTGGTGGGCTTACATGGCTGACCATCGTTGGTATTTCGCGCCCCCGACCGTACGCCAGCTCCTGAAAAAGTTTGGGCTCAGGTATGTCGCTCTGGGACTCCGGGTTTTACGGCCGTGGTGGCATGGCCGGCATTCGTACGACGGGCCGTCGAAATTGCGGACATTGAAGAAAATGGTGCAGCATCCGTGGACGGCAGTGCAGACAGTTCGCCAGTACAAGCTGCTGAGGACGGCAGCCGCTCACTGGGATCGCTGGGCTGGCTTAGGCATATTCGCCATGGTCGCTAGCAGGCAACCCATTCGGTCTTACAGGGGAAACGCCGGCTTCATCGACTTAAGCTAGGGAAGCGACCTCATTAAATCGAGTCTCTACTGTGGCGCGGGCAGGTGCAATGTCTGGCTGGCAACACGGCAGCAAAACCATTCACGTAATCGCAGCATATTCGCCGCGAAAAGTAGCCTCTCGATGTTAGCGTCGCCGTGCGGGGGGCATGCGTATCTTTTCAACGCAATGTAAATATCGAGTGCTTCGCGTAATGCATCCACCCTTCTCGCCGAAGTGCAGTCGGTTGCAATCTTTCAAGATCTGCGGTTCCGTGGGCCTTGTGCGACGGCAGGACACGATTTGAGTCAGCGCCCCAAAAGCGTCGCTGAGAGCGCGCTAATCACGGTGGCGATGCGCTGGACCGATCGCTCGATCGGTTTTGTCAGCACCCTAATTCTCGCGCGATTGCTGGTGCCGGAGGACTTCGGCGTCATTGCCATGGCGTCGCTGGTCATAGGGTTGGCCGACGTATTTTTTGACCTCGGTGTCAACGTTGCCCTTATCCAAAACAAAACTCCGTCACAGGAGCATTACGACACGGCATGGACGCTACGACTCATTCAGACGACTCTGGCAGCTACTCTCGTTGTCGTTGCTTCGCCATGGGCCGCTGCGTATTTCAATGATGCACGGGTCGTCCTCGTCGTACAGGTACTTGCAGTATCTCTTGTGTTGAGCGGTCTCGAGAACATTGGTGTCGTTACGTTTCAAAAGGAAATGCAATTCGGGAGGGAGTTCCGGTTTCTCTTCTGCAAGCGAATCCTTGGCTTCATTGTCACTATTGTCGCCGCATGGTTTATTCGGTCTTATTGGGCTTTGGTGATTGGAGCTCTTGCCGGACGCACATTTGGCGTCGCTTTGAGCTTTGTAATGCACCCAATGCGCCCGCGGCTGGGTTTGAAGAAATTCGGGGAAATCTTTTCCGTTTCGCAATGGATGCTCGTACGCAGCATAGGCGGCTATTTTCAACTCAATCTGCACTTTGCAATCGTCGGTGCACGTGAAAGTGCGAGCGTCCTTGGCGCGTATTCGTTGGCATCGGAAATATCCGCTCTGCCGACCAGCGAGCTTCTTGCCCCGATCAACCGCGTTCTGTTTCCCGCTTTTGTCAGAGTCAAGCACGACCTGGTGCAGTTAAAACGCGTGGTTCTGCTTGCGCAGGGTGTCCAGACCATGATTGCGATGCCCGCGGCGATCGGGCTGATTTTGGTCTCAAGCGACGCGGTGCTTTTGCTGCTTGGTGAGAAATGGATGAGCGCCGTTCCTTTTGTGGAAATATTTGCACTCATAAGCTTCATGAACTCGATCGCAACCAGCGGCTGGTATGTGCTACTCACGTTAGGCAAGATGCGCTTGATGGCAATTTCCGCTTGGGTTCAAGTAGGTTTGTTTGCGACGCTCGCAATGCTGGTATTCCCTACGGCTGGCGCCTATGGACTTGCCTGCTTGTACTTGGCGGTTGTGACTTTGGGGCTTATCGCCTTGGTGGTATTGCTGCTACGCCACTTGGAAGGTCTTCGGTTCGGCGAGATTGTTTCCTCCATCATCCGGCCGCTCATCGCTGTCTCAGTTATGGTGGTCTGCGTAATTTTTATTACGCGAACAGCAAGTCTTGATGGCTGGTGGCTTTTGATTGCGAAGATACTTGTTGGTGCGACGGCATACTCACTGAGCATCCTCGCGTTCTGGTTGATTTCCGGACGTCGTCCCGGTGCAGAGTCCTATCTATTGGAAAAAGCAACGCTTTGGCGAAAGCATTAAGGGACAGTTTTGGATTTGGTCCTGAGGCGAAATGCTGCCGGCGCGCTTCCGCTTTCAGGGCAATCAATGCACGAGCGAAGACTTCTCAACGCCTGCTGATCGCTTAGGGCAGTGTGCGAGGAACCGGGCAAGCCCAGTCGAGTACGTTTATGCTTGTCCCTATTGGCCATTTAGGTGGCAGAGCACTATTGCCGCGTAGGGATAGGAGCGCGCTAAAAGATGAAGCGCATTTTCGGAGGTGCCGCGATGTCTCTGGCCCTCGCAAATAGCGTATTGAGTCTGGTAGCTTGCGGCGGAGGTTCCGAAGACGCTGCGGCTGTTACAGGATCGCCTGCACCTGCACCTCCAACCTCAACCGGCGCCGCCATCACCTTCGGCCACGTACTCCGCCACCGTTTCGTGGTCGGTACCGCTACTGAATACGGACGGCACATCCCTGACAGATATCAGTGGCTATCGCGTCTACTACGGCACGAGTGCCGACAATCTATCGGAATCAATCTCTGTGTCTGGAGCGGGAATCACAAGCCACGTGGTCAGCGGTCTTGCGCCAGGAACGTACTACATCGCGGTGGCGACGTTGAATTCGATGGGTGTTGCAAGCGATCTTTCGACGCCTGCGTCCAAGACGGTTCCTTAGATCTCTGTGAGGAGTCGTCCGAACAGGCATTATGTGCACCAACGTTATACTGCTCCGCGGAATCGGTTGAGTAGTTTCCCTAAACGCCCAGCACGTATCACGTATCCATTAAACGGGACGAGCGCACGCTGCGCGATACGTTAGCGCTGGTTTTTATGTACGCAAGATTTGGTAGGCCCGAATATTGCTGACTAGCGCATCTTTGGTGTCAGGTTCCTTTCTACGTGAGCCCAAGCATGTATAGAAAGTTGGAACGCTGAACATGAAGAGCAAAGTGGGCCGAGCGGCGATTACGCTGCTACTGGCGAATAGTGTTCTTGGCGTATCTGGCTGCGGCGGGGGATCGGATGAGGACGCGGTCACAGTAGGAGCAGCATCTGCGTCGACGGTAGGGTCTTCACCAGACGCACCGCCCGCACCGCCTTCACCGGACGCGCCACCGCCGCCGCCACCGCCGCCACCGCCGCCGCCACCGCCGCCGCCGCCGCCGCCGCCGCCACCGCCGCCGCCGCCGCCGCCGCCACCGCCGCCGCCGCCGCCGCCACCGCCGCCGCCACCGCCGCCGCCGCCGCCGCCGCCACCGCCGCCGCCACCGCCGCCGCCGCCGCCACCGCCGCCGCCACCGCCGCCACCGCCGCCGCCACCGCCGCCGCCGCCACCGCCGCCACCGCCGCCGCCACCGCCACCGCCGCCACCGCCGCCGCCGCCACCGGTGCCACCGCCGCCGCCAGTTCCACCACCGGCACCGGTGCCGCCACCGCCGCCAGTTCCGCCACCGGCACCGGTGCCTCCGCCAGCACCGCCACCGCCGCCACCCACGACGTACTCGGCAACCGTTTCATGGTCGGTGCCGCTGGTCAACACAGATGGCACATCGCTAACCGATATCAGCGGTTACCGCGTCTACTACGGCACGAGTGCCACCAATCTGTCGCAGTCAGTTCTGGTGTCTGGAGCGGGGATCACGAGCCGCGTTATCAGCGGCCTGGCGCCTGGCAGATATTTCTTCGCTGTGGCCACGATAAATTCCACTGGCGTTGCGAGTGCTGTGTCGAACGCTGCTTCCAAGACGGTTCCATAGAGCGAATTCTTCAATGAACAAAATGACACGAAGAGATTTTCTGTTGGCCTCGGCAGGCATGGCGGGGGCGACGGTGCCAGGTGTGCTATGGGGAGCAGAGCCCTGTCCACCGCCTCAGGTCAGCATCAGTGGAGGCACGTCGGTAGCGACGAACTGCACGATCACCACAGGGCGTACCTATTCGACCAGTTTTAATCTCGTCGAAAATCCCATCTCCGAAGGCGGGGCGTGGAGTCACGCGGCGACGGCATGGAAAACCATTCGCACGACAGGCGGGCGGGCGCACGCAGTCGCATACACCGACTCGTTTGACGATGCCTATGCGATTCTGAGTGGCTTTCCACCCAATGTGCAGGCGGAGGCGACGATCTATAAGAATGGACCCGGCTACGAAACGGAACTCCTGCTACGAATGGCGCACACGGCCAATTCGGTGCGAGGCTACGAGTGCTTGTTCAACGTCAACGGCCAAGGGGTAGCGATTGTGCGTTGGAATGGTCCTCGTGGGAATTTCACGTTTGTCCCGGGGAATCTGTACAACAGCCCGGTCGCGGTGACGGGCGACAAGATTCGCGCCCGAATTGTCGGCAGCACGATCCAGTTGTGGCACATCCCAGTCAGCACAGGAGTCCCGGCGTTGATCGCCGACGCAGTTGACAGCACCTTCACCGATGGGCAGCCCGGAATCGCCTTCTACGCGCACGCTCCCGTGGTTCTCACTGATTTTGGTTTCTCTGATTACAGCGTGGTTTCTATTTAAGTAAGGCGCGCCGCTTTAGCCTCGCCTGCGTGAGCGAATGCTCGCCGCGCGCTATCGGCTAACGTATGAGCGATATGTAGATACCATATAGCGTGCGAGCGCTAGTTCGACCGAATCGGAACGTGGCGACAGCTTGCAGAGACTCCAGAGCATGAACCCGTATGTCAGTATGCCCACTGGAACTCCGATTAGCACGTCACGCACAGCGTCGCCGAAGATCCGATCGCTACCTGATTCCGGCAGAACCGCAAGTACTGCCATACCCATGACCACGCTCGCGAGAAGTGGACGCCACAGTGCTCCTACGTATCCTCGAATGGGAACTCGAAGTTGCCGGAAGAGCATCGGGTAGCTGATGAACAGACTAGCAGCCGCTGCGAGAAACTCAGCGTAGACGATCCCGAGAAGTCCTAACTGTTTGGAGAGGAGGAACAGCATTGGGATCAAGACGGCTATTCGCACAAGCAGAATGACGGCAGACAGATAAGGTCTCCCTAACGCGACGTAAGCGGCGCTGTTGTTCGACATTACCGCGTTCACTGCTCCCGAAAATGCCAGAACCTGGATGACTGGTACCGCCTCGTTCCAGTTTTCACCGAGCAAGACACGAACTATCGGGCCGGCCAGGACCGCGATGCCTACACTCGCCGGCAGCACCACAAGCAGGATCCCCGCGGCAGCATCGATACAAGTTCGTCGAAAAGTCTCAAGATCATTTGCGAGACGAGAAAAGCCGGGAATCATGGCGCGATTGATCGGTGCGACCAGTTCAGTGTGTGCAAGCTGGGCGATCTCCGCGCCGACGGTGTAGGCGCCCAAGGTCTGAGCACCAAACATCCTGCCAACAAAGTACAGCGGAATCTTGCCAATGACCGCAGAAGCTATGTTGATGACGAGCATCCACCCCGAAAAAGAAAACATCTGACGGGTCGCTGCGAGCGAGAAGCGCGGACGAAACGGCTCCATCAAGTAGCTCAGAATCACGCCAGCACTTCGCCCTGCGAAAGTTCCTATTACAAGTGCCCAGTACGAACGAAGCATCAATGCGGCTGCAACTGCCACGCTGAACGAAATGACACGTTTGTAGGCGAGGAAGCGAAACTCGCTTGCGAAATCCATGTTGCGTCTGAAGTTGACGGTCCCGATATTCTCAAAGCCGGAAATCAACCACACCCCGCCAAGTGCAAGCATGACTGGGACGAGCCGAGCTTCGCCATAAAACGCCGCCGCAGGCGAGGCGAGGCATACGGTCAAAGCAGCACCACCGACCGCCAACAGCGCGTTCAGCGTGAATGCAGTGTCATAGTGAATTCGCTCCGGTTTCGCTTTTTGGATCAGCGCGATCTCGAAACCGAAGGCGGTCGCCAGTTCGATCAAGCCTATGATGGACATGGCCATTGCAACGAGGCCGAAATCCGCGGGCAGCAAGAGGCGAGCAAGAATGGCCGTGCTGATAAGACCCAGCGAACGATCGATCAGGCGGAAAAAGACCATCCAGGCGGCGCCTGTCGCGATTTGTCTTCTCATATGCTGGTTCGCGAATGGCGGCCGAAGGATGCGTACAGGCTAGATCGGCTCGGCTGGGACGCCGCTATACGACTCCGAAATTTGGGGATCGGCTAATGAAAACGCGGCGGCCAACTACGATAAGGCCGTTCGCACGTACGCACTCAACTCGGCTCTCAAGTCGCGACGATCCCACATCATGCGCCGCAGAAGAAACCGATAAAGCCGGGCTTTAGAGATCAACGGAAGGGGTGAACTGTGCACCGCGGGGAAGAATCCGAGGTGGCGATGCCATTTGTTAAAACCGATATTTCTGGCACCGCTTGCATGGTATCGCAGGCGTTCATGTTCCAAGTCGCCACGCTTCCAGCTTCCCGAGTCCTTGTGAAATCTCCGAAAGAAGACACGATCAGGTAGCTCGTAGAACTTGCCGTACAAACTCAGCTCGGCTAATAGGTTGACGTCAGACGCAACGTGCGCGCCGAGCAGATGCGTCCGGGTCAGATCCGACATTCTGATCAAGCCAAGGTGCTGATGCACCAGCCCAATACTGTCGAGCAATGCGACAAAGCGATCAACCGGATCCTCCTGGACGAGATGCAGGACGTCGTCGTAGTTCTGCGGGTTCCGACCGTCGGCGTCCACAAGAACCGCCTGCGGATAGCAAAGTGCGATCGTCGCGTCGCGCTCCATCACCTCTAATGCCCGTTCGAGAAAGCCTTGCTCCCAGAAGTCGTCAGCCGTAGACCATTTTAGGTAGCGGGTCTTGGTAAGCCTGGCCACCCGGTTGAAGTTGCGCGGATTGCCGATGTTCGTTTCATTACGGAAGTATTTAATCCGCGCGTCGCGAGCAGCGTATTGCTGGCAGATTTGCGCTGTGCCATCGGTCGACGCATTGTCACTGATAATCAGCACGAAATCGCGAAAGGTCTGTGCAAGCAGTGAGTCCAACGACTGCCTCACGTACCGCTCCGAGTTGTACACGGGCAGCCCTATAGTGATAAGGCACGCTTCCGACATAGACTCCCTACCTACTCCGCGCAATCTCGTTTTTGCTGAAGCTGTGGCGAGCGCCTGAGCCAAATTTCACGCCAAAAAATATTACTCGTGCTGGTGGTCAGAGCACAGAAGCTCTCCCGTCGCGATCACATCTTCGAGCATACGCACGGGTTTTCATTACGACTATCTTGCAGGTGTTCTCATGAATAATTCGGTTGACTTGCTTGCGGACTATGGCAGGCCGGCCGCAAAAACGAATCAGGTCTCGATCCAACCAATCCCCCTCATTTCTTCCGTTTCACCAGCGTCTGCCAAGTCTTGTCCTGGCTGCGAACAACGAACGCGTTTCGCGCGGCAAAAACGGATAGCCGATCCCCGCCCCGCAGCTCCCGGTCGATGTTGAAGTGTGCGTAAGGACAGCCACCAAGAATTCGACAAAGGGGGAGATTCCGGAGAGCGGTGGCTAAAAGTCCTGCCTGATATCTAGGGGCCGCCGAGCCGCGATGCAACCCATAGCGCGGTCATCTGGCAGAAGTAGGTCGGATTACTGGCTTCCGGGTCCGCTCGAAGGTTGGCCGGGGTAGGGGACAGTTCCGGCGCTTCGACGGCTCTAGCTGCCCGATGATTGGGCAACCTTCTCAGCGAAGCGTCATTGGTTTGCGATCCCAAATCTCGGCGCTGTGTGGGGACCTCACCTGCTTCGCTGGTTCTGCTTGTGAACAGCCTTCTAGCAAATGCTTTGTAGTAAACCTACCGGGCAGAACCGAGCGCCCTTTCAGCAGCGTTTTCGCCGCTTATGAAGGCTTGATCGGTCCATGCGTGATTCCAATCGCCATACCGTCCGCAGTAGTAGACGTCTATGTCGTCCAAGTAACCATGAACAGTCTTCAAAGCCTGCGCTCGATCGAGGTCGTAAATCACATTGGCGTAGCGATTAATTACGGTTTCTCGAAGCATGATGGAATCGCTGTCACGCAGGAAACCACAACGACGAAGGTCGAGTATTGTCGGTTCGATCAGATCTGCAGGCGTCCCTCGAAACGGATGGTATTTCTCGGAAAAGTACACTTCTGCTTGGATCGTGCCGCAACCCGCGGGTGCATTGCTTGGTGAAAACATGTGCGGCAGGTTGATCCGCGAAAAGATTACGTCTTCGTCGTAGAAGTAGGTGATGGCGGAATCCGACAAGTCAGAACGGTTAACGCCAAGATTGATCAGCACGGCTTGAGTTGACGCGAGTTGCATGGCTGCTTCAAGAACGTCAGCTGGGGCACCATCAATAAGCGGTATTAGCTCCGGAAGCGGAATCGACGAAACCACTTGTTCGCATTGCACTTCCTTGCCGTCTGCAAAGCGAAGCACCTTGGCCACCGGATCAAGCGCGATTACTGGGTGATTTAATTTGATGTCAAATCGTTTGGCAAAGGGTTCAAGGTAACTGACGAATCCGCCAGTCGACGGATACCGGAAGTTTTCCACGTAATGAGCGCCCGTGAAGGTCTCACCGATGGCCCCACGCAGAATGTCTTCTAGACTCGGACGAAACATTCGCGGGCCGATCCAATCAGTTGTCAGCCGATCCATGGTTGTCGTGTGGTACTTGAGCCCATACACCATTGGAAACGTTTCAGCGAATGTCTTTCCGTATGCGGCCAGTAGCCATTCGGCATAGTTCCGCGTAAGAGATGGGTCATTGCTGCGGACCGATACAAAGTCTTCAATGATCTTGATGACTAGGTCCGTAGGTAGGCCGGACAAGTTGCATTGCACTGGATGCGGGATCCGGTGTCCATGCCAGTAGTTGTCAATTCTTAAGTTTCGCTCTTCAAAGCGGCCACGGACGTTCTCGGCCAGAATATCTTTGACGTGATCGTGCTTAGTGAAGGATATGTGTCCGCCTTCATCAAATACGAACCCGCTCTCATACCGGAGCGATCTCGTATGACCGCCAAAATAGGAATTCTTGTCGTAACAGGTGAACGGAACACCGGCTTGCTCAAGAGCGTACCCAGCTCCGAACGCCGCCATTCCAGTGCCTAGAATTGCGAACGGTTTCACGGCCGGAATCTGCTGTTAGCGTCTTCCTGTTGACGCAATTTGGCGTGTCCGACCAAAGTCCAGACCGGCTTGGCCGCGTCCGGGCGACGCACGAGTTGTTTGAAAGCCGGTTGGGTCGAGCTGCTCAATCTGAGTGTCTCCGATACCAATCTATCGTTCGACGTAGTCCCTCTGTCAATGCAACTTGCGGTGACCACCCTATCAAGCGGAGCGACGCTGTTGTATCTGCAACGTGAAGCGGCTCTACTGGTCGATCGGGCAACGCGCCATAAGTCGGAGTGACCTTCGCGTCCATAAGAACACAGATCTCGTCGACAAGGTCCCGGATGCTTACAGCGGTACTTGAACCCAGGTCAACGGACTTGCCGTCCAAGTCGGGTGCCAGCGTCATTCTTAAGAAACCGCAAACGACATCATCGACGTAGACCCAATCTATCCGACGTCGGCCACTCGAGATCCTCGGAGCTTCATTACGTAGAAGACAACGGATCACGTAAGGCACGAGTTTGGATTCGTCCTGTTGTCCCGGTCCATAAACCATGAATACCCGTGCTATCGCGACTGGAAACCCGTAGAGCGCACTGAACATGCGCGCATAGTCACTGCTTGCCCATTTTGCAGCGGCATATGGCGAGCTTGGGACGGACTGCGAGCCCGGTTCCGGCTCGACCAGGGAACCGGTGGTGATCATTCGCTTGCAGCCCAGCTCCGCAAAGGCGCATAACAGGTTGACGGTTGTCTGCAAGTTACTGTGAAAGGCAGGAAGAACATGCCGTAAATCGGGAGCCCCCATGACGTGGCTCGCTAGGTGAAATACGTAATCTGGTTTGACTGCCTGCGCGAGCTCCTTAACTGCCAACGCATCGGTCAAGTCGATGCGCCAATGGCGCTTTGTATCCGATGCCGGGTGAGGGCGCCTGCTCGCTGTATGAACGACGGCACCCGCAAGTTCAAGACGTGTACTCAACGCGCTTCCAATGAAGCCCAGTCCTCCCGTTACGAGCGCGGTCGTTCCCTTGAGGTGTTGGAGATCATCGAGCGAAAACGATTCTCGATGCTCAACCATTGACACCCTTTACCTCTCGAAGCAAGCCACCTTCTTCAAGCCGCCGAGCCCCTTCTCGAATTCGCCAAAATGACATGCGGGCCCGCTCGGCAATGTCGAGCAAGCTGTGTTGGCCGTCGGAGAAATTCAAGATCCAGAAAAGTCCAAGCCGTTCAGCGTCATGAAATAGTCCGCGCGGTGCGAGTCTTGGTTCTCCCTTGGGCGAAAGGTTCACGTACTTGCGATCCTCCTCGAGAATGTCGATGGCGAGACGCATTAGCCGCCACGAGTCGCCCAGCGCTGCTGACGTAACGAACTGCAAATTGTCCGCGGAAGTGTGGTACTCGGGATACTCGCCGTCTGGCGTGCGCATGAAGGATCCGACAGGCAGATCAAACCCTGGGGAGCAGTACTGCCTCTGATCGTAGCCAAGTGGCGAAAACTCACGAATCGCGGCACCTGTTGTTGCGGTGTGCTCGAAAACGTGAGCAACCGCTCGGTCAATGTGAGTCGCTCCGCGGCGGGAACGGGTATATGTCGCGGCGCCGCTGTCACCGACACCGGCCACCACTAGTCCACCGCGAATATCAGGAACAATGTGCTCGTTACGGGATAGCCAGACGAGAGGCCCCAGGGTTGCGGGCACAAAAACGAATCGGAAACCCCAACGCGTCAGCGAGCGCGACAAATCGCGAGCCAGAAGTGCCGCCACGACCACGCCAGACAGATTGTCGTTGCACAGGGAAGGATGACACGTGTGAGTCGAGATCAAGATCTGACCCGACTCACATCCAGGCAAGATCAGCTCGCCATACGTCAAGCTCCCAGGTTCGAGGCGCGTATCGATGCGTACCCGGTATTCTGACTCATTGAGTTTTGAAAGCAGACTGTGGCTGACGCAAAATGCCCATCCCTGCTTGTAGTAGAAGTGCCGATACGGAATCCAGTCGGGGTGTTGGGGATCGGTAAACAGGTGATCTAGCAACTCCGCTCGCGTGATTCTCGCGTCGATCGGTGAGCTGTAGCTGGCTAGATGTAAGTTATTCGCACGAAAGTCAATCACCCGGCGACCATTTCCGTCCAGAACGTACGCATCTTGGACGTTCCACTCACACGGAACTTCCCAGTCATAAGCACGGGTACCCGTCGGCACTTCGTGAATCTTGAGCGGAATGAGGTCTTGAAGTTGCTGAAGCGTTTGTCGCACTCCATTGCCCGTCAGACTTCTGCACAAGGGATAGAGCAGTTCCATGAGCGCGTGAGCCTCCCGGCCGATGCTGTCCGCCTCGGCGAAAAGGCGCAACGGAGTGCCAACATCAACGCCACTGTCGCGCGCAGTTTCAACCGAGGTGCTAGACACTGGCTCTGTATCTCCCATCAATGGTTGATGAACGGTTACTTCGCTTGCACAGACGAACACGACGTGCAGTACAACTCTCTCACTAGAAGACTCTTATCTCGGGAATTGGCACCACGAACTGTCCTCCCCATTCGCGGATATAGCGTGTGGCGTGTGAGATCTCGTCTGACAGATTCCAAGGAAGGATCAGTACGTAATCTGGGCGCGCCTTCTGTATTTCTTGCGGGGCGAGAATCGGAATACGAGTGCCTGGAGTGAACTTTCCCTGCTTGTAGGGGTTGGCGTCAACCGTGAAATCAAGGAAATCGGTGCGGATTCCACAGTAGTTCAACAGCGTGTTTCCCTTGCCGGGCGCCCCGTAGCCGACGATCTTCTTGTCTCGCTGCTTCGCATCTATCAGAAAGCTAAGCAGTTTGCGCTTAGTCGCTTCGACCCGCTTTTCGAAGCCACGATACCGGTCTAACTCGAGAAATCCTTCATCAATCTCGCGCTGGCGCAGCGCACGGACGCGATCCCCCACCACCGGCACCGTGTTTTCCGAGTGTCGCGCGTAAATTCGAAGCGATCCGCCGTGAGTTAGCAGTTCTTCAACGTCAAAAATTGTCAATCCGTGGTGGGCAAAAACCTTTTCGACGGTAACGAATGAAAAGTAGCTGAAGTGTTCGTGATAAATCGTATCGAATTGGTTGTCGTCAAGCAGTCTTTGCAGATGCGGAAACTCCATCGTGATCACGCCGCTTTGCGCAAGCAGGCGTTTCATGCCGGCGACAAAATCGTTCAGATCGGGCACATGGGCTAGTACGTTGTTGCCAAGTAACAGATCGGCCCGCCCAGTTTCACTCGCGATCTCATCCGCTGCGACTTTCCCGAAGAAACGAAGTGTTGTGGGAATGCCCTTGTCGATCGCCACTTTGGCAACATTTGCAGCGGGTTCGATGCCAAGGACTGAAACACCACGCGCGACAAAGTGCTGCAACAGGTAGCCATCGTTACTGGCGATCTCAATAACTTTACTGTTAGGACCAAGGCCGAAGCGTTTTATCGCCATGTCGGCGTACCGGCGTGCATGGTCGACCCAGCTTGCGGAATAAGACGAGAAGTACGCATATTCGCCAAAAATTGCATCGGGCGTGACGAACTCCTTCAGTTGCACGAGAAAGCACTGGTCACAAACGTATGCATGCAAGGGATAGAATCGTTCCATCTCGTGCAGTTGATCCGGCGAGATGTGCGTCTGACACAGCGGAGACGTACCGAGGTCGACAAAAGTCATGTGCAGCGGCGCACAGCAGAAACGGCACTTGAAAGGGCGGTCTGTCGATGTCACCGTTCTTCCCGTTCGCGAGCGAAGTCTTTGACGACTCCTTCAGCATTTCTTTCGATGGAAGGTGTGGGCGACGACGACGGCGTTCCCTTCTCAGTGAGCTCGCACAGTATTTTTCGGCAATGACACGCTTCCGCCAGCCCGCTCGAGGCTCGGCTTTCCACGCCGCGAAGCCGCATGAGCGTCTTAAGGTTATCTGTCTTCAACCGTGGCTTTCGGCGCTTCAGGAAGGCGTGCATGAATGGACTGACAGGATTGTTGCCTAGTCACTGCTCTGACCTCGCCATGCCATTTCCGGCCCGACGTAGGCGCGGATTTGCGCGTTGCAAAGTTCTCTCGCGTCTTGCCCGCCATGGAAATCGCGATACCAGTGAGCGACCCAGCGCAGCGCATCGTCGATCGACAGGCGCGATCGCCATCCTAGAAACTTCGCCGCTTTCGTGACATCGAGCCGGAGGATTTCTGCTTCTGGGGCGTGATGAGCAGCGTCTTTCACCCAAGTTACGTCACTGCCCCAGTGGGCCGCCAGCGTCTCGACAACGTAACAAACCGGACGGGAGTCGTTTTCGGCTGGACCAAAGTTCCACGCTCCCGAATAAGCCTCGACATTGTCCGAAAGTGCCTGAGCGAGCGTCAAATATCCGGTTAGGCAGTCGAGAACGTGCTGCCACGGGCGCACCGCAAACGGATGTCGCAGCACGACCGCCTTCGACTGCAGAAACGAAGCAATGGTGTCCGGTACTAGTTGCCGTGCAGTCCAATCTCCTCCTCCGATGACATTGCCAGCGCGCGCACTTGCGATTCCGACGCCGTGGTGACGTGTTCGACTCAACGGAAAAAAAGACTCGCGGTAGGCCTCACCGATCAATTCGGCACACGCCTTACTGTTTGCGTAGGGGTCGTGGCCCCCCAAAGCGTCACCTTCGCGGTACCCGTTAGCCTGGCCATTGTTTTCATAACACTTGTCCGTTGTTACGTTGATGACCGTGCAGTGGCTCCCCATGCGTCGCACCGCTTCCAGGACGTGCAGCGTGCCAAGAACGTTGGTCGAATAGGTCTCGACCGGATCGTCGTACGATCGCAAGACGACCGACTGCGCAGCCATGTGAAAAACGAAGCCAGGCGCGAATGCATGAACACACTTACGCAGCGGTTCCAGATCGCGGACGTCATCCATGGTCGAGTCCACCAGCTCATCGACTCGCGCTAGCTCGTAGAGGCTCGGTTGCGTGGGCGGGTCGAGCGCATATCCTGCGACCCGTGCGCCGAATGAATTGAGCAACATGCAGAGCCAAGCACCCTTGAAGCCGGTATGACCCGTGACAAGTACACGCTTACCCTGCCAAAACGTGGGGTTCATCTACGCCCGGGCGGGCACTCAGCAGCCAACACATCAGCCGTCACTCCGCTCAGTAGCTTTCGGCAGTGGAACCCTTCCGCGTATCCACTGGCAGCGCGGCTTTCCAGCCCACGCAGGCGCATTATTGCCTCGAGATTTTCCGCCTTGAACCATGGCCTGGCGTGCTGTGAAGGAAACGCGCGCATGACCAAGGCAATTTTTCGAGCGGCCAGCGCGGAGGGCAGCGGCACATACATGTTCGGTGTCACCAGATCGCCGTCGAATTTCGGAATCTCGTACTCCCAGATCATGTGATCTCGAAACGTCTGCCAGGTGACATGGCTGACCAGGCTGTGATCCTGGTGTCGGTCGAGTCCGTGGTGTGTCAACACCAAGTCGGGGTCGATCGCTTTCTTCATGCGTTCGAATTCAGCTTTGACCTCGGGCAAGTGCGCGGGCAGGAACCCGTCTGGCAATTCACAAATGCGTATTTGCCCGCGCGCCGAAACTCTTATCAACGCCTTTGCCGCGGCCGCGGCTTCCGCTCGACGCGCTGGAGTTGAAGTCAGCACCAGCAAGTGCACTTTGCACCGGGGATAACGCTGCTGGATCGCAATGACCGTGCCGCCACATCCGATTTCGATATCGTCGCAATGCGCTCCGATGCAAAGGACCTCGAGCGCCGACCTGGCCGGGGTATCGAGCGTCAGCGCAAGCAATGCGCCCTCGTCATCGCTTCCATAGCATCCACGGACAGTCGCCCTTAGCTTCCATTCGATCCAAAGTGATCTTGTCCTTGAAGGTGTCCATCGCGCGCCAGAACCCCAGATGCCGGTAGATCGCCAAAAGCCGCTTATCGATAAGGCGCGCGAACGGCTGCTCCACGAGTTCATCGCCATCCTCGATGTAATTGAAGATGTCGCTACGGAACACAAAAAAACCACCGTTAATCAAGAGCGCGCTTTGCATGCGCGCGTTGATGTGTGTTGCCCACCCCTCATCCGTAGCGGCCACGGTATGAAAGCTATGCCAGCCGGTCACTCCGGCAAAGCTCGCCACTGCCGCCTTAGCTTGAAAATCGGCAATCATCCGGTCGAGCGGTATGTCGGACAACCCGTCCGCGTAGTTGGCGAGAAAAACGGGTTCACCGTCGAGGTACCCGCGCACTTTCGTCAGTCGTTCGGCGATATTCGCGTGCAACCCGGTATCGACGAACGTAATGCGCCAGTCCTGAATGTCGCTCGAATGCAGTTCGACCCGACGTCCGCCCTCTGACAGCGTGAAGTCATTGGACAGGCACTCGTTGTATTGGAGGAAATACTCGCGGATCAAGTCTCCGCGATACCCGAGGCAAAGAATAAATTCGTTGTGTCCATAGTGCGCGTAGTAGCGCATCAAATGCCAAATAATCGGACGTATCCCGACATTGACAAGGGGTTTCGGCATGGTGTCCGAATGCTCGCGCAAGCGTGTCCCGAGGCCGCCGCAGAACAAGACAACCTTCATGATGTCCTACATCGAGTGTTGGGCCGCGGCGGTGTCTCTCGCACTTAGCTCGGCAATTGGGCTAACTTTGAACGCGATTGTATGTTCTGAACGGGATATAAAGTTAGTGGTAATCGACATTCCAGTTGGCCTGAATCGTTGGCTCTTACACAACCAATGAAATTCGAACGCAGCAAACGCTTGAGCCGAAGGTCAAGCCTGCGGACCATCGCCGGCCTGGCAACGCTGCCCTGCATTTCCCTATTGGCTCGGGTTTCTCCGCTTTGCGCGACGGAAATCGGTGCGTCCACGCCGGGGCGCACGATTCAGGTCGGCCCTGGAAGCGACATCCGGACTTTGGCAGAAGCGGCACGACTTGCGAGAGACGGCGACACCGTGGAGGTGATGTCGGCCGATTACCGTGCGGACGTCGCGGTCTGGACTCAGCGCGACCTCGTTATCCGGGGCGTGGGCGCCAGACCGCGCCTGATCGCTGACGGTGCGAGCGCTGAGTCAAAAGCAATCTTCGTCGTGCGAGGAGACGGGGTACGCATCGAAAACTTGGCGTTCCTGGGCGCTCGGGTACGGGACCGCAATGGGGCAGGTATTCGACTCGAGAAAGGAAGCCTCACCTTACGGGTTGCCACTTCGAAGACAATGAGAACGGAGTTCTGACCAGCAACGGCGATGGAATTCAGCTCGCCATCGACCGTTGCTCCTTTGTCGCAAACGGCGCCGGTGACGGTCAAAGTCACAACCTGTACGTAGGTGCGATTGGCAAGCTAGTCGTCGGTTCAAGCTACTTCGCGCGCGCGCACGTTGGACATCTGTTCAAGAGCCGTGCCCGAGAGAATAGCGTGACGTATTGCCGGCTAAGTGGCGAAGACGGCTCCTGCAGTTACGAGCTTGAATTTCCGAACGGGGGTGTGGTACGGGTTTTGGGTTGTCTGATCCAACAGGGACCCCGAACCGAAAACGAAACGATCGTCTCGTACGGAGCCGAAGGCTATCGCTGGCCGAGCAATGAGCTTCAGCTCACCTTCAACACCATTGTTAACAACGCAGCTCAAAGGGCAACCTTTGTCCGCGTCGCACCTGGACCGGTGCGAGGCGAAATACTCGACAATTTCCTCGTCGGTGTTGGCGGGCTCGACGCCAGAACGGATTTGGTTTCGATCAGGAACACAGAGGCGCGCCCAGCCGACTTTGCGAATGTCGCGCAAATGGACTATCACTTGCGCCGTGGATCTCGGCACGTAGGTGCTGCAGGCAACGTGGGGCAACTGACGACCGGTCGTCCGTATCCTCAACGAGAGTATGTCCATCCTGCCGACAGCCGATCGTTAGGGCCGTTCACGACCCTTACACCTCTGAGCCCCGGAGCGTTTCAGCGGCTTGCCGGCTAGCTGGCAGCACGCTGCTGCGCGCTCTTCCGCCTCAGCGAAAACCAGAGGCCTGGCAGCAATCCCGACAGCAACAGCAGCAGCGTGTTCGGTTCAGGGATGATCCGTCGGAGGAGGGCTCGCTGTGACATCGCCGTCACGCACGACCCAAGCTCTCTCCAGCTGAAACGTGGCAGCCCAGTCATTGAATCCGCTGTACTTGAACATCCATGTATACGGAGCCGGCTTAGGCGTGGGAGCAAGGTCGGCCCAAAAGTTCTGCTTGAGCCCTTGCAGATTCAAAAAAGACACTGTCTCGCCGGTCAGCGCATCCACGAAGCTCGCGTTCTGCACCCCGACGTTGGGCCCCCATGTCTTATCAGTCAAATATGGCCCCGGTCCCGTGCAACGCGACTGGTTCCCGAGATTGACGTGGAACATGTACGCAAGTTCGTTGCCGGTAAAGCCCGCAGAAGCGCCGCCGGGGGCTGCAATGCCGTACCCGTAGTCGGCAGATCCATCGCAGTGAAAAGTGCGCTCAAACGCGACGCCATTGATCGGCTTGAGGGTTGGCAGGCGCCAGTCGTCAAATCCGCCATAGACCAGTTGGTTAGCCCACGCCTTCGCGCCGAACCAATCGAAGATACCGTCGCTGTCATTACCCAAGCGTGCGCGCCAGCGCAACGTCCTGCATCCACGTCACGTTTAGCACCGTGTCATAGATAAGCCCGTTGCCTCGATCGATCAGGGCGGCGTGGGTCGACTGACTAACCGCCGCCATCGCTCCCATCAGCACGACACCTAACGCGGTCTTGATTTTATGCATGACGTCACCCTTACACCGGTAAGACAATCCACTCCCCCAAGAGCCAAGCAATGTCTCTCGAGGATAGTTGAGAGGTCTTCATCTCCAGCCGTTTTGCTTCAAAGAAACGCCCGCCGAAGCGGGCTTGCTTTGTCAGACCGCTCTACTGAAGGCACGTCCTGTACGCAGCACGAAGTATTCCAGTGGGAAAAATCTGTGTGAAAACAGATGGTTCAATAACGCAGTGAAAGGGATTCTCTCGCCAGTCGTAAAGTATCTCGACGCTTAGGCGGGGCTCTTCCTGGTCACTAGCTCCGGGCGCTTCATGAATTCGTTAGGGCAGGAATCGCCCGCCGGCCCACTGTCCTGAGCTTCAGGCTGCCAACGCCTCTTAGCTTCCGCTGCGCCGGGTCCCGCCGACTGCCGCACCGAGGCTCACCATCCCGTGGCGCGCTAATCGAGACGGATGTGCCGGATTCGCGGCGTTTTCGAAGCGGCATCGCTCGAGATCTGCCCCGCATTGCCGATGTTTATCTCGCGAGCATCGTGTTGCTCGAATCCCGCGCGATCCCACACCTGCCAATCCGTTCTATGCCCAGAGCCGCTTATCCTCCAACGCCCCACGCGCTTGTCATCTTTGTAGTGCTTGCTCTGTTGCTGCTCCCACGCACCAGTCTTTCGCACGACGAATTCGACGAGACAAGCGCAAGCCGGATTTCGACGTCGACAAACCAGCTGATCACGGCAGTCGGTGAGTATCAGCGTGCCAAAGGCGCGCATCGCAATGCCGCTGCAGCAAAGCTCAGACTTGCCGCGCGCGAACGCCGGAATTTGCTACTGAACGCAATTGAACGCCAGCCGGGTCTGACGCTGCGTCAATCGCTGCCGACCGGACTCACGATGGGTCTGCCGGCAGACGTGCGCGACCTGATCGAGCAGGAAGTCGAGCTGACAGGCCGCGTCACCGGCCTGCATGGCGATGACATGCGCAACAAGGTTTCGACGCGCAAGTATTTCCTCGAGCTGACGCCTGAGCCGCATTCCGTGCGCTACCGACTGCATGCGGCCGATTTGCCCGACCATCCAGGTCATGAACATCCGGCGGCTCCGTTTGTAGGCAAAGCCGTCACTGTGCGGGCACTGAAAATCGACGGCCAACTGCTGCTCACAGGCGAAGGCGCCATCGAAGCCGCCGACAGCACTGGAACGACATCGAACATAACGACAGTCTCCGGCGGCACCGTTTCCGGCACGCAAAATACGCTGGTGCTGCTTGCCAATTTCCAGGACAAGGCACTGAGCTGCTCGGCGACGCAAGTGAACAACCTGATGTTCGGCCCGTCGGGTTCAGTCGGCGACCTGTATCGCGAGACGAGCGCCAGCGCGGTCACGTTCTCCGGTTCGGTTTATGGACCGTGGCAGATCCCTTACAGCAGCGGCGTGTGCAGCTACAGCACATGGAGCAGCGCGCTAGACAACATGGCCACCGCGCAGGGTATCAACCTCAACAACTTTCCGCGCCGCGTTTACGTGTTCCCGCAGAATGTGTGCTCGTCGGCCGGATACGGCTCGTCGGGCGGCACAACGACACGCGCATGGATCTTCTATTGCGGAACCACCGATCTGTATGCGCATGAACTCGGGCACAACCTCGGTTTCCGCCATGCGTGGACACCGGGCAGCGAATACGGCGACAAGAGCGACATCATGGGGCAAAGCGGCCACCCGCTGCGCCAGTTCAATGCGGCGAACAAGATTACGGCCGGCTGGATCCCGTCCGCACGGATACAAAACGTCAACGGTGCCGGCGTGTACACGATCGACCCGACGGCAGCGACCAACTCGGTGATTGCTCAAGCCCTTGTTGTTCCCAAGCCTGACACGAAGGACAGCTACTTCATCAGCCTTCGCCAACCTCTCGGCTACGACAGCGGCCTGTACAGCACCTACCAGAACCAAGTCAGCGTGCATCGCGGCAGCACCTCTTCGGGCATGCCCACCTACTTGCTTGCCACGCTGAGCGCAGGCGAGTCGTTCAGCGACTCGGTCAATGGCTACCGCTTTTCTGTGGCTAGCATCAGCAACAGCGCCACCGTTAGCGTGGAAATGGCCACGCCGATGTGTGCTCGCGTGGCGCCTGGAGTGTCGCTCACCCCGATCTCACAAAGCGCGGCGGCCGGCAACTCGATCAGCTACCAGATCACTATCACTAACAACAACAATTCGGGCTGCGGCACCTCAACGTTCGCTTTTACTCCGAAGTTGCCAAGCGGCTGGAGCAGCAGCCATTCGCCGTTTACCGTGTCACTGGACGCAGGAGTCTCCACGTCCTCGACATGGACGGTGACTTCTCCCAGCACCGGAGTGGTCGAACAGAGTTACGCGGTGTTCTCGACGACATACGACACGGCTGCGACCACGTCGTCCGCGACCGCACAGGGCAATTACATCGTGACGGCACCGGACAGCGTGCCGCCGACCGTGAAGATCGTATCGCCCACCGACGGCGCCACGTGTTAAGGGCGTCACCACGGTTTCGGCGCAAGCCAATGACAACATCGGCGTCGCCAAGGTCGAGTTTTGGGTCAACGGCAAGCTGACGAACATCGACACGTCGGCTCCGCATTCGTTCAAGCTGAACGCGAACAAGTTGAGGGGCGAGGTGACCATCGCCGCGCGTGCGTTCGACGCGGCGGGCAACATGACGTCGACGTCGATCAGGCTCTCCGCCACGGGCCGCTGATCCTCGACATAACCGACAGCGCAAACAAAAAGGCCCGCAGAAGCGGGCCTTGTCATTCCGAAAACCGAGCCGTCAGTCGCGTTTGACGCGCCGGCGAGCGAAGCCAGCAGCAAACAGCCCCGCGCCAAGCAGCAATAGCGTGGTCGGCTCCGGCACCTGCCCGCCGCCGTCCGTGTCGTAGAACGACAGGTGCGACAGTCCAAAGGGCTGATTGTTGTCCGGATTCAGTGGGTGTGAACCAATCGTCGGAATTTGGATCGCCCAGGTTGCTGAAGAGGTTGAAGTCGGGTCCGCCCTTCGCGACGAAGAAATTGATCGCAGGATCGCCCGCCCCGGGGTTGTATGTCCAAGTCCCGGTCGCGCACCGTCGCCGGTGAAGTGAAACTGAACTCGCTGCCGTCGATCGTCGGGAACAGCGCGGAATTGATCTCTATACGTGAAGTCGCCGCCTGGTCGAAATTGAACTTGATGATGATCGGCGTTTCATTCGGATCGATATTTGCCGGAATCTTGCAGTTCGCAAAGCCCTGGCCGAACACGCCAGAGCAATCGTTGCCTTCGAAATGTCTGGATGAAATCGGCCGACGCGATTGACGAAAACGCGCTGAAGCCGACAACCGCTAGCGCTTTGGTGAATCCTTTGATACCCATCTTTGCTCTCCTACTATTGCGTACACCTGGCTAACATAAAGCGACATCTGTGCCATGCAGCTAAGCCATTGAATAAATGCAAGATTCAAATATGACGTAGCAGCAGGTGTAAAGCGCCTCGACAGCGGATATATCGCGCAACACAGACAGGTGGCTCCTCGAACAGCGCTCGAACCTGGGACCTGCGGACTAACAGTTTGCGTCTGTTCAACGTTTCGCGTGAAAGGGAACCGCGTTGCACGCCAGGACGCCGTCGTTTCACCCAAAAGAAAAAGCCGGCACGAGGCCGGCTCTGGTCGGAAACCGGTTTGCTCAGGAGCGGCGTCGACGAACGACAGCCAACCCGGCGAGCGCGAGACCTATCAGCGCCAATGAGCCGGGCTCTGGAACGATACGTTCAGTCTGCCGATAGGTATTGGAAACACTCAGCAGGTTAGAACCCGCGATGACGCTGAAGTCCTCACTGACATTGAGGGTGGTCGCCTCCAGACCGATCCGCCCCGACCCCGCATTCTCCACGCCGTTGAGCGACGAGGAGGTTGAAAGCGCCACTTGGATCGCCCGTGACGTCCTTCGAAAGCGACGATCCGCCAGCGGGGCTATCCGCACCGGCGAACATGGCGTCGATAAAGAAGTTGGGGTCGGTCACCGTAATCGTATAGTCGATCGACCAGGCACCCGCGAGGTTCGAGTTGTCGAAACCGACGAGCTGCATGACATGAATAGCCTCGATCGGGCTACTGAACAACACCTGGACGGCGTCGTCCAAATTATTGGCCCCTATCGTCCACGTTTTGTCGCCCTGTTCGCAAGAGCTATTGGGGGCAGTTTCCCACAGCCCAATATTGGTAATGCCGGAGCACGGCACCGCCATTGCTGCCCCGCTGGCGAGGGCCAGCCCGCATCCTGTTACAACCGTTGCTAGTGTTGTCCGCAGTTTCATTCGTGGCTCCGATAGGTTCGGTTGAGCAATACGTTCAATTACAGTGAAGCAGCGATCGACACCTAAGCAGCAAGCGTGCCATTGCCTGGTAGTCTTTACAAAACAGCAACTTAACCTTATGCGCGTTCTCCATTTACGCGGCGCTGTAAAGTTGGTCGACAGACCTAACAGCGCAGTCCGCCTTTCGCGTAACCGCGATTGCGTGACCTGCTTTTGTGACGAGCGGCGCCGTACTTCCGCGTTCCGGTAGTGGTGCCAACCACGCACGGAACACATAGCCCCGGAGTGGGCTGACTGACGTTGCTAGCAAGGCGTTAGTGCCCGACTCACGTCACACGCGAATTCGATCGTGGAGATAACCCCTCGAACCCTGGCTTCGACAACGGGGTCAACCGCGTGTCGAGCAATGCTGCCGCCGTCGGGACAACGAGCGCGCCAATGGCGTCTGCTTCTGGCCGAGTGTGATTTTGGCTCCTCGACCAGGGCTCGAACCTGGGACCTGCGGATTAACAGTCCGTCGCTCTACCGACTGAGCTATCGAGGAAGAAGGTGGGCGCGAATTATATGCGACGCATCCCTATTGCAAGACAGTCGTGATCGCTTTGGCGACGTAGTCAACATTGCGACTATTCAGCGCGGCGACGCAAATGCGCCCCGTGTGAACCGCGTAGATGTGAAACTCTTCCCGCAGCCGATCGACTTGCTCCGGTGTCAGGGCGCTGTACGAAAACATTCCGTTCTGTCGCAGCACGAATGAAAAATCCCGGCTGGCACCATGTGTCTTCAAACTCTCGACCAGCGCCGAGCGCATATGCCGGATGCGTTCGCGCATTTCGGTGAGTTCTTCGACCCACAAAGCGCGCAACTCCGGGGTGGTCAGTACAGTGGTTACGACGGCGCCTCCGTGCGTCGGCGGCGTTGAATAGTTGGCACGAATCACGCGCTTTAACTGGCTAAGCACGCGCGCGGATTCGCCTTGGCTCGAATCGATGATAGTGAGCGCGCCGACCCTCTCACCGTAGAGCGAAAAGCTCTTTGAAAATGAGCTTGCGATCAGCACTGGCATGCCGGATTGCGCGAACTGCCGCACCACAGCGCCATCTTCCTCAATGCCGCGCGCGAAGCCTTGATACGCGATGTCGAGAAACGGCAAGAGCTCGCGCTCGCGCAGCACTTCCAGAAGCGTTTGCCACTGTTCCGCCGTCAAGTCGGCGCCGGTCGGATTGTGGCAACACGCGTGCAGCACGATGATCGAGCGTGGTGCGAGTGTCTTTAGGAAGTCGACCATCGCTTCGAAGCGAACACCACGCGTCGACGTGTCGTAGTACGGGTACGTCACTACTGGAAAGCCCGCGCTCTCGAAAACCGCGCGATGGTTTTCCCAAGTGGGATCACTGATCGCAACGCTTGCGTCGGGCACCACTGTTTTCAACAGATCCGCACCGATCTTCAGCGCACCTGTGCCGCCTAGTGACTGCGCGGTAATCGCACGGCCGTCCGCAATCAGCGGCGATGAGTCTCCAAGCAGTAGCTTTTGCACGACGGCGTCGTATGCGGCGATGCCATCGATCGGCAAGTAGCCGCGCGGCAACGCCGACGCGGCCTGGCGTCGTTCCGCTTCGGCGACGGCGCGCAGGATTGGGATTCGACCTTCGTCGGTGAGGTAGATGCCGACGCTGAGATTGACCCGGTTCGGATTGCTATCGCGGTTGAAGGCCTCGGTCGGGCCCAGCGTGGGATCGCGGGGCGCCATGGGAACGCCGGCAAACAGCGAAGTGGTCATCCGATCGTTGCTTTTTTCAATAAATCAAAACGTTAGCACAGCATCCTAGGCCTGGTTGCGGGGCAGCATAGATGGGCTTTCTGCACGGCGGAGCATCGGTCAGCCGCGGGCCTTGCACTTGATTTGCTTTCAAGAAATTTCATATAACTCATTGATTCCAATCCCGGATTTGACGTTTTCTTCTAGCATAGGTATAGGTTTTTTACGCGTCAACTGTTAGGATGCACGCTTGTCGCCAATCTATTGCAGTGCAAGATCGCCGTGGTCACGACTTTTCCCAATTCGCCGTTTCAATTGCATCAGCCGTTTGCACCGGCAGGCGATCAGCCGGAGGCCATTGCACGTCTAAGTGAAGGGTTGACTGACGGCCTTGCGTTTCAGACCTTGCTTGGCGTCACCGGCTCAGGCAAGACCTACACGATGGCGCACGTCATCGCGCAAGCTGGCTGCCCCACGTTGGTGCTTGCACCCAACAAGACGCTCGCTGCTCAGTTGTATTCGGAAATGCGTGAGTTTTTTCCTAACAACGCGATCGAGTATTTCGTTTCTTACTACGACTACTACCAGCCCGAGGCGTACGTTCCGTCGCGCGATCTCTATATCGAGAAAGACAGCAGCATCAACGAGCACATCGAGCAGATGCGCTTGTCGGCGACCAAGTCATTACTTGAGCGGCGCGATGTGGTGATCGTTGCCACGGTGTCGGCCATCTACGGCATCGGCGATCCGTCGGATTATCACTCGATGGTGCTCACACTTCGGCACAACGACCGACTGAGCCAGCGCGACATCATCGTGCGGCTGACGCAGATGCAGTACAAGCGCAGCGACATGGATTTCACGCGCGGCACATTTCGCGTGCGTGGCGACACGATCGATATCTTCCCTGCGGAACATGCCGAGCTTGCGGTCCGGGTGGACCTGTACGACGACGAGGTCGATTCGATTCAGTTGTTCGATCCGCTGACGGGCCGCGTGCGCCAGAAGATTCCGCGCTTCACGCTGTACCCGTCATCGCATTACGTGACGCCGCGCCAGAACGTATTGCGTGCAGTCGAAACAATCAAGGAAGAGCTGAAGGAGCGCATCGCGACGTTCGTAGCGCAGGGCAAGCTCGTCGAGGCGCAGCGGATCGAGCAGCGGACGCGTTTCGATATCGAAATGCTGAACGAACTCGGCTTCTGCCGCGGGATCGAAAACTACACGCGTCATATTTCGGGCGCGATGCCGGGCGAGCCGCCGGCGACGTTGGTCGACTATCTACCGCCCGACGCGCTGATGTTCATCGATGAGTCGCACGTGACGATTCCGCAGCTCGGTGGCATGTATCGCGGCGACCGTGCGCGGAAGGAAACGCTGGTTGAGTTCGGCTTCCGGCTGCCGTCTGCACTCGACAATCGGCCGCTGCGATTCGACGAGTTCGAACGCAAGATGCGGCGCTCGATTTTTGTTTCTGCGACTCCTGCCGCGTACGAGCTCGAGCATTCGTCGCAGGTGGTCGAACAACTCGTGCGGCCGACCGGGTTGGTCGACCGCAAGATCCAGGTGCGTCCGGCGCGCTCGCAGGTTGACGACGTGCTGTCCGAGATCAAACTGCGCACCGATCAAGGTCATCGGGTGTTGATCACGACGCTGACCAAGCGCATGGCGGAAGACTTGACCGAGTTCCTGTCAGAACACGGCATCAAGGTGCGCTACTTGCATTCGGACATCGACACGGTTGAGCGCGTCGAGATCATTCGCGACCTGCGTGCCGGCGTATTCGACGTGGTGGTCGGCATCAACTTGTTGCGCGAGGGTCTGGATCTTCCGGAAGTCTCGCTGGTCGCGATTCTGGATGCCGACAAGGAAGGCTTTCTGCGCTCCGAGCGTTCGCTGATCCAGACCATCGGCCGCGCGGCGCGCCACCTGAACGGCATGGCGATCATGTATGCCGACAAGGTGACTGATTCGATGCAGCGCGCGATCGATGAAACCGATCGGCGGCGCGAGAAGCAGGCGCTTTTCAATGCCGCCAACAACATCACACCGCGCAGCATCGTCAAGGACGTGCGCGAAATGATCGACGGCGTCTACGACGCGACTGCTTCGCGCCAGGACCTTAAAGCTGCGTCCGCCGCAGCGGAGTACGAGGTCATGTCCGAAAAGCAGGTCTCGAGAGAGATTAAGCGTCTCGAAAAGCAGATGTTCGAGCATGCCAAGAACCTCGAGTTCGAAAAGGCTGCGCGCGTCCGCGATCAGCTGGCATTGCTCAAGGAACAGGTATTTGGCTCGGGCGGGTCGACCAACGTGGTGGCGTTAATGCCCGGGGAGAAGGCGGCATGACGGGTATGTCTTGCGCCAGACGCGGGAGCCCCGATCTTGTAACTAAGCGCGGCTGGCGCGAACTTTGCCTAGGTGCGTGGGTCTTCTGGAACGATTGGGTTAGGCGCTCGGCCACAGGTTAGGGTTTATCAGGGCTATTAGGAGCCCGGGGCGGTTGGACCGCCACTTGAAAAGGCGAATGGGTATGACAAAAGTTCTCTTTGTTTGTATGGGCAACGTCTGCCGCTCACCGATTGCGGAAGGGGTTTTCCGCAAGATGGTGCGTGACGCTGGCATTGAAGACATCGTCCAGATCGGCTCGGCGGGCACACACGCGTATCACGTCGGCGAACCGCCTGACGTGCGCGGCCAGCAAGCGGCGCGCAAGCGCGGCTACGAGCTCACGGACCTGCGAGCGCGCCAGATCACGCAGTCGGATTTCCATGAATACGACCTGATTCTCGCGATGGACTGGGAAAACCTGACGCTGCTTCAACAGCAGTGCCCGCGTCAGCAGAAGCACAAGCTGCATTTGTTGATGCGCTACGCCGGCGAGTTCGACGCGGCCACCGTGCCTGACCCGTATTACGGCGGGCCGGAAGGCTTTGGCACCGTGCTCGACTACGTCGAAGATGCATGCCAGGGATTGCTGGAAGTTGTGCGTAAGCGGGCCACGATGTACGCAGCCGCTTGAATTACCAGTTCTTGATCGGACTAAAAAAGGCGCCGCTGATCCGGCGCCTTTTTGTTGGATGAATCCCGCAGACGTACTCGACTTCTGGTTCGGGGTACCGGGCGACCCTGACTACGGGAAGACGCGGCCGCTCTGGTTCACCAAATCAGACGCGACCGATCAGCTCATACGCGATCGCTTTGGCAACACTGTCGAAGCGGCTTTGAGCGGCAAAATCGACGACTGGGGACTGACTCCGCGTGGCACGCTGGCGTCGATCATCGTGCTTGATCAGTTCACCCGCAACATTTTCCGCGATTCGCCGCGCTCGTTTGCCGGCGACGGCCAGGCGCTGCGACTCGCATCAAACGCTTGTCGACCGCGATGACGACCGGCTGTTGGCGCCGCTCGAGCGCTGGTTCGCTTACATGCCATTTGGGCACTCCGAGTTTCTCAATGATCAGCTCGAAGCGGTGAGGCTGTTTGAACACCTGGCAGAAGACGGGTTGAAAGAACCGTTACCCTGGGCGATCAAGCACTACGACATCATCAAGCGCTTCGGCCGCTTTCCTCATCGCAACGCGATACTGGGCCGCGAATCGACCGCGGAGGAAGTCGAGTTCCTGAAAGAGCAGGGGTCGCGGTTCTAGGCATCAATCTTCGATCTCGGCTTTGGCCTGTTCAACGTCTAGTTTTTCCATCGCGTCCATCGCATCCATCGCGGCGGCTTCCGCATACAGCTGCTCGGCTTGCTTCAGCGCTTTATTGCCCTCGAGCATCACCAGTCCATTCGCATACTCAATGCGCGCGATCGCAGAGTCGGGGTTGAGCTTCAGTGCCGTCTGATAATTCTTCATCGCGGCGTCTTTCTTCGCACCGTAAGTCAATCCGCCGATCATCGCGCCGACTTTGTCGATCACCTCAGCGTGATATGCGCCTAACGCAATGTGCGCGTCGGCATGCTTGGGTGCCAGTTTGATTGCGGTTTCCAGGGCGCTCTTGACCTTGCCTCCGATGCCTTGCGCCAGTGCCTTGGCGATCGAAATGCCCTGCGCGTAACGACCCAATGCGTAGGCCTGCCAGTAGTACGCATTCGCATTCTTCGGTTGATCGCGCTGTAACTTTTCGGCACGCAACGCGACTTCCTCGAACAGCTCGAGCTTTTTCTTGTCGTTGGTCTCCAGATAGTTCGCATAGATCGCCTGCGACTTGTTGGCGACGTTCACTCCATCAGCGCCCGCCTTCGCACCGAGCTCGGCAGCCGACTGAAAATCACCCGCATGAAACGCGATCCACGCGTCGACGACAGCGTCACTTTTCGGAAACGGCTCGGCGTCGCCCTTGTGCAGCCGATCCCATGACTTCTTTAGAGACGCCCGCGTGTACTCAAATTTCTTTTCTGCGTGCGGAAACTTCGTCCATCCCTTCGCCATCCGTGTCTCCTGTTGTTATGGTTAGTTGCCCAGATACTCGACGGCAAGTCTCTCGAACAGCGCGCGTGCGTCGCCGCGCAAATAGGGCGCGGTCAACGCCATCGTCTGGTAACAGCCGCGCTGCAAAGCCTCACCGACAACGGCCGGCTCGTTAGAGCGGCGCGGATCGAGCACATACGAATACGAAAGCCAATAGGTCGCCACCACGACCATGTTGGTTGCGAGCGCTTCGAGTTCACGAGGGTTCGCGCTCAGTTCACCCGCGCTCTGCAGTCCTTCGCAAAGTCGGCGAGCGACCTGCACCTTCTCGTTCAGCAGTTCCTTGAACTTGATTTCGAGCGTTCGGTTATTCGCCAGCAGATTGTTCAGATCGCGATAGAAGAAGCGATACTTCCAAATCTGCTCGAACAGCAGGTGCAGGAACAACCAAGCGTCCTCGACGTTGGCCGAGCGCCCGGTCGGTACCGCCAGCAACTGGTCCATCTCCCGCTCGAACTCCTGGAAGATGCAGTTGATGATGTCGTCTTTGTTCTTGAAGTGGTAGTACAGATTACCCGGCGAGATTTTCATCTCTTCCGAGATCAGCGTGGTGTTGACGTTGGGCTCACCGAAGTCATTGAAGAGCCGCAGCGCGACATCAAGAATGCGTTCGCGTGTGCGGCGCGGCGGCTTGCGATTCCATCTATAAAGAATAGCGCGGCCGAAACGGTTGTTCACGGTTCGGAGTGCAGCAGCGGTTGGCGCAGCTGCATCGCCTACGTCGTCGGGCACTTCGTGCCGACCACCGCGGTGCTCGCAACGCCGGCGCAAAAGAGGCTAAAGCGCTTTTTGCTCGATGGCCCGGCGTTGCTCCGTTCCTCGGGCGACGACTGAAAGACGGCGCATCTGCGCCAGCCTCTGCTGTCGCCGCGGCAACCTTCTCTAAGCCGCAGCCCTCTTTGCTACCTTCTTCGCACTCTTGGCACGCTTCACTGAGGCCTTCCGCGCCGGCTTCGCACGCGTTGCCGATGCCACGTTTCTGCTCAGTTCTTCGACGCGCTTGGCGAGTGCGTTGATCTCGCGATTGGTCGGCACGCTTAGCCGATTCAACGCGCGCTGCACGCGTGCTTCAAACACGCCTTCCAGCTTGTCCCACGTCCCCGTTGCTTGTTTCTGGAACCCAGCCGCAACCTGCGAGACTTTGCTCGTCACGTCGTTCACGCGGCCAGTGACGTCGCTCACTTTCGCTTCAGTGGCTTTCATCGTGCGCTGCTGCATTGAGCTGCCTTCGCGTACCAGCGCCTTGAATACCTTTTGTCCTTCTTCCTGAGCCTTGGCAAATGCGCCTAGTCCAGCAAGCCAGATTTCGTGGGCCGATTCCTTGACTGCGCCGGCGAGTTGACTGTCTCCGCGTGATTTGTTTGCCATCGCTTTCAGCTTCTTGACCATTCGTTGCTCCATGATTTCCAAATTGTGGCGCGAGTGTAGAAGCGCCTCACACCTCAGAACAACAAGCGATGTAGAACTCTGCCTCTAGTGCGGCGCTAAACTGCCTCGCGATCGAGAACAAACAAGCTTTTGGGGAGACACCCGATGACTTATTTCGTCACCGGCGCGACCGGTTTTATCGGCAAGCGCCTCGTTAAGAAACTGCTCGCGCGCCGTGCCGGCGTCGTCTACTTCCTGATTCGGCAGGAAAGCCGCGACAAAGTGCCGGAGCTGCTCGATTACTGGGGCACAGATGACTCGCATGCGGTTCCGATCGTCGGTGATCTGGTCAAGCCGCTGCTCGGAGTATCGAAGGCTGACTTAAAGAAACTCACCGGCAAGATCGAACACTTCTTTCATCTGGCCGCGGTGTACGACCTGAAAGCGGACGCTGAAACTCAGGTCGCGATCAACATCGACGGCACAAAGAACGCGGTCGCGCTTGCAAATGAAATTGACGCCGGCATTTTTCAGCACGTTTCGTCGATCGCCGCCGCCGGCATGTACGAAGGGGTGTTTCGCGAAGACATGTTCGACGAGGCCGAAGGTCTCGACCACCCCTACTTCGCTACCAAGCATGAGTCCGAAAAAATCGCGCGGACCGAAGCGCAGCATGCCGTGGCGCGTCTATCGGCCTGGGCTGGTCGTCGGCGACAGCAACACCGGCGAGATGGACAAGATCGACGGCCCGTATTACTTCTTCAAGCTGATCCAGAAAATGCGCAATCTGCTGCCGCCGTGGATGCCGATGGTGGGGCTGGAAGGCGGCCGCATCAACATCGTGCCGGTGGATTTCGTCGTTGATGCGATCGACCACATTGCTCACAAGAAAGGTCTCGACGGACAGGCGTTCCACCTGGTCGATCCGACGCCGTACCGGGTCGGCGATGTGTTGAACATCTTCGCCCGCGCCGCGCATGCACCGAAGTTTTCGCTGCGCGTCAATGCGGCGTTGCTCGGATTCGTGCCGAGCAGCGTCAAGAGAGGATTGCTGGCGCTGACGCCGGTTCGCCGCATTCGAAATGCGGTGATGAAGGATCTTGGGCTTCCGGACGACATCATCACGTTCGTCAACTACCCGACGCGTTTCGATGCACGCGAAACCACCGCCGCGCTAAAGGGCAGCGGCATCAGTGTGCCGCGGCTCGAGGATTACGCCTACCGGCTGTGGGACTACTGGGAGCGTCATCTCGATCCTGACCTGTTTATCGATCGCACGCTGAAGGGCCAGGTGCAGGGAAGGGTGGTGCTCGTCACCGGCGGCTCGTCGGGCATCGGCCTCGCAGCGGCTCACAAGCTTGCGAAAGCCGGAGCGGTGACGGTGATTGTCGGACGTGAACAGGAGAAGCTCGACGCTGCTAAGAATGAAATCGATACCGCTTTAAAGGCGAAGGACAGTGGGGCAACCAAGGGCGGCCAGGTTGTCACGTACTCGGCTGATCTCGCGAGCCTCGAAAGCTGCGACACGATGGTCGCTTGGTTGATCGAAAACTACGGCGGTGTCGACGTGCTGATTAACAACGCGGGACGCTCGATACGGCGTGGCATCGAATCAAGCAAGGAGCGCTTTCACGACTTCGAACGCACGATGCAGCTTAATTATTTCGGGTGCCTGCGGACCACGATGGGTTTGCTGCCCGGAATGGCGGCCAAGCACAAGGGCCACGTAGTCAACATATCGTCGATCGGCGTGCTGACGAATGCACCCCGTTTTTCGGCGTACGTTGCTTCCAAGGCGGCACTCGACGCGTGGACGCGCTGCGCGGCATCCGAGTATCTCGATGTCGGCGTGACTTTCACCACGATCAACATGCCGCTGGTGCGCACGCCGATGATCGCGCCGACGAAGATCTACCAAAACGTTCCAACCTTGTCGCCGGAAGAGGCGGCCGACTTGATCGTTCAGGCGATTGTTTACAAGCCGGTACGCATTGCCACGCGACTCGGTGTTTTTGGCCAGGTGCTGCACGCGCTGGCGCCGAGAGTCGCGCAAATTGTAATGAATACAACCTTCAGGATGTTTCCGGACTCGGATGCGTCAAAGGGTGCGAAGGAAGGCGAAAAGACCAAAGCGACCGCAGATCAGATTGCTTACGCCAATCTGATGCGAGGAATCCATTTCTAGGCGTTCGGACGCTTTTAACGAGCGAGTGAGAAGGCGACGTTCGGGTCAGCGATTGAGGGTTGCAGTCGGGGGCGATCGCGGTTCTGACTGATTGGTCGTTCGACGACCTCGACTAACTTGGTTAGCACTTCATCGCTCGCGCTCATCGCCAGGTGTCCGATCTTCTGAAACCAGATCGCCTCTGCGCACGCAAGCACTTGTGAGTCGCGCGGCACGACGAGGTTGTCGTGCTGGCTGGCAAAGCAGATGAACTCGACCGGTTCGTCGCTCTCCGCGAGGCGGCGAACGTAGTCGCACGCACGACGCATCTGGCGTGTATTTTCTCCGTGCGCAAACCGGGCGAAAGACGGTGCCATGGTGCGGGGTGCAGATCGTGATAACGCGTGCGATCGTGTCGTGTCCCTTCGCGCGCAGGAAGGCGCGAGCGGCCAAGCCTCCCATACTGTGGCAGACAAGCGTCACTCGCTCGGCACCGCTGTCAGCACGCAATTTTTCGACGGCTCGTTGCAGCGCTTCTGCATATTCCTCAATTGGCGCGTACGCGGGTTCGAGACTGATCGTGGCCACGTTCCAGTCGCGTGGCAATCCTTTGCGAACCCAATGCCGCCAGGAAGCACGGTTGCACATGTAGCCGTGAACGAGCAGCACTGCCGGCCGCGCGGCATCGTTAACGATGGGCCGCTCAGGGAAATTCGCACGCCATGGTTGATCGATGTTGAACACGATGAACGATCTCCATGACTCGACCAACCACAAACGCAGCGCATCGATCACATTGAGTCGACCGGTGGGCCGCGGATCGATCAGTGCGCCGGTGATGAACTCGATGCCGAGCGGCAGGGCGTGGATCACGAACGGAAGCAGCACGCCGATCGCGATCGGCAATCCAGGGCGAGACTCCGAGATCGATGAACCAAACCGTCAGCACCGTTGCGAGGGCGATGGTCAGCAAAGACGAAATCCGAAGAATTCGGCCGAGCATCGTCAATGCGCTGAGCGCTCGCGCGCATCGTCGTCGATATCGAGATACGCCCACGTGCGTGTCGTAAACGGGTGGCGCCGATAACCGATCAGCCACGGTTGTGCGAGATCCTGCTGAATGCGATGCAGATGAAACTTGTACGGCATGTAGGCGAGCAACAACCGAGTTGCCTCGTGCATGGCGGTCAGCCGATCCGGGCCATCCGGCAGCACGCGCTGACGCTCGTAAAGTTGGTCGTACGCCTTCAGTGCGAATCGCGCGTCGTTGGCCGAACCCTTTGTTCGGGCCGTATGCCAGGCTGAAGAACAGATCGCTGTCGGGTTCTTGTCCCTGCCACGCAAAGTTCCAGATCATCAACGTCCCGGCGAGCGACTGTTTCACCAGTTCGGGCCATTGCGCGACTTTGAACTCGATCTTCAGGCCAATGGCCGTCATGTAGCGCCGCCATTGCTCGCTTTGCCGACGTTCGATCTCCGCAGGCGACGCCGCTTTTTCGAGGACCAAGGGTGATCCGTCCGGTTGCTCGCGCCAGCCGTCGCCGTTGCGATCGACATAGCCGTAGGTATCCAGCAGCGCCTTCGCCTTCGCCGGGTTGTACTCGGACATGCCGGTGCGCCATTGGGGGTCGTAGCCAAAGGTGCCCGGCACGATGGGCGACTGTGCAGCCACTCCGTTTCGTTTGTAGATCTGCCGGATGTAATCCTCATTGTCAAAGGCGAGGCTGATCGCGCGTCGCAATGCGACTTTTTCCGGCGAGTATCCGCCGACTATGCGGATCCTCCATGTTGAAGGAACTCATCGCTAGATCGGCGAGCGGCGTCAGTTCAAGTCTTACGCCACGCCGCGCCAGATTCGGGGCGAGCTTTCCGTTCGGTGCGACCAGGGTTCCGTACTCTGTCGGTACAAGCAGATGATCGAGCGCACCTTGCTCGAATGACAGCAGGCGCGGCTGCGATTCCTGGATGATTGTCACCTCGACTCGGTCCACCAACGGGACGCGCTTGCCCCGCAGTCGTTCAACCTCTGCGCCAAGATGTGGCGGGTTTGACGGCGCTTTCAAAGTCGTAAATCTCTTCGCGATACGTCGGATTGCGCTCGAGCACGATGCGCGATGTTCTTGTCCATTGCGCAAGCCGAAAGGGCCCGGTGCCCACCGGATGGGCCATGATCTGATCGCCATAGGCTTCGACGACTTCATGCGCCACGGCGCCGAGCGGATTGGCGAGAGACAGCGTGTAGACGAAACGCGGGTTCGGCTGCTCGAGCCTGATCTGAAACGTATACCGGTCGAGCACGCGCAGCCCCTCGATCTCCTGCGCGTAGTCGAACGGCTGCTTGTCCTTTATCGAGCGCTGTCGCAAACGATCGATGCCGAGGATTTTCGCGGGCTCCAGGATGAAGAGCACCTGGCTTTTCCAGCGCGGATCGAATACGCGCTTGATCGAGTAGACGTAGTCCGCCGCGATCAATTCGCGCTGCTTGCCGCCAAAGGCGGGGTCGTCCTGGAAAACGATCCCTGGCTTTAGGCGAACCGTGAAGGTCCGAAAGTCGTCTGATACCTCCGGCATCGAAGCCGCCGTATTCGGTACGAGCCGGGTAGGGCGCGCCAGAAAGTCATAGCGCAACGGCGCGTCGAAAAGGTGACTGATGATCGTGTTCGAGTAGTAGTCCTGCGTCTGTGCCGGGTCGAAGCCGGTTTCGGGAGTCGCGAAGCAGACGCGGAGTGTTTTGACCGTGGCTTGTGCACGCGCGGGATGGCGCGCTGCCGATGAGCGTGCCGGCTGCGCCGGCGGCTAAGAAGCTGGCGCCGGCGCATCAGGTTGAGCTTTGCCGCGCCTCAGCCTTGTTCAGCTTGGGCGTTTGCGTCAATGTCAATGTATTGCCAGAAGCGGTTCGAGAACGGCTGCCGCACATAGTTGGAGCACCACGGATGCGACATGTCCGTAAAAATCCGGTGACAGTGGACCTTGTACGGAACATACGCGGCCCAGATGCGAATGGCTTCGCGTATCAAAGCCAGCCGTTCGGGACCATTCGCAGTCACTCGCATGCGGTCATAGATACGATTGAACTCGGGATGGTCAAAGTGCGAGAGGTTCTGACCTCCTGCCGCGGGGCCATAGCCGCGCTGCAGAGCCGGTCGGCTGTCGAAGCCGTTGGCTGACGACCCCAATCCCCACGTCATGAACTTCGCTGCGCGCGCTGACTTTAGCTGCTCGGGCCACTTACCGTATCTCAGGTCGAATTTGACGCCGAGCTTGTCAAAGTTGCGCTTCAGAATTTCGTCCAGCGGCCGCAACGCTTCATCGGGTTGAGTCATGATGCTGGATAACAAGCGGACTGCCGTCAGGCTGTTCGCGCCAGCCGTCGCCGTCGCGATCAACATAGCCATACAGTATCGAGCAGCGCCTTTGCACGCGGCAAATCATAGGTGCCGATTTCGGTCACGAGTGTCGGGTCGTAGCCGTAGGTGTGCGGATTGAGCGGCGCCTGTGCCTGAATCGCCTGTCCGCGGCGTGGAATGCGTATCTCCTCTTGGATGTTGGTGGCGAGTGAGAGCGCGCGTCGCAGCGCCACCCGTTCCGGCGTGTATCCGCCCACCACCGGGTCCTTCATGTTGAACACGGTGTACGTCACATCGGCGCCAAGCACGCGCGACATCGTCACGCCGCGCTTTTTCAGACTTGGTGCCAGCTTGCCGCCCGGGGCCGCGATATTGACGAAGGTTGCCGGCAGCCGCTCGAGCATGTCGTGCTCGGCGTTCAAGAAACGCGAGCCATCGAGGTTGCGGCTCGTCAATGATGTACACCTCGACACGATCGACCAGCGGTAGTCGCTTTCCTTTAAGCGCCCTGGCCACTGCGCCGGTTTCACCGTCGACAGCGTCGCTGTCGAAAATTTCTTCGCGGTAATTCTGGATTTCGCTCCAGCACGATGCGTGAAGAGCGCCGCCAGTCGACGAGCCTAAACGGTCCGGTTCCGACCGGGTGCGCCATGATCTGATCGCCGTACATCTCCACGACCTCGCGCGCCACCGCACCGAACAGACCCGCATCGGCAAACGTTTCGACGAAGTGCGGCGCTGTCTCAGCCAGACGAATCTGCAGCGTGTAGCGATCAAGCGCACGCAAGCCTTCAACTTCAACGTCGTACGGAAAGGCGGTCTTTTCCTTCAGCGAGCGCTGCCTGAGTTCGTTCAGCCCAAGGATCTTGTATTCCTCGAGGCCCGGGACAATCGGGCTCTTCAAACGCGGATCGAAAAAGCGCTTCAGCGAATACACAAAATCCTGCGCGACCAGCTCGCGCTTGGCGCCTTTGAATGCAGGATCGTCCTGAAAGAAAATCCCGCGCCGGATCGGAAACGTAAAGGTTCGGAAATCGGATGAGATCTCGGGTAACGCCGCCGCGGCAAGCGGCTTGATCTGCACCGGGCGCGCAAGGTAGTCGTAGTAGTACAGCGAATCGAAGATGTGCGAAGTGACTGTTCTCGAATACAGGTCACTGATCTGCGCCGGATCGAAGCCAGTCTCGGCAGCGGGAAAGGCGTAGCGAAATGTTTTCTGGCCAGTAGCTTGCGATCGTGCCGCTCGCGGCAGCACGGCAGCGGCGCTGATGGCGCCGGTCGTCCGCAGGAAATCTCCGTCGGCTCACTGGATCGCCTTTGCCTGCGCTTCGGCGTCGATGTCGACGTACTGCCACCAGTCACGTCCAATACGGCGCCGCGCCGATAGCCATGCAGCCACGGCTGCGCGATGTCGGTATGGATGCGGTGGACGCCCCACTTGTAGGGCGCATACGCGATCAGCAGCCGCTTCGCCTCGTCGAACAACTGCAGCCGCTCCGGGCCGTCCGGCAGCAGTGCGCATCTTGTTGTAGATGGCGTCGAACTCCGCGTTCTTGAAGCGCGCCAGGTTCTGTCCTCCGATATGCTTGCTCGATGCCGCGATCGAGGATGGGTTGTCCATCCGGCGATGTCGGCCGATAGACCGACGCGCCAGATCATGAACTTGCCGGCGCGCGACGCTCTTCAGATTCTCTGGCCACTTTGCAACTCGAAAGTCTGTCCGTACGCCAAGCGCAGTCCATATCCTTGCGCACCAGCTCCGCATAGCTGGCGGTTGACCTGGCTAGGTTCGCTCGACAACTTCAAGCGTCAGCGGCTGACCGTTCGGTTGATCACGCCAGCCGTCGCCATCGCGATCAACGTAGCCGTACATGATCGAGCAAGGCCTTGGCGCGCGGCAGATCGTAGTCACCGTTTTCACTGCGAAATTCGGGATCGAAGCCGACCGTATTGGGCATCATCGGCGACTGCGCAGGAATGGCCTGGTTCTTCCGCGCCAGCCGGATCTCCTGCTGCGTGTTGGTCGCAAGGTTGATCGCACGGCGCAGCGCGACTTTCTCGGGTGTGTAGCCGCCGATCACGGGATCGTCCATGTTGTAGACGACATCGTCAGATCCGACGCGAGCACGCGATAAAGCTGCATGTCTCTGCCGCTGCAGGTTCGGCGCCAGTTTGCCGTTGGGCGCGGCAAGGTTGATGAACTCGTTGGCGATCCGCTCCATCAAGTCCTGCTGCCTGATTCAGGAACGACAGCCACCGCGGCTGCTGTTCTTCGATGATCGAAATCTCGACTCGATCGATCATCGGCAAGCGCCGGCCGCGAAAGCGCTGCAGCAACGCCTGGCCTTCCGCGTCGTCCGCGTTGGGCTCGGCGTCGTAAAACATGCTCGCGATACGTAGGATTGCTCTCCAGCACGATCCGCGATGAGCGCCGCCACTCGGCCAGACGAAACGGACCGGTTCCGACCGGGTTGCGCATGAATCTCGTCGCCGTAGGCCTCGACCACTTCACGCGCGAGCTGCGCCGAACAAGTCGCCCAGCGCAAGCAGATGCAGAAAGCGCGGCCGTGGTTCGTCCAACTTGAACTGAAACGTATATCTGTCGAGCGCGCGCATGCCATCGACCTTCACGGTCATAGTCAAACGGCTTTTTCGACTTCAGCGCTATCGTCGCGCAGCGCCGCCATGCCGACGATTCCTTCGGCTCCGATGAGCGAGCATAGTTCGGCGACTTCCAGCGCGGATCGAAGTAGCGCTTGAATGAGTAAACGTAGTCTTGCGCCGTCAGCTCTCGCCGCTGACCCTTGAACGCCGGGTCGTCCTGAAAGTAAATGCCGGGCCGCAGCTTGATCGTCCACACACGAAAGTCATCGGAGACTTCCGGCATCGCGGCGGCGGTGTTCGGTTTGATCTTGAAAGGACGCGCCAGGTGGTCGTAGCTGTATAGGCTGTCAAAGATGTGATGCGTCACGATGCGCGAATACAGATCGGTGACCTGGACTGGATCGAAGCCGGTTTCGGCGATCGGAAATGCGTAACGAAGAACTTTGGCTTGCTGTGCGTTTCCAGTTGACGGGAGCGCAGCGAGCAGCAAAAGTCTGCAAGCAACGAGGCAAGTCGACGCGATCATGCAGAGATCGCCTTCGCCTGCTCGCCAGCGTCGATATCGACGTATTGCCACCAGGTCTGCCAGTACGAGGGCCGGCGAAATCCGCTCAGCCACGGCCGCGTCAGATCAGTCAGGATTCGGTGCACGTGAAATCGGTACGGCGCATAGGCAGCCATCAGCCGCTTCGCCTCGAAAAAAAGTTGCTCACGTTCCGGCCCATCAGGAATGACGCTGATGCGCTGATAAATTCGATCGAACTCCTCGTTCTTGAATCGCGCCAAATTCTGGCCGCCAAAATGTGCGCTCGCGCCGGAGTCGAGGGCAGGGCGGCCATCTGGTGACGCAGCGCTCCGCCCGAGGTTCCACATCATCAACTTCCCGGCTCTTGCGTTCTTGAGATTCTCCGGCCACTTCGCTGGAACAAAGGCCACGCGAATACCGAGCGCGTTCATATCTTTGCGACGCAGATCATCGCGCCGGCGTGCACGTTGATCGGGAGTTGTCGCCCACTGAAGCACAAGCGGCGAGCCATCAGGTTGCTCGCGCCATCCGTCTCCGTCGCGATCAACGTAGCCGTACATGTCGAGAAGGGCGCGCGCCAGCGGCAAGTTGTGATTGCCTACGACCGTACGAAATTCCGGGTCGTAGCCGGAGGTGTTGGGCATGACAGATCGAGTGCGCGGGAACCGCCTGTCCGCGCCAGAACAATCGAATCTCCTGATCGATGTCAATCGCCAGCCCAATCGCGCGACGCAGTGCAACTCTTTCTGGCGAATACCCTCCGACCACCGGATCTTCCATGTTGAAATATGTCAGCAGGCCAACGTCGGAGGCAAGCGTTCGATACATCTTGACGTCTTGCCGCGCCAGGTTGGGCGCTAGTTTGCCGTTCGGGCGCCGCGATATCGATGTACGCGTACGGCAGCAGATAAATGAGATCCTGTTCCCTGTTGAGGAACGACAACCAGCGCGGTTGTTCCTCTTCGATGATCGTAATTTCAACCCGATCGAGCATCGGCAGCTTACGGCCCTTGAACTTCTGCAGCAGCGCCTGGCCCTCCTGATCATCTGCATTCGGTTCTTCGTCGTACACAACGTCCCGATAGGTCGGATTTCGTTCGAGAACGATCTTTGATGATCGACGCCAGTCTGCAAGGCGGAAAGGCCCGGTCCCGACCGGGTGTGCCGGAATCTGATCGCCATAGAACTCAACGACCTCGCGCGCCATGGCGCCCCACAAATCTGAGGTGGCCATGGTTTGGATGAAAGCGCGGTTGAGGCTCTTCAAACGCAAACCGCACCGTGTATCGATCGAGCGCACGCAAGCCTTCAACGGTCGTGTCGTAGTTAAACGCCTGCTTGCCCTTCACGGCGGCCTCTCGCACCGCCGCCATCCCCACAATCTTGAGTTCGCTCAAGCTGGCCAGCGCAGGCGACTTCCATCGAGGATCGAAATAGCGCTTGTACGCATACACATAATCTTCGGCAACGAGTTCGCGCCGCTTGCCTTTAAACGCCGCGTCGTCCTGAAAGTAAGATTCCGGGCTTGATGCGCACTGTCCATACGCGGAAGTCATCGGACACCTCCGGCATACCGGCGGCCGTGCACGGCTTGAGCTTGAACGGGCGCGCCAGATGATCGTAGCGATACAGCCCTTCGAACAAGTGCGCAGTGACGATGCGCGAGTAAAGGTCGCTTAACTGAGCCGGGTCGAAGCCAGTTTCCGAAACCTCGAACGGATAACGTAAGACTTTTTTTCCGTTCTCCGCTGACGTTTGCGCGGCCGCGGAAGAGGCAAGTGGAATCGCGGCCAGCGCCTTCAGTGCGGATCGACGGCCAGCCGACGTCATGCGCCGCGCTCGCCCTTAAGGTCGTGGTCGATATCGATGTACTTCCACATCGCGCGCATGAATGAGTGACGCCGATAATCCGACTACCCACGGATGAAAGATTGCTGTTTCTATCCGATGGCCTACGAACTTGTAAGGCGCATAGGCGACGAATAATTTCTTTGCTTGCAGAAAGAGGGCGTCACGTTCGGGTCCGTCAGGCAGCGTTCTCTGCAGCGCGTACAGCTTGTTATATGCCGGAAGGTTGAAGCGGGCATGGTTCGCCTGCCCTATGTTCTGGCTGTTTCCGAGCGCAAGAAACACATCGCCGTCCGGCTGGGCAGCCACCCAGCCGACACGCCACATCATCAACTTGCCCGCGCGCGAGTTCTTCAAGTTTTCGGGCCACTTGGCCGGCTTGAAGTCGATGTTTAGATTTACCGCGGACATGCTCTTCCGCCAGATCTCATCGAGCTGACGTGAAAGCTGATCCGGCTGGGTTGCCATTTCCAACTTCAAAGGGCGACCGTCGGAGGTTTCTCGCCAGCCATCGCCGTCTCGATCGACGTATCCGAAAGCGTCAAGCAAAGCCTTGGCGCGCGCCGGGTTGTACTCGCCCATCTCGCTCTTGAATGCCGGATCGTAGCCAGAGGTCAGCGGAGATACCGGGGACTGCGATGGAATCGACTGACCCTTGCGCACGAGCCGGATTTCGTTCGGCATCTCGTAGGCGAGGCTTATCGCGCGGCGGAGCGCGACTTTGTCGGGCGTGTAGCCGCCGACGAGTGGATGCTCCATATTGAACAGCGCCAAATCGACGCTGGCTCTGAAGTCACGATCCATCTGGATGCCACGCTTCACCAGATTCGGGGCAAGCTTGCCGTTTGGCACGATGAGATTGGCCATGTCGTAGGGGATCTCGTCGACGAGGTCGTGCTCGGCGTTCAAGAATGCGAGCCAGCGCGGTTGGTTTTCTTCGACGATGTAAACCTCTACACGATCGATCAGCGGCAGCTTGCGGCCTCTCATTCGTGCAGCCGCTTGCACGCCGTACTCATCCGTCGGTTGTTCGTTATAGAAATCGTCCCGATAACTCGGATTCTTTTCCAGCACGATGCGCGAAGAGCGGCGCCAGTCCACCAACCGATACGGCCCCGTGCCAACGGGATTAGCCATCATCTCCTTCTCGTCGTACATCTCGTCCACTTCGCGCGCCACTGCGCCGAGGAACGAGCTATTGGCGAGGTACTGGTGGAAGCGCGGGCCTGGATCGCCTAATTTGATGCGCAGCGTGTAGCGGTCGAGCGCTCGAACGCCTTCGACCTCACGGTCATAGTCGAACTTCGCACCTTTCAGGGCTGCCGCTCGAATCTCGGACAGGCCGAGCAGCTTTCGAGTTTTCCAGCAACGTGACGTTTTGACTCTTGAACTTCGGGTTGTAGAAACGCTTGATCGAGTACACGTAATCCTGCGCGACCAGCTCGCGTCTTTGACCCTTGAACGCCGGATGGTCCTGAAAGTAAATGCCCGGGCGTATGCGTACGGTGATGGTTGTGAAGTCGGCCGAAACCTCAGGCAGCGCTTCCGCGGTGTTCGTTACGATTTTCGCGGGACGTGCGATGAAGTCGTACGCCAGAGGTGCATCAAAAATATTGCCGATAATCGAACTGGAGTAAAAATCGTTGACCTGAGCCGGGTCAAAGCCAGTCTCAGCCACACGGAACGCATAACGCAAGACCTTGGGCCCGCCGTTGGCATGGGCCGCTGAGCCGATGCTCGCCGCCGCGGGCAGGGCCAGCATCGACTGGGTAAACGCACGCCGACCTTTGGAAACTCGTTTCGTCATTTAGACGTGCTCCGCATCACACCGACTTGTGCTGAAAGCCGGCAACGGCATAATCCGCGCTTCCACGCTCCCGAAGGCAGTTCGGTTGGCCGCATACATCTTACGCAGACTGTGGCAAATGGTCCCGACGCTGGCCGGGGTCATCCTGTTCGTATTCTTCCTATTTAAGTTCTTCGGCGGCGACCCGGCAGAGATCCTGGGGGGTCTGCTCGCCACGCCCGAGCAAATCGAAGCGATTCGGCAGCAGCTTGGCTTGAACGATCCGTGGTACGTGCAGCTGTGGATCTTCATCAAGTCGATCTTCACTTTCAACTGGGGCAACAGCTGGGCTACCGGCGAAGCGATCAGCAACATCTTTCGCACGCGGCTGCCCGCGACGCTGACGGTAATGATTCCGATCCTGATCCTCGACACCGTGCTCGGCATCATCGCCGCAATGGCGGTGGCGTACGTGCGCGGTTCGGTGACCGATCGGGCGATCATGGTGATTACGACCGTGATGCTGTCGATCTCGTTCCTCGTGTACATCATCGTCGGCCAGTGGTTGTTCGGGTTTTACCTTGGGTGGTTTCCGGTGCAGGGGTGGAGCGATAGCTTCTTCACCAATCTGACCTACTACGCGGTGCTTCCCGTTAGCCTGGCGGTGTTCGTTTCGCTGGCGCCGCAGACGCGGCTGTACCGCAGCTTCTTCCTCGACGAGATCAATCAGGACTACGTCCGCACCGCGCGTGCCAAAGGGGTCAGCGAAAACCGCGTGCTGTTCACGCACGTGCTGCGTAACGCGATGATTCCGGTGCTGACCAATGTGGCGCTTCAGTTACCGGGTGTATTCATCGGTTCGTTCCTGATCGAAGTGTTCTTCTCGATCCCAGGGTTGGGGCGTGAAATTCTGCTGGCGGTTAACCGTAGCGACTACCCGGTGATTCAGGCAGTGACGATCTATTTGGCGGTGTTGACGATGTTGATCAACCTGACCGCGGACATCTTGTACAAAGTGGTGGATCCGAGGGTCGTACTCAAATGATCCCCGCCGCGACGATCGAATCGATTCGCGTTCCGCCAGAGCCCACGCGATCACGTGGTGTTTGGGTAACAGCGTGGCGACGCCTGAAAAACGATCGGGTCGGCATGGTGTCGCTGGTGATCGTAGCGGCGTTTGCGCTGCTGGTGCTGCTGTCGTTTCTCGGCATCGTCGCCGGCGATTGGCAGAAGGAAGTGGCTGTGCCCGACGCGCCGCCGACATTCCTCGGCCCGCAAGCCGTGCAGACGGGTACCGATCCGCTGGCAAACGTGGTGTCGAAAGACGCGAAGCCGGTGGATCTGACCGACATCGATCCGTTGGCGCCGAAGTACGAAGAGTGGAAGGAGCGCGCCGCCAAGATTCAAATTGCCGATCCGCCGCGTGCCGACACGCTGACATTCGGAGCCGATCGCCTTGGCCGCAGCGTGCTCGATAAGGCAATCAAGGGTGCCGAAGTATCAATCTTCGTTGGGTTGTTCGCAGCGCTGCTGGCTACCGTGATCGGCACGATTCTCGGCGCACTCTCGGGCTACATCGGCGGCAAGGTCGGCGACTTTCTCGAGTGGGTCTACAACGTCTTCACTTCGATTCCGGACATTCTGTTGATCTTTGCGTTCGCGGCCGTGCTCGGGCGCGGAATCACGACGGTCATTTTGATTCTCGGTTTGGTGGGCTGGACGGGCATGTACCGGCTGGTACGAGCGGAATACATCAAACACCACAACCGTGAATACGTGCGAGCTGCGGAAGCCATCGGCACCAGCCATTTGTCGCGCATGTTCGTGCACATCCTGCCGAACGTCAGTCACGTCGTGCTGGTGCGGATGTCGCTCTACGTCGTCGGCTTCATCAAGGCCGAGGTGATTCTGTCGTTCCTCGGCCTCGGCGTGCCGGTCGATCAGGTTTCCTGGGGCACGATGCTGTCCGAGGCGCAGGCCGAGCTGGTGCTCGGGCACTGGTGGCAATTGGCGGCGGCGACGATTTTCATGGCGACGTTCGTCACTGCGTTTTCGCTGTTCACCGATGCACTACGTGATGCGCTCGATCCGAAGCTGCGCTAACTGCACATGAGCAATCTGGTTTCGGTCCGCGATCTGCATGTTTCCTTCCGGCTTGGGAAGCACAAGATCGCCGAAGCGGTGCGCGGCATCAGCTTCGATGTTCCGGAGAATTCGACGGTTGCGCTGGTCGGTGAGTCCGGGTCTGGCAAGAGCGTCTCCGCAATGGCGATCGTGCAGCTGCTGCCGGAAAACGCGATCGTTGGCCCGACCAGTCGAATCGAGTTCGACGGTCGCAATGTTCTAACCGCATCGGACAGCGAGTTGCGCGCGATTCGTGGCAACGACATTTCGGTGGTGTTTCAGGAGCCGATGACGTCGCTGAATCCGGTGTTCACCGTCGGCTGGCAAATTGCCGAAGTGCTCAAGCTGCATACCGATCTGACAGGCCGTGCGCTGAACGATCGCATCATCCAGCTGCTGAACGAAGTCGGTATTCCCGAGCCGAAGGCACGCGTCGATGCGTATCCGCATGAGCTGTCTGGCGGTCAGCAGCAGCGTGTGATGATCGCGATGGCGATCGCGTGCGAGCCGAAGTTGTTGATTGCCGATGAGCCGACCACTGCGCTCGACGTCACCGTACAGCGGCAGATTCTCGAACTTATCGCCAGGTTGCAGACAAGCCATCGGATGAGCGTGCTGTTCATCAGCCACGATCTCGCATTGGTTGGGGAGATCGCGGACCACGTAGTGGTCATGCGCGAAGGGACGGTCCGCGAATCGGGCCCGGTCAACCAGATTTTCGGTGCGCCTCAGGACGCGTACACGAAGGCGTTGCTGTTGTGCAGGCCACGCCTCGACGTCAAGCCAAGGCGCTTGCCTGTCATCGATGACTTCATGCGCAACAAGGATGCAACACAAATCGTGCTGCAGTCGCGACAATCGCGCCCGCAGGAAGGGACGCCCTTGGTTGAAGCGAAAGGCTTGCGCAAGGAATACCGCCTGAAGACGGGTTTGTTCGAACACAAAACGATCGAGGCCGTAAAGGAAGCGAGCTTCAACTTGTACCCGGGTCGCACGCTCGGCGTCGTCGGCGAATCGGGTTCCGGGAAAACGACGGTCGGCATGATGCTGATGCGGCTGACGCCGGCGACGAAAGGGCAGGTGTTGTACAACGGCGTTGACCTGCTGACGCTGTCGGACCGGCAGATGATGGACTACCGGCGCAAGATTCAGATCATCTTCCAGAATCCGTACGCGAGTCTGAACCCCCGGTTTACCGTGGGTCAGATCCTGACGGAGCCAATGAAGATTCACGGCATCGGCGCGAGCGATCAGGAGCGCTTTTCGTTGGCGGTGGCACTTTCACGTCGCGTCGGTCTCGCCGACGACAGCGTCCACAAATACCCGCACGAGTTTTCGGGCGGCCAGCGGCAGCGGATCGCGATTGCTCGCTGCCTGTCGATGAAACCCGACGTGCTGATCTGTGACGAGTCGGTTTCCGCGCTCGACGTTTCGGTGCAGGCAACGGTATTGAATCTGTTGCTCGACCTGCAAGACGAATTCGGTATGACGTACATCTTCATCAGTCACGATCTTGCGGTCGTCAAATACATGGCCGACGACATGCTCGTGATGAACCAGGGTGCGATCGTCGAACGCGGTAATGCCGATGCGATTTATGCTGCGCCTCAGAACGAGTACACGCAAAAACTTCTGAACGCGATTCCGCGCGGATATTCTGGACCTGGCGGGCACGGCGCGAGCCATTCAGAGCACGCGACTCAAGCGACTTAGCTCCAGGCATGAGCGGCCGCAAGCTTGCCGACGCGCTCGGCCGCGTGATAGCACTGCGCGCCGAACTCGACACGGATGCACAGCACAAGAAGCGCTGGGCCGCTCTCAAGCAATGGCAGATCGAGCGCCTGCGTGGAACGTACGCTGATCTGCTGGCCACCCCTCGTTTTAAGGAGGCGGCTGAATTTTTCCTCGATGAGTTGTACGGCGCGAAGGATGTCGATCGGCGCGACACTGAGGCACAAAAGGTGGCGCCGAAGCTCGCGGGCCTGCTGCCGTCGCGTGCGATCAACGCCTTGTTACTCGCGGTTCAGCTAGAGGAGATCGCGGAGCGGTTCGATATTGAAATGTCACGCAACATCGACCTGCCGATCACGGCGAAAAGTTACGCCGAGGCGTATCGCGCGACGGGTACCGAGGCCGAGCGAGTTGACCAGATCGAGCTCGCCGACAGAATCGGCAAAGCGTTGGAGAAACTCGCGAAAGTGCCGATGCTGTCAACGATGCTGTCCATGATGAAGGCGCCCGCCGCGATGTGGGGGCTGTCGCACCTTCATCACTTTCTGCAGCGCGGGTTCGACGCGTTCGTTGCGATGCGCGGCGCGCGCGAATTTTTGGAAAAAACCAATCGCCGCGAGCTTGCGATCAACAAGCGGCTGTTTGCCGGCGACGCCGACCCATTTCGCCCGGTCGACTAATTCGATACGCTTTCGGCGCTTCACTACCCGGGAGACGATATGAACAAGAAACTCTTCATCGCATGGCTGGTGATTTTTATCGCGTGGATGGCAGGCGACTTTCTGATCCACGGGCTTCTTCTCGATCCGGACTACAGGCAGCTCGCGAAGCTTTATCGGACCGAGGCGGAACACGGGGCTTATTTCCCTTGGATGTTGCTAGCGCACGTGCTAAGCGCTGGCGCGTTTACTTGGATCTATGCGCGGGGTAAGGAAGCGCGCCCCTGGCTGGGACAGGGCGCACGTTTTGGACTAGCAGTGGCGTTGCTTGCTCAGGTCCCGGGCTACTTGATCTATTACGCGGTGCAGCCCTTGCCTGAGTCGTTGGTCGGCAAGCAAGTTGTCTTCAGTACGATTTTGATGATCGTGCTTGGGATCATCGTCGCATGGTTGTATCGAGAGCGCACCACGGCTTAGGCGCTCTATCGCGGCACGCGCACCACGCGCGTGCCGGTCAACATATCGTGTAGTAGACGCCGGCGGTGATCGATCAGAGCCGGGATTAACAAGAGCGCAAAGCTCACCGCAAGCGCAACGAAGGTCGCGCCGGCGCTCAGCTGCAACGCCGCCGCGATCGCGAGTCCTGGCAGCCAGAGATGCCAAGCAAGCACATAGCGCGCTATCGCACGGCCGCTGTGCGGAGGACGACCCGCTGAATCAATCACCTTAAGGCGCCACGCTTTCAGAGCAAGTGTTTGGCCGGTGCGTGCCCAGCAGATCACAAAGTAGGCGCCCGCGGCCACAAACAATGCGCCCTGCAACATGGCGCGCGGAGCCGGCGCCAGTGGGTATGACCACTGCATGGTTGCGAGCAGCGCATAGCCGACGGCAAAGACGACGGCAAAGACTAGAACTGCTTCGTAGATCATGGCTGCCAGCCGTATAAACAAGCCAGCGGCGCGCAATGAAGATGGTGGGTCGTGCTCGTCGGTCACGCAACGAGTCTATCGACTCGCCTACTTTGCGGGAGCGGGCGGCGCGGGCGCAGGAGGTGGTGGCGCAGGACTCTGCGCCGCCTTCTTGGTGGCTTGTTCAGTCAGTGCGCGTTTCTTTTCGTCCGGCAACGCCTGATAGCGCTGCAGCTTCTCCTGCCGCTGATCGGCAGGGAGCTCGTAAGCTTGACGAAAATTCTCGCGCGCGGTCTTGCGTTGCTCGGGCGTGAGTCGCGCGTACTCCCCCATGCGCTCGTGCATCCGTTTTTGCGCGTCGGGCGTGAGCCGTGGAAATCGTCCGGCCATTTCAAGCCATTTTTTCTTGCGGTCGGCTTCGAGCGTTTCCCACATACCGGCAAGCGGTGCAAGCGCCTCACGCTGCGCTGACGTGAGTTCGTTCCAAGTGGGCCGCGAGGGTTGCGGAACTGGCGTTGCTTTGGCCGAAGGGGCCGGTGGGGAAGGAGCCTGTGCGACGACCGCACCAGGGCTGGCCGCGACAAGGACGCCGGCAAAAATGCAAAGTAAAGACTTGAAGTGCAAGAGGCGTCGCCTACAGATCTTCCGTTTCACCGCGCAGCAGTATGCCAAACCCCTTGTCGGCGTACGCGCCGATCGGCGTTTCATCCATCAGCACCGCAAAATCCATTGCGGCCAGATCCGAAATGCGTTCCGGCGCCTGCTGTTGCTGCCACTGGTAGATGCCGATGAAGCCAATAACCAGGGCCAACGCTGGCGCCGCCATCCCCAAACTTCCGAACCAACCAATGCGGGAGCCGTCGGATGAGCGGCCGCCGGCTGTCTGTAGCGCCGGACTCCAGGCCGGTGCAGAGACCGGGTCTCGCTGGCGAGCCAGCGCCGCGGCCCGGGCTTGCTCCAGCCGATAGGTCGTCTTGTAATCCAACCCCGCCGCCGCTTCGTTAAGCGCTTGGCGGATCTGGTATCCGAATTCTTTCTCGTTCATAGCTGTATTCCCCGTGCTTTCAAGGCCTTTGCCAGCGCGTGCGTTGCGCGCGAACAGTGGGTCTTGACGCTGCCCTGCGAGCATCCCATTACCGCGGCGGTCTCCGCCACGTCCATATCTTCCCAGTAACGCATCAAAAATGCCTCTCGTTGACGGGTTGGTAACTTGGCCACCTCTTCTTCGATGATGGCCACCACCTGCGACCGTTCGACCTGGTCCTGTGCGCTCTCGGCAGCCGGGGAGCCCGACATCGCCTCCAGCGTCTCGAGCGGGTCGGTATTGTCATCCTCATGGCCGGGCGACAAAGCCGAGAAAAGGGTCACCCAGGTCGATCGAACCTTCTGGCGTCGAAAAAAGTCGTAGGTCGCGTTTTGCAGGATGCGAGTGAAGAGCAGCGGCAACTCGGTCGCCGGCCGGTCGCCGTACTTTTCCGAAAGCTTCATCATCGCGTCCTGCACGATGTCCAGCGCGGCGTCGGAGTCGCGCACGGCGTACTGCGCCTGCTTGAAGGCTCGGCGTTCGACGCTCGCCAGGAAATCGGATAGCTCTTGACGCGAGGCCACTAAGCGGCCCTAGCTTGTGGGATGACCAACACGATCGATTTGCACAATATGCTGCGCTCCCGTATCTTCTCGCGCTCTTGTAAGAAAACAACAAGATAGCTTATCGATTACAGCTTATCCGCTTATCGACAATAAGTAAGCGCAGGGCGCCGCCGCACCACTCGCCACAAGCGGGCACGGAACGGCAACCAATCAATTTCCTGTGGACTTTGAGAGGGTTTGAAAATGGAATTAAGCGGCGCTGAGATCGTCGTTCGATGTTTGCAGGATGAGGGCGTCAAGCACGTTTTCGGTTATCCGGGCGGTGCGGTCCTTTTCATCTACGACGAAATCTTCAAGCAGGACAAGTTTCAGCACATTCTGGTGCGACACGAGCAGGCAGCCGTGCACGCGGCTGATGCCTATTCGCGCTCGAGCAATCGTACCGGCGTGGCATTGGTCACCAGCGGGCCGGGCGTCACGAATGCCGTGACCGGCATTGCCACCGCGTACATGGATTCCATCCCGATAGTGGTGCTGACGGGTCAGGTGCCGACGCACGCGATCGGGCTTGATGCCTTCCAGGAATGTGACACGGTCGGCATCACGCGCCCATGTGTCAAACACAACTTCCTGGTCAAAGACGTGCGCGAACTCGCCGGCGCGATAAAGAAGGCGTTTTACATTGCGCAAAGCGGGCGGCCTGGCCCGGTGCTGGTCGATATCCCTAAGGATGTGACGGTAGCGCGCTGCGAGTACGAATACCCGCGCGAAGTCTCGATGCGCTCGTACAAGCCCGTATCGAAGGGGCATACGGGTCAGATCAAGAAAGCGGTGCAATTGCTGCTCGCGGCGGAGCGGCCAATGGTCTACACGGGTGGCGGGGTGATTTTGGCGAACGCGGCCGACTTGCTGAACCGTTTCGTCAACTTGCTGGGCTTTCCCTGTACCAACACCTTAATGGGGCTGGGTGCCTTTGAGGCCAGCAACGAGAAGTTCGTCGGCATGCCCGGCATGCATGGAACGTACGAAGCCAACATGGCGATGCAGCACTGCGACGTTCTGATTGCCATCGGCGCGCGCTTCGACGACCGCGTGATCGGTAATCCGAAACATTTCTCGACCAACCCGCGCAAGATCATTCATATCGACGTCGATCCGTCGTCGATTTCGAAGCGCGTCAAGGTCGACATTCCGATCGTTGGCGATGTGCGCGAAGTGTTGATCGAGCTGGTGGCACAGGTCGAAGCGACGGCGACGCGGCCCGATACTGCCAAGCTGGCCGCGTGGTGGAAACAGGTCAACGAGTGGCGCAAGAAAGACTGCCTGCGCTACGAGAAGAATGGAGGCGCGATCAAGCCGCAGTACGTCCTCGAGAAACTGTGGGAAGTCACCGGCGGCAATGCGTTCGTCACGTCGGACGTCGGCCAGCACCAGATGTGGGCGGCGCAGTACTACCGGTTCGACAAGCCGCGCCGTTGGATCAACTCGGGCGGACTTGGAACAATGGGTGTCGGATTGCCCTACGCGATGGGTGTGCAGATGGCGAATCCTGGAGCCGAGGTCGCGGTGATTACCGGCGAAGGGTCGATTCAAATGTGCATTCAGGAGTTATCGACCTGCAAGCAGTATCGGCTGACACCGAAAATCATCAATCTGAACAATCGCTACCTTGGCATGGTCCGGCAGTGGCAGCAGATCGACTACGGTGGCCGCTATGCGGAATCGTATGTCGACGCGTTGCCCGACTTCGTCAAACTCGCCGAGGCGTATGGCCACGTCGGGTTCCAGATCGACAAGCCGGCCGATGTCGAGCCGGTACTAAAGGAAGCGTTTGGAAAGTACAAAGACCGGCTGGTGTTTCTCGACTTCATTACCGATCAGAAGGAAAACGTCTGGCCGATGGTGAAGGCAGGCAAGGGTCTGACCGAGATGCTGCTTGGATCGGAAGACTTATGAAGAACCCATGGCGCTCACTACGTTCGCTGCCCCCAAGGGGGCGCAGTGCCCTTCGGGCGGCCGGGCGGGCACTATGAGACACATCATCTCCGTGTTGCTGGAAAACGAGCCCGGCGCGCTGTCACGTGTGGTAGGACTGTTCTCTGCGCGCGGCTACAACATCGAAACCTTGACGGTCGCGCCGACTGAGGACCCGTCGCTGTCGCGCATGACGATTGTCAGCGTTGGCTCGGATGACGTGATCGAGCAGATCACCAAGCACTTGAACCGCCTGATCGAGGTCGTCAAAGTCGTCGATCTGACCGAAGGCGATTACATCGAGCGCGAGCTGATGTTGATCAAGCTGCGCGCGGTCGGCAAGGAGCGCGACGAGATCAAGCGGATGGCCGACATTTTCCGTGGCCGCATCATCGACGTCACCGAGCGCAGTTATACGATCGAGCTGACTGGCAACGGCGCGAAGCTCGACGCATTCATCAAGGCGGTGGACCGTGCGGCCATTCTCGAAACCGTGCGTACGGGCGGTTCCGGAGTGGGTCGCGGCGAAAGAATTTTGAGGGTTTAGGGGGAACAATGAAGATCTACTACGACAAAGACGCTGATCTGTCGCTGGTCAAGGGCAAACACGTCGCGATCATCGGGTACGGATCGCAGGGCCACGCGCATGCGCAGAACCTGACCGACTCCGGCGTGAAGGTGACGATCGGGTTAAGGAGTGGCGGCGTGTCCTGGAAGAAGGCCGAGGCGGCCGGCATGAAAGTCCAGGAAGTTGCGGACGCCGTGAAGGGCGCTGACATCGCGATGGTCCTGTTGCCGGACGAGAACCACGCGCAGGTCTACAGCGAGTCGATTGCGGCCAACATGAAGCAGGGCGCTGCATTGGCCTTCGCGCACGGCTTCAATATCCATTACGGGCAAATTCAGCCGCGCGCCGACCTCGACGTGATCATGATCGCGCCCAAGGCGCCGGGCCACACGGTGCGCTCAACGTACAAGCAGGGCGGGGGTGTGCCGTGTCTGATTGCAATGCATAAGGACGTCTCGGGCATGGCGCGCGATCTGGCGCTCTCGTACGCGTGTGCGATCGGCGGCGGAAAGGCCGGCATCATCGAAACCAACTTTCGTGAAGAGACCGAGACCGATCTGTTCGGTGAGCAGACCGTGCTGTGCGGCGGCGTCGTTGAACTGATCAAGGCCGGATATGAAACGCTGATCGATGCGGGCTACGCGCCAGAAATGGCGTACTTCGAGTGCCTGCACGAAGTGAAGTTGATCGTTGATCTGATCTACGAGGGCGGCATAGCCAACATGAACTACTCGATCTCCAACAACGCGGAGTACGGCGAGTATGTGACCGGACCCAAGATCGTCACGGCGGAAACCAGGAAGGCGATGCGTGAGGCGCTCGAACGCATTCAGACGGGCGAATACGCGCGTGACTTCATCCTCGAGAACCGCGCTGGTGCGCCGACGCTCGCCGCGAGACGCCGGCTGACAGCCGAGCACCCGATCGAGCAGATCGGCGAGAAGCTGCGAGGCATGATGCCGTGGATCAAGGCGAACCGGCTGGTCGATCAGACCAAGAACTGATAGGGCTTCTATGAAAAGACTGCTTGCGATCGTTGTGGTGTCGCTCACGGTGTCGGCCGCTGCTCAGCAGCCGTCACTTCCTCTTCAGCCGGCCGGCACGCTTGTCTTGATGACGGGCGCAGCGGAAGTTGAGGTGGCGAATGACGAAGCCGTCGCCAACTTTTTCTACGAAGCACAGGACGCCGATCTGACGCGCGCGCAATCAACGGTCAATCAGCGCGTCGCCGACGGAACTGCGGCACTTAAACGCGCCGACCCAAAAGCTCAGATTGAAACGTCCGGTTACAGCAGCTATCCCGTTTACTCGAGTGGCAGTAATCGCACAATTACTGGCTGGCGTGTGCGTCAAGGTTTGACTGTGCGAACAGAAAATCTAGCCGGACTTCCGAAGACAGTCGCAGCGGCGCAACCTTTGCTCGCGCTGGGCGGAGTTGATTTCAGGCTTTCAAAGGCGGCGCGCGACAAGGTTGAAGCGCAGTTGATCCAGCTCGCGATGGCTAACCTGAACTCTCGCTTTACCGCCGCAGGGCAGTCGATGGGCGTTCCGGCGAATCGTATTCGTGTCGAAGAAATCAACTTCGGAGTGCGCGAAGCGGCGCCGCCGCAGCCGATGATGATGCGGTCGGCGATGCAGTCTTCGGATGCCGTGGCGCCGCCGACTTTCGAGTCCGGGCGCTCGACCGAGCGGCTGAGCGTCACTGGAAAGGCGCGATTCTTGCCGTAGTTGTGCTTCCGATACCATCAGCCCTTGATGTTCGAGGGAGAAGCGTTGAACTACCCGCATCCCATTCTTGCGCGCGAAGGCTGGCCGTATATCGGCGCCGCCGTCGCTGCGGCCATTCTTGTCGCTGTCTTCTTCGGCTTTGCTTGGTCGCTGCCGGTGTGGCTGATTGCAATCTTCATCATCCAGTTTTTTCGCGATCCGCCGCGTGCGATCCCCGCAGACCCCAATGCCGTGTTGTCGCCCGCTGACGGCCGCATTGTTCGCGTTCAGAAAACCGTCGATCCCTACACGCAGGCGGACGCCATACTGGTCAGCGTCTTCATGAATGTGTTCAACGTTCACAGCAATCGCTCCCCCGTCGATGGCACAGTCGAGCGTATTGACTATCAAGCAGGCACCTTCGTCAATGCTGATCTCGATAAGGCATCGACCGAGAATGAGCGCAATGCGCTGGTAATGAAGTTGCCGGACGGCCAGCGCATTTCCGTCGTTCAAGTCGCCGGCCTAATCGCGCGCAGAATCCTGTGCTACGCAAAAGCAGGCGATGTGCTGGCGCGCGGACAGCGCTACGGCTTTATCCGGTTCGGGTCGAGAGTCGATGTTTACCTGCCGCTTTCAGTCATGCCGAAGGTTGCGGTCGGCGATAAGGTTTACGCAACGACCACGGTGATCGCCACATTCTGATGCGCTTCCGTCGCCGCAAACCGCGCCCGTTCGGCTTGCAGGCTTCGCCGATTCTGGACGAAGCGCCGACCATCGTACGTCGGCGGCGCGGCATCTATCTGCTTCCGAACCTGTTCACGCTGGCCAATCTGTTCGCAGGATTCTTTGCGATCGTGCAGGCGATGAATCAGCAGTTCGAGCTCGCGGCGATTGCCATTTTCGCGGCGCTGGTGCTCGATGGAATGGACGGGCGCGTAGCGCGCCTGACCAATACTCAAAGCGCGTTCGGCGAACAGTTCGACTCGCTGGCGGACATGACCTCATTCGGCGTTGCTCCGGCCCTGGTGATGTACGAGTGGGCGTTGCACGACCTCGGTCGCTGGGGGTGGGCCGGTGCATTTGTGTATTGCGCGGGCGCAGCTTTGCGACTGGCGCGCTTTAACGCAAATCTCGGCGCAGTCGACAAGCGGTTTTTTCAGGGACTGCCAAGCCCTTCGGCGGCCGCATTGATTGCGGGCTTTGTCTGGCTCGCGGTAGACAACAAGTTTCCGATTCGCGAAGCATGGCTGCCTTGGGCGGCATTCGCCCTGACGGTGTATGCCGGCTTCACGATGGTGTCGAGCGCGCCGTTTTACAGCGGCAAGAGTTTTCAACTGGGCCGCAGCGTTCCGTTCTGGGTTCTGGTGGTTGCGATCGCACTGATCTTCTTCGTGTCATCCGATCCGCCGATCGTGCTGTTCACACTGTTCTGTTGCTACGCCTTTTCGGGTTACGTGTATCTGGCATGGCGCTGGTACAAACACCAGCCGAACCCGGTCAAGCCAGTGGCCGCAGCTAAAGTCGCGCCTGCGTCTCCGGATGTCGCCAGCAAGCCCGAATAACGCGGTTGTTCATCGGCTGCTTTGGGCTTAGACTCGCCGCACATGAATCGCCTCATTGCTCCTGCCGCTCGAATCTCAGCCGCGCTTGGTTTGCTGCCCGCGCTGCTACTGCTGCGCCCCGCGCGCAGATAACTCCCTCCCACAATTTGTGCACTACCCCGCCTGAGCCGCGAGCCGGGCGAGGAAAAACCACGACTGCTTTTGCTGGAGCCTCCGATGACCGACCGTTTGATCATTTTCGATACCACGTTGCGCGATGGCGAACAAAGCCCCGGCGCGTCGATGACGCAGGGAAGAAAAGCTGCGCATCGCGAAGCAGCTGGAGCGTCTGCGAGTCGACGTGATCGAAGCCGGCTTTGCGGCATCGTCCAACGGCGACTTTGACGCGGTGAAATCGATTGCCAACGCGATCAAGGACTCGACCGTTTGTTCACTGGCGCGTGCTAACGATCGTGACATCAGCCGTGCGGCGGAAGCACTGGAGGGGGCGAAGTCGAAGCGCATTCATACGTTCATCGCAACTTCGGCGCTGCACATGGAAAAGAAATTACGCATGTCGCCGGAGCAGGTGTACGAGCAAGCGAAACTCTCGGTGCGCTTCGCGCGTCAATTCACCGATGACGTCGAGTTCTCGCCCGAAGACGGCTATCGCTCCGAGCCCGATTTCCTGTGCCGCGTGCTCGAAGCCGCGATCGCTGAGGGTGCGACGACGATCAACATTCCCGATACGGTCGGCTACGCGGTGCCCGAGTTGTACGGCCAGTTTCTGCGCATGCTGCGCGAGCGCGTGCCGAACTCGGACAAGGCAATTTGGAGCGTGCATTGCCATAACGATCTCGGCATGGCGGTCGCCAATTCGCTTGCGGGCGTGATGATCGGTGGCGCACGTCAGGTCGAATGCACGATCAACGGCCTTGGGCGAGCGCGCCGGCAATTGTTCGCTGGAAGAAGTCGTGATGGCGGTACAGAACGCGGCGCGACTTTTTCGACTTCGACGTCGGAGTCGACACGACGCAGATCGTGCCGGCGTCAAAACTGGTGGCGGGCATTACCGGATTTGCCGTGCAGCCGAACAAGGCGGTGGTCGGCGCGAATGCATTCGCGCACGCATCGGGCATTCATCAGGACGGCGTGCTCAAGGCACGCGATACGTACGAAATCATGCGTGCTGAGGACGTTGGTTGGGCTGCGAACAAGATCGTGCTCGGTAAGTTGTCGGGCCGAAACGCATTCAAGCAACGCGTCAACGAGCTGTCGATCCCGCTCGAGAGCGAAACCGAGTTGAACGCTGCCTTTGCCGCGTTCAAGGACCTTGCCGATCGCAAGTCTGAAATTTTCGACGAAGACATTCAGGCGCTTTTTTCAGATGAAGCGGTGACGCCGCATGACGAGCATTTCAAATTGATCTCGATGATGCAGAAGTCCGAAACGGGGGCACGACCGCACGCGAAAATCGTGTTCTCGATCGGCGCCGAGAAAGTCTCGGCGGAGTCCGATGGCAACGGCCCCGTCGATGCGTCGTTGAAGGCAATCGAGAGCCGCGTCAAGAGCGGCTGCGAGCTGTTGCTGTATTCGGTCAATGCGATCACGACGGGCACCGAAGCGCAGGGTGAGGTGACTGTGCGGCTAGGCGCGCGCGGGCCGCATCGTTAACGGCACTGGCGCCGATCCCGACATCATTGCAGCATCGGCAAAGGCTTATCTGAATGCGCTGAACAAGCTGTATATGACCGGCGAACGGCTGAACCCGCAGACTTCGCTCGCTGCGTAACGCTACTGTCCGGAGGGTCGTTGAAGCGCGCGTGGGCAGCGGTTGTATTTGCGCTACTCGGCGCCGAGGCCACCGCGCAAGGTTCATCGCCGCCATCGCCTCCGATCCGCCTCGCAATGATCGAGGCGTTTTCGGGCCCGTTCGCAAACACCGGAGATGCGGTCGCGCGCAACCTGTTGTTTGCGATCGAACGCATCAATGCGCGCGGAGGAGTCAAGCTCGCCGGCGGCGCACGCACCCTACAGCTCGAGACGTTCGATTCGAAGGGTCAGGTCGAAGAAGCGTTGACGATGTTTCGGCGTGCGACCGACGCTCGCATCACGTTCGTTCTACAGGGCAATTCTTCGGCGGTCGCGGCGGCATTGATCGATGCGGTTAACAAGCACAACGAACGCGTCCCGGCCGAGCGCGTGCTGTTTCTGAATTACTCGGCTGTCGATCCCGCGTTGACCAATGAGCGGTGTAGCCCATGGCACTTTCGTTTTGATGCGCATGTCGAGATGCGGATGGCGGCGTTGGTCGAGGCGCTCGCTTCCGATGCCGCCGTAACGAAGGTTTACTTGCTGAATCAGGACTACAGCTTCGGCCAACAGGTGGCTGCGAACGCGCGCTCGATGCTCGCGCAGCGTACGAAGCGGGTAAGTGTCGTCGGCGACGAGCTGCATCCGGTCGGCAAGGTGCGCGATTTCGCGCCGTATGTGGCAAAGATCAAGGACAGCGGCGCCGATACGGTGGTCACCGGAAACTGGGGCAACGATTTGACGTTGCTCGTGCGAGCGGCACGCGAAGCCGGGCTGACGGCAAGTTTCTATACGTTCTACGGTAACGGGCTCGGTGCGCCGGCAACGATCGGCGATGCCGGAGTCGGGCGCGTGTACGCGGTGGCCGAATGGCATCCGAACGCAGAGCCGGCCTCGATGGAGCGCGTTTATCAGGAATTCCGTCGTCGATTTCCCGATGCGCGCGACGATTTTTTTCAGGCACGCACAATCGTGATGATCGAGATGCTGGTGCGTGCAATCGAGGCGGCGGGAACGGACGACGCGCTGGCAGTTGCGCGTGCATTGTCCGGGATGAGCTTTGTTGCCACGCAGGGCAATCCGCTGGGTGACGTGACCATGCGCAAGGCCGACCATCAAATAATCGGTCCGTTGGTGGTGTCCGTGATGGACAAGCAGGGTGCGCCCACGGTGCGTTATGACGTCGAAGGAAGCGGCTACGGTTTTCGTTCAACGTTGACGGTTGCGCCCGCAAAGAACGAGCGCCCTACGCGCTGTGTGATGGCGTGGCCGCAGCGGTAGCAGCAGCGGCTGACGCAGCTGCGCCGCCTACGTCGTCGGGCACTAAAGTGCCAACCACTGCGGTACTCACAACGCCGGCGCGAAAAAGGGCTAAAGCACTTTTTCGCTCAAGCCCCGGCGTTGCTCCGCTCCTCGGGCGACGACTCAAAGGCGGCGCATCTGCGCCAGCCGCTGCTGTCGCGACATCGCCTCGATCGAGATGTTTTTCCTTTCCCCCAACAAGTGCCACTGTCTCACGCGCAAGCGTTGGGCGGAGATGACCTGCCTTCGGGGCGTCGCCCGAGGAACGGAGCAACGCCGGGCTTTCAGCGAAATAGCGCTTTAGCCCTATTTCGCGCCGGCTGCGAGTACCGCAGGGTCGGCACTTTAGTGCCCGACGCCCAGGCAGGCCAGCTCCGCCCAACGCTTGCGCGCCGCGACGCTGCTACAATCACCTGCTTTTCACGGCACGGCCATCCTTCCGTGTCCGCGAGTCGCAGTTCAACGAAAGGGACGCCATGTCAGTTGCAGATATCAACAAGTCGGAAATCGTCGCCAAATATCAGCGCGCGCAAGCCGATACCGGATCGCCTGAAGTGCAGATCGCGCTGTTAACGGCGCGCATCAACGAATTGACCGATCACTTCAAGGCGCACGTCAAAGATCATCACTCACGCCGCGGTCTGCTGAAAATGGTCAGCCGGCGTCGCAAATTGCTCGACTATCTGAAAGGCAAGAACCCCGATTCCTACAAGGGGCTAATCGATAGCCTCGGACTGCGCAAGTAGTGTCCGATACGAAACAACCAAGCCCGCGCGGAACGGTCCGCGCGGGCTTTTTGCGTTCTATCGCTGCGATCGTATGCAGCGAATGACAGGAACGCGGCGAATGACAAAGGAATGACTATGTTTGAGAAAGTGACGAAAAGTTTTGCGTACGGCGCGCACACGGTGACGCTGGAAACAGGCGAGATCGCAAGGCAGTCAGATGGCGCGGTGCTGTGTTCAGTCGGCGATACGGTCGTGTTGGCCACCGTGGTGGCGCGCAAGGAAGCGAAGCCGGGACAAGATTTCTTTCCGCTGACGGTCGACTATGTAGAGAAGACCTACGCGGCGGGCCGCATCCCGGGTGGGTTTTTCAAGCGCGAAGGCAGGCCGTCGGAAAAAGAAACGCTGACATCTCGACTGATCGACCGGCCACTACGTCCGCTCTTTCCGGATGGCTTTTATAACGAAGTGCAGGTCGTCATCCATGTGCTGTCAGTCGATGCAGAGATCGATTCGGACATTCCGGCGCTGATCGGCGCCTCGGCGGCAGTGTCGCTGGCTGGCATTCCGTTCAAGGGCCCGATCGGTGCGGCGCGTGTCGGTTACGTCGATGGTCAGTACGTGATCAATCCGACCGCAACGCAGCTGAAGACGTCGCAACTGAACCTGGTGGTCGCTGGCACAGAGCGCGCTGTTTTGATGGTCGAGTCGGAGGCCGATCAGTTGCCCGAAGACGTGATGCTCGGCGGTGTGATGCACGGTCACCAGCAGATGCAGGCCGTGATTAACGCGATTCACGATCTGGTGCGCGACGCTGGCAAGCCGGCATGGGAGTGGCAGCCTGCGGCGAAGAACGAAGCGCTGATGGCGTCGTTGGTGCAAAGCGCCGGTGCAGGCGCTGCGCGAGGCATATCAGATGCGCAGCAAGCAGGACGCGTCGAATCGCATCAAGGAGATCTATGCATCGACGATAAGCGCGGCGGCGCAAATGCCGTATCGAGCGGTCAGCCGACAGTCGATGGCAACGAAATCGCCAGTATCCTGTTCGACCTCGAAGCGAAGATCGTCCGCAGTCAGATTCTGGACGGCGAGCCCCGCATCGACGGGCGCGACACGCGCACCGTGCGGCCGATCGAGATTCGTCTCGGCGTTCTGCCGCGCACGCACGGCTCGGCGTTGTTCACGCGCGGTGAGACTCAGGCGCTCGTGATCGCGACGCTGGGCACCAAGCAGGACGAACAGATCATCGACGCGCTGCAAGGCGAGTATCGCGAGCGCTTCATGCTTCACTACAACATGCCGCCGTTTGCCACCGGCGAAACAGGGCGCGTCGGTGCGCCGAAGCGGCGCGAGGTCGGCCACGGCCGGCTGGCGAAACGTGCGTTGCTTGCGTGTCTGCCGTCGTATGAAGATTTTCAGTACTCACTGCGCGTCGTCGCCGAAATCACCGAATCGAACGGCTCATCGTCGATGGCATCGGTGTGTGGCGGCTGTCTGGCGCTAATGGACGCCGGCGTGCCGATGAAGGCGCATGTGGCCGGTGTCGCGATGGGGCTGATCAAGGAAGGCAACAAGTTCGCGGTGCTGACCGACATCCTCGGCGACGAAGATCATCTCGGCGACATGGACTTCAAGGTGGCGGGTACCGCGACGGGCATTACCGCGCTGCAGATGGACATCAAGATCGAAGGCATCACGCGCGAGATCATGCAGGTTGCGTTGGCGCAGGCGAAGGAAGCCCGCATGCACATCCTGCAGAAGATGCAGGACGCGATCGGCGCCTCGCGCGGAGAATTGTCCGCGTTTGCGCCGCGCATGATCAAGATGAAGATCAATCCCGAGAAGATTCGTGACGTGATCGGCAAGGGCGGTGCGGTGATTCGCGCGCTGACCGAAGAAACCGGCACGCAGATCGACATCGAGGACGATGGCACCATCATCATTGCCAGCGTCGATCAGGACAAGGGCCGTGAAGCGCAACGCCGTATCGCCGAGCTGACAGCCGAAGTCGAGGTCGGCAAGGTGTACGACGGCACCGTGCTGCGGCTGCTGGACTTCGGTGCGATCGTGCAGATCTTGCCGGGCAAGGACGGCTTGCTGCATATCTCGCAGATTGCCAACGAACGGGTCAACGCCGTGGCTGACTATCTGAAAGAGGGCCAGGCGGTCAAGGTCAAGGTGATCGAAGCCGATGAAAAGGGACGCGTGCGGTTGTCGATGAAGGCCGTCGGCGGCGACGCCGCCCCCGCTGCAGCTCAGCAACCGCAGCAGCAGTAGTCCTGTCGAAGAATCCACGGCGTCGCGATGGCGCCCTGGTTTTTCATGAACCGCTTCGCAACCCACGCACTCGTACTGCTTGCCGCTGCTGCCTTGATGCCCACGCTGCAGGCGCAGGTTCCCATGCCTAACGAACCCGCCGATCCGTATCTGTGGCTCGAAGACGTCGACGGCGTGCGCGCTCTCGACTTTGCGCGCGCGGCGAGTACGCGCACGCTATCTGAGCTGAAGGATCGCGCGGAGTTTGCGCAAATTCGCGATGAAGTCCGTGAAGTGCTGGACTCGCGCGAGCGGATTGCGCAGGTCGCGGTGCACGGCGACCACCTTTACAACTTCTGGCAGGACCGATCGAATCCGCGCGGACTCTGGCGCCGCACGACGTGGACTGAATATCGAAAGGCGCAGCCGGCGTGGGAAACGGTGCTCGACGTTGACGCACTGGCGCGCGACGAAAAGGAGAACTGGGTTTGGAAAAATGCGCAGTGCTTGCCGCCGCGCGGTGACAGGTGCCTGATTAGTCTGTCGCGCGGCGGCGGCGATGCGATCGTCGTGCGCGAGTTCGATCTTGCCAAGCGGCAATTCGTCGATGACGGATTCGTCTTGCCTGAAGCGAAGTCCGAAGTCGAGTGGCGCGACCGCGACACGATTTACGTCGGCACCGATTTCGGGCCGGGCAGCCTGACCGATAGCGGCTATCCGCGCATCGTCAAGCGCTGGAGCCGCGGCACGCCACTCGCGCAAGCCGTGACCGTCTTCGAAGGGCAACGAACCGATGTTGGCGTCAGCGCGTGGGTTGACCATGACATTCGTGATGGCTCGACCCGAATCACCGAGGGAATCCGTCGTTCGATCGCTTTCTACAACGGCGAGACATTTGTGCTGCGTGACGGGGTTCCCGTACGGCTTGCAGTGCCGGATGACGCCGCCGCTCAGATCGTCGGCCCCTGGCTCATCGTGCGGCTGCGATCCGCGTGGAACATCGGTGGCCGGTTGTACGCCGCTGGCGCACTGATTGCGACCAACGCACGGGAGTTTCTTAACGGCGCGAGCACATTTGAGGTGCTATTCGAGCCCACGCCGCATACCGCTCTGCAGAACTGGTCGGCAACCCGCAACACGATCGTGCTTGACGTGCTCGACAACGTTCGAAGCCGCATATGGATCATGACTCCAGCGGACGGCGGCTGGCGGCGCCAGGAAATTGCGTTGCCTTCGCTGGGAGCGGCTAGTGCGCGGCCGGTTGATCGCTACACGTCCGATCAGGTCTTCGTCACTTATCAGGATTTCCTGACCCCGCCGACACTATTCATCGGCGCCGCCGGCGACCCGGTCGAAAAGCTGAAATCGATGCCTGCGTTTTTCGATGCGTCGCGAATGACGGTGCAGCAGCTCGACGCGAAATCGGCAGACGGCACTCGCGTGCCGTACTTTGTCATTGGCGCGAGCGGAGTGAAGAATGCTCCGACGATGCTGTACGGCTACGGCGGCTTCGAAATTGCGATGGAACCGTTTTACAGCGGCGCCCTTGGGCGCGGATGGCTTGCGCGCGGGGGCGTGCTGGTGATAGCGAACATTCGAGGTGGTGGAGAGTTTGGGCCGGCATGGCATCAGGCGGCTTTGAAGGAAAAGCGTCAGAACTCGTTTGACGATTTCATTGCGATTGCAGAAGACCTTGCTCGGCGTGGGATTGCGCAGCCGAAACAGATCGGCATTCGTGGCGGTAGCAACGGCGGATTGCTGGTCGGCGCCGCGTTGACACAGCGCCCCGAACTGTTCGGTGCGGCAGTGGCGCAGGTGCCGCTGCTCGATATGCAGCGCTACAACAAGTTGTTGGCCGGGAGCGAGCTGGATGGCCGAGTACGGCGATCCCGACATTCCGGAACAGTGGGCGTACATCGCCAAGTATTCGCCGTACCAGAACGTGCGCAAAGCGGTGCGTTATCCGCCGACTCTGTTCGTGACGTCGACACGCGACGATCGCGTGCATCCGGCGCACGCTCGCAAGATGTTCGCGCGCATGCAAGAGCAGGGTCACGATGTCTGGTACTACGAAAATATCGAAGGCGGCCACGGGGCGGCGTCGAATAACGAGCAGCGTGCGCTGATGGCCGCGATCGAATATTCGTTCCTTTGGAAACACCTCGGAGGCAAGCAGTGAGCGGGCCCTCGATGCAGGCGATCGAGATCGCGCAGCCCGGCGGCCCGGAGGTGTTGCGCCTCACTGAGCGTCCTGTGCCGCAGCCCGCTGACGGCGAAGTACTGATTAGAGTTCAGGCAGCGGGCGTAAATCGCCCTGATGTTCTGCAGCGCAAAGGTGCCTACGCACCGCCTGCAGGTGCATCCGACTTGCCCGGATTGGAAGTATCCGGAACCATCGAAAGCGGTGACGTTAGCGACTCCGGTTTCAAGGTCGGCGACGAGGTGTGCGCGCTGGTTGCCGGTGGCGGGTACGCAGAGTTCTGCGTTGCGCCAGCTGCGCAGTGCTTGCCGAAGCCACGCACATTGTCATTTGCTGAAGCGGCCGGGCTACCTGAAACATACTTCACTGTTTGGAGCAACGTATTTGATCGCGCGCGATTGGCGCCCGGCGAGTCGTTGCTGGTGCAGGGCGGCTCGAGCGGAATTGGCGTTGCTGCGATCCAGCTGGCGGCGGCGCTCGGCAACACGGTTTATGCGACCGCGGGCAGCGATGAGAAATGCCAAGCCTGCGTCGAGCTCGGTGCGAAGCGCGCGATCAATTATCGAACCGAAGATTTCGTCGAGGTATTGAAAGCAGAGACCGGCGGCCGTGGCGTCGATGTGATACTCGACATGGTGGCCGGCGATTACGTGCCGCGCGAAGTCCAGTCGCTGGCCGATGATGGGCGGTTGGTTTTTATCGCGCTGCTCGGCGGATCCAAGGCGCAGCTCGATCTGAACGCTGTCCTGCGCCGCCGGCTGACGATTACCGGGTCGACGTTGCGGCCCCGCTCGATCGCATTTAAGGCCGCAATCGCGAAACGGCTGCGCGAAGTTGTCTGGCCGCTGATCGAATCCGGACGCATCAAGCCGGTGTTGTTTCGTACCTTTCCGCTGGCCCAGGCGGCGGAAGCGCACCGTTTGATGGAATCTAGCCAGCATGTCGGCAAGATCGTGCTGACCGTCGATGCCGACGCAGAGCGCGGACGATGAAGGCGATTCGTTCTCTGGTCGCTGCAAACTGGAAGATGAATGGCTCGCGCGCCGCCAACGAGGCGTGGTTGAACCAATTCAACGCGCGCAAGAGCATGCTGGCATGTGATGTCGTCGTATGTGCGCCGTACGTGTATCTGGATCAGCTCCGGCATGCGCTGAGCGGCGACGAAATTGGAGCGCAGGACGTGTCGCAGTACAACCCGGGCGCGTACACGGGCGACATTGCGGCCGAAATGTTGAAGGACACCGGCTGCGCCTGGGTCATCGTCGGCCACTCCGAGCGGCGCCAATGGCACGGCGAAACCGATGCGATCGTCGCCGCCAAAGCGGAGCGCGCATTGCAGGCCGAGCTGCGGCCCATCGTGTGTATCGGCGAAACGCTTCAGCAGCGCGAGGCGGAGCAGACCCACGCAGTGCTGAAGTCGCAACTGGCCGCGGTCCTCGATCGGGTTGGCGTGGAAGGGCTGTCGAGCGGAGCGCTGGCGTACGAGCCGGTCTGGGCGATTGGCACCGGCCGGACAGCGACTCCCGAGCAGGCGCAGGAAGTGCATGCGGCGTTGCGCTCACAAATCGGAGCTGGGGCAGAACGCGTACGGATTTTGTATGGTGGAAGCGTAAAGCCCGCGAACGCAGCCGAACTATTCGCCCAGCCTGACATTGACGGCGGGCTGATCGGCGGGGCGTCGCTGGTCGCAGCGGATTTTGTTGCGATCTGCACAGCCGTGCCCAAGTAACATCGGACAATCGAAGAAGGGTTTCAAAATGGCTTGGTTAACTACATTGCTAATCGTTGTGCAGGTGATTGCGGCGATTGCGGTCATCGTGCTGGTATTGCTTCAGCACGGCAAAGGCGCGGATATGGGTGCGGCGTTCGGCGGCGGAGCCTCGGGCAGC
>CAWEAZ010000037.1:0-39927 GCA_963807155.1 uncultured beta proteobacterium
TCGGAATATTCGACAGCGTGTCACTCCTGCACTTTTAGCAAGCCTTCGGTCAGGTGCTATCCCACAATTGCGCGGCCGGCCATGCACGTATGCTGCGGCGCGCCCGTTAACGTTAAATCGGGTTGCGAATTGCAAGGCCAATCGCCAATGCCGAAACTGAAGACCACAACGCAACGATGGATGCTGGTGTTTGCCTGCAGCGCTCTGTTGGCGGGGTGCGCGACTTCTGACGGCGACAGCGGGCGACCCGGACTCACTGCGCCTGACGCGCGTACGTTGATCGTGCGCCTTTTGCCGCAGACGGGCCGCCGGATCGCAGCGGATGGGCCGCCGATATTTATGCAGCGTTCGCTACGCTGGAGATCGCGCCGACGCCGGAAAACATCTGTGCGGTGCTGGCCGTCACCGAACAGGAGTCCACGTTTCGTGCCGATCCTGCGGTGCCGGGGCTGGCGGCGATCGCCTGGCAGGAGATCGACAAGCAGGCCGATCGCGCCGGCGTTCCGAAGCTGGCGGTCCGCACCGCGCTGCGTTTGACGTCGTCCAACGGCAAGAGCTACAGCGAGCGCATCGATGCGGCGAAACCGAAAAGCAGCTGAGCGACATCTTCGAAGACTTCATCGGCATGGTGCCGATGGGCAAGACATTCCTTGCCAGCCGCAATCCAATTCGTACCGGCGGCCCGATGCAGGTGAGCATTGCGTTCGCCGAGGGCCAAACAGCGTCCAATCGATATCCGTATCCAATTGCGCATTCGATCCGGCATGAGGTATTCACCCGTCGCGGCGGCATGTACTTCGGCATTGCACATCTGCTGGGTTACGAGGCCCCGTATCCACAACCGCTGTATCGCTTCGCTGATTTCAATGCCGGCCGCTACGCGAGCCGCAACGCTGCGTTCCAAAATGCGCTGAGCATTGTTTCAGGTGTTCCACTGGTTCTGGACGGTGATTTGCTGCCGCCTGGCGCCGCCGCTGACACCCCGCTGGCAGCACCGAGCTCGCCGCTGTTGCGCTCTCCAAACGACTCGACATTGCAGCGTCTGCAATCCGTCGCGATCTAGAGCGCGGTACCGAGCCCGCATTCGAGCGCACCCGGCTCTACGAGCGCGTCTTCGCGCGCGCGATCAGGCCAACGGGCGCGCCGTGCCGCGTGCTGTGTTGCCAGCCATCACGTTGAAAAGCCCCAAGATCACGCGCAAGCTGACCACCGAGTGGTTCGCCCGGCGAGTCGATAAGCGTTATCAGCGCTGCATAGCCCGGGCCAGCCTGAATAGCTGACTACGCAAGCGCCGATACCGTCGTGCTGAATTCCATTCGCGATTTTTTTGATCGCAATATCGCGCAAGGCGCACCGTCTGCCGAACGTCATAGCGTTGAGCTCGCGACCGCGGCGCTCTTGGTCGAAGTTGTGCGCAGCGACTCTGGATTGCGCCGAGCGAACAGCAGGCGGTGCTGCAGGCTGTGCGTGAGAAGTTCGGTCTGACTGACGTGGAAGCGCAAACGATATTCAGGCTGGCGGAAGAGGAAGTACGCACCGCCAATGACTACTACCAATTCACGTCACTGATCAATCGCCACTTCGACCAGCAGCAGAAGCAGCACGTGATCGAATTGATGTGGCGGGTGGCTTACGCCGATGCGGAACTGGCAGCGCACGAAAACCACGTGCTGCGCCGCATAGCCGAGCTACTGCACGTCACGCATGGCGACTACATTGCCGCGAAGATGCGTGCTCGCGATGCAGCCAAGCGCGGCGAATGACTTGCCGCGCTCAGGTGAAACTTTAAGCGTCGCGATCGCCGAGGAATATTTCGACTCTGCGATTGCGCGCACGGCCCGCTTCGGTGTCGTTACTGGCGACCGGCTCACGAGCGCCGCGGCCATCGATTTGGAAACGATTCGCGGCGACGCCGCGTGTAACGAGGTAATCGCGCGTCGCGTCGGCGCGTTGCAGCGACAGCGGTTCGTTGACCGCTGGTGACCCTGTCGAGTCGGTGTGGCCGATGATGGTGACGGTGGTGCTGGGGTTCTGCTGTAGCGACTGCGCAAAATTATCAAGCGACGTCCGGAAGTTTGGCCGGATAACAGCCTGCCCTGAGTCAAAAGCGATATCGCCAGGAACGATGATCTGCAGCCGGTTATCTGCGGTACGGGTTACTTCAACGCCCGTGCCTTGTGTCGCTTGCGAATCTGCTTCTGCTGGCTCTCCATGCGCTTGTTCCAGATGTAGCCACCCAGTGCACCCGCCGCAGCACCGATCGCCGCACCGGCCGCTGCACCGCGGCCTCGGTTGCTGTCATTGCCGATCGCACCGATGGCGGCGCCGGCTGCCGCACCAACCCCAGCGCCGGTTGCGGTGCGACGCTGCTGATCGTCCATCGATTCACACCCGCCCAACGTAACGGTGGCCAGTACGGCCGAAGCGGTCAACGCAATTATTCTTCGCATGGGTATCTCTCCTAATTTGTTTCCAGACCAAGCCGAAAAAGCAAACGAGATGCCCAGCTTTCTACCGCTCGTCTAGCGGTGCCGCGTGCGCGCAAGCGCCGCGCCCTGCACCAACGCATTGAGTTTGCGCAGTGCGATCTCGCGGTTCATCGGCGCCATCCCGCAGTTCGTGCATGGCAGCAAGCGTTGCTGCGGCACAAAGGCGAGTGCCTTCTCGATCACATCGGCAACCTGCTCCGGGGTCTCGACGTCATCCGAAGCCACATCGATAACGCCGACCAGGACATCCTTGTTGACCAGAAGCCGCATTAATTCCGCGGGCACGTGCGAGTTGGCGCATTCGAGCGAAACCTGCTTGATCGAGCTGCGCGCGAGCGCCGGGAAGATTTGCTCGTACTGCCGCCATTCCTCACCAAGGCTTTTCTTCCAGTCGATATTGGCCTGGATGCCATAGCCGTAGCAGATGTGGACCGCGGTCGTGCACGTCAGCCCGGCCGCCGCGCGCTCGAGCGCTGCGATGCCCCACTCGTTGACTTCGGCTGGATAAACGTTGAACGCCGGCTCGTCGAACTGGATGACGTCGACGCCGTCGGCCTGCAGCGCGCGTGCTTCTTCGTTCAGCAGATCGGCGAACGCCATTGCCATCGAGCGACGATCGCCGTAGTAACGATCGGCAACGGTATCGACGATCGTCAGTGGACCGGGCAGTGTGATCTTGAGTTTTTTCTTCGTATGCGCGCGCGCCAGCGTTGCTTCCGTTCGATGCACGCGCGAACGCAGCGTTAGCGGTCCGGTCACCTGCGGCACCATCGCTTCGTATCGGTTATCGCGTATCCCCATTTTGACTTTATGTTCGAAGTCGATGCCAGCCACCGCTTCGAGAAAGCCATGAACGAAGTGCTGTCGCGACTGCTCGCCGTCGGTCACGATGTCGAGGCCCGCGTCCTCCTGTTCCTTCAGCACCAGCACGGTCGCGTCGCGCTTGGCTGCTGCGAGCTCTGCGCCCTGCGCTCTCCACTGAGGCCAGAGCTTTTGCGTCTCGGCTAGCCAGAATGGCTTTGGCAAACTCCCCGCGATCGTAGTTTCGAACATAACGCCTCCGTGGCACACACGCCGTCATATATAGTCGGACGACACTAGTCGACACAATAACCTTGGCGCCCGTGACTCGATGAACCCACCGGTATCGGAAAAGATCCGCGCTCGTCTGCGGGCCGCCGGACAGCGGTTTCACGCCAACGACAGCATTGCCGCTCACATCGAGCCTGGCGAACTTCCGCAATTGCAGGACGAAGTCGAACAGAAGGTGCTTGCCGTGCTGCAGAGCCTGGTGATCGATACCGAAGGCGACCACAACACGCGCGGCACCGCGCGCCGCATCGCGCGCATGTACCTCGGCGAAGTGTTCCGCGGTCGCTACACGGCCAAGCCGCACGTGACCGAATTTCCGAACGTCGAGCAGCTGAACGAGCTGATGATCATCGGCCCGATCACGATACGCAGCGCGTGCTCGCATCACCTGTGCCCGATTCTCGGCAAGCTTTGGATCGGCGTCTTGCCCAACGAGGATTCGAATCTGATCGGCTTATCGAAATATTCGAGGCTCGCGGACTGGGTGATGAGCCGGCCGCAGATTCAGGAAGAAGCGGTGACGCATCTGGCCGATTTGTTGCAGGCTTCGATGAATCCTGACGGGCTTGCGCTCGTGATGGAAGCCGATCACTTCTGTATGCAGTGGCGCGGCGTAAAGGATAACGACTCGAAGATGATCAACAGCGTGATGCGCGGGTCTTTCCTGAAGGATCCAAATCTGCGCGCCGAGTTCTTGTCGCTGTTAAGAGACCGTCGCGGTTAGCCGCGCGGCGCGCGGCGATAGTCCCAAGGCGGTATCGGGTCACTGAACGACCACAGGCCGGCATGTGCCGAGCGCGCTTCGCTCTCGGCGCGCGCATACCGTTCGCGGTCGACCGCGCGCTGTTCGTGCGCGTACTTGATGTAGTGCCATGCGTAGCCACGTCGTATCTGTTCGAGCCCGACGTCCACACCGTCGACGATCACGCGGCAGACCGCGCGCCCGTAGCGATCGACCTTCGGGCAATCGGCGCGCGCGGCTCGCCCATGCGCGAGTGCTGCCAGCGATTGCCGTGCGCGTTGTCCATAAGGCTGCGTGCGCTCGGGTGCGTCGATGCCGTCGAGCCTAATCCGATGTTGCGTCTTGCTCGCGTCGAGCAAAGTCAATGTGTCGCCGTCGGCAACGCCGACCACGGTGCCTTGCCATTCGGCCGAGATCGCACTTAATGGCAGTGCCAGCGCGAGCAGCATCGCGCGAAGGACTTGCAGAAGCGTCATGACGGTTCCTTGGATGCGTTAATCCTAGGAACGAGTGCATGCGCGAAACGACCGGAAAGAGGCAATGCACGGCGGCAATTCGAGCTCAGTGAATGCGCGGCTAAGATGGTCGCTATCAGATACGCGAACCGAGGCGCGATGAAAAAATCGGCGACTGTGACGATTGCGGTATTGCTGGCGGCGCTGAGCGCGTGTTCGGTTTTAAAAGACGGCCCGAGGGCGGTGGCGCAACTGGAGGCGACCAAGGGCAATTTGGTCTGGGGCAACGTCAGTTTTGTGCAGGTGGAGGGCAAGGTGATCGTGCGCGCCGATGTGCGCGGGCTGCGGCCAAGCGCGCAGTTCGGGTTTCACGTGCACGAAAAGGGCGATTGCAGTTCGCCCGATGGCATGGCGGCCGGTGAACATTTCAATCCGACCGCAAAGCCGCACGCGCACTACAGCGTGGCCGAACGGCACGCGGGCGATTTGACGAACCTGAGGTCCGATGCCGAAGGCGTGGCGGTGTACGCATTCGAAACGAATCTTCTGAGCGTGACAGCCGGGCCCACGTCGGTCGTTGGCCGCGCCATCATCATTCACGCGGAGCCCGACGACTACCGCACACAACCAACGGGCAACTCGGGCGCGCGCATCGCCTGCGGATTGATACGCGCGGTTTAGCCGGTTAGCGCTGCGTCAGCAGCTCGGCATAGCGATCCACATTGATATTGCCGCCGCTCAAAATCACGCCCACTTTCTTATTACTGACATCGACCACGCCTTCGAGCGCAGCTGCCGCTGCCAGACAACCCGTCGGTTCCACCACCATCTTCATGCGCTCGGCAAAAAAGCGCATCGTCGACACCAGCTGTTGGTCGGTCACTGTCAGTACGTCGTCAACCAGCGCTTGAATCACCGGAAATGTGAAGCGTCCGGGTGCCTGCGTCTGCGCACCGTCGGCAATCGTCTTTGGAACTTCGATGTGAACGATCTCGCCACGGCGCAGCGACTGTTGCACGTCGTTGCCGGCCGCGGGCTCAACCCCGATGACGCGACACTGCGGAAGCGCATGTTTGGCGGCGACCGCGCAGCCCGAAATCAATCCGCCACCGCCGACACACACCAACAGCACATCGAGCGCGCCGGCGTCTTCTATCAGCTCGAGCGCCGCAGTACCTTGGCCGGCCATCACGTGCGGATGATCGAACGGCGGGATCAGCGTCATGCCGCGCTCCTCTGCCAGCTTGCGGCCGATCTCTTCGCGGTTGGACTTATAGCGGTCGTACAACTGCACTTCGGCGCCATAGCCACGCGTCGCATCGATCTTCATCTGCGGCGCATCGGTCGGCATCACGATCGTCGCCGGCATTCCAAGCAAGCGTGCCGACAGTGCTATCGCCTGCGCATGATTGCCCGACGAAAATGCCACCACACCCGTCTTGCGCTGCTCCGGCGTGAACTGCGACAGCGCGTTATAGGCGCCGCGAAACTTGAACGCTCCCATCCGCTGCAGGTTCTCGCATTTGAAAAACAGCTGCGCACCGGTGCGCTCATTGGCGGTCTGTGACGTCGCCACCGGTGTGCGGTGGGCAACGCCGGACAGCCGCTGCGCAGCAGCTGTGATGTCTGCGTGGCTAATCGACAGGTTCATACTGCGAGCTTAACTTCTTGCGGCACGCCCGTTGCTGCCTGGCTACTTTTATCCTTTTGAATCCCATGCGCGCACAAAACATTCTAGAAACGATCGGCAACACGCCGACCATTCGCGTGAACCGCTTGTTCCGCGACATCGCACCTGCTGCCGAAGTGTGGATCAAGTCGGAGCGCGCGAATCCCGGCGGTTCAATCAAGGACCGTATCGCGTTATCGATGATTGAAGCCGCCGAAGCGAGCGGTGAGCTCAAGCGCGATGGAACGATCATCGAGCCGACCTCGGGCAACACAGGCATCGGCCTGGCAATGGTCGCTGCGGTCAAAGGCTATCAACTCGTGCTGGTGATGCCCGACAGTATGTCGGTCGAGCGCCGCCGCCTGATGCTGGCCTATGGCGCCAAGTTCGAACTAACGCCGCGCGAGAAAGGCATGCCGGGTTCGATCGAGCGTGCGAAGCAACTGGTGGCGCAGACGAAGGGCGCATGGATGCCGCAGCAGTTCGACAATCCCGCCAACATCGATGTGCATGTCCGTACGACTGCGCAGGAAGTGCTGCGCGATTTTCCCGAAGGGTTCGACGCCGTCATTACCGGTGTCGGCACCGGCGGTCATATCACCGCGCTGGCGCAAGTGCTGAAGCCAAAATGGCCGCAGCTGAAAGTGTTCGCGGTCGAGCCGGCAGCGTCGCCGGTGATCTCGGGTGGCAAACCGTCGCCGCATCCGATTCAAGGCATCGGCGCGGGCTTCATTCCGCATAACCTGAAAACAGAGTTGCTCGACGGAGTGATACTGGTTGAAGCAGAAGAGGCGCGCGAAATGGCGCGCCGTGCCGCGCGCGAAGAAGGCGTGCTGGTCGGCATCTCGTCCGGCGCTGCGCTGGCTGCGATCGCGAAGAAGCTGCCTGAATTAAAGAAGGATGCGCGCGTGCTCGGCTTCAACTACGACACCGGCGAGCGCTATCTGTCGATCGAGGGGTTTTTGCCTGCTGAGGCGCCACCGTCTATTTAGCGGGCGCAGTCATCGAGGTCAGTGGCATTGCGCAGTGGCCTGCGCCTTCGACATTGTCCTGGCCGAGCTGCCATGGCGGCGGCTCATCGAACCGGTTATGCGGCGTCGCGCGCGACCAGTCGAGTGCAACAAACGCGAACGCAATCGTCCAGAACGTGACCACGAACAAGGTCGTGCGCCTCATGCTTTAAGCCCAAGCCGCTCGCGCAACGGCACGCCGATCCACAGCGATCCGGCAAACGCAGCGGCCATCCACACCCATCCGTGCAGGCTGCCGGTCGAAATGCCTGAGAAGTACGCGCCGACGTTGCAGCCGAATGCCAGTCGCGCCGAGTAGCCCAGCACCAAGCCGGTGATGACCGCGATCAGCCATTGTTTCGCGCTCGCCTGTGTCGTCGGCCGCGCGTGGCCGCGAACATTGGCCGCGATCAGCGCGCCGATCAGCAGCCCAATGTTGGTGACCGATGTCACATCCGTCAGCAGCGACGATTCGATGCGCGTCTGCTGAATCGGCGCGCCCCAATAGGCATTGGCAGCGAGATCAACGCCGAGCCACGTCGCGATCTTCGCGCCCCATAGGCCGAGTCCATAGACAATGCCCCACGTCTGGCCGGCGATGATCAGATTCAGCACACCGAACAGCGCAAGCAGCACCGCGCCGATATAGATCGCGCGGGGCTGCCAACGTGTATCGGTGCGTTTGCGCTTGTGCCATAGCCACGTCGCGAGCGCGCCAAGCAACGCCAGCTGCACGATCAACGCGACGCCAACACCGAGCTGCTCCGGCAGCGATACCGGCGGCAGGCTGCCGAGCGCGAGCCAGCGATCCAAATGTGCCGCGCCAAGAACACTGCCGACGATGAAGCCGGGCAGCACAGCGAGGCTGAAGCCGTTGCCCAGCCCCGCCTTGTACAGCGTGCCCGAGCCGCAGCCGTCGGCGATCTGCATCGCCGCGCCGAATACGAACGCTCCGATCACCAGGCTGACGGACAGCGGCGCGATCGCTCCGCTCAACTCGTCGTGTGCGGCAATCAGCGGAATCGACACCAGCATTGCGAGGCCGATCGCCAGCAGCTGCGCCAAAAATCCGGTCGGATCGCGCTCGCGTATCCAGACGCGCCAGCCGGTGGTAAAGCCAAACGACACGCCGGCGAGCACGGCGCCAAAGCCGATGCCGACCAGGAACAGAAATCCCTGCCGCAGGCCGACCAGCCACGTGATCGCGAGCCACGCGACGACCGCGCCGATCACGAGCGGTGACCCGGCGGCGCGCGCCGTCTGCGACGTGACGTGGTCGCGAATCGAGGAAGTGCCGTCGCCCGAGACCGCTGCCATTACGCGCGTCTGAGTCACAGTACGCCGCTGGCGACTTTCAACTGCAGCCAGAATTGCTGCAGTCGGTTAGGAACGTTGTCCATCGCCAATCCGGCATTCGACCATTCGACGACCGATTCGGGGTACAGCTTGACGTCGTCTTGTCCCAGCAGCTCCGACAAGACGAACCAGCTAGTCGCCGCCCACTGACCGGTATTGCAAAACGAAATCGTCGGCTGATTGGCGTGTACGCCGGCCTGTTGGGCGACGCGCTTGATGTCGTCCGTCGGCAACAGCTGGGCGTCCTTCGCAAACCACACTTCGTGGCTGACATTCCTTGCGCCGACGATCGTCCCCGGCTTCCTGGCGGCGGTATGTCGCGTTTGACCCGCGAAGTATGTGGCCGGCCGCGTGTCGAGCAGCCGCGCTGAACGATTGATCACCGCTTGCGCGACTTCGTCGCGAGTGGCGATCAAGCGCGGGTCCAGCGCGGCTTGAAAACTGGATGGCGTTCGCACCGATGTTTCGGTCGAGATCGGCAAACCTGCGGTGCGCCACGCGGTCATACCGCCGTTTAATACCGATAGCGTTGAAACCCCTGCGGCTTTTAATGTCCAGTAAACGCGAGCGGCCGCACCGAAGTCGGTCGAATCTATGCCTTCGTACACCACAACGACCGGAGTCGTCCGATCGATGCTGAGTGACTGTATCAACGCCGTTAGCGCATCTATCGTCGGCAGCTTGCCGGGGTTCTCGGCTGGCCCGCGCCATTTTGCGTACGGCGCGTGCTGTGCGCCGACGATATGTCCGAGCTCATATGTGGACTTACCGTCGATCTTGTCTTCGCGGATATCGACAATGCGCAACCTCGAATCGCCGAGCTTTGCTGCCAGTTCGGCCGGCGTTACGAGAGGTTGTGCGGCGATGGCGCTCATCGAAGCCAGAGAAACGAGCAACGAAAATAACCAGCGAATCACGGACGAACGCTCCGATGGGGCAACCAACGAGGGTCGATGATGATGCCTGAATGGCAACGTCGCCGGGCGCTCGATCCGGTATGTGCTTATTCCGTGGCGCGAGCATGTTCAGCGCTGGGTGAAGCCGGCCGGAATCGGTTGCTCGCAAGCGCGCTTCGATACCAGATCGGAGTGCCGAGTGACGCCATCGCGCCGCTTACTGCTGCGCGCCGCCGCATTCAGCGTGGCGGGCGCCTTCTGTCCGCGTGGCCTCGCACAAGATCGGTACGCAGCAGCACGTGAAAGCCTGCTGCGTGAAATAGAAAGCGACATGCGCGCCACCGCGCGCGACACGGGCCACCCGGCGCTCAGTCCGGCGGTGCGGCGCGCTCTCGCGACGGTTGCGCGCGAACGCTTTGTGCCGTCGCACCTGGCGGCGCACGCCTACGAAAACCGTCCGCTGCCGATTGGCGAGGGGCAAACGATTTCGCAGCCGTTCATCGTCGCGTTGATGACCGAATTGATGCAGCCGAAGCCCGACCATGTTGTGCTCGAAGTGGGCACCGGCTCGGGTTATCAGGCAGCGGTGCTCGCCGAGTGCGTGGCGAAGGTGTATTCGATCGAAATCGTTGCGCCGCTGGCGCAGCGCGCGCGCGCGGCACTCGACGCCGCCGGCTATCGCAACGTCGAAACGAGGATCGGCGACGGCTATCAAGGGTGGCCGGAAGCGGCGCCGTTTGACGGCATCGTGGTCACTGCTGCGCCGGACCATGTCCCGCCGCGCTTGATCGAACAGCTGAGGCCCGGCGGCCGGCTGGTGATACCGGTCGGGCCGCAGCGCGGCGCACAGGAATTGTTGCTGATCGAAGCAGGCCGCGACGGCCGCGCCATTACGCGCCGCACGATCGCCGTGCGCTTTGTTCCGCTGACGCGTTATGAGGCTGGTGATCGGTTGGATAGACTGCGGCTGTTCCAATCATTCGGTCCGCCATGAACTATCGCCGCCTCGGCCGCTCCGGTTTAAAAATTTCAGAGCTCTCGTTCGGCTCCTGGGTGACATACGGTAATCAGGTCGACACACGCGCCGCCCGAGAGCTAATGGCCGCAGCCTACGACACCGGCGTCAATTTTTTTGACAACGCCGAGATTTATGCGCGCGGACAGAGCGAAGAAATCATGGGCGCGGTGTTGAAGGAGCTCGCCTGGCCGCGGCTGAAGTATGTGATTTCAACCAAGTTTTACTGGGGCATGGCGGTCGGCAAAGGTGACTTTCCGAACGAACGCAACACGCTGAATCGCAAGTATTTGCGGCAGGCGATCGACGGCTCGCTGAAGCGCCTGCAACTCGACTATGTCGATCTCGTCTTCTGCCATCGCGCCGATCCAAATACGCCGGTCGAGGAAACCGTATGGGCCATGCACGACATGGTCGAGCGCGGCCAGGCGCTGTACTGGGGCACCAGCGAGTGGACTGCCGACGAGATTCGCGCCGCGTGGGACATTGCGGACCGGCGCAACCTGCACAGGCCGGTGATGGAGCAGCCGCAATACAACCTGCTGCATCGCAAACGCGTCGAGCAGGAATACAAGCGGTTGTACGAAGACATCGGGCTTGGGTTGACGACGTGGAGTCCGCTGGCGTCCGGATTGTTGTCCGGCAAATATCGGAAAGGCGTTCCTCCGGGATCGCGCGGTGCGCTTGAAAGCTACGCGTTCCTGCGAGAAGGCTTGACCGATCCCGCGAAGAACAAAGCGGTCGCGCAACTCGAGTCGGTGGCGAGCGAGTTGTCGTGCACGCTGGCGCAATTGTCGCTTGCATGGTGTCTCACGAACCCTCACGTCAGCACGGTGATCACCGGTGCGACCAAGGTCGAGCAGGTCAGGGAAAACATGAAGGCGCTCGAAGTTGTGCCGAAGCTCACGCCGGATGTTTTGAGTCGGGTCGATGCCATCGTCGGGCCGAACGTTGAATAGCGCGCCGTGGGGTGCGCCAATTGCCCCGAGCCAGGCGACGGGTGGATAGACGATGCGCGCCAAGATTGCATTGCTGCTGAGTGTGTCCTTACTGACCGGTGCGACCGCGGCGCTCAGCGCAGTCACTGCCGTGCGCCTCGGTGGCGCCTGAGGTGCGCGAACGGGTACGGGAAGCCGGTGCGTGCCGCGATGACACCCCCGCCGCTGCAGCACCGAAGGCCGCCTCCACGCCGTCCGCCACCGTCACGATGAAGCTGTCGGACGGAACCGTGGTGAGGATTCCGCGTGAGATCAGCTCGAACATCAACGACGGGCGCAAGCACCCGGCGACCCACGAGACTGCACCGCCGAAGAGCGCGCCTCGAGCGAGCGCGTCCGCGCAATCCAAGCCGGGTGCTCGCGGCGTCCCGGTTCCCGCATCGCCGAGGCTCGAGGTCCCGGATCTGGTCGGCCGCAGCTATGCCGACGCCGGCAGCGCGCTGGCCGAACTTTAGAGTCGATCGAATTGAAACGGCCAGTGCCGCCCCCGCCGGGGAAGTCCTCGCGCAGGACCCCGCCCCTGCCACCCTTGTGCTTCGGGGAAGCACGGTCAGCCTGCAGGTGTCGGACGGCTCGCTTGCCGGCGCGGCAGGCGCGACCATGGACACGGTGCCCGCTCCCGCGGCTGCACCCCCGCCTGCGCCAGCGCCCGCGGTGGATCCCGCGCCTGCTTCCGCAACCAACTCCGCGGCTTCCTCTGAGCCGACCGTTCAGCCTGCACCACGCGGTCGATTTCCGATCGCGTTTCCGACTAACGCTGCGCTCATTCTCGGCGCTGGCGTGTTGCTCGGTGTGTTGCTCGGCGCCCTGTTAATGCGTCAGTGGCAGCGACGCCGCATGCTGGCGGCCGACGACAATCCTGCGCTTCCGCCCGCGCCCTATCAGCATCAGCCGCCGGTCGAGACCGCCTTCGAGAAAGAAGCGATGCCCGACATCAGATTCGCTGCGCGTCTCGATCCGGGCGAAACAACGATCGAGTGGGTCTGCGACAGCGAGGCAGTCGCGCGATCGAGCAGTCGACGCAATCGTAGGGCCGAGCGTTGATCGCGCTTGGCGCGCCTGGTGGCTCGCTGATTGCCTCCGGGTAGCGGGTGGACAGACGATGCGAATGAAGCAATTGCTGCGACCGTGCGTAATGCTTTCACTGGCCGGCACTTTGACGGCAGCGACAGCACAGGGAGTGCTGCCCCCGTGTAATTCGCTGCCGCCAGCCGAGCGTGAGACGGCGCACGCCATTGGCGCTTGTCGCGAGGTGGCGCCGATCGTCGATGTTGCACCAAGCGGCGGCCCCACTGCGCCGTCGGTGGTCGTCCCGGTTCCTCGTGTCGTTGGGCTGAGCTTTGACGACGCTCGTGACAGACTGGCGGGGTTTACTGTCCGGCGCTCGTATGTTCCCAGCGCTGAACCGGGAGGCACGGTATTGGAGCAGCAGCCCGCGCCGCCGGCACGGCTTCCCGCCGGCGCGACTGTGCGCGTGGTGCTATCGGACGGAGCCCTACGGCCCGCTCCGCGTGTAGCCGCGACCGAAATCGACGGCGTGCGTAAACCGCCTGAGGCCACCGGCTTCGGTGGCGCCCGTGCCGAGGGAGGTGCCGCAATCGTTAACCCCACGGGTCGCTCACGGCGCCATCGAAGACCGCTGTCCGCGCCGCGCCCGAGGCTACCCAGCAAATTCCAAGCGCGAAGCGCCGTTGCTCCGACCCCAGCCATTGAGATTTTCGAGTTGCCGAATGTGATCGGTCGTAGTTCGGCCGACGCGGGCACTGCGCTGGCCGAATTTAAAGTGGAGCGCATCGAGGTGGTCGCCAATGCGGCGCCAAGTGGCCAGGTGCTTGCTCAGGATCCGGCGCCCGGCACGCTGTTGCGCGCGGGAAGCTCAATTGGTCTGCAGGTTTCCGATGGCTCCCTAGCGAGCGTCAGCACCGCGACTGCGGCGCAGGCTCCGCGAGTTACGCCAGCGTCCACGCGCTCTGCAGCGCCCGCACCAACTCGACCGCCTTTGACATTCCCCAGCACCGCCGTGCTTCTACTGATCGCCGGTGTACTGCTAGGCCTTGGTCTGGGCGCACAGCTGATGCGTCGTTGGTTGGCGAAGCGTCACAGGGCCGACGCCGAGGTTGTTGGTCCCAACTGTAGTCGCGCCTACAGTCGATGCAGTCACACCACACGAGACGACGTTTGAGAAGGCGGCGCGACCCGTCGTCTCGCCAGTGCCTGCGGCGGCCGCACCCCCGATGGCTGTACCGCTGATGACTGTGCCCGCGGTGACCGCAGCAGCGATTACGTTTGCCGCGCGTCTCGATGAAGGCCAGACAGCCGTGGAATTTGCTGCTCCGCCGGACGCCGATGAAATGGCGCTCGAATACTCGCGAGACTTGCATGAGTAGCGGCATCAAACTGCAGACTCCGATTAACGTCTCGAGCGATGACGTTGAAAGGGCGTTGTTCGAGCAGGCTAAGGATGAGCCGCAGATTGCGCGCGTGTACGAACAGTTGCGTGGGTCGACGGCTCAACGCGCCGCCGATGAATTGAACCGCGTTCTCGACATCGATGCGTTCCAGACGTTGGCGCATGGATGGGCTTCGGTGCCCTCAGTGCGCAACGCAGTGCAGCTAAGCGCGCTGATGTCCGCCCCGCCAACGATCCTCAGGCTCGAACAGCACAACATCACATCGACCTCGACGCTCGTGCTCGAAAGCCACGTCGCGGACACCGCGCTACCGCCTCTGCGGTTGGCGCTGCAGTTGATCGCTCGCGTGCAAAGCGCAACGCTGGCGGTTCGAGACGGCCGAATTGAAGTCGTTGCGCTTGGAAAAGCGTCGATCATCGCGCGGCTCACGTACAAGAAATTTCTGAATCAAAGAGCATGCGACGACGCTCGAAGGGGCTGCCCGCGATCCCTTCAGGCATCAACGTACGGTGACCGATCAGCCGGCCGACGTCGATATTCCGATCTAGCGGTCGACAGCTTGGCGCCGCCGTCGCGACGCCCACGATCGTTCAGTCACAATTGGATCATCTCCGACGCGGCTCTCGGCGGCTAACTACTTGTGGGCATGCAATCTCCGAAACGGTTGATGTTGCCGGTTGTCGTGCTGGCTTTGCTCGGCATTTCGACCTCGCTGTTCGCGCAGCGGCCGTTGTGCAATCAAGTTTCGGTGATTGATCGGGATCGCGCGCGTGCGGCGGGACTTTGCCGTGACCCGGCGCCGATCATCGACGTCAAGCCCGAGCCCGATATCCCGCTGCCTCCTTCAGTCCCGTCGACCGCTGCGTCGCTGGCAGTGCCCAACGTCGTAGGCCAAAGTTTCGACGAGGCGCGCCGCCGCCTCGCGCGCTTTACGTTGCAACGCTCGTATCGCGCTGCGGCGAAGCCGGGTGGCACCGTGCTGGCACAGTCGCCGATAGGGCCGGCGACGCTGCCCGCCGGTGCGGCGGTGACCCTCGTGTTATCGGACGGTTCGCTGGTGCGAGTCCCGCGCGTAGCGAATCTCAATATCAACGAAGCGCGGCAGCGCCTGCAAAAGGATCTCGACCTCAAAGCGCAGCCCGTGGTTGTCACGAGCGAGTTACGCGTGGGCACGGTGATCGAACAACAGCCGGCCGAGGGCACGCTGGTGAAGCGCGGCAGCGTCGTTCGGCTGCAAGTGTCAGCCGGTCAGGAAGGGCCCGAGTTGGTCGACGTGCCGAGCGTTGTGGGAATGCCATTCGATCGCGCGAAGGCGCGTCTTAGCAGGTTTGCAGTCGAGCGCTCCGAGCGGCCCCGCACCGAACGGTCAAGCGCGCCCGAAGGTCAGGTGGTCGAACAATCACTACGCGCTGCGTCGCGCGCCGCAGCCGGTTCTGTGATTGTGTTAACCGTCGCGAGCGCGCCGCGTGGGACGGTCGAAATATTCGAGATGCCGAATGTCGTTGGCCGCGATTACACCGACGCCGCGCGCTCGCTCGCCGAATTCAAGGTGAACCGCAACGAGATCACAAGCGCCGAAGCGCCCGGACGCATCGTCGCGCAATCGCCGGCACCCGGCGCGACGCTGTTGCCCGGTGACGCCGTGTCATTGCAGGTATCCGCAGGTACCGCATCGACTGCGGTCGCCGCCGCGGATTCGGCTGCAACGCCCACCGCACCTTCAAGTGCCGCGGCGCCGGAGAAAAAACCCGAGAGCGGCCGCGGCATCTTTCGCGGCGCGGTCGCGATTGGCGCGGCGGTCGTGCTGGGCCTCATCTTCGGTGCGCTATTGATGCGCCAATGGGTGTTGCGGCAACGCGCGGTGGCGGCAGCGGACCAAGCAATCGTTTCGATGTCGCCGGCGCCGCCCGCCATCACGAGCGTTGATATCCTGCTCGAAGAAGACGCGGAGCCCAGCGAGCGCGTCGATGACTTGCGGATCGAAGCGGTGCCGCCGCCGGAGCCGCTATCACCGGAACCCGGCGAAGATTCGGAGAGTTCGAGTGAACAAGAAAAACATCCGGGTCCGTAAGGGCCAGGCTCCCGGGAAGTTATCGCGCGAGGATTTTCGCGCACGATTTTTCGACAGATTCACCGACCCAGCATTTGGCACCGAGGCCAGTGCGCTGAAGCGGATCGAAGTCATTGCCTGGGACGGCTACACCCACCATCGCAAGGCGCCGCTGACACACCCGGCCGGACGCGGTTACGCCAATCCTTCGTACGATCTGTCGGACGAATGGCGCGCAGCGCGCGAGGCGGTTCGCGCGGCGGAGAAGCAGCAGAAAGACCCCGCGTCGCCGTCGCGAGTACTGGTGATCTCCGGCGCAGACCGCAATGACGGCACGTGCCCCGGCGAAATATCGAAAACGTGGCGGCTGTCGCGCATCGTGATCGATACGCTGAGGAAGGCGCGCGTTCAAGCCGACGATCTCGATCTCAGCCTTATCACGTCGGAGTATGGCAAGCAGATCCATCCGTGCAAGGGCTGCGTGTCGACGGCAATGCCGTTGTGTCACTGGCCGTGCAGTTGCTATCCGAATCACTCGCTCGGTCAGGTCAACGACTGGATGAACGAGATCTATCCGCGCTGGTCTGCCGCGCACGGCGTCATCATCGTCACTCCGGTGTACTGGTATCAGGTGCCGAGCGCGTTGAAGCTGATGATCGATCGGCTGGTGTGCGCTGACGGTGGCAATACGGATCCGACCTCGACCGACGGCAAGGACGCCAAGAAGGCGAAGCAGATCGAGCTCGCCGGATGGCCGTACCCAAAGCATCTTGCGGGCCGCACCTACGGGTTGGTCGTACATGGCGACGTTGCGGGCGTCGAAAGCGTGCGGCGTTCATTGTCAGATTGGCTCGACTGGATGGGATTGATCGATGCCGGTCCGCAGGCGCAGCTCGATCGCTATATCGGCTACTACAAGCCGTATGCAACGAGCCACGATGAGCTCGATCGCGACAAGGACGTGCAGAAAGAAGTGCGCAACGTTGCGCGCGCGGTGGCCGTGGCGGTGCGCGAATTGCGCGCGGGCAAGCTCAGCGAGCCGGATAAGAAACTCGAGTCTCCGCGACCGAAATAGCTGTGGTCAGGCAAGAAGGCGGTTTCGTCGGTCAATTCATCTGATCTGCGATGCTGCAGGCGACCGGCGGGGCACAATCTCGCCATCCATCCAGCCCGCTGAGCCGTAACTTCATCGAGGCCCAATTGTTGGACGAACAGGAAATCAGGCGGTTGTTGCTGGCGACGGCGGCGCGCGATGTCGATGCGTTCGCACGCCTGTACAAGCGCTGCGCGCCGCTGCTGCTGGGCGTGGCGCAACGTATTACGCGGCGGAAGGAACTGGCTGAAGAAGTTCTGCACGACAGCTTTACGCGCATCTGGCGCGCCGCCGATTCGTTCGATCCATTCGGCGCTCCCGTGGGATGGATGACGGCCATCGTGCGCAACCGCGCGATCGACGTCATGGAAACGCATGACATGGCGCGCGTGGACTCCTATCACGCCGCGCTGGACGACAAACCGGAAGCTTCACTGGATCAAATGTTCGACTGGAGCCAAGAAGACACGGCCGAAGAAGCGCTCGACGCAAGTCGGTTGCGCGCATTTCTGCGCCGCTGTCTCGGTGAGCTTGTCGCTGTGGAGCGGCAGGCTCTGGTGCTCGCCTACGAACACGGATTAAGCCATGGCGATCTTGCTTCGCATCTGGGCAAGCCGCTCGGCACTGTCAAGACTTGGATCCGGCGCGGGATGCTGAATCTGCGTGCGTGTATTGACGAGTGCAGCGGCAACGCGGGAGGTGCGCAATGAGACTTGCGCGTCATCGCCAGCTCGATGCGCTGATCGGCGAATACATGCTGGGCACGCTGCGAGGCGGTGCGCGCCGCAGGTTCGAGCGCGCGTTGCGCGAAGAGCCTGCCGTTGCGTTGCGGTTGCGCACGTTGCAGCAGGAGTTCACTCCACGTTACAGCGAACGCATTGCGGAGACGCCGTCCGCGGGCGGCTGGCAACGACTCGCGCGCGAGCTCAATCTGTCGCGACACCGCGCGCCCTGGTATTCGCGCGTGTCGTTTCTGCGCGGCTGGGCGCTCGGTGCGACCGCAGCGCTGGTATTGGGTGTCATGTTCGTGACGCTGCGCACAACGACCGAGCCCGACTTGGTTCCGATCGCGCAACTCGCGTTGAAGGGCGCGCCGCCGAACGTGACGGCCGCGTTATCGCGCGATGGCAGCACGCTCGAGCTGCGCGCGGCGAGGCCGATCGTTGCCGGGCCCTTCGCAAAGCTACGAGCTGTGGGTCATTCCGCAAGGCGGCGCGCCGATTTCGCTCGCGGTGCTCGGTCAGGTCGATGGAGCGCTGCGTGTGCCCGAAGGGCATAGAGGGCAGCTACGCAAAGGTGCGGTGCTGGCGATCACAGTCGAGCCGCTGGGCGGGTCACCGACCGGTGGCCCAACCGGGCCGGTGATTCTTTCCGGCGCCATTTCATAAACAGAGAAAGCGCATCGCCGCCATGGTGCGAATGTGCCTGCTCGTCCTTGCTTTGATCGCGACCGCTCCGCCGCGCTAGCAAATCACTCGCTGCAAGGTGTTTGCAACCGCAATTCGTAAGTTACCTTTAGCGGGAGCAGTTTTAATCTTCGGCCACCTAATGGCTCCGGAAATCTTGCCGGTTCAATCCCATAACGAAGATCATGCTGCTCGCACGTCTTGTCGCTGTGATCGTCACGGCCTCTGCCGTGACGGCATGTGCGCCGCTCAGCACACTCAATGTGCTCGTCGAGTCGGACTCGCACGAGATGACGACCGCCGCTTATGGCGCAAGCAATCGGCAGCACCTCGACGTGTACGTGCCTGTCGAAACGACGGCGCGAATGCGTCCCGCACAAGGCTGGCCGGTCGTTGTCTTCTTCTACGGCGGATCATGGAAGCACGGCGAGCGCGCGCACTACCGCTTCGTCGGCGAGGCACTTGCGGCGCGCGGCATAGTGACCGTGATTCCCGACTACCGGCTGTATCCCGAGGTGCGCTATCCGGATTTTTTGAAAGACAACGCCGCGGCGACCGCGTGGGCGCTGCGCGAAGCGGCGCGCTTCGGCGCCGACCCGAAACGGGTGTTTGTGATGGGCCACAGCGCAGGCGGTTACAACGCCGCAATGGTTGCACTCGATGCGCGCTGGCTGGGCGCAGAAAGCATTGCGCCGACGCAACTCGCCGGATGGATTGGCCTCGCGGGTCCGTACGATTTTCTGCCGATCGAAAATCCGGATGTGAGGCCGGTGTTTCTGCATCCGGACACCCCGCCGGAGTCGGAGCCGATTCGCCACGTGTCTGCGAAGGTGCCGCGTGCGTTTCTCGCAGCAGCGCCCGATGATGATCTGATCAATCCCGAGCGCAACACGAAGCAGATGGCGAGTAAGCTGCAAAAGACCGGCGTTCCGGTCACGCTGCAAATCTATCCGCACACGAGTCACACAACTCTGATCGGTGCGTTTGCGTTTCCGCTGCGGTTCTTGGCGCCGGTGCTGGACGATGTGGTTGAGTTCGTAAAGGCGACGCCGAAGCATTGACTCCGTGCAGTTCGACTATGTGATTGCCGGTGCAGGAACTGCCGGCTGCGTGCTTGCCAACCGGCTCTCGGCCGATCCGCAGATCAAGGTCCTGCTGCTCGAGGCGGGCGCGCGCGACGACTGGATCTGGATCCACATTCCGGTCGGCTACCTCTACTGCATCGGCAATCCGCGCACCGACTGGTGCTACCGGACTGAGCCGGACCCGGGGTTAAACGGCCGCTCAATTCTCTATGCGCGCGGCAAAGTGCTCGGTGGCTGCTCGTCGATTAACGCGATGCTCTATCTGCGGGGCCAGGCGCGTGATTACGAAGAATGGGCGCGCACCACCGGGGATTCTGCGTGGGGCTGGAGCTCCGTGCTGCCCTTGTTCCGCAAGAGCGAAGATTATTTTCACGGCGCCGATGCGGCGCACGGTGCCGGCGGGGAGTGGCGTGTCGAGCCGCAAAGACTTTCCTGGGAAATTCTGAAGAGCTATCGCGAAGCGATGGTGCAGGCCGGCATTCCACGCAGCGATGATTTCAATCGCGGCGACAACGAGGGCTGCGGATTTTTCATGGTCAACCAGAAGCGCGGCGTGCGCTGGAACACTTCGAAGGCCTTTCTGCGTCCGGTCATCAATCGCCCGAACCTGAGCGTCATCACCGGTGCGCATGTCGTGCGCCTCCGCATGGCCGGCAAGCGCTGCGACGGCATCGAGTTCAGGCGCGCCGGCCAGGATGCCTTCGCCGAAGCGCGCCTGGAGACGATCCTTGCGACGGGCAGCATTGGCTCGCCGCAGATCTTGCAGCTGTCCGGTATCGGTCCGGCTTCGCTACTGCGCGAGCACAGCATCGACGTGGTGCACGAACTGCCCGGCGTCGGCGAGAACCTGCAGGATCACTTGCAGTTGCGCACAGTCTTCAAGGTGCGCAACGCTGTCACGCTGAATCAGCGTGCCAACAGCATGGTCGGAAAGATGATGATGGGGCTCGAGTACGCGTTCTTCCGCACCGGCCCACTGACCATGGCGCCGAGCCAGCTGGGCGGCTTCACCCGCAGCTCAAGCGAGCATGCAACGCCGAACATCGAATTTCACGTGCAGCCGCTCTCGCTAGACAAGTTCGGCGATCCGCTGCACCGCTTTCCCGCGTTCACTGCCAGCGTATGCAACCTGAGGCCGACCTCGAGAGGTTTCGTCCGCATTAGGTCGCCCGACCCATTTGCGGCGCCAGTTATCCAGTGCCGCTATCTCTCCACGCACGAAGACCGCACGGTCGCCGCCGATGCACTGCGCCTAACCCGCCACATCGCAGCCCAGCCCGCGCTTGAGCGCTATGCGCCGCAGGAGTTTCTGCCAGGTGCGCAATTCCAGTCTGAGGACGAACTTGCTCGCATCGCCGGAGACATCGGTACGACGATTTTCCACCCAGTCGGTACCTGCCGGATGGGTGCAACGGACGATGCATCAGCTGTTGTCGATTCGCGGTTGCGCGTGCGCGGAGTTTCCGGGCTTCGCGTAGTCGACGCATCGATCATGCCGACCATTACTTCGGGCAACACCAACTCGCCCACTTTGATGATCGCAGAGCGCGGCGCCGAGATGATTCGCGCTGACCGTCAGAGCCGCTGACTGCACAAATTTCACCGAGACCGCGGCGACTTTGAAAAATCGCGCAGTCGCATTGTGTAATTCTTTGCGCTCCGTGAACGCGAGGGTAAAAAAGTGGCGCGGAGCAAGCTCCGCGCCACCGTCATGCATACCTCGCAGATGCGGTTAGTAGGTCTTCGCCATTGAGGAAGCCGCGCTCAATTCAGCCGCATCGAGCTTGCCGTCCTTGTTGGTATCGGCCTTGTCGAAAATTGCGGCCAACTTTGCGGACGCTCTGGCTTCAGTCTTATCGACTGCGCCATCCTTGTTCCTGTCTAGCTGCGTCAAGCTGAAGCCCGCGTCCACATCCATGGCGGGCCTGGTGGTTTCAGCCGGTTTGGTGGTTTCAGGTTTGGTATCCGTGGCGGGTCTGGTCGTTTCCGGTTGGGTTTGCGCAAACGCGATACCGCCCGCCAGCGAGGCCGCGGATAAAGCAACGAGCAGGGCAGATTTCTTCATCATCGACTCCTTGTTGAAATCTGGGGACTTTCCCAGTCCTAAAAAGTCGCAAGTGACATGCCCGTATGCATGACTTCTGGCTCTATTCTTAGCAGCGATTAGGCTTGTTTCAACGGCGCCTTCGGCGACGAAGCGATCGTGTCAAAGCAGTCGAAGCATTCGTCGAGCTCGGCGCAGTCAGCGGATTAACTCCGTGAGCGCAAAAAAAAGCGCAGAGCAAGCTCTACGCTGTGAAGACATGTTATCGCGCGGCCGGAGGCCGCCATCAGTTACGGTTTTATTCTTGACGCAGCGCTCAATTCACCGGCGTCGAGCTTGCCGTCCTTGTTGGTGTCGGCCTTGTCAAATACCGCGGACAGGCTTGGCGACGCTTTGGCTTCTTCCTTGTCGATTGCGCCATCCTTGTTCTTGTCTAGCTCCGTCATGCTGATGCCCGGGTCACCCGTAGCTGGCCTAGTGGTTTCCGGTTTGGTGTCCGCCCCATAGGGTTTAGTGGTTTGAGGTTGGGTTTGCGCAAACGCGATACCGCCCGCCAGCGAGGCGGCGGATAAAGCAACGAGCAGGGCAGATTTCTTCATCATCGACTCCTTGTTGAAATCTGGGGACTTTCCCAGACTCCAAAAAGTCGCAAGTGGCATGCCCGTAAGCCATGACTTCTGGCTCTATTCTTAGCAGCGATTAGTTTGTTTCAACGACGCCTTCGGCGACGAAGCGATCGATCTCCGCGTCCTGATATCCGAATTCACGTAGCACTTCGCGCGTGTGTTCGCCGAGCAGCGGCGCCGCGCGTTGCCGCTTCGGTCGGCGTTCGCGAAAAGTGCAGCGGACAAGCCAAGGGCCCTCGTTCTTCCCAGCCTGCGCGGATGATCAGATCGACCACCATGCCGCGCGCGAGGGTTTGCGGATGACTGAGCGCCTCGCCGATCGTGTGAACCGGGCCGACCGGAACGCCGGCCGCGTCGAATGCTTCGATCCATTCACTTCTACTGCGCGTCGTGATGACTTCGTTCATTGCATCGGTAAGTGCATCGAGGTTGGCCATGCGCGCGGCATTGGTCGCGAAGCGCGGATCGCCGCGCCACTCGGGATGGCCGAGCACGTCGGCGATGCGCTCCCAGTTCGCCTGATTGGCGCCGCCGATGTTGATCCAGCCGTCGCTCGCGCGGAACGCCTGATACGGCGCAGTCAGGATATGCGCCGAGCCGGTTGCGCCCGGCGATTGGCCGGTGGCGAAATAGATCGCCGCGTGCCAATACGTTTGTTGCAGTGCTGCTTCCATCAATGACGTATCGACGACCTGACCTTCGCCGGTCTTCAGCTTGTGTGTGTACGCGGCGAGGATGCCGGCAACCGCGAGGATGCCGGCGTTGATGTCGGCAACCGAGTTGCCTGTCTTCGCCGGCGCGCCGCCCGGCTCGCCAGTGATCGACATCAAGCCTGCGAAGCCTTGCGCGATCAAGTCGAAACCGCCCTTGTCGGCAAACGGGCCGTCGCGTCCGTAACCCGAGACCGCGCAATAAATCAGTCCGGGATTTTCGGCCGCGAGCACGTCGTAGCCGAGCCCGAGTTTCTCCAACGTACCTTTGCGATAGTTTTCGGTCAGTACGTCGGCGTTGCGCACCATCTTCAGCAAGATCGCGCGACCCTCTGCGTGCTTTAGATTCAAAGCAATGCCGCGCTTGTTCCGATTCAGGATCATGAACGGCGCGGACACGCCGTTGACTTGCGGTTCGCTGTAGGCGCGCGAGTCGTCACCGCCGGGCAGCTTCTCCACCTTGATCACATCGGCGCCCATGTCGGCCAGCATCAATCCAGCCGTCGGGCCGGCCATGATTTGCGCGAGCTCGAGCACGCGCATTCCTTTTAACGGGCCGCTCACTGAGTTTGTCTACTTCGCTATGAAATTGGGTTTTTGCTTCGCGAGGAATGCGGCGTAGCCAATCCGAAAGTCCTCGGTGTCGAAGCAATCGAAACATTCATCGAGCTCTTCCGGCAGTCAGCGGCGTGCGTTCTGCCAAACGCCGCGCAAACTTCTTGTGCCAGCGTGCAACCAAGGGTGCGCCATCGGCGATTCTCTGCGCAGCAGTGCGTACTTCGGCAGCGACCTGATCATCCGGCACGACGCGTGTCACCAAGCCCTTTTCCTTCGCTTCGGCAGCGTCGAAGATCCGGCCCTCGAGCAGAATTTCGAGGGCAACCGCAGGACCCACCAGTCGCACCAGCGGCGCCATCTCGGCGTACGCCATCACCAACCCGAGATTCTTGATCGGTGCGCCGAAGCGGCTCGATTCACCGCAGATGCGCAGATCGGCACAGCGCTGCGATCTCGAGCCCGCCGCCGACGCAAATCCCATGGATCTGCGCGATCAGCGGATGCCGGCAATTCGCGAGCGCATCGGCAGTGCGATGCATCACCTTGCCGTACTCGATCGCCTGCGCTTTGTTCGATCGTTGCGTCGCGAACTCGGCGATGTCGTTGCCCGGCGAGAACGATTTCTCGCCGGCACCGCGGATGATCACGCAGCGCAGTGAGTCATCTGCCGACAATCGCTCGACCGTTTCGCCGAGCTGCTGCCACATGGCGCGCGTCAATGCATTCAGCTTGTCGGGTCGATTCAGCACGACGGTAGCAATCGCGCCGTCGCGCTCGATCAAAATCGCATCGGTCATTTGTAGAAATAGTCAACCAGTCCGAGCGTCACCACCGGCACATAAGTGATCAGCAGCAATGTTGCCAGCAGCACGCCGATGAACGGGATGTTCGCCTTGGTCACATCCCAGACGCTTTCCTTGGCGATCGAGCAGGTGAGCAGCAGGACACTCGCTACCGGCGGCGTCTGCTGTCCGATCGCGAGGTTGAGCGTCACGATCACGCCGAAATGGACCGGATCGATCCCCGCCGCGATCACCGCCGGCATCACGATCGGCACCACCAGGACGATGGCGGCTGCCGAGTGCAGGAACATTCCGATGATCAGGAAGAAGACATTGAGGATCGCGAGAATGGCCCACTTCTCGCTCGTGATTGAGAGCATCGCCGCCGCGATGCGTTGCGGAAGCTGCACCTCCGTCAGGTAGAGGCCGAGCAGGGCCGAGGCGGCGACCAGCAGCATCACAGTGCCGGTCTGCACCGTCCCGTCGATGATCGCCTCGCGTAGCCGCGCCCAGTTGAGCTCGCGATAGACCAGTCCGCCCACCAGGAGAGCTGCGACGACGGCCAGCGCCGCGCCTTCGGTCGCGGTGACGATGCCGCCGAAGATGCCGCCGAGGATGATGACGGGCAGCGTGAGCGCCCAGAACGCGTCCTTGAAGGCGCTCCAGAGCTTGCCCCATTCGAAGATCTGCTCCACCGGCCAGTTGAACCGAACCGCGTACCAGTAGCACAGGCCCATAAAGCCGAATGCGGCGAGCAGGCCGGGCACGATGCCCGCGACGAACATCTGCACCACCGAAGTGCCCGCCATCACCGCGTAGAGGATCATCGGGATCGACGGCGGGATGATGATCGCGAGCGTGGCCGTGGAGGAAGTCACCGCCGCGGTGAAGGGGCCCGGATAGCCGCGCTTCTTCATGGCGGGCATGATGATGGACGCGGTGGCGGCGACACCCGCGACGGCCGAGCCCGAGATCTCCGCGAAGAACATGTGGCTCAACACGTTCACCTGGGCGAGTGCGCCCCTCATCCAGCCGACGAGCGCCTGGCAGAAATCGATCAGCCGGTGCGAGATCCCCGAGGTGTTCATGATCGCGGCGGCGAGGATGAACAGCGGGATCGCGATCAGAGGAAAGCTGGTCGCGCCCTGGTAGAGCGCGAGCGGTACGTTCGGCAGGCTTCCGACACCCTGGGTCGCGAGCATCGCCGCGACCGACGCGATGCAAAGCGCGACGGCGATCGGAACGTTGATCAGCACCAGTACGACGACGCAGACAAAGACGAGGAAGCCGATCATTCGGACTCCTCCACGCGCATCTCTTCGCCGCGCGCTTCGCGCATCACCTCGGGAAACACGAGCAGTTGGCCCACTACGAACAGGGCGGCGCCAATCGGGATCGCCGACATCGCGTAAGCCACCGAGACCTGCGGCAGCGAAACGAGCCGGTCCGACGCAAGGATGTCGAGGATTGAATAGCCGACCCAGGCGAGCAGCACGAAGAAGGCCATCGTGCATAGCTGCGCGAAGACGGCGGCGACGACCCGCGGCCCGGGCGGCAGCATCCTCACGATCTCGGGTACGCCCATGTGCGCGTGCTTCAGCACCGCCAGTGCCGAGCCGTAGAACGTCACCCAGGCGAGCAGGATGGTGGCGACCTCGTCATACCAGACGAGGGAATTGCCCGAATAACGGAAGATCACGCCCGCCGTCACCTCGGCGGCGAGCGCGATCATCAGCGCGATGCAGATCCACTCGAGGAAGCGCTCGTATCCCCGGCGGAACGACCGGAAAGTCACCCCTATTTGCCGAGTGCGACTGCGCGATCGATCACTTCCTTCGCGCCTGGAACTTCCTTAGCGAATTCCTCGTAAACAGGCTTCGATGCGGCGATGAACGCATCCTTGTTCGGTGTGTTCACCGCAACTCCGGCCGGCCTTGATCTTGCCGAGTAGATCGTCGTCATCCTTCGCGGCTTTGTCGTAGACAAAAGCCTGCGTCTCCTTCGCGGTGTCTTCCAGGATCTTGCGCACGTCGGCCGGCAGCGACTCCCATCTCTTCGCGCCGACTGTCACGTAAGCAGGCGTGTACACATGCCCGGTCAGCGAAATGAACTTCTGCACTTCCTGGAACTTCGCGCTGTAGATCTGAGTGAACGGATTTTCCTGACCATCCATCACGCCGGTCTGCAGCGCGGTGAACACCTCGGAAAACTTCATCGGCGACGGGTTGGCGCCGTAGGTCTGGAACATCTTCACGCGCCACTTGCCCTCGGGTACGCGCAGCTTGATGCCCTGCAGATCAGCCGGCGAGTTGATCGGACGCTTCGAGTTCGTGATGTGCCGGTAGCCGTTTTCCCATACGGCAATCACCTTCAGTCCCTTTTTCTCGGCTTCGGGAGCGAGCTTCGACCAGAACACATCTTTCTCGATGCGGCTCATGTGCGCGCGGTCCTTGACCAGATAGGGCATCTCGAACACGCCGAACAGATCGGACTCCGACGACATCACAGTCGACGGCAGCGCGATGTCGACAGTGCCCAGCTTCAGCTTCTGCAGCAGCTCCTTGTCGCCGCCGAGCTGGCTCGAGCCGAACACCACGACCTTGGCCTTGTTGCCGAGCTTGGCATTGGCGCGCCGCGCGAACTCGTCGGCCGACGCGGCAGAACAGCGACCCCGGTTCGCCGACGTGGCCGAACTTGATTTCGGTCTGCGCGACGGCGGGACCGATGAGCAGCGCGAACGTCGCGGCTGTCAAGGCAGTCTGTAGCAGATGGCGACGCGCCATTGCTGTTTGTCCGAGGTTCATTCGAGTGTCTCCTTCTGTTGTTTTATCGAAAGCCAAGTCTAGGCAGCTTGTGCCAGTTGCGCAGTCGGTGTTTGCGCCAGATACGCCATCGCCGCATCGACGCCTCCAGCACGATGCGGAATGCCCGCCAGCTTCAATCCCATCTCCACGCCGGCCAGTGTTCCGCACAGCATCAGCTCGTTGAAATATCCAAGATGGCCGATGCGGAAGATCTTGCCCGATACCTTGCCTAATCCCTGGCCGAGCGACATGTTGAAACGCTCGAGCACGATCTTGCGAAATGCATCGGCACTGTGACCTTCGGGAACGATCAGCGCCGTCAGTGACGAGCTGTATTCGGCCGGATTGACGCACAGGATCTCGAGCCCCCAAGCGCGCGCAGCGCGTCGCGTTGCTTCCGCCAGCCGATCATGCCGCGCGAATACATTCGGCAAGCCTTCGGCGAATAGCATCTCGAGCGCTTCATGCAGCCCGTACAGCAGATTGGTCGCCGGCGTGTACGGAAAATAGCCGGTCGCGTTGCTCGCCAGCATCTCGCTCCACTCCCAATACGAGCGCGGCAGCTTTGCGTGCTTCGACGCTGCGAGCGCCTTCGCGCTGATCGCGTTAAACGAAAGCCCCGGCGGCAGCATCAATCCTTTTTGCGAGCCGCCGACAGTGACGTCGACACCCCACTCGTCGTGTCGGTAATCGATCGAGCCGAGCGACGAGATGGTGTCGACCAGCAGCAGCGCCGGATGCCCGGCGCGATCGATCGCCGCGCGAATCGGTGCGATCGGCGTCGTCACCCCGGTCGACGTTTCGTTATGCACGACGCATACGGCCTTGATCGCGTGCGTAGCGTCGGCGCGCAAGCGTTTTTCGATCTCCGCCGGGTTAGCACCTTGGCGCCAGTCGCCCGGCATGAAATCAACGACCAACGACATTCGCTCGGCCAACTTTTTCCACAGCGTCGCAAAGTGCCCTGTCTCGGCCATCAGCACACGATCGCCGGGTGACAACGTGTTCACCAACGCTGCTTCCCACGCGCCGGTGCCCGACGCCGGATAGATCACGACATCGTGCTCGGTTTGAAACACGCGTTTGACGCCGGCGAGCACGGTCTTGCCCAATACCGCGAACTCGGGCCCGCGGTGATCGATCGTCGGATGATCGATCGCGCGCAGCACGCGGTCGGGCACGTTGGTAGGGCCGGGGATTTGCAGAAAGTGCCGACCGGAGGGATGACTGTCGAGTTCGAGCATCGCTGGACTTTCTCAAAACATCTTGGGAAGACGCACTTTAGCGACCCATCGTAGCGAACCGCGCCCGTGCGCCGCAAGCGCGTCTATATTGGTTGCGCAATGAATGATCTGGCACAGCCGCTCGTCTTCCATCCGCCGCAGGCAGCTAGCGAGCTCGCGACGCGGCTGCGCAGTGCAGTGCAGGGCGAAGTCCTGTTCGATCGGGCTTCGCGCGGCCGCTATTCGACCGATGCTTCGATCTATCAGGTCGAGCCCGTCGGCGTGTTGATCCCGAAAACGCAGGAAGACGTACGCGCAGCAATCGACGTCTGCCGTGAACTCCGGGTGCCCATGCTGCCGCGCGGCGCCGGCAGCTCGCAGTGCGGGCAAACGGTTGGCGCCGCACTGGTGATCGATCACAGCAAGCATTTGAATGGCGTGGTGTCGTTCGACAAGCATGCGCAAGCCGTTACTGTCGAGCCGGGCATCGTGCTCGATGCGCTGAATGCATGGCTGCGGCCGCACGGTTTGTGGTTTCCGGTTGATGTCAGCACCTCAGCGCAATGCACGCTGGGCGGCATGGCGGGCAACAACTCGTGCGGCTCGCGCTCGATCGCGTACGGCAACATGGTGCACAACGTGCTCGCGATCGATGCGTTGCTCGCCGACGGCACCGAAGCCTGGTTCGGGCCGGAGGCGGAAATGGCACAAGGGTCACCGCGCATCAACAAACTGCTTGAGGGGCTGCGCAGCCTCGCCGTGCGCGAGTGGGACGAAATCGAGCTCCGCGTTCCCAAGGTGATGCGCCGAGTCGGCGGCTACAACATCGATGTCTTTCTGCCGCAAAGCGAGCGTCCGTACACCGCCGACGGCAGCGTCAACATGTCGCACCTGCTCGTCGGCAGTGAAGGTACGTTGGCGTGGAGCAGTGCACTGACACTGCAACTCTCGCCGCTGCCGTCGCAGCGGACACTGGGTGTCGTCAATTTCCCGACGCTGTATCGCGCGATGCAGTGCGCGCAGCACATCGTCACGCTGAAGCCGTCGGCTGTCGAATTGGTCGATCGCACGATGATCGAGCTGGCACGCAGCAATCCCGCGTTCCAGCCTGTGATCGAAGCAGCGTTGATCGGCGAGCCGGAAGCAATTCTGTTGGTTGAATTCAGCGATGACGATCCGCGCAGACGGCTCGACCAACTCGTTACGTTGATCGCCGATCTGGGTCTTCCGAATCAAGTCGTGCGCATGACCGACGCCGTGTCGCAGAAAGCCTTGTGGGAAGTTCGTAAGGCCGGGCTCAACATCATGATGAGCATGCGCGGCGACGGTAAGCCGGTGTCGTTCATCGAAGACTGTGCCGTGCCGCTCGAACATCTTGCCGATTACGTCGCGCGCTTGACCGAGGTGTTTGCAAAGCACGGCACCCGCGGCACCTGGTACGCGCATGCGTCGGTCGGCACGTTGCATGTGCGGCCGATCCTGGACATGCGTAAAGATGGCGCGCAGAAGATGCGCGCGATCGCAGAAGAAGCAGCGTTGATGGTGCGCGGATACAAGGGCGCGTTTTCAGGGGAGCACGGCGACGGATTGGTACGCAGCGAATGGGTCGGGTGGCAATTTGGACCTCGTCTGACGCGCGCGTTCGAAGAGATCAAATCGCTGTTTGATCCCGACGGCCTGATGAATCCCGGCAAGATCGTCAAGCCGACCAAGATGGATGATGCGCGGCTGTTTCGCTATCCGCCGGGCTATCGCACCCAGCAGTTGCAGACAGCGCTCGACTGGTCCGCATGGGATGTGCAGAACGATCCCGCGACGGAAACGCTGAGCGCGCCCGGGACCGGCGGTGACCCAGCACACGGCCTCGGCAAAGCGGTCGAGATGTGCAACAACAACGGCCATTGCCGCAAGTTCGACGCCGGCACGATGTGTCCGAGCTTTCGCGTAACGCGCGACGAAGAACATCTGACGCGCGGCCGCGCGAACACGTTGCGGCTCGCGCTATCGGGCCAGATCGAAGGCGGCTTCGCGTCGGATGCAGTGCGTGACGCGCTCGATCTCTGCGTCAGCTGCAAGGGCTGCCGCCGCGAATGTCCTACCGGCGTCGACATGGCGAAGATGAAGATCGAGTTTCTTCATCACTATCACCGGCAGCGCGGGATGTCGATCAAGGATCGGTTGATTTCGTACCTGCCACGCTACGCACACTGGGGCGCGCGGCTGCCTTGGCTGCTCAACATGCGCAACACGATGCCTGGCGCCGCCGCGTTGTCAGAGAAAGTGGTTCGGATTCGCTGCGCAACGATCGTTGCCGTCGTGGCGCAGCGACACGTTCCTCGGCGGACTGACGTATCCAATCAACGCGGACGGCAGTGTCGAGCCACAATGTCGTGGCGATGCCGGTGAAGTCGTGCTGTTCGCCGACACATTCAATAACGCGTTCGAGCCTGAAGTTGCGCACGATGCACTCGCGGTGCTCGAAGCGGCTGGCTACACCGTACACATCGCGTTGCCCTCCGACGGCAGCCGCCGTCCTCTGTGTTGCGGGCGTACGTTTCTCGCAACCGGCATGGTCGAGCAGGCGAAAGTCGAAGCGCGGCGCACGCTCGCGGCGCTGATGCCCTACGTCGAGCGCGGCGCAGCGATCGTTGGGCTCGAGCCGTCGTGCCTGCTGTCGATGCGCGACGAATTTCTCGTCATGGGACTAGGTGATGCAGCGGAACGCCTCGCATCACACGCGCTGCTGATCGAGGAATTCTTGGCACGCGAACATCGCGCAGGTCGGCTTCGCCTGGAGCTTGCGCCCATACGCGAAAAGCGCGCCCTGATTCATGGCCACTGTCATCAAAAGGCGTTCGACGCTCTCGCGCCCGCCGTCGAAGTGCTGCGGTTGATCCCCGAGCTGCAGGTCGATGTCATAGATTCCAGCTGCTGCGGGATGGCAGGTGCGTTCGGCTACGAAGCCGCGCACTACGACGTCTCGATGAAGATGGCCGAGCTGTCGCTACTGCCCGCAGTCCGCGCGGCTGACAAAGACACGCTGATCGTTGCCGACGGCACCAGCTGTCGGCACCAGATCGCCGATGGCACACGCGCCGCGGATCAACGTCAGGCGATGCACGTCGTTAGAGTGCTGGCACGCGCGCTCGCACCGAATGCCGATCTCGGAGCTAGCGCCCCATGAGCTCGGTCGCTAGCCCCGAGCTCAGCAATACTTGCGGGGACGGAAACCAGATTTGATCGTTGGCGATTGAAGCGCCTTGTTGCAGCACGCGCTGATCGACTCCGCGTGCAGCGATAAATTCATCGCTGCGCCGGTTTGCTGACGCCACCGCATCCGCGCTGAAGCCGGCGCCGCCGGCGCTATGCAGCCCGACTCGGGCACCGGTGCCGATAATGCGGCGTGCACCGCCGGCAAATGCCGTCACGCACGCGCTGCTGCATTCATCGTTGACATACGTGTCGACGTTGCGATCGCGCAGCAGCGTGCCGAGTGCCAGGCCTTCGGCAACACGGCCACCGCGACTATCGAGCCGAACTATCCGCACGTTTGGATTGTCGTCGAGCACATCGCGCACCGCGCGGGTGCTGCCGAATTCGAGCCCGCCTTGCACAACGATCTGGTTCGAGCGCGCTTCCAGCTGCACGGTCGCCGGCGGCGATGATCCGATCAGCGTTGACCACACTTCGGGCATCACGTAGCGCGCAGATTGAAACCAGAACACGCCGACCCAAACGAACGCACCGATTCCGACGATGCCGGTCAGCACAGCAACCGGCATCGAACCGCCGCGATCGACGCTTTCTATCGCGGAGCGTTGGACGCCAGTGCCCCACCAAAGCGCGCCTACGATCAGTACTGCGACTTCGAGCAGCCACAACAGGGATGAACCGATCGGGTATTCGGTAATCGGCACCTGACGCGATACGTAACCGATCACCTGCACCGCACCCCACAGGAGCGCCGCACTGCCGATCACTGCGACCGCCAGCGGTAGATCGCCGCGCCAGTGCTGTCGCAGATAGCCGACGCGGCGCGTGCGCCCTCGCATGTGCTTTTCGCGAAACCGCTCGGTGTTCTTGAGCTGCTTGCGCGGCGAGGGCGGATGAGGCGGTAACGCCGGGTTTGCGTCTAAAGTTTGCATGGATGCAGTCTAGAGCCCAGTCCACGCCCAGGTTGTCGCGTCTTTACGCATGCGCGGTAATCTGCGCGAATGGGAGACAAGAAGAGAAATACCCGGACCAATCCGGCGGGAGACCCCAAGCGGGGTCTGCAGCGCGGCCTGACGGACTACGGCGACGCCGAGTTCTCGATGTTCTTGCGCAAGGCTTTCGTCAAGGCGATGGGCTATTCGGACGATGCCCTGCTAAGGCCGATCGTTGGCATCACCAATACCTACAGCGACTACAACGCGTGCCACGGCAACGTGCCGAACCTGATCGAAGCAGTCAAGCGCGGGGTGATGCTGGCAGGCGGGCTGCCGATGGAGTTCCCGACCGTCTCGATTCATGAATCGTTTGCGCATCCGACCAGCATGTTCCTGCGCAACCTGATGGCGATGGACACCGAGGAAATGATCCGCGCGCAGCCAATGGACTCAGTCGTTCTGATCGGCGGCTGCGACAAGACGATTCCGGCCCAGCTGATGGCCGCGGCGTCGGCCGACGTGCCGGCCATCGTTCTGCCGGTGGGCCCGATGTTGGTCGGTCACTATCAAGGCGAAGCGCTTGGCGCGTGCACCGATTGCCGCCGGTTATGGAGCGACTATCGCGCCGATCGCATCGGCGCTGCCGAGATCGAGGTCATCAACGAGCGGCTCGCGCCAACAGCGGGCACGTGCATGGTGATGGGCACTGCCAGCACGATCGCGTGCGCGGTCGAGGCGCTCGGAATGAGCCTGCCGCTGTCGGCAACGATTCCGGCTACGCATGCCGACCGCATTCGCTGCGCCGAAGCGAGCGGACGCGCCGCCGTCACGCTGGCGGAGAAGGGCCCGCGCCCGAGTGAAGTGATGACCGCTGCCGCGTTTCGCAACGCGCTGATCGTCACGCAAAGCATCGGCGGTTCGACCAACGCGCTGATTCATCTGACTGCAGTAGCCGGCCGGCTTGGCATCCGCGTCGATCTCGACGAGTTCGATGCGCTCGGTCGCAAGGTGCCCGGTGTTGATCGATCTGAAGCCGTCGGGCCAGCACTACATGGAGCATTTCCACTGGGCGGGCGGTGTTCCGCGCCTGTTACGCGAGCTCGAAGATCTTCTGGATACGAACGCACGCACGGTGACCGGCACGCTCACCGACACGATGAACGCCGCGACCGAAACCCATGCGCAGACGGTGATTCGCCCTCGCAGCGATCCGCTGAACGAAAGCGGCAGCATGGCGGTGCTGCGCGGCAACCTCGCACCACGCGGGGCGCTGATCAAGCAATCGGCTGCATCGCCGAAGCTGATGCAGCACACCGGTCGCGCGGTGGTGTTCGATTCGCTCGAGGATCTCGCTGCGCGTATCGACGACGACGAGCTCGATGTCACTGCCGACGACGTACTCGTGCTGCGTAATGCCGGCCCGAAAGGTGCGCCGGGAATGCCGGAAGCCGGCTATCTTCCGATCCCGAAAAAACTCGCACGCGCCGGCGTCAAGGACATGGTCCGCATTTCAGACGCGCGCATGAGTGGCACCGCGTTCGGCACGATCGTGCTGCACATCACGCCCGAAAGCGCAGTCGGCGGGCCGCTCGCACTCGTGCGCAACGGCGATCGCATTCAGCTCGATGTAGCTAAACGCCTCATCGAGCTGCTGGTCGATGACGCCGAGCTCAACAAGCGTCGATCGCAAGAAGGACGCTGTCACTCGAGCCGAAATTCACGCGCGGTTACGGTTCGCTTTTCATGCGCAGCGTTCTGCAAGCCGACCAGGGCTGCGACTTCGATTTCCTTGTTCCGCCTGCGTGAGCAACTGAACATGACCACACGACTTCGCGGCGTGATTGCCGCCGCTGCCACACCGCTGAACGCCGATTTCAGCATCGACACCGAACGCTTGATCCAGCACTGCCGCGCACTACTGACCGAAGGATGCGACGGTATCAATCTGCTCGGCACCACGGGCGAAGCGACCTCGTTCCCGGTCGAGCAGCGATTGGCGGCAATGCAGGCCGTGGCGCGCTCGGGCCTGCCGATGTCGCAATTCATGGTGGGCACGGGCGCCGCGTCGCTGAACGACGCGGTGCGACTGACGCGCGAGGCGCGTGATCTCGACTTCACCGGCGCGCTGGTGCTGCCGCCGTTCTATTACAAGCCGATCGACAATATCGGCCTGCTCGCTTACTTCGACGAGCTGATCAATCGCGTCGGCGCTGATCTGCGTCTGTATCTCTACAACTTCCCGCAACTATCGGGAGTGCCGTACACACTCGAGTTCGTGCATGCGCTGAAGAAGAAATATCCGCGGCAGTTGCTTGGCCTGAAGGACAGCTCGGGCGACACTTCGTACGCGATCGCAATGGCCGCAGGCGTTGAAGACTTCGATGTTTTCCCGAGCGCCGAAGGCACGTTGAACGATGCCGACCGCTACGGCTGGGCTGGCTGTATTTCTGCCACCGTCAACGTCACTGTGCGCGCCGCTGCTGCAGGCTGGAAATCACGCGGCACCGTGGAGGGCGAGCGAGCAGTGGCCACCGCGGCTGCGCAACGCGCGATTCTGGCGCGCTCACCGGTGATTGCCGCAGTCAAACAAGCGCTTGCGGTGAAGTACCAACGTCCTGATTGGTCGCGCGTCGTGCCACCGCTGCACCCGTTAACTTCGGAACAAGCAACGCAGCAAGCACGAGATCTGGCTTCGAGCGGTATTTAGAAACCGACGTCGATTTGCGTCTAGCGTCCTCCGGAGACGTCGATGATCGCGCCGTGCACGTACGAAGACGCACCCGAAGCGAGCCACAGAGCGGCCTCCGCAACCTCCAGCGGCGAACCCGATCGGCCGAGCGGCACGGCGGCTTTCGCGAGCCGCTCCATCTGCTCGAGACCGCCGTGCGCGTTGTGAATTTCGGTGGCGATCAGTCCCGGCCGAATCGCATTGACGCGAATGCCTTCGCTGCCGACTTCCTTCGCGAGCGCCACCGTGAACGAATCCATCGCACCCTTGGTCGCTGCGTACGCTGCGCCGCCACTGAGGCCGCCGGTACGCGCCGCGACCGATGACATGTTGACGATCACACCGCCGCGCCCACCCTGCTTCGTCGACATCCGCCGCACCGCTTCGCGCGAGCAGTAGAACGCACTGAATACGTTGGCGGAAAAAACTTCTGCGAGCTGCGCGATGTCGGTTTCAGTCACGTTGAACTTGCTCAGCATGCCGGCGTTGTTGACCAGCACGTCGAGCGTGCCGAGCTCGGCGTCGAAGCGCTCGAACATCTTCGCCACCTGTGCCGAATCGCCGGCATCGGCTTGCAAGGCAACCGCGTCGCTGCCGTTGTCCTTGATCTCGGCAACGACTTCACGCGCTTCCTTTTCGCTTCGATGAAAGTTCACGCCGACCTTGTAGCCCGAGCGGCCGGCCATCTTCGCAATCTCCGCACCGATGCCGCGGCTGGCACCGGTGACCAACATCAGGGGCTGTTTCATTCGGGCTCGATGCCGGCTTCCTTCGTCAGCCGGGTCCACTTGCCGACCTCCGAGACGATGAATTTCGACAGCTCTTCCGGCGTCATCGGCATCGGCGCAAGCCCGATCGTCGCGAGCTTCTCCTTCACTTCGGCCGACGCCAGCGCTTTCGCTGTTGCTGCGTACAGCTTGTCGACGATGGGCTTCGGCGTGCCGGCGGGTGCGGCGATCGCAAACCACGCGGTGATGTCGTAGCCGGGCAAAACTTCAGCCAACGTTGGCCAGTCGGGTACCAAGGGATTGCGCTGCGGTGCTGTGATCGCGATCGGGCGCAGCGTGCCTCCCTTGGCTTGCGCCATTGCGTTGCCGAGATCGACAAACGTGAACTGCACCTGTCCCGACAGGACGTCGTTGACCGCAAGCGGTATGCCTTTGTACGGTACCGACAACACATCGAGCCCGCTCATCTTGCTGAGGCGTGAAATGCTGATCTGCGAGCTCGTCGAGCCGTAGCCCGCAGCAAGCTTGCCTGGCCGCTGCTTGGCGTGCGCGATGAACTCGTTCAGGTTCTTCGCGGGAAAGTCGGGCTTCACCATCAACACCAGCGCTGTCGTGCCGACACCGGCCACTGGGGTGAAGTCCTTCGTCGGGTCGTACGGCATCTTCTTCATCAGCGGAACGTTCGACGCGATCGCCGTGTTCGACGTGAACAGCAGCGTCTGACCATCGGGCGCGGCGCGCACGACTTCGCTGCCGGCGATCGTGCCCTGTGCGCCCGGCTTGTTCTCGACAATGAACGGCTTGCCGAGCGCGGTCTGCAATTGCTGGCCGATCACACGAGCAGCGAGGTCGGTCGCGCTGCCCGGTGGGAACGGCACGATCATCTTGACCGGGCCTTTCGGATAGTCCTGCGCCTGTGCAAGCGCGGGCTGGACACCGATGGTGGCCAGCGCCATCGCGCCGAGTGCAAGCAGTTTCGTAAGTTTCATGCGGTCTCCTTAGTTGTCGACAAGTGCATGGCGATTGGCACTTGCACCGTGATGGCAAGCAAGTGAAACGAAAGCGCCTTGCCATGCATATCCAGATTCAGCGAATCGTTGACGCCGCCATCGAGCACATCGTCGAGTACGAAGTTCATCGCGGCAATTTTCGGAAGCAAATAACGCGCGACATGACTCGGCTTGCGATACGCAAACTGCTGCGCGACTCGCTCGGGCGTCACCTGCTCGACCAGCAAGTCGTAGTGGCGGGCGTCGTACGCGATCAAGCTGATGTTGGTGCGATTGCCCTTGTCGCCGGTGCGCGCGTGCGCGATCTCGCGCAGCGGGACTTCTTTGTACTCGCCTTTGTTCATCATTGCCCTATACAAACGCGTAACTGGCCGGCGCGCGCTCACGCTGCACCAGACACGATTTCTGCGACAAGCGCTGCCGTTTCGCTACACGCACGCCACCGCCACCCGCGGGACCTCCGGTCCACAGTGCGGTCAGCTCGCGCAGCATGCGGTCGATCTGCGCCGCATCTTCATGTTTCGCGGCAACGCGCAGCCGCACATCGGTCGCAGCGCCGACACGTGTGGCATTCAGCAGCCGGTCGGTGTCGTCGCCGAGCACACTCATTACGCCGATCAGATCGAATCGCAGCTTCAGGTCGCGGCCGACTCTCTTTTGCATCACGTCCATCGCCAACCGTGCGCGCGCTTCGGCACCTTCCCCCGCATACGAGATTTCTCCTTCGCCAAGCCAGCCGCCGTCGAAAAAGACATTCGCCTTCAACGTCGGCGTGCGTGGATGGCCTCGTACTCCGCTCAACCGCACACGATCGCGCCCGACCTCTGCGACTTCGGCGTCGCTGATGTCGGCGACCACGTCGGGCGTCAGGTACTCGGCCGGATCATGTATCTCGTACAACAGCTGCTCTTTAACGGTGCGCGCATCGACAAGTCCGCCCGTATTCGACGCCTTGGTCACAATGCAGCTGCCGTCGGCCGCGATCTCCGCGATCGGAAATCCCACGTCCTCCAGGTTCGGCACATCTTTGTAACCGGGGTCCGCAAAATATCCGCCGCTGACTTGCGCGCCGCACTCGAGCAGATGGCCGGCCATCGTTGCGCCCGCAAGTTGATCCCAATCGCTCTCACTCCACCCGAAGTGTGCGATCGCCGGCGCAAGCGTCAGCGACGGATCCGCCACGCGACCCGTGACGACGATCTGCGCGCCCGCCGTGATCGCTTCGGCAATCGCTGCCGCACCCTGATAGGCATTCGCGCAAACAAACCGCCGCTCGTCGAAGCTGCCTTCGAGTGCGTCGCGCACGATCTGCCGACATGACACACTCGAAAGATCATCGCCTTCGACCACTGCTACGCGCGGCACACGCAACCCAAGCTCGCGCGCGAGCCGATGAATCATCGCCGCTGCACCTCGCGGATTCGCTGCGCCGAAATTCCCGACGATCGTGATGTTGTGCTGCAAACAATCCGCCAGAATGGGTCGAAGCACCAATTCGAGCAGCACTTCGTAGCCGAGATCCGGGTTCGCCTTACGCGCGAGCTGTGCCAGCGCCAACGTACGCTCAGCCAGCATCTCGAAAATGATCGCGGAGTCCCCGCCTCTTTCAACCAGCGTGCGAACCACGGCTCCGGGCGCATCGACCCGATCGCCCGAAAAGCCGGCTCCGCAACCGACGGCCAGCGTTTCTGAGTGCTTACCCTGCCGCATGTCGCGAGTTTGCCCGATTTTTTCGGCTATCAAACCGCATCGAGCGGACGGCGGCGAGAACAGCGCCGATTACACCCTCCAACTTGCGCCGTTGCAGTGCGGCAACCTTTGGCAACATGGGCCGCTAGTAGAAACCAGCAGGGCCCCGAATTGAATTTCCAGAACTTCGAAACCGTGCAATCGCCGTTGCGCAAGGCGCAGCCACCGCCTCCGCCGGTGGCGTTGCGCTTTAGCCATACCGGTCTGTTCGGTGAAAAGGTCAAATGGCTGCCGCCGTATCGGCTGGCCCCGTCATTTGCCAGCGCCGATGGACAGAGCATTATTTACCGTCGGCGTTCACAAGTCGTGCTCGCGGGTGAAAGCGGCGAAACGCATATCGGCCAGGCCACGTCGTTCGCGCTCGGCGCCGGCGAGACGCGCGTGCGCATCGATGCGCATGGCTACGCGCGCATCGTGCGTCCGACACGTTCGAGCCAGGCGATCGATCCGGTTTCCAACGTAGTCGACGGCGCTGCCGACATGGAGCGAGACGCTGCACTCACCGTGTGCTCACACTTGAATGAACACGTCGAATCGCTCGCCTTTCCGCATCGCTGGACGCCTTCTCCTGATCATGTGTTGCTGCCGGTCGCGGCGCGTGCGTTTACCGAGCAGCAACCCAAGCCGCCCAAGGCCTCGATATCGACCGATCCACGCGTCAAAGCAGCGGCCGATCCACAGGATATGAATGATTATCTCGATGCGCGCGCAGCCTGGTTGGCGCGCCGCCTCGCGTGGGATGCCGCGCAGCGCTCGATCCATGAGCTCAAAGAAAGAGCGGTGAATGGCGACCTGGACGGCATGCGCGAGTATTTGATGAAGTGCCTGCACGACGTCCTGTGGCCGCTGCCGACCACCATTAGCTACGAGTTCAACGGCAAGAGCGATGCGAAGCTCGAATTCGTCGTGCCGGGGCTCGAAGCGATTCCTGACCGCGAAGCCGCGATGGCGAGTGGCAACCGCGTCGAGATCCGCCGCATGTCGGACATCTCGCACACCAAATTGCATAACCAGCACGCGCTCGGGTTAGTCGTACGTCTGCTTGGTGAA
>CAWEAZ010000038.1:0-221409 GCA_963807155.1 uncultured beta proteobacterium
CTACGCTGGCGTTTTCTGGGTCGCCGGTGCGCTGCGCGCGATGACGCGCGGATATGTGTCGCATAACTGGGCGCGGCACCACCACCCGCTGTGGTACCGGCGCATGACGGGCGGTAACGCCGAATAGCCGGAGTGCTGACTTGGTAAGGGCGGCAGGAGCGATCCTGCCGCTTTTGCTTCACACTTGACCTATGGCAACCCCGATCATCACCGATGGCAGCCTCGATCGCGTGCGCAAGACGCCGCGCGTCGTGCTGCCTGTTCGCGCCGACATCTTTGCCGACCGTGCGGCACGCTTTGCCAGCGTGGCTGCCGGCAATGCGATGTCCGATTATCTGCAACTGATGGCCAAAGTAGCGCATGCACAGCAGTCGGCTCTTGCGAACCGTACGGCGGGTGCTGTGCCGGAAGCTGCGATGACCGCAAGCCGTGAGTACGGAATGCCGCCGTTGTCCGCGCAATCGCACGAGCGCTCCCCGCAATGGCGCGCGGACTTAGCCGATATTGTTAGCCACGTACGTGGGCAGTCCACCAATGGTGTGCAGGCCGCTCTCACCGAGCTCGACGCGCTCGACGCGGCGGCGCAGGAATCACTGGCCGATCGTGTGCTCGCGGGTACTTCGCTCGACGATGAAGCTGCGTTGGTGCCGTTCGTCGGCGCCGCGCTGCAAACCTATTTCACGCGGCTCGCCGCGACGCTGGATGTCTCCTTGGTCGAGCAGTGCGACATCCCGGGCATTTGTCCCGTCTGCGCGTCGCGGCCCGTGGCCAGCGTGCTCCGCATCGGTGGCGAGCAGGCGAACTTGCGCTATCTCGTGTGCTCGCTATGTGCAACCGAATGGAACATGTCGCGCATTCAATGCACGTCGTGCGACACCGACAAAGGCGTCAAATATTTGGTGCTGCAGGCCGAAGGCGATTCAAAGACCGAGACCGCGGCGCGCGCCGAGACCTGCGACGAATGCAAAAGCTATCTGAAGATCTTCTATCAGGAAAAAGATCCGTACCTTGATCCGACCGCCGACGATCTGGCCACGCTGGCGCTCGACCTGCTGGTTGACGAACAGGGCTACGCGCGGTCGGGGCCGAATTTGTTGTTTCATCCCGGAAGCTCGTAGCGATGCCGAACTTGACTCTGCCCGGTACGGGCGAATCAAGCGAAGGCAAGACAGGCGGATCAAAATCCGACTCTTCGCCGGGGGCAGCGATTCGTCTGCCGGCCGTTGATCGGCTGCTGGCTTCGCCGCAACTGAACGCGGTAGCGGCTGAGCATGGGACGTTGCAACTCAAGCGTGCGGTGCAGGACGTACTGGCCGAAAACCGTGCAGCCATTGTTGCGGGTGCAGCGGTTCCGGATAACGACACCTTGATTGCGCAAGTGCGGCTGCGCCTGTCGCAGGTCTGCGCTTCAAGGCTGCGGCCGGTATTCAACCTGAGTGGCACCGTTATCCACACGAATCTTGGTCGTGCGCTGCTCGCCGAAGAGGCGATCGTGGCGGTCGGCGACGCGATGCGAAGCTACACGACGCTCGAATACGACGTTGCTGGCGGCAACCGCGGCGACCGTGACCATATCGTCGAGGACTTGCTGCGCCAGTTGACCGGCGCCGAAGCCGCGACGGTCGTCAACAACAATGCCGCGGCCGTGTTGCTGTCGCTGAAAGCGCTTGCCACACGCAAGGAAGCGATCATTTCCCGCGGCGAACTGATCGAGATCGGCGGCGCGTTCCGCATGCCCGACATCATGAAGGCCGCGGGTTGCAAGCTGGTGGAAGTCGGCACCACGAACCGCACGCATGCACGCGACTATGAGGACGCGTGCGGACCGAAGACCGGGTTGATCGTCAAGGCGCACTGGTCGAACTACGCGATTACCGGGTTCACAGCGACGGTCGACGATGCAACGTTGGCGCAGATCGCACACGCGCGGGGCGTGCCGTACATGGTGGATCTAGGCTCGGGAGCGTTGATTGACTTGGCGTTGCACGGGCTGCCAAAGGAGCCGTTGCCGCAAGAATCGCTGGCGGCCGGCGCCGATATCGTGACTTTCTCGGGCGACAAGCTACTTGGTGGGCCGCAAGCGGGATTGATCGTGGGCGGGCAGCGACGCAATCGCAAAGATCAAGAAAGAGCCGCTGAAGCGTGCGCTACGCGTCTCGAAGCTGACGATGGCTGCGCTCGAGGCTACGCTGCGCATTTATGCGAGCGGTCATCGGCTTGAAGAACGACTGCCGACGCTTGCATTGCTGACGCGCCGACAGGCCGAAATCCGCGCGGCGTGCGAGCGAATTGCAGGTGCACTGAAAAGCGCGGTCGCGCCGGCTTTCGCGGTGTCGGTTGAAGAGTGCGCCAGCCAGATCGGCTCGGGCAGTATGCCGGCCGAGCGTTTGCCATCGGCCGCGCTAGTAGTGCGTCCTGGCGGCAAAGTCAGCGGCCGCGCGATCGAGCGGTTGCAGGATCGACTGCGCGCATTGCCAACGCCTGTGATCGGCCGCATTGCCGACGGCGCGCTATGGCTCGACGTGCGCTGTCTTTGGCCGCGCGACGAAGCGGCGTTTGTTGAGAATCTGAAGGTGCTGGTCACGCCATGATCATCGGAACCGCCGGACATATCGATCATGGCAAGACATCGTTGATCAAGCGATTAACCGGGTCGCGATACCGATCGACTGCCGGAGGAAATCAAGCGCGGCATCTCGATCGAGCTCGGCTATGCGTATGTGCCGGTCGGAGACGATGTCCTGGGCTTCGTCGATGTGCCGGGACACGAGCGCTTCGTGCACACGATGTTGGCAGGAGCGACTGGCATCGACTTCGCACTGCTGGTGATTGCGGCCGACGACGGTGTGATGCCGCAGACCGATGAGCATCTGGACATCCTATTGCTGCTCGGCATTGATGCAGGCGCTGTCGCGTTGACCAAGACCGACGCAGTGTCCGCGGAACGCGTCGATGAGGTGCTCCTTCAGCTGTCCGATCGTGTACGCAACACCGCTGCGGCGAGCTGGCCGGTTTTTCCGGTTTCATCGCTGAGCGGCGACGGTATCGACGCGCTGAAGGCGCATCTGCTTGACGCGGCAGCGAGCCGTATAGCGAGAACGACTGGCGGGCAGTTTCGGATGGCGATCGATCGTTGCTTTACGTTATCCGGTATCGGGACGGTCGTCACCGGCACTGTGCACGCAGGCGAGGTTCGCGTCGGCGAGTCAGTGACCGTAGGCCCGACTGCCCACGGTGCGCTGACCGCGCGCGTGCGCACGATCCATGCCCAGGATCGCGCGAGCACTCTCGGCGTCGCCGGACAACGTTGCGCGCTGAACCTCGCAGGCATCGAAAAGGCGCAGGTCGAGCGCGGCATGTGGGTGCAGGCGCCATCGTTGGCAAACATGGCGGAGCGATTCGATGCGACGTTAACCTTGTCGCCGCGCGTTGCTAAGGCGCTTAGTAATTCGTCGACGGTGCATCTGCATCACGGCACTGACGATGCGATGGCCAAAGTCGCGGTGCTGAGTGCTGCGCGCATCGAACCAGGTGAATCAAAGCTGGTATCGGTGACACTCGACCGTCCGCTCGCTGTATGCCGTGGCGACCGGTTCGTGGTTCGCGATGCGTCGGCACAGCGCACGCTCGGCGGCGGCACGGTGCTTGATGTAATGGCGCTCGGCCGCGCCGCACGGCGTGGTCGCCGTGCTCCTGCGCGTCTGCAGTTGCTGGCGACGCTGCGCGACGGTTCGCCGGTTGACGCGTTGCATGCGTGGCTGGATAGCGAGCCAGTGCCGCTGGTGCGCATCGCGTCGGCTTGGAATCTGCGCGACGACGAGTTACGTGATCTGATCGACGCGAGCGCTGCACACGTCGCCGCCAGCGTCGCCATCTCCGCCGAACACTGGGGTCGCTTGCGCAGCGAAGTCGTCACCGCGATCGGGCTCGCGCACGAGAAAGAACCCGAAATGCCCGGGGTCGAGCAGCAGAGACTGAGGCGCATGCTCGCACCCTCGCTCGACATCGACGCGTTCGGCTCGCTGATCGACGAGCTGCTGGAACAGTCATCTCTGCAGCGCCGCGGTGCATTTCTCGCGTTGCCCACGCACACCGCAACGTTGGGTAAGGATCAACGCGGTGCGATGGGAGCGCATCAAGCCGTTGCTCGACGATCGCAAGTTTGATCCCCCTCGAGTACGCGACATCGCGCGCGACACGGGCATTCCCGAAGTCGAAGTGCGCCATTTGCTGAAAACTGTCGCGCGCACCGGTGAGGTCGCACAGGTTGCGCACGATCACTTTTTTCTAACGAGCGCGGTCGCCGAACTCGCCGACATTGCAGGTAGCGTCGCCGAGCGTCACGGTGCCGCGCGCGCCGCCGAGTTTCGCGACCAAATCGCTACGGGACGCAAGCTGGCAATCCAGATTCTGGAGTTTTTCGACAAGGTCGGTTACCTGCGCAGAGTGCGAGACGACCACCTGGTCCGGCGTGCAAATCCATGGCGCGCTTAAGATCCCTTGCAAATCACTAACGTGGAAGAGTGTCGTGTCCCGGTGGGCCGGCCAGACTTCAAATCTGGTAGGGGTTGCCAGCAATCCCTGGTGGGTTCGACTCCCATACTCTTCCGCCACGAATCGACTGATTCTCGATGAATGACCCGCTCGCTCAACTGGCCACCGATTGCTTTTACGCACCTGAGCAAGACATGTGGGTGCGCTTCGATGCCGATGGTCGCGCGCGTGTCGGGGCTACGCACCTGGTATCAGCGCACGGTCAGTTCATGCTGTTCACCCCGCGACCCGCGGGCAGCACGATCGATCGTGATCGATCGATGGGCGTGATGGAAACTGGCAAGACCGCGGTTGCGATTCACGCGCCACTATCCTGCCGCATCATCGAGGCGAACTCATCCGCGGTCGACAATATTCATCTGATCATCACCGACCCGTACGGAGCAGGCTGGCTGTTCCGCGTCGAGCCGACCGCTCTGGAGACCGAGCGAGCGATGTTGATGGACGTCGTGGCGTATCGCGAATGGCTGCAACCACGGTTGGCCGAAAAACTGGTGCCGCCAATCGACGACTTTTACACCGAAGACTTCGACATCGATCCCAACCGCGGTTACTGATCGAATGAGCGCGGGCGCGGACAAACTGGTGATCGTGCTGTGGTCGGCAGGTCCGAGAGTTCCGGATGGTCCTGCGCTGGCAGCGGCCCCGTTCGTCTATGCACTCGCGGCACGCGCGCTAGAAGTCGACGTCGATATGCACTTCACGTCGAGCACGGTGCGGTGGTTACTACCCGGCGTGGCGGACGCCGCGTATACCGATGCGGAGCGCACCAAGACCGTCGGCGACTTCATTCGTGAAGTGAAAGTTGCAGGTGTAAAGCTGTATGCATGCAGCATGGCGATGCACGAACACGCGCGCGGCGCGTCGCTGATTGCCGAGTGTGACGGGCACGCAGGTGCGGCTACGGTCGTTTCCGAAACGCTGAACCCGCGAACGCGAACGTTGATTTTTTGAGCTAATCCATTCATTTGTGCCGTCCGTCGGGACGATTAAATGCCGCAACGCAGGCGCCGATGTTTCAGTCAGGTCGCAGGCAATGGAGGCGGCAATGCCGGAAGATGTCAAAAACGGTTCTGATCCGGGCGACGATCTGAACTTGTTGGCGGGTGTGGTCGCTCTGGTGTCTCTTGCGCTGATGGCCACGGCTCTGCTGAGCTAGTCAGCGCGACGGATCTCGATTGGCGACGACGCCGTTGCTTAGCAGCAGCGCGCCACCTGCCACGAGCTCCTCGACGTTGCGCGAAATGAACTCCGTAAACGGCAATCGAAAGTAGCGCTCGTTGATAATCCGCGCGTAGTGCCATCCGCCGCAGCGTTGGATCAATTCGTCCAGCGCGACATGGCGCACGATCAGCAGGTGGAACTTCAGCAACGTCTTGATCACGCTGCGCGCGTTGCGTTCGGGGCTCGCTTCGAGCGCATCCAGGCGCGCGAACGCGCGTCCGAGCGCCTGATCGACTTCGGTAAATGGTGCGCCATGGCCTGGAATGACCAGCCGCGGGTTTATCTCGCCCTATCAACTCCAGGATTGCGCGTTGCTCGGCGAAACCCGATTCCCCCTCGATTTCGGGAAAGATCGCGCCGAATCCGTGCTCCCAGAGAGCGTCCGCTGAAATGAGCGTGCGGTCATCAGCATTCCAAAGGACGATCGAGTGTGGATCATGTCCGGGCGATGCAAACGCTTGCCACTCAGCGCCACCCATCATCAAGCGCTCGCCGGGCCGGACGATGGCGTCGACATTGAACCGATCGCAGGCTTGACCGCACGCGGAGAAGCCGAGCGCCGTGTCGTCCCAGCGCTCGACGGCCTCGGCATGGCCGGGCGGAATCGTGATCGTCGCGCCGAGCTCCCGGCTTAGCAGGGAATTGCCGCCACAATGATCTGAATGCAAGTGCGTATTGATGATGCGAGTGAGTCGCCTGCCATCAAGGGCGTGGCGCAACAGCTGCAGCGTCTGCTCGCCGTGTGTGACGTAGCCGGTGTCGACCAGCGTCGCCGTGTGATCGTCGTCGAACAACAAAATGTTGTTCGAAGACACCCAGCCGCGTTCGAGTACGCGCATCGTCGAAGAAACAGCTGCCGAGGCAACGGTCACGCTGTGCGTCGTCCTGCCAGTTGTGCCCACACTGCGCGCTTTTCGTCTTCTCCCATCTGCGACCACCGCGCGATTTCGTCGATCGAGCGCAAACAGCCCTCACACCACCCGCTCGTCGCATCCATTCTGCAAACGGAAATGCACGGCGACGGCACCGGCGAATCTTGTGGTGTCAGAGGTACTGAGTTCAAACCGTCGCGCTTCGTTTCGATTGCAGCCTCTGGTTGAAGCGCGCCGCGTCGATGACGACGCGTTCATGCGTGCCCTCGGATATCAGGTCGTGGCCGTCGTGCGCTTGCGCGCGGAAAGTGACTTTGCGTCCGTCGACACTGAGCACTTCACAGTGGACACGCACGGTGAACCCCGGTGGCGTCGCTGCCAGGTGCGAGAAGTTGACATGGGTGCCGACCGACTGCTCGCGGGGCCAATCAAGGAATGGTTTGATGGCCAACTGGCACACGCCTTCCATCAAGCCGATCAGGTATCCGGTGGCGAACACTTCTGGCATCTCGCCGAACTCTGACCATTCGGGATACAGGCGCGGCACCGTCTTGCTGTCGGGGACCGTGTATTCGAAGTCGAACTGAATGCCGGGTTTCAGATCGGGTGACATCAAATGGTTGAATCTGGATGCTCAAGCGGCGAGTTTTGCGGTGACCGCGTTACCGGCACGCGAGTGCGCTTTGCGGTTGAGAATGCCGCTGATCCACTGGCCGGTCGCGACCGCCTTCGCGAAATCAATACCGGTCTCGATGCCGAGGCCGTTCAGCAGGTACAGCACGTCTTCGGTGGCGACGTTTCCGGTCGCTCCTTTGGCATACGGGCAGCCGCCAAGTCCCGCGATGCTGGAATCGAAGCTCGAAATGCCGAGCTCGAGACACGCATAGACGTTGGCCGTGGCCATGCCATAGGTATCGTGAAAGTGGCCGCTGATGTCATTGAGCTCATAAACGCGAGCACTGCGTCCATTACGCGCTTGGTCTTCTCCGGCGTCCCGGTGCCGATCGTGTCAGCGACGCCGACGTGCTGCACGCCGATGTCCTTCATTCGCCGCGCGACGTGTGCGACCGCGCTGGCATCGACGTCACCCTGATAGGGGCAACCCAGCGCGCACGAAATGGCGCCGCGGATGCGAATGCCGTGCTGCTGCGCCTGCGCGGTGACCGGACGAAACCGCTCGATCGATTCGTCAATCGAGCAATTGATGTTTCTCTGTGAGAACGCTTCGCTGGCCGCGGCGAACACGACGATTTCGTCGGCTTTGGCGGCGAGCGCACCTTCCATGCCCTTCGCGTTTGGCACCAGGACCGAGTAGGTGACACCGGGCTTGCGCCGAATGCGCGCCATCACTTCGGCCGCGTCGCCCATCTGCGGCACCCATTTTGGCGAGACAAACGACGTCACCTCGATGTTGGTAAAGCCGGCGTCGGTCAAGCGATCGACCAGCTCGACCTTGATGTCGGCGGAGATCATCTGCTTCTCGTTCTGCAGTCCGTCGCGGGGTCCGACATCGACGATGTGTACACGCGTTGGAAGTGTTGGCATGACCATTGCTCCTGGGTTGATCCATTGATGTTAGCGCCGGTTGTGAAGCAGTTTGGGTGACCGCCGGCGATGCTGGGCGGAGCCTATGAACGTTCGACCCTCTCTGGATCCATCGTGCCGACCGGTTTGCCCCTTTCAAATTCATCTGCGATACGAAAACCGCCGGGCTCTCAACTGACGGCGATGGTCACCTTCGTCGTAGTGACCGGCATTTTGTATTTTGGTCGCGACGTGCTGATTCCGCTCGCGCTGTCGGTGTTGCTGAGTTTCCTGTTGGCGCCGGCGGTACGGCATCTTGAGCGGCGCCGTGTGCCGCGCGCAGCTCGCCAGAGCGCTGATGGTGGCGTTGTCTTGCTTTGTGATGGCTGGTCTCATCTGGGTGTCGGTGGCTCAATTTCTGAACCTGGCCGCGAGCCTGCCCGAATACAAGAAGAACATTCAAGAGAAGGTTGCGATTTTGCGGTCGGATCCGACCAGCAGTCTCGTCAAAGCGAAGCGCACGCTCGATGAGATCAGCACCGAAATGGCGAAGCAGGACGCTGCAGCCGGGCACACCGGCTCCGCGCAGCGCGGCGCCGTCGGCTCGGCTGCGCGCACCGGCGCGATCGCCCAGTTCCGGTGACGATCGAAGAGCCGTCATCGACGCCCTTCGAGTTCTTGCGCGAAATAGTCACGCTGTTGGTGGTGCCGCTGACAATCGCCGGCGCCGTGATTTTGTTCACTTTCATCATTCTGTTGCGGCGAGAGGATCTGCGCGACCGCTTGATTCGCCTCGTTGGTCATGGACAGCTCAGCGTCACGACGCAGGTGTTCGAGGAAGCGGCCGATCGCGTGAGCCGTTATTTGCGTGTGCAGCTGATCGTCAACGTCAGTTACGGGGTTCCGGTCGGGATCGCGCTGTACGCGATAGGAGTTCCCAATGCGGCGCTATGGGGCGCTGCTGGCGACTGCCCTGCGCTTCATTCCATACATCGGCGCGTGGATCGCGGCAGCGATGCCGATCGCGCTGGCGTTTGCGATATCCGATGGCTGGTCGCTGGTGATATGGACGGTGGCGGTGTTCGTGGTGCTCGAACTCATCAGCAACAATATTGTCGAGCCGTGGGTGTATGGGTCGAGCACCGGCATGTCGGCAATGGCGGTCATCGTGGCTGCGATCTTCTGGACCTGGTTATGGGGCGCAGTCGGCCTGTTGCTGGCGGTGCCGCTGACGGTCTGCCTGGTGGTGATGGGCCGCTATATCCCGCAGTTTGCATTTTTGAGCATCATGCTCGGCGATCAGCCGGTGTTGCCGCTGCAAGAACGTCTTTATCAGCGCCTGCTGGCCCGCGATCAGGAAGAAGCCGCCGAGCTTGCCGAAACGTACGTCGGCGAGCATGGACTCGAAGCGCTATACGAAGACGTGCTGATTCCGGTGCTCGATCTGGCCGAACGCGATCGCCATAGCGAGGCGCTTTCGGAGGAGCGCACGCGATTCGTCTTTGACAGCATGCGCACGCTGGTGGAAGACTTGTACGAGCGATCCGGACGAAGCCAAGGAGGAGCGGACGAGTCAGGCGAGGCGAAGGAGCCAGCCGCCGAGACGCCGCTGGGGCCGATCAGCGTTTGCATCGTGCCTGCGCGCGACGAAGCCGACGAGATCGTCGGCACAATGCTGCGGCGAGCGTTTGACTGCCGCGCAGTCGCGGCAGAACTGCTGACGATCGATGTGCTTAAGAGCGAAGTGATGGAGCGATGTGGCCGAGCTTGCACCGCAGGCTGTTTATATCTCTGCGCTTCCGCCAGCCGCGGTGTTGCATGCCTCATACTTCTGCAAGCGCTTGCGTCCGCGATTTCCGGATTTGAAGATCGTGGTGGCGCTTTGGCACGCCGAAGGCAGACATGGAAAAAGGGCGAAGCTCGTCTACTCGCTGCGGGCGCGTCCGAAGTCGTCGTCACTTTAAAGGGCGCGATCGAAAAATTGCCGCCGGCTGCGTTGGTCACTGCGATGCGTCCGTCCGACGCTCAGCCCGATTCTGTTGCCGGCGAAAACCGCACGAGCTCCGCGCCTTCGACGACCTGATCGCCGACGGCATATAAAAGTTCGCTGACGATGCCGTTCGATGGAGCCACGATGGTGTGCTCCATTTTCATTGCTTCCATCACCAGCAGTGGGGTGCCACGTTCGACGCGCGCGCCGGCCGCCACATGAACCGCGATCAGCTTGCCGGGCATCGGTGCGGTCAGCTTGCCAGTTTCAACCTCTGCCGCGGCCGACTGCGCGATGATGTCGGCAAGCGCCAGTACGCGATGGCGGCCGTTATGAAACACGTGCAGCTCGTCACCCGCGCGCACCACATCGGCGGTCAACGTGTGTTCGCCGAAGCGAATCGACATGCCGGAACCTGCATCAGCCGTGAAGGCAAGCGCGGTGCTGGTCCCGTCGTAGTGAAATACGTAGCCGCCGCGTGCGTATTCAATTACGACGTCATGCGTGGCGGTTCCGGAGTTCAGTGTCATCGTGCGCCGATAGGTCGTATTCAAGCGCCAGCCGTGCGCTGAGCTCCACGGGTCAGGCGCTGCGTTGCGTGTTTCGTCGGCCAGGATGCGAGCGCAGGCAAACGCGAGCATGGTCTGCGTTATTTGTGGCCGGGTTTCGTCACCGCTGGGATTGGGAAAAAGGCGTTCGCGTTCCTGTTCGATCAGACCGGTGTGAACGTCGCCTCGTGCGAAGGCTTCGTTGGCGACCAGCCGCGACAGAAAGTCGACGTTGTTGGCGACCCCGACGATATGAAATTCGGTCAGTGCCGCCTGCATACGCGCGAGAGCATGATTGCGATCCTCGCCCCATACGATCAGCTTCGCGATCATTGGGTCGTAGTACGGCGTGATCTGGTCGCCGGCGCGCACGCCGGCATCGATACGCACGGGCGCTGGATCGTGCGAGCCGTTGTCATCGTGATTGCGGCGAAACTCGATGGCGCCGGGTTGCGCCAGATGCAAGATTCGTCCGGTCGCCGGCAAGAATCCTTTATCGGGATTCTCGGCGTAAATGCGCGCCTCGAATGAGTGACCGTGAATCGAAAGTTGCTGCTGGAGGTCCGGGATCATCTGGGTCAATGCTTCGCCGTCGGCGACCCGCAATTGCCATTCGACCAGGTCGTAACCTGTGATCATTTCGGTGACCGGATGCTCGACCTGCAACCGCGTGTTCATCTCCATGAAGAAAAACTCGCCGGACGGATCTGCAATGAATTCGACCGTGCCGGCGCCAACGTAGCCGACCGCTTTGGCGGCGGCGACTGCGGCTTCGCCCATCGCGCGCCGACGTGCTGCAGTCATCCCGGGTGCGGGTGCCTCTTCAATGATTTTCTGATGCCGGCGCTGCACCGAGCAGTCGCGCTCGAACAAGCTGACGGCGTTGCCGTGACCGTCGGCAAACACCTGAATCTCGATGTGCCGCGGCCGCTGCACGTATTTTTCGATCAGCACGTGATCATCACCGAATGACGCCTTCGCTTCGCGCTGGCACGAAGCGAGCGACGCCGTGAACTCATCGCTCCGCGTTACGACGCGCATGCCTTTGCCGCCACCGCCTGCGCTCGCCTTGATCAGCACCGGGTACCCGATGCGGTTAGCTTCCGTCTGCAGTAGATCGGGCTGCTGCTGGTCGCCGTGATAGCCGGGAACCAGTGGCACCTTGGCGCGCTCCATCAGCTTTTTGGCTTCGCTCTTGCTGCCCATCGCGTGGATCGCAGACGGCGGCGGGCCGATGAACGTCACCTTTGCGTCGGCGAGTGTCTGCGCGAACGCTTCGTTTTCCGACAGGAAGCCATAGCCGGGATGGACCGCATCCGCACCCGTCGCTTTGACCGCCGCTACGATCCGATCGCTGCGCAGGTAGCTCTCGCTAGCGGGCGCCGGCCCGATGCGCACCGCTTCGTCGGCCATTGCTACATGACGGCTGTTTGCGTCGGCATCCGAGTACACCGCAACCGTGCGAATTCCCATCCTCCGCGCGGTGGTCATCACACGGCACGCAATTTCCCCGCGGTTAGCGATGAGTATTTTGCTGAACATGTTGGTCGGCAGGAACCGAAAACACGCTACGCACGATTCGTGCGATGAAGCGTACGAGCTTGGGCAGCAGCCAGACCGCGAGTATCAGCAATACGATCACGATTCCGAGCGCAACGAATGGATAACTGAGTACGAGCCACATCAAGCCCGCAATGCCGATGTCTTCTGCGACCGACAGGCCGATGTTGGAAAACGGTTCGGGCGATGTATTCGCGGCGGCGCGCGTGCCCGCTTTCGTGAAGTGGCTGGTCGCTGCCAGCGATCCACCGACAATCGCGGCAACGGTCGTCCATACGGCGTTGTCCATTCCGCCGAACACGCCAGCGGCCAATGCTGCGCCGGCCGGAATTCGAACAAAGGTTTGAATCGAATCCCAAACGGTGTCGACACCTGGAATCTTGTCGGCGACAAACTCGACTGCGAACATCGCACCCGAAGCGGCGAGCACCCACGGGTGTTGAAGTATCGCAAGACCGCCGGGCAGCTCGACCCATCCCGCATAGCCGACCAACCCCGCAATTAGCAGCACCGCGTACAGGCGGATGCCGCTGGCAAAGCCGAGCACGGTAGCCAGCGCGATCAATTGGGGAATGTCGAACGTGTGCATCACTCTTGCGCCGAATCATCGTCCGTTTCGTTCATCGCTTCGTATTCGACGACCCAACGCGGCTTGCGCTTATCAAGAAAGGACCGCACACCTTCGCGTGCATCCTGGGTGATGCGAATGTCGGCGATGCGCTGCGCGGTATCGGTGACCAACGCGTCATCGATTGTCCGCGCGGTCAGGTCTCGCACCAACCGCTTGGCTTCCGCCACTGCAGTTTGACTTGTCAACATCAACGCGCCCAGAATTTCGTTGACCTTGCCGTCGAGCTCTTCCGGCACGGTGATCTCGTGCACCAGTCCGATGCGAAATGCCTCCGCCGCGTTGAACTTCTCTGCGGTAAGAAAGTAGCGCCGTGCGATGTTTGCGTTCATCGCCCGCAGCACATACGGGCCGATCGTCGCCGGGATCAATCCGAGCTTGGTTTCGGAAAGACAGAAATTCGCATTCAATGACGCCACCGAAATATCGCATGCGGCGACTAGCCCGACGCCCCCCGCGTACGCATCGCCGTGCACGCGCGCGATCACCGGCTTCGGGCATTCGTAGATTGTGCGCAGCATCGTTGCCAGTCTCATCGCATCGGCTTGATTCTCCGCGTTCGTGTATTCCGACATGCGCCGCATCCAATCGAGATCGGCACCGGCGCAGAAGGCTGGCCCCTGCGCCGCGAGCACGATCGCTCGCACGTCGTTATCGTTTCCAAACTGGTCGAACGCTGCAGTCAGCTCCGCAATCGACACTTCGTTGAACGCGTTGCGCACCTTTTCGCGCGCGAGCCATATGACCGCAACGCGGTGATTGACGCTGACTTCCAAAGTCTTGAATTTCATTTCGATTGCAAATATCGGACGAGAAACTGATCGAGTTCGGCCAACGATGCTTCGCGCGCAGTCGGGTTGCCGCCCACATGCACGCCACGTTTATCGACGCCCGCGGGTATGTCAGAGCGGAAACGCACGGGCCCTCGGCTGTCAAAGCCGTGGTGACCGTCAGCGTAAGCGCGCACAGCAACGATACCGGGATGGTCCGATTGATACCGATCGGCCAATTCCTTGCAGGCAGCCGCGGGAGTCCACTCATCGGCTTCACCGAGCAACATCAACATCGGCGCCGCGGGTTGGGCCAAAGTACGCCGCTTCCATCCGCCGCAGCCGGGGTAGTACACGACGATCGCTGCCGGTGGCTGCGATCGCCATAGAGATCGGTCGACGACCTCGAGCGCCGTCGAGCCGCCGTGCGACCACCCGACGATGGCGATCCGCTTGGGATCGACATCGTTGCGATCCATCAGCCACGCTGCCGTGCGAAGGACGTCTTCGCGGCGGTGCGCGACCTTAATCGTTCGATCGCTGGCAGCCTGTCTGCAGATGCTGCCCTGTCCGCGCGATCCGAAGCTATCAGGCGCGACTACATGCCAGCCGGCAGCATTCCAGCGCTGGGCGTACCACGTATATCGATCATCGAACCGACCACGGCTGCTGTACAAACCACCGCAGCCATGCAATGCAATGATTGCCGGACGACGACCGACGTCTTTCGCAGGTTGCCATTGCACCTGTAGAGACGGCTCGCCAGCGACAGTCAGCGGCTCGAACGCGTGCGCGAAGCTCCCACAGGCGGCTATAGCGACCGCTGTGAATGCTCTAAATAACTTCACGCCGGCTGCCATCGCTTCGCCACTTCCTCGAGCATCACTTCGGTGGCGCCACCGCCGATCGCCAGCACGCGCGCATCACGCACCAGTCGCTCGATGGCACTTTCGCGCATGTACCCCATACCGCCGTGAAACTGCTGGCACGTGTAGGTAACCTCGTTGACCAGCTCGCCGGTCAGCGCTTTCAGCATCGACACTTCGCGCACCGCGTCGTGCTGCTGATCGACCAACCATGCGCAGTGATACAGCAGCTGGCGCGCTGCTTCGGTCTTTGCTGCGAGCATCGATAGCTGTTGACGCACCGTTTGTTTTTCCCACAGCGCTGTGCCGAATGCTTTGCGCTCGTTGACGTAGCGATACGCGAGGTCAAGTGCGGTCAAGCAATGCCCGACTGCCATCGAGCCGAGTGCGATACGTTCCGTCTGAAAGTTGCGCATGATCGCGTAGAAGCCGGCGTTTTCTTCGCCGATCAACTGATCGGCGGGAATGCGACAGTCATCGAATACCAGCTCCGCCGTATCCGAAGCGAGCCAGCCGCTTTTCTTCAATGCGCGGCCGACCTTGAAGCCCGGCGTACCTTTCTTGACTGCGAAAATCGACAGACCGCGCGAGCCTTTCGCGCTGGATATCGGTACGCGCGGCGACGAACACCAGGTCAGCGTGCACGCCGTTGGTGATGAACATTTTGCTGCCGTTGAGCACCCAAGTGTCGCCGTCTCGCCTTGCGTGCGTCCGAATCGCGGCTACATCGGACCCTGCGTCGGGTTCGGTGACCGCTACCGCGGTAATCAGCTCGCCGGAAATTATTTTCGGCATCCAATGCTGCATTTGTTCAGGGGTTCCCGCGTGCGCAAGATGCGGACTCGCCATGTCGGTGTGAACCAGCACCGTGATCACGAAGCCGCCCGAGGTTGCACGCGATAGCGCTTCCTGGAAAACAACGTTGGTCGTCATGTCGGCACCGGCGCCGCCGTAATCAGGCGAGTACATCAGGCCAAGCCAGCCGAGCTTGCCCATCTTTCGCAACACATCGCGCGGTGTGAATCCGGCTTCATCCCATTCGAGTGCGTGCGGCTCGATTTCGCTTGCGACAAAGCGTGCAATTTGGCGGCGTAACTCTTCGTGCTCGGCACGCGTATAGATGCTGATGCGCATTACGTGCCCGATTACATTCGGAAGACGCCGAACTTCGTCTCCGGAATGGGCGCATTCAGCGCCGCAGATAATCCGAGCGCGAGGCACATCCGGGTGTCCAGCGGATCGATGACACCGTCGTCCCACAGTCGCGCGCTGGCATAGTAGGGATGGCCCTGGTGCTCGAACTGTTCGAGAATGGGCGCCTTGAACGCGGCTTCTTCCTTTGCGCTCCAGGCACCGCCGCGCGCCTCGATCCCGTCGCGTTTCACCGTCGCTAGTACAGAGGCAGCCTGCTCGCCGCCCATCACATTGATTCGCGCATTCGGCCACATCCACAAAAAGCGCGGCGAATACGCGCGGCCACACATGCCGTAATTGCCCGCACCGAAACTGCCGCCGATGATTACCGTGAACTTCGGCACCTGTGCGCACGCCACGGCGGTCACCATTTTTGCGCCGTGGCGCGCGATACCTTCGTTCTCGTATTTGCGGCCAACCATGAAGCCACTGATATTTTGTAGGAACACCAGCGGCACCTTGCGCTGGCAGCACAGCTCAATGAAGTGGGCCGCCTTCTGCGCGGTTTCGGAAAACAGAATCCCGTTGTTCGCAATGATGCCGACCGGCATTCCTTCGATCCACGCGAATCCTGTGATCAGCGTCGTCGCGTAGCGCGCCTTCCATTCGTCGAGCTCCGACGCATCGACAATGCGTGCGATGACTTCGCGTACGTCGTACGGCCGGCGCGTGTCCGTCGGAATCACACCGTACAGATCGGCGGGGTCGTGTTTCGGCGGTCGCGGTTCGCGCAGATCCTGTGTGACCTGTTTGACGTAGTTGGTCGTCGCCATGATGCGGCGCGCGAGTGCGAGCGCGTGCGCATCATTCGCAGCAAGATGATCCGCGACACCCGACAGCCGCGTATGTACGTCACCGCCGCCGAGCTCCTCGGCGCTGACAATCTCGCCGGTAGCAGCTTTCACCAGCGGTGGGCCACCGAGAAAAATCGTCCCCTGATTGGCGACAATGATCGACTCGTCGCTCATCGCCGGCACGTACGCGCCGCCTGCAGTGCACGAACCCATCACTACCGCGATTTGCGGAATACCCGCGGCCGATAGCGTCGCCTGATTGAAAAAAATGCGGCCGAAATGTTCGCGGTCGGGAAATACATCGTCCTGGTTTGGCAGATTGGCGCCGCCGGAATCGACCAGGTAAATGCACGCCAGCCGGTTCTCACGTGCGATCTCTTGCGCACGCAAGTGTTTCTTGACGGTGATCGGATAGTAGGTGCCGCCTTTGACCGTCGCGTCGTTGCACACGATCACGCACTCGCGGCCCGCGACTTTGCCGACACCGGTGATGATGCCTGCCGACGGGGCGTCGTCGTCGTACATGCCGTAGGCGGCAAGCTGCGACAGCTCGAGAAACGGAGTGCCTGGGTCGAGCAGCATCTGCACCCGATCGCGCGGCAGCAGCTTTCCGCGAGCGATATGTTTGCTGCGTGCTTGCTCACCTCCACCGGCAGCGATAGTGGTGATCTTGTCTTTCAGATCGGCGACCTGAGCGCGCATCGCTTGCACGTTGGCCTGCACTTCGTCGCTACGCGCGTTAAATCTTGTCTCGATCACACTCATGGTCGTATGTTAGTGCTTAGGGCTTAGTGCGCGCTGTCCGAACAAGTCGTCTTCGGTCCAGCCGAGTGCAGCGAGGTCGTCCTCGCGGAAATGCGTTTCGCTCGGCATCACAAACTCGTCCAGCTGCGGTGGGTTGATCGCTGTGCCGGCGAGCATCGCGTGCGCCTGACCACGATGATGAATTTGATGCGTCAGCAGGTGCATCAATACATGCCGCGCAAGATCACGCTGTACGAACGTTTCGCGATCCATCTCTATGGTGGCATCGAGCGTCGCGTCATCGGCCGCGTCACACCAGTCGATCAAACGCTGGTCGGATTTGGCCTGCGCTGCGGCGAGCTCGCGCATGTCGCCGCACGGTGTTTCTGATTTAAAGGCACGCCGCATGTCGAGCTCGCGGTACAGCGCAGCGATGTAGTACCAATCGACGATCAGGATGTGATTCAACGTTGCCCACAGACTTGGGAAAAAACTCGTGCGCGGCGCTTTGAATGCTTCGTTGGTCAGCTGGCTGCAGGCTCCATGCAGCCGATGATTGGCCAACCGGTTCGCGTGCGCCAGCGTACGAAAATGCTGCAACAAACGGCTCATGGGGGTGGCATCGGAGACACGCCGGGCGCCGCCGCCACTCGCTCGAGCCATGCTCGCACGGCAGGATACGGCGCGAGGTCGAAGCCGCCTTCGTCGGCTCTGTGTGTGTAGGCGAACAGCGCCAGGTCAGCGATGGACAGCGTGTCGTCGACAAAAAACGCGCGCTCGGACAAGTGTCGGTCCATCACGCCCAGCGCTGCATAACCGCGTTTTTCCAAAGCGGGCAAGCGCACGTCATCGTGTTTTTTCAAGAACAGTCGGATGTAGCGCGCGACTGCAATCGCTGTCTCATGGCTGTATTGCTCAAAGAACATCCACTGCAGGACGCGCGCTCGCTGGAATGGATCTGCCGGCACCAACGGTGTGCCTTCGCCGAGATACCAAAGGATCGCATTTGACTCGGCCAAGAAGGTGTTTTGGTCAACCGCGAGCACCGGTACCTGGCCGTTAGGGTTCATCGCCAAAAACGACGGCGTTTGCGTTTCACCCTTCAACGTATCGATCTCGCGCCACTGGTACGGCAGGCGCAAGTGCTCGAGCGCCATCTTGATCTTGTGGCAGTTGCCGGACGACGCCATTCCGTAGACAACGTAGCTCACAGAGCCTCCTTTTTGCTGAAGGGAAACTTAGGTGAGACCGAAGTTTGCCACTGCGCGCATCAGGCAAACTTCGCCCGCAATGGGATCCCAGTCAGGTTCGGTCGGCGCAAGTTCTGTCGGTGTAGTCACGCCGCAGTTGTTTCGATTCGACTCTCCGCTGCCGTTGTCGAGCGGCGCGTCGATCGATGGCTACTCCTTGATGTGTGAGACTTATGGCGAGCTCAATGCCGCCCGGAGCAATGCCGTCTTGATTTGCCATGCGCTCAATGCGTCGCATCATGTAGCGGGTACGCATGTCGACGATCCGAGTTCGCTTGGGTGGTGGGACAACATGGTCGGTCCCGGGAAGCCGGTCGATACGAACCGCTTTTTCGTCGTCGGTGTGAACAACCTCGGTTCGTGTTTTGGTTCAACCGGGCCGATGTCGATCGATCCGTCGTCAGGCAAGCCGTACGGAGCGAGTTTTCCGGTCGTAACCGTCGAAGACTGGGTCAATGCGCAGGCACGACTGGCCGATGTACTGGGCATTGAGCGCTGGGCGGCTGTGATGGGCGGGTCGCTCGGTGCGATGCAGGCGCTTTCCTGGACGATCCAATACCCTGAGCGCATTGCGCACTGTGTATCGATTGCATCGGCGCCGAAACTATCGGCGCAGAACATCGCATTTAACGAAGTCGCGCGTACCGCGATCCGCTCTGATCCCGACTTTCACGGAGGCGACTACTACGCGCACGCGACCGTGCCAAAGCGTGGCTTGCGCGTCGCGCGGATGATTGGCCACATTACGTATCTGTCCGGCGAAGATATGGCCGAAAAATTCGGCCGGGCGATGCGTGAGGCCGACTATCAATTCCACTACGAAATCGAATTCGAAGTGGAGCGCTATTTGCGCTACCAGGGCGATAAATTTTCCGAGTATTTCGACGCCAACACGTACCTCTTGATTACGCGGGCGCTCGACTATTTCGATCCGGCCAAGGCGACCAACGGCGACCTGGTGGCGGCGCTTGCGCCGGCACGCGCGAAGTTTCTGCTGGCTGCATTTACAACCGACTGGCGTTTTCCGCCTGCGCGCTCGCGCGAGATCGTCGAAGCCCTTATCGACAATGGGCGCGACGTCGCCTATGCCGAAATTGACGCGCCGCACGGCCACGATGCGTTCCTGCTCGATGATCACCGCTATCACCGCGTGGTGCGGTCCTATTTCGACAATATTGCGCAGGCACTGCGATGACAGCTGCGATCGCTTCGTGTCGACCTGCAGCAGATCGCCGATTGGGTGCGGCCCGAGAGCCGCGTACTCGACCTCGGGTGCGGCGACGGCGCATTGCTTGCGCACCTGCGTGAACATAAGCGCTGCCATGGCTACGGCGTTGAGATCAGCGACGATCACGTGGCCGAATGCGTGCGCTCGGGGATCAACGTGATACAGGCCAATCTCGACGCTGGTCTGCGCATGTTTGCCGACGCGATGTTTGACACCGTGGTGTTATCGCAGACACTGCAAGCGATGCACAACGCCGAAGGCATTCTGCGCGAGATGGCCCGCGTTGCGCGGCAGGGCGTTGTCAGCTTCCCTAACTTTGGTCACTGGCAGCACGCGGTGTCGTTGCTGCGCGGCCGCATGCCGGTGACGCGGAGCATTCCGTATCAGTGGTACGACACACCCAATATTCACCTGTGCACACTTAAGGACTTCGAGGCACTGGCGGCGAAATTGGGATTGAACATCACCGGCCGCGCAGTGTTCACCAATGGTTCGCAGGTAACGGCGTTGCCTGCACTACGGGGCGCGTTGGCGGTGTATCGCTTCGAGACGCGGTAGCGCACTACAAGGCGGCAAACAGAAAGTGAGCCAGAATCAGACATGAATCAAGCGCTGCGCGACAAACTGATCCGAAATATCGACGACGTCGAGTGGCGAACCGACAAGGCCCATTCGCCGCTTTACGAAGGAGTTCGATCCGCGAGCGTCATCGGCAGGCGCGTCGCCGGTACCGTCGCGAAGAAGTTGGGTGCAGCGGTGGATTTGGTGCCGCCGGGCAAGGCCACCTGCCCCTACCACTTTCACTACGCGCAGGAAGAGATGTTCGTGATCCTCGAAGGCTCGGGGACACTGCGCGTGGCGGGCGAGCGCATTGAAGTACGACAGGGCGATGTGATCGATATTCCGGCCGGCCCGGAGTATCCGCACCAGCTGATCAACACCTCGAATGTGCCACTTAAGTATTTGTCGATCAGCACGCAAGAGTTTCCGGAAGTCTGCGAATACCCGGATTCGGGCAAGTATCTGGCGTTTACACCGGTCGCCGGCCCATTGCTTGAAAAGGGCCGCATGCATCGGCCAGACACTGACCTCGACTACTGGGACGGCGAGTCTTGATGTCTGGCCGTTCGCGCGCGACCCGCAAGCCAGACCAGTAGCAGCACCGGCACTCCGATCCAAGCCGTGGTGTGAAAAAACGTGACGTAGCCATATGCGTCGACGAATGCTCCGGAAAAACCGGCAACGAATTTCGGCAGCAACAGCATCACCGACGAAAACAGCGCGTATTGCGTAGCCGAGTAGGCAACGTTGGTCAGGCCCGACAGGTACGCAATGAACGCCGCTGATGCGATGCCGCCCGACAAGTTGTCGGCGGAGATCACAAAGATCAGTCCGGTCAAGTCGTGACCGCGTGTGGCGAGCCAGGCGAATAGCAGATTCGACGCCGCCGACAGCACCGCACCGGCAAACAGAATTCGCATCACACCGAAGCGCAGCGCGAGCACGCCGCCAATGAATGCGCCGGCGAGCGTCATCAACACGCCATACACCTTGGAGATCGCAGCAACTTCGTCTTTCGAGTAGCCCATATCGACATAAAAGGGAAATGCCATTACGCCCAGGACAACGTCGGAAATTCGGTAGGTGGCGATCAATGCGAGCAGCAGCAGCGCGTGCCAGCGAAAGCGCTGGATGAAATCGGCAAACGGCCCGACGACGGCCGTCTGCAACCAGGCGAGTAGACGTGCCAGCCAGGGCGCGACTCCGCGCTCTGCGGAAAGTCTGCGTGCAAGCTCGACTTCCTCCGCTGCAATGTCGTCGCGCGCCTCGCTGACTGCTGGTTCGGGCGCAAAAAATACCGCGATGACTCCGACCAGCATCGATGCCGCCATCACCAGATAGGCAGTGGTCCATGCCGATGACACCTGAATGCTGGTCTGCGAGGCGCTCGCACTGACATCACCTGCCGCTCTTGCGGCGATCCACAGCACTCCGGCACCTGCCCAGATCGTCGCCAGCCGGTAACCCGTCTGATACATCGCCGCCAGTGCAGCCTGCTTCTCGACCGCCGCTGATTCGATGCGATAGGCGTCCAGAGCAATGTCCTGCGTCGCCGACGCGAATGCCACGATCAGCGCAAACCACACCAGTGGATGCAGGCCATCGAGGGGATTCATCACCGCCATGCCGATCAAGCCGCCAATGATCGCGAGTTGCGATGCCAGCAACCAACTGCGGCGACGACCTAACGCTCGAGTGAGTCCCGGCAATGCCAGTCGATCGACCAGCGGTGCCCACGCCCATTTGAATCCGTAAGCGAGTCCAACCCAGCTCAGATACCCGATCGTGGTGCGATCGATGCCTGCTTCACGCAGACGGAAAGACAGTGTCCCGAGCACGAGCAATAACGGCAGGCCGGCGGCAAAGCCGAGGAAGAACATGCGCAGCGTCGCAGGTTCGGCGTACACGCGCACCGTATCGCTCCAGCTGCGGTGTGGCACCGTCGTGCGGGACGAAGGCTCGATCATTCCCGTCCCCGCAAGTTCATAGTCGGCCGGAGTACTCGATGGTCAGCGGCGCGTGATCCGAAAAGCGCTGGTCCATGTAGATCTCCGCGGTTCGCGCGCGTTTGGCGATGCCCGGCGTCGCGATCTGATAGTCGATCCGCCAGCCGACATTTTTCGCATATGCCTGCCCGAAGTTGCTCCACCACGTGTAGCGCTCGGGCCGCGGGTCGAGCGTGCGAAACACATCGACCCAGCCGTGCTGCTCGAACACGCGCGACAGCCACGCGCGCTCTTCAGGCAAGAACCCGGAGTGCTTCTGGTTGCTGCGCCAGTTTTTCAAATCGATTTCGCGGTGAGCGATGTTGATGTCGCCGCACAAAATGAACTCGCGCCCGCTCGCCGCAAGTCGCTTCAAATGGGGAAGGAATCTTGCGAGGAAGCGAAACTTGGATGCCTGACGGTGCGGGCCGGAAGAGCCTGACGGAAAGTACACGGAGATAACAGTGACGGTTGAAAACTGTGCTTCGACATAACGGCCTTCGGCGTCAAATTCTTTCGATCCGAAACCGAGCCGGACTTCCCCGGGACGTTTGACTGCATAAAGCGCGGTACCAGCGTAGCCGCGCCGGGCCGCGCAGTGATACCACGCGCGCATTCCCTGTGGCCGACTCTCGTCCGGGATGTCGCATTCATCGGCCTTTACCTCCTGCAGGCAGACGACGTCGGGTTTCGACTGCTCAAGCCACTGAGTGAGGCCCTTGCGTGTCGCCGAGCGAATGCCGTTAACGTTAAGAGTAGCGATACGAAACATTGCAAAAGCCCGCACATTGCAAGGTATGCCGAAAAATCACGTCAATTTTGGTCGTTCGACGCCTGCGTATGCGGCAAAATTAGTGCGCCCGGCATGAGCCAGGTTATACGCATCGTCTGTTCGACCTAACGCTTAGATGCTCGACGTGGATTCTCTGCAGCAACAATTTATCGAGTTTGCACTTGCCAGCAAGGTGTTGGCATTCGGCGAATTCAAAACCAAGGCCGGACGTTTGTCGCCGTATTTCTTTAACGCTGGAATGTTCAATCGTGGCGCGACGCTGGGCCGGCTGGCCAAGTTCTACGCACAGACCTTGTTGCAGGCGCGCTCTCAGGGGCGAGTGGAGTTCGATATGTTGTTCGGCCCCGCATACAAGGGCATCACGTTAGCTTCGGCGACCGCGGTGGCGCTGGCAGAGCTGGGCACCGACGTGCCGTTTGCGTTCAACCGTAAGGAAGCAAAGGATCATGGAGAAGGCGGAGTCATTGTCGGCAGTCCACTCGCGGGGCGTGTCGTGATCGTCGACGACGTGATCACCGACGGTGCGGCCAAGCGCGAATCTGTCGAGCTCATCCGTGCGCACGGGGCGACGCCGGCGGCAGTATTGATCGCGCTCGACCGGGTCGAACGCGCGGGGAGTGGTGAACACCTGTCGTCGCGGTCGGCGGTTCAAGCGTTTGAACAGGAATTCGGCATCCCGGTGATATCGATTGCGAATTTCGGCGACCTGATGCAGTTTCTCGATTCCGATTCACCTCACGCGCGGGATGCGCGCGCTTTTCGTTCTGCCATGGAACAATACCGGGCCAAATATGCAGCATGATTCGATAGATCACGTTGTGCGAGCCGCACGGTTTGCAAGGTCGGCGGTAGGCACCTTATTGTTGATAACCACGGGCGCTTCCTGGGCGGCTGAGAATACGCCGCTAGGCTCCATATTTACCTGCACCGTGAACGGCAAAACCTTTTCGGGTGATCGTCCTCCACAGGAGTGCGCTAACACCGAGATGCGCGAGTTGAACCGCGATGGCTCTGTGCGCCGAACGATTGCCCGTCCACCCACGCAGGACGAACTGCGTGCGCGAGCACTGGAGGCAAAGAAGCGGCTCGAAGAAGAAGACAAGCAACTCGCTCAGCGGCGTCGCGACAAGTCGCTGCTCGAAGCGTACGCAAGCGATGAAGAGATTGAAGCGGCGCGCGCGAAGTCGCTTGAATCGGCGACGCAGTCCATAGCGCGCGCCAAGGCCCGCATCGACAACCTGAACGGTGAGCGCAAGAAGCTCGACGATGAAGCGGAGTTCTACAAGAAGCGAGTTTTACCCGACCAAATCAAGCGCAGCTTTGTTTCGAACGAGCAGGAAGTCAGCCAGGCGGAGAAAGTCCTGAACGATGCGCTTATTGAGACCAAGCGCATCAACGAGCGGTTCGATGCTGAGAAAAAGAGGTTCCGCGAACTTCTGGCGCAGGGCGCACGGCCGGTGCAGCGCAACCCGGAGACCGATATTCTTCTTGACCCACGCTTCCAAGGAAAATGAGCGTTTTGATTTCGCGCAGATACGGGTGAGCGCGCTTTAGCGCAGCATCCCCGCGGTCGCGGTTTACCTGGTGTGCCGGCGCGATGTCGAGCGCGAGGCCTTCCAGTTAACCGGCCTGATCTCGGGTGTCGTCGCGGTCAAGGGCTAGCAGGCGGCCGGCAGCGGCGAGCTACCTGAAGGCAGCGGTATTACCGGGGCTGAAGACGCTTCGAACCTGCCGAGCTCGACAGAAGTGCTGCGGCCTACGTTCGACGTGTTCGTAGCGCCGCGTCACGCGGTCTGAAGCTTCCGGCGCAAAATATCGGTGACCTGCTGCGGATTCGCCTTACCGCGCGTTGCCTTCATAGCCTGACCGACAAGCGCATTGAATGCCTTTTCTTTGCCGGCGCGAAACTCGTCAACGGAACGCGTATTCGCAGCAAGCACTTGATCGACAATGATCTCGATTGCGGACAGATCGGAGATCTGCTTTAAACCCCGTGCCTCGATAATTGCGTCAGCGCTGCTACCCTGGCGTTGCCAGAGTGCGGCGAATACTTCCTTCGCAGTCTTGTTGCTGATGGTTCCGTCGAGTATCCGGGCGATCAGTCCGCCCAGCTGTGCAGCCGATACCGGCGCATCTGCAAGCGCGAGTCCCGATTCGTTCAAATTGGCTGCAAGCTCGCCCATTACCCAGTTCGCGGCCATTTTCTTGTCGGCCACGTGCTCCGCCACTGATTCGTAGTACGCGGCGACTTCGCGCGACGCGGTCAGCGTCTGCGCATCGTAAGCGGGCAGACTGTACTGACGCTCGAAACGCTCTCGCATCGCACCCGGCAATTCGGGCATCGTGCGGCGCACGCGTTCGATCCAGTCGTCGGCGATCGCCAGCGGCCGCAGGTCGGGATCGGGGAAGTAGCGATAGTCCATCGCGTCTTCCTTGCCGCGCATCGGGCGCGTTTCGTCGCGCTCGGCGTCGTACAGCCGCGTCTCTTGCACAACAGTGCCGCCGTCCTCGATCAGCTCGACCTGCCGCCGGACTTCGAACTCGATTGCGCGTTCGAGAAATCTAAAGCTGTTCAAGTTCTTGATCTCGCACCGCGTGCCAAGCCGGCTGTCTCCTGCACGCCGCACGGAGACGTTGGCGTCGCAACGGAAGCTGCCCTCCTGCATATTGCCGTCGCATACGTCGAGCCAGATCACCAACGCGTGCATCGCTTTCGCATAAGCCACCGCCTCTGCGGCCGAACGCAGCTCCGGCTCTGAAACGATCTCCAGCAGAGGCACGCCGGCTCGATTCAAATCGATGCCCGAGACCCCGTCGGTGCCGACGACTTCGTGGACCGACTTGCCCGCGTCTTCCTCCAAATGGGCGCGGGTCAACTTTACGGTCTTCAGATATGGCTCGCCTGCGCCTTTATCTCCAACCTTGGGCTGCACGACGAACGTTAGGGCGCCGCCCTTGACCACCGGAGTCTCGTACTGGCTGATCTGATAGCCCTTCGGCAGGTCGGGATAAAAATAATTCTTGCGAGCGAAGATGCTGTGCGAGGCGACCTCCGCGCCGGTCGCAATGCCAAATCGGATCGCCCGCTCGACCGCGCCCGCATTTAACAACGGAAGCGTGCCAGGAAGTGCCAGATCGATGGCGCTTGCCTGCGAATTTGGTTCTGCGCCGAAGCCGGTAGAGGCGCCCGAGAAAATCTTGCTCGCGGTGGTTCAACTGCGCGTGCGTTTCAATGCCAATGACAACTTCCCATTGCATGATGACTCAATGCAATCGAGCGACTGCGTTTTCGTGCAACAGGCGTCGCGTTTCGCCTTGCTCGTGACAGTGTGTATCCCATGCTGCCTGCGCCATCGTTCGATGCTGACGCGCCTGCGCCGGCTGCTTTACTACATCGAGTGCGGCCGCCATATTCTCGTGCACGATGGCACGAATGTCGGCGGGTGCCGATTCATCCAACCGCCGCAGTGCAGCTACCGCCTGCGCGTAGCCTGCATCCGTTTGGCCGAGCTGCAGCAGGCAGTTCGCTCGGTCGGCCATGGCTGCGGTGCATTCGTGCAGAAAACCGTCGCCCTCGCATTGGGGCAGGTGCAAGTCGTATAGCGCAAGCGCCTGTTCATAGCGCTTTTGCAGCACATACATTTCGGCGAGCAGCAATTGGTCGAGCGTAGTGGTCGGTCCATCGGGGACCTGCGCGGCGTATTCAATGCACTGCTGTAAATCTGCGATCGCCTGCTTGACCCCGGACTTATCGAGCTCGCCGCATCCGGCGGATTGCCGGGCGTGCGCAGCTTTCGCGAGCGCGGCACGTTGCAGCCAGCTAGCCATTGCAATCTCGTCGTCGAGATCCTTCACCACATCATGCGTCTCTCGATAGAGCCGGTAGGCTGTTTCATGGTCGTGGGCGTCCTGGTGCAGCGACGCCAGCGCAAGCGAAGCGCGATAGCGCGCCTCAAGCGTGGCGTCGGAGTTCGCCAGAACCGACCTTGCATGCGTTACGGCGGCCCGAACATCACCTTCGCGCTGCATAAATAGCGCCAACGCCGATTCACACTCGGCGACCAAGCTCAGCTCGTTTGACTTCCGGGCCTCGCGTAGCGCCGCGTACATCTTGTGTTGCGCGTCGGCAAAACGCTTGGAAAAGTATGTATCGATCGCACGCACGTAGGCGAAGCGCAGCTTCAACACGCGCGGCGCGTCTGCGGGCATCTGATCCTCGGCGTCCGCCAGTGTTCGCTCGGCTTCGGCCACTCTACCCAGGCGGGCAAGCAGCACGGCTCGGTCCTGAAGCAAGCGGATGCGCTCACTGACGTGCGCCGCCGCGGCGACGTTGCGCTCGTTAGCTTCCAACAATCGTTGCGACACTGCGCCTCAGTACCCGTCGGGGCGACGCAAATGCCAATCGGTTGCACGCTGATAGGCGTGCGCCACGCCGAGCATGCGCGCTTCGTCAAAATAATTTGCAATCAACTGCAGCCCCACTGGACGTTTGCTATTGATCGGACCGGCGCCAAAACCACATGGAATGCTCATCGACGGGACGCCCGCCAGGCTACCCGGCACCGTGTAGTAGTCCGCCATGTACATCGCGACCGGATCGGCCGCTTTCTCCCCGAAGCCGAAGGCTACGCTTAAGGTCACCGGACCCGCGATCACGTCACATTGGGAGAACGCTCGGCTGAATTCGTCGGCGATAATCCGGCGCACTTTTTGCGCCTTGATGTAATAGGCGTCGTAGTAACCGTGCGACAGCACGTAGGTGCCGACCAGGATTCGGCGCTTCGGCTCTGCCCCAAAGCCCTCGGAACGCGACTTCTTGATCATGTCCGTAACGTCGCTGTACTGAGCAGCGCGATGCCCATAGCGCACGCCATCGAAGCGCGATAGGTTGCTTGATGCTTCGGCTGGGGCGACGACGTAGTACACCGGAATGCCGAGCTCGGCGTTCGGGAGTGAGATGTCGACCAGCGTTGCGCCGAGGCGCTGATACTCGGCAAGCGCCTCGCGCACGGCGGCTTCGACGTCGGGCTGTAGCGGTCCGCCGAAAAATTCCTTCGGGACGCCAATCTTCAGCCCCTTGATGTTGCCCTCTAGATGTCGCGTGTAGTCCTCGCGCGGGCGATCAACGCTCGTGGAGTCCTTCGGGTCAAACCCCAGCATGTGGTTAAACACGAGGGCGGTGTCTTCCGCCGACCGCGTCATCAGGCCTGCGGTATCCAGGCTCGACGCAAAGGCAATCATTCCCCAGCGCGAAGGCCGACCGTAAGTGGGCTTCGTGCCTGTGACGCCCGTAAATGCTGCCGGCTCGCGGATAGAACCGCCGGTATCGGTGGCCGTTGCGACGGGCACCAGCCGGGCGGCCACTGCAGCGGATGATCCGCCAGAAGAGCCGCCGGGAACCGCCCCGTGATCCCACGGGTTCAGCACGTTGCCGAAGGCGCTGTTCTCGTTTGACGAGCCCATGGCGAACTCGTCGCAGTTCGTCTTTCCGACTGTCACCATGCCGGCTTGAGTCAGGTTGTCGACCACCGTTGCGTCGAATGGACTTCGATAGCCGCTAAGGATCTTGCTCGAAGCCGTCGAGAAGAAGTCCTTGGTGACGAAAATGTCTTTGTGCGCGATCGGGACGCCGGTCAGCGGCGTCGCGCTGCCCTGCGCTAGTCGGACGTCGGCCGCGGCGGCCTGCGCCAGCGTGACTTCAGGCCGAACGTCGAGAAACGCGTTTAGATTCCGGTGCGATTCGATGCGGCCCAGATGCGCCTGCGCCAGCTCCACCGCGGATACTTTCCGGTCTGCGAGCGCGCGCGACAACTCCGCGAGAGATCCGTGTGCGATCTCCATGACTACTCGACCACGCGCGGAACGATATAAAGCCCGTCCAGTTGTTGCTGGGGCGTTGACGATCACCGCAGCGCGTTGATCGCCTTCGGTCACCACATCATCGCGCAAGCGCTGGGAGCCCCCCAGCGCATCGGCCATCGGCTCGATATCGGTGGTATCGATTGCCTGCATGCGCTCGATCATCGCGAAGATGTCGGTCAGTTGTGCCAGCGTGCGCTGCGCCTCCTCATCGGTGATCTCGATGCGCGCGAGATGCGCGATACGGCGGACCTGCTCGAGATCGAGTGACATGCGTGCGGGATGGTTTTGTGAAGATGTACGCGGGGAAAAATAGGGTATTCGAGCAGATCAGCAGCGAAAAAAGTTTATCATTCGCCCCACTTTCGAGCCTGGGTAGTCTAGTTTTTCGCTGCTGCCCCACCATCCCTCATGTTCGGTTTTCTTCGCAGCTACTTCTCCAACGACCTTGCAATCGACTTAGGCACCGCCAATACGCTGATCTACGTGCGTGGCAAAGGTATTGTGCTCGATGAACCTTCGGTGGTCGCCATCCGGCAGGAGGGCGGCCCCAACGGCAAGCGCACGATCCAGGCGGTGGGCAAGGAAGCCAAGCAAATGCTTGGCAAGGTGCCCGGCAACATCGAGGCGATTCGCCCGATGAAGGACGGTGTGATTGCCGACTTCACCGTCACCGAGCAGATGCTGAAGCAGTTCATCAAGATGGTCCATCCATCGAGCCTGTTCGCGCCGAATCCGCGCATCATCATCTGCGTGCCGTGCGGGTCGACGCAGGTCGAGCGCCGCGCGATCAAGGAGTCGGCCGAAGCCGCGGGTGCCTCCCAGGTGTATCTGATTGAAGAGCCGATGGCGGCGGCGATTGGCGCCGGCTTGCCGGTCTCGGAAGCCTCCGGCTCGATGGTGGTCGACGTGGGTGGCGGCACGACCGAAGTTGGCGTGATCTCGCTCGGCGGCATGGTCTACAAAGGCTCGGTGCGAGTCGGCGGCGACAAGTTCGACGAGGCCATCATCAATTACATCCGCCGCAACTACGGGATGCTGATCGGCGAACCGACCTCGGAGCTGATCAAGAAGCAGATCGGCTCGGCATTTCCCGGCTCAGAGGTCCGGGAGATGGAAGTCAAGGGCCGCAACCTGTCGGAAGGTATACCGCGCAGCTTCACGATCTCGAGCAACGAGATTCTGGAAGCTCTAACCGATCCACTGAACCAGATCGTCTCGAGCGTAAAAATTGCACTCGAGCAAACGCCGCCCGAACTCGGGGCCGATATCGCCGATCGCGGCATGATGTTGACGGGCGGCGGCGCTCTATTGCGTGATCTCGACCGACTGCTGATGGAAGAAACCGGCCTGCCGGTGGTGGTCGCGGAAGAGCCGCTGACCTGCGTTGTGCGCGGCTGCGGCATCGCGCTTGAGCGGATGGACAAGCTCGGAACGATCTTCGCAACGGGCTAACGCCACGCTGCTAAGCGACGTCTGATGCGCGCCTCATTCGACGGGCCGCCTCCGCTATTCAATCAGGGCGTCTCGGCACGTGCGCGGGTCGCATTCTTTTCGTTTCTCGCGATCGCTCTGATCATCATTGACTCGCGCGTGCGCATGCTTGAAACCGTAAGGATCGGGCTTGGCGTCGTGCTGTACCCGGTGCAGCAGGTACTGCTGGTGCCGAGCCGCCTGGCGGACACCGTCAGTGGCTACTTCACCTCGGTCACCAGCTTGACCCGAGAAAACGACGAACTAAAGCGCAAACAGTTCGAAACCGCGCAATCTCTGCAGCAAGCGCGCGAGCTATTGGTCGAAAACGAGCGCTTGCGCAAGCTGCTTGGCGCGCGCGAACGGCTCGGTAACGCGACGGTGCTTGCCGATGTGCTTTATGAGTCGCGCGATCGTTTTGCGCGCAAGCTGGTTCTAAATGTCGGGACCAACGAAGGGGTGCGCGCGGGCAGCCCGGTGATCGACGATGCCGGCGTCGTTGGGCAAATCACGCGTGTATTCAACGACACGAGTGAAGTGACGTTACTGACTGACAAGGATCAGTCGATCCCGGTACAGGTGCTGCGCAACGGGCTACGCGGCGTGGCATTCGGTGGGGCTGAGCCGGGAACGCTCGACCTGCGCTTCATGGCGGCTAATGCCGACGTCTCAAACGGCGACGTGGTGACTACCTCGGGTATCGACGGTGTTTATCCGTCCGGGTTGATGGTCGCGACCGTAAGTCGCGTCGAACGCGCAGCGAAAGATCAGTTCGCGCGGATCGTGATGACGCCGGTTGCGGGTATCGAAAGCAACAAGCACTTACTGGTGCTGCTGGTCGAGCCCGCCAAACAATCGGCGCCGCCGGCAGTCGCGCCCCTACCCCCACGCAAAGGTGCCCGCAAGTGATCGCGCAAGGGGACCGCACGTGAGCAACGACTCGACTCGCTCTGCTGCGCGTCCGCCGGCCGGTGTGCGCGGTTGGCTCGGCAGCAACTTCGCGCTGCGTCCGACGGATCCGATTGAAATTCCGGGTACCCGCATGGGATATCGGCCGCAGTATCTGCTGCGGCCGGCCAACCCGTTGTTCATTTGGGCATCGCTGATTGCGGCGTTGGTGATCAATCTGCTGCCGTGGGGTCGGACGCCGCTGGTGCCCGATGTGCTGGCGATCACGATCGTGTTCTGGAACATCCACCAGCCGCGGCGTGTAGGCATCGGCGCGGCGTTCGCCTTTGGTTTGCTAATGGACGTGCATGAGGCGGCGCTGTTCGGCGAGCATGCACTCGCTTACACGTTGATCTCGTACGGCGCGATCACGTTGCACCGGCGCATTCTTTGGTTCCCACTCGGCGCGCAGGCGCTGCACGTGTTCCCGCTGCTTCTGGTCGCGCAACTCGCGTCACTTGCGATCCGAATGTGGGTGGGCGGCACCTGGCCCGGCTGGATCTACTTCGGCGAGAGCGGCGTCGGTGCTGTTCTATGGCCGTTGATTTCATGGATTCTGCTGGCGCCGCAGCGACGGCCGACCGACCGCGACGCGACGCGTCCACTAAATGTCGTCGCTGTAACTCGTCGCGTCACCGTCGCGACAGCGCGCCGCATGAAGCGGCCGTGCTCTCGCCGCCGGAATTGGCCGCGCCGTACCCGCATCACCTCTCATCAATTTCGTTCGGGGTCCACTATGATGCCGCGCCATGGCCTCCAGGCGCTTGTTCCGTCGTCGTCGCTCGACTGGTGACGAACTTTCGTTCGGGCCACGCTCGACGGCGATGCGTAACCCCGAGCGCGAGGTTCACTACTTTCGGATTCGGATTGCGGTCGCAACAGTGTTTGTCCTGGCGGCGTTCGTCACGCTGCTGGCGCGTCTTGCGTGGCTCCAAGTGGTCAAACACGACGCCTACATGGCGCAGGCGGAGCTCAATCGCATCGCGATTTTGCCGGTGGCCCCGAATCGCGGACTGATCAAGGATCGCAACGGCAAAATCATCGCGCGCAACTATTCAGCCTACACGCTCGAAATCACGCCCGAAGGCTTGCGCGATCACGAGAAAACGATCGATGCGTTGGCGCAGGTGATCGAAGTGCAGGGCCGCGACCGCCGCCGCTTCAGGAAACTGCTCGAAGAAAAGCACTTCGATGCGATACCGATACGCACCCGCCTGACCGACGAAGAGGTGGCGCGCTTCACTGCACAGCGGTATCGCTTCCCCAACGTTGAATTGCGGGCGCGTCTGTTTCGGGACTATCCGCTCGGCGAAATCGCGTCGCACATGATTGGCTATATCGGCCGCATTTCGCCGGATGACATGAAGCGCCTGGAAAAGCGCGGCGAAGCGACCGCGTACCAAGGCACCCACCACGTCGGCAAGGTTGGCATCGAGCAAAGCTACGAAGCCGAGTTACACGGTATCGCGGGGCACGAGCAAGTCGAGATCACGGCCGGCGGCCGCGCAGTGCGCACGCTGTCGCGCAGCCCGTCGACGCCCGGCAACAATCTGGTGCTGTCGGTGGATATCGAACTGCAGAAAATTGCGGAGCGCGCCTTCGGTGACCGGCGCGGCGCCTTGATCGCGATTGAGCCGAAGACCGGGGATGTGCTCGCGTTTGTCGCGATGCCGACGTTCGACTCCAATTTGTTTGTCGACGGTATCGATCCGAAAAGCTGGGACGAGCTGAACAATGATCCCGATAAGCCGCTGTTGAACCGCGCTTTGCGCGGCACGTATCCGATCGGCTCGACCTACAAGCCGTTTCTGGCGCTGGCAGCGCTCGAGACCGGCAAGCGCCGGCCCGACCAGGTCATTCAGGACAACGGCGTGTTCGTGTTCGGCAATCGGCGCTTCCGAGATTCGAACAAGGTTCCGCTGGGGCCGGTCGATCTGAAGCGGTCGATCGTCAAGTCAAGCGACGTGTATTACTACATGCTGGCCAACGATCTTGGGGTCGACACGATTCATGACTTCATGAAGCCGTGGAGCTTTGGTCAGCTCACCGGTATCGATGTCGAAGGCGAGCAGGTCGGATTGCTGCCATCCACTGCATGGAAAGAACGGCGTTTGAAGCAGAAGTGGTATCCGGGCGAAACGATCTCACTCGGTGTCGGTCAGGGTTACAACTCGTTCACGCTGCTGCAGCTGGCGCACGCGACCGCGATTCTGGCCAACGACGGCGTCGTGATGAAACCGCATCTGGTCAAGGTGGTTGAAGACGCGCGCACCGGCGAGAAGCGGCTGACCGTGCCGCAGGAAAGCTATCGGATCCCGATCAAGCCCGAGCACCTGAAGCTGGTTCGCGAGGCGATGGTTGAAGTCAATATCAGCGGCACCGGACGGCGCGCGTTTGAAGGCGCGCCCTACAAGGTGGGCGGCAAGACGGGCACCGCGCAGGTGATTTCGATCAAGCAGAACGAAAAATACGTCGAGAGCCGCGTTGACGAACGCCATCGCGACCACTCGTTGTTCATCGCGTTTGCTCCGGCCGACGATCCAAAGATCGCGCTGGCGGTGCTTGTTGAAAACGGGGGCTTCGGCGCGCGTGCGGCAGCGCCGATCGCGCGGCAGGTGATCGACTACCACTTGCTGGGCAAGGTGCCGAGCGCGCCCGCGAAGGAAGGGCCCGACGACGAAACGCCGTTGCCCGGCGCTGCGCGTGCGGGTTCAGGCGATGGCGCCGGCGCCCGTCAATACGATGGTGAAGGTGATGCAATGAACAACGCGACCGTCGCGCAGCGCATTGGCGGCATCGTCCGCCCTTACGTTGCGGTGTTCGACCCGGCGTTGATGGCGATCGTCGGCAGTCTGGGTGTGATCGGCTTGATTACGTTGTATTCAGCGGGCAACGACTTTCCCTGGCGCGTGACTGATCAGATTCGCAATTTCGGAATCGCGTTTGTTGTGCTGTTCCTCGCCGCCAATGTCAGACCGCAATGGTTGATGCGGCTTGCCCTTCCCGTGTACGTGATCGGGATTGGCCTGCTGATCGCAACCGAAATCAGCGGTGAAACGGTGAAGGGCGCGACGCGCTGGCTCGATATCAAGGTCACTCGCATTCAACCGTCGGAGATCATGAAACTGGGGGTGCCGATGATGCTTGCGTGGTACTTCCACAAGCGCGAAGGTGCGTTGCGCGGTTACGATTTTCTGGTCGCCGCTCTGTTGGTTGCAGTGCCCGTCGCGTTGATCCTGAAGCAGCCGGACCTCGGCACCGCCGTGCTCGTGCTGGCGGCCGGCGTGTTCGTGATTTTCTTTGCCGGCTTGCCGTGGAAGTGGCTGGCGGTGATGCTGGTGGGCGGAGTGGCGATGCTGCCGGTGGCGTGGACGATGCTGCACGACTACCAGCGCGAGCGCGTGATGACGCTGATCGATCCATCGACCGATCCGCTGGGCAAAGGTTTTCACACGCTGCAGGCGATGATTGCGATCGGATCGGGCGGTGTCTTTGGCAAAGGCTGGATGCAGGGCACGCAGGCGCATCTGGAGTTCATCCCGGAGCGCACCAGCGATTTCATTTTTGCCGTTTACTCGGAAGAGTTCGGGCTGGTCGGCAACGTCGTGCTGGTGCTGTTGTTCTTCGCGCTCGTCTGGCGCGCGTTCGCGATCGCGATCAATGCGCCAACGTTGTTCGCGCGACTGCTGGCTGCCGCGATCGGCCTGATCATGTTCACCTATGCGTTCGTCAACATGGGTATGGTGAGCGGCATCCTTCCGGTAGTGGGCGTGCCATTGCCGTTCATCAGCTACGGCGGAACTGCGCTGGTCACGCTTGGCATGGCATGCGGACTGTTGATGGCCATTTCCGCGCACCGCAAGTTGGTTCAGTCGTGAACCTTCGGGGTCTAGCCCCGATCTGTTCAGTGCTGCTTTTGGCGGCATGTGGCACGACCCAGCGTGGTGGCTATTACCAGAACGACGGGCCGCCCGACCGGGCGCCGAATGATGTTGTGTCGACTCCCGATGCGGTGCCCAGAGATCGAGCCATTTCTGGCGCGTGCGAATCGTCCCGTACGTTGCGCTGGGCCGCAGCTACACGCCGCTGACGACCGACGTTGCGTTTCGCGAGCGCGGGCTTGCATCCTGGTACGGCAAGCAATTTCATGGCAATCGCACCGCGAGCGGCGAGATATATGACATGTTCGCGATGACAGCGGCGCACCCGACGCTGCCGCTGCCGAGCTACGTACGAGTCACCGGTGTTCGCAATCGGCAAAGCGTCATCGTGCGTGTCAACGATCGCGGTCCGTTCAAATCGGATCGCATCATCGACCTTTCATACGCGGCGGCATCGAGGCTGGGGTTTCTCGCTGCTGGCACTGGCCAGGTCGAGATCGAGCGGATTACTCATGCGCAGATCGCGTCGGGTGAGTGGCGCAACGAGCGGGCGCCCGCGCCGATCGACCATTAGCCGGACTTGAGCTGCAGCGCCAGTGCGTAGAGCGCCGGCTTCGGTTGGCCGCTCGCCTTCGCCGCGATCGCCGCAGCACGCGACGGCGGCATCTCATCCAGCAGGACGGTGAGCCAGTGAACGACGGACGGATCGATGTCGTCCGCCCCGCTGTCAGCGGCAGCGACGTCGACCAGGACGACATATTCACCACGTTCTTCGAGGCGAAGTGCAGCCAGCTCTGACGCCTTGTGTACCGATACTGTTTCGAATTTTTTCGACAGCTCGCGTGTCAGTACGACGCGCCGCTCCGGCGCAAGCACCGCGGCCAACAGGCCGATCAGATCCGCTATTCGATGCGGCGCCTCAAACACAATGAACGCCTTCTTGTCCGCGGCCAGCGTGCGCAGGCTTCGCTCACGCTGCTGCGCGCCGGTTGGCAGGAAGCCGGCAACCACAAATGGGCCGGCGCCGAGGCCTGCCACCGACAGTGCTGCGGTCGCGCTGCTGGGCCCGGGAATCGGGATCACGCGCCTGCCGGCATCCAGAGCAGCACGCACGATCACTTCTCCCGGGTCTGAGACGCCGGGCGTTCCTGCATCGGTGACCAGCGCAATCCGATCGCCGCGTGCAAGCCGCTCGACGATCTGCGGCGCTATTTCACGCTCGTTATGCTGATGCGCGGCGATTAGTGGCGTGCTGATTCCGTAGCGCGCCAAAAAGGGTCGCGTGACGCGCGTGTCTTCCGCAGCGATGGCATCGACGTTAGACAACACCCATAACGCGCGCAGCGTGATGTCGGCCGCATTGCCGATCGGCAGCCCGACTACATACAATGAGCCAGCGGGCAGGTCCTGTGCCGCCACTTCCGACAATGCAATCAATCGATCCTGTTGCAGGTCTTGCGTGCTTGTTCCCATGGCTGCACTTCGCTCGCTGAACTTGCGCCTCGCGCTGCTCGCAAGTGTGGCATGCAGCCTTGGCACGCACGTCCTTGCTCAGCCGGCGACCGGAATCGATACGACTCAACCGCCCACTGCGCCCGCAATTGCGCTGGTGCTGCCGAACCAGCAGGGCATTTTCGCCGCCGCCGCCGAAGCCGTGAGGCAAGGATTTTTCTCCGCGCACAAGGCCAGCGGAAGCACTGCCACGATTCAGGTCATCGAGGTTGGCGACGAGGTCGAACAAATCGGTGTCGCACTTGCTGCCGCGCGCGACCGTGGTGTGCGCGTCGCCGTTGGGCCGTTGCGGCGCGACCAGGTCAACGCGATCGTCGAAGGCGGGCGCGCGGTACTGCCGCTCGTGACGCTGAATTTTCCTGATCGCGATGCAAGCGCACCGCCGACGATGATTGCCCTCGGGCTGTCAGCCGAAGCCGAGGCCGAGCGCGTGGTGCAGACGGCCCTTGCGAGCTTCATCAATCTGCGGGCCGGCGTATCGACCGGCGCTCGCATCATGGTCCTTGCAGGCGTTGGTGCGCTGGAACGAAGAGTGGCCCAGGCTTACGTCAACGCGCTGCGCGCGGCGGGCGAGTTGCCGTTGGTCGTCGAAGCGACACCCGGCGCGCTCAGTCGCCTTGGCAGGCAGTTTGAAACCGGCAGCTACGATGCCGTGTTTCTGGCGCTGGGCGCACGTGAAGCGTCGCTGGTGCGGCCGCGCATTCCGCGCGGCGTTGCCATTTTCGGCACTTCTTTGCTCAACGTCGGTGACCCTGCTGGCTCGCCGGAGGCATCCGCGCTCGCTTTTGACCTCGAAGGCGTGCGATTTGTCGATATGCCGTGGCTGCTGCAGCCCGATCACCCGGCGGTGATGGTGTATCCGCCGCGCGGGAAGGCCGATGACGCTTGAAACCGCGCGGCTGTACGCGCTTGGAATCGACGCGTTCCGAATCGCGCAGGTCTGGATGAAAGGCGAGCTGCGCTTCGAAATCGACGGCGTTACGGGCCGGCTGCGCGTCGATCGCGCGCAAAGCGTCCGCGTTGAACGCATTCCGGTGTCGGCGATTTACCGCAACGGAACAATTGAGCGCGAAGAGGGCGCCCGCTGATGCCATCTCCGACGCGCACGGCGCGAACGCCGAAGCAGCGCGCCGGAGACGCGGCGGAAGACGCAGCCGCCCAGCACCTGAAGGCGGCGGGTTGCCGCATCGTTGCGCGCAATGCACGCTATCGCGACGGCGAAGTCGACTTGATCGCAAGCGAACGCGATGTGCTCGTGTTTGTCGAAGTGCGGATGCGGGCCGGCTCGCGATTCGGCGGCGCTGCGGTCAGCGTGGATTTGTTGAAGCAGAAGCGAATCGCGCGCGCCGCGCAGCATTGGCTGTTCGGCGAGTACGGCGAGCGCTGGCCCGCGTGCCGGTTCGATGTCGTCACGGTCGATGGCAATGGCACAATCGAGTGGATACGCGATGCGTTTCAATGTAAATGAGCAACGAGTGAACTCGGCGGGAGATTCGAATGAAATTGACTGATGGACGGTTGGTTGCGATTATCGATGCTGATGGCGACGCTGGCACTGCCGGCTTGTGCGCCGCTGGTTATCGGTGCCGTGGCAGCGGGCACTGCGATCGTCGCCACCGATCGCCGCAGCACCGGCGCGCAGCTCGACGACAAAACCATTCAGGTCAGAGTCGCCAACGAGTTGAAGGATGCGCTGCGCGGCAACGACATTCACATCAACGTCAACAGTTTCGACAAGCGCGTGCTGCTCACCGGCGAAGTGAATAGCGAAGCGGTCAAGGCTCAAGCCAGTACGGTGGCTGCGGCCTCCAAGGACGTTCGGATGGTCAATAACGAACTGGTGATTGCGACGCCATCCAGCTTCGGTGACCGCACCGAGGACAACACACTGGGTACGCGGGTGCGCGGAGCGTTCGTCAATACACGCGAAATCGCGTTTAACTCGATCGACATCGTCACTGAGCGGCGCACGATCTATCTGATGGGCGCGGTCACGCAGAAAGAAGCCGATGTGGCAGCGCATGTCGCCAGCCGCGTGCCCGGTGTGAAGCAAGTCGTCAAGCTGTTCGACGTCGCTTCGGCAGATGAGATCAATCGCGGCCGGGCTGCAACAACAGCGCCGGCAGCGGGCCAACCGGCGACAGCAGCGCCTGCACCTATTACCACTGCGCCGGCCACGAGCACGCCCGTTCCGGCGTCGCTGACGGCCGTGATCGACAGACGGACCCAGGCGCCGTCCGTCAATCAGGACTTGCGCGCTCAGGCGTTTGTCTTATAGTCCGCGCGCCTTGAAATTACGGCGATAGCGGCGGGCCGGGCAAATGCCGTCTGGTTGGGTTTGACTCGAGGAGGATTCGATGAGTTGGATCATCACGCTGGTCGTCATCGCAGCAATCGTTTTCTGGGTGGTGGGCGCCTATAACCGGCTCGTCAGCCTGCGCAACAAGTTCAAGAATGCATTTGCGCAGATCGACGTTCAGCTGAAGCGTCGCTACGACCTGATTCCGAATCTGGTCGAAACGGCCAAGGCGTACATGAAGCATGAGCGCGAGACGCTCGAAAACGTGATTCGCGCGCGTAACTCGGCGGTCACCGCAAACACGGCGGCCGCCGCGGACCCGGGCTCGGCACAGGCTATTCAGGGACTGGTGGTCGCTGAAGGGGCGCTGAGTGGCGCCCTGTCTAAGCTGTTTGCTTTGGCCGAGGCATATCCCGACCTGAAAGCAAATCAAAACATGATGCAGTTGACCGAAGAGTTAACTGGGACTGAGAACAAGATCTCGTTCGCGCGCCAGGCCTTCAACGATTCGGTGATGAGCTACAACACTGCCGTTCAGCAGTTTCCGACTAACGTCATTGCGGGCGCGTTCACGTTTACGCCGGCCGAGCTGCTGCAATCGACTGAAAGCGAAGAGGAAAAGCAAGCGGTTCGCGTGCAGTTTTGAACGGCGCGCAGCAGCTTTGCATCGGGCCGCCGACTCATGGTCGCAATGTGGGTCCTGTTCGCTGTGCGGCGCGGGGCTGATTGCGTGGGGCGTGATCAGCATTCGGCGCGGAACGGTGTGGGACAACGAGGTGGCGGGCGACTGGATCCGGCTCGATGATGATCCGACGATGTTCTGGACGGCCGTGTCGCTGATCTTCACGCTGGCGGTGCTGGCGATCGGCGTCGGTGCGATCGCCGGCTACGGCTCGCGTCCGCTGTAGCGCGCCACCGCATCGTGGATTTTTTCGAGCACCAGGAGATCGCTCGGCGGTCAACGCGACGTCTGGTCGTGCTGTTTGCGATTGCCGTCGTCACAATCGTCATCGCGGTGAACTTCGCCGCCACTGCGATCTATTTCGGATTCCTGATGCCCTCTGGCACGGCCGCGTGCCGGCGCCGCACTGCCTGCAGGGTTTTATTTCATCAACACCTGCATCGTGCTGGGTTTGATCGGCGGTGGCACGGCGTACAAGATGAGCGCACTGAGCGCCGGGGGCGCCGCAGTGGCCAACCTGGTTGATGCGCGCGAGGTCGACATGACCACCAGCGACCTGCTCGATCGACGCCTGATCAACGTCGTCGAAGAGATGGCGATTGCGTCCGGCGTCGCGGTGCCGCGCGTGTACGTGATGGATAACGAAACGGCGATCAATGCTTTTGCTGCCGGCCATTCGATCAACGACGCGGTCATTGTCGTTACGCGCGGCACGTTGACCCGCCTGTCACGCGACGAATTGCAGGGAGTGATTGCGCATGAGTTTTCGCATGTGCTGAACGGTGACATGCGGCTTAACCTGCGGCTGATCGGCGTGCTGCACGGGCTGCTGATCGTTGCGATTGCCGGCCGCTTGTTGCTCGAAGTAGGAGGCCGCAGCCGGGGCGGAAGCAGCAGTGGGCGCAGCGGAAACGCGTTCGCCATTTTGCTTTTCGCCGGCGTTGCGCTGTGGATCCTGGGGTACATCGGCGTTTTCTTTGGGCGTCTGATCAAGGCGGCTGTTTCGAGGCAGCGGGAATTTCTTGCCGACGCTAGCGCGGTGCAATTCACTCGCAATCCGGACGGCATCGGCGGTGCGCTGCGGAAAATCGGCGGGCTCACCGAGACGACCGGGCTCGGAACTCGCATCGATCACCCGCAGGCAGAGGCGCTTTCGCACCTGTTTCTGGGAGCGGCTCGGCCCAGCTTTGTGCGCGGCCTGTTCGCCACCCATCCGCCACTCGAAGAACGCGTGCAGCGGATTTATGGGCGCAAGCAGGCGTTCCTGCCGGCACCGGAAAACGCGGTGGCACTCGCAATGAGCGGACCGGAGCCGGCACCGCAGAACGAGCGTCCGCGGGCAACGGGGTTGAATGCTTTGTCACCGATCGCGGGCCTGGTCGCGGCAGCAGCGGGCGGGGCTGCTGCGCAGGACGATCTTGCCGCGTCGGTTGGCACCGTCGCGCCGCCCGCTCAGCGCGACTTTGCCCTGGATGAATCGCAGCGCGCGACCGTGGGCACACTGCGGGCTGCGGCGAGCGACGCGATCCATGCACAGTTGATCGCCTTTGCCCTGCTGGTTGAGAAAGACAGCGAGCTGCGTGCGCAGCAGTGCGAACTGATCGCGGAGACGTACGGCACCGAAGCCTCGCAGCTTTCGGATCGTTATCACGGCCTGATTCAGCAACTGCCGCCTGGCGCGCGTCAGCCGCTGTTGGACCTCGCGATGCCCGCGCTGCGCAAGCTGCCGGAGCCGGCGCGGCAACGCGTCTTAAAGCTCGCTCACCTGCTGATCGTTGCCGATGGGCGAGTATCAGTTCGCGAGTTTCTGCTGTTCACGATTCTGAAGCGGCGGCTTGGCCCGGATGCCAGTAAAGCAGTGCCGGTGCGCTATCGCGCCGTGAGTGAGAGAGCGCAGGATGCGGCACTGGTTCTATCGTTGATTGCGGTGGTCAGGCTGCCGAAGCGGCCCGAGCACGCCTTCAATGCGGGCGCTTTGCTGTTGCCCGAATCAAACGTCGAGTTCGTGGGCGCTGAAGCGATCAAACTGGACGACGTGTCGGCTGCGCTCGATCGGTTGAATCAACTGGCACCGCTTGCCAAACCGCAGCTGATCAAGGCCGCCACCGCCGCAGCGTTCGTCGATAGCGAGACCAACTGGCGCGCGGCCAGCGCGCTGCGCATGATTTGTGCTGCACTCGACGCGCCGTTGCCGCCGCAGATTGCGATGGTGGAAGCGGTGGCGTAATTTACAGAGGTAGAATAACCGTGAAGCCTGTGTGCCTCGCATGCGTTTCGTTCGACGTCGAAGCGATCGTCGACGACGAACCGGCAGAGATCGGATTGTTCGCCTGCTTCGAGTGCCAGGACGTGTTTTATTTCATGGCTGACGCGCAGCCGCGTCGGCGGCGTCTGGGCTTGTTCGAGTTGTACGAGCCCGCGATTTAAGGGCTAGCTATTCCAGCTAGGCCGTGACACCGGCGGCGTGCGCCTGCTGGTCGGCGTGGTAGCTTGACCGCACCAGTGGGCCACATGCCGCATGCGAAAAGCCCATCTGCTGTGCTTCGGCCTCGAACATCCGGAACGTGTCGGGGTGCACGTAACGCAGCACCGGCAAGTGATGCGTGCTCGGCGCCAGGTATTGGCCAACCGTCAGCATATCGACATGGTGCGCGCGTAGATCGCGCATCACCTGCAAAATCTCTTCATCGGTCTCGCCCAATCCGACCATCACACCGCTCTTCGTCGGTACGTCAGGAACGACGCGCTTGAATTCCGCGAGCAGTCTCAGCGAGTGCGCGTAATCCGAGCCCGGTCGTGCGTGCCTGTAAAGCCGCGGCACGGTCTCCAGATTGTGATTCATCACGTCAGGCGGCGCGGCTTCGAGAATTTGCAATGCGCGATCGAGACGGCCGCGAAAATCGGGCACCAAAACTTCAATGCGCGTCGTCGGCGACAGCTCGCGTGTCGCGCGGATGCAATCGACGAAGTGCTGGGCTCCGCCGTCCTTCAAATCATCGCGATCGACCGATGTGATGACGACATAAGAAAGCTTCAGCGCGGCGATTGTCCTGGCCAGATTGAGCGGCTCCTCGACGTCAAGCGGATCGGGGCGGCCGTGGCCGACATCGCAAAACGGGCAGCGCCGAGTGCACTTGTCGCCCATGATCATGAACGTGGCGGTGCCTTTGCCAAAGCACTCGCCGATATTCGGGCATGACGCCTCTTCGCACACCGTGTGCAAATTGTGCTGACGAAGAATGTTCTTGATTTCGTAAAAACGCGTAGCCGGTGAGCCTGCTTTCACCCGAATCCATTCGGGCTTCTTCAGCGTCTGGCCGATGGGCACAGGCGTGATGGCGAACTTCTTAAAGACCTTGCCGGTTTTGGCTTCGCCCTTTTTCTTCGCAAAGTCGGGTGCGGGTGCTGAGATATCCATCAGGCCGACAGTCTAGCGAACGCGGGTTCCTGAACGGGTGCGGGCGCCGACAGATGGGCTTGCAGCCGCTCGCTGAGGTGCAAGCCGACATCTTCGCAATCAGCCTTGACGCCAAGCGTCGCGAGATCCACGACTTGTAACCCGGCGTAGCCACATGGATCGATCAGCGCATACGGCGCCAGATCCATCGCGACGTTCAGCGCGACGCCGTGATAGCTGCATCCGCCGGCCACCTTGATGCCGAGTGCCGCGATCTTGGCGACGTCATTGAACGGCGGCGACGCATTACTCGGCCATGGCGTGAATACGCCCGGAGCCCCCGCTACGCGTCGGCCGTCGACACCGTAGGCCTGAAGCGTCTGAATCACCGACTGCTCGATGCGAAAGACGAGCTCTTTGACATAGATACGTAGACGCCGCAGGTCGAGTAACGGATACGCAACGACCTGGCCGGGACCGTGGTACGTGATCTGACCTCCGCGATCGGTTGTCACGACTGGAATGTCGGAGCCGGCAAGCAGGTGCACGCGGCGGCCCGCCTGGCCCAAAGTGAAAACGGGCGGATGCTCGACCATCCACAGTTCGTCAGCAGTATCGGAACTGCGCTGCGCATTGAACTCACGCATCGCCTGCCAGGTGCGGACGTAGTCGGCGCGTCCCAAGTGCCGAATGATCATTGACCGGGCACTACAGCACGACTTTGACCAGAGGATGACTGGTCAAGGCGCGATACAGATCGTCGAGTTGCTCGCGCGACGTTGCACGGATGGTCGCGGTCACCGACAGATAGTTGCCGTCCTTTGAGGTTCGCATCTCGAGCGTGCTGGGGTCGAAATCGGGTGCATGCATCTGCACGACTTCGACAATTGCCTGCGCGAACTCATCCACCCGGCGGCCCATGACCTTGATCGGGAAGTCAGTCGGAAACGTCAACCCCGGTGGGCGTGGCGTCAAGTCTGAGGGTTTGGGTTCGTTGCTCATGCGATTTGTTCATTCGCGTGGCGTTGTGGGGTGTGCGCGTCTCGCTGCGCCGCCCAGTCCCGCGCGTCATCTAGCTTGGCCTGCTGAAACCATTGATGCATGCTCCGATACATAGGGCCGGGCTTGCCAGACCCCACCGCGGCACCGTCGAGCGAGACGATCGCCAGCACCTCACGCCCGGACGAGCTGAGCCAGATTTCATCGGCCACCTTTAACTCGCTTGCCGCGATAGGTCGCACGTTGACGTTGACGCCGTGTTGTCCGCCAATGTGAGCAATGCCATCAACAGTGATGCCGGGCAGCAGCTGCACGGTCTTCGGCGGCGTGGCAATCACACCGTCCTTGATCACGCTGATGTTGGTGCTGGACCCTTCGGTCAGAAACCCATCACGCAGCATCACGGTCTCACTCGCACCTTGGTCGATCGCGTACTGCTTCATCAGTACGTTACCGAGCAGTGAGGTGCTCTTGATATCGCAATGCAGCCAGCGTTCGTCTACATGAGTGACCGCGGCGACTCCGAGTTCGACCTGCTCGGTCGGAATCGGCGGCCATGGAGAACTGGTGACGAACACCGTCGGCGCGACGCCGGCCGGAAACGGATGGTCCCGCTTCGCTACTCCGCGCGTGACTTGCACATAAACCAACTGGCGCGGCCACGGATGACGATCGATGACCTCTGCGGTTAGATCGAGCCATTGTTCGAGCCGCAGCGGATTCTCGATCCGCACCGCGTCGAGGCTGCGCTGCAGGCGTGCGTAGTGCGCGTGTGCGCGAAACGGTGCTCGGATGCCGCCCACTGTGTCGACGGAAATCACTTCATACACGCCGTCACCGAAGATAAACCCACGATCGAGCACCGACACTTTTGCGTCGATCAGCGCCGTCCATTCGCCATTCAAGTAACAGGTAGCGCGTTGCCAGTCGGCGGGCTCGCTCCGCGATTCAACCATTGCGCTTCCTCCACCACAGCACGATGGCATCGTACGCGCGGCGCAACAAGCCACCGGATTCGACCCGCTCGAGAGCCACGACCGGGACGTCGGCAACTTGCCGCCCGCCAGCGCTGATCATCATCCGACCCACCGTCTCGCCCCGTTGCAGCGGCGCGACGAGTGGATCGAGACGCTCGATCGACGACTTCAACGGCTCAGAGCCGAGTGCGCGCAGCTCGCTAGACGGAACCGTGACGTACACGTCGCGGTCGACGCCAACCGGCACGACTCCGCGATCACCCTTCCAGATTGCGGGCTTGGCCAGTACATCCCCACGACGATAAACCTGCACCGTATCGAAAGCCGCGTATCCGTGATTGATCAGGCGCAAGGTCTCCTGCGTGCGCGCGGCCTCGCTCGCGGCGCCAAGCACCACCGCAATCAATCGCCGCTGAAAGGCGCGCTCGCCGTCTCCCTGCGCACGGGCCGTCGTGGCCACAACCGACCATCCCGCGGCCGACAACTGTCCGGTCTTCATCCCGTCGACGTGCGCGTCGGTCCACAAAAGTCGGTTGCGATTCGTCTGCGAGACATTGTTATAGGCAAACTCGCGCTGCGCAAAGAGTGATGCGTGCTGCGGAAAATCGGTCAGCAAACGCCGCGCGAGGATCGCCATGTCTTCGGCACTCGAATAGTTTTGTGCATCTGACTGACCTGTGGGATTTGAGAAGTGCGTGTTGGCCATGCCGAGGCGGCGCACTTCGGCGTTCATTCGCTCGACGAACGCATCGACGCTGCCCGCGCTGTGCTCCGCGAGCGCCACGGCAGCATCACTGGCTGAAACAGTCAACATTCCGCGCAACAGCTGATCAACGCTGACGTCGCGGCCAGGTTCGAGGTACATGCGCGCCCCAAGCTTGCCCGGGGTTGCAAAGGCTGAACGCGAAACAGTGACTGTGTCCGCAAGTGCGATGCGATTCTCATTGAGCGCCGAGAACACCACATAGGCCGTCATCAACTTCGTCAATGACGCTGGCTCCAGACGCGCTGCAGGTTCAAACGCTGCTAGCCGCGCACCGCTCATGGCATCGACCAGAATCCAGGCGCGCGCTGCCAGCATTGGCGCTGGCTGTGCACCCACAGGCGAGGTCCCCAGCAACGAAGCAAGGAGAAGAAAAGCGGTAAGACGCAAAATGATCAACGGCGGCTCGGTGCTGGTAATCGGGGGTAGAGGATAGCGAAGCGGACTGACGAAATCGCGGCCTGGAACTTGGAACCTAAAGTCCCGTCGCGGTTCAGTCCGAGCGTTCAGCAAATGAAACTTCTAAGCTCGACCCTAGCCGCGGCGGCGCAGCGCCTTTAGATATTCCTGCGCTGCGCTGGGACCCAGCGCCGTCGAAATCAGACGCTCAGCTTCGCGCACCCGATAGCGAAACTCTTCGATCGTGCGGCAGCTTTCGATGCGCATTGCCAACGTGTCAGCTTCGGGGCCGAGGCGGTCGTGCAGACCCCGCACGGCGCGGCGCTTGACTTCGTCCAACGTCATCGGGTTTGGGTCGCGTTCGTCGAGTCCGCCGCTAGTGCTGGGTCCGCCGAGAGCGTTCGAAAAGCCGGCGTCAGTATCGCGTCCATTGATCGTCGGCACGTCGATTGCGCCTTGGTATGCAACGCGTTGAATCAGTCCGCCACTCTCCAGGCTCGCAATCGCGATTTTCGATGTCGTCTTGTTTGCCGAGAACTGACAGATCATCGATCGTCCGCTTGCCGTCGATCATGATCAACACACGGCGCGCCGTCATCGGCAGCTGTGCGCTACGCAGCGAGATCTCCGCAATGCCGCGCGGCGTCTTTGAGTAGACGAGAGTGCCATCCATTCAGTAACTTTGATCACTTTGAGAGGCGGCGTCAATTGCGGGCATGCCGAGAATATGTGCACTTATCAGGCGCTTTAGCAGCCCCAGCCGGCGGTGAAAGAAGTGTTCTGCCCCCGGAATCACAACAATCGGCAATTCCTGGGGGCGCGCCCAGTCAAGCACGGCGACAAGCGGAATCGTTTCATCAAGCTCGCCGTGAATGACAAGCGCTTCGCGCGCTACCGGTGGCATCGGCCATTTGCCTGCGGCCGCGCCGATCAGTACTACGTACTTGACCGCGCGATTCGACTCAGAAAGCGCGCGAGCGGCCTTGGCTGCAACAAAACTGCCGAACGAAAAACCTGCGATGGCGATCGGCAGTGGATCTGGAAGCCTCGAACTGACGGCCGGCAGCGTGGGTACCGTAGCGATCAAGTGCAGGAAGTCATCCGTTTCGCCATTGCCTTCGTCGTGCTCGCCGGCTGAGCGTCCGACACCGCGAAAGTTGAAGCGCACCGCTAGCCAACCCATGGCGGCGAATGAGCGCGCAATCGTGGCTACGACCTTGTTGTCCAACGTGCCGCCATAGAGCGGATGCGGGTGCCCGATGTAGACAATCCCCTGCGGGACGTTCGCAGGCCAATCGAGCGCAAATTCAATCGCACCGCCGGGACCATCGACCAGCCCTTTCTCGATCGACGCCAGCATGAGTTCGACGTCTTATAGACGGACTAAATGCGAAGCCGTTCGACGATTTCGCCTTTCACGAGATGGCGGTCGACGATCTCGTCAATGTCGTGTGTATCGACGTAGGTGTACCAGACACCATCGGGATAGACGACGACGCAAGGACCCTCCTGACAGCGATCCAGGCAGCCCGACTTGTTGATTCGAATCTTTCCTTCGCCGTTCAAGTCGAGCTCTTTGATGCGTGCTTTTGCGTGCTTCTGCATTGCGGCCGCGTTATGGTTGGCACAACAGGCCGAGCCGTCGTCGCGCTCGTTAAGACAGAAGAAAACATGACGCTGGTAATAGCTCATGCGCAAATTATAAGGACGCCGGTGAACCGCGCCGCGCAGCAGCGTTCGGCAAGAGTGCAAGGGCGAGGCCGCAGCCCAGCGCATACGGCCACAGCAGTGACAGCCAGTGCGCCAGCGCATTGAAGTTCAGCAACTTGCCTTGGCGCCACGCGCTGATGGCATCAACGTAGTAAGGATTTTCCGGCACAAGATTGACGGCGACGACGAGCGCGACAAGCGCCAGCATTGCGAAGCGCGCCGACCATACGCGCGGTCCGGCGCTCGCAGCCAATAACGAGAGGACGCCGAGCGCCAGCCCACCGTAAGCGCCAGGCGTCAGCCACGCCAACGCGCGCTCCGGACCAAACTCCACCGCATTGGCGAGAGTCTTGGACAACAGCGCGGCCACCAGCAGCGCCAGGAGGAGCTTCACTCGCGGCGCATTCGGTCGCATGGTCGAAGTGAACGCGAGCCCCACCGCAAGAACCGCGGCCGCTACCACGAACGCCTCGGCCAGTATGAATTCGGCCACTTCGAAAGAATCGGCAAACTCGGTCACGGCAAACACCGCATCGTCGATCGGCAGCATCGCACCCAACGCCATCACCAGCGCGCCTAGCGCGCTGGTGATGTTGCCGTTGCCGAACAACATCGGCTCCGGATAGATTTGCGCGGCGGGCCAGGCCGCGATCAGCAGCAGCAACAGCGATGCGTCGCGTTCGAACCAGCGTAGCCGCCAATCGGCCAATCGGCCGCGATCGATCACGATTTGAAGCGAAAGGCGCCGCGATCAGCGCTCCCAACGCAGCGCCCGCCGTGTTGGTCAATAGATCGAGGTTGGACGGAATCCGCGTCTGCAGGAAACTTTGCGCCGTCTCGATAAAGGCGGCGAGCAATAGCCCGAGCGACTAACGCAATCAACACGGCAGTCAGGCCGCGTTTGGCCGGGTGCAGCGCGAATACCAGTAACGCGCCAAACGGTAAGTAGGCGAGTACGTTGACGACGAGATCGAAGTTGGTGACATGCGCCGGAATCGGCGCCGATAAATACGCGAACGGATTCAAGCCAAGATCACGCCAGCCGCTCCATGGCGCCAACCCCGCATAGAGCAGCAGCAGTGCATACGTCGCACAAGCAGCGCGCGCTAGCGGCGAACTCCGCGAATGCCAGGGCCTGCCGGTGAAGTGCGAAGGCGTCATCGAGCCATTGTCGGATGCATGTGCGCGCACTGACAACCACGCGTAATGACGAGGGAACCGATGTTAAATTCGATTGCCGTGTGAAGGGGATCAGATTTGGAGACGATTGTTTGGTTGCGACGCTCAATTTGATGCGGCCTTCGGGTCAAGCCGGGGCAGGGACACTGTCTGCTCCAGCGATTGTTCAGGCACTTTCGTCTGACTGGCTTGGCGGATGCACGGTTGAAGCGGTGGCAGTTACCGTGTCCACCAACCAAGACTTGGTCACTCGCGCGAGAGCGCTGCAGCCGGCGCGATGTTTACTGCGCGCTGCTGACTTTCAAAGTGGCGGGCGCGGCCGCAAGCAGCGGCAATGGCATGCCGCGCCCGGAGACGCGTTGTTGTTTAGCGTTGCGATTCCGGTTGCTGGCCCTTCGAAATCGCTGCCGGCGATAACACTTGCGTCCGGCGTTGCGCTGGCCGAGAGTCTGGCTGCGTGCGGCATCGAAGCGCAGCTCAAGTGGCCGAACGATATTCGGATAGACGGCTGCAAGCTCGGAGGCATTCTGACCGAGCTGGTAGCTGATCGCGGAGGGCGGCACACGCTCGTGGTCGGTGTGGGTATCAATCTGCATCTGGACGATGCGGCTCGACGCTCGATCGGGCAACCGGCGATCGCGCTCGACCAATTGCTTGACGCAGCCGCCCTGCCGTCGCGCGAGCAGTGGATCGGGCTGTTCGCCAGTGCGATCTTCAACGCGGCGGCGCGCTTCATACAGGACGGGTTCGATCCGTTTCACGCGCGCTTCAATCGGCGGCTCGAGTCACGGGGCGAGCTCGTCGATGTGGTGAGCGATGGCGCCAGGTGTCCCGCCGATCAGTGGCCGCGTGATCGAGGTTGATCGCTACGGTCGCCTTGTTATCGAAGCTGAAGGGCAACGCCACGCCGTCAGCGTGGGAGATGTGTCGGTGCGGCGATGACGCTGCTCGTCGACGTCGGCAATTCGGCGATCAAGTGGGCGCGGATGTCGGCGGACGGAGAACTGCGCATGCCGCAAACTCAGCTGCATCGCGGCATGGATGGCATTGCTGCGCGTCTCGAGCAGCAATGGCGAAACAACGTGACGCGCGGCACGCCGGTAATTGCATGCAATGTTGCCGACACGCAGGTTGTTGCCGCGGTCGAACAGGCTGCACACATGTTGGAGTTGCAGCCGGTGCGGTGGGTGCGCTCGCAGACCAGCTTCGACGGACCGATTGCGCTCACCAATGGATATTGCAATCCGGCGCAGCTCGGCGCTGATCGCTGGCATTGCCTGCTGGGAGCATGCTCGACGTCGAACTTGCAAGGCGCGGCGAACTCGCTCGTTGTTGTCAATGCGGGCACCGCTACGACCGTCGATTGTGTCGATGCGGATGGTGATGATGCAGGGCGACCAAAATTTGTAGGTAAATTCATTGGCGGCGTGATCGCCCCCGGCGTGCGCCTGATGCTCGAATCCCTCGCGGTTCACACCGCAGGCTTGCCGAGCGCTGACGCTGATTTTTCTGCGAATGTTGCAGACTTTCCCGACAACACCGATGCAGCCATCGTCACCGGCGTGCTCGATGCACAGGCGGGTCTGGTGTATCGGATCTGGCATCGGTTTGCCGTGCATCTGTACGCTGAACCGCGGCTGATCGTGACCGGTGGCTATGCCGAGGCGCTGTTGACTCGACTGTCGATGGCGGCGGAGATCGAACATAATCTGGTCTTGCGCGGTCTTGCGCTGCGCGCGCAGTTCGATGCGAAGGAACCATGAAGCTCGCGTTTCTCATTTTGGTGTTGCTGAATCTTGCGCTGTTCGCGTGGCAGCAAGGCGCATTCGGACGCGTCGGTGAAAGCGGTCGCGAACCCGAGCGCCTCGCTCGCCAGATCGAAGCGGAGCGGTTCCGCGTACTCAGCGAAAAAGAAGTGCAAAAGCTGCGAGAGCGCGCCAGCCAGGCCAAAAGTGGCGGCGCAGACTCAGCGATTGGGCAGTAGTTACCGGCATTCGCCACCTGTCGGGCGGCGCCCCTAGTGAACCCGCGTCGGACTAAACTGCTGCCGTGAGATTGTTACATGTCGCTGACCTATCTTGGAGAACCTATGAATCCTAGCCTGCAAACTTCTGGCTATCGCGGTTCCGATGCGCTGGTTGTCGAGCGCAACCGGGTACTACGCAATACCTACTGGCTATTGGCGTTGTCGATGGTTCCCACCGTCTTGGGCGCGTGGATTGGAGTATCGACGGGAATCGTGCGATCAATTTCGCCCGGCATCAGCCTGATCGTCTTTCTCGTCGGCGCGTTCGGACTCATGTTCGCCGTTGAGAAAACCAAGAACTCCGCACTTGGCGTTCCGGTGTTATTGGCGTTCACGTTTTTCATGGGCTTGATGCTGTCGCGCCTGCTCGGGGCCGTGCTCGGGCTGGCGAATGGTGCGAGCTTGATCATGGTGGCATTTGCCGGAACTGGCGCGGTCTTCTTCGGCATGGCCGCACTGTCATCCGTCATCAAGCGCGACTTGTCGACGATGGGCAAGTGGCTCTTCGTCGGCGCAATCATGGTGTTTGTCGGGATGATCGCCAACTTTTTCATACAGTCGAGTGCGCTGATGCTGACGCTGATGGTGCTTGCAATCGGCATCTTTACCGCGTTCATCTTGTATGACCTGAAGCGCGTGCGCGACGGCGAAGAGACCAACTACATCACGGCCACGCTCGGCGTCTATCTGAGCCTGTACAACGTGTTCCAGAGCTTGCTTGCACTGCTCGGAATTTTCGGCGGCGACGCCGACTAGACCTGCGCTCGCGCTAGCTAACGCGCGACACTTTTTCCGCAATCACTTCGCGCAGCCGATCGACCCGCGCGCGGCGCGCCTGCAGCGTTTGATCATTGGGGGTGCGCTGCGGCGCACCCCACACAGGCTGCGGGTAATGTAGATCGTCGGCGAAGCGGGCAATGACATGCCAATGCAGATGCGGCGTCATGTTTCCTAAGCTGGCGATGTTCATTTTCAGCGGCTCGAGCACTTCAATTTGCGCGTCTTCGACCGCGAACACTGTGCGCATCAAGCGCAGCCGCTCGTCATCGCTCAGCTCGGTCATCTCGCGTACATGCTCGTTCCAGATCACGCGCACATAGCCGGGGTAATTGGGCTCATCAACCAGCGTGACGCGCAGCCACTCGTTGGCCAGCACAATCGTGCCGCCGTCACTCCTACATAGCTCGCAGTCGGCCAGCTTCACGGTTACACCAGCACGCGTTCGATGCCGCCGTGATTGGCGCGCTCTACATACGCCGGCAGCCAGTCGGCGCCGAGCACATGGCGCGCCATTTCAACAACGATGTAGTCGGCGTCGATGTCGGCATCGTGGTTGTAGCGCTTGAGGCCCTGCAAGCAAGACGGGCACGATGTCAGCACCTTCACTTCTCCGTCGAATCCATCAGCGCGCAGTTTGTCGGCACCAGCGCGGACTTCGCGCTCTTTGCGAAAACGGACTTGCGTCGCCACGTCGGGCCGCGCGATTGCGAACGTCCCGGATTCACCACAACAGCGGTCGTTGTTCTCAATCGCGACGTTATCGACCGTCTTGACGAGCGCGTTGACAGTTTTCAGCGGCGCCTGCAGCTTCATCGGCGTATGGCACGGGTCGTGATACATGTATCGCACTCCGGTGATTCCATCGATGCGGATATCTTTTTCCAGCAGGTATTCGTGGATGTCAATGATGCGGCAGCCTGGGAAAATCTCTTCAAATTTATAGCCCTGCAACTGGTCGTAGCAAGTGCCGCAGCTGACGACCACGGTCTTGATGTCCAGATAGTTCAGTGTGTTGGCGACGCGATGGAACAAGACGCGATTGTCGGTAATGATCTTCTCGGCCTTGTCGAACTGCCCGGCGCCGCGCTGCGGATAGCCGCAGCACAGATAGCCCGGCGGCAGCACCGTCTGCACACCGGCGTGCCACAGCATTGCCTGCGTGGCCAACCCGACCTGCGAGAACAGCCGCTCGGAGCCGCAGCCGGGAAAGTAAAAGACGGCTTCGGTTTCGCTGGTCGTTGTCTTGCGGATCGCGAATGATCGGCACGTAGCGCGAGTCTTCGATATCGAGCAGCGCGCGCGCCGTTTTCTTCGGCAGATTTCCCGGCATCTTCTTGTTGATGAAGTGAACGACCTGTTCGGTCATCTTCGGTCGGCCACCGGTGGTCGACGGCGGGCGCCGCACCTGCAGCGCCGCCGCCGGCCTGAAAAACTGGTTGCCGAAGCGCTGCAGCTTGAAGCCCCATTCGATCAGCACCGTGCGAACGACCTTGATCGTTTGCGGATCCTTGGCGTTCAGGAAAAACATCGACGCCCACGCGCCCGCATTGAACTTTTTCTTGCCCATTCGCCGCAGCAGGTCGCGCATCGCCATGCTGACATCGCCGAAATCGATATCGACCGGGCACGGCGATTCGCACTTGTGGCACACGGTGCAGTGATCGGCAACGTCCGAAAATTCGTCCCAGTGCCGGATCGAAATGCCGCGCCGCGTCTGCTCTTCGTACAGGAACGCTTCGATCAGCAACGACGTCGCAAGGATCTTGTCGCGCGGTGAATAGAGCAGGTTCGCGCGCGGTACGTGCGTCGTACATACCGGTTTGCACTTGCCGCAGCGCAGGCAATCCTTGATCGCATCGGCAATGCTCGCGATGTCGCTCTGCTGCATGATCAGCGACTCGTGGCCCATCAAGCCGAAGCTCGGCGTGTACGCGTTCGACATGTCGGCGCCGGGCATCAGCTTGCCCTTGTTGAACCGCCCTTCGGGATCGATCGCATTCTTGTAGCGGCGAAAACCCGATGTCTCGTCGTCGGTCAGGAATTCGAGCTTCGTGATGCCGATGCCGTGCTCTCCGGAAATCACGCCGCCGAGGTCGCGCGCGATCTGCATGATGCGGGCGACCGCAGCGTTCGCTCTTTGCAGCATCACGTAGTTGTCGGAATTGACGGGAATGTTGGTATGGACATTGCCGTCGCCCGCGTGCATGTGCAGTGCGACGAACACGCGCCCGCGCAACACGCGCTTGTGAATCGCATCGGTTTCCGCGAGCATCGGAGCGAAGGCGTCGCCGGAAAAGATGCGATGCAGCGGCGCGCGCACTTCGACTTTCCACGAAGCGCGGATTGTGTGGTCCTGCAAAACGTCGAACAGGCTGACGGCACCGTTTGCTGACACTGCGGCGTTCGAACTCGCCCATCAGGTGGGTCAGCCCGAGGCGCGACAGCTCGGAGCGCGCGGCGGCAACCGGCGTGTCGAGATGGTTCAACAGATAGCGCCAGCGCTCACGTGTGTACGCGAGCAGCTCGCGCGCTTCACCCAACCGCTCGCCGATAATTTCGTCGCGCGGCAAGCGGTCGAACTCCGCATCCCCGGTTTTGCCAAGCGGAAACGTGCTGTCGAAGTACCGCTCGAGCTCATCGAGCAGCTCGAGCTTGTTCTCCAGCGAAAGCTCGATGTTGATGCGCTCGATCGAGGCGGTGTACTCGCCCATTTTCGGCAGCGGAATCACGACGTCTTCATTCAGCTTGAACGCGTTCGTATGCTTCGAGATTGCCGCGGTCTTCGCGCGATCCAGCCAGAATTTCTTGCGAGACTCCGCGCTGACCGCGACGAATCCTTCGCCGTGCCTTGCGTTGGCCAGTCGCACCACTTCGGACGAAGCACGCGCGACCGCGGCGTCGTCATCGCCGACGATGTCGCCGAACAGCGCCATCTTCGGCAGACTGCCGCGCTTGGACTTCGTTGTGTAGCCGACGGCGCGCAAGTAGCGATCGTCGAGATGCTCCAGGCCGGCGAGCAACACGCCGCCCGGACGCTGCGCAAGATAGTCGGTGATCTCGACGATCGACGGGATCGCTTCATGCGCCTGTCCGAAAAATTCCAGACAAACAGTGCGAACGTGTTGCGGCATTTTGTGCACGATCCAGCGCGCTGACGTGATCAGTCCGTCGCAGCCTTCCTTCTGGACGCCCGGGACGCCGCCCAGGAATTTATCGGTGACGTCCTTGCCGAGACCTACCTTGCGAAACTGAGCTCCGGTGAGCCGAAGGCGCTCGGTACGCAGCACCTTCGCCTTTTCGGCCGGCTGCGCACCGTCCTTGTAAGTCAGCTCAAAGATCGCTTCCGGTGCGTCGTGAATCTTGCCGAGGTTGTGATTGACGCGCTCAACTTCTAGCCAATTGCCCTCGGGATCGACCATGCGCCACCACGCGAGGTTATCGACCGCCGTGCCCCAGAGCACCGCCTTTTTTCCACCGGCGTTCATCGCGATGTTGCCGCCGACGCACGATGCATCCGCCGACGTAGGATCGACTGCAAATACATAGCCCGCGCGCTCGGCGGCTTCGGCGACCCGCCGGGTCACGACACCGGCACCGGACAGGAGCGTGGGCACAGGCAGACTCACGCCGGGCAGCGCCACTGATTCGACTTCGGACAAATTCTCAAGTTTCTCGGTGTTGATCACCGCCGATAATGCAGTCAGCGGAATCACGCCGCCGGTATAACCCGTGGCGCCGCCGCGCGGGATGATCGTCAGGCCGAGCTCGATGCAGCTACGAACCAGACCGGGAATTTCATCTTCACTGTCGGGGTGCAGCACCACGAACGGGTATTCGACCCGCCAGTCGGTCGCGTCCGTCACGTGTGTCACGCGGGCATAGCCGTCAAACCGCACATTGTCGGTACGCGTGTGGCGCGTCAGTACACGGCGCGCTTTCTTGCGAAGGTCCCACATCGCGCGAAACTCTGATTCGAACGCTTGCACGGCCTTTCGCGCCGCAGTCAGAAGCTGACCGACCTTCACGTCGCGCTCGACGTCTTCGGGCTCACGCCGCTTCTCGATCTCGCGTAGCCGATGATGCAGCGCTTCGATCAATGCGGCGCGCCGCTTTGGGTTATCGAGCAGATCGTCTTCCAGGTAAGGATTCCGACGGACAACCCAGACGTCGCCGAGCACCTCGTACAACATGCGCGCCGACCGTCCGGTGCGGCGCTCGCTGCGTAATTCGTCGAGCACGCGCCACGCTTCGGTCCCGAGCAGCCGCATGACGATCTCGCGATCCGAGAACGATGTGTAGTTGTAGGGAATTTCGCGCAGCCGCGCCGGATGATCGGCAGCTTGCGTGCGAGTCGATTCAGGAGACAGCGGTGCGTTCATCGGCTGATCGAACGCGTGTGCATTCGAGAACTCAGTTTACCGGCTGTTGCCCACCGGCTCAGCGTCCGCCGCACTCCTGTATCGCTCGACGTCGCTGTTACAGCTCAGGCGAAGAGCACCATCAATCCAAACACAAGTGGTGTGGCGATGCCTAGCGCGGCAATTGCACGCCAGCGTTCGCGCCGCACGAGCGAGACCGTCCCCAGGACGAGGCCGGAGGCGATTGCGAGCACCGCGACCGGCAGAACGGTCAGCGTCAGCAACAACCCCGCATAACCGTTCAGCGCCTTGCCGACATCGCTGTATTCGAGGACCAGCAGCGCAATGATCCCAAGCGCAGACACAGCAACCGACGAGATGCCGAACAACGGTAATCCCGCCGAGTTAAATGGTGCGGCGGTCATCGTGATTGTTCGGTCGCTGATGGGCCGGTGAACCACGGGTTGCCGCACACGCCGATCAGCCAAAACACCGCCGCTGACACCAACCCGATGGCGCCGTAGGGAATGATGTAGGAGACCGAGCCGCGCGCCAGCACCACAGGCGCGATGCCGAACAGGGCGCCGGCCAGGGCGAATTGCCAAAGCCCACGCCAGCCACGGTGCCGGAACAAAAATAGAGCCGGGACGCCCAAGGCGATCGAGACGAGGTAGGTATACATCAGCATGACCGCCGGGATGATCAGCTGTTCACCGACGCCGCTTCGCACAACGATCGCGACCGCAACACAGAGCGGAATGATGGCCGGGGCAAGTAGAAAAGCTGCAATGATGCGAGGCATCGCGCGTATGGTTGTTCGAGAAGCAGAAAGGTGACACGTACCTGCCGAACGAGCAACTTTGATGCGGAAGGTATCGAAATGTGTACCGTCAAGTAGCGTGCGGACCACCGTCCTATCGGCGTCACTCTGCGAAGGCGGCTAGACGACGAGCGCTTCCTCCTGCATCGCCGCGACCTGCTCGCGAAGTTCGAGAATGCGATCCTGCCAATAGCGCTGCGTGTTGAACCACGGAAACGCGGCAGGGAATGCGGGGTCGTCCCAGCGGCGCGCGATCCAAGCCGAGTAGTGCAGCAGCCGCAAGGTTCGCAGTGGCTCGATCAACGCCAGCTCGCGACGATCGAACTCGGCGAAATCTTCATAGCCTTCGAGCAGGTCCGCGAGCCTCTCGGTCTGTTCGGCACGTCCCGCGCCGAGCAGCATCCAGAAATCCTGCACCGCCGGCCCCATGCGGCTATCGTCAAAGTCGACGAAGTGCGGTCCGACGTTGTTGATCGAGTCGGTCCACAGCACGTTGCCTTCATGGCAGTCGCCGTGCAGCCGCAGCGAGTGATGTGCGCCGCGGTCGTATTGAGCGGCGATCAGGTCGAGCGCCTGCTGCGAGACGCCTTCGTAGACGCTCTTCAGTTCGGGTGGCAGCCAATCGCCGTCGAGAAGATAACGGCGCGGCTCGACGCCGAAGGTTGCGATATCGAGTGCGGGTCGATCGATGTACGACTTGACGCGTCCGACCGCGTGGATGCGGCCGAGAAAGCGACCGAGCCATTCGCGCACACTTGGGTCGTCCATATTCGGCGCTCGTCCGCCGGAGCGCGAAAAAATGGCAAAGCGAAAACCTTCGAACGAATGCAGCGTATTGCCGGCAATCGAAAGCGCAGGAACCGCCGGTATCTCACGCTCCGCCAATTCAGCGATGAAGCCGTGCTCCTCGAGGATCTGCGCGTCCGACCAGCGACCGGGACGATAGAACTTGGCGACGACGAAGCTTCCGCCCTCCAGTCCGACTTGAAACACGCGATTCTCGTAGCTGTTCAGCGCCAGCTGGTGGCCATCAGTAACGAGACCCACGCTGTCGATTGCATTGAGTACGACATCGGGCGTTAGCCGGCCGTACGGTGTATCGGCATCGGGTTCATCCATGCCTCCGATGGTACGGGGTCGCTCTGCTGGCAGAATCCGGTCGGTTCGAACGGGATCGGGAGGCTTCCATGAGCGTGCGGGTGGTGGTGGGTGCGATCGCAGCTGCGATCGCGGCAGTGAATTCGAGCGGCGCGACTGCGCAAACCAAATCACAGCAAGTCGTCAAGCCGCCGGTGGCACAGCTATGGATGGATGTTGCCACCATGACGATGCCGGGCATGCCCGATATGGCATCGATTCCAGGCGCTGGAGCGCTGGGCGGACTATTTGGTGCTGGTGGCGGAGGAGGCAACAACGCGTTCGGCAACACGCGCGGCATGATGCCCGGCCGTTATGTCGATATCGCGTTGTTCACGCAGCGAAAACCTGCCGGCACTGAGGGCCTGCAATCGGTGCCACAGGTGACCGGGCTGGCGCCGACGTTACCGCTGGTGCCACCGCCGGCGCGCTCCGGCCCAACTCCGACCGACTCGAGCCGACCGGACCCGACTGAAATCGAACGGCCCAAGGGGCGGATCTTGTTCTATTGGGGATGCAGCGAAGCCGTACGCCCTGGCCAGCCCCGCGTGCTCGATCTTGCGCGCGCCGCTCCACAGGAGTGGGCGGGCTTCATGCAGGGCCGCGCGACCAGCGACCGCGGCGCACTCTCGCGCCCCGGCCACGCGTTATGGCCCAACGAAAAAGACCGCCGCTCTTTTGGCCGCGACGCCTCACTGGTCGGCGACCATTCGGTGTCCGGCGAAGGCGTTCCGGCCGGCCTCAAGTTTGCGCTGTCTGAGGCGAACGATTTCATGCCGGCGATTGCGCTCACGCAGTCGGGCACGCCGGCCGATACGCTGCAGCTGAGTTGGCAGGCTGTTGGCCCCGCGCGGGCTTACTTCATCAATGCCATCGGTAGCGGCGATGGCGACACCGTGTTTTGGAGTTCAGCCGAGGTGCCGGAGGTCGGTATGGGGCTGATGGATTTCGCATCACCGGCCAACGTCGAGCAATGGCTGAAGGAAAAAGTTCTGCTCGCGCCTACCGTCACGCAGTGCGCGGTCCCGAAAGGCATCTTTGCCAAGGCCGCCGGCGCGATGCTGCGCATGATCGCTTACGGCCCGGAGCTCAACATCGCGTATCCGCCGCGACCCGCTGACGTAAAGCAGGCCTGGGAGCCCGAGTGGGCGGTGCGAGTGCGGACAAAGTCAACCGCGATGGCGCAACTGGGCATGGACGCTCGCGGTGCGGCCCCTGCGCGCATGGGTTCTGAACAAGCGCCACCGCCGTCGGTTGAAGCAAAAAAAGACGAGCCCAAGGTCCCGGGTGCGGTAGACCTCCTGCGCGGCATACTCGGCCGCTAACCGATCGCATTGGCCCCGCACTAGGCGCAGAGCTGCGAGTGCCCGCTCAGGAGTATCTGCGCCGAATTCTGACTGCGCGCGTCTACGACGTCGCGATTGAGTCGCCGCTCGAGCTCGCGCCGGGGTTATCGGAGCGGCTTGGCAACCGGGTTCTGCTGAAGCGCGAGGACTTACAGCCAATCAAGAGCTTCAAGCTGCGCGGCGCGTACAACCGGATGGCGCAGCTGTCGCGCGATCAACTGAAGCGCGGAGTCATCGCGGCGTCAGCGGGCAATCATGCGCAGGGTGTTGCGCTTGCCGCGCAGAAACTCCAATGTCGCGCGCTGATCGTGATGCCGGTGACAACACCGGAGGTCAAAGTCGACGCGGTGCGTGCACGCGGCGCCGAAGTCGTGCTGTTCGGAGATTCGTACTCCGATGCGTACACGCATGCCTTAAAGCTGCAACGCAAGTACAAGCTGACGTTCGTGCATCCGTTCGACGATCCGGACGTGATCGCAGGGCAGGGCACGATCGCAATGGAGATCTTGCGGCAGCATCATCCGGTCGAGCACGGGCCGATTCATGCCGTGTTCGTCGCGATCGGAGGTGGCGGTTTGATCGCTGGCGTCGCTGCATACATCAAGGCGCTCGCGCCGCAGATCAAGGTGATCGGGGTTCAGACGACAGATTCGGATGCAATGGCGCGTTCGCTCGAAGCGCGACGCCGGGTCAAGCTGCATGACGTAGGACTGTTCTCGGACGGCACGGCGGTGCGTGAAGTCGGGCAGCACACATTCAAGTTGATCCGCGACCACGTCGACGACATTGTGCTGGTCGACACCGACGCGATCTGCGCGGCGATCAAGGACGTGTTCCAGGACACCCGTTCGATCCTGGAACCGGCCGGCGCCCTATCGATCGCGGGCATGAAGGCGTACGCGCAGCGCGAAAAACTGAAGCAGCGCACGCTGGTTGCGATCGCGGGCGGTGCCAACATGAATTTCGACCGTTTGCGTTTCGTTGCCGAACGCACCGAAGTCGGCGAGGCGCGCGAAGCGTTGTTTGCGGTCACGATTCCCGAGGAGCGCGGCAGCTTCAAGCGTTTTTGCAAGCTGGTCGGCAACCGTAGTGTTACCGAATTCAACTACCGCATTTCGGACTCGTCGATCGCTCACGTGTTCGTCGGGATCGGCACCGCAAGTGCGGGCGACAATCAGACGCTGGCACGTCAGTTCCGGCGCCACGGCTATGCCACCGTCGACCTGACGCACGACGAGCTTGCCGCCGAACACGTGCGCTACATGGTGGGGGGCAAAAGCCCTCTGGCTGCGGGCGAGTTGATTTATCGCTTCGAATTTCCCGAGCGCCCGGGAGCGCTAATGAAGTTTTTGACCAGCATGGCACCGAGCTGGAACATCTCGATGTTCCACTATCGCAACCAGGGCGCTGACTACTCGCGCGTGCTGGTGGGTCTGCAGATTCCACCTAACGAACGGCGCGTATTCAGCCGTTTTCTGGCAGCGCTCGGCTATCGATACTGGAATGAAACCGAGAATCCTGCGTATCGGTTGTTTCTGTCCTGAGTTGGAGCGACCGCGCGGGACCGATCGCTTCGATCTCCACCAACAAATTGGCGCGACATATGTCGGCGTGCAAGTACAGCACTGCGTCGGCGTCGAGTCCGTGCCCCGCCAGAACTTGTCGCACCAACGGCTGATCCTCCGGGTGGCGCACGTACGCCTTCAGTAGCAGATCGGAAAGTAACGTGACGTCCCGCGCGCCATGGCTTATCGCCGCCGCGACGACCGATTGCAGGTTGGTCAACGTCTCATGCGCTTGCGCCACGACGTTACCTTCATGCAGCGTTTGATGACCGACGATGCTCGCCGTGCCGGAGACGAACAGCACATCACTGTCGCCGCCTGCGCCGCGCCACAGCGCTGCACGCGAAAAACTTGGCGCACGCGGGCCGTATTGCTGAGGGTATCGATAGGCGCTGGTTTGGCGCGGATTCTCGATCGGTTCGGGTGGTGTTTTCGACGCAAGGCAATACAGCACCAATGGCCCACCGAAGCTGCCAAGCGCGCACGCGGCGGGTGCGCCGGTTTCGGTCGGGCACTTGGCTTCGTCGTACGCTTTGAAGCGATGTAGATTAAAGCGGCGGTAGCGCTCGAGCCCACCGTCGTCAACGTTGATGCCGGGAATTGAATTCCAGACTCGCAGCAAATGCGGATAACCGGAAGCGTGCAGTGCCTCGAGTAAGGAGTGGTATGCGGTGTAGGTTGCTGCCCCGAGTGCATCGATGCCATCGTCCGCCACGGCCGCTGACACGGTCGCGAACAGTATTTCACCGTTGTGCCGGTAACGCGTTGTGCCGACGGTCCCGTCGGTCGCCTCAGAACGCCCGCGCCAAACCTCAACCACCTGACCGTCGCCGCCGGCCTCTTTGCCGAGGACGCCTTTCAGCAAATGCGCCTGTGGCAGATGCGATGCGGATGCCAACGGCATCGCACCGCCATGAGTAGCGACGCCGAGTGTGCGGGCGTCGTGCAGCAGCGGCGAGCGGGCGAACTCCGCCGCCGGCATCCACTGCATTCCAAGGCGATTTTTCGGGTTGCTGTTCAAGATGTTGATACCGGGCAAAAGGTGCGGATTCTAGTCATTGGCGCCGGTCCGATTGATACACTCGCCGCGCCATGCATGCAGTGACCCAATCGGCTCCCCAACGCGCGGACGCTCCGCTGGCGCCTGCTGCGATCGACGAACGCGACGCCGATATCGTGATCATTGGCGGCGGTCCAGGCGGCAGCACGGCCGGTGCGCTGCTGGCGCAAAAGGGCTGGCGTGTGCTGCTGCTTGAAAAAGATCGGCACCCCCGGTTTCATATCGGAGAATCGCTGCTCCCGCTGAATCTTCCATTATTTGAGCAACTGGGCTGCGCGCCAGCGGTCAAGAAGGTCGGGCTGGTCAAGAATTCGGTGCAGTTTCACTCGATGGAGCATGAGGCACGCCAGACGTTCGCGTTCGCCGACGCGTGGGAGGGTGTACCGAAGTATGCCTATCAGGTGCGTCGCTCGTTTACGACTTGGGACCGGTGCGGCGACGGGTGATGATGTTTCGAGGAATCTACTACCTGAGTGCGATAAAACACTGGCGTCAGGCATGGCGCAGTGTGGTCAACCGCAATAACGCCATTCGTCCGCAAGCGATTTGCGCCACCGACGGATCGGGGTAGCAGTGCCGACCCAAGCATGCAAGGGAGCGCTTTGCGCAGTGCTCGGTGTGCTGCTGGCCGGTGCATCGTTGCCTTCAATCGCGCAAGAGCAAGATTTGCCGCTTTGGGAAGTCGGCGGCGGCGGCACTTTCTTGCGCGTGCCCGACTATCGTGGCTCGGAAGATGTTCGCAACTACGTGCTGCCCATTCCGTGGTTTGTCTATCGCGGTGAAATTTTTCGTGCCGATCGCGACGGTGCCCGCGCCCGCTTATTCGACAGTGAGCGGGTCAAGGTGAACTTGAGCATTGGTGGCAGTGTTCCCGTTGACAGCGACCGCAATCGCGCGCGGGAGGGGATGGAGGATCTAAGTCCTCTGTTCGAGCTTGGCCCGGTGGTTAATGTGCATCTGTGGCGTACCGATGATCGCCGCGCAGCGCTCGATCTTCGGCTGCCGGTGCGCGCGGCGTTCACTTTCCGTGATGGTGTGCGCAATGTCGGTTACGTGTTTGGCCCGCTGATCAACCTCGACTTGCGTTGGCCCTCCGCGACGGCGCCAGATCGCTGGAACCTCGGGCTGCTGGTTGAAGTGCCGTTTTCTGACCGTCGATTCAATGGCTATTTCTACGACGTACCGGCCGCCAATGCGACCGCCACGCGCCCCGAATACCGTGCAAGCGGGGGCTATGGTGGCTGGCAGGCGCTGGCAGCGCTGTCGCACCGAAAAGACCGCTGGTGGTTCGGTGCCTTCATTAAATACGACAACGTCAGTGGTGCCGTATTTGCAGATTCGCCACTCGTCACGCAGCGGCGGCAAGTCAGCGGCGGCTTTGCGGTGACTTATGTGTTCACCCAGTCGTCCACTCTCGTACCGCCACGTCAGGACGAGTATTGACATGCCCTCGGATAGCGCAGCTGCCTCGAGCTTGCCCCGCAGCCTCTGGTTGTTGGCTGCGGGTGCGATCGTCTTGTCGACCGCACTGCACGTCGTTCCGCAGCTGATGCGCGACTGGGTTGACCCGGCGTGGTCGATGCTCGTGCTGATGACTATCGATGCCTGCGTCGTTGCGCTGATTGTGCGCAGCCGAACTGCGCTGTTGGTTGGAATATTGTTGGCCGCGTTACTCGGTGCTGCGGTGTTATCGCATCAGCAGCTGCTGGCTGCGGTCCCGTCGATTGCGCTGAACCTGATGCTGGCCAGCGTTTTCGCTGTCACACTGCGCCGAGGCGAGACGCCTTTGATCGTTCGTATTGCGGAGCTCGACAGCGCAACGCTGACGCCGCAGTTCAGACGGTATCTGCACCGGCTGACGCAGGGCTGGGCGATATTTTTCTTCGCGATGGCCGGATTGTCGCTGCTACTGATGCTGTACGCGCCTTTTGAGTGGTGGTCGCTCTTTGTCAACGTGCTGACCTGGCCGCTGATGGGGGTGATGTTCATCGCCGAATGGCTGGTGCGCGTCGTTTGCTTCAGAAAATTGCCGCGACACACGCCGCTGTATATCGCGGCGAGAGTACTTGCCTACCAGCGGCAGGTGGCTCAGATGCGGATAGGGCCGCGAAGCGGATGACGAGCGAGCTATTGATTGCCCATCGCGCGGCGAATGCGCGCATTGCCGTACGTGGCCGCGAGTCCATTTCGGCCGGCCGTTTTGTTGCCGCCGCACAGGCGCTTGCACAACAGTTGCCGCCCGCGCAATACGTGCTGAACAGCTGTCGCGATCGCTACCTATTCGCGGTGGCGTTTTGCGCAGCGCTGATCGCCGGACGTACGAGCCTGTTGCCGCCCTCGCGCACGCCGGAAACGCTGGCACAGCTCGCGACGCGCTATCCAGACACGCTGTATGTGGGCGAAGAAGCCGGCGATCTCGTCTGGCACGGCTCCGCCGAACCCGCCATGAAGTGGCAGACCGGTGCGGATGCAGAGGCGTGGCCGCCGCCGGCAATCGCTCGTGACCATGTTGCTGCGATCGCGTTCACGTCGGGCAGCACCGGCGAACCGCAGCCACAACCGAAAACCTGGGGCGCGATCGTCGACGGCGCGCGCGCCGAGGTCATCGCACTGCATTTGGACGATGCAACGATCGACGATGTAGTGTTGGTCGGCACCGTCTCGCCGCAGCACATGTATGGGTTCGAATCGACGGTATTACTCGCGCTGCACGGTCCCTGCGCGCTTGCGGCCGAGCATCCGCTGCATCCCGATGAAGTCGTTGCCGTGTTGTCGCGCATCAGCGGGCGACGCGTGCTGATCACCGCACCGGTGCATCTGCGCGCTCTAGCCGAGTCCGCGCACTCGATGCCGACGCTGGATCGCGTCGTCAGTGCGACCGCGCCTCTGACGCCTGAATTGGCGAAACGGTGCGAATCGATGTGGGGTACGCGCGTGTTCGAGGTATACGGCTGCACCGAGACTGGCATGGTTGCGACGCGGCGCACGGTCGATGGCTCGCTTTGGACAACGATGCGAGATGTGAAGATCGAGTCAAGCGGCGACGGGTTTCGTGCCTACGGCGGGCACGTTCAGCCGGGACAGCTTGCCGACCGCCTGCGGTTGATCAGCGACTCGACGTTCGAGCTTGAAGGGCGCACCGATGACGTCGTCAACATCGGAGGCAAGCGCGCGTCACTGCAGGGACTCAACCGCATGCTGCTGTCGATCGACGGCGTGGTCGATGGTGCGATATTCGAGCCGCCGAGCGTGCCTGCCGTCACGCGCGAACAGCGCTTGATGGCGCTCGTGGTGGCGCCCGGCATTACGCGTGCCGATCTGCTTACTGCGCTGCGCGCACAGATCGATCCGGCGTTTTTACCGCGACCATTGTTGTGGGTCGATGCATTGCCGCGCAACGCGCAAGGAAAACTGCCGAAGGCCGAGCTGCTGGCGCTGGCAAACAGAGCGCTTGCAGGGGTCCACGGCAGGTCAGCCGCCGTCCAAAGGTGTTGTGCGAACGATCGACGTTCGATTGGATTGATTAGCATTGAATGACAAACCGTATGACCGATGGTGGGCAATCAGCGAATCCGGAGCGCGGCATCGTGACTGTCGATCATCCGATGCTCGCCGGACACTTTCCCGGTCATCCGATCGTGCCCGGGGCGTGGTTGTTGGCCTGGGTTGTTGCCGCGGCGGGACGGCGTCTATTGGCGACAGGAGAATCGCGCTCGATAGCTGGGATAAAGCGAGTCAAGTTCTTGCGACCGCTTGCACCGGACTGCGCTTTCGAATGCACATTGGATCCGGCCAGCCGCAATGACACGATGCGGTTTGCGGTGATCAGCAATGGCGGGGTCATTGCCGAAGGATCATTGCAGTTGCAGCAGCAGGTGGCTGAGCCCGCACAATGACGCACCGTCTCGTTACGCGCCGCTCTGTGCTAGCAGCAGCAGTGCTTGCATGCATCACGCCTGGGATCGCCCGCTCTGCTGACGACCCACTGGCGCGACTGTTTGCAGAGCTTGGTGCACAACGCGAACGTCACGCGCGATTCAGCGAGCGCAAATTTTCAGCATTGTTAAAGGCGCCGGTCGAATCGAGCGGCACATTGATCTTTCGCGCACCCGATTATCTGGAGAAGCGCACCGTTGAGCCGCAGCGTGAAACGGTGCGAATCGAGGGAAGCGTGGTGACCTACGAAGGCGGCGCGGGGCGCAGCGGTGGGCAAAAGCGGACCTTTTCACTATCCGATGCGCCGCTGCTTGCTGCGTTGATCGAAAGTCTGCGTGCGACGCTTGGCCGGCGACCTGCCCACATTGCGCCGGCACTACGACGTGTCCTGGAGTGCGCCGGTGCCGCAGGTACAAACGGAGGGATGGCAGCTCACTCTTGGTGCCGCGCGAGCGCGCACTGCTTGATGCAGTGTCGAAGGTGGTGCTGCGCGGCGCCGGCGCGCAAATCGCCTCAGTTGAGATTGTCGAAGCCAATGGCGATCTGACGTTGATGCAGATCTCTGCGCTTCCCGCTCCGTCCGCACCGGCAAAAAAATGACGAGTCGCGCCATGCGATGGGGCACGTGGCTGCTCGGTGTGTTTGTGTGCGGAGTGATCGTCGCACGCGCGACGATCGTCACCGATATCACTGCGTTTCTCCCAGGCCCGGCGACACGCGAGCAGGCGATGCTCGCCGAGCAGTTGCGCGACGGTGTCGCTGCCCGCGTCATCCTGATCGGTATCGAAGCGGCGGGCGCTGAGCAAACAGAAGCGGCGGCGAAGCGTTCGCAGCAGATCGCGGCAGCGCTGCGCGCCGATCCGCGCTTTGCCTTCGTCGCCAATGGCGATCCGGCGATGTTCGTATGCGGAGCGCGATCGTCTGTTCGATGCGCGCTACCTGCTGAGTGCGCAGGTGACGCCGCAACGGTTCTCGGTCGAAGGTCTGCGCGCCGCAGCCGACGAGCTGGAGGCTCTGCTGCGCTCATCCGCAGCTCCTCTGATAAAGCCGACTGCCGCACGCGACTTGACCGGGGAATTGTTGAGCGTTGCAGCGGCACTGAAGCCGGGGCGAGCGCCGGTAAGTGCACACGGAGTGTGGTTCGACTCGACCGGCCGCACTGCGCTATTGCTCGCGACAACACGTGCGCCGGGATTCGATGTCGATGCGCAGTCCGAAGCGGTCGCAGCCATACGTGCTGCATTCGGCGCTGCGTTCGCCACGCCGCCATCGACCGGGACACCGCAACTGCAACTTCATATGACCGGCCCGAGCGTGTTCGCAGTTGAATCGCGGCGTGCGATTCAGCACGACGCGCGGCGCTTGACGTTGATTGCGTCGGTTGCAGTGAGTCTGCTGTTACTGATCGTGCTGCGCAGTCCGCGTTTTCTTTTGTGGGCCGCGCTGCCGACGGCGACCGGTGCACTGGCGGGACTCGCCGCAGTGTCGGTCGCGTTCGGCAGTATTCACGGCATCACGCTCGGCTTCGGGCTGACGCTGGTTGGCGAAGCGGTCGATTACGCGGTCTACGTGCAGGTGCAGCGGCAGGACGCCAACAACACGTACTTGTGGAAAGGCTTGTGGCTCGCCGTATTGACCTCGAGCGCAGGCTTCGTCGCAATGATGCTGTCGGGGTTTGCCGGATTGATGCAGCTGGGCCTGATGTCGATCGTCGGCATCGTCGTCGCAGCATTGGTCGCGCGCTTTTGCTTGCCCGACGTGCTGAGGCCGCTCGACGCGGCGCGCCTTGCGCGCTTTGCACCGCTTGCTCGCTTTTCGAAGGCTGCGTCGCGTTGGCGGGTTCCTCTGGTACTGATCGGTGTTGCGGCGGCATTGCTGCTGACTACGCGTGGCGACCGACTGTGGAACGATCAGCTCGCGGCGATTTCGCCGCTGGCGCGCGGGTCTGGAGAACTCGACGCGCGCCTGCGCAGCGAAACCGGGCTTGGCGATCTGCGCTTCGTGCTCGCTGTCGAGGGCGCGACGCTTGGACGAGACGATGACGCGTGCCGAGGCGTTGCACGATCGGTTGCGCGAGTTGCAATCGCGCGGCAGCATCGTGGGATTCGACTCGCCCGCAGCGCTGCTACCGAGCGCAGCGACGCAGCAGGCGAGGCGCGCCGCGTTGCCGGATGCTGCGACGCTGCGTGACCGTCTGACGCAGGCGCTGGCACAGAGTGCGTTGCGGGCTGAAGCGTTCGAGCCGTTCATTGCGACGTCCAACGCGCGCGGCAACTGACGATTACGCCCGGCTACTATGCAGGGACGGCTTTGGGTCAGCGGCTTCAGGCGCAGGTGATCGATCGCAAGCAAGGCACAGCGTCTGACGTGGCGGCATTGATTACGTTAACCGGCGTCGGTGATGCGGGCGCCGTCGCCGCCGCTGTAAGAAACGTCGAGGGTGTTTCGTTGATCGATCTGGCCAACGTGCAGGCGTTGGTCGCTGATTACCGGGCCCGTGCGGCGTGGGCGGCGCTGGCAGGGGGACTACTGATCGTGCTGATTCTGGCGGTGCAATTGCGAAACCTAAGGGCGACTGCGCGCATTGCGGCGTCGGTCGCGGTCTCGATAGTGATTACCGCCGCGGTATTGATATTGATCGAAGGCGGGCTGACGCTTTTTCACCTGGTGGCGTTGCTGCTGGCAGCCGGGGTAGGCACCAACTACGCATTGTTTATCGGCATGCCACGCGATGATCGGCATGACGAGCCGGCAACCGTTGCGCTGCCGGTGACGTTGTCAGTCACGCTCGCGGCGGGAACTACGCTGATTGCGTTTGCAACTTTGGCGATGTCGTCAACGCCGGTGTTGCACATGATCGGCATCACAGTGGCCATCGGCGCGACCGTCGCACTTGTCGTCAGCATGGCGCTCGCGCCAGAGCGTTCGCGCGCGTCGATCACTGCATGAACTTTGCTCCGGTCGCGATCAGCGCATACACCGCCACGACCGCGGTCGGCCGCGGGCGGGGTGCATTGCTTCGATGCGTTGCGTACGCGGCGCAGCGGATTGAAGCGCTATGAAGCGCGGCGCGATTTTGCGGTCGACGTCGATGGACCGACGCTCGATACGTGGATCGGCGAGGTCGAAGGCTTGCAATCGGTCGCGTTGCCCGAGCAGTTGTCGAACTATGACTGTCGCAACAATCGGCTCGCATGGCTCGCGCTCCATCAGGACGACTTTGTCGTACGCGCGTCGCGAGGCCGTCGCACGCTACGGTGCCGAGCGGGTCGCGGTGATCATCGGCACCAGCACCTCCGGCATCGCACAGGCCGAAAGCGCGTATCGCGCGCGAGACGCGGCGGGCCGGCTGCCGGAGTCGTTCAGTTATGCGACGACGCTGAACAACTTTTCGGCGCCGACATTGGTGGCGCACGTGCGTCGGCGCCACAGGGCCGACACTGGCGATCTCGACCGCGTGTTCGTCGAGCGCCAAGGTGTTTGCGGCCGCCGCGCGCCTGATGCGCGCAGGCTGGATTGATGCAGCGGTGGTCGGCGGTGTCGACTCGCTGTGCCTGACGACGTTGTGCGGATTTTCCGCGCTCGAGCTGTTGTCGCCCGAACCATGCCGCCCGTTTGATCGCGCGCGTCGCGGCATCTCGATCGGGGAAGGCGCTGGTTTCGCGCTGCTCGAAGCGCGTGCGCACGCACCCGCATACCTGCTCGGTGCAGGCGAATCGAGCGATGCCCACCATATGTCGACGCCGCATCCGGAGGGTCTCGGCGCGCGCCTGGCGATGCGCGGCGCGCTCGAGAGTTCAGGACTTGTGTTCGACGCGGTCGACTACGTCAACCTGCATGGCACGGCAACCCGCTCCAACGATCCGGCCGAAGGCCGTGCGGTCGCTTCCGTGTTCGGAAATACTGCCAGCAGTTCGACCAAGGGCTGGTTCGGTCATCTGCTTGGTGCGGCCGGTATCGTCGAGTCAATCGTAACGTTGCTCGCGCTTGAACACGGGCTGGTGCCTGGCACATTGAACACGACAGATCTGGATCCCGATTGCCCGAACACAGTGTTGCTTGGCAACGAAGAACGCGACATCGACGTGGCGCTGTCGAATTCATTCGGCTTCGGCGGCAGCAATTGCAGCGTTGTCTTTGGCCGCGAAAACAAGACGCCGCCGCTCTCGTGATTGCGTGCGCAGTGCTGGGAATCGGGATCTACGGACCCGGGCTTGCCGATTGGGATGCGGCGCGCGAAGTCTTTTCCGGCGCTGCGAATATGTTCGCGCCGATAACGCAGCGCCACCGAGCGGTCTTTTGCCGCCTGCAGAGCGCAGGCGCGCGACGCCGTCGACGCGAATTGCGCTGACGACCGCACAGCAAGCACTGACGCATGCCCGGCTCGACGCCAAGGCGGTGCCCGCGGTGTTCGGCAGCAGTTCGGGCAATCCCGACATCATTCACGACATCTGCGCGATGTTGGCCGCGGGCGACTACCAGATCTCACCGACCAAGTTTCACAACTCGGTGCACAACGCGGCGTCGGGCTACTACAGCATCGCGGTCGCGAGTCATCGGGCGGTGACCAGCTTGTGCGCGTTCGATGGCACTGCTACTGCGGCATTACTCGAAGCAGCAGTGCAGGCCAGTCGCCGGGACTCGCCGGTACTGATGGTGTGCTACGACCTGCCGTATCCGTTTCCGCTGTCTGAAGCGCGGCCCACGGTCGACGCATGGTCGCTCGCGCTGGTGCTCGCTCCGCCGGAGTTCGAAACCGCGATTGCGCAGTTGACATTGACCGACGGTGCGGCGCGCGCCACCGACGACGCAGCCGATACGACGTTGGCGAACCCGCAGCTGGAATCGATACGCCTGGGCAATCCGACGGCGCGGATGTTGCCACTGTTCGCGGCGCTGGCGCAGCCAGGTGCGAGCGACATCGTTCTGCGCCAGGGCAACGGCCGCGCGTTGCTCGTGGCGACGTCGGGATGTTGATGGCGTCGATTGAAACGCTGCTGCCGCACGCCGGTCGCATGCGGCTGATTGACCGCGTCGTGTCGTACGACGAGCAAACAATTATTTGCGAGAGTGATTCGCATCGCAGCGGCCGATCATCCGCTGGCCGAAGCAGGCGTGCTTTCGATCATCTGCGGCCTCGAATACGGCGCGCAGGCGATGGCAATTCATGGAGCGTTGCTCGCGAGTGGCGGATCACCCGGTGCCCGTACGCGTCACGGCTATCTGGTCGCAGCGTCCGATTTGCGGTGGACCGTTGATCGCCTCGACCAGTGTGCAACACCGCTCGTGATCAAAGCCATCAGTGAATTTCGGACAGACAGTCAGGTTGCTTACCGATTTGAAATCAGTGCGTCCGAGCGCGAATGTGCTCGACGGTCGTGCCAGCGTGTTGCTGGGCGCTCCGATTCTGCCGACCGATTAACGGCGCAGCGCTTCGTCTGAATTCGCGTGGCCAAGACGCTCAGTGGTACGTTGACTCCATCGCTCTACTTGAGTCGCTTTGACTTGCCGCTAGACAATGCGTGGGAAGCAGAGCAGATCGCTAGGCTGACGTTGACGGAACGCGCTCGTCTGGCGCGCATTTCCCGTCCTCAGCGACGCGCACAGTTCATCGTGGCTCATTGCACGCTGCGCTGGGGCCTCGCGGCCGTCGGACACGAAAATGTGACGATTGAAGTCGATATCGAAGGCCGACTACTTCTGCATGCGAGCGTGCCGGTATACGCCAGCATCGCGCATAGCACAGACGTTGTCGCAGTGGTGATTGCCGCCGATCCGATCGGTGTTGATCTCGAATCAACACGCCGCCAGCGCGATCTGAGCACGGCCGCCGCGCTGCTGGGTCTTTCCGGCGCGCGGTTCCAGTGATTCGGCGGTCTTGGCGGACATGGGTGACGGCCGAAGCTCGACTGAAAGCCGGTCCCGACGCGAGCCCCCAAGTCTGGCTGTCTACTTGGGAAGCCTGTCAACTTGCCGTTGCCGGAAGCCCGAGTCCGCCGCTTGCCGGCGTGTTCGATGGGATGGCCGGGATTTACAATGCGACCGCGTTGCAGTGGGAAGCGGTTTAATAGCACTCTGATACTGGTGTGGGAAGTTAACGGTCTGCGTTGAGCGTCAGCACAAGGTAACTTCAATGGCAGTTGTTCTGACCGAGCGCGCCGACACCGGGCGCGAAAAGCAGATTCGGCCGCAGGCGGTGGCGGAACAGCCATCCGGCTTCAGTGCCCGCATCGGCCGCGCCACCCGATCAATCGGGCAAATCGCCTTGTTCACGGTATTCGGACTCTATGGCGCGCTGATGAGCGCGCTGATCGTGCCGGCGTATTCAGTTGCCGTACGCGATCGCGCACGGCGCGCGCACGGCGTACGCCGCGTCATGTTTTACATGATGCGCACCTATGTCGGCAGCATGCGAGCCTTGCGCCTGATCGATCTCGAAGTAATTGGGCTGGAGCGCGTGCCCGCCCCGGGCTCGCTGCTCGTCGCCAATCACCCCTCGCTGATCGACGCGCTGATTTTGCTTGGGCACGTTGAGGACGGCGTCGTGGTCGCCAAGCGATCGCTACAGATCAATCCGTTTACCTGGGGTGGCATTCGTGGTGCGGATTACGTTGTCAACGCAGATCCACAGGCGCTCATTGATGAGTGTCGTGGCCGTATTGCGGCGGGTGAAACGCTGATCCTGTTCCCCGAATGCACGCGTACCGGGGACGACGGTGTGATCCGGCTGCGGCGCGGCGCAGCGCACATTGCGGTGCGCTCGGGCTGCCCTGTGATTCCGGTGACGATCGAATTTTCGGAGCCGTTGTTGACCAAGAGGAGTCGTTGGTGGCTGGCGCCGAAGGTGCGGCCGACAGTGCGCGTGGTGCAACATCCCGCGATAGATCCGGCACAGTTTCTACAGGGCGGCCGCAGCGTTTCGCTTGCTGCGCGCGCGTTGACCGAATGCTTGCGTGAGCTGTACGTCAGGGAGCTTGCTCGTCGTGGATCCACTTGAACAAGAAATCGCCCAGTTGATTATCGAGTGCACTGGGTTGGAGGACATGCGGGCGGAGGATATCGATCCGGTCGCGCCGTTGTTCGTCGAGGGACTGGGGCTGGACTCGATCGACGCGCTCGAAATTGGCGTGGCGCTCGCGAAGCGCTATGGCGTCAAGCTCACCGCCGACAACGAAAACAACCGCCGGCATTTTGCAAACGTACGCGCGTTGGCGGCGTTCGTCGCGAGCCAACGGGGTGCTGCGCAAGCGGCGTAGCGTGCGCTAAGAATTTCGGTCGCTGGACATCGGCACGTTGCATTCATCGTCCGCGCTTCGCGTTTGCGTCATCGTGCCCGTGTACGACCATCATGCAGCGCTGCCACGCCTAACAGACGCGCTGCGCTCGACTGGACTGACATGCTGGCTGGTCGACGACGGCAGTCATGCGCCATGTGCACAGGCGGTGCAGGCGCTATGCGCGGACAATCCGCAATGGATGCATCGATTGCGGCTCGAAAATAACCAGGGAAAGGGCGCTGCCGTGCTCTCCGGATTGCGCGCTGCGCAAGGCAGCAGGGTTCACTCATGCGGTGCAGATTGATGCCGATCTGCAGCACGACCCGTCGCGCATCGGCGAATTCGTCGCCGCCGCTGAACGCGATCCCGCGGCCGTCATCAACGGTGTGCCGCAATACGATGCCAGCGTGCCCGCTGTCAGGCTGCACGGCAGGCGCATCACGACCGTGCTGGTGTGGCTGAACACGCTTGTCGCTGCAGATTGCCGATGCGATGTGCGGCTTTCGCCTGTACCCGATCGCGCCTGCCGTCGCACTCGACGATCGGGTGCACATCGGCCGCCGCATGGAGTTCGATACCGACATCATCGTGCGGCTGTTCTGGGCCGGTATGCCGGTAGTCAACCTGCCCACTCCGGTGACGTATCCGGCGGACGGCGTCTCGCACTTTCGGATGTTGCGCGACAACCTGCGCATGGCAGGGTTGCACTTTCGATTGTTTGCAGGAATGCTGATACGCCTACCGCGCTTGCTGCCTCGACGTCTTGCAGGTCGGGCGCCGTGAGCAGCGTCAACGTGTCTACCGATCGGCGGTCGGACTCGCATTGGGCGTCTCTTCCCGAATCGGGAAGCACGGCCTGGCTGTGGATCAGGTATCTCAGCTATGTGTGGATCGGGCGTCCGCTGTTTCGCCTGCTGGTATGGCCTGCGTCCTGGTATTTCATCACCGTCCGGCCCGTGGCGCGCCGGGCGTCGATCGAATACCAGCGTCGCGTCGGCGTGTTGGCTGCCGACTCGAGTGCGTGGCAGGCGTGGCGCGCGGCAGGGGTGCACGTGCGCCACTTTGCCGACACGCTGCTCGACAAGGCGCTGGTGTGGACCGGCGGCCTTGCGCTCGACGGCATACGGCGCGAAGTGGATCCGCGCTTCGATGAAGCGGTCGACGAAAATCGTGGTGGCGTGCTGGTCGTCGCGCATTTCGGCAATCTCGAGGTGCTGCGCCGAATGGGTGAGCGCGCGAAGCAGCTGCGACTGCACATCCTCGTGCACACGCGACACGCCGAGCGCTTTAATCGGGTGCTGACGCGCATGAATCCGCAGAGCGCAGAGCGCTTGCTGCAGGTCACCGAGGTTGATACGGCCACCATCGCGCATCTGGCGACGCGTGTCGAGCTCGGCGACTTCGTCGTGATTGCCGCCGATCGCGTGCCCGTTACCAGCGAACGAGTGCTTGACGTTCCGTTTCTCGGCGCCGATGCCGCGTTTCCGATTGGCCCATGGGTGCTCGCTGCCGCGCTGGGTTGCCCCGTGTACTGGCTCGCGTGCTATCAGCGTCCGGCCGATCGCGGCCGCTACACACTGGTGTGCGAGCTGATGAGCGAGCGCATTGTGCTGCCGCGAAAGACGCGCGATGCGGCGTTGCGCGAGGTCATCGCCGATTACGTGCGGTGCCTCGAACGCGCGTGCCGCGAGGCGCCGCTCGCGTGGTTTAACTTTTTTCCGTTCTGGCGCTCATCGAGATGAGTGGCGGCCAAATGAACACCGGCGCTGTACTGATTACCGGCTCCAGCCGCGGCATCGGGCGTGCAACCGCGTTACGGCTGGCGCGCGACGGCTATGACGTCTGGCTGCATCATTCGGGGCAATCCGATTCGACGGCGGCGATTGACGCCGTCGCCGATCAGGTGCGGGCGCTGGGACGCGCTGTCGACGTCCTCGCGTTCGACATCGCCGACCGTGACGCCTGCGCGCAAGCGCTTCGACGCCCAGCTGGAAGCGCGCGGCGCGCCCTACGGCATCGTGCTAAATGCGGGCATCGTGCGTGACCACGTGTTTCCGGCGCTGTCGGGCGAAAATTGGGATCGTGTCTTGCGGACCAACCTCGATGGCTTCTACAACGTACTGCATCCGCTGGTGATGCCGATGATTCGGCGGCGTCTTCCAGGCCGCATCGTGACGCTGGCGTCGGTCGCCGCGCAGACGGGCAACCGCGGACAGGTGAACTACAGCGCGTCGAAGGCGGGCATCATCGGCGCTACGAGATCTCTGGCCCTCGAGCTCGCGAGTCGCAACATCACCGTCAACTGTGTTGCCCCCGGCCTGATTGCCACTGATATGACCCGCGAATTGCCGATCGACGAAATGACGAAGATGATTCCCGCGGGGCGCATCGGCGAAGCCGACGAAGTGGCTGCCACGATTGCGTTTCTGCTCTCTGCCGATGCCGCTTACATTACGCGGCAAGTGATTGGTGTTAACGGAGGTTTGGCAGCATGAACAAGACGGAAACAGTCGCACCGCATCCGCCATTGACGGACTATTACGCGGACGAGACCGCGCGTCATCGGTGGCTGCGGACCATATTCAACGCCAGCGCCGTCGATTACGACCGCATCGAAGGCTTAATGGCGTTCGGTACCGGTCCTTGGTATCGCAGGCAGGCGCTTCGTCGCGCAGGGTTGGCGCCGGGCATGCGGGTACTCGATGTGGGTACCGGCACCGGGCTTACCGCGATCCAGGCCGTACGCCTCACCGGTGACGGGGCGAACGTGACGGGCGTCGATCCGAGCATCGGAATGCTTGCGAACGCCCGGTTGCCCGAAGGAATGCGCGTGATTGAAGGGCGCGCCGAGGCGCTGCCCGCCGCGGATAGTGCGTTCGACTTCGTCAGCATGGGCTATGCGCTGCGTCACGTGGCCGATCTACGGACAGTGTTCGGCGAGTTTTTTCGCGTTTTGCGACCCGGAGGCCGTGCGTGCGTGCTCGAGATCACGCGTCCCACGGGTGTCCGCGCAACGCGCTGGTTGCGCGTGTACTTGCGTTATCTGGTGCCGTACGTGGCGCGCTGGGTCGGGCGCTCGCGCGATACACCGGAAGTCATGCGCTACTTGTGGGACTCGATTGAAGCATGCGTGCCACCGCAACAAGTCATCGACCAATTGCGCGCTGCCGGGTTCAAGACCGTCACGCGTCATGTCGTGCTCGGCATCTTCTCTGAGTACGTCGCAATCAAGTGAGCGTTTCCAGATTCACTCTTCATAGCCCATTGCCGCCTCGCGCGTGGCAACCAGGGCCATTGCACTGGGTGCTGGCGGGCAGCCACGTGGCTGGAGTCGCGTCGATCGCGATCCAGCCGGCACTGTGGCCATGGGCCGTGGCCGCGATGTGCGGCAGCCATGCGCTGAATCTGGCGTTTGGCTTTGCGCCGGCGACCACGGCGCTTGGGCCGGTGATATCCGAGTTGCCGCCGACCTCTGCCGAGCGCGGCGAAATCGCACTGACGTTCGACGACGGGCCGGATGCCGAGGTGACGCCGCGCGTGCTCGATCTGCTCGACGAATCCGGCGCGCAGGCGACTTTTTTTTGCGTCGGCGCGCGGGCGCGTGCACATCCACAGGTCGTGCGTGAAATCGCGTCGCGCGGGCATGCGGTTGAAAACCACGCCTTTGGACACTCGCGTGCGATGGGTTTTTGGGGCGTCGGACGGATGGTGCGCGACATCGGCGAGGCGCAAAAGACGCTGGCCGATATCACTGGGCAAGCGCCTAAATTTTTTCGTGCTCCCTTCGGGATTCGTACTCCACTGACGGAGCCCGCGCTGGCGCGTCTCGGTCTCCGGTGCGTCGCCTGGAACGTCCGCTCGCTCGACAGCGTGGACGCGTCGTGCCGAGCGCGTGGCGGCGCGCATCGGGCGGCGTCTGGCGCCGGGCGCGATTGTTCTGATGCACGACGGCATGGAAGGGCGGCGCAAGACGCCAACGCATCGAGCCGAAAGTGTCCAGCATGCTTGGCGCACTGCCATTGGTGCTCGCAATGATGCGCGAACGCGCCTGGCGCTCGGTGACGCTGCGCAGCGCGTTGCCCGCATGATGCGAGCCGATGGTGCGCGCGACGCGGCAGCGAGCGCATCGGCCGCCTATGCATCGACGGTCCGCGCATCCGCAGATCCGCTGGCCTTTGCGGAATGCCCCGCGCCTCGAATCGGCGCCCCGAATCAAGCGGCTGATTCGGATTCTGCATTCCGCCAACTCGTAATGAGCGCCGCGGCGCGCTATCGGCCGGTCGGCCGCAGTCCGTACTATTTCGCGCGCGGAAAGCTAAGCGGCGATCCGGTGTTCGCTGCGCTATTGCGCGATGGCCGAATCCATGACGATGCGCGCATCGTCGACGTCGGTTGCGGGCTCGGGATACTGGCAGCGTGGCTTGCCGCCGCCGAAGTCTGCGATCCGCGCTCCGCTTCCGAATGGCCGCAAACATGGGCGCCACCGCCAAAAAACTGGACGTTGCGTGGATTTGATTTGCGGACGCGTGCGATTGCGGCAGGGCAACGCGCGCTATCGGATCTCGGTAAGTCGCGTTGCGTTGAACGTTGGCGATGCGCGCGGCGTAACGCTGCCCGCGTGCGACGTCGTCGTCATGCTCGACGTCCTGCATTACATGGATCGCGGCGCGCAACAAGTACTGCTGAAAAGCGCCCATCAAGCGCTGGCTCCGGGTGGCGTCCTGCTTTTGCGCGTCGGTGACATCACCTCTAACTGGCGCTCGCGCTTTACGTCGATGGTGGATTGGTGGGTGACGCTGCTGCGCGACAAACGATGGCCGCGATTGCATTGCCGCTCGCTGGCCGAATGGAAGTTGTTGCTCGAATCGATCGGCTACTCCGCCGTTGCGCAGCCGATGAGCGAGGGAACGCCCTTTGCCAACGTACTGTTGATTGCCACTAAGCACCGCTAGCGATGATGGCCGCCGCGATCTCGTTCGATTGATCTCACGTCCGCGGAGCGCAAACGCCGCGCGCGCGAACGGCTGATCACGCTGACGCGATTGATGGATTCTGCCGTCGATGTGCCGCTGCTACGCACGAAAGTCGGACTCGACGCGCTGCTGGGCGTTGTTCCGGTCGCGGGCGATCTGCTGTCGGCTGCGATAGGTGTTTATCTGATTACACAGGCGCGCGAGCTCGGTGCGTCACGTTGGCTGCAAGGCAAAATGATCGGCAACCTGGTGGTCGATGCCGCTTTCGGTGCGGTGCCGCTGGCCGGCGACGTCTTTGACATCTACTTTCGCGCGCATCGCCGCAACCTGAAGTTGCTGCAGCAACATCTGGGCGAACCGTATCTCGATGTGCGCGGCGCCGATTCCGAAATCGTCGACGCCAACGCCGCGCGTGTTACGCGGCGGCGCTAGCGAGCGGACTCACTCGGCCTTGATTCCCGCTGCTTTAACGACCGCGCCATAGCGCGCGAGATCGCGCTTGATCTCGTCGCCGAACTTCTCGGCCGTACCAGGCGTCGCGTTGATGCCGAGCACGCTCAGTCGCTCACGCACCTCGGGATCGGAAAGCGCTGCCGTCAGCTCCGCATTCAGCTTGTCGACGATCGGCTTGGGTGTCTTGATGGGCGCCAGAACGCCGACCCACGAATTGATTTCGAAATCAGCCACTCCGCTTTCGATAAACGTCGGCACATCGGGCAGCGACGCTGAGCGCTGAGCGCTCGACACCGCGACTCCGATCAATTTGCCTGACTTAACGTGCTGCTGCGCGCCGGCTACGGCCGTGTACACCAGTGGAATGTTGCCGCCCATTGCGTCGATGATGGCCTGGCCGCCCCCTTTGTAAGGCACGTGCGTCAGGTTGGCACCAGTGCGTTGCTTCAGCAACTCGCCCGCAATGTGCGGTGTGCCGCCGGTGCCCGAGGTGCCGTAGAACAATCCGCCCGACTGCGTTTTCGACAGCGCGAGAACGTCGCGCAGATTCTTCGCGGGCAGGCCGGGGTAGGCGACGAGGATCAGGATTGCGTCGCCGATCTTGCCGACCGGTGCAAAGTCCTTCACGGTATTAAACGGCACCTTGTCGAACACGTGCGGGTTGATCACCATCGTCCCGTCGAATCCGAGCAGCAATGTGTAGCCGTCGGGCTCGGCCGTCGCGACTTGCTGCGTCCCGATGTTGCCGGAAGCTCCGGGCCGGTTGTCGACAATGACCTGCTGCCCGAGCCGCTTGCTGAGGGCGTCGGCCACCACACGCGCGCTGGTGTCCGTGACACCTCCGGTCGTAAACGGAACGACGAGTCGAATCGGCTTGTTCGGATACGTAGACTGCGCCAGCGCAGGTAACACGATGCCGATGCTCGCGGCCAGCGCCAGCGTTGTACTGATGAACAAGTCGCGTCGCGCACGATTCATGTTTGTTCTCCCTGTATCGCCACGCTCGGTTCGGCGTAGCGTTTTTCAAATGCCCAGATATCCTCGAACCCCATCAGCTTTGTCAGGTCGGCGAAGTCGGCCAGCGGCACGTCGATGCCGTCGGTCGAACCATTGACTTTCAAGGTTCGGTAGACGCCCGTCATCGCACTCACCGCCGCGAGCAGCGCAGAGACCGGAAAAATCGCGATCTTGTAGCCGATCGATTCAAGCTCCGTCCGCGCCAGGACGGGGGTGCGGCCTTTCTCGACCATGTTGGCCACCAGCGGCAGATCGAAAGCGCTGCCGATTCGGCGCATCTCATCAACCGACTCGGGAGATTCGACGAACAGAACATCGGCGCCCGCACGCGCATACGCCTCGGCACGGCGCAGCGCTTCGTCGAGCCCCAAAGCAGAGCGCGCATCGGTGCGTGCGATGACCAGGAAGTCCGATGAGCTACGCGAATCGATTGCGACCCGAATTTTCGCGACCATGTCGTTGATAGGAATCACACGACGACCTGGCGTGTGCCCACATTTCTTCGGAAACTCCTGATCTTCCAGCTGGATCGCCGCCGCACCCGCCGCTTCGTATCCGCGGACCGTGTGCCGCAGATTCAGCAATCCGCCGTAACCCGTATCGGCATCTGCGATCAGCGGCGTCCGTGCCATCGCAGCCATCGCTGTGACGCGGCCGAGCATGTCACTGTAGGTCGCCAGACCCGCGTCGGGTAAGCCGAGGTGCGAAGCGACCGTGCCGAATCCGGTCATATACAGCGCATCGAAGCCGAAGGTGTCCGCGAGCCGGAGCGACACCATGTCGAAGACGCCCGGCGCCACGATCAGGCCGGGTTGAGCGAGTCGAGCCTTTAGCGCGTGTTTGGAGTGGGACATGGCTTTGAGACGACTCTAGCAAACACGTCGCAGACATCCGGCGCGAAGGATGGCGTTTCGTCCGCTTACCACGGCTCCCGGGTCCATTCGAACGCTCGATGGACGGAGCCAACTTAGCCCTATAACGTTCCGGTAACGCTCGCGCGCAACGATCGCTGCATCGACGACATCGAGGGGTCGGTGTGGATCAGTTGCGGTGGCAAGTCGCGCGTGAGGCGGGAGTAGCGCCGCGGCTGCAGAGCCTGCTGCGCTTTGCGGGGCTGCCCTTGATCGAGACAACTATAAGAGCGGGCGCATTGGCACGGCTGCAGCTTCTGGCGGCGCCTGCGCTTGTGCGCCCCGATGCGACCGTCGTACCGCTTGAGCGCAAGGACGCGGCGTTGCTCGCACTGCTCGCGTTCGATGGACCGACATCACGGTCTCGCGCGGCAGCGCTGCTCTGGCCCGATGCCGATGCGGACAAGGCGCGCAACAGTCTGCGGCAACGCTTGTTCCGGTTGCGCCGCGCGGCGGGCACCGAGCTTATTGAGCCTGACGAGAGTCTGCGTCTTGCAGATCGCGTCGAGCACAACCTTGGTTCGCCAGCACGGCAGCTAGCCGAGGATCCAACGGCCGCTGCAGGGGACCTGCTGGGTGCGTGTGTGTACGAGGACTGCCCGGAGCTGGAAGACTGGGTTCGCATCGCGCGCGAGCACTGGCGCGCGATGCGCCGCGATGCGCTGGCCGAGCTGGCCGCCAAGCGCGAAGCGGATGGACAGATCGCGCAGGCGCTGGTCTACGCCGAACGGTTGCTGGCCGAAGACCCTGTTTCCGAACAGGCGCATCGCCTCGCAATGCGACTGCATTACCGGCGCGGCGATCGGGCCGCGGCGCTGGCTGCGTATGACCGTTGCCGTTCTGCACTTCAGCGCGAGCTCGCCGCTGAACCCGATGCAGAAACGGTTGCGCTTTCGCAGCTGATTCAGAGGGCTGACGAGTTGCCGGGATTGGCACGGGAAAGCGCGGCGGCCCGCCGCAATTCTTCGGCCCCCGCGCCTGATCGGACGCGATGCCGAGTGGCGCGCGCTCGAGCGCAGCTGGGATGCCGGTCTGCCGGTGCTGATCAGCGGTGACGCAGGCGTTGGCAAGAGCCGACTGCTCGGCGATTTCGCTCATGCTCGCTCTGTGCCGATGGTCGGTGGCCGGCCCGGAGACACCCGCGTGCCTTATGCGGTGCTGGCGCGCCTGCTGCGCGCGGCTCTGCGCACCGAAGGCGCGATTCGCCTCGATGACGGGCTCGATGACTTCGTCAAATCAGAACTCGCGCGCGTGCTGCCGGAACTCGGCGCAGCGCCGGTCGGCCCGTTGGTCGAAGCGCGCTTTCGCTCGGCGGTCGTGCAGGCGCTGTCTGCGCGGCAAGCAGCGGGACTTGCAGGCTTTGCCGTCGACGATCTTCATTTCGCCGATGACGCGACGCTTGAGTTATTGCCGCAGCTCGTCATCCCCGGTCTGCGCTGGATCGGCGCGGTGCGCCCCGCGGAATGCCCGGCGCCGATCGCGGCGTGGCAACGCGCCGAAGGCGGGCAGAGACTCGCTGAAGTGTTGCTCGCTCCTCTGAGCGAGAGCGCAGTGCGCGAACTATTGGAATCACTCGCGCTGCCTGGCATCGATGCCGCCGCACTCGCCGGCGCGATTGCGCGCCATACCGGCGGCAATCCGTTCTTCGTACTCGAGACGCTGAACGCATTGGTCGAGACAGGCGGCGCTGACCACGTCGAATCGACTGCCGACGCCGACATCAGTCGGCGCGCTGATCGAGCGACGGCTGGCGCAACTGTCTGCTCCTGCGCTGAAGCTTGCTCGCGTCGCCGCGCTGGCCGGCGCTGATTTCAGCGCAGCGCTGGCCGCCCATGTATTGCAGACGCATCCGCTCGACCTGGCCGAAGCCTGGGGCGAACTCGAGATGGCACAGGTCATTCGCGGCCAGGCGTTTGCGCACGACCTGATTTACGAGATCGCACTGCGATCAGTGCCGCAGCCGATCGCGCAACTGTTGCAGCGTGGCATCGCCGAGTATCTGGAGTCGCAAAATGCGCCGCCGGCGAGTCTGGCGCAGCACTGGGCCGACGCTGGCGAATGGAGCCGCGCGGCGCGCGCACATTTGCTGGCTGCCGCTGAAGCACGGCACACGTCACGCCGATTGTCGGAAGTCGAGCACTGCGAAGCTGCGTTTGCGTGCTTTGATCGCGCGGGCGAATCGGCGTCCGCGTTCGACGCACGCTGTGCGAGCGTCGAAAGCCTGATCCTTGTGCGCGGCGTTGAACGCGCCAACGTCGTCATTGATGCATTGCTCGCTGAAGCGCACTCGGACGGTCAACGCGCCGCTGCGCTGACCGCGCGCGCGAACGCTGCGCTGATGGCCGTCGATCATGTCACCGGCATCGCGTCCGCGCGCGAAGCGTTCGCGCTGGCCGAGCGGCTCGAGTCGCCGTGGCCTCGCTTCGAAGCGGCACGCCTGTTGGCGGTGGGCCTTGCCCAGGCGGACCGCAGCGACGAGGCGCTGGCGGTGATCGAACCGTTTGAAACATTGGTCGAAGCCGACGGCACGCGCGAGCAGCGCGGTCGCTTCTGGGCCGACTATGCGTATGTGTTGAACTCGGCGCGCAAGCTGCGTCGGACAGCAGACGCGCTTGCCCGCGCGATCGACAACGCACGCGCGCTCGGCGACCTCGCTGAGCTGGCACAACTGACGACGAACCTGGCGACGGTGCAGGGCAACTTGGGCGATATCGGCCAGGCGCTCGAGCACGCGCTGCGGGCGCGAGCACTGCAATCGGAGGTCGGTGACACCGACGGGCCGATGCGCGGCGTGATCGAGCACCACTGCGCGCTCTACAGCGCCGAGGCAGGGCGGTACACCGAGGCGCTCGATACGATCGAAACGGCGCTCGAGTGCTTCAGGGGCGACGGTCAGACGGTGTGGATTGCAGTGGCGAACAACAACAAGGCGGCGATGTTGATCCACCTGGCGCAATACGGGCGCGCGAAGAAGGCGCTCGACTACGTTGCGCCGTCGGTCGGCCATGTTCGCGCGCGCGGGGCGATGCTGTCTGCGCGTATTGCGCGCCTGCTCGGCGGATCCGCGAAGCCCGATTTGCGGCTCGCCGCAGAAGCGCTGGGCACGGCGGGCGATCCGTACATGCGGCTGCTGGTCGACCTCGAAGAGTCCATCGAATTGGCACCGAGCGACGCGGCCGACGCTTTGCATCCGCGTGCGCTCGGCTGCGGAGAAGATCGAGTACTTCGGCGTGGCCTTGAAGGCCCGCTTGCTTTTGGTGCGCGCCCTGCTGAAAACGGGTGAGATGGACGCTGCCGCTGCGCGCTGGACCGAGTTGCAACCGGCGCTGGCATCGATACAGCCGGCCGACATGTATCTGCCTGATGCGTGGTCGATTGGCCATGACGTGCTCGCGGCCAACGGTGACACAAGCGGAGCCGCGGCGCTGCTTGCGCGCGCGGTCGAATGGATCGAACAGACAGCGCTGCGCCACGTGCCACCCACCTATCGCGACAGCTTTCTCCATCGCAATCCGGTCAATCGAGGGTTGCTGACCGCTGCAAGCCGCCCTGGCAGCGCGGCTTGATAGAACTCAGTAACGGCCCGGTAACGCGCAACTCGTTACGTTCTGCCCCGAGGCCGAATCGCGGCCGCGACGGGGAGTCACAATGAAAAAGTCCAGACTGAGAAGGGCAACCGTGGCGGCGCTAATTGCCGCGCTCGCGGGGCCGGTCATTGCGGTTGACCGCCAGATCGGCATCGATCCGATGCTATCGATGCACTGGAGCACGCTGACCGGCGGCCCAACGACGCCAGCGGCCACGATAGGCAACCACATGATGGTCGGCTTCTGGCAACGCTCGTCGGGCGCCAAGGCCGGCGTGGGCTCGATCAATACCGGTGTGGTCGAGTTTCAGTTGCCGGAAAACCCACCGCAGCGCATCCGCTCGGCCACGCTCCAGTTCAAGGCGCGCGCCAGTCAGTGCTCCGGTGCTGAGCCGGTTGTGTTCGAGGTCTTTGGTTTTCCGGGTAACGGCCGGACGGACCCGGCGGATGCCACCACGGGCGTGAGACTCGCGCAACTCACCGCCAACTGCGCCGATAACCCGGCGTTCACGCAGCTGATCGACGCGACCAATCTGGTGCGTCAACTAAGCGTGGCCTCGGGCCTGCGCTTCGTTGGTTTCAACGTGCGCAAGATGAACCATCGCGCCGGTCCCAGTTTCTTCGGGTTTAGCGCCGCCAAGCTGACGATCGTGGTGGCCGACCAGGACGTGGCGGCTGCTCCGAATCCGGCGAGCATCGGTGGAACAGCGGGCGGAGGGACTGCGGGCGGTGCGCCGGCCGCCGGCTCGGAGGTCGATGTGAATCGCGTGATCGGTGGGTTGCTCGGCGCCGCGGGGACGCTGATGCGTGGCGGCGGCGAGAAGCCGGCGCGCGATCAGGCGGGCAACGAGGCCGCTGCCGTGTTGAGCAATCCGCCGATGACCTCCACAGACGCGGGCGCCGCATCTTTTCCAGCCAGTTCCGGCTACGTCACCGGCGGGTGGCGAAGTCGTAGGTGCTGCTGCAGCCCCCGCCGCTGGCGTGGCCGCCGCCGCGGCACCCGCCCGGGCAGCGGTCAACGTCGACATCGTCGGCATCAAGCTCGGCATGCCGCTGGCTGAAGTCAGGCGCGCGCTGCAGGCGCACTCGCCGGGGATGCGCATCGACGAGGCCCGCGGCATCGTCAACAATGTCGCGGCCACCGACTATCTGTCATGGGTGATCGCGCGCGGCGCCCAGCGTGGCACTGACGGCTCGGGTGACGCGATCGGAGTGCACTTCCCGCCGCCGCCGAACGCGCATCGCGCCATCTTTGTCGAGCGCTTCACCGGCTTTCCCGCAAACCAGTATCCGCTGTTCGACACGCTGAAGCAGGCGCTGGTCGGGAAGTACGGTTCGCCCAGCTTCGCAAGCGAAGGCGTGATGCTGTGGACCTTCAATGCGGCCGGCGCGCAGATCGTCGACAACAACGTGAACGCGCGCTGTGCCAAGTTTCCGCCGACCGATCCACCGGCGCGTGGGCAGAACGTGCTCTTCAACGGCTACAAGACGGCCGGCTGTGGAACGACGGTCTATGTGCGATACGAGCGCAACCGCGGTCCGTCCGAACAGCGACCTGGTGCGCTGGATGAGCGTGTCGCTGATCGACGATTCGCAGTTCGAAGACATGCGGCAGGCCGCGGCGCGCTTTGCCACGCAGGCCACGCGCGACGCCGGATCACGCGTTGCCGCGCCCAAGCTGTGAGGAGCCTGCATGACCCGCGCAATCCCATGAGTGGCGGGTTTGAGCTCTTCAAGAAATGTGCTGGACGCGGTCGATAGCGTGCGGCTCCGAGGAATCATCAAAGGTGCGCATACGAGATAGCGCACGGCCATAGAGGGAGAAAACATGAACCGCTTGATCTACAGCGCAATGCTCACGCTTGTCGCCACCAGCGCGTCGGCCTGGGCACAGGGCAAGAGCGATATAAGCTGATGCAGCCCTACCTCGGCGTGCTGGCACCGGACTGTTCGAACTACATGCTGCCTCAGCTCAAGAACCTTGGCGATTCGCTGGTCGTGCAGGACGGCGGCAAGGCGGTGCTGACCGGGCTCAAGGTGAAGCCCGCGCCCAAGTACTTCGGCGCTACACCTCCACCGGAATTCGAAACCGCATTTACGAGCGAGGTCGCGGGCGGTGAAGCGCTGGTGTTCGTGTACTACCGTAATGCTTCGGGTCTGTTCGCCGCGGTCGAGGGCGGACCGAAGGTGATGGCCGCGCTGCCGGCAGCATTCAAGGGCAAGCGCTCCCGGCACTGCGACCCGAACCGCAACGTCGCGCCGGGGGCAGCGGCAGCGGCCCGAGCGCAGCAGGCAAAGGCCGGATCCGAACAAGATTTCAAGGGCTACGCGCTGACTGAACTCAGCGCGGCGGGGCTTCTTTACAACGCGAAGGCAAAGGAGATTTACTACAAGGCACTCGGTCCGCTCGTGAAGGAGTCGTGGCTCGCCAAGCTCGACGGCCCGAGTTCGGAGGGTCAGGCAATGAAGGTGGCTGACGCCGATTACGTGATGCTCTACACCTGCAAGAACCACGACTGCTACGACAACAACGTCGTCCTGCTGTGGTCAGGCGTGCAGAACGTTGTGTACGGCAAGGTTAATCAGAAGGGCAAGTCGACCTTGATCGGCGACCCACCGCCGGCCGTCGCGGCCGAACTCGAAAAGCTGTGGAAGAAGCAGTTCCGGTCGCAACCGAAGTAGCGCCCAGTGCGCCGAAGCGCCACGCCGTGGCGCGCTAGCACTCACAGAGATGAGGGGACACCATGACGATTGACGACGTTGGCCGTTGCCGCGCATCGATGATGCGGGCCGCGATGTTGGGACTGTGCCTATGCGGGAGCTTGCCCGCGTTCGCCGCAACGCTTGGAGACATCGCCGCTGCGCTGGCGGCTCCGGCGGGTGCGCCGCAGGCGACCAACGACTTCACTGCGTTTGCCAAGCTGGCCGGCGCCAAGTGGCAAGGCAAGGCGCCAGCCAAGGGCGGAAACAAGTACTACTGGAACGGCAAGGTGCCGATCGACGGCGTCGGCTCGGGCCAGATCAGTCTCGTCGGCGGTCAGAAAGCGCTGGACTCGGCCACGGTCGGTTGGCCGAAGAACATCGTGCTCGCGAAGGTTCCGGAGATGCTCGCGGCGCAGTTCCCGAAGGACACGAAACTCGAACAGGTTCGCGGCGCCTGCCCGGACGAGCGGCTGAGCGGCTCGCGCATCTATCGCGCGACGCTGGCGGGGCGCAAGCCGCTCTACCTGCACATCCAGTACGCGGCGGCGGATCGCGGGGGCGCCACTTCGACGATCGAAATGGAGCCCCAGCGCAACAAGGGGTGGATCTGTTGATGGACAACGTGCGCGTTGTTCGCCTTGGTCGACGAGCCGACGCACGGTCGAGTCATCGAGTGCTACGCCCTCGCGCGCTCGTACTCACAGAGATAATCGAAGACCGGAATGGCGGTCGCAGCTGAAGTAGTGACCTTGTGATAAGGGAAACAATCATGATGAGTCGATTCATGTCGTGCGTACTCGCATTGATGGTGCCCTGCGCGATGGCGCAGACACCTGAAGAGGACCGCCGGCGCGAGTACAACCGCCAGCAGGAACAGCAGCGCGAGGAACAGCAGCGCCGGGCGCAGGAGGAGATGCAACGGCAGCAAAAGGTCAGCAGAAGACGCGAGCAAGAGGCAGCAGCAGTTGCACGACGAAACGACGAAGAACATAGAGCGATTGGCGAAAGGACGCGTCCAAGAGGGGGGCGGCAACGAGCAACCAGGTCGGTAATGACATGAGGGACGCGCGCCCAAAGCTGCCCGCCGAACGCAACGTGCTGCTGGGCAGCTGGCGCGTTGAAAGTGGCAGCCAGGGGGCCGGCGTTACCGGGCTCGGTCAGGGCAAGGGGACCGATCGCAATGCCATGGCCCGCGAGCTGTCGACGGCGTTGTCGAATCCCTGCGTCCTGATGTTCGGGAACGGGATTACTTTTGCGCCTTCAACCTACTCGATCCAGGCGCTCGACGGCAGCGTGTTTCGAGGGTCCGTTGACTACCGCAGTACCCAAAAGCAAGTCATTTCGGCCATAACCCAAGAAACCTGGAAGACATTGTCCTTCGAAATCGAAGGCCCGAATCGCATAGTGTGGGGGCGCTTCGGCTGCGCACTAGTGCGGGTCGGTGCGCCTGCCAACGCCGCGGTGAATGCGCCGACTGCTCCGGGCAACGCGCGCACGGCGGCCGCCAGCTCATCGGCGACGTCGGCAGCACGCCCTGCCGCAAGTGGCGTCTGCTGCGCCGTCCGTGGGCGCGGTGTTCGACGGTGCCGCCTTCCAATGCGCCGATGGTAGCTTGCTGCACGTCAGCCTGTGCCAGGGCGCGTCCGCCGACTCTACGTGCAAGCTCACCGAGTTGCACAAGCCCCCTCACGGCCTGCAGATGGGCACTTCAACACGCCGCGCGGACATTGCGGCGCGCGTCAAGGGCTGCGAGGCCGGTGGCATCCGCTATGGCGCCGACCACAAGGCGATCTTCGTGCGCTAAGGGGCGGGCGGCGCGCTCGGCCGCCGTCTCCTCGAAGATCTGCCGCGCGAAATTTGCTGCTGGAAGGCGTACTACGCGAGAAAGTAGGGACAGGACGCATCGCAGGCGAACTGATGGCCAGGAGGTCCGACGAATGAACAATCAATGGGATGCCGGGACTGCCGCAGTGCTGTGGGCCTTGTTGCTCGCGACCGCGCCGGCCGTGGCGCAATACGGAGGGATGTCACAGGGCCAGTACATGCAGCCGAAGTAGCGCAGCACCTTACTCGTGCCGTTTCCATCAGGAGTCCAAAATAATGGTGAGCAAGACACAAGCAGGTACGTTGGCCGCAGTTTCGATCGTGCTTGCCGCGTCTAGCGCCGCGCTCGCCCAATATTCACCGTACGATCCCCGAAGCAACATATACAACAACGAATATCTGCGCCGCCAGGACGAGATAAGGAGGAACGAAGAAGCCGCCAAAACGCAAGAGCAGTACGACGACGAAAGGCGTTCTGCCAATGCTCCTCCTGCATCTTCTTCTTACGATGCCCGCGGCGCTGCCGAGTTGCAGGCCTTGCGCGGGAAGCTTACTCGGCATGCCGCCATTGCCTGACGAGCGTAATACGCTGCTCGGGCGCTGGCGCGTCGAAAGCGCCGGCAAGCCCAAGAGGAAGGACGAACTGGGGCAAGCTGATGGGCATGCTGTCTAACCCCGGCGGCGCCGCCTGCCAGTTCACGTTCGGCGATGGCATCACCGAATTCAAGTCGAAGACCTGGGCCAGCATCGACGCGCACGGCGATGACTCGCTCGGCCCGATCGCCTATCGCGCCGACGGCAAGCGGTTGTTCGCGCTGCCAGCCAAGGGGATTGAAATCATGGGGTTCGATGTCGTAAATCCGAATCGTATTGAGGTTTTTAACCTCGCGGGCTGCGCCTTAACCCGCGTTACAAGCACCACGACAACGACACAAAGCGGGCTGCCGAACCGCGCGCCATCAGCATCGGCCGCCGGTGCGCCGCCACCGGCGCCCGGCCCGGCGAAGTCCTCGACGGCCTCGAAAGTGGCCGCTGTTGCGCCTGTCGCCGGCAGCTTCAACGTTGTCGCGCCCGTCACCCGAAGTCTGTCGCCAGACCTTGCTCGACAAACTCGGCGTTGTCGGCGTCAACCAGGTGCGGGCGATGTCGGACGTGCGCTTCAAGGAACCCGCGATCGAAGGCAAGGTGCCGAACACGAACAACCTGCGCATCGACCTGCGCGGCAGCGCCTGCGACGACCCGCGCCTCAAGGCGACGCTGTACGACTTCGACGCCAATGAAATGCTGCAGTCGATCACATTTGTCTGGGACGCGCCCGCCCGGGCCGGCGCCGGCGCCGATCTTCCAGGAGCGTGTGCAGACGCTGTCCCGGGTCAATCCCGGCGGCCTGCCCCCGCCGCAATCACCGGGACGCCTGCAAGCGGACACAATAATGGGCCGCCTGATTCTGCAGGACATGCCGGAGCGGAACCTGCTGCTGGAGGCGTACAAGGCGAAGAAGTAGTGGCGTTGCCGCGACAAGTAGTTTTCTAGGTGAAAGATCAGCATGCGCGCATGGATTGTTGGCCTGACTTTCTCCGCCCTGCAGGCGTCGGCGAGTGCGGTAACGCTCGGTGAGTTCGCCGGCGCGCTTGCGGTGCCGGTTGCGGCAAAGCATTCGGCCAACAACTGGAACGCGCTAAAGGCAGTAAAAGGTGTGACATGGCGCGACACCACGGTGAAGGAAGCGCCTAGCGCGTTTGCTCAAGCAGCAGACGTAGCGCTCAATGGTCACGGACGGGCGACCGTGCTGGTCGTCGGGGCTCGTCAGATGATGTTCGACATCGAGGTGTCGATGCGCAGCTTGCTCGAGAAGAAAGGTCTCGCGCAGACGCTTAAGGCGCAGTTCTCTGCCGCCACGCTGATCGAGCAGATCGGTGGCGACTGTCGAACGAAGACGGGATCCGGTAGCGCACGGTTGTATCGCGTGACGTTGCCGGCCAAACGGCCGTTGTTCATGCGGCTCGAACTGCCCGGCGCAGGCAATGCGGCGCCCGCCGGGACGCTGTTCACACTATCGGTGGAAAACAAACCACAGTGGGCGTGCTGAAAGTAGACGGCGGCGCTTAGCATCACGCCCTGGTGACGATCAGGTGCGCCTCATGAACGAGTCCGATAAGCGTTTCGCCCGCACTCTGCATCACGCAAGCAAGGCCACCGGTATCGGCGAGGCGTTTTCACCGCCGATCGTCAACACGTCCGTCTACCGGCTGGCGTCAGAGCCGAGCGGCCCTTATCAATATGCGCGCTGGGCGAATCCCACCTGGACTGCGCTCGAGGAGGCGCTCGCGATTCTCGAAGACGCTGAAACAGTCACCTTTCCGTCCGGTATGGCGGCCATTGCATCGGTGCTCTACAGCAGCCTGAAGTCCGGCGACCGCGTGCTACTTCCGTCGGACGGTTACTACACCGTGCGCGTGTTCGCTGACAAATATCTGCTGCCGATGGGGGTAGTCGTCGATTCGTGTGCGACGGCTGAGGTCGAAGCACGTGCGCTCGATGGCTACAAGCTGGTGTGGATCGAAACACCCTCGAATCCGGGCCTCGATCTAGCCGACATCGCCGCCGTCGTGCGTAACGCGAAAGCGGCTGGCGCCATCGTCGCAGTCGATAACACGACAATGACACCGCTGGGCCAGCGCCCGCTTGACCTCGGCGCCGATGTTGTCGTCTCTGCCGATACGAAGGCGCTCAATGGTCATTCCGATGTGCTCTTCGGCCACGTCAGTTCGCGTGATGCTTCATTAGTCAGCGCCGTGCGCGATTGGCGCAAGGTCGCCGGTGCGGTACCGGGTCCGCATGAAGCGTGGCTGGTACATCGCGGTCTTGAAACGCTGGAAGTTCGCTACTCGCGGATGCGCTTCAATGCCCTTGTTCTGGCCGAGCTTTTCGAGCGACACCCGAAGGTCGTCGCGGTTCGCTATCCGGGCTTGGCCTCGCATCCGGCGCATGGCCTGGCGCGAGCGCAGATGGCGGGCGGCGGGAGTCTGATCGCACTGACGCTTGCCGATGAAGCGGTTGCCGAGCGTTTCATTCAGGGCTGCGCATCGATGCGGGAATCGACCAGCTTCGGCGGCGTCCACACCTGCGCCGAGCGCCGCGCGCGCTGGGGCGATGCCGTACCCGATGGTTTCGTTCGCGTTTCGGTCGGGTGTGAGCCGAGCTGAAGTATTGGTCGACGAGGTGGAGCGTGCGCTGAACGCAGCGTGAGCGCACTTCAAGCAAAGCGAATCACATCGGCCGCCGCATCTTCTTGAGTGGCGCACGGCGGTTCATCGAACGCGATATCACCATCGATGTCCGCACGGCCGCTCGCACGCAGCGACGCAAAGTCGAACAGATCTGCATCCATCAGGTGTGACGGTGTAACTCTCGCCAGCGCGTTAAATATGTTTTCAACGCGTCCCGGGTAGCGTTTCTGCCATTCGATCAACATGCGCTTGATTTCCTGCCGCTTCAGATTGACCTGGGCGCCGCACAGGTTGCATGGGATGATCGGAAATTCTCTGACGTCGGCGTAACGTGCGAGGTCGGCTTCCTCAACGTACGCGAGCGGTCGGATCACGATGTGCTTGCCGTCATCCGACATCAGCTTCGGCGGCATCGCCTTCAACGTGCCGCCGTAGAACATAGTTCAGGAAAAATGTGCCGAGGATGTCGTCGCGATGATGCCCGAGCGCGATCTTGGTCGCACCCAGTTCGTCGGCGACGCGATACAAAATACCGCGCCGTAGACGTGAGCACAACGAGCACATCGTCTTGCCTTCAGGAATGATGCGCTTGACGATCGAGTACGTGTCCTGCGCTTCGATGTGAAACGGAACGCCTCTGGCTCTCAAGTACTCGGGCAGAACTTCTTCAGGAAATCCAGGTTGCTTCTGATCGAGGTTGACAGCCACGAGGTCAAAGTCGATCGGCGCGCGTTCGCGCAACAGCAGCAGCACGTCCAGCAGGCTGTAGCTGTCCTTGCCGCCCGACAGGCACACCATCACCTTGTCACCGGCCTCGATCATGTTGAACTGCGTGATCGCCTGGCCGGTCAGTCGCAGCAGGCGCTTCTCCAATTTGTTGTTCTCGAACGCGAGCTTTCTGAGAGGGGCGTTCATGCGCTGTCCCTGAATCGCAGGATTTCGATGCCGACTGCGTCGACGTCGTCGTAAACGTCGGACTTTTCACTCGACACGCGCACGGCACGCACGGCCGGATGCGCAAGCAGCGCGCGCGATATGTCGTCGATCAGCGTCTCCTGCAAATTGATGTGCCCCTGATCAACGCGGTGACTAATGGCGAGCCGAATGAAGTCGTAGTCGACCACTTCATGAATACGGTCATGGCGCGGAGTCGAAAGCGCCAGCGGAACGAACACGTCGACGTTCAGCGCGATGCGCTGCGCGCCATTCTTCTCGTGCGCGTGAACACCGATATTGGCGTCGAGGACGTAGTTGCGCAGAAAGATCCTGCGGCAGTCCGCGAGCCGGGGATCGAGCAGCAGCGCGCTCATGGCTCGGTCTGCGCTTCGGTCAAAAACATCACGTCGCGCGAGCTGGGCACCAAGTGCTGGCCGCCGTCGACCAGCAATACGGTGCCGGTTACCGCCTCTGCATTTGCCAGGTACACGGCCGCGTGCGCAATATCGTCCGGCGTACTCGATCGATTCAGCGGAGTGCGACGATGCGCTTCTGCGAAACCAGTGTCGCTCTGCAAATTGGATGCGAGCGTAATGCCTGGTGCAATACCGACGACTCTCACCTTCGGCGCCAGCGCAATCGCCAGCAGCTTCGTCGCTTCCTTCAAAGCGGCTTTGGAAAGGGTGTAGGAAAAAAAATCCGGGTTCGGGTTCTCGAGCTTTTGATCGAGCAAATTGATCACGACGCCGCGTGCGTCGTGCGGCAGGTGTTCGTGCAACGAGCGCGCCAGCAGGATCGGCGCGGCAGTATTAGTTCGCATCGCGCGCAAGAGGTGGTCAGCGCTGAACCGCGCGACGTTGTCGTATTCGAACAGCGACGCGTTGTTGACCACGCAAGTTACCGGGGCGAGTTCGTTGGCGCACTCCGCAAGCAGGCTCATTACGCCGGGCTCGACCGCTAGATCGCGATTGACAGCGATTGCGCGGCGACCGAGCGCTTCGATTTGCGCAACAGTGTCCATCGCGTCGGCGCGCGAAGTCGCGTAGTGGACCGCCACGTCCCATCCATCGCGCGCGAGTGCGAGGGCAATCTCGCGGCCGATGCGGCGCGCGCCACCAGTGACGAGCGCGGTTCGATTGGATGGTTCAGGCATTCGGGAGATCGACGGTAAAACCGGTGGCAAGACGCGCCAGAGTTTAGCGGCAGTACGATTGATCGATGTCTCTGCAACCTTCGTCGATGCCATTGCCGAGCCGGGAGGCGATCGAACACAGCGAGCGCGTTGCAACGCACATCTCCGGCGAGATCGAGCGGGCAGGCGGCTGGATTCCGTTCGATCGCTACATGCAGTTGGCGCTGTACGCGCCGCAGCTGGGTTACTACGCGGCCGGTGCGCGCAAGTTCGGAGACTCGGCGTCGGGCGGCGACTTCGTGACTGCGCCTGAAATTTCGCCATTGTTTGCGCAAGCGCTGGCACAGCAAGTCGCGCAATTGTTCGAGCAGGTGCCCGCGCGCATCGTCGAGTTCGGCGCCGGCTCCGGAGTGCTGGCGCGCGATCTGATCGCGGAGCTCGCACGGCGAGAAGTCGGGCTCGAGAGCTATTCGATCGTCGAGGTTTCATCCGACTTGGCCGATCGGCAACGGGCGCGACTGCAAGGATTGCCAGTCAACTGGTTACGCGCGCCGCCGGACGCTTTCGAAGGCGTCATGCTGGCCAACGAAGTACTCGACGTGATGCCGGTGAAGCTTTTCGTGAAGCGCGGCAACGCAACGTTCGAGCGCGGGGTGGTGAATCGACACGGCGGTAGCTTCGCATTCGATGAGCGTCCGGCAAGCGAAGATCTCGCCAGCGCGGTAGCCTCGATCGAAGCCGAACAGGGTGTGTTCCCTGACGGTTATGCATCCGAAGTCAACTTGACTGCCGAAGGCTGGATGCGGTCAAGTGGGCAATGGCTCGCGCGCGGCGCGCTGCTGGTTATCGACTACGGCTTTCCGCAGCGCGAGTACTACCACCCCCAGCGGCTAATGGGCACCGTCATGTGCCACTTTCGGCATCATGCTCACAGTGATCCGCTGTGGATGGCGGGCCTGAACGACGTCACCGCACACGTCGATTTCTCTGCGATGGCGGCCGCAGCGCATGCCTCCGGTCTCGATGTGATGGGTTACACGTCACAAGCGCATTTTCTGCTGAACTGCGGCGTGCTCGATCAACTGCAAACGCAGTACACGGCTCGAAACTCGGCCGCGCTGCACCGGCTCGTGTCTGAAGCTGAAATGGGCGAGCTGGTAAAGGTCTTGATGGTCGGGCGCGGGCTTGCAAGGTCCGCTGATCGGATTCGCGCGTGGTGATCGCTTGCACACGCTTTAGCGATCTTTCGACCTTACGCTGGGTAGACTGCCGCTGGATGAAATGGCTCTTGACGACCTTTATTGCGTTGCTGGTGTTGACGGCGCTGCAGCCGTGGCTGAGCCGGCTCGGCATTGGCCGGCTGCCCGGTGATATGCGCTTTAAGCGCAACGGGCGCGAATACGTGCTGCCGTTTACCAGCACGATCGTTCTATCACTTCTATTGATGCTACTTGCGCAGCTGATCTAAGCGCAAACAGGCTCTAAGTCGGCGGGCCGCGCAACTCGCCGCCGACGGCGACGATGCGAGCCTGCCTGACCGCGCGCTGAATCTGACTCGGATCATTGCGGTGCAAGCTTGCCAGCGTGCCCGCATCGACCTCACTGGCGACTCGCAGCGCACGCCGAAAGCGCTCGGCGGAGACATCGGCCGTCGCCTCAAACGCCTGTAAGAGCCATTCGAAGCGCTCGGGTCGGCGGAATGCATCGCTACGTTCGAGCACTTCGACGATCGCCGCCGATGTTTCGGCGTTCTTTAGCGGCTCGCGCAGTTCCACTAGCAACCGCGCCAGTTGTGCCGCATCGTTCTGCACGCGCAGCTTGCCCAGAAAATCGGAAACTGCGCGCGACGATCGGCATGCGCCGGCCAGGATTGCGAAGCGCGAGGGCAACACGAGTTCGCGTTGCGCGGCGCGGTCTAGCGCGGCGCTGGTCGGGCCCAGGTCTTCGAGTTCGGCAAACAATCGGTCGATCAGCCCGCATGAGACGAGCACATTTAACATTTGCGAAGGCTTCGTCTCCATCAGCCCGCGCGAAATCTCCTGCATCACGCGTTCCGGAACCAACGCATCGGCTTCGCCATTGCGCACCATTTCGCGCATCAGCGCTGCCGTCTCTGGGGCCACCTTGAAGTTTGGAAAGCGGGCAGCAAAGCGCGCGACACGCAGTATGCGCACCGGATCTTCGATAAACGCCGGACTGACGTGCCGCAGAATGCCGGCGTCAAGATCGCGCTTGCCTTGATACGGGTCGATCAGCGTGCCACCATCATCGAGCGCCATCGCGTTGATCGTCAGATCGCGACGCGCTAGATCCTGCTCGAGGGTTACGTCGGGCGCAGCGTGAGCAACAAACCCTTTGTAACCCGGCGCGGTCTTGCGCTCGGTGCGCGCCAGCGCGTATTCCTCCTGCGTTTCCGGATGCAGAAACACCGGAAAGTCCTTGCCGACCGGCCGGTACCCGAGCGCCGTCATCTGCTCGGGTGTTGAGCCGACGACGACCCAATCGCGATCGGTTTCCAACGCGGCGTCCAGATCGCCCAAGTGACGGCGCGTATTGCCTAGCATCTGATCGCGTACGAAGCCGCCGACTCGATACGCTTTCACGGTCTAGGGTTCTAGCGTTTCAGGTTCCGCTTTGGCCGCTGCGATCCACTGTTGCATCGCCGGCAGCGCCAATACGTTTTCCGAATATGCCGCAAGCAGCGGAGACAGCTTGACGCCGTACGTTGCGAAACGCGTCACGACCGGTGCGTAGAACGCATCGGCAATCGAAAAACTTCCGAACAGCATCGGCCCGCCTTTCGCTAGGCATTCGTTCCACACCGATTGAATGCGCGCGACATCCGCCGCCACGTCGCTGCGTTGAAGCGCAGCCTGGCCTTTGTCGGGGCGCCGCGACCGAATATCCATCGGCATGTGCGTCCGCAGCGCTGCGAAACCAGAATGCATCTCCGCGACCACCGAGCGGGCCCGCGCGCGCGCCTTGGCATATCGCGCGGCCAAAGGCTTCCACCGCCGTCGCCCTCTCGTGAGCTTCTCATTGATGTACTCGCAGATTGCCAGTGAATCGAAAACAGTGAGCTCGCCGTCGATCAGACACGGCACACGTCCGCTCGGCGAATAGCGAAGAATTTTTTCGGTCGTGTCCGGACGGCCCAACAGCACGCTGGTCTCGTTGAAGGCAATCCCGGCCTGCTTCATCGCCAGCCACGGCCGCAGTGACCATGACGAATAGTTCTTGTTGCCGATCACCAGCGTCAAGCTCATTGCGGTTTCCCGGTCATGCCGCCGCGATATACCGGTTCGATTTCCTTCAGATTTTCGCGGAACATCGTTTCGTATTCATTGCGAAAATATGCGGCAGCCGCATCGAGCGACTGGCCTGGATGCTCTTCGCTCGTTAACCAGTTGAATGCGTTGTAGCGCGCCGCCGCGTACATCAGTACCGCGCGTACCCACTCGGCTGAATATTGCTCGCTCATTTCGTTTGCGAGTGTCACGAAGCGATCGGCGGCTTCGAGGAACTCGTCGGGAAGCTCGTATTTCTGGGTGGCCACGATTTTGACGTCTCGGCGAGCTTCAGCGGCCCGCGCGCGCACGGTAAAGGCCAAAACGGCTGCGCGCGTGCGCGCGCGAAAGATAAGTGGGCGCTTCCGCCTCCATCGGCGTCATTCCGATTCCGAGTTCGGGCGCCGGTCGGAACGGTTGTTCGGTGGCGATGTTATCGACCTTCATCGAATCCAGGTTATCGCGCGACAGCAGCGGCTCGCCTGGCATGAGCTCCATCATCATCGCCTGCACGCGTGCCAGCGCATCGGGCAACCCGAACACGGGTCGCGGATGGCCGCTCGCTGCAGCGGCAAAGGCGACCATGTCGCGCAGTCGGTAAATCTGCGGACCGGCGAGCTCGTAGATATGCTCGAACGTATCGCGATTGTCGAGCGCGTTGACAAACGCATCGGCAACGTCGCCCACCCACACCGGTTGAAAGCGCGCGTTGGCGCAGCCGATCGGCAGCACCGGAAAAAATTTTGCGAGCGTCGCAAACATGTTCAGGAAATTGTCCTCGGGCCCAAATACGACCGATGGCCGAAAAATCGTCCAGTCCAAGTGGGAAGCCTGCACTACCGCATCGCCGTCGCCTTTGCTGCGTTGATACATCGAAGGGCCGTTCGCATCGGATCCGAGCGCGCTCATGTGTAATAAGCGGTCGACGCTGTGTTGACTGCACATCGCAACGATGCGCTGCGGCAACTCGACATGCGCCTGCGCAAACTCAGGCCCGTAGGGCGAACCTTGCGATCCATGCAGGACACCGATCAGGTTGATCACGGCGTCCTTGTCCCGGATCAATCGGTCCAGACGCCGCATCGTCGTGCACATCGCACTCGACGACATCAATCGTTGGCAACATGATCAGGTGGCGCGCCCTCGCGCGCCGCCGCGTCGGAACCGTTACCCGCAGGCCACGCGCGGTCAGCCGCGCAACAATATGGCGCCCGATAAACCCGGCACCGCCGATGACGAGAATGTTGGAATGTTGCATGCCGCGAATTCTATTCGCGCGGGTTGGGTGACTAAGGCAGCTCAGTGCTGCCCGCCGCTTTTGGAGTGACTGTTCCAAGGCGGGTTTTCAACGACGGCGGCGCCTTGTTGTCGAACAATGCGGCGTAGTAGACGCTGTTCGACATGACCTTCTTCACGTAGTCGCGGGTTTCATTGAACGGAATCGACTCTGCGAACACGGCGCCTTCCACCGGCTTTGACAACGATGCGCGCCATGCGCGCGGGCGGCCGGGCCCGGCGTTGTATGCAGCGGTGGCCAGTACCGGTGAGCCGTCGAGATCGTCGAGCACCATTTTCAGATAGCCGGTGCCCAGCTGCAGGTTGACGTCGAGCTCGTTGACGCGCGCGGGTGTGAAGTTCGTAACGTTCAAACGCTTCGCCACGTAGCGCGCCGTCGCCGGCATCAGCTGCATCAATCCACTGGCGCCGACCGAAGAACGTGCGTCAGTGATGAAACGCGACTCCTGGCGAATCAACCCGTAAACCCAGTTTTCGTCCAGACCGAGCGGCGCCGAATATTGAATCAACGAATCGCGAAACGGGGCCGGGAACCGCTGGGTAAAGTCGAACTCGGTCTTGGTGCGATCCGATGTGCTGATCATGCGGTCCAGAACGCCACGCTTTCGCGCAAACTCGGCTGCAGCTAACAGCTGGCGATCGCTTAGTCCGCGCATCTGCCAGTTCCATTCGCGATTACCCTCGAGCCGCATTCCAACCTCGTAAAACTTGAATGCGCGCACGAAGCCGGCATTCGATTCGAACGGTGCAACTTCTTCCGCAGTCGGAGCTTCGGCGCGAGGCGGCAGCGCGATCGGTTGTGCAAGCTCTTCGGCCGCCAGCTGCCCATAAAAATGAAACTGCGGAGCGATGCGCGCGAACTGCTCCTGCGCCTCAGCGACGCGTCCTGCCTGGCGCAGTGCGCGGCCATGCCAGTAGACCCATGTCGGGTCTTCGCGCAAGGCAGTGGGCATCCGATCGATCACCGCCTTCACTGTTTTCCAGTCATCCGCGCGCAGCGCACTGCGCACCTGCCACTCGAGCACTTCGTCGACTCTGGCCGCATCGGGGCCGATACCGACGTGTTCACCGCCACGCCGATACCAATCGTTGGCTTCGCGCATTAACCGCAGCGCCGCCATGTGGCCGATGCGGCCCCAGACGATGCCGCGCTGCTCAGGCGTCAGCAACAAGTTCAACGCGCCCGCGTATTCCGCAGCGTCTTGCGGGTTGTCGCGCGCGAGCCGCACGACCGCCACCATCGCCAGCTCACGCTGTACTTCGGTCAGCCGCCGCTCGTGCACCGTCAAAAATGCCGCGGGTCGATCGATCGCCTGCGCCAACAGTTTCTGATCGACAAGCCGCCCGCTCGCATCGAGTGCGCGCGTGCCGATGCGCTTGGCGACATCGAGTTGGTTCTGCTCGACCAGCGCGCGCACGCGTTCCCACACCGAGACGCGGTTATCCGTCAGCAGCGCCTCAGTGAGCGCGATGCATCCTTCACCGGCCGCGTTGGTCGTGTTGGCGAGCAGCTGGCGCGCTTCACGCGCAATAGCGTCGGCTTGCTTGGCGGCGGCGCGCCGGTACTTCGACAACGTCGAATAGCAGCGGAATTGCGCGTCGTCGGTCCACCATGCAAGTTGCGCGGCCTCCCGTTCAAACCCCTGGTAGTCGCCGCGGTTCGCCAAGGCGAGGGCCACATCGAAGCGCAGCCGATCGGCAATGTAGGTACCTGCATGGCGGCTCATGAACTGCGCCACGTCGGACACCGCTTTCGGTTCAGCGCTGCGGATCTGTCCGAGCAGCTGCCAATACTCGATGTACGCGGCTAAAGGATGACCGGCAAGGCGCGCAGCCGCCTGCGCGAGGCGCTCGCGATCGCCGACTCGAACTGCATCGCGCGCGCTCAGAAACGCCTGGTCCGAGGCTGACAGTTCGCTTGTCGCCGCGGCTGGCGCACGAGTAGGTGCAGCTATTGCACTGACTGGTGCAAGAGCGACTGCTGCCAGCGTATAGACTGCAAGTCGAACTTTCATCGGACGCGAATTAGATCATGCGGTGCGCGTACGGAGCCGGTAATTGCGACTAATGCGCAACGTTTATTCGTGGCTTGAGGCGGCGGTTGGATAGCCGAGCCCAGCAGAAGTTGCAGCGTGCGCGCCTGATCGAGGCGCGCGCAGCGCTGGTCGACCGGGCACAACTTGAAACGGCGTTGCAACGCCGAGTGGCCGATTGGCTGCATCACGCCGGCGTACACGCGGTGGGGTTTTACTTTCCGATCCGTGGTGAGCCCGATCTGCGCGCGGTAATGGCGGCATGGCTGGAATCGGATTCGCGTCGAGTCGCGGCGCTCCCCGTCATCGATGGCGAAGTACTTGCGTTTCACGCGTGGACGAGGGACTCACCGATGCGCGCCGGCGACTTCGGTATTCCGGTGCCTGCGCAGGGCCGTGCGGTGCAGCCAGAGTGTCTGTTGATTCCGTGCCTCGGCTTTGACGCCAAGCGCTTTCGTCTCGGTTACGGCGGCGGGTATTACGACCGCACACTGGCTTCGCTGATACCTTTTCCGCTTGTGGTGGGCATCGCATTCGAAGCCGCACAGTTGCAGACAATCGATCCTCAGCCGCACGATGTGAAAATGGACGTCGTGATCACCGACGCTGCGGTGTACTAGCCAGCACGTCACGTCTGCCGCAGCGGCCCACGCTCGAATTCCGCCCGGATCCAGTTGCAAAACGCCGCAACGTGCGCTGTGTCGCGCGTGTTCGCATTCGCGATCAGCGCGTACTGATAGCCGGTTGGCATTCTCAGTTTGGGAAATGGCGCTATCAGGTCGCCGCTTGCGACCAGCTCGTCGACGAAAGGCGTGCGTGTAAGTACTACACCCTGTCCGCGCACGGCGGCCTGTACCGATTGATCGACGAACGTGAACATCAGACGCGGTGCAGGCGGAGCCGAGCGCACACCTGCAAACTGAAACCAGATCGGCCAGGCGCTGGAAGCCGACGTCGGCATCGACTCATCAAGTTCCAACAGCGGCAGCTGAAACAGGTCCTGTGGTTTTTTCAATACGATTCCACTGCGCTCGAGCAGCAGCGGCGACAGCGCAGGCAAGACCTCTTCGTGGTGCAGCGGCAGCGCACCGCTCGGCAACGAAGTCGAACGTGTCCAGCGGATTGCGACGTCGACACCCTCTGCATCGATATCGATAAAGCGATCGCTGGCGTCGATGCGCAGCTCGATCTGCGGATGTTCGCGCTGAAACATCGCCAGCCGAGGCACCAGCCAAAGCGACGCGAATGATGCGTAGGTGGTGATCGTGACGCGGGCGGCATTGCGCGGCCCGCGGATGTCTTCGACCGCACGGTCGATCTGTTTCAGCGCCTGTTGTGCAGCCTGAAAGAGCCGATGGCCGGCTGCCGTGAGCGCCAGTGATCGCGTTTGCCGTGCGAACAGTGCTGTGCCGACCTGGCGCTCGAGTTCAGCCACTTGACGGCTGATCGAAGACTGAGTCAGGTTCAGCTCGGCAGCGGCCAGCGTGAACGACATCCGACGTGCCGACGCCTCAAAGCCGCGCAACGCACTTAGGCCAATCGTGCGTTCTCGTCTGACGGGAGTGACCGAATGTGACGATTTCATGTCGGCACGATACATGCGAATAACGCATGCATCAACTGCGATTATTTCGTTTGTCACTCGAGGCTTCAGAGGCATTTAATGCACACATCGCAGCGAACAGCATGCGAAAAGTGCATAGGAGTGAACATGGAACACCAATCGACAGTCTTCAAAACTCTAGACCTGCCAGGCGGCACGCTGGTGCCGTTTTCCTCAGTACGCGGCGAGCGGGTACGAGTCTATATCGGGCCGCGTCTGGCTGACCGAAGAAGGAGATCTGAACGACTCATTTCTGGCGAGCGGTGAGGAAGTTGCGCTTGGCGGCCATGGACTGGCGGTGATCGAAGCGCTGACGCCCGCGCGCGTTCAACTCGTTGAGCCGAAGAGCCTGTGGAACGCGGTCAAGAACGCTGCACGGCAGGCTGCGCGAGAGCTGAGCGAGTTGTGGCTGGTAACGCCGCGCCAACCCAGTGCGGCGTGCAGGGATCTGAGGCTAGCGCAGGCGCTCGCACAGTTCGACGGTAGCCTCGGCCTGGTTCAGCGTGTAAAAGTGCAGGCCGGGTGCGCCGGCCGCGAGCAGGCGCTCGCATAGGTCGGTCACGACATCTAGGCCAAACTCACGAATCGACGCCCGGTCGTCGCCGAAGCTTTCGAGCCGCCGCCTGACCCAGCGCGGAATCTCGGCGCCGCACGCATCGGAGAAGCGCGCGAGCTGCGTGTAGCTGACGATTGGCATGACGCCCGCCACGATTGGCACGTTGCAGCCAAGTGCGCGTACATCGTCGACAAATCTGGCGTACGCATCGAAGTTGTAAAAGTACTGCGTGATCGCCGCGTCTGCCCCCGCATTGACCTTGCGCACGAAACTTTGCAGATCGTCGGCGGGCGAGCGCGCTTGCGGGTGGTACTCGGGATACGCCGCGACTTCGATCTCGAACCAGTCGCCCGTTTCTGCGCGAATGAATTCAACCAGCTCATTGGCGAACCGAAAGTCTCCCGCACCCCCGGCTGCGCCCGACGGCACGTCACCACGTAATGCAACCAGGCGGTGAATGCCGTGCCCACGATAAGCCTCGAGCAATGCCCGAACCGATTCGCGCGACGTGCCGATGCACGAGATGTGCGGCGCGACGGACAATCCCTCACGGTGAATCTCCATCACGGTGTTCAACGTACCTTCGCGAGTTGAACCGCCTGCGCCGAACGTCACCGAGAAATACTCCGGCTTCAGTCGCGCGAGCTGCGCACGAGCATCGCGAAGTTTCGTGGCGCCTTCGGGCGTGCGCGGCGGAAAGAACTCGAAGCTGATGTTTTCCAAGTGCTGTTTTACTTCCGGTCTGGAATCAGCATCGATAGCAGCCAAGCGATGACGCTATATAAAAGCGCGCCGACAAATGCGGCGCCGAAGCCGCCGACGTTAAAGCCCGGCAGCAGCGTCGCAACCGCCCAGAAAAGCAACGCGTTGATGACAAGCAGGAACAACCCCAGCGTCAGGATCGTGACCGGCAGAGTCAGAATCACCAGGATCGGCTTGATCAGCGCATTGACGAGGCCGAGCACAAGCGCGGCGACTGCCGCCGCCTTCCAGTCCTGAATCTGTACACCGGGGAACAGGTAAGCGACCGCGAGAAGCGCGATCGCGTTCAGGATCCAAACCAACAGTAGTCGCATCAGCAACCTCCAGCGAGCGTTAGTAGCGGTAGTGATCGGGCTTGTACGGCCCGTCTTTCGCGACGCTGATGTAACGCGCTTGCGCGTCAGTGAGCTCGCTCAACTGCGCATTGAGCTTCTTTAACTGCAACCGCGCCACTTTTTCATCGAGATGCTTCGGCAGCACATAGACGCCGACCGGATACTTGTCGGTGTTCGTAAACAGCTCGATCTGCGCGATGACCTGATTGGCAAACGAGCTTGACATCACATAGCTCGGATGCCCTGTGCCGCATCCTAGGTTCACCAGTCGGCCTTCGGCCAGCAGGATGATTCGCTTGCCATCGGGGAAGATGATGTGATCGACCTGCGGCTTGATGTTTTCCCATTGATACTGCTTGACGCCGGCAATATCGATTTCGTTATCGAAGTGGCCGATGTTGCAGACGATCGCCTGATCCTTCATCTTCGCCATGTGGTCGTGCGTGATCACATGGAAGTTGCCGGTCGCGGTGACGAAAATGTCAGCTTTGTCGGCGGCGTAGTCCATCGTGACCACCCGATAGCCTTCCATCGCGGCCTGCAGCGCACAGATCGGGTCGATCTCAGTCACCCACACCTGCGCCGACAACGCGCGCAGCGCTTGCGCGGACCCTTTGCCAACGTCGCCATAACCGGCGACTACTGCGACCTTGCCGGCAATCATCACGTCAGTCGCGCGCTTGATGCCGTCGACAAGCGATTCGCGGCACCCATACAAGTTGTCGAACTTGCTCTTCGTGACCGAGTCGTTGACGTTGATCGCCGGAAACGCGAGCTTGCCTTCCTTGGCCATCTGATACAGGCGTTTGACACCGGTCGTGGTTTCTTCGGTAACGCCCTTGATCTTCGCCAGCCGCGTCGAATACCAGGATGCATCGCGGGCCAACTTCGCCTTGATCGATGCGAACAAGAACTCTTCTTCCTCGCTGCCGGGATGAGAAATCACCCCTGTGTCCTTCTCGGCCTTGCTGCCCAGATGAAGCAGCAGCGTGGCGTCGCCGCCGTCGTCGAGGATCATGTTGCTGAAGGCGCCATCGGGCCACTCAAAGATCCGATGCGTGTAGTCCCAATAATCGGACAGTGACTCGCCCTTGACCGCGAACACGGCGGTCCCGCTGGCCGCGATCGCGGCTGCGGCGTGGTCCTGCGTCGAGAAAATATTGCAGCTTGCCCAGCGGACCGTAGCGCCGAGCGCTTGCAGCGTTTCGATCAGCACCGCGGTTTGAATCGTCATGTGCAGTGAGCCGGTGATGCGGGCACCGCGCAGCGGCTGCGTACTCGCGTACTCGTCGCGGATCGCCATCAGTCCCGGCATCTCGGTCTCGGCGATGCGAATCTCCTTGCGGCCCCAATCGGCCAGGCCAAGGTCGGCGACGACGTAGTCGCTTGCAGACTTCGATTTATGTTCGGATTTAAGTACGGCGCTCATCTCGCGCTCCTTGGTTAGGGGTTCGCGAGCGCCGTTATTCCAAGTTCGGCGGAGAACCGAACCGCTTCAAGCCTGGCAGCCTTCAGGAAGGCTGTCGCAACGCTCCTCGAAGCAGACGACAGTATAAAGGCAGGCGGACCCAACCGTCATCAGCGCGGGGACTGGCGGTCTGATAACACTTCCTTGCTAATCGTTAAGAGCAGCTTAACACCTCGCTTCCGAGGCGAGCGAGCGTTACGATGCAGCGTACTCGCGTCGCCATCGTCGGCGATCGACGCCGCATCGTGGGCTGTTCTGACGACTAAGCCGGAATCGCTTCGCCGGCCCTACGCTTGATTCCCGCTGCATCGGCGAGCAACGCCGCGCGATCTGTGCGCTCCCAGCTGAACTCCGGCTCATCGCGTCCGAAGTGTCCGTAAGCCGCCGTCTTCTCGTAAATCGGACGCAGCAGGTCAAGCATTTGAATAATGCCGCGCGGCCTCAGATCAAAATGTTCGGCGACCAGCTTGCTGATCTGCTCGTCGGGGATCACGCCAGTGCCTTCGGTGTAAACGGTGATGTTCATCGGCTGCGCGACGCCGATCGCATAAGCGACCTGCACCTGACACTGGCGCGCGAGACCTGAGGCGACGACGTTCTTGGCCACATAGCGCGCTGCATATGCCGCCGAGCGATCGACCTTTGAAGGATCCTTGCCCGAGAATGCTCCGCCGCCGTGGGGGCAGGCGCCGCCATAAGTGTCGACGATGATCTTGCGGCCCGTAAGTCCGCAATCGCCTTGCGGACCCCCGACAACGAAGCGTCCGGTCGGATTCACCAGATAACGCGTGTTCTTGAGCCATTCCGGCGGTAACGACGGCTTGATGATCTGCTCGACAACTGCTTCGGTGAATTCCTTCTTCATCACCTTGCCGTCCGACATTTCGGGTGCGTGCTGAGACGAGAGCACGACGGTATCGATCGAGTGCGGCTTACCATCGACGTAGCGCATCGTGACCTGACTTTTTGCATCGGGGCGCAGGTACGGCATTCGTCCGTCGCGCCGTAGATCGGCCTGGCGCTCGACCAGACGGTGTGCGTAATAAATCGGTGCCGGCATCAGCTCGGGCGTTTCATCGCACGCATAGCCGAACATCAGCCCCTGATCGCCGGCGCCTTGATTCAGATAATCGTCGGACGCGTGATCGACCCCTTGCGCGATGTCGTTGCTCTGCTTGTCGTAAGCAACCAGCACAGCGCAGCCTTTGTAGTCGATGCCAAATTCGGTGTTGTCATAGCCGATGCGCTTGATCGTCCGGCGCGTGACTTCGATGTAATCGACGTGCGCGTTGGTAGTGATTTCGCCCGCCAGCACCACCAGCCCGGTGTTGCATAACGTCTCGGCGGCAACTCTTGAGCGCGGATCCTGCGCGAGGATCGCGTCCAAAATCGCGTCCGAAATCTGGTCGGACACCTTGTCCGGATGGCCTTCCGACACGGATTCGGAAGTAAAGAGAAAGTTGCCTGACATGATCACTCCTGTGCGAACGTTAGTTGCGTTTCGCACTCTTCAGAGTGCGACGCTTTAGCGGCTTTGTGTCGGCTATGCTTTGCTCGACTCGCCCCGCAAGTTGTCGTTAACTCGGCGAAGTGGCGATTGTATTAGAACCCGCTAATTCGAGCTTGAGCGCACTCATCGGCAGATTGTCAGCAAAGCTGTGGATCGCGCTGATCGATGCGACGTCGAACTGGTCGCAAATCGCACGCACACGGTTTGCCGCCGTGATCGGCGACCTGCTGTGGGGCGTCGTCGCGCCGCGACGGCGAATTACATTAACGAACCTCCGCCTGTGTTTCCCGACGCTGAGCGAACAGCAGCGGCTGGACATTGCGCGCCGTTGTTTCCGGAACATCGCGCGCAGCGGCTTGGACCGCTCGGTGTTGTCGAATGGCGAGGTGTCGACCGTAGAGCAGTACGTGAAGGTGCAAGGCCTCGAACATCTGCAGGCGGCTGCCGGCAAGCCATTGATCTTGATAGCTCCTCACTTTGTCGGTCTCGACGCCGGCGGCATTCGCTTCAATACATTGATGCGCGGTATCTCGATCTACTCGAAGCAGACCAACGCCGTGTGGGACGCCTGGCTCTTGAGGGCTCGACAGCGATTCAACGATCCAGTGCTGGTGCCCCGCCAGGGTGCCGACATGCGAACCGTGATGCGAAGCGTTAAAAATGGGTTACCGCTTTACTACTTGCCCGATATGGACCTGGGTGCGGCTAATTCGATTTTCGTTCCATTCTTTGGCGTGCCGGCGGCAACGATTCCGATGGTGCCGCGTATCGCGCGCATCATCGGCGCTCAGGTGATGATGGCGGTGACCGAGATGACCGACGATGGTTACGTGCTGCACTTCGAGCCGCCCTGGCCCGATTTTCCCGGTGAGTCGATCGAAGCCGACACCGCCCGCATGAATCGTGAGATCGAGCGGTGGGTGCTGAAAGTGCCCGATCAATACCTGTGGACCCATCGGCGTTTCAAGACGCGGCCGCCGGGACTGGCGAGTGTCTATGGTTCCGCTTCTCGCGCAGGCGTGAGTCAATGAAGCTTCGCTTTACGAAAATGCACGGCGCGGGCAACGACTTCGTCATGTTGAATGGAATTACGCAGCGCATCGAGTTGTCGCCTGAGCAGTTGCGACAGCTGGCCGATCGCCGCTTCGGCATCGGTGCTGATCAGATCTTGCTGGTCGAGAAGGCGTCCGAACCTGAACTCGACTTTCGCTATCGCATTTTCAACAGCGATGGCGGCGAGGTCGAGCAATGTGGCAACGGTGCCCGATGCTTCGTCAAGTTTGCGCATGACGAGGGGCTGACGTCGAAGCCTGCGATTCGCGTGCAAACGTTGGCCGGCATCATCGAGCCCCGGTTACAGGAAAGTGGCGAAGTGACGGTGGACATGGGGGTGCCGCGTTTTGATCCGGCCGCCGCCGGATTCGACTCGAGCGGCTTGAAGGCAATCGTTGAACACGAACAACCGCTGTGGCCGCTCGACGTTGGAAATACAGTCGCGGTCGCGGTGCTGTCGATGGGCAACCCGCACGCGGTGCAGACGGTGCGTGATGTCAAAACCGCCGCGGTCACGACCGATGGGCCGTTGATCGAGCGACATCATCGGTTTCGCGAGCGCGTCAACGCGGGCTTTATGCAGATCGTCGATCGGCATTGCATACGCTTGCGCGTGTGGGAGCGTGGCGCCGGTGAGACGCTGGCGTGTGGTACGGGAGCTTGTGCGGCCGTCGTCAGCGGTATTCGGCGCGGATTGCTCGATACTCCGGTTAGAGTCATCGCTCGTGGCGGCGAACTGAAAATCGAATGGCGCGGCTGCCTAGACACGGTGCAGCCGGTTCTGATGACCGGCGCCGCCATGACAGTATTCAAAGGTGAGATTGACATTTAACTTCGACTATTTAGCGGACCATGACGACAACTTTGCAAGCCGACGATATTGCGCACTACCTGGCGCGCCATCAGGATTTCTTCGAGCAACACCCGCAGTTGTTGTCACAGATGCAGTTGCCGCATCCGCACGACGGCCAGGCCATTTCGCTGGTCGAGCGCCAATCGCTGATGCTTCGCGAGCGCGTCAAGGCGCTTGAAAGCCGAGTGGCCGAGATGGTCCGCCACGGTCAGGAAAACGATGCGATCGCGGAAAAGCTCACTTCGTGGGTGCGCTCGCTGCTGAGTGAGACGGATGAAGGTGCGCTGCCTGCGACCTTGATCGAGGAGCTAAAGCGGATCTTCGAAGTCCCGTACGCCGCGCTGAGAATATGGGACATAACACCCGAGCACGCATCGCTCGATTGCGCACGCGAAGTGGAGAGCGACACGATCACTTTCGCCAACAGCATGCGCGTTCCCTTTTGCGGCTCGAACGTCGGCTTTGAAGCAGCTTCCTGGCTCGGACCCGACGGCGTCGTCAAGAGCGTCGCGCTGCTTCCGCTTCGTGTTGGCGCGCATCCCGAAACGTTCGGCATGCTGGTGCTTGGCTCGGCGGACGCCGACCGGTTTCACTCCTCGATGGGAACTGCATTTCTCGAGCGCATTGGCGAACTGGCCAGCGCGGCGTTGGCGCGTCTGCGCGCCTGATCGCGTGCCGCGTCGATGTCGAGTGCCTTTATCGACGCCTTTCTGCTCGAACTTTCGACGCAGCGGCGCGCATCGCGTCACACGCTGGCCGCGTATCGGTCGGATCTGGCGAGTCTGACCAAATTTGCCGGTAAGCGATCGCTCGCAAGGCTAAGCGCACACGACATTCGGCATTACGTGACCAGGCTGCATGCGAGCGGGCTGTCGCCGGCGTCGATCGCACGCACTTTGTCGGCGTGGCGCTCTATGTATCGATGGCTGTGCGAGCGTGGCGACGCGGTGGACAACCCGGTGGTCGGGGTGAGAGGTCCGAAACGCGTCAAGCGTTTGCCAAAAGCACTGTCGGCCGATCAGGCCGTCACGTTCGCCGCGCACCCGATCAGTGAAACGCTTCTGGCGGGCCGTGATCATGCGATTGTCGAGCTGCTCTACTCGAGCGGGCTCAGGTTGGCCGAGTTGGTGTCGCTCGACCACCATTATTTTGAAGCGGCCGGTCAGCGGCCAGCGTCGGTAAGTTGGATCGATCTTGCCGCTGCCGAGGCCACGGTAGTCGGCAAAGGGGGCAAAACGCGGCAAGTGCCAATCGGTACGCCGGCGTGCACGGCACTTGCGCGCTGGCTGGAAGCACGCCCGACGCTGGCTCGCCAGGACGAACGCGCACTGTTCGTCAGCGCCGCCGGCGCTCGGCTATCGGCGCGCAGCGTGCAGTCGAGGCTCGCGCTGTTGTCCCGCAAGCTCGGCCTGGGCGTTCACGTTCACCCGCACGTCCTACGGCACAGTTTTGCCTCCCATCTGCTGCAGTCGAGCGGCGACCTGCGCGCGGTGCAGGAGCTGCTCGGGCACTCGAACATCGCCACGACCCAGATCTATACCCGGCTCGACTGGCAACATCTGGCCAAGGCATACGACGCCGCGCATCCTCGCGCCAAGCGCCGCAGTTGAGCCAGACTCTCGCCGCCCAATTGCACTAGACTCTCGCCCCCTTACGAAGCACAACTGCCGGAGCACACCTACTCCGGCAGTCCGATTGAGAAGCGCGATCAAAAGCGGATCAAAGGCGGCGTTTTATGGATGTAAGTGCAAGCGTGCCACAGGTGCCGGTGACCGTCCTGACGGGGTTCCTTGGCGCCGGTAAAACGACGCTTCTCAATCGGATTTTGACCGAACAGCACGGGCACAAAATTGCTGTCATCGAGAATGAATTCGGTCCGGAAGGAATCGACAGCGAGTTGCTGGTGTCCGAGCCCGGCGAGCAGATCGTAGAAATGAACAACGGGTGCATCTGTTGCACCGTGCGTGGCGATCTGGTGCGCATACTGAACGACTTGAAGGCCAAGCGGCAATCGGGCGAGATCGAGTTCGAGCGCGTGATCATCGAGACGACTGGCATGGCGAACCCCGGCCCGGTGACGCAGACGTTTTTTATGGACGACAGCATCTCGACCTACTACCTGCTCGACGCCGTCATCACCGTGGTCGACGCCAAGCATGGGCACGACACGCTGGATCAGCAGCCGGAGGCGCAGAACCAGGTGGGGTTTGCCGATCGGATCCTGATGAGCAAGATCGATCTCGTCTCTGAAGGCGACGCGAAGTCGTTGAAGGACCGCCTTGTGCACATGAATCCGCGGGCGCCCATTAAACCGGTCAATTTCGGTGAGGTCGCGATCGCCGATGTGCTCGATGTACGTGGCTTCAACCTGAACGCGATCCTCGAAATCGACCCCGAGTTTCTCGCCGGCGAGCATCCCGACGCGGCGCGCGACGGTAAGCATCATCACCACGATGCCGATGGTCACGGTGAAGATGATCATCATCACGGTCATCATCATGACGACGCGATTAAGGCGTTTGTCTTTCAATCGAACCGGGCGTTTGATCCAGCCAAGCTCGAGGAATATATGGGCACCCTCACTCAGGTTTACGGGCCAGACATGCTTCGGTATAAAGGCGTGCTTTTCATGAACGGCAGCAATCGCCGGACGATATTTCAAGGCGTTCATATGCTGATGGGAGCCGACGTTGGCCGCCCGTGGGCTGCGAATGAAAAGCCTTCCAGCAAGGTTGTTTTCATTGGCCGCAACTTGCCGAAGGAAGCAATCATCAAAGGTCTCGAAGCGTGCCTGGCGCGCTAGACGCGCTCACATCGCACGCGACACTGATGCAACCAGGAATTTTCTAAAGAGGTTCACCGATGGCAGCAAAAAAACCGCCTAAGAAGGCCGCCAAATCCGCCAGCAAGGCCGCAAAGAAGGTCGTCAAGAAGGTCGTAAAGAAGAGCGTTGCAAAGGCGCCGAGAAAAGCGCAGGCGCCTGTGCGCAAAGCGAAAAAAGCAGCTGCTCCGAAGAAGAGTGCAAGCGCCTCCCGCAAGGTGAAAGCATTGAAACCTTCAAAAGACGCTGCGCGCTCGAAGGCAGATATGAAGGGCAAGCCGGCGAAAGGTGCGAAAGCGCCGATCGCAGTGAGTCCACCATCCGGCAGGCCGCGTGGCGGTAGACCGGCGCGCGAACGCAAGGATCAGCGTCCGATACCACCGATGCCGGCGCCAGGGCTCGCCAACACAGGGCCGATGACGACACCGCCCAAAGTGACGCCAGCCCCATCGCCGAAAGACTTGGCTGCGGCGCACGAGTACCTGTTGGCGCGCTCGGCGACTCGGAGCGAAGCGCCGCTGGTGGTCAACGGAAAGCGCCTGCCGACCGAAGAGGAGTTGTTGAAGACACGCGATGCTGACTACATGAACGCCGAGCAACTGGCGTACTTCAAGCATCGATTGCAGCAAATGGAAGGCGAGTTGCTGCAAAACGCCGACGAAACCACCGAACATCTGCGCGAGTCCGTCATCGTTCCCGATCCGGCCGATCGCGCCACCATCGAGGAAGAGCACGCACTCGAACTGCGCACTCGCGATCGCGAGCGCAAGCTGATTAAGAAGGTCCAGCAGGCCCTGGCGCGAATCGAAAGCGGCGAGTATGGCTATTGCGAAGAAACCGGGGATCCGATTGGGATTCCGCGCCTGCTCGCGCGACCGACTGCAACGCTGTCGCTCGAGGCGCAGCAGCGCCGCGAGTTAAAGCAGAAAATGTTCGGCGATTAAGGCCTCATTCAGCGATCCATATTCCGGGCGTAGCTGACAGGCGGGATTGCCGTGCAGATCGGTGGTTTGCGAGCGGTCTAAAGTTGTTACTATCAAAAGCGATTGGCGCTTGCTCACTCGAACACGGTATCAAGTGCGACGGCATCGACTGTCGCACCGTTTAATGCGATCGGGCCTCAGCGAAAAGGCTTACTTGTTTCCGGTCCCTTCGCGGAATGGCAAAGGGGCTGCTGGTGCCAGAATCGTGTGTGCGGAGTTGCACACGAAGAATCTGCGAGCCCGAGTACAAATCGGATAACGGTAAAACGTAGTGGCCTTTTCCTTCTTTAAAAAAGATTCAAAAGATGCCGCAACGGCCGTGAAGGCGGGTTCACGCCAATCCACGTCCGCCAAGCCAGTTGCGCGTCCACTTCCAGGTCCGGTCAATCGGAATCCCTCGTCGACGATCGCGCGCGGTTCACAGGGCCCCGCGACCACCAATACAGCGGCCGACAAGGATTTACATCGCACCCTTGCGCTTGAAACGGCAGCCAAGATCGATGCGATCGAATCTGAAATGGCGCGGGACTTTTTACGCCCCGGCGGCGCGCCGACGATGTTCCCGAACTCCGCCGCCAATTCGACCCTGCAGCGGCCGTCGCAGCAACCCGAGGCTGTTGAAGCAGCGCCCTCCAACGGCAAGGACGATAAGGCGCTCGAGCCGCTTGACATCATCTCCGAGGATTGGGCGGGCAACGTCAACGCGTTCGAGGTCTCGGCTGAAGGCGGCGGCTCGGCGATTGAAGAAACGGCAATCCTGTTCGCCAATGGTTTGATCGAGCCCGCTGAAGCCGGGTTGCGCGCAGCCATTCAGTCGGATCAGCTGGGAGAGGCTGCGCAACGAGGCTGGCTGATGCTGTTCGAGTTGTTGCAGCAGCGCGGTGACAGGGCTGGCTTTGACAGCCTGACGATCGAGTACGTGCTGCGTTTCGAAAGCTCGCCGCCAGCATGGATCGACTACCGAGATGAGCCCGATCTGGCAGCGCTTAGCGCCGCCGTGGGGCGCTCTGCCCAAACAGGAGCCGCGCCGATCATCGTGCTGCCCGAGGCGGTCGACGGGGGCGTCGTAGCGCATCTCGAACAGTTGAAAAATCATTCGCAATCGCATCAGTCGATTACGCTCGACTCTTCGAATGTGCGCAGCTTCGATCCGGTAGGCGCCGAGTTGTTGCTGCGCGTGATCAACGCATTCAAGCGCGCGAGCCACGAGCTGCTGCTGCAGGGTGCCGATCAACTGGTCACTCCGTTACGCGCGGCGGTTGAAGCCGGCCGTCGCGATCCGAGCGACGCTGTATGGATGCTGCTGCTAGAAGTGTTCCGCCTGTTGAATCGGCAGCATGACTTCGAAGAAACCGGAATTCAGTATTGCATCACCTACGAGGTATCGCCGCCGTCGTGGGAGCCGGCGCCACCGAACTTGAAGACGCGTGCCGCGGTACCGCAGGCGGTCGTGCCGGAAGCGGGCGATGGGCTTTCTTGGCGCGGCACATTACGCGGCGAAGGGGAGCCGCACTTTGGCCGGCTGATGGCGGCGTCACGCATCGAAAAGCAATTGATCGTCGATTGTATGTACCTGAAGAGGGTCGAGTTTTCGACCGCCACCGGCATGCTCGCAATGGTCACCAAAGTGCGCCAAAACGGCGCCACCGTCGAGTTCCGCAACGTGAACTACCTAATTGGCGCTCTGTTTGCGCTGCTGGGCGTCGACGCGGTCGCACAAGTTCAGCTGCGCCGGGTCTAGAAGTTATCCGTATCGCCCCTATCTAGGCCGTATTCTGCGGCTGCACAGATAGGCAAACCCAATGGAAGTTTTTCACGGGACGACGATCGTCTCCGCGCGGCGTGGGACGAAGGTCGCGATGGGCGGTGACGGTCAGGTCACTCTCGGCAACATCATCGTCAAACAAGGCGCGAAAAAAGTGCGCCGGCTGCATCACGATCGGATCCTCGCGGGGTTTGCGGGCGCCACCGCCGACGCGTTCACGTTGTTCGAGCGGTTTGACGCCAAGCTCGACAAGCACCAGGGCAATCTGATGCGCTCGGCCGTGGAGCTCGCGAAGGACTGGCGCACCGACCGCATCCTGCGCCGCCTCGAAGCGATGCTGGCAGTCGCCGACAGCGAAACGTCGCTGATCATCACCGGCACAGGCGACGTGCTCGAGCCCGAATTCGGGTTGATCTCGATCGGCTCCGGGGGCCCGTATGCCCACGCCGCCGCGCGCGCTTTACTGGACAACACGGACCTGCCACCCAAAGAGCTGGTGAAAAAGGCGCTCGAGATCGCAGGCGACTTGTGTATCTATACGAATCAGAGCCACACCATCGAATCAATCGACTAGGCGGCGAACGTAGTGATAACTCCCCTGCCTTTGTACTGCGCGCGTACGCGCGGCCGCTCCGAAGGGAGCGCGCCTAACTAATCGCGACGAGTGCACGTGCGACCGCAAAGCGGTCGCGTACACGAGGAGCGCAGCTTCTATGATGACCCCGAGAGAAATCGTTCACGAACTCAACAAGCACATCGTCGGCCAGGATCGCGCCAAGCGTGCGGTCGCGGTCGCACTACGCAACCGGTGGCGCCGGCAGCAGGTCAGCGAACCGCTGCGCTCTGAAATCACACCAAAAAACATTCTGATGATCGGGCCGACCGGCGTTGGTAAGACCGAGATTGCGCGTCGGCTCGCGCGGCTGGCGGACGCACCGTTCATCAAAGTTGAAGCAACGAAGTTCACTGAAGTCGGCTACGTCGGCCGAGATGTCGACACCATTATTCGCGACCTCGTCGATATCTCGATCAAGCAGACGCGCGAGTCGGAGACCAAGAAAGTCGCGACGCGGGCGCAGGACGCCGCCGAAGATCGCGTGCTCGACGTGCTGGTGCCGCCTGCGCGCGACGTAGGTTTTTCTGCCGGTAATCGCGACGACCACAACGCGACGCGCCAGAAGTTTCGCAAGAAGCTGCGTGAAGGCGAACTCGACGACAAGGAGATTGAGATCGAATTGGCGACGGCGTCTCCGTCGATGGAAGTGATGGCACCGCCCGGAATGGAGGAATTGACGCAGCAGATTCAGACGATGTTCTCGAATCTGGGCCGCGAGCGTCGCAAGCCGCGCAAGCTGACGATCAAGGAAGCGCTGAAGCTGCTGACCGACGAGGAAGCTTCGCGGATGGTCAACGACGAGGAATTGAAGACACGCGCAATTGCGAATGCCGAGTCAAATGGCATCGTGTTTCTCGATGAGATCGACAAGATCGCATCGCGCTCGGAGCTGCAGGGCGCCGACGTGTCGCGTCAGGGTGTGCAGCGCGACTTGCTGCCGCTGGTCGAGGGAACAACGGTCAACACGAAGTACGGCATGGTGAAGACTGACCACATCCTGTTCATCGCGTCGGGCGCCTTTCATCTGGCGAAGCCGTCAGACTTGATTCCCGAGATGCAAGGCCGCTTTCCGATCAGAGTCGAACTCGATTCCCTTACCGTCGATGACTTCGAACGCATCTTGAAGACCACCGACGCCAGCCTGACGCAGCAATATGAAGCGTTGCTTGCGACCGACGGGTGCGCATTGCAATTTACCGACGAGGGCATTCACCGGCTCGCCGAAATTGCGCATCAGGTCAACAACACGACAGAGAATATCGGCGCTCGCAGGCTTTACACAGTGCTGGAAAAGCTGCTCGAAGAGGTATCGTTCGGCGCAGGCAGCCAAGTAAGCAGCGAAGCGCAAAAGGTGCTTATCGATGCAGCGTATGTCGATGCTAAATTGGCCGATCTCGCGCACGACGAAGATCTGGCGCGCTATGTCTTGTAGCAAAACAGGATAGCTCTGGATGGCGATGAAACGATGGGCGCTCGCGGCGATGGTGGCGGTGTCGGTGGCAGCGTATGCGCAGCGCAGCGCGGACCTCGAAGTCAAGTCCGCCTGGGCCAGGCCGACGGTGGCAGGTCAGATGGGCACCGGGGCCTTTATGCAGCTCATGTCGCGAGACGGTGCCCGCCTTCTGGGCGCGTCGAGTGACGTAGCGGGCGTCGTCGAGATTCACGAGATGGCCATGGAAGGCAACGTGATGCGGATGCGCCCGATTCGCACTCTTGATCTGCCGCCGGGCGGAACCGTAGAACTGAAGCCGGGCGGACATCACATGATGTTGATGGACTTGAAGCGTCCGCTCGCCGTCGGTGAAAAGATCAAGGTCGAGTTGCGACTCGAAACTCGCGACAAGAAGCTGGTCACGCAGCCGATCGAAGTAGAAGTGCGACCGCGCGCGCCCTGACCCAACTTCTTTGGCGAGTAACGCGCGTGTAAGATGCGCGCGCCCATGGACACGGCAACAGTCGACACCGCGCTGATCGCCCCGCAGCTAAAAGCTGAAATTCTGTCCGAGGCGCTTCCCTACATCCGGCGTTTTCACGGCAAGACCATCGTCGTCAAGTACGGCGGCAACGCGATGGTTGATCAGAACTTGAAGGAAGCATTCGCGCACGATGTCGTGCTGTTGAAGCTAGTGGGCATGAATCCCGTCGTCGTGCACGGTGGTGGTCCGCAGATTGACGAGGCGCTTGAACGGGTCGGGAAAAAATCGACCTTCATACAAGGCATGCGGGTCACCGACGCCGAGACGATGGAAGTGGTCGAATGGGTGTTGGCGGGTGAGATACAGGGCGAATTGGTGACTCTGATTAACCGCTTCGGCGGTCAGGCGGTCGGCTTGACCGGCAAGGACGGGGGTTTGATTCGAGCGCGCAGGTTGCGCCTGCCCGACATGGCCGATCCATCGAAAAGTCATGATCTCGGACACGTCGGCGAAATCGAGGCTATCAACCCGGCGGTCGTCAAGGCGCTGCAGGACGATGCGTTTATCCCGGTGATTTCGCCGATCGGCTTTGGCAGCGACGATCTGACGTACAACATCAACGCAGACGTCGTCGCCGGCAAGATCGCCGAAATTCTTAAGGCCGAAAAGCTCGTGATGCTGACCAACACGCCGGGCGTACTAGACAAAGGCGGCAAGCTCTTGACTGGGCTTTCCGCGCGCGAGATCGACGATCTGTTCGCCGACGGCACGATCTCCGGCGGCATGCTGCCGAAGATCTCGTCGGCGCTCGAAGCCGCCAAGAGCGGCGTCAACTCGGTTCATATCATCGACGGCAGGGTCGATCATTGCCTGCTGCTGGAGATCCTGACCGACCAGGGCGTCGGCACAATGATCAAGTCGCATTGATTAAGTTGTACTGAGCGGAGTTCTCATGGCTGATCGTCCAGGCTTCTTTCGTCGCTTCTTCGGCGGCCTTTGGAGCTTTCTCAATTTCACGCGGCAGTTGATTTTCAACGTGCTTTTCTTCGCGATCGTCGCTCTGTTGTTGGTGGCGTGGTTTGCAGGCGATGGGCCGGCTGCAGTTGGACCTGATACCGCGCTAGTCCTCAACCTGCAGGGCGAAATCGTCGAGGAATACACGATCGGTCCGCGGGAAGCGGCTATCACCGAGGCACTTGGCGAGCAGCGTTTCGAAACGCGGGTGCGAGACGTCCTGGCCGCGATCGACACCGCCGCCAAGGACCCGAAGATCACACGTGCTGTTCTGGTGCTCGATGAGATGCGCGGCGCGGGTATCGCAACGCTGCGCGAGATCGGTGCCGCGCTCGAACGCTTCAAGGCCAGCGGCAAGCCGGTGTACGCGTGGGGCGAGAATTACGGCCAGGGCCAGTACTACCTCGCGGCGTATGCCAACGAGTTGTATCTGCATCCGGCGGGCGCCTTGGGCGTGCGCGGCCTCGAGGGCACGCGCGGTTACTACAAGACGTTGCTCGACAAGCTCGGCGTGAAGGTGAACGCATTTCAAGCGGGGCGCTACAAGAGTTTTTCGGAGCCGTTTACGCGCACCGCGGCAACGCCCGAGGCCAAGGAAGCCGATTCGTTGCTTCTAAACGGTCTTTGGTCGACGTGGACAGATGACGTCGAGCGTGTACGCAAACTGAAGCCGGGAACTGTCGGCGCGGTAATCGCGGATCTGCCGCAGCGGCTGGCCGCTGCCGAAGGAGACATCGCGCGGCTGGCGCTAAACGAAAAGCTGGTCGACGGGCTGAAAACGCGCGACCAGTTTCGTGCGCAGTTGCTTCAAACCGGCGCGCCGCGCAGCGATGAAGACAGCGAAACGTTCCGCCAAGTCTCGCTGTATTCGTATGCGCGCCGCCACCGGCAGCCGACTGGCGGCGATGCAGTCGGCGTTATCGTCGCGCAGGGCGAAATCACCAACGGTGACGCGCAGCAAGGTCGCGTCGGCGCGCGCACGATGGTCGAGCTGATCCAGCGCGCGCGGCAGGACGACAGCATCAAAGCGGTGGTGTTGCGTATCGATTCTCCTGGCGGGCTGGTGCAAGCCTCCGAGATCATTCGCGAGCAACTCGAACTGACGCGCAAGGCGGGCAAGCCGGTCGTGGCTTCGATGGGTGACGTCGCCGCGTCGGGTGGGTATTGGATCGCGATGGGTGCGGACGAAGTTATTGCCGATGCGGCCACGATTACCGGATCGATCGGTGTGTTCGGCCTATTGCCGACCTTCGAGGGCACGATGGAGAAGCTCGGCGTCAATATCGACGGCGTGTCGACGACGTGGCTGGCAGGCGCGACTGACCTCCGACGGCCGGTCGACAAGCGGCTGGCGCAGTCACTCGAGCTCGTGGTCAATTCAAACTATCGCGAGTTCATCACGCTGGTGGCCGAACGCCGCAACTCGACGCCCGAAAAGATCAACGAAGTCGCGCAGGGGCGGGTGTGGACCGGCGCGCAGGCGAAAGAACGGGGTCTGGTTGACTCTCTCGGCGGAATCGATGTCGCGATCAAGAGCGCGGCCCGACGCGCCAATCTGGGCGAATCGTATCGGCTCGAGTATGTCGAGCCTGAGCCGCGCGGGCTCAACCGCTATCTCTCGCTGTTTTTCGGTCGAATCACGGCGGCCGTAAGAAGCGGGCTTGGAATCGACGGGATGCTCGGCCTAGGATCCAACGGCGGTGGAGCGGTCAGACGCGACCTCGAGTTGCTATTCGGCGCTCGCGAAAATCCGCTGGCCGGCATCTCGTACTGCTTCTGTAACTTTCGCTAGAAGGCGCTTCTAAAGCGATCATCCGGGCCGAGATTCCGGCCCAGTTCCGCCCTTTGGCTGAGCGCGAAAGTGTTCGCAGGTGCGGGTTTGTAAGATAGTATGCCTTCACGTCGGCCGCTGGCTGACCGGTTGTTCTCACTTCCGACTGTTCAACCTCAGGCGACGGGTCGTCATGGACATCCCTACGCAAGGGTCGCGTAAACCCGGTGCCCGCAAGCTGCAAATCCTGCAGATGCTTGCCTCGATGCTTGAGGAGCCAAAGGGTGAAAAAGTGACCACGGCGGCGTTGGCGGCACGGCTCGATGTGTCCGAAGCGGCGCTGTATCGGCACTTTGCCAGCAAGGCCCAGATGTTTGAGGGTCTGATCGAATTCATCGAAACCACGATCTTTGGCCTGATCAACAAGATCAGCACCGAAGAAGCGTCGGGTATCAAGCAGGTACGAGCGATGGTCAGCATGTTGATCGACTTTGCTCAGACCAACCGTGGCATGACACGCGTTCTGATCGGCGATGCGCTGGTCAACGAGAACGAGCGCTTGCAGGAGCGCATGAATCAATTGTTCGAGCGCATCGAAGCGTCGATCAAGCAGAGTTTTAAGGTGGCCGTCGGCGACAAGGAGTTGCCGGAAACCTTTGACGCGGGCGCGCGTGCCGCGCTAGTGCTGGCTTTCGTCCTGGGCTGCTGGCACCGATTCGCTAAGAGCGGGTTTCGCAAGGCCCCTGGCGAGGCGCTCGAGGTTCAGATGCCGGCGCTCGTTGGCGAGCGCTAACGGCCGGCACACACCGGGCAACCGGGATCGCGTGTCACGCGCACGGTGTGCCATCGCATTGTCAGCGCGTCCAGCATCGCGAGCTGGCCGTTCAGCGTGGTGCTGATCCCGGCGGCAAGCTTCAGTGCCTCCCCGGCCTGCATCGTTCCGATCATGCCCGTCAGCGGCGCGAACACACCCATCGTCGAACACAGCTCGTCTTCGCCCTCACCTGGTGGGAACAGACACGCGTAGCACGGCGAGTCGTTAGCTCGTAGATCGAACACTGCGATCTGACCGTCGAACCGGATTGCGGCGCCTGACACCAGCGGTTTGCGATGGATGACACACGCGCGATTGGTTGCATGGCGCGTTGCGAAGTTATCTGAGCAATCGAGAACAATCGTGGCGTCTTGTACTAACTCGTCGAGCGTCGCGGCATCGACGCGCCGCGCAAGCGGCGTGACCTCAACCTCGGGGTTGATGGCGTGCAACGCCATTTCGCCGGAGTGCGCCTTCAGTGTTCCGACGCGCTCGGTCGTGTGCAGAATCTGCCGCTGTAGGTTGGTCAGATCGACCGCGTCGCCGTCGACTAGGACGATCGACGCAACTCCCGCCGATGCGAGGTAATAGGCGGCGGGAGACCCCAGCCCACCGGCGCCTATGACGAGCATGCGTGCTGCCCGAATCTTTTGCTGGCCTTCGATGCCGATCTCGTTCAGCAGAATATGGCGCGAGTAGCGGAGCAGCTGGCTATCGTTCAGATGAGCATCGGTCATAAACAAAAACGGGCCGCAGCGCGGCCCGTAATTTCTGTGCTTGCTTTCTCTAGCGTGCAGGCGCCGTGGTGGTGGTTGCCACGCTGTCGGGCTTCGGCTTGGCGATCTCGACCGGCTTGCCCTTCAGATGATTGATCGCCTGCAGCAGTTGGTAATCCTCGGGCGCACCCCAGTCGTAACGCTTCGGCGATACCGATTTGCCGTCGATCGGCTTTACCGGCACCGCGGATGGAGTGGCTGAGCCGCGCGGAGCCGAAGCGCCGGGCACCGTCGCAGCGCGCGTCGCGTCTTCGACCTTGGCGCTTTCCAGATGCCGCACCAGATCGGCTTCGCGCACGTTAAAGCCGGCGAAATTGCCCTCAGGCGTGTCTTCGACAATGAAGTCGGGGACGATGCCCTTGGCCTGAATCGAGCGGCCTTTGGGCGTGTAGTAACGCGCCGTGGTGAGCTTGATCGCTGCCGGGCTGTCGCCATCGACGCGCAGCGGAATGATTGTTTGCACCGAGCCTTTACCGAACGTCTGCGTTCCGAGCACGACCGCGCGCTTGTGGTCCTGCAGAGCGCCCGCGACGATCTCAGACGCCGACGCCGAGGCGCCATTGACCAGCACGATCAACGGCACGGTCTTCGCCTGCGGCGGCAGCTTCGAAAGAATGTCTTCACCACGCCCACGCAGATAGTCTTCGGGGGCGGCGACAAACTTGCGGCGCGCATCGTCGGTGCGGCCATCGGTCGAAACGACCAGCGCCTTCGCCGGCAAGAACGCCGCCGACACTCCTACCGCAGAATGCAGCAGACCACCCGGATCGTTGCGAATATCGAGAACCAGGCCTTTGAGCGGGCCTTGTTTGTACAGGTCGTTGACGTGCTTCACGAGATCGTCAACGGTTTTTTCCTTGAACTGTGAAACGCGAATGAAACCGTAGCCCGGCTCGATCAATTTCGACTTCACCGACTGCACGCGAATCACATCGCGCACCAACTTGAATTCCAGCGGCTTGTCCTCGCCCTTGCGCGCGATGATCAAGGTGATCGGCGTACGCGGCTTGCCGCGCATCAGCTTGACTGCCTCGGGCAATGTCAGCCCGCGCGTGACCTTGTCGTCGATCTTGATGATCAAGTCGCCGGCCTTGATACCGGCGCGTGCCGCCGGCGTGTCGTCGATCGGCGCGATCACTTTGATGATGCCTTCTTCGGCACCGACTTCGATACCCAGGCCGCCAAATTCGCCCTGAATATCGCTCTGCATGTCTTTGAACGCGTCGGCATCCAGATACGCCGAGTGCGGATCAAGCCCGGCGAGCATGCCCGAGATCGCCTCGTGCATCAGCTTCTTATCGTCGACCGGCTCGACGTAGTTGGCTTTTACCGCACCAAAGACGTCGGTAAAGGCGCGAATCTCTTCTAAAGGGATCGGTCCGCGGGTGTCGCGGAACGCGTAGGCAGAAATTCCTACGCTGACCAGTATGCCGGCAACTGCACCGACTCCAATGAGTGCGAAACTACGAGCCCTGCCAGCCATGCCACCCCCAAAATCCGACGTTTGTCGCTTAGTTCGTCAACTAGACACTAGCGTGCTGCAAACTGCCCGAGCGAAGCAAATAGCCGCTCTTGCAAACCTACTTCAAAGTATAGGCTCGCATCAACGATTGCAACCGTCGTGCCGATCGCCTAACCGTGTATCGGACAACGATCCCACCGCTTGCGTTCCGCACGGCTAAAAGCGTCCTGAACAGTGTTTACCCCTTCCTTGCTTTACCCTGTGCCGCAACGGCCTGCATCGCGCGCTCGATTTCGGCCTGGTCGCCAAGGTAATAATGCCGGATTGGCTTAAGTTCGGAATCGAGCTCATAGACTAGCGGGCGCGCGGTCGGAACGTTGAGTTCGACGATTTCCTCGTCGGATAAGCGGTCGAGATGCTTGATCAGCGCACGCAGCGAGTTGCCATGCGCTGTGACCAAAACGCGTCGGTCACGCAAGATCGCGGGGGCTATCGAATCGTTCCAGAACGGGAGCACGCGCGCGACGGTGTCTTTCAAGCTCTCGGTCGCCGGCATCTCGTCTGGCGGCACGTGCTTGTAGCGCGGGTCGTCGCGGATGCGTCGCGGATCCGAAGGCGGTAGCGGTGGCGGCGCCACCGCATAAGCGCGGCGCCATTTAAGCACCTGTTCTTCACCGAACTTGGCGGCGGTCTCGGCCTTGTTGAGCCCCTGCAGCGCTCCGTAATGGCGCTCGTTCAGACGCCAGCTATGCACGACCGGTAGCCACATCGAGTCCAGCGCGTCCAGCGCGATCCACAGTGTGCGAATGGCGCGTCTTAGTACCGACGTATACGCAATATCGAACGTGAATCCTTCGTGCCGTAGCAGCTCGCCCGCCGCTTTCGCCTCGCGGCAGCCGTTTTCGGTCAGATCGACATCGGCCCAGCCGGTAAAGCGGTTCTCGAGATTCCACTGACTTTCGCCATGACGCAGCAGCACCAGTTTGCGCATCGGTTCGTGCATCAGCCTATTCTATAATTCGCGCCCTTCATCGTCGGCTCGTCCTTTCCCGTGCAGTTTCTGATTGACAACATTCTCGTGATTGCGATCGCATGTTCTAGCGGTGCGATGCTGTTATGGCCGATGCTTCGAAGCCGAGTATCCGGGCCTGCGCTGACCACACTGCAGGTGACCCAGCTGATCAACGGAAAGAATGCAACGATTGTCGACATTCGCCCGCCGGAGGAATTTGCCAAAGGCTCTTTGCCGAACGCACGCAACTTGCCGGCGGATAAGGTCAAAGCTGGCGCCGGTGCGTTGAAGAAAGACAAGCCGGTGATCGTTGTTTGTGCCAATGGTCGATCAGCAGGGAGCGTCGCGGCACAGTTGCGGTCCAACGGCTTCAATGAGGTTTTTGTTTTAGCAGGAGGTCTTGCGGCGTGGCGTGAAGCAGGATTACCGATCAGAACATGACGGAGATTCGAATGACCGTGCCCATCATCATGTACAGCACCGGGACGTGCCCGTTTTGCGAGCGCGCCGAAGCGCTGCTGAAGGCACGCGGTGTTGTGCATATCGAAAAGGTCAGGGTCGATCTGGAGCCGGCGCGGCGCGATGAAATGACCACACGAACCGGGGGGCGCCGTACGGTGCCGCAGATTTTTATCGGAGAAACGCACGTTGGCGGCTTCGACGATTTATCGGCGCTGGATCGAGCCGGAAAGCTCACTCAACTGCTCGCCGCGTAACAAGGAAACCAATGAACGACACCAATCCCACCATCGGCGCCGCCAGCCCCACCGCCGCGGAGCAAGCCCCGGTATTTCAGCTGCAACGCGTCTACCTGAAGGATGCGTCGCTTGAGATGCCGCACGCGCCGCGTATTTTTCTCGAAGCCGAGGCGCCGTCCGTCGATATTCAGCTGGAGGTCAGCAATGAGCCGGTGATCGATGCGGTGCACGAGGTTGTCGTGCGCGTGACGGCGACTGCGAAGGTCAAGGACAAGGTTCTGTTTCTGGTGGAAGGCAAGCAGGGCGGCATTTTCGAAATTCGCAATCTGAGCAGCGAACAGATGGGCCCGGTGCTCGGCGTCGTGTGCCCTGGAATCATTTATCCGTATCTGCGTGCCAACATTGCGGACTTGATATCACGCACCGGCTTGCCTGCGATCCATCTTGCCGAGATCAACTTCGAGGCGTTCTATTCACAAAAGATGGCAGCGATGCAGCAACAGGCGGGTGCCGCTCCGGCTGTCAGCACCACCGGCAACGGCGTGGCTAGCGCGTGATTACCGCTTAACTGAGCGAGCGTTGCTTGAACGTTGCCGTGCTCGGCGCGGGTGCGTGGGGTACGGCGATCGCAGTTGCGCTTAGCGCCCGGCATTCGGTCATCTTGTACGCACGCAACCGTGAGCAATGCGCTGGCCTCAGCCGCGACCGAGTTAACGCGAAGTACCTGCCGACGCTCGCATTACCGGAAACGCTGCACTTCACCGACGATCTGCGCAAAGCAGTTCAGTACAGCGCGTCTGCGAACGGCCTGACTTTTATTGCAACGCCTACCGACGCGTTGCGCTCCGTTGTTCGTGCCGTCAGAGAGATCGCGCCAGATGTGCCACTGGCTTGGTTGTGCAAGGGGTTTGAACAATCAAGTGAGCAGTTGCCGCATCAAATCGTCCGCGAAGAATTGGGTGATCGTGCCAACGTGGGACCACTATCGGGGCCCAGCTTCGCAATCGAAGTCGCGTGTGGCTTGCCCACGGCTCTGACGGTCGCCGGCGCTCCCGAATTTTGCGAACGCGTCACCGAAGCGTTGCATGGTGGCGCGCTTCGCATTTATTCGACCGACGATGTCGCGGGGGTCGAAGTAGGCGGCGCCGTCAAGAATGTCATGGCAATAGCCACCGGGATCTCGGATGCACTCGAGCTTGGCCTCAATGCGCGCGCTGCCCTGATCACGCGCGGGCTGGCCGAGATCACTCGCTTCGGCGTTGCGCTTGGTGCGCGCGCCGAAACGTTTACGGGCCTGACCGGCATGGGCGATTTGATTCTGACGGCGACCGGTGATCTCTCGCGCAACCGCAAGGTGGGCTTGGCCCTTGGACGCGGCGCGACGATAGAAGCCGCGGTTGCCGATCTTGGTCACGTGGCCGAAGGCGTGCGTTCGGCGCACGCCGTGTTGACACGCGCCCGCCAGTCCGATGTCGACATGCCGATTACCGAGGCCGTTTGCGCTGTGCTCGACGGTGCTTTGACGCCGTCGGAGGCGCTGCATGCGCTGCTAGCGCGCGAGCCGAAGGTCGAGGTGCAATTGTCGTGACGCCGCGCGCTGTTTGTGTGTTCTGCGGTTCGCAGCCGGGACGGCGGGAAGACTATGTAGCGGCGGCGCGCGCCATGGCACGCTTGCTCGCACAAAACGGGATCGAGCTTGTATACGGTGGCGGGCACGTCGGATTAATGGGTGCGCTCGCGGACGAAGCGCTGATGCACGGCGGCCGCGTGGTCGGCGTCATTCCCGAGCATCTGATGCGCCCCGAGGTCGCTCATCAGGGATTGACCGAGCTGATCGTCGTCGACTCGATGCACACGCGCAAGCAGACGATGGCGTTGCGCAGCGATGCTTTTATCGTGCTACCCGGCGGCTTTGGCACGATCGAAGAAATGTTCGAAATGTTGACATGGCTGCAACTGCGGCTGCAGGACAAGCCGGTCGGGCTTCTGAACGTCGAGGGTTACTTTGACTCGTTGCTGCAGTTCTTGGAGCACGCAGCGAACGAAGGGCTGATCAGACGCGAGCATCGCGATCTGCTGCGCGTCGAGCACACGCCGGCGCGCTTGCTTGCTCTATTGGCTGCCGACATGGCTCACGCGCAGTCGACGCACCCGCCGACAACATCTCGTTGGGATAGAAGCGCGTCAACTTCCGCCCGAATAGCGAGCCTGACGCCACGCTTCGAAGATCACGACAGCGACGGCGTTTGAAAGATTCAAGCTGCGGTTGCCCGGACGCATCGGCAACCGGATTCTTTGGATCGACTCAAATCGTTCACGGATGCCGTCGGAGAGCCCAGCGGTTTCGTTACCGAAGACAAACCAATCGTTCGGTTTGAATTCAACGTCCCCGATCAGACGTGCGCCGCGCGTCGTTAACGCAAACGTGCGCTCGGCAGGTGGGTTCTCGCTGGCAATGAGGGCATCGAAGCTCGCGTGCAATTTGACCGCCGCGAATTCGTGATAGTCCAATCCGGCGCGCCGCAGCTGCCTGTCGTCGAGGTCAAAGCCCAGCGGTGAAACGAGGTGCAACCGAGCTCCGGTATTGGCTGCGAGCCGAATGACGTTGCCGGTATTAGGTGGGATCTCCGGCTCGACTAGAACGATGTTGAACATCGTGCTACGGAGTTCGCGCGACGATCAAGTTGTGAACCTGCGACGCGCCGGCCTGTTTGAGCACACGCGCTACTTCATTGAGCGTGTTGCCGGTCGTCATCACGTCGTCAACGACGAAAACGTGGCCGTTGACGCTTCCTTCGACAGCAAACGCGCCGCGAACATTGCGCCGCCGCTCATTCAGCGCGAGAGTTTGTTGTGGCGCAGTGTGCCGGACGCGCAGTAATCGGTCGACGACGAGACGGTGGCCGGCGGCCGACGCAAAAGCGCGCGCTATGTGGTGCGATTGATTGAATCCGCGCTGACGCATGCGCTCGAACGCGAGCGGCACCGGGATGACGACACCATCTTTTGCGAAAGGCGATGGCGCTGATCGACTCGCCAACAATTGGCCAAAAAACTGCGCGAGATCCAATCGGGCGGTGAACTTCAGCGCCATCACCATTCCGTCGACGGGCGAAACATAGTCAGCCAGCGTCATCGTTGTATCGAAGTGCGGCGTATCGGCCAGGCAGCGCCCGCAGATGCGCGGCGCGCCCGATTTGGCGTTCAGTAGGCGTATCGCGCAGCGCTCGCAACGCGCGGTTTCGAGGGAAAAAAAATCGGTTTCGCAATGCTGGCAAATTGAAGTCGACGGTGCGCCGGGTTCAAGTCCGCACACGACACAGGTCGTCGGTAGCAACCGGTACGCTAGAGAACGCAACATGGGTCCGCTGAGGATAGCTGCATATACTCGATCGACGATGCCGCTTGGTCCAGGCTCCTCCGAACTAACGCCAACGATGGTCGCGCCGCCGCGAATTCCGGCACGCGTAGCCACCGTTCGGCGTCAGTTTGATGCGCGTGCTGAACGTTTCGGCGAACGGGCGGCATTGCCGCGAGAAGTGGGCAGGCGACTGATCGAGCGATTGCAATACATCAGGCTCGCGCCGCGCCGCATCTTGGATGTAGGTTGCGGCGCAGCCGAGACGCGCGGACCGTTGTTGTTCCAGTACCCGCAAGCCGACTGGATCGGACTCGACATTTCGGAGCGCATGTTGAAAACCGTCGCGGCGGATCCGTTGCGGGCACGAGCCCGTCGCTGGCTGCGGGGCACGTGGTCGCACCGCGTGGCAGGTGACGCCGGACGATTGCCAATTGCCGATGACAGTATCGACCTCGTATTTTCGAACTTAATGCTGCATTGGCATCCGGAACCGCATGCCGTGTTTCCCGAGTGGAAGCGGGTGCTCAAGACCGACGGCCTGCTGATGTTCAGCTGCTTCGGTCCGGACACTCTGAAGGAACTGCGTGCTGCCGCCGCGCACGCCCTTCCCAATTCGCGCCCAATGCCGTTCGTCGACATGCACGACTTCGGCGACATGATGGTCGCAAGCGGTTTTGCGACCCCGGTGATGGATGCGGAGATCATCACGCTCACCTACGCGTCGCCGGAGGAGTTGTTGCGCGAAGTGCGCGCTCTGGGCGGTAATCCGCGCGACGATCGCGCGCAATCGCTGCCTTCCGGTCGGCAGGCGCGCCAAATGCTTGGGGCACTGGAAGCGCAACGCGGTGAGGACGGGCGGCTTCGACTAACCTTTGAGGTCGCCTATGGTCATGCGTGGAAGCCGATGCCCAGCAAAAGCAGCAGGGATAACGGCGATCACGGTCGAGACGCTTCGCGCCGAGTTGGCGAGCCGCAACCGAGCTAAATAAGCTCGGCAACACGAAGATAGATAGTCACTGCAATGCATTCAACCAACGGAGTATTCGATGTCAATCATTTCGTTTTTCAAGGAAGCCGGCGAAAAACTCTTCGGCAAGAAAGCACAGGCAGCCCAAAGTGAGGCGGCAGACCCAGCGGCGATCGACGCCGCCAATCGGGAAGCCGCTACTGCGATCGAGAATTACATCAAATCGATGGGGCTGACCGCGACCGGTCTCACGGTGACCTACGACGGCGCAAAGGCGACTGCCAAGGTCTTCGGGATCGCCAAGGATCAGGCGACCAAGGAGAAAATAATTCTGGCTGCCGGCAACGTGCACGGTATTGCCGCCGTCGACGACAACATGACGGTCGACTTGTCGCAGCCCGAATCGAAGTACTACACCGTAGTCAAAGGCGACACGCTGTCCAAGATCGCGAAGGAGTTCTACGGTGACGCTAACGCGTACCAGAAAATTTTCGAGGCGAACAAGCCGATGCTGACGCATCCGGACAAGATCTATCCGGGACAGAACCTGAGAATTCCGCCCAAGTAGTCGCTTTCGAGCGCAGGCTGGTGGCTGCGGACGGTAGCGGCCACCGAATTGCGACGCGTGCATGTGCGAGTCGCGGGTTGCGTACGCGAGGCATGCCCTCCTCGCTTACGCCGACAGCGGCGCCTATATAATCCGCCGCCAATGTCTGACCCAACTTCCGAAGCAAACACCTGGTTGATCAAGCGAAATTGCTCGGCTGGCCCGCGTCAGCTGGCAGTGGTATTCGGGTCGTTGGTCGCCGTTTCGTTTGCGTTCGGTCTGGGCTTTGCCGCTTTCGGGTTATGGATGGTGCTTCCCTTCGTGGGTCTCGAGTTGATTGCGGTAGGCGCTGCATTCTTATGCTACGGATGGCATGCCGCCGATTTCGAACGCATTGCGATCGAACCACAAGTCCTGTCGGTAGAGCATGTCGAGGGCGCGCGTACCCATCGGTGGGAGTTTGATCCGCGCGTATCGCATGTTCAGGTTGAGACGCACGGCCGCAGATGGGGCCAGCGCGTGCGTGTCTTCCTGTTGGCGCCGGCAACCAGGCTTGAGCTGGGGCGATATTTACTCGACCAAAGACGCCTGATGCTCGGGTACGAGGTCAACGGAGCGCTGATGCGGGCGCGTGGTGGAGCACTGTGACGCGGTCGCAGGTCGATGTAGTACAAACAATGGCGATGAACCGGCAATGAAACTTGGCCATGCAGTCCTCGGTAGTGGGCGACGTATCGCGCCAGCAGCGCTTTTCGTCGTCGCGGGCAACGCCGTAGCAGCGATCCAGAGCCGCTACAACCTGCCGCCGCCGGCCAGCAAGCTGGCGGAAGACATTTACTCGCTGCATGATTTCATGCTGATCATCTGCGGCGCCATTTTCATCCTCGTTTTTGGCGTGATGTTTTACTCGATCTGGAAGCACCGGAAATCGAAAGGCGCAGTCGCGGCGAATTGGCACGAGAACACGATGGTCGAGATTGTGTGGACCGTGATCCCGTTCATCATCATCATCTTGATGGCACTGCCTGCAACGCGCACTGTCGTGGCGATGAAGGACACCAGTAACGCTGACCTGACGGTAAAGGCGACCGGCTACCAGTGGCAGTGGGGATACGACTACATCCGCGGCGAAGGCGAGGGCATTGGATTCCTCTCACGGCTCGCAACACCTCGCGCGCAGATCGAGGGCAATGAACCGAAGACCGCGAACTACTTAAGCGAAGTGACCGAGCCCTTGGTTGTGCCGGTCAATCGAAAGGTTCGCATCATCACCACCGCAAACGACGTGATTCATGCGTGGGCCGTGCCTGCGCTCGGTGTCAAGCAGGACGCAATTCCAGGTTTTACGCGTGACGCTTGGTTTCGCGCCGAGCAAACCGGAACGTTCTATGGCCGGTGTTACGAGCTGTGCGGTAAGGATCACGCGTTTATGCCGATCGCGGTCCAGGTCGTATCAGCTGAGGACTACACGAAGTGGGTGGCGAACCGCAAGCAGGCAATGGCCGCACTCGCCGACGACCCCACGAAGGTGTGGACGCAAGCCGACCTTGCCGCACGGGGTGAGAAGGTCTACCAGGCGAATTGCCAGGTGTGTCATCAGCCGACGGGTTTGGGCTTGCCACCCGCGTTTCCGCCGCTTGCCGGCAGCAAGGTGGTTGCGAACACGCCCGAGCTGCTGCAGATTTTATTAAACGGCCGCAACGCGATGCCTGCGTGGAAGGCCTTGTCCGATGTTGAATTGAGCGCGGTGGCGACTCACGTCAAGAGTTCGTTCGGCAACAAGGGCGGGATCGTGCAGCCGACCGAGTTCCGTGCCGCACGCAAATGAACCACAGCAAGAAACGTCAGGAAACTCGATGAGCGCCGTTCCACCCGCAATTACTCCCGGCGCGACGGGTCACGTCGCTGATCACGCACACGACCACGGTCACGATGCGGGTCACGATCACGCACCTTATGGTTGGCGTCGCTGGCTCTATGCGACCAACCATAAGGACATCGGCACGATGTATCTGTGGTTTTCGTTCACGATGTTCCTCTTCGGCGGCATCCTGGCACTTGGCCTTCGCCTGGAGCTGTTTCAACCCGGATTGCAGTTCTGGCGGCCGGAGTTTTTCAATCAGTTGACGACGATGCACGGCCTCATCATGGTGTTTGGCGCGATCATGCCGGCGTTCGTGGGCTTCGCAAACTGGCAGGTTCCGATGATGGTCGGCGCGCCGGACATGGCGTTCGCGCGCATGAACAACTTCAGTTTCTGGTTGTTGCCGCCCGCGGCGCTATTGCTGGTGGCATCATTTTTCGTTCCCGGTGGGGCCACGGCGGCCGGCTGGACGCTGTACGCACCGCTGACGGTGCAGATGGGTCCGGGCATGGACCTCGCCATCTTTGCGCTGCACATCTTGGGTGCGAGCTCGATCATGGGCTCGATCAACATCATCACGACCATTCTCAACATGCGCGCTCCTGGCATGACGTTGATGAAGATGCCGATGTTCGTATGGACGTGGCTGATTACGGCGTATCTGCTAATCGCAGTGATGCCGGTGCTTGCGGGCGCGATAACGATGACGTTGACCGACCGTCACTTCGGTACCAGCTTCTTCAATGCGGCCGGCGGCGGCGATCCGGTGATGTTCCAGCACATTTTCTGGTTCTTCGGTCATCCCGAGGTTTACATCATGATTTTGCCGGGCTTCGGAATCATCTCGCAGGTGATTCCGGTGTTCGCTCGCAAGCCCCTGTTCGGCTACGCGTCCATGGTCTATGCGACGGCGTCGATTGCGATCCTTTCGTTCATGGTGTGGGCGCATCACATGTTCACGACCGGCATGCCGGTCACAGGGCAACTGTTTTTCATGTACGCGACGATGTTGATTGCTGTGCCCACGGGCGTGAAGGTGTTCAACTGGATCGCGACGATGTACCGGGGATCGATGACGTTCGAGACTCCGATGCTGTTTGCGATCGGCTTCATCTTCGTGTTCACGATGGGCGGATTCACCGGGCTGATCCTCGCGCTCGCGCCGATCGACATCCAGGTGCAGGACACGTATTACGTCGTGGCGCACTTCCACTATGTGCTGGTCGCCGGGTCGCTGTTCTCACTGTTTGCAGGTGCGTACTACTGGCTGCCGAAGTGGACCGGCCATATGTACGACGAGAAGCTCGGAAAATGGCACTTCTGGCTGTCGATGATCTTCTTCAACGTGACGTTTTTTCCGATGCACTTTATGGGGCTCGCGGGCATGCCGCGGCGCTATGCTGACTACCCGATGCAGTTTGCGGACTTCCATGCGATTGGAACGGTGGGCGCATTCGGTTTCGGCCTGGCGCAGTTGCTGTTTCTTTACGTGATCATCAAGTGCATTCGTGGCGGACCCAAGGCGGCTGCCGATCCGTGGCATTCGGTCGATGGGGGCCTCGAATGGACATTGCCGTCGCCGCCGCCGTTCCATACGTTTGAAACGCCACCGGTTGTGAAATGACAAGATCAAGTTGCCGGACGCCAGCCGCGGCCGGCTTCCCTGAATAACAAACGTACGGCACTGGTCCTGCTTTCGATCGCGCTCGCATTCTTTGTCGGCATCATCGCGAAGTACTGGCTGCTCAGCGCCGGATGACATGAAAGCCGAGCAACGCCTCCTTCGTATCGGCAACCGGACGACATTGCGCAAGTTGCTTGTCGTCTCCGTGCTGATGTTCGGTTTTGGGTGGGCGCTGGTACCGCTTTATAGAAAGATCTGCGAAGTCACCGGCATCAATGTCCTGACCTCGCGCAATGCGGACGCTGAAGATGCTGCGCGCAATACTCAGGTGGATCGAACGCGCACGGTGATCGTTGAGTTCGATGCGAACAAGCAGGGCGCCTGGCGATTCAGGCCGCATAAGAATTACGTCGAAGCGTACCCAGGTCAACTGGTGCAAGTTCAGTACGACCTCGTTAACCTGGATGATCGACCGATGGCCGGGCAAGCGATTCCCAGCTACGCGCCGTTGCAGGCCGCTCAGTATGTGCAGAAGCTCGAGTGCTTTTGCTTTCAGCAACAAATTTTGGCGGCTGGCGAGACGCGCCAGTTCCCGGTGCTGTTTTTTATCGATCCAAAGCTTCCGGCGGATGTGAAGACGATTACGTTGTCGTACACGTTCTTCGAGGTCGCGGGCGCCGTTGCCGCCGTGAAATGAGGCCGCACTCATGGATCGCGAGCCGGATCAAACACGCCCCGCACCGAGACGCGCGGGATTCGGCCAGACGGCGCGTGCCGTTTTGTGGTCGTTCTTCGGCGTGCGCCGCAAGTCCGATTACGAAAAAGATGCCGCCCAGCTTAATCCGGTGTACGTCATCGTCGCAGGCCTCGTGGCTGCGGCGCTGTTTGTTGGCTTGCTGATTGTTGTCGTCAATTTAGTCGTGCGCTGATCGAAAGAAGGAACGAACCAATGGCTGACCCGCATAGCGCCACGCACACCCACGCGCCTGCGCATCGCCCGCTTTACTACGTGCCTGCGCCGTCGCAGTGGCCGGCGGTTGGCGGCGTCGCAATGATTTTTACGATGTTCGGCGCGGCCATGGTCGTCAACCACAATTCGCTCGGCTGGTTTTCGCTGGCGATCGGGCTCGCCACACTGGTTTACATGCTGATCGGCTGGTTTTCGATTGTGTCGCGCGAATCCGAGCACGGCGACTACAACCGAAAGGTCGACGTCTCGTTCCGTTGGGGAATGAGCTGGTTCATCTTTTCGGAAGTGATGTTCTTCGCGTCGTTTTTCGGCGCGCTTTTCTATGCCCGCGTCATCAGCTTGCCGCTGCTGGGCGACTTCGATCACAAGCTGCTGTGGCCGGACTTCCTGGCCACGTGGCCGCATTCGGGGCCCGCGGGCACGATCGAGCCGTTCACTCGCCTCGGCCCATTTTGGCTGCCGACGATCAACACCGCCCTTCTTCTATCGTCGGGCGTGACGTTGACGATCGCGCACCATGCGCTGCGCGCCAATCACCGTCGCCAGGCGATCCTATGGCTCGCTATCACGATCGTGCTTGGGGTGACGTTCCTGGGCGTTCAGATATACGAGTATGGCCACGCGTATCGAGATCTGAACCTGAAACTGACTTCGGGCATTTTCGGATCGACGTTTTTCATGCTCACCGGCTTTCATGGCTTCCACGTCTTTCTGGGAGCACTGATGCTGTCGGTGGTTTTGCTACGTCTAATAAGCGGCCATTTCAAGCCGGATCAACATTTCGCGTTCGAGGGCGCCGCTTGGTACTGGCACTTCGTCGACGTGGTCTGGATCGGCTTGTACATCGTCGTCTACTGGCTGTAGCTGCCGAGCGCGGCGCCGAACCGTGGCAGCTAATAGCTGCGCGGTTCGATCCAGCCCATCCAGTAGCTAAACAGAATGAACAGGAATAGCGCGATCGAAATGCCGACGCGGACCGTCAGCGCATTTACGGTGCGATTGGTCGTGCCCTTATCGCGCATCAGATAAAACAATGCGGACCCAAGCGAAAACAGAATGCCGATTAGGGCGATGACGATAACGATTCGCATCTAGCCGGGAATTATTGCATCCACGTCGATGCCGCGTTCGAAGCTGATTTTCGCCTGGATCGCCGCGGCGATCGGCGTTGCGGCAGCAATCTCTCTGGGCAATTGGCAAACGCGCCGTGGCGATGCAAAACTACTAATGCAGGCGCAAGCCGACGCAGCCGAGCGCGCTGCGCCGCTCGAAATCGCCGCAACACGCTCATCGATCGAAAGCGTGGCTGCGGGTTTGCCGCGCAAGGTTCGCGTGACTGGGGTGTTCGATTCGACCGGCACGATCTTCCTCGACAATCGGATGCTGGGCGGCGTCGCCGGCTATTACGTCATCACACCGCTGATCATCGGTCATGGATTGCCGGCAGTGCTGATTGAGCGCGGTTGGAAGGCGCGCAGTCCGGGTGGGGGCCCGAGCACGGCGGCGGCACCCCCAATGGGGCAAGTGACCGTCGAAGGACATGGCCGTAGCTCGGCCATCGACACTGCTCGAACTGGGCAGCGCGCCGAAGCGTGAAGTGCCCGGTATCTGGCAGAACCTCGACTACGACGCGTATGAAAAGGCGACAAAGCGCAGCGTTGCGCGCTTCGTTGTTCGTCAAGCGGTCGCCGCGCGCACCGATCCGGCCGACGACTTGCGGCACGAATGGCCACAGCCTGCAAGCGGTGTCGACAGACATCGTGGGTATGCGTTTCAGTGGTATGCGTTGGCGGCACTGATCTCCGCACTCGCCGGTTACTTCGGCTGGAAAGCGTGGCGTGGGCGATGAAACGCTGGCGACGCTATCTTACCGCTGTACGTTCTAGTGGCGATTACGATCGTGCCGATCGCGATCGCGTATATCTCCTATTACTTCGCGCCGCCCGCAGGCCGCACCAATTACGGAACTTTGTTGCAGCCACAGCGGCCGGTACCTGATTTGGCGCTGGCGAATCTTGACGGCAGCCGCTTCGACTTGCGTCAGCTGCGTGGCAGCTGGGTACTAGTGATGGCGGACGGCGCACAGTGCGACAAGCCCTGTGCCAACAAACTACTGATGATGCGCCAACAACGCACTATGTCCGGCAAGGATCGGGACCGCATCGAACGCGTTTGGCTGGTGACCGACCAGGAACCGCTACCGATCATGCTGATGCGCGAATACGAAGGCACGCATTTCGTCCGTGCGCCACTGGAGCCGCTGCGTGATTTTCTGGTGTTGCCTGATGATGCTGGCGCTCAGCTGAAAGACCATATCTGGGTGATCGATCCGCGCGGCAACTTGATGCTGCGGTGGCCGAAGGATCCGGAGATAAATGGCGTCAAGCGCGATATCGCCAAGCTGTTGAAGGCTTCCGCGGGTTGGATACGCATCGATCGGCAGCCCGCGCAGCCGGGGGCGCAATGACCGGCGGCTCTTTCCTGTTACTTGGGATCATCGGCATCGCCATCGCGGCTGTGCCGCTTGTTTATGTATGGCGCTCGCGTGACGCGCAAAAGTTTCGGAAGCTCGCGTGGGTCACGGCATTTCTGACGCTCGATCTGATCATGGTCGGCAGCTTCACCCGCTTGACGGACTCCGGGCTCGGGTGTCCCGATTGGCCGGGCTGCTATGGCCAGTCGAACCCGTGGTCCGCTGGCGATCAGATTCGTCAAGCGCAAATTGCGCTGCCGACAGGCCCGGTGACTGCGAGCAAGGCCTGGATCGAGATGGCACATCGCTACTTTGCGCTCGCCGTCGGAGTGCTGATCATCGTGCTAACGGTCCAGGCATGGCGGCGAGCAAGAAGGGAAGGTACTTCGCCGTGGTGGACGAGTGCAGCGCTGATCTGGGTCTGCGTGCAAGGCCTATTCGGTGCGCTCACAGTGACGATGAAACTGCAGCCGGCCATCGTGACGCTGCACCTATTGGGCGGAATGGGCCTGTTGGCGATCTTGACTTGGATCGCGCTACGTGAGGCGCCCGCCTGAAAGCCGATCGTGGCGCCGCGCACGCACCTCGCGGCAATCGCAGCGCTTGCCGTGGTGTTCGTTCAAATAGGTCTGGGCGGTTGGGTCAGCAGTAATTACGCTGTGATGGCCTGTCCGGATTTTCCGTTATGCCAAGGCGAGCTCTTGCCGCCGATGGATTTTTCAACTGGCTTCACGTGGTGGCGCCGTCTCGGCCAGACGCGCGACGGAGAACTGATCGCAGTCCAGGCATTGGTGGCAATTCACTGGGCGCATCGGATGTTTGCGATGCTCGTCGTAGCGGTGGTTGGCACACTTATCTGGCAACTGTGGCGGTCTGGGTTGTTGCGTCTGGCGCAGGGACTGGCCGGTCTATTGCTACTGCAGCTACTCACGGGGTTATCGAATGTGGTGCTTCAGTGGCCGCTGCTGCTCGCCGTGCTACACAGCGGTGGCGCCGCATTGCTCGTTGCCTTGATCGTAGTCGCGTTGCATCGGACTTCGGCAAGGTCGCTAAACTTACGCGCCGTACAGGTATCTGCATGACTGCCCAGACCACTACCAATACTCAGCCGGCCGACCGCAGCGCGCTGCACCTGCTTGCTCAGTATTGGGCGCTTACCAAGCCGCGCGTCACGCAGCTCGCGATTTTCTGTGCCGTCATTGGCATGTTTCTGTCGACGTCGGAGCTGCCGCCGTGGCGCGTGGTCGTGATAGCCACACTAGGAATTTGGTTACTCGCGGGCGCGGCGTTCGCGGTCAATTCACTGATCGAAAAGCACATCGACGGAAAAATGGCGCGCACACGGATGCGCCCGCTCCCGCGTGGAGAGCTTTCGCCGTGGCAGGCGATCGTGTTCTCCGGCCTGTTGGGCGGTGTCGGTATGTGGCTGCTCGGCAATTTCGTAAACCCGCTAACGATGTGGCTGACGTTCGCCACATTCGTCGGCTACGCGGTCGTGTACACGGTGCTATTGAAACCGTACACACCGCAGAACATTGTCATTGGCGGCATGAGCGGCGCCATGCCCCCGGTGCTCGGCTGGGCGGCAATCACCAACAGCGCGCCGGCTGAAGCGTGGCTGCTGGCGTTGATCATTTTCGTATGGACACCGCCGCACTTCTGGGCGCTGGCGCTGTATCGCCTCGAGGACTATCGCAAGGCGGGCCTGCCGATGCTGCCAGTCACTCATGGAGTGGCGCTGACGCGGTTGCACATACTGATGTACACGTTGATATTGGTTGCGGTCACCACACTGCCGTTCGTGATTCGAATGGCCGGCTTGCTATACCTGACTGCGGCGCTTGCACTCGGCGCGATTTTCGTCGGCTACGCGTGGAGACTGCATCGAAGCTATAGCGACAAACTGGCGCGCGCGACGTTCAGCTATTCGATTGTTTACTTGGCCGCTTTGTTTGCCGCGCTGTTGTTCGACAAATTCATATGACTGTTCAGCGAAGCCGGTGCTTCGCACCGGCAACGAATGTTGAGAATCTTCCTTGTTGTGCTGTTGCTGGTAAGTGGCTGCGGCGGCGGCGCGCAAAAATTCAATAGCGTTGACATTACCGGTGCGAATTACGCGCGGGACTTTGCGCTGACCGATCACACCGGCGCCAAGCGCACGCTGGCCGACTATCGCGGCAAGGTCGTTGCGGTTTTCTTCGGCTTCACGCAGTGTCCCGACGTCTGCCCGACAACGCTCAGCGACCTGGCGCAGGTCAAAAAGCGGTTGGGTAAGGATGGAGAGCAACTACAGGTGATATTTATTACCGTCGATCCCGAGCGCGATTCACAAGCGGTGCTGCAGCGATATGTACCCGGCTTTGATCCGAGTTTTGTCGCACTTTACGGATCCCCCGAGCAGACGGCCGCCACAGCGAAAGAATTCAAGGTGTTTTATCAAAAGGTTGCCGGTAAGACGGCTACCTCGTATTCGATCGACCACACTGCGGGTACTTACGTGTTCGATCGCGAAGGCCGGGTGCGGTTGTTCGTCAAACATGGCGAGGGCGTTGAGCCGATGGTGGCGGATCTGAAACGGCTTTTGAGCTAGTCGAATGACTCGATAGCTCCTGATGTGGCGTTGATACGAGTACGGCTCGAAATCACGGGCCCGCTCGCGCTTTCTTCAATATCGAAAGCGTCTGCCGTCGTCGGGGTGATGTCGAGTTCAAATCCCACGAAGACGCTCGCTTCGGCATTCAGGTAGTCATTTGCGGCATACGTGTTGCATCCGGGCGCTAGCACTCCGTGTACCTCGAACGGATCAAAGACCACAACGCTCGTAGCTGTTACGGCTAGTCGCAACGCAGCGCGTGGAAAGACGAGCTGCATCGGCGGGCCTTCAATGCACCAGACGCCAAAGAGCCGCGCATCGTAGTGCGCGTCGTTGTGAAAAAACGCGCCGCGGCAGTAGTACCACTCGAAATCCAGTCCGCAAAGCAGCACCCAGGCGCGTCCCCAGAGCTTCGGCAAGCGTCCGATGCACGGCAGGGTCCCGCCAGGAACCACCCGCGTGCACTTTGCCCACCGCGCCGGGGCTATACGCGATTTCGCGCGCACGCTTCTGCAGCGTTGGATCAGGAACGCACGCGCCAACCGCGACGGCTCTCGCGATCGAGCGCACAACTCCATTGGCACTCAGGCAACTGGAAACCGGCGCCGCGTGAGAGATCCATTGCATAGCTGTCTAGAACACTAAAAAAAGCCCCGGGGGTGCCGGGGCTTGAGTGTCCGCCTCATCGGAGGAGAGGGGGAATAATAGAGACGGACCTTGCTTCAACCAACCAACCAGAAGCCACGGTTCGCTCAGCTAAGTACGCTTTCTATGCGTGCTCCGCCAACGCGCTTCGCATCTTCTGCAAAGCTTTGGCCTCGATCTGGCGAATTCGTTCCGCCGACACTCCGAATTCCTGCGCAAGGTCATGCAGGGTGGAGGTTCCCACCTTGCCGTCGCTGTCTTCATTCAACCAACGCGCCTCGACGATCCGGCGGCTGCGCGGATCGAGCTCTTCCAGCGCTTCACGCACGCCTTCGCTCTGCAGCACGTCGTATTCACGACGCTGCCAGCACTTGCGTCGGCTCAGAATCGGCATCAGCAAGGTATGCAATCGGCGCAAATTCTTCCTCGCCGTCGTCGATCCGACCTTCGAGCGCAACGTCTCCGCCCGAAAGGCGGGTTTCCATCTCCGAGACGTCTTCGCGCTTGACGTTAAGTTCGCGCGCGATCTCGCCGACTTGGTCCTGCGACATCGTTCCGAGCCCCTGCTTCATGCTGCGCAGATTAAAGAACAGCTTGCGCTGCGCCTTGGTCGTCGCCACCTTGACGAGCCGCCAGTTTTTCAGCACGAACTCATGAATCTCGGCCCGTATCCAGTGCAGCGCGAACGACACTAGTCGAACCCCGCGCTCGGGGTCGAATCGCTTGACCGCCTTCATCAGGCCGATGTTTCCTTCTTGGATCAGGTCCGCATGCGGCAGCCCATAGCCCAGATAGTTGCGGGCGACCGCCACCACCAACCGCAAGTGCGACATCACGAGCCGACCCGCGGAGTCCAAATTGTCACTGTCGCGGAACTCACGCGCCAAACGAAGCTCTTCCTCAGGTGTCAACATCGGCACCCGATTCACCGCTTGAATGTATGCGTCAATACTGCCCAGACTCCCGGGGCTGAGCGCGAACGCTTGCGCGCCAACAGGAACCAAGGCATTTCCGACCGACTTGATGTTTCTCGCCACGTATTTCTCCAGTTTCATTTAGCTTAGCACTCGCGTCTGTTGAGTGCTAAGTCTTAGAGGGAGCAGCTAGGGAAGAGTTCAATCCCGACTGAACCTGTCGGGATTGATCGCTTGAGTACGGATGTGAGCGCACACTCACCTTCGCATCGACGACAGTGCCGCTACGCCGACTTGCGACCACGTCACTCAACTGTCATCGTGACTGACTATGGTCCGCCGTCACGATCACAAACCGAAGCGCAAGCACTCCGAAGCGAGAAAAGCCGTTGACCGCTCCGACGGATTTGTACTTGAACCGGGAGCTCTCGCTACTTGCGTTCAACGAGCGCGTGCTGGCGATGGCAGCGCGGACTTCGGTGCCGCTTGCCGAGCGCTTGCGCTACATCTGCATTGTGTCGTCAAACCTCGACGAGTTCTTCGAGGTGCGGGTATCCGACCTGACCGAGGGTGCCGGCCCGTTGGCTCGGGTATACGCGACGGTGCTGGAGCGCGCGCACCGGCTGGTAGCGCAGCAGTACGAGCTCTACAACGACACGATCATGCCGGCGCTGGCAAAACAGAACATCGTGATCATCAACCACGCGCAGCGCACGGCCGAACAGCGCGCATGGTTGCGCGACTACGTGCAGCGCGAAGTCAAACCCCTGCTGGCGCCGATCGGCCTCGATCCGTCGCATCCGTTTCCGCAGGTGCTGAACAAGTCGCTGAACTTCATCATGCAGCTCGAGGGTAAGGATGCGTTTGGGCGGCCGTCGGCGATCGCAATCCTCAAGGTGCCGCGCGTTTTGCCGCGCGTGATTCCGCTGCCGGCGAAGTTAGCGCCGGGTAAACAGGCCTTTGTGCTGTTAACGTCCGCCATCCGCGCTCATCTACAGGATTTATTCCCCGGACGTGAGATCAGCGGCTTTTCGCAGTTTCGCGTCACGCGCGATTCGGATTTGACGGTCGACGAGCGCGAGGTCCACAACCTGCGGCAGGCGATGCGGATGGAGCTGACGCAGCGACATTTTGGCAATGCGGTACGGCTGGAGATATTGCGCACATGCCCGTTGCCGCTGCAGCAGCTGCTGCAGGAGCAGTTTCAGATTCCGAGCGAAGCGGTTTTTCAGGTCGACGGGCCAGTTAATCTGGTTCGCTTGAATCAGCTGGTCGATTTGTTGACGCAGCCGAAGCTGCGCTGGCCGCCGTTTGTGCCCGCTTGGCCGCGCAAAGTCGCGCAGAGCTCTGACATGTTCGAAGCGATGAAGCAGGGCGACATCCTGCTGCACCATCCGTTCGAAAGTTTCGAGCCTGTCATTGAGTTCTTGCGTCAGGCGGCAGTCGATCCGCGCGTCGCGGCGATTCGAATGACGCTGTATCGCACCGGCATTAGCTCGGTGACGGTCGACATCCTCGAAGAAGCAGCGCGGCGCGGCAAGGAGGTCACCGCGATCGTCGAGCTCAAGGCCCGGTTTGACGAAGAAGCCAACATCAACCTAGCGGAGCGGCTCGAAGCGGTCGGAGCCCAGGTCGTCTATGGGGTACTCGGACTCAAAACGCATGGCAAGATGACACTGGTGCTACGGCGCGAAGAAGTGCGAGGCCGGCCGGCATTGGTTCGCTATGCCCATCTTGGCACCGGCAACTATCACTCGGCAACGACCAAGTTGTATACGGACTTCGGCATGTTGACGACGAATACCGAAATTTGCGGCGACATGGAAAAAGCCTTCTTGCACATGACCAGCCTCACCAAGGTCGAGCGACTAAAGCATTTGTGGATGGCGCCATTCACACTGCATAGGAATTTGCTGCGCGCGCTGGCTAACGAGGTGAAAATCGCCAGAAGCGGCAAGCAAGCGCGTGTGATCGCGAAGATGAACGCCCTGACAGACGAGGCCACGATCAACGCGCTCTATGACGCCTCACAAGCGGGTGTCGAAATCGACCTGATCGTGCGCGGCGCGTGCGCGCTCCGACCTGGTGTCAAAGGGCTATCGGACAACATCCGCGTGCGCTCGATCGTCGGCCGTTTTCTCGAACATCACCGTATCTACTATTTTCGCAACGGCGGCGCGCCGAAAGTGTATTTGTCGAGCGCCGACTGGATGGGGCGCAACCTGTTTCGGCGCATTGAGATCGCATGGCCGGTGCTCGACCCGAAGTTGCGCAAGCGCGTGGTCGACGAAGGGCTCTCGCCGTATCTGGAGGACACGCAGGACGCGTGGGTTCTGCAACCCAATGGCGAATATCGGCCGCCGAAGTTCAGCACCGCCGGCCGCTCCGCGCAACACGAACTGCTTGCCAAGTTGGCAGCTAGCGCTGGCGAGGCGTAATGGAACTGATTCTGTGGCGCCACGCGGAGGCCGAGCCAGGCGAGCCTGACCTCGACCGCAAGCTGACAGCGAAGGGTGAAAAGCAGGCGCGCCGGGTCGCCGAATGGCTGCAGACGCGCTTGCCGCAGACTGCAAAAATTTATGTGAGTCCTGCCCGGCGCGCGCAGCAGACTGCGCAAGCGCTCGCCGAGATCTCACATCACAAATTGCGCACGCTCGAAGATCTGGCACCAGGGGCGACTGCCGCCGAAGTGCTCGCCGCTGCCGATTGGCCCAAGTCGAAGGCGGCGATCGTCGTTGTTGGGCATCAACCGACCCTCGGACTGGTCGCGAGCGAATTGCTCAGCGGTCAAGCGCTGGACTGGTCGCTTAAGAAAGGCGGACTGTGGTGGTTGAGCCAGCGTGAAAACAACGGCGACGAGCAAACCGTGTTACGGGCAGTGATCAATCCCGACCTCGTCTAACCAGAAACGTAGGCGCTACTGCGGGCGCAGTGCGAACGTGACGCCCACGCGCTCCCAATGCGCGGCTTCCTCTTCCAATAAATATTGAGTGAGAGGATGCTTTGTCAGCCAATCGCTTGCCACTCCAAGCTCGATTGTTTTTCCGAATTTGACCGACCAGCTCGGCAGCTCAACAGCGCGCCGTGCATGCGCGACTATCACGGCTAGTCGCAACGATAGGATCGCCGCAGCGATCTCGTGGTCTTCGAGCGCCTGACTAACCTTCTTCAGGTTCCCACGCTGCGCGAGTACCAGAGTTGCCACCCGCTCTTGGTCTGACGTCGAAAATCCCGCGATGTCACTGTGTTGAATCAAATATGCGGCGTGCTTGTGATAGTCATTGTGCGAAATCGCAAATCCAACTTCGTGCAGCAACGCGGCCCAGCGCAATCGGTGCACCATCTCATCGCTCGCCGCTGCGCTGAGAGCCGAATAAAATTGTGCCGCTAGCTCGCTGACACGTTGCGCTTGTGCGCGATCGACGCTGAAGCGCGACTGCATTCGCAGCACGCTTGAGTCACGCAAGTCCTTGCGCTCTCGCCTGCCCAGAAGGTCGTACAGCACGCCGACGCGCAACGCCCCGCGCGCCGGCCGCATTTCTTCGATTTCGAGCGACTCGAAGACTGCTGATAGCACCGCAACGCCGCCGGCCAAGACTTCCTGCCGATCAGGCTTCATGCCGGCCAGTCGAATACGCTTGATTTCGCCCGCATCGAGCAAGGCATATCGCAACGTCAGCAAGCCCTGCGGCGTGATCGTGCCGTCGGTCCAGCCTTGCGTTCGCAAGATGTCGGACACCGCGCCTATCGTCCCGCTCGAACCGAACGCCTCATCCCAATGCCGGCGCGAGAATACCGACACCGCTTCTTCGAGCTCGGCCGCCGCAGCGACTTGCGCCTTTTTCAGACTCGACCGATCGATGCGCCCATCCTTGAAAAAACGCAGCGACGTGTTGACGCAGCCGACCTTGAACGACTCGGCGTTCTCCGCTTCGAATCCTTTCCCGACAATGACTTCAGTCGACGCGCCGCCGATATCGACCACCAGCCGGCGCGCGCTCGACGGCGGCAGCGTATGCATGCACCCTTCGAAGACCAGCCGCGCTTCCTCGCGGCCCGAAATCACTTCAATCGGAAAGCCGAGCGCGTCTTGCGCCTCCAACAAAAACTCATTGAGATTGCGCGCCTGTCGTAACGATTGTGTTCCGACCGCGCGCACGTGTTCGCCTTTCATGCCGCGCAGCCGTTCGTTCATTCGTGCCAGTGTTTCAACCGCGATATCAATCGACTTCTTGCTGAGCTTGTTGCTCTCGTCGAGTCCGGCTGCCAGTCGTACCGTTTCTTTCCAGTATCCGTGACGTGCGATGTGGGCACCTTCGACTTTGCCGATCTCGAGTCGGAAGCTGTTCGAGCCCAGATCGACAGCGGCCAGCAGCATCAAGCTCCCACCAGCGCATTGGCGAAATCGCGCGCGACGAACGGCTGCAGATCTTCGATCGCCTCGCCGACGCCGATGAAAAGAATCGGCAACGGGCGTCCCTGTCGGCGCCTTGCTTCGACAATCGCGGCGAGTACGCCGCCCTTGGCGCTTCCATCGAGCTTGGTGATGATCAGTCCGGTCAACTCCACCGCGGCGTCGAACGCCTGTACTTGTGCGAGCGCATTTTGCCCGTTGGTGCCGTCGATGATCAGAATGACTTCGTGGGGTGCGCCGGGCATCGCTTTATCTTGTGCGCGCTTGATTCTCTTCAGCTCTTCCATCAAGTGGTGCTGCGTCGGCAGGCGTCCGGCAGTGTCGGCAATCAATACGTCGACCCCGCGCGCCTTCGCGGCCGACACCGCATCGAACACGACCGCTGCAGGATCACCGCCGCTTTGCGCGATCACTTCGACGTCATTTCGCGCTCCCCAGATGGCGAGTTGTTCGCGCGCCGCGGCGCGAAAGGTGTCGCCCGCCGCCAGCAGGACCGACTTGCGTTGAGTCGCAAGCCACTTGGCAAGCTTGCCGATCGATGTCGTCTTCCCGGCGCCATTGACTCCGGCCACCATGATCACGAGCGGGCGTCCCTTTGAAAAATCAATACTCCCTTCCGCGGGTGCGAGCAGCAAGGTGATCTCGTCACTCAGGGCGCGTCTTACTTCCTCCTGCGTCAGCAGCCCGTGTAGCTTGATGCGCGTTCTAAGAGCATCGATCAGATGCGCTGCGGTTGCGACGCCGGCGTCGGCGCCAATCAACGCCAACTCGAGCTCCTCTAGGAATTCTTCGTCGACAACACCGCCGGAAAACAGCCCGACGATGTTGACGCGTGTTTTGGTAAGGCCGGTTTTGAGTCGCGACAGCCAGCCGTTCTTCGAACCTCCGGAAGACCCGGGACTTATCATCGAGCGATGGCTAACAGACGGTCGAAAGGCGGGTCGAAAGGCGAGAAGGCGGCCCGAGAAATACATGGAACACTCGGGCGACCGTCGAAAGGCAGTGTAACAAAGCATCGCATTGCAAACGTCGCGGCGCACGCGCCGAACCGTGTTCGCATCATTGGCGGGCAATGGAAGCGAACACCGCTGCCGGTGGCTGACACCCAGGGGTTGCGACCGACGCCCGACCGCGTGCGCGAAACACTGTTCAACTGGATCGAGCACCTGATTCCGGCGCTTGAAGACGTACGCGGGTTGGATTTCTTCGCCGGCACCGGTGCGCTTGGTTTCGAGCTCGCTTCGCGCGGCGCTCGGCAGGTCACGTTGATCGAGAGTAGCCGACAGCTGGTTGACCAACTGTCGCAAACCAAGCGCAAACTGGCCGCCGATCAGATCGAGATCGTCGCCGGAGATGCCCTCGCCGCTGCTGGCAGGTGGCCTGAGGCTTCGTTTGAAATCATCTTTATCGATCCCCCGTTTGACTCGGGTCTGCTGGCCCCGGCCTTGGCAGCCGCAGCGCGACTCATCGTGCCCAACGGGCTGATCTATGCGGAAAGCGATGCGGAGCTGGACGAGACGTTATTGGAACGTCATCGCCTGCAAATTGCGCGGGCAGGCCGTGCCGGGCGCGTGCGCTCTTATTTGCTGCGTCCGTATTCTGCATAATCGCCGGCCAGCCTCAATGGGCGGGAGACCATAATGGTGATCGCGGTGTATCCGGGAACGTTTGATCCGCTGACGCGCGGCCATGAAGACCTGGTGCGACGCGCGGCGGGACTGTTTACCAAGCTGGTAGTAGGCGTCGCCGACAGCCGGGCCAAAAAACCGTTCTTTGATTTGAATGAACGCATCGCGATCGCGCGCGAAGTGCTGTCGCACTATCCGAACGTCGAGGTGGGTGGTTTTCGCGGACTCTTGAAAGACTTCGTGCGGGAACAAAACGCACGCGTCGTCGTGCGCGGCTTGCGCGCCGTATCGGACTTCGAATACGAATTCCAGATGGCCGGCATGAACCGCTATCTGTTACCCGACGTCGAGACGATGTTCCTGACGCCGTCTGACCAGTATCAGTTCATCTCCGGCAGCATCGTGCGCGAGATCGCATTAATGGGCGGCGACGTCAGCAAGTTCGTATTTCCATCAGTCGAGCGATGGCTTAAGGCCAAGATGGCTCAGATGGGCGCGCCATCGCCCGATGATGCCTAGCCGAAGCACGACGGTGCGCGACGAGCGCATCGACGCGCTGCGCGGCTTTGCACTGTTCGGCATTCTGCTCGTCAACATCCAGTCGTTTTTGTTCGGCGCGACGAATCCGATCGGCTACCTGACGCCGGACGCCGGATGGCTGGATCGTGCGGTGCTGTTCGCGACGGCCGCGTTCGTCAATCTCAAGTTCATGCCGTTGTTTGCGATGCTATTCGGCGCGGGCTTTTCGCTGTTGTACGCAAAACTCAAAACGATGACACCAGAGCCGCGCAAGATCTATCGGCGGCGAATGCTTTTTCTGTTCGTGTTTGGCATCTTGCACGGAGTTTTTTTCTACTTCGGCGACATTACGCAGATGTATGCCGTTGCGGGCCTGGTGCTGCTGCTTTACGTCGATCGCGACGTCGCCGGAATCGGACGCGCCGCGCGGAATTGGTGGATCGGCATGGCGGCATTCACCGCGGTGACGTTTGCGTTGATCGACCCCGCGTCCACGTTGCCGAAGGAATACGTCGCGGAAGTAAAGAGCAACTTCGAGGTGTTCAGCTACGGCAGCTACCTTGAACAATTGCCGGTGCGTATCGGCGAGTTTCAGGACCTGATCGTCGGCAATTTCCTCGGCCTGCCGCTTACCGTGTCGCTGATGTTGACCGGCATGCTCGCACAACGCGCGGGGTGGCTGCAGCAGCGCGACGCGCGTGTCTGGCGCACCGCTTCGACGTTGGGCTTGCTGATCGGATTGCCGGCTGCGTTGCTGTACGGCTACTGGATGCTCTCGGATATCGAAGCGTACGGTCTCGCGGCGACACCGCAGGGGGCTATGGTGCCGATGCTGTTAAGCATTACGCTTTCTTTCCTTTACGCGTCTGTGTTTTTGCGCAAGGCGCCGGCCAGCATAGTTGCTTTGCTTGCGCCGGCCGGGCGTATGCCGCTGACTAACTACTTGTTGCAGTCGATCGCGATGGGTGCGCTGCTCTCGGGCTGGGGATTGGCGCTGGGTCCGCGACTCAGCTATTGGCAAACAGCGGCAGTGGCTGTCTTGATCGTTGTGTTTCAGATCCTGCTGAGCTCACTGTGGCTGGGTCCGATGAAGATGAGGCAAGGTCCGTTGGAGGCACTGTGGCGCGCATGGACCTATCGCGGCTTACCTGCCCCATCGGCAACTAGAACCGCAGGCTGACCTCGACCGCGTCGCCATCCGCCAGCCGGGCGCCGGCGCCCGATTCGATGATCGCGTTGACGCCGAACGTCACGCCGCCGGCGCGAGCGTCGTTGCGATAGATCGCCAACGTATCTCCCGGCTCGAAGCCCGCTTCACCGGTTGCCGGATTGACGTTCGGTACCGTACACCGCACGCAAGGTTTCACGACCCGCAGCTTCGCGTCGCCGATCGATATTTGATCGAAGTAATCCTCCTCAAAGGCTTCGATGTCGTCGAGCACGATGTTGGGTCGGAAGCGCTCGATTGTGATCTCGGCGTGTCCCTTTGCCGCCAGGCGGATGTTCAAGTCGGACAGCGACGCGGATGAGCAGACAAGCAGCGCAAATGCATCGGCGAATTTGTACGGCGCAGTGAGCACGCCCGTGTACTTCTGGTTGGAAATACGTTTGGCTTCGGGATCGAAGCGCATCAGCCGGCACTGCAGTCCAAGAAATTGCGAGAACCACGCGTCGGCAATATCGCCCTGCGTCACCGCCGCGACTTCGTCGTTCCACACGCGCACCTTGATGACATCGCCTTCCGATTCGAAAGGCACGTCGAGCTGAAGCATGCCGGGGGCTCTAAGTCGCAGCGACACCCCGGTCAAGCGCGTTTCGATCTGTGCCATCTTCGGCAACTCACGCTGGCTTAGGAATTCGCCGTGATCGTCGACCACGACCCACTCGCGGTCTCCGACGCCGTCGACCTCGAGTCCGGTCTCAGCGAGCGTCGCAGCGGGCACACGGAACCCGCGGCATCCCTTGATCGGATACATCCACAGCGCGCCGATACGGGCCATCATGCGATTCGCTCGCTTTTGCTACACGTTAAAACGAAAGTGCATTACATCGCCGTCGCGCACGACGTAGTCCTTGCCTTCCAGTCGCATCTTGCCCGCATCCTTCGCGCCGTTTTCGCCCTTGCACCTGACATAGTCGTCGTATGCGATGGTCTCGGCGCGGATAAACCCCTTCTCAAAATCGGTGTGAATCACGCCCGCCGCCTGCGGTGCCGTCGAGCCCGCGGTTACCGTCCATGCGCGCACCTCCTTCGGCCCGGCGGTGAAGTAAGTGAACAGGCCAAGCAGGGTGTAGCCGGCACGGATCACTCGATTCAGTCCGGGCTCTTTCATCCCCATGTCGGTCAGGAAAATCGCCATGTCGTCCTCGGAAAGATCGGCGATCTCGGCTTCGATCTTTGCGCAAACGGCGACGACTGGTGCGCCTTCCTTCGCCGCGTGCGCGCGCACCAGGTCGAGCAGCGGATTGTTGTCGAAACCATGCTCCTCGACGTTGGCCACGTACATCGTCGGTTTCGCGGTCAACAGGAACAGCGGACGGATCGTCGCGCGCTCCTCAGCAGATAGGTCGATGCTGCGCACCGGCTGCGCCTGGTTCAGTGCCGGAAGAATTTTTTCCAGCGCGTCGACGAGCCGCTTCGCTTCCTTGACCTCGACGCTCTGGCCAGCCGCCTTCGCGACTTTGCTGTACTTCGCCAGCTGCTTGTCGGCGGTTGCGAGGTCCGCGAGCGCGAGCTCGGTGTTGATCACCTCGATGTCCGATATCGGATCGATCCGGCCGGCGACATGGACCACGTTCGGATCCTCGAAGCACCGCACGATGTGTGCGATCGCATCGCACTCTCGAATGTTGGCGAGAAACTGATTGCCGAGTCCCTCGCCCTTGCTTGCGCCCGCCACCAGGCCGGCAATATCGACGAATTCGACTGCAGCAGGAATGACCTTATCGGGCTTCGCAATCGCAGCGAGCGCGTGCAAGCGAGGGTCTGGCACCTCGACGATGCCCACGTTCGGTTCGATCGTGCAGAACGGATAATTCTCGGCGGCGATGCCAGCCTTCGTCAGCGCATTGAAGAGCGTTGACTTGCCGACGTTGGGGAGTCCGACGATGCCGCATTTGACTGCCATCAGTGACTTTTGAGTTGCGAAAGTGCGATTATCGCAAGCCTGATGAGCGTCTCCCTTAAAGAAGTCACTCGCGAGACCTTACGCGCGGTCTGCAAGCTGGACGCGGGCGACGACGCGACGCAGGTGGCGCCAAACGCGGTGTCGATCGCCGAGGCGTCGTTTTACGATGAGGCGTGGTTCCGCGCGATCTACGACAACGATGCGCTCGTCGGATTCGTGATGCTGTATGACCCGACGCTCGCCGAAAAGCCTGAGGAGCCGGACTTCTTTCTGTGGCGGCTGATGATCGACAAAGCGTTCCAGCGCAGAGGGCTGGGGCATGCGGCGGTCGACTTGTTGATCAACCACGTGCGTACGCGACCGGGCGCGAAGAAACTCCTCGTTTCGCATATGAGCAAAGCAGATGCGCTGGGGCGTTTCTATGGCTCGCTTGGCTTCAAGTACACCGGCAAAGAGGAAGAAGGCGAGAAGGTGATGGCGCTGGATCTTTAATGCGTGACAACACACTAACGCGTATGCAGCCTCAACATCGCCGCCTCGAACTTGCCGTCCACCAATAGGTCGACTATCCCCTCGCCGCGCTCAAGCGCCTGATCGATCGCGGGCTGTTCGTCCTTGCGTGGGGGATGCAGGACGAAGTCGCCGACGTCCTGCTCGAGCTGCAATGTGCGCGGATGGCCGATGCCGATGCGCAGGCGCCAGAATTCAGGCGTCGATAGCCGCGCCTGCGTGTCCTTCAGCCCGTTGTGACCTGCAGTACCGCCGCCCAGCTTCAGTTTGATCGCTCCGGGGGGCAGGTCGAGCTCGTCGTGCGCAACCAGGATTTGCGTCGGCAGAATCTTGTAGTAAAGCGCCAAAGCGACGACCGCCTGCCCCGAACGATTGACGTAAGTGTTGGGTTTCAGGAGCCATAACTCGCTGCCCCCAACGCGCGCGCGCGCGACCTCGCCGTGAAACTTGCGTTCACTCGAAAAACGGGCGCCGGTTTGGCGTGCCACCGCGTCGACGTACCAAAAGCCGGCGTTGTGCCGGGTGTCTTCGTAGTCGGCACCGGTGTTACCGAGACCCACGATCAGTCGAATGTTATTGCTGTGTTCCATCAAAGAAAAAGCCCGCGGCCGATGATCGGCGGCGGGCTGGATTGTGCCGTAGCGCTTTTACTGTTCGCTTTGGCGTTCTTATTTTTTCCTCATTTCTTCTTGTCTTTGTCTCCTTTGTCACCCTTGCCGCCTTTACCGCCTTTGTCAGCCTTAGCTGCAGCCGCAGCTTCCTCCGGTGTTGGAGCTTTCTGCGCCGTCGCCGGAACTTCAACTGCTACCACCGCCGTTGCTGCTACTGCTTCCTCTTCCACAACCTCTTCGCCGCGCACGGTCACTGCGACGACGACTGGATTTTCCTTGCCCCTTAGTACCGGCGACACACCGGCCGGCATCTTCAGATCGCGCACGCGCACGGTGTCATTGACGGTCAGCTCCGACAGATCGACCGCGACATATTCGGGCAGGTCCTTCGGCAAGCAGGCGATCGCCACCTCGGACATTACGTGGCTGATCAAGACACCTTCGGTCTTCGCCGCGGGCGAACTTTCCTGCCCGGAGAAGTGCAGCGGAACGCGCATGTGCAGCTTCTGATCTTCAGCGACACGCTGGAAATCGATGTGCAGCACCTGCGCCTTGTAGGGATGCATCTGGAATGCTCGCAGCAACACGCGCTCGCTCGCGCCATCCAGCTCCATGTCGAGAATCGAGGCGTGGAATTTTTCCTTGCGCAGAGCGTGAAATAACGGGTTGTGATCGACTTCGATTGCTTGCGCATCACCTTTGCCGCCGTACAGCACGCCGGGCACTTTGCCCGCGTGACGCAGACGGCGGCTCGCACCCGTTCCCTGCGCATCTCGTTTACTTGCTACTACTTTCATTTGAACTCCCAGTTGTGCAGTAGACCGCGACCAGTCATCACCGCAGGTACTTCTTAATTACTCAATAAACAAACTGCTTACCGAGTCTTCGCGCGCAATGCGCGAAATCGTTTCACCCAGCAGTGCCGCGCACGACAACTGCCGGATCTTCGAACATGCCAGCGCTTCCGGCGTCAGCGGAATCGTGTCGGTGACGACCAGCTCGTCGAGCACCGAATTCGAAATCCGCTCGACCGCCTTCCCCGACAGCACCGGGTGTGTTGCATAGGCCATTACACGCAGCGCGCCGGCGTTGCGCAACGCCTGTGCAGCCTGGCACAGCGTGTTCGCGGTGTCGACCATGTCATCCATGATGACGCAGTTGCGGCCCTCGACTTCTCCGATGATGTTCATTACCTCGGCAACGTTGGCGCGCGGGCGTCGCTTGTCGATGATCGCCAGATCGGCCTCGGCCGTCTTTGCAATCGCGCGCGCGCGCACCACACCGCCGATGTCAGGCGATACGACAACGAGTTTTTCGAAGTTGTGCTTCCACAAATCTCCCAACAAAATCGGCGCCGCGTAAATATTGTCGACCGGGATGTCGAAAAATCCCTGAATCTGATCGGCGTGCAGATCCATGACCAGTACGCGATTGATGCCTACTACCTGCAACATGTTGGCGATCACCTTGGCGCTGATCGCGACGCGCGCGCTGCGCGGCCGTCGGTCCTGTCGCGCATAGCCGAAATACGGAATCGCCGCGGTGATGCGCCCGGCTGACGCGCGCTTTAGCGCGTCGGCCATGATCAGCAATTCCATCAGATTGTCGTTGGTCGGCACACACGTCGACTGCAGTACGAATACGTCTTTGCCGCGCACGTTCTCGAACAACTCGACCATCACTTCGCCATCTGAAAAGCGTGAGACCTGGGCTTTGCCCAGTCGAATGTTCAGGTGCTGAGCAACGGCACTGGCCAGACGCGGATTCGCGTTGCCCGTGAAGACCATCAGGTTGTCGGGAACCATCTGCATCTGCATTTGCGGCCCTTAGTGGCTCACCTTGAATGGCTCACCGCTCATTTACTCACAAGCTGGCTGGGGAGGAAGGATTCGAACCTTCGAGTGCCGGAATCAAAATCCGGTGCCTTAACCAGCTTGGCGACTCCCCAAATAAAACAAACCTGCTACTGCTCAACCATCTCTTACCACACCGCTAGCGGATGCTCGACCAGTTTCTTCACAACCCACGCGCTCCAGCCCGCGGGCACGTCGGCAACCGCCAATTCCGCTTGTTCCCTCGTCCGACTCGCGACAAATACGGCAGAGCCTGAACCCGTCATCCGCGCAGCGCCAAAACGTGCAAGGCGCTTGATCGCTTCATCGATGACGGGATAGCGGCGCCGTGCGACGGGCTCGAGATCGTTGACCAGGGAAGACGGAAGGTCGAAGTTGCCGGTGGCCTCATTTACCAACTTGGCTGCCACCGCTGAAAAGTCGGCTATTTTCGTGGCTTTGGAATTACGTGTCAAACCTGCATCTCCGAAGATTTCTCTGGTCGAGACGTGTGTCTGCGGCCAAAGGATCGCAAACCACATTGGCGGCAGTGCGATCGTCGTCAGGCGCTCGCCGATGCCTTCCGCGAACGCATCCCGGCCGTGCAGGAAGAAGGGCACGTCGGCGCCGAGGTGAAGCCCGATCGCGCTCAACTCGCTGCGCGGAAGGTTCAAGTCCCAAAGGCGATTGAGCGCAATCAACGTGGTTGCCGCGTCGGATGAGCCGCCGCCAAGGCCGCTGCCTGCCGGAATCCGCTTCGTTACGCCAATCGTTGCGCCCAGGGAGGTTCCGGAAGCCCGCTGAAGGGCGCGCGCTGCCCGCACTGCCAGATCGTCTTCGATGCTACCCACCAGATCACCTTCACGCACAATCGAGCCATCGTCGCGTCGCTCGAAGTCGAGCCAATCGGCCAAGTCGATCAGCGTGTACGCGGTTTGCAGCTCGTGATAGCCGTCAGCGCGACGGCCGGTCACGTGTAGGAACAAATTCAGTTTGGCAGGAGCCGGCAGCGCCAGCAGCAAATGCATCGGTGCATTTTATGGTGCTTCAATTCGGACGCTAGGTTCGCGCGGGAATCGTCCACAGGTAAATTCGACTGCGCCCGACTTCCCGCGTTGTTTCCGCCACCCAATCACCCATGTGAAAGTCGTGCGAGACGAGCCGGGTGCCGGGCTTCAGCTCTTTCAACAATCGCGGCCGCAGCTTCAGGTTGACGCTCGGCAGCAGGTACATCGTGACCACGCTGGCACCACTGAAGTCGAACTCGAACACATCACCGACTTCAAAACGCGTCAGCTCGGTCACGTTGGCCCGAATCGCATTGGCTTTTGCCTCCTTAACGCGCTCGGGATTTAGATCGACACCGACGCCGCGGCAGCCGAAACGAGTTGCAGCGCGCACGACGATGCGGCCGTCGCCGCACCCAAGGTCGTAAACGACGTCGGACTTGTTAACTTTGGCCAGATCGAGCATTGCATCGACCACCGGTAACGGCGTCGGTACGTACGGCACATCAAGCGGCCGCGCGATCTCGTCCTGCGCCTGGGCGTGAGCGATACCAATTAGCCCGGCCGGCAGTGCATAAGTAACGGCCAGCGCAGCGGAGCCGCGTAAAACGTCACGACGGTTTTTCATCGGTATCTCCATAAAGTTTCAACTAGCCGCCCGGTTGATCGACTATCAGACGCAAGATTACCGACGGGGTGTTTGCGCCCGCCGGGCGCTCCAGCACCAAGCGTCGGGGGTGCGCAGAGCTTTCGAAATATTCTGACAAACGAATCATCCAGCCGTCCTGCTCCATCAGCACGATGCGTTCGCCGTCACGTTCGATGCGCGCGACGCGCTGCGGCACCGGTCGACCCTCGATCCAGTCGGCGAGTCCCGAAACCGGCAGCCGCCAGCCGAGCAATTGCTCGGTCAATGCATCGGCATCGGCTCCGCGCACTTCTTGCATACGTGCGCCGGTCGCACGTGCACCGCCCGGCTCGATCTCGATACGGGCAACCGTGGTGCCCAGAGGTGACGCCAGCTCTAGAATTTGCTGCTGACCGCGGACTTCCAGGCTGAAGCGGCCCGAGACGCTCTCGCGTTGTTCGCCCAACGCGGTCGTGACTGAAAAACGCCCGCTGTAGGCACGATCGGCAGGTGATGGAGGCGGCGTGGCGCACGCCGTCAGTAGCGTCGCTGACGCGAATGCCGCAGCGAGCGCACGCGTGGATGCGCCGCGGATTCCAAGCATGTGTTCTACAAGCCGATTTTCAGCCGCGTCACGGTCGACTTCAGTAACGGGTTGGTCGGCTCCTTGGCCCGCACTTCGCGCAGCAGCTTGCGTGCGGCGTCCTGGTCACCGCTGGTCCATAGCACTTCGGCCAGATGCACCGCAACCTCGGCATCGGGGCGCGCGTCGTACGCACGCTGCAGGTGCTCGCGCGCCAGCTTCAAATCGCCCAGACGAAAATGAACCCATCCGAGTGAGTCGAGAATGAACGCATCGTCCGGCGCAAGCTCGCGCGCTTTTTCGATCAACTGCAACGCTTCGGGTAGCCGCAGATTACGATCGGCCAGGCTGTAGCCGAGCGCGTTGTACGCGTGCGCATAGTCGGGCTTCAGTTCGATGATGCGGCGCAGCTGCTTTTCCATGACTGCGACCTGATTCAGCCGCTCGGCGGCCATTGCAGTGTCGTACAGCAGCGGCACGCTGTCGGGCGCGACCGCCAGCGCCTGCGAGAGCAACTTGTACGATTCGTCATACCGCTTTGCGTCGCGCAGCAGTTGGGCTTCGGCCAGGACCAGTTGCGTCTTCTCGTCCGCCGACTGCACGCTGACGGTGCGCAGCAGCTTGCGCGCTTCATCGAGCCGCTGCATTTTCGACAGTACGAACGCTTCACGCACGCGCGCTGTCAGGAACTCGTCACCGCCGTCAATCTTGCGCAGCCATTCGAGCGCGGCCGGAAATTGCTTTTCGTCCTCTGCAATCTGCGCGAGATACAAATACGCCGGCTCGGCGGCGCGCGCCCCGGCACGCGAGCCGTCGCCGGTTCCATCGGATGCGGCGATCAACTCTAGATAGCGCTGCAGATACGTGCGTGCATCGGCAGGAAGTTTGCCTTGCATCGATAGCAGCGCCATCGAATAAACGAGGTCCGGGTTTTTCGGATCGCTTTGCAGCAGCGCCGCGAACTGGGCACGCGCCAGATCGAATTTGTTGTCGGCGATCAGCAGTCGCGCGTAGGCAAGCCGAGCGTCGGACACCGACGGATTGCGCGCCACGAAATCCTGCAGCAGCGCCAGTGCCGCCGGCCTATCGCTCGCTTGCAGATACTGGGCTGCGGTCAACACCGCACGTTCGGAATCCGGCGCTAGCGCGACCGCGGCGCGCGCTTCCTGTATCGCGCGTGCGTTCAAACCTCCGGCTTGTGCGGCATTGGCAACGACAAGCTTGACATCGGCCGATTGCGAATACGGCTGCGCTAGGCGTTCGATCAACGTGAATGCGCCGGCGCGATCTTGTGTGCGGGCGAGTGCGCGCTGTATCCGCGATAACTCGTCTGCAGGATTGGCCGCGGCCTCCAACTGAGCTTTGAACAGCGAATAGGCGTCGTCAAAACGGCTGCTGCCGGCGTAGAGCATTGCCAGCGTCTGTGACGCCTCGCTCGAGCTTGGCGCCAGCTCAAACCACAGCTGCGCCGCTTCGAGTCCCTGGGCCATTGCGCGTCCCTGCAGCGCCAGCTCGGCGGCGCGCCGCGCCAGGCGCGGGTCGCGCGTCTCGCGCGCCAGTTTCATGTAAACGGCAAATGCCGAACCGAGGTCACCGCGCTGCACGGCGACTTCGGCCGCCATCAGCTGATACATCAGCGCGCTCGACATGTCGACGTTGGGAATCGTGTCGCCGCGCTCGGTACTGGGTTGAGGGGTTACCTCTGGGGTGCCTGACGGCGCCGCGACCACAGTGTTCGCATCGACCGTCGCTGGGCGGGGTGTAGCTGCGCAGCCGAATAGCGCAACGGCGGTCAGTACCAAAAACAGCGGACGAGTCATCATCGGATCCTGGCGTGTGTAGGGCCCAGTTACAAGCGGCCACACTGAAACGCGATGCGTGGCACATTAGCAGAATGATTCTGACGTCATTAACGCGAGAAAAGTGCCCGAACTGCCTGAAGTAGAGGTGACACGCCGCGCGTTGGCGCCGTATGTCGAACAGCAAAAGGTTGAATCGGCGATCGTGCGCGATGCGCGGTTGCGCTGGCCGGTTCCCCCGCGCCTGCCGACGCTGATCGCAGGCCGGACTGTCGACCGGCTGCGCCGGCGCGGCAAGTATCTGCTGTGGGAATTCGCGCATGGCACGCTGATTTCACATCTCGGCATGTCCGGTGCGTGGCGCGTGTGGCCGCGTCGGCGCGCGATTCCACCTCCGGGCGCGCACGATCACGTGGACATCTTATTTGTCGCAACGTGCGTGCGCCTGACCGATCCGCGCCGCTTCGGCGCATTGCTCTGGCACGACGCGTCGGCGGGTGAAGTCGCAACGCATCCGCTGCTGGCTGGGCTCGGCCTAGAGCCGTTCGATCCGCGCTTTACCGGCGATTGGCTGTATCGCCACACGCGCTCCCGTGCGGCGTCGATCAAGCAGGTCTTGCTCGCCGGGGACGTGGTAGTCGGTGTCGGCAACATTTACGCATCGGAAAGTCTGTTCCGCGCGGGCATCAATCCCAAGCGCTCGGCGCGCCGCATCGGGCTTGTGCGTTACGAAGCGCTAGCGACAGCCGTGCGTGAAGTGCTGACCGAAGCGATCGCCGTAGGCGGCAGTACCTTGCGCGACTTTGTTGGCGCCGACGGCGCCGACGGCTACTTCATGCTCGACGCACGTGTCTACGATCGCGCGGGGGAGCCATGCCGCGTGTGCGCGACGCCGATCGTACGAGTCGTACAGGGGCAACGCGCTACTTATTACTGCCGCGTCTGCCAGCGGCGGTAAGAAACGACTATCGCCCGAACTCACACAGCAACCGGGCGTAGCTTGTACGTTTGGGTGACTGTGCGCGAGGGTGAGTGCATGCTATAGATTCGGCCTCGTGCGCACGCCGCGCAATCGACATCATGGCCCCATTAGCTTCCAGCTTTGAGCAGTACGGAAATTGGCGCGATTCGCTAGCGGCGGCGATCATGCAGTTGCGCCAATGGCTGGAGCAAACGCAGACACTTGAGGCTGAATCGGCGCGCCGCATCGACGTCGCGCTCGAGCGTTTGGCGCAGGACAAGCTCGTGATCGCGTTCGTCGCCGAATTTTCGCGCGGCAAGTCAGAGCTCATCAACGCTATTTTCTTTGCCGACTACGGCAAGCGGATCCTGCCGTCTTCGGCCGGCCGCACCACGATGTGCCCGACCGAGCTCTTGTACGACGACACGCTGCCGCCTTGTATCCGCGCGCTGCCGATCGAAACGCGCGGACGCCATGGTTCGACATCCGACTTCAAGCGGCTCGGTGCGGAATGGCAGGTGTTTCCGCTCGACACCGCGTCGGCCGATGGGATGCTGGAAGCCTTCAAGATCGTGGCTGAGACGACGCGTGTGCCGGTCGCCGAGGCGAAAAGCTACGGGCTCTACGACGCCGACGATCCTGATCAATCGGTCACCGTCGACAAGAATGGCCTGATCCAGATTTCGAAGTGGCGCCACGCCGTGATCAATTTTCCACACCCGCTGCTGAAGCACGGGCTCGTGATTCTCGACACGCCAGGGCTGAACGCGATCGGCACCGAGCCCGAGTTGACGCTGTCTCTGGTGCCGAATGCCCACGCGGTGCTGTTCGTGTTGGCGGCCGATACGGGAGTCACGAAGAGCGATCTTGACGTCTGGCGGCACGTTGTCGGCGACGCCGGGCACCGCAACCACATCGCGGTGTTGAACAAGATCGATGGCTTATGGGATGCGCTGAAAACGCCGGGCGAGATGGAGATGGAAGTGCGGCGTCAGGTGACTGCGGTGGCCGCGACGCTCGAGCTCGATCCGATGCGCGTGTTTCCGGTCTCGGCGCAGAAGGGTTTGGTCGCCAAAGTTCAGCGTGACGAAAAGCTGTTGCAGGCGAGCCGGTTGCCATTGCTTGAAGAGGCATTGATCGAGCTGCTGGTGCCGGCCAAGCAGAAGATCGTCCGTGATCAGACAGTGGCGGGTGTCGAGCGCGTGGCCTCGGAGTTGCGGCAGGCATTCAATGCACGCGAGCGCAACGTTATCGAGCAACTGTACGAGCTGCGCTCGTTACAAGGCAAGAATCAGAGCTCGATTGAACGCATGACGCAGCGCGCGCTGGCGGAACAGCATGAATTCGAAGAAGTCGTGCGCCGGATCGTCGCAGCGCGGCTGGTGCACTCGAAACTGTCGGAGAGATTATTCGCCGGCATTCGGGTAGCAGCATTGCGCGACCAGGTCGTCGCCACGCGCGACCGCATGAAAAAGAGCAAGCTGTCGCCGCAGCTGTCGGTGGCGGTCAAGGAATATTTCGCTTCGTTGCGCGATATGTTTCGGACCGCGAACACGCGGATGCTCGAGATCGAGCAGATGGTGCTGGGGGTTCAGCGCCGCTTTGCCGAAGACCTCGGATGGAGCCTGTCGCCTCCGATGTCGTTCTCGCTCGACACGTATATCGCTGACCTGGAACGAGCCGAGCAGGCGTACAAGTCGCAGTTCGGACCGTTGGCAGTGCTGACTACCGAAAAGTGGCGGCTGATGGAACGCTTTTTCGACACCGTCGTTTCCAAGTCGCGCGAGATTTTTGCCACCGCTGAGCGCGATACCGAAGCGTGGACCAAGTCGTTGCTGCCGCCGATCGAAACGCAAGTGCGCGAGCAACGCAGCCAGCTCAGGAAACGCGCCGAATCGGTATCCAAGATTCGCGACGCGCAAGGATCGCTCGACGAGCGCATTGCCGAACTCGAAGATGCGCTCGAAGATGCGCAAAGCAAACTTTCCACCCTGAAACGACTGACAGATCGCATCCAAGAAGTCGGCGCGCGCGCGCAGGTCGAAGAGATACTCGACGAAGAAGCACTCGCGGCATAGGTAAGCTTCGTAAAAGTACTGCGCGGCCCAGTCTCGCGTCTGCGGTGCTCAACGTGCGTCATGCACGCCTCCGCTCCTCGACGCGACTTTGGGCCCGCTCGCTACGTTTTCCGAAGCTTCCCTCTTCGAACGAACACTGTGCCGAGTTTCGCCGATCGCATCATCACGTGGCAAAAGCAGCACGGGCGCCACGATTTGCCGTGGCAGCGCACGAACGATCCTTATCGGATCTGGCTGTCCGAAATCATGCTTCAGCAGACGCAGGTTGCGACGGTCATTCCGTACTACGAACGGTTCGTCGAACGGTTTCCTGACGTGCGCGTGCTTGCATCGGCGCCGATCGAATCGGTGATGGCGTGCTGGGCGGGGCTGGGGTATTACTCGCGAGCGCGCAATTTGCACGGCTGCGCGCAACAGATCGCCGACGCACACGGCGGAAAGTTTCCGCGCGAAGTTGAACAGCTCACGCAACTGCCCGGCATCGGCCGCTCGACAGCGGGTGCGATCGCGGCACTCGCGTTCGGCAAGCGCGCCGCGATTCTCGACGGCAACGTCAGGCGTGTGTTGGCACGTCATTGCAGCATTGCGGGCTATCCCGGCCGCCCGCAGATCGAGCGTCAGTTCTGGCAACACGCGGAATGGCTTTTGCCGGCCAACGAGATCGCGGCGTACACACAGGGCCTGATGGATTTGGGTGCAACGGTTTGCACGCGCAGCCGTCCAAATTGCGCCGCATGTCCCGTCAACGACACGTGTGTCGCGCGTAGCGCTCGGACGATCGACAAGCTGCCGACCCCGCGCCCTGTACGAGAGCGCCTGGTTCGAGCGCAGATAGTATTGGTGATGCAGGAAGCGAGCGGGTCTGTACTGCTGGAACTGCGCGCGCCATCGGGAATTTGGGGCGGCCTACTGAGCGTGCCGGAGTTCGAAGCCGAAGCCGGTGATGATGCAGTGGTCGCCGAGGTCGGCGCCCGTTTCGGCCTACGCATTGCGATTACAGAAGCGCTTGGTGAAATACGGCACGAGTTCACGCATTACACATACCTGATGCAACCACGGCTCGCACGGGTAACAGGAACTGTGGGCGTCGCGAGCTCATCCTTACGGGCTCTTTCCGCCGAGGCTCTCGAAACTGCGCCGTTGCCGGCGCCGATTCGCCGGTTATTGCTGCAAGTGATGAACCCCGTGTGGGTGTAGCGGTTACTTCAGAACCGAGTGCTGTTTCAGATAGGTGTGAACAATTTCGAGGCGAGTCGCGGCGTCGGTGAGTTCCATCAGCTTCTGCTTGGCTTTCAACGGCACCGGCAGCACTTCGCAAAGCCGGTTTGACACCCAAGCCGACGATTCCATCTGAAACGGTTCCTCGAACGGCAGCTGCGCCAAAACTGGGCTGCCTTCCGTAGCTTCTCCAGTGCGACGCTTTTCTGCCAGTTGCGCGCTCATGTCCTCGATGATGCGTGTCAGCAACTCGACGCACGGGCGATGCTCGTCGGGCACTCGCTGATCATCATCGGCCTCGATCAGGTCAATTTCGCCCATGATCAGCCCGTTCGGTTGAGATTCACTAGCGCGTAAGCGGAAGCGGTCGCCGCCGATTGTGCGAATCTGCAGCAAGCCCAGCTGTTGCATGTCCCACGCCGTGATGCGGGCCAGGCAGCCGACATCGGCGGTTGCCGGCGCCCCGTTGGTGTTCGCCCCTTTGCCATCGGAGACCAGACAAACGCCGAACGATGTTTCGTCGCGCATGCAATCGCGCACCATATCCATGTAACGCGCTTCAAACACACGCAGCGGTAAGACGCCCTGCGGGAACAGCACGACCGAAAGCGGAAAAAGGGCAACCCGCGTTACCGTTTCAGACGACATGCACGTTTACTCGTCGTCAGGCTGGATCGGCTCGATGCCGCGATGCCGAATCAAAACGGCTTCGCGTCGCTGGAAGCGGCGTGCTAGTTCCTCGACGACATATACCGATCGATGGCGTCCGCCGGTACAGCCTATCGCTACCGTCACGTAGTGTCGGTGCTCGGCCACGTAACTCGGCAGCCATTTTTCAATGAACGTGGCAATGTCGTTGATCATTTCCTGTACTTGGGGCGCCGCCACCAAGAAGGCGGCGACCGCTTTGTCGCGGCCGGTCAGCGGGCGCAGTGCGGGGTCGTAGTGGGGATTTGGCAAATTGCGTACGTCAAACACGAGATCCGCCGCCACGGGGATACCGTCCTTGAAAGCAAACGACTCGAACGACAGCGTCAGGTTTGCGCGCGGCGAGTCGACGAACTGGCGTACCCAGTGACGCAGCAAATTCGGATGCAGCGCACTCGTATCGATCGAGTGCCCGATTTCCGCCAGCGGATCGAGCAATGCTCGCTCCAGCGAGATCGCCTCGGACACGGTGCTGGCACCGCCACGCTCGAGCTCGCGCAACGCCATCGGGTGGCGCCGGCGCGTTTCCGAAAACCTTTGCACGAGAGCGGCGTCCGAGGCGGTCAGAAACAAAACGCGAACGTCGTGACCCGAGGCGCGCAACGTCGAAATCATCATCGGCACGTCGGCCAGCGTTGCTTCGCTGCGCGCGTCGACCGATACGGCGACGTCGTGATGTGCGGTCCGATCGAGGTAGGCCACGAGGTCCAGCAAGAATTGCGGCGGCAGGTTATCGACGCAGTAGTAGCCGGCATCCTCAAGCACGCGAATCGCCACCGACTTGCCGGAGCCCGATAGTCCGGTGACGAGAACGATGCGCATGTATCAGGCGCTCATTGGGTAAAGGAGGAGGGTGATTGTTGCATGCGACCCTGACCCACCTGGGTAACAAAAAGGGCGCCGTAGCGCCCGCAATTTGTGCCCGACCAATTACCCGGACAGGCAGCTCGACATGAACTTCTTGCGCTCATCGCCCGCAAGTTTCTTGTCACCCGCCTGCTTGTTGCACGCGGTCATTTTCTCCTGCTGCGTCGGCTTATCCGCCGACAGGCAGTCGGACATGAACTTCTTGCGCTCATCGCCCGCAAGTTTCTTGTCACCCGCCTCCTTGTTGCACGTGGTCATTTTCTGCTGCTGTGTCGGCTTCTTGTCCGCCGACAGGCAGTCGGACATGAACTTCTTGCGCGCGTCACCTTCCAGCTTTTTGTCGCCCGCTTCCTTGTTGCATGTTCCCATCTTGCTCTGCTGTTCGGTCATCTTCTCCTGAGCAACGACCGATAATGGCAGAGCAAAACATGCGGCAATCAAAACGCGTTTAAGCATGTTGTTCTCCCTTGGGTGAGCGCGCCTTTCGTCCAGGTGCGCACACGCTAATTATTACAGCACGAGCAACGACATCACGGGCGGCTCCCTTCGTCGCTCATTTGCTGTTGTTGCCGCTGCAGAAAATCTCCCATCGTGTCGATGCCGCGCAACTGCAAAATGGTGTTGCGCACCGCGGCTTCGGTAAGCACGGCCAAATTGCGCCCGGATGCGACCGGGATCAGCACTTTCCGGATCGGCAATCCCAGTACTTCTTCGGACTGTCCTTCGAGAGGTAGCCGCTCGAAAGTTTCGGCACCGCCGTAGCGCCGTAGCTCGACGATCAGGCGCAACTTCATTTTCCGCCGCACGGCCGTCTCACCGAAGATCGCCTTGATGTCGAGTAAGCCCAGTCCGCGCACTTCAAGCAGATTTGCCAGCAGATGCGGGCACCGACCTTCGATCGTATCGGGCGCAACTCTCGAAAAATCGACCACGTCGTCGGCCACAAGACCATGGCCGCGGCTGATGAGTTCGAGTCCTAGCTCGCTCTTGCCGACGCTCGATTCTCCGGAGATCAGAACACCCATACCGAGCACATCCATGAAGACGCCGTGCATCGTGCAATGCCGTGCCAACAGCTTCGAAAAATAGATGCGCAGCACTTCGATGACGGTCGCAGCCGGAAGCGGTGAACGCAACATAGGCAGACCGGTAGTTTCAGCCGTGCGTTGCAACGCTTCGGGCGGTGCCAGGTTTTCGGCGATGATCAACCCTATGGGCCCGCCAACCTGAAGCTCGCGTGCATAGTGTTGCCAGCGCGCCGGCTCCATTTCGCTGTAGTAGCGAACCTCGGCCTGGCCTAGTACGTGCAAGCGCGCCGGGTGAATCGGATTTAGAAATCCGACGAGATCAGGGCTCGCTAGATTCGCCGTTACCGGCGTAATCAAGGGCTTGTCGGCGGCCGAGCGGCCAGCCAGCCACTCGAGCTGCAACGATTCGCGATTGATTTCAAACAGCGACTGGAAGGTCGGCATGCCGTGAGAGTATGTAACAAAACTCGGCCGGCAGATGCGGAATGACTACGCGGCGGGACGAATCGGTTCCCAGGTGGTCAACGCGACATGCACCGCGTGCGGGTCGGTCGCCGACAACAGGCTTTCACGAAAGGGCTTGTCCGACAGCATCTGGGTGAGCTCAGACAGAATGTCCAGATGCTGTTGCGAAGCCTGCTCCGGAACCAGCAGAAAAATCATCAGCGAAACAGGCTGGCCGTCGGGTGCATCAAACTGGATAGGCGATTCAACCCTGACGAATGCCGCAATCGATTCCTTCAATCCCTTGATACGGCCATGCGGAATCGCGACGCCCTGACCCAGGCCGGTCGATCCCAGCCGCTCACGCGCGAACAGGCTGTCGAACACCTTGGAATGAGCGATGCCCTGGTGATTCTCAAACAACAAGCCTGCTTGCTCGAATGCGCGTTTTTTGCTTGATGCCGGTAAATCGATCAGAACGTTGGTGGCCGGCAAGATGCGTGAAATGAGGTTCATAGGGGGCGGAGCGCTTGCTAACACCACCACAGTAGGGCTTTGGGGTGGCGGCAATCAGGCGGGAAGAAACGAGATCGACTTCCTCTTTTTAGGTTCGCTCAAGAGCCGCCGGGCGGGCTCAACCGAGCGAATGCAGCGAAAGAAAGGCGCGGATAATACACCTCGATTGCGCCGGCTCCGCTGCATTTCGGCGGCGGTTTGCAGCGCAGAAGTGCGTCCCTACTGCTGACCCGCCTGCTGGTGTTTCAGTGAATCGCCGTGGTGATCCTGGAGCCGGTTCTTGTGGCGAATCACTTGCCGGTCGAGCTTGTCGATCAGCGTGTCGATAGCCGCATACATGTCGTCTTCAATCGATTCCACGTGGATATTGTTGCCTCGCACCCGCAGCGTAATTTCCGCGCGTTGACGCAGCTTTTCGCAGGTGAGCTGCACGGTCGCGTCGATCACCTGATCAAAGTGGCGCTCGATCCGACTCAATTTGCTGGTGACGTGATCGCGCAGCGCTGGAGAAACTTCGACGTGATTTCCGTGGATCGTAAGGTTCATGCAAGTCCTTTCAATCGGTCGATAACCGCTAAACAGCGATTGGAGCTACAAAGATTTGCGAAGCGCCACTGAAGGAATTTTCATCGCCTCGCGATACTTGGCCACCGTGCGGCGGGCAACCACGATGCCCTGCTCGCCGAGCAACTCGGCAAGCTTGCTGTCGGAAAACGGGTTGCGTATGTCCTCGGCATCTATCAGCTGCTTGATCAGCGCCCGAATCGCGGTCGACGATGCGGCGCCACCGGTCTCGGTGGCCACGTGGCTGCCAAAAAAATATTTCAACTCGAAAATGCCAAACGGTGTTGCCATGTATTTGTGAGCGGTCACACGCGAAATCGTCGACTCGTGCAGTTCGACGGTGTCGGCGATCTCGCGCAGTACCAGCGGCCGCATCGCGATCGCGCCGTGTGTGAAAAAATTGTGCTGACGATCGACAATGGCCTGCGACACCCTCAGAATCGTTTCGAAGCGCTGCTGAATGTTGCGTATCAACCATCGCGCTTCCTGCACCCGTGTCGTCCATTTGCTCCGCTCACCCGGATCTGCGCCCTGTCTCGATCTATCCTTTTTGAGTACGTCCGCGAACGACTGGTTCACACGCAAACGGGGCATAACGTCCGGATTAAGCACCGCGGTCCATCGATTCTTGACCTTGCGCACAAACACATCCGCCACGATGTAGTCTGCTCGACTGTCTGCAAATGCCGTACCGGGGCGCGGGTTCAGCGAGCGAATCAGCCGGTGTGCGGCGCGCAGCTCTTCGTCGCTGCAACCCAGCAGCTTGCGCAGCTTGGAGAACTCGCGGGCCGCCAGCAACGGCAGGTGTTCGTGGACGATCCGGCGTGCCAAAGCGAAGGTCGACGGCAAAATTTCCACGGTACGCTCGGGATGAGAGCGTTCGAGCGATTGCAATTGCAGCAACAGGCATTCGGCCGCATCGCGCGCGCCGATGCCGGTCGGATCCAGACTCTGCAGTAAACGTAGCGCGGTAAGCAGCTCTTCTGGCTCGACCTCCGCTTCCGGCGGACACATCGCAAGCAGCTCGTCGAGTGTCGGATGCAGATAACCATCGTCATCCAGTGCTTCGACCAGCAGTTCTACCAGCGCCCGATCGCGCTGCGAAGCCTGGCACGCGATCTGTGCACGCAGATGCTCTCGCAGCGACAACGTCGTTCCCACCCAGTTGGTTGGGCTTGTGTCGTCTTCATCGGCGGCATCGCTGTTGCCGCGCCACTCGATCAACGAGCTGCCGTCCATCGGTGAGTCATTTCGGTCGGGGGACTCCGTCGGCGCCGGTGTATCAGTCCCGTTGACCGTTTCGCTCGTGGTCTCCGGCAGCGGAACGTCAGCCGCAATCGAGCCGTCCGGTTTCACGCGCATTGCAAGCGCTTGCGGGTCGTCGTCGCGCTCGAGCAGGGGGTTATCCGCCAACGCCTGATCGATCTCCTGATTCAGCTCGAGCGTAGACAGCTGCAGCAGCCTTATCGATTGCTGCAACTGCGGTGTCAGTGCGAGGTGCTGAGATAGCCGGAGTTGAAGGCTCGGTTTCATTCGGCCGCGTCGTTACGCGCTGTCTCGAAAAGAATTGCCAAAAGGATGTGTTCCACCCATTTATCGTGATGCATCACATGCGAAAGTGTTCGCCCAAATAGACCCGTCGAACGGTTTCGTTGCCCACGATCTCTTCCGGCCGCCCGGCCGCCAGGACGACGCCTTCATTGATGATGTACGCGTGGTCGCAAATACCAAGCGTTTCGCGCACGTTATGGTCGGTCATCAACACACCGATGCCGCGTTCTTTCAGAAACCGCACGATGCGCTGAATCTCGAGTACTGCGATGGGATCAACGCCGGCAAAAGGTTCATCGAGCAGGATGAATCGCGGTCGAGATGCGAGTGCACGTGCAATCTCGACGCGCCGCCGCTCGCCTCCTGACAGCGATAACGCCGTATTGGTTCTTAAGTGGGCGATCTGCAGATCGCCCAGCAATGCATCGAGCCTATCGGCGATCTCTTTCTTGCGCAGCGGACGTTTGTCCTGATCGACCTGCAGCTCCAAAACGGCACGCACGTTCTCCTCAACGGTCAGCTTCCGAAACACCGACGCTTCCTGCGGCAGATACGACAACCCCATCCGCGCGCGGCGATGAATGGGCAAGTGTGCGATCGAGTGTCCATTGAGCGCGATGTGACCGTTGTCGAGCGGCAGCAAGCCGACCACCATGTAAAAGCACGTGGTCTTGCCCGCGCCGTTTGGCCCCAGCAGCCCTACCACCGCGCCGCTTTCGACCGTAAGCGATACGTCTTTAACGACAGCGCGGCTGCCGTAACTCTTCTGCAGTCGCTCGACCACGAGCGTGTTGCGCTCGAGCACGGGCGCTGGCGCGACGCTGTCTTCCACCCGATCGGCGTCCATGAACCTTCGGTTCGCTACTCGCGGCGCGGGTTGGCCAGATCCTTGGACGACGTCAAGCTCGCCTTGGATCCTGGCTTTGAAGTTTCGGCCGGCGTCTCGGCGCGTGGCGCGATCGTGCCGCGCACGCGCCCGTCCGGATTGTTCGGATCCGCCGAGGGTTTGCCACCGCTCACGAAGTATTTCGCGTTGCGCTGGTCGTAGGTAATCGCATCACCGCGCAGCTCGTCGCGCTGGACTTCGTTTTCCAGCAGGCGAACGCGCGCCCGTGTGGTCAGCTTGACGGTGTCTTCCTTCTCGTCGTATTCAATCCGCTCGGCATACCCTTCGACGAATTCCTCGAGTCCTTGCTTGCTGCTGTCGCGCCGCTGTCGAAATGATGCGAGCTTGCCGGGCGCAGCGATGATCACCCCATACTGATAGCCCTCAGGATCCTTGCGTACCTGCACGCGCTCGCCGGCGGCGCGCATCGTGCCTTTGTTTAACACGACGTTGCCTACCAACACGCACACCTGCTTCAGGTCGTCGCACTCGCCGCTGTCGGCTTCATAGTTGAGCGGTTTAGCGCGATCGGCTTTTTCGGCCAGAGCCGGTACCGCCGCGAGCGCGAATGCTGCTGCTGCCAACCAATATTTCATCGTGCGGCCTCACCGGGTGCAGTCGACGCGATCGTGCCACGTACCTTCGACTGGAACTTTACGAGGCGCTGCACGTTGTCATAGTCCATGCCGATCGAGTGCACCACCGAATCGCCACGCTCGATTTCAACGGCGACATCGGTCGAATAGCGATCGAGATCGGGAATCGCCGTCAACTGCTGTGTGCGCAATTGCATCGGCGCTGTGCCGTCTCGTCCAGGCGCGCGCGTTACGACAACGTCGCCGGACAACGAAACGCGCTCGCCGCCGCTTTCGACGTTGGCACTTTTCGCGCGCACTTCGAGCAGAGGTTGTCCCGGCCGCAGGCTTATCAGCCGGGGCTGCGATAACTCCGCGTGATCGTCGGTTGCGAAGTGCATCAGCTCGCTCGCATGCAGCCTGCTGGTCGCACGCCCGGTGGCGTCAAATTGCGTCACTGTTACGCCGTTGACGACAAAGTCCGGGCCCTCGCGTGACACCGGGCTGGCGATCTTCTTCAATCGCGTCGATTGCGAGTACCAATAGCTAACGCCCGCCAGCGAAGCGAGTAGAACGATAGCGATAAATGCGGTGATGCGATCTCTCATCCGTGCACCAGCGATTCAGCGTCAATGCCCTTTGCACGCAAGACGAATTCCGCAAGCGCTCTTACGGCGCCGCGCCCGCCGGGACGCGGTGCGATCCAGTGCGCGGCCGCCTGCGCGGCGTTGCAACCATCGGCCACCGTGGCGGCAAATCCGGCCGCGCGCATTGCGGGCAGGTCCGGCAGATCGTCGCCCATGAATCCGCTGTCTTCGCTGATGACGCCGGCATCGCCCAGTAGGGTCGCAAACGCACTGGATTTGTCGGACCTTCCCTGCAGCACGCGTGAAATGCCGAGCTCGCGCGCTCGTGCAGAAACGATGTCGGAGCTGCGCGCCGACAGCAAGGCAACCTCGACACCATGCTTCATCAGCATCTTGATGCCGTGGCCATCGCGCACATCGAACACCTTCATCGCTTCGCCCTGCGGGCCGTAGTAAAGCCGGCCATCCGTCAGCACGCCATCCACGTCGAGCACCATCAATCGCACTCGCGCGGCGCGCTGTTCGGCAGTCACTGAGCTTTCAGTCCGCGACTTGGTCAGCATCAGATCACTTTCGCCGCCAGAAGATCGGGCATGCTTAACGCACCGACGAGGTCACCCGCATCATCGACCACGAGCAGCACGTTTTTTCGCCGCTGATCCATCAGCTGCGCGGCTTCTGCCGCCAGGCTGTCGGGCGAGATCGTCAGAGGGTCGCGGGTCATCACTTCTGACACTTCCACGGTGCGCACGTCGCCTACGCGCTCAAGCAGACGCCGCAGATCGCCGTCGGTAAAAATACCGGCCAACGTCCCGCGCTGATCAACGACCGAGGTCACGCCGATCTGTTTGCGAGTGATCTCGTGCAGCGCGTCCATCACACTCGCATCGATGCCGACAATCGGAATCTGGGTTCCCGTTCGCATGACATCGCGTACGTAGGTCAAGAGCTTGCGTCCCAGCGCGCCGCCCGGATGAGCGCGTGCAAAATCCTCTGGGCCGAAGCCGCGCGCGTCCAGGCACGCGATCGCCAGCGCGTCACCCATCGCGAGCATTGCGGTGGTCGACGAAGTGGGGGCCAGATTCAATGGGCACGCTTCTTTTTCGACGCGCACGTCGATGTGCACATCGGCCAGCTTCGCGAGTGCGGACGATGAGTTGCCCGTGATCGCAACCAGCGGTGTTCCCTGGCGCTTGGCAATCGGAAGCATCGTCAGCAATTCGTCACCTTCGCCCGAGTACGACAGCGCCAACAGGACATCGTCGCGTGTAATCATTCCGAGGTCGCCGTGCGCTGCCTCGGCGGCATGCACGAACATGGACGGAGTTCCGGTCGAGGCGAGCGTGGCGGCGATCTTGCGCGCGATATGCCCGCTCTTGCCGACGCCGCTGACCACGACGCGGCCTGCGCACGCGAGCAGAAGGTCGACTGCTTTCGAAAAGGCGCCGTCAATGCGATCCGTGAGCGCGGCGACTGCCTGCGCTTCGATCTGCAACACCTCGCGCGCAAGCGCGAGTGCGCCGGGAGTCGCAACAAGGCTGGGGGAGGTCACGGACATTGAATTTATGAGGTCCGGCGATAATACACCGCACCTTTTTTCTGGCACGGGTTTTGCTCTGCGCGCGCCGCGCGTCGGATCGGCTGATCGATGACATCAGGTCTTGAGTTCGCGCTGTTGCTGCTGTTCTGCGTGGTCGCAGGCGTGGTCGTATTCCGTCTTCTGCACTTGCCACCCCTGCTCGCCTATCTGACCGTCGGCATTCTGGTGGGCCCGCACGCGTTCGCGCTGCTGCCCGACAGCTCGGATGCGCGCCATCTGGCCGAGTTCGGCATCGTATTTCTGATGTTTTCGATCGGCCTCGAGTTTTCGTTGGCGAAGCTGAGGGCGATGCGGCGCATCGTGCTTGGCCTGGGAGCGGCGCAGGTCGTATTGACGGTGGTGGCGACGCTCGTGGCGGGCTGGCTAATTGGCCGCTACTTCAACGTAGGCCTCGCAGGTGCATTTGCACTCGGCGGTGCATTGGCGATGTCATCGACAGCGATCGTGATGAAGATGCTGGCCGAACGGATGGAGCTCGATACCGAGCACGGCAAGCGCATCGTGGGTGTGTTGCTTTTCCAGGATCTTGCGGTCGTTCCGCTGCTGGTCATCGTGCCTGCACTCAGCGCCGAAGCGGGCGTGTTGGTGCAGACGATGGCGCTCGCGCTGCTAAAGGCCGCCGTGCTGCTCACATTGTTGCTGGTGGGCGGCCAACGCGTGATGCGGTGGTGGCTTCTAATGGTCGCGCGCAGAAAGTCGCAGGAGCTTTTTACCCTCAATCTTCTGTTCGTGACGCTTGCGCTGGCGTGGATGACCGAAATTGCGGGACTCTCGCTGGCGCTCGGTGCCTTTATTGCCGGCATGCTGATTTCCGAGACGGAATTCAAACATCGCGTCGAAGACGACATCAAGCCGTTTCGAGACGTGCTGCTCGGATTGTTCTTCGTGACGATCGGCATGCTGCTAAATGTGCGCGTGGTGATCGACAACTTCGGCTGGGTCATTCTGGCGTTGATCCTTCCCGTTGGGTTCAAGTTCAGCCTCATTTTCGTGCTGGCGCGCTTCTTTGGCGCGACAGCCGGTACCGCGATCCGGACTGCGCTTGCGCTGGCGACCGCGGGCGAATTCGGATTCGTATTGCTTAGCCAGGCGGGCGCGCTCGGGCTGATCGACAAGCTGGTGCTGCAGATCGTGCTGGCGGCAATGCTGTTGTCGATGATGGCGGCGCCGCTGCTGCTGCAGTATTCCGACCGTATCGTCATGCGGCTCGTGTCGTCAGAGTGGCTGATCAAATCGCTTGAAATCGCCAACATCGCAAAACGCGCGATCGCGGTCGACAAACACGTTGTGATTTGCGGCTTCGGCCGCAGCGGCCAGCATCTGGCAAAAATGCTCGAGCAGGAGGACATTTCCTTCGTTGCACTCGACCTCGATCCCGATCTGGTGCGCGAGGCGAGTGCGGCCGGCGAGTCTGTCGTCTACGGTGACGCGGGGCGGCGCGAAGCGCTGGTCGCGGCGGGCATCGCGCGCGCTTCGGCGCTGGTGATCACATATGCCAACACGCATTCGGCCCTAAAGGTTCTGCACCACACGCACGAGTTGAAGCCCAGCCTGCCCGTCATCGTGCGCACCTATGACGATCACGATCTCGAGCAGCTCACGCGCGCTGGCGCAACCGAGGTCGTTCCCGAGATTCTCGAAGGGAGCCTGATGCTGGGCTCGCACGCGTTGATACTGCTCGGCGTTCCAATGTCGCGTGTCGTCAAGCGCGTGCGCGAAGCGCGCGATCAGCGCTATCGGTTGTTGCGCGGACACTTTCACGGCGACGACGAAGATGCAGTGGACGATGATGACCACGAACGTCTGCATTCCGTGCCGATCGAGGCAGATGCGGCGGCCGTCGGCGAGGCGCTGCGCGATCTGGATCTGGCAACGATCGGTGCCGAAGTGACTTCGGTGCGGCGCCACGGCATCCGCGGTGCGGACCCGAGCCCCGATATGCGACTGCAGGCCGGCGATATCGTCGTGTTGCGCGGCGTACCCGATGCGCTTGAACTCGCGGAGCAACGGCTGCTGCAAAAGTAATTTAGCAGCAACGGGAACTTTTGCTGCCGCCGGACGCAATAGCCTACAGATGAGCAACGCGAGGGGCTCCGTGGCTTTCGATCCATCCGGGTGCGCGGCGCCGGCGTTCGTGCCGCAGTCGTGCAAGGTCGTCGGTGCTGGCGAATTCGACGAAACGCCGGAGCTTCGGTCGGCGTTGGCAGGCGACGAAGCCGCGTTCACCGCGTTGTACCGCCGGCATCGGGCCGCCGTTTACCGGTTCGTGTGGCTTCTGACGGGTTCTGCGACGCAGGCCGCCGACATCACACAGGACGTGTTCATCGAGCTATTAAGTGGCTCGAGCGGATATGACGCAGCGCGTGGATCGCTCGCCGCGTACTTGTGCGGCGTTGCACGCTTTCGGGCGTATCGAACAATGGATACGCGCATGCAGTCCGTCGACGATTTCGATGCGTTGGTCGAAGCGCACGCCGGAAATGACGCTCCCGCGCTGCCGTCCGATTGCTTGGAGCGAACGCGCTCTCTGGACATTTTGTACGACGCGATTCGTAAATTGCCGCCGATCTTTCGCGACGTGCTGATTCTGGTCGAGCTGCAGGAAATGTCGTACGCAGATGCCGCGGCTGTTACCGGCATCGAGCTCGGGACCGTGCGCTCGCGGCTTTCGCGTGCGAAAGCGAGGCTCGCGCAGTTGTTGAACACTCAGATGGGAGTAAACGGGGCCGAATGATGGAACAGAACACAAGGCTCGATGCTTGGCTCACAGCAGCGCGTGCCGAACTCGCCGAGCGTCAACCCGATCAGCTCGCCGAGCAGCAGCTGCTTGCTCGAGTGCGCGAGATGAGGGCGCTGCAGTCGGTCGCGGCCACACGTGTCGCTGCATCCGCGCCGGTCGACCGTCGCCCGGGCATCTGGCGTCGGCTCTTTGGCTTACGCACGGCGGCGCTTGCCGGTTCGTTGACGCTTGCCGTCGCAATAAGTGTGCTTGTGCTGCTCCCGAATGCGCCGCCGCGTGACGCTACGGTGCGCACACCCTTCTTGGCATTAGTGACATCGGAGGCTATCGCTGCGGAGCCTTCTGCGTTAATCGTTTCTTCGGAAGTGGCCGGCTCCACGCTGTCTGATTACGGGCTCCCGGTCGATCCGGCGCGAATCGATCAACCGGTCCGCGCTGAATTCCTGTTATCGCCGACCGGACTGCTTCTGGCCGTGCGTTTTGCCGAGTGAAAGGAAAACATGATGTCGAAAGTGATTGTTGGCTGCTGCCTGTTGGCGGTTTCGGCCATTGCTCACGGGCAAGCTTCGGCGCCGCCTGCGCCGCCTGTACCGCCCGGTGCACCAGCGCCACCGATCGCGCCTCTGCCACCGGCGTTTCCGTTCGGGGCTGGAGACGACATGATGATGTTCGTGTCTTCCGAGCTCGGTGCGCGCAGTGTGGTGAAGGGCGCTCCGTATGCCGCCACCGCAGTCAATGAAACCCGCCAAATATTGAATGACGGTAATCGCATCGAGCGTAGTTCGTCCATCAAGCTTTATCGCGACAGCCAGGGACGCACGCGCCAGGAGCAACCCGGCGGCGCGGTGTTCATCAACGACGTAGTCGCGGGCAAGGGCTACGTGCTGAACATGCAAAAGCGAAGCGCGCGCGAACTTCGGATTTCACATCGAGTACAGGTGCCGCCCATTCCTCCCGTGCCTGCGGTGCCGCCAGTCGGAGCGACCCCGCCGCCGCAGCCACCAAAGCCGCATTCGCAAATGAGTCCGGAGGAAGCGCGTTCATGGGGCGAAGAGATGCGCCGCTGGGCGCGCGAGTTCACTGAACGTATGCGGGGTGAGCGTGATGAACGTATTAGTGAGCGAAATGCTGAGCGCGATGAGCGCAGGGAGCGCACCATCATCATTACCGATGGCGCTGCGGCCCGGTCGCAAGTGGTCACGGATCACGTTGAAGTGATCCGCAGGGAAGACGGTCACGCCGCGTTTCCTTCGATGCTCTCATCGGCCATGATGCCGCCCCCGGGGCAGGGAACTACGACGTCTCTCGGCAGCCGAGAGTTTGACGGCGTGCGCGCCGACGGCAAGAAAACAACGTGGACGATTCCCGCCGGGCGCATCGGCAACAAGCTACCGATCGAGATCGTGTCCGAGCGCTGGCACTCGCCTGAGTTGAATGTCGTCGTGTTGACACGCCATGCAGATCCTCGCTCGGGCGAGCGTATCTATCGTCTGGAAAACATCAAGCGCGAAGAACCGAATGCGGAGCTGTTCAAGGTGCCCGCGGACTTCGCGTTAAAGACGGCACCGAAGCGCGACACCGACGGCAAATAGGCCGGCCGCTTCGCAGGGCTTCAGCGTCCGACGGCAAGGCGCTGCGGTGGCCGCTGACGCGCAAGCACCGGTGCGAGGTACCGCCCCGTATAGCTTTGCTTGCTGGCAACCACCACTTCCGGAGGACCGCTGGCGATGATCTCGCCGCCGCCATCGCCCCCTTCGGGGCCGAGGTCGATCACCCAGTCGGCGGTCTTGATCACGTCGAGGTTGTGCTCGATCACGATCACCGTGTTGCCGGTATCGCGCAGTTGGTGCAGCACTTTCAGTAACAGGGCGATGTCGTGAAAGTGCAATCCGGTTGTCGGCTCGTCGAGGATGTAGAGCGTGCGGCCGGTATCGCGCTTCGACAATTCCAGCGACAGCTTCACTCGCTGCGCTTCGCCGCCGGACAGCGTCACCGCGCTCTGCCCCAGCTTGATGTAGGCAAGCCCGACGTCGATCAGCGTTTGCAGCTTGCGCGCGATGCTCGGCACCGCGTTGAAAAACTCGAATGCGTCCTCGACCGTTAGGTCGAGCACGTCGGCGATGCTCTTCCCTTTGTAGTGCACTTCGAGCGTTTCGCGGTTGTAGCGCTTGCCGTGGCAGATGTCGCACGGCACGTAAACATCGGGCAGAAAATGCATCTCGACCTTGATGACGCCGTCGCCCTGACAAGTTTCGCAGCGGCCGCCCTTCACGTTGAATGAAAAGCGGCCAGCTTCGTAGCCGCGCTCGCGCGCTGTCGGCGTTTCGGCAAACAGTTCGCGAATCGGCGTGAACAGTCCCGTGTACGTGGCCGGATTCGAGCGCGGCGTACGGCCGATCGCGCTCTGATCGACATTGATGACCTTGTCGAAATTTTCGAGCCCGTCAATCGATTCATGTGGCGCCGGCTCGGCCGATGAGCCGTACAAATGGCGGGCGACCGCGGCGTACAACGTGTCGTTGATCAGCGTCGATTTGCCTGACCCCGATACGCCGGTCACGCACGTCAGCAGCCCGACCGGAATTTCCAGCGTCACATTCTTTAGATTGTTTCCGTGCGCGCCACTGACTTTCAGCCACGTTGTGAACGGCGGCGTGCGGTCGTTCGGTATCTCGATCTGCCGCCGGCCGGACAGATACTGGCCGGTCAACGAGTTCGGATCGTCAAGCACGTCGCTGAGCTCGCCTTGCGCGATAACCTCACCGCCGTGCACACCCGCACCCGGGCCCATGTCAACCACGTAGTCGGCCGCGCGAATCGCGTCTTCGTCGTGCTCGACAACGATCACCGTGTTGCCGAAGTCGCGCAAGTGCTTCAGTGTGTCGATCAAACGGCCGTTGTCGCGCTGATGCAGGCCGATCGAAGGCTCGTCGAGCACATACATCACGCCGGTTAGACCCGAACCGATCTGCGACGCCAGGCGGATGCGTTGCGACTCGCCGCCCGATAGCGTTTCGGCCGAGCGATCGAGCGACAGATAATCAAGCCCGACGTTGACCAGAAAACGCAAGCGCGAGCCGATTTCCTTGACGATCTTGCTGGCAATCTCCTTTTTCGACCCCGTGAAGTCGAGCCGCTCGAAGTATTCAAATGCTTCACGCAGCGGTGCCGCCGCGATCTGATAGATGCCGCGCCGATCGGCCCCTTCGCCGATGAATACGTTGCGCGCCTCGCGCCGCAGCCGTGTTCCCTCGCAAACTGGGCATGGGCGGCGGCTGCGCAGCTTTCCGAGCTCTTCACGCACGACCGGCGAATCGGTTTCGCGGAAGCGCCTCTGCAGATTCGGAATGACGCCCTCGAATGGGTGCCGTCGCATCATCTTGCGGCCGCGTTCGTTGGTGTACGCAAATGCGATCTCCGTCTCGCCCGAACCGTTGAGAACGACGTCGCGTGCACTCTCCGGAAGCTCACCAAACGGCGCCTCGATGTCGAACCCGTAATGCTGCGCAAGCGTGGCGAGCATCTGGAAGTAGTACTGATTGCGCGCGTCCCAACCCTTGATCGCACCGCTTGCGAGCGACAGTTCGGGGTGCGCGACGACGCGGCTCTGATCGAAGTAATCCACCTGGCCGAGTCCGTCGCACGCTTCGCAAGCGCCCATCGGGTTGTTGAAGGAAAACAGTCTCGGTTCGAGCTCGGACAACGAGTAGTCGCATTCGGGGCACGCGAAGCGGCTTGAGAAAAGCGTCTCTCGCCCATCGTCCAGATCAAGCAGCAGCGCACGGCCATCCGCTAGTCGCAGCGCGGTTTCGAAGGATTCCGCAAGGCGCTGCTTCGCATCGGCGCGCACTTTCAGTCGATCGACCACGACATCGAGCGAATGTTTTTCGACTTTTTTTAATGGAGGCAAGGCGTCGGCTTCGACGATCGCACCGTCGATGCGAAAGCGTACGAAGCCTTGCGTCTGCATGTCGTCAAAGAATTCGGCGAATTCGCCTTTGCGCTCGCGGATCACCGGTGCCAGCACCATCACTCGCGTGTCCGACGGCAAGCGCAGTGTGGTGTCGACCATTTGCGACACGCTTTGCGATTGCAGCGGCAATTTGTGAATCGGGCAGTAGGGAGTGCCGACGCGCGCGTATAGCAGCCGCAGGTAGTCGTGAATTTCGGTCACCGTACCGACGGTTGAGCGCGGATTGTGTGACGCGGAGCGCTGCTCGATCGAAATCGCCGGAGAAAGCCCTTCGATCAGATCGACATCGGGCTTTTCCATCAGCTGCAAGAACTGGCGCGCGTAGGCGGAGAGCGATTCGACGTAGCGACGCTGGCCCTCTGCATACAGCGTGTCGAACGCAAGCGACGATTTGCCCGAGCCGGACAGGCCGGTGATGACGATCAGCCGGTGACGCGGTAAATCGAGATCGATGTTTTTCAGGTTGTGCGTGCGCGCGCCCCGCACCCTGATGTGTTCCGTACGGATCTCGCCGCTACTGCGGAATGCGCTCATCGGCTGCTCATTTGCTGCTCAGGTGGTGCAAATCGTACGAATCAAAAGGGCAACTTGTTACTATAACTACAAACTCATACGCGGCCTCGTATGTAGCCCCATGCATCTCGGTTGGCGCCGCGCACATCACATCAGTTCCGGCATGACCGATCCAATCCAATCGCGGATGACCCCGCTCGAAATCCGGGCCAGCATTTCGCTGGCCTCGATATTCGCGCTGCGATTACTGGGCTTGTTCCTGATCCTGCCGGTATTCGCGGTTTACGCGCAGACCATTCCGGGTGGAACAGATGCGACCCTGGTTGGGCTCGCGCTCGGTATCTACGGGCTGACGCAGGGTGTGTTGCAGATCCCTTATGGCGCGGCCAGCGATCGTTGGGGCCGCAAGCCGGTGATCGCGGCCGGCTTGGTCGTGTTCGCTGCGGGCAGCTTTACCGCTGCCCTGGCGACCGACATCGTTTGGACGATCGTCGGACGCGCCATTCAGGGCGCGGGCGCAATCTCGGCCGCGGTGACCGCGTTCATCGCCGACAGCACCCGTGACGAGCATCGGACCAAAGCGATGGCGTTGGTTGGTGGATCGGTCGCGCTGACATTCGCAGGATCATTGGTGCTGGCGCCGTTGCTGTATCCGACCATTGGGGTGCGCGGTCTTTTCGCCCTGACAGGCGTACTCGTTGTGATGGCGATCGGGGTGTTGTTCTGGGTCGTGCCGGCGGCCCCGGCCGCGCCGGTTGAAGCCAATGGCCATGGTGCGACCACCCGAGCCGTGTTGTTCGATGGCCAGCTGCTTCGCCTCAACGTCGGCATTTTTGTCTTGCACGCCGTGCTGATGGCAATGTTTGTCGTCATTCCAATCTTGCTGGTCGAGCGCGGTTTGCCAGTGTCCGAACACTGGAAGATTTACTTTCCGGCGGTGATGCTTTCCTTTGCCCTGATGGCAAGGCCATTAATCGTGGCCGAGCGTCGTGGTTCGATGCGCGGGCTCTTTATCGGGTCGATCGCGCTGGTGCTGGCGGCACAACTCGGATTCTTGCTACGAGGTGACACCCTGCTGTGGATGGCGCTATGGCTGCTGATTTTTTTTACTGGATTTAACATTCTGGAGGCGAGTCTGCCGTCATTGGTGTCCCGCATTGCGCCAACGTCCGCCAAGGGGCTTGCGTTGGGCATCTACAATACGGCGCAGGCGGTAGGGCTTTTTGCCGGTGGTGCACTCGGTGGCGCCATCGTCGCCGGGTGGGGATCGGAAGCCGTATTCGTATTTGCGGCAATCGTATTGGCGGTGTGGTTGTTGCTTGCTCTCGGCATGCGCGAAGTCCCGATCACGACCGCTAGCGCGCCGTTGCCAACTTAGAGCGCAGAGCGGTTGGAATTCCTGGTGTATAGAACAGCGAGGAGATAGCGATGGCATCGGTTAACAAAGTGATACTGATCGGAAATCTGGGTCGTGACCCCGAGACACGGTATACGGCCGACGGCGCGGCAGTCACGAATATCACTATCGCGACATCGGATCGCTGGAAGGACAAGGCCACGGGCGAAATGAAGGAGGCCACCGAGTGGCACAAAGTTGCCTTTTTCGGCCGTCTTGCCGAAATCGCGGGCGAGTATTTGAAGAAGGGCAGGCCCGTGTATGTCGAAGGCAAGTTGCGCACTCGCAAGTGGCAGGATAAAGAAGGGCAGGATCGCTACACGACCGAGGTGATCGCAGACAACATGCAGATGCTCGGGTCGCGCGAAGGCATGGGTGGAGGAGCGGGAGGCGACTTCGAGGCTGTCGAAGAATCGCGTGCCCCAGCACGCTCTAGCGCACCGTCAAGCGGCACCCGCAGCGCCAAGTCAGCGCCAAGCGTCGCTGAAATGGATGACGACATCCCGTTTTAGGCAGTGATCAGTGATCGGCGGCGATCGAAGTAATTCTTCCGCTGGCTTCACTAATCGAGCCGCCCGCGCGGCCGCCCGAAGGGCGGCTCTCTAACTAATCGCGACGAGTGCACGCGTGACCGCAAAACGGTCGCGTACACGAGGAGCGCCGGTTACACATGGACCTGAGTTTTCTTCCTGAGTGGCCTCTCACCTGGCCCACCGCCATGGCGGTGGCAGTGCTCGCGTTGTTAGCGGCGGCGGCGGGCGAAGTCGCGGCGCGCTGGCTCCGCATCCCGCGCCTGCTTGGATATCTGGCGGCAGGAGCGCTATTTGGCGCGGGCGGCTACGTACTGCAGCTGCTGAAAATCGAAGAGCTGCCAGTTCGTACGATGCAATTTTCTATGAACTTTGCCGCCGCCGTCATTCTGTTCGACGTCGGGCAGCGCGTGTCGTTCGGCTGGGTTCGGCGCAATCCTGCTCTCGCGGTCGCCAGCGTGCTCGAAAGCGGGTTGACCTTCGTCGCCGTCTATCTCGTGATGCAAGTGTTCGATATCGCACCGCTCGCAGCCGCGCTGATCGCAGCGATCAGCATGTCGACCTCGCCCGCGGTCGTTCTTGCCGTTACGCAGGAGCTGCGCGCACAGGGCCAGGTCACTGAGCGCACATTGTTGCTCACAGCATTGAATTCGATTTACGCGGTCGTGCTCTCGACGTTGCTTCTCGCGTGGGCACGCGTGCAGACGCGGGGCGTGCTCGACGACTATCTACTTCATCCTGCGTACTTGATAGTGGGCTCGCTGGCGCTAGCTGCAATTGGCGCACGCTTGTTTCTGTGGGTCGTAGGATTTGTCGGTCGCGATCGTGCCGCGCAGATCATGGTGATGCTGGCGGTCGTCTGGATCGTGTTTGCCAGTTCGGTTGCTTTGAAATTGTCACCGTTGTTGGCGCTGCTCGCGTGCGGTGCATTCGTTCGCACATTCGACAAGCAGCGTTTGTTGGCGAGGACCGATATTGGCCTTGCATCCGGGGTTGCGCTTGCGTTGTTCTTTGCCCTGTCGGCTGCGGTCGTCGACGTCCGGGTGCTGTTTGCCGCGTGGCTGCCGGCGCTTGGCGTTGGTTCTGGTGCGCGCCGTCTGCAAGATCGGTGCGGTTAGCGTGCTGGCTCCTTCGACCGGAATCTCGTGGCGCAAGGGAATGTGGACCGGTATCGGTCTACTGCCGATGTCGGCGCTGGCACTGATGCTGACGTACGAAGTTTCGCAGCTCAACCCGCAGCTCGGCGCGCAGACTAATGCGGTGCTGCTGTTAAGTGTCGTGATTCTGCAGATAGCCGGTGCGCTCGCGCTGATGTATGCGCTGCGCAAGAGCGGCGAGGCACGAGACACGGGAACAGGAAGATGACAGCACCGTCAACGATCACGAAAACGATCAACCAGGGAATCAGCGAAATCAGCCCGCTCGAATTCCAGGCGTCGAACTCTGCTGACCGTCGGCGTCGAGCTCGAGTTGCAGTTGATCGATCGCCGTACCGGAGATCTGACGCGCGGTGCATCAGACCTGATCGCGCTCGTATCGAAGAAGCCATTTCCCGGCGAGATCAAGCCTGAAATTACCGAGAGCATGCTTGAGATCAGCACGTCGGTGCATCGTTCGTTTGCGCCGCTGATGGCGGAGTTGATCACGATGCGCGATACGCTGGTCGCGGGCGCCGATCGGCTCGATATCGAAGTTGCCGGCGGTGGCGCGCATCCGTTCCAGCGCTGGTATGACCGCCAGATCTACGATCGACCGCGCTTCCGGCACGTCGCTGGTTTGTACGGTTATCTGGCAAAGCAGTTCACCGTCTTCGGCCAGCACGTGCACATAGGCTGCGAAAACGGGACGCAAGCGCTGTGGCTGCTGCATCGATTGTCGTCGTACGTCCCGCAGTTCATCGCACTGGCCGCGGCGAGTCCGTATTTTCAGGGCGTGGACACGTCGTATGACTGCTCGCGCTTGAACAGCGTGTACGCGTTTCCGTTGTCGGGCCGCGCACCGTTCGTGACCGACTGGCCGGCGTTCGAGCGTTTCTTCGGCAAGCTGAAAGCGCTCGGGGTCGTGCAGAGCATGAAAGACTTCTACTGGGATATTCGGCCGAAGCCCGAGTTCGGAACGATCGAAGTGCGCGTATGCGACACGCCGCTGACGGTCGAGCGTGCGGCCATACTGGCGGCGTACATCCAGGCGATTTGCCGAATGCTGCTCGCGCATCCTGTACAGCCCGAGAGTGAAGAGATCTACCTGACCTATAACTACAACCGTTTTCAGGCGTGCCGCTTCGGCCTCGAAGGGCAAGTGATCGACGCCGCTACCGGCGCCAGCAGCCCATTGCATGAAGAGGTGCTTACAACGCTGGAAATGTGCCGCCCGTTTGCGCGTGAGCTCGAATCGACCTACGCAATGGACGAGATCGAACGTTGGGTGCGCACCAGCGGCAACGATGCGCGCTGGCAGCGCGAAACGTTTCAGCGGCGGCATTCGATGGCCGAGCTGCTGCTTGAATCGGCCGATCGCTGGCGCGGCAAGGCGGCGCCTGCCAAAGACATTGTCTATTGACGCGCGCAGCGTCAACCGCTGAGCAGCGACAGCGCGATCGGATGCAGCGCTCCGGCGCTTGCGATCAATGAAGGCTCTACCAGCGGATCGCCGCCGCTCCATGAAGTAACGACACCTCCCGCGCCTTCGATCACCGGCACGATCGCGGCGACGTCCCAGTAACCGAGCCGCGGATCGAGCATCAAGTCGGCGGCACCGGTCGCGACGGCGAAATAGCCGAAGCAATCGCCCCACGTGCGGTAGAGCTTTGCTTGCCTGACTAGGGCGTCGATGCGCGCTGCGTTTTCTGCTGGCTGTTCGCCCGATGTCCAGTGCGATGTGACAAGCACCGTCGCATCGGCGAGGCGATCGCAGCTCCGCACCTGAGCGCGTCGGGAAGAGCCGTCGCTCGAATAGAGCACCGTGCCGCGCTGATGTCCGATCAGCGCGACACCCGCCGCAGGGTGTCCTATCGCCCCGAGCACCGGTCGATAGTCGCCGCGCTCCCAACGTTCCAACGCGATCAACGTTCCGAACAGGAAACAGTTCGTGATGAACGCGCGTGTGCCGTCGATCGGGTCGAGCACCCAGCGATAGTCACGGCCGTCCTTAACGCCGTGCTCCTCACCGATGATTGCGTGCCTCGGATAGCGCCGCTCGATCAAGCGGCGCATCGCCGCTTCTGCGTTGCGGTCGGCGAGCGTTACCGGGCTGGCATCGCTCTTCGTTGCAACCGTTGCGCCGCTCAGAAACAACGGTCGAATCGTGGCGAAAGCGATCGCGATCAGCTCATGCATGAACGGCACGAACTCATGCTCCTCTGCCGCCGACAGCGAAGCGCTATAGCGTCCGCTGTGATTTCTGATCACGCGCGCTTGGGCTTGAACAGGTTTTCGCAGGCGGCGCGATCGGCGGTGTCGGTCGACGCAGGTGCGCAGATCGGCAAGACCTTTGCATTCATGCGCGCAAGCTCCGCGTCGTGGCTGCCATTCTTATTCCATGCGGCGAGCCTTCCGCTCATACGTTCAAGCGTGCGCTTGCTGCGGCCCGAAAATGCTCCCGGCTCGTTGCGCAATTCGCCGATTACGCTCGACGCCGCTCTTTCGATCTGCGGCGCATCCTGCGGCGCAAGATCAATCAGATAGCGCACATACGAGCCACCCCATTCGAGCCGCGTCGCGGGACCAACCGAAGTTTCATAACCCTGCCGCGCCCAATCGATCGCGGCGGCATTGCCCGCCGGTGTATTGCGCTTCTTCGCGTTCGACGCAAGCGCCAGCATGTAGTAGTACGGTGAGTGCGAGCGCTTCAGCTCGCGGGTCATTAACGCATCGGACTCGTCGAGCAAGCCCGCGCGTGCCATCATCGAACCAGCGCTGTAGATGACCGATTGCCGCTCGTTGACGTCGGTGGTTTCGCGATCGGCGCGCTCGGCTTGCGCGCGCACTTCGGCGATCAAAGGCTCGGGCAATGCACCGTCCTTGTTGTCCAGCCGCGCGAGCGCGACTTTGCCGCTCGTAGCCCACACGCGGCCCGCTTGGCTTAGCGTCGGATCCTTCGCCAATCCATCGAGTGCTGCGCTCCACGTCTTGATCAACTCGATGCGCTCGGCGGATTTCGGCGCCGTGATCGCGCCGACGATATCGTCGCCGCTGAAGGCAAGCTGGTCGTAGTGTTCGCGTACCAGCTCGGGTCGAGCCAGCACGCTCTTTACGCTGGCAATTGCATCGGCCTTGTCGATCGCGGGCTTCGCGTCATCTTTCGCAGTGGCTATCGCGCCAAGCGCCTGCAGCACGAGTCGTGACGACGCCTCGCGCTGCTCCGGCGGGCAGCTGCGTGCAAGCTTTAGCAACGTGGCCGGCACGTCCCTTTCTGGCACGAGTTGCTCATCGTCGGTGCCCCAAGAGTAGTAAGCGAGCAGCCGCCAGTCCTCCGTCGACAGGGGCTTGCCGGCAAGCGCTGACGCCAGCAGTTGACGCGCCGAAGCGCCGCCCGCGAGTCCGTAGTCGAGCAATTGCATGTACTTGGCGGGCTCGACCGAGCCTTCGAGGCGAGTAACTTCGTTGCCGTCGGCCGTTAACAGCACCATCGTCGGATAGCCGCTGACGTTAAAGCGCTTGCCGAGTGCCTGCCCGCTGGGGGTGTCGCCATCGATGTACACCGGGACGAACGCGCGCGACTTCGCGACGAACTCATCGCGCGTGAAGATGGTTGACTTGACGTGATTGCACGGCGGACACCAGGCCGCGGTCCAGAACAGGAAGACCGGCTTTTTGTCCGCGATTGCGCGGGCAAATGCGGAATCGACATCACCAGTCGTCTTCGTGTTTACCCAGGCGATCGACGCCGGGGTCGATTTGGCGACGTCGGCTTTCGGCGCCGGCTCAGGCGACTTCGTGCAAGCCGCAGCAAACAAGGCGCAGGCAATCGCAAAGGTCCAACTCTTTCTCATCGACGTTCCTTGGCCCGCGTAGTGCAACGCGAGACGCGCAGTTTATCGCCGCAGCGCAATCGTTTTGGCCAGTGCCAGGTAGTGGCCGAGCGGAGGGGTCTCGGCGTTTTCAATCTTCGCCGCGTCGTCCCACAGGCGCACGCTGACCGCGCCCTCGGCGTGCGGTTGCGAAATGAACCGTTGTGCCTCGGAGTCGGTAAAAATCCCGCCCTGAAGTTCGAGGCTGCGCTTCGAGTCTGCCGATAAATTGGCCCAGTATTGAGCGCCGTTGATGGAGCTCCCAGTTCGCAATGTGCCCGCGGGCGCACAGATATCGCTTGGCATCGACATGCAACCTGATCGGCTGCAGCACGGCATCGTCGAACAGCGCGCGCAAGAACGGCAGCGCGACGTACTCGTGCCGATCATCGATACCTCGCAACGTCGGCGTCTCGCCCTGGTCGTTGACCATGTGGCCGAGGTCGTGCAACAGCGCGGCGACGATCAGCGCCGTATCCGCGCCGCTTTGCTCGGCCAACTGTGCCGATTGCAAGGCGTGCTGTAACTGTGTGACCGGTTCGCCCGCGTACATGCGGTCGCCCTTGGCGGCGAACAGCGGCTCGATATCGTCGAGAGCTCAGAGCCATCGCTACGGCACCTCGTTAGCCGCAGGCCCCTTCGTGTTGAACAAACCCGGTTGCTGCTCGGCCATCACACGCGTCTTCGCCAGTACGCCAGCCGATTCCAGAATCGGGTAGGACACCGAGCAGATCAGTGAGTTGATGCGCTTGAAGTCCGACAACAGATCCAGGTGCAGCGAGCTCGTTTCAACCGACTGCTGGGTATTTTCGAACAGGCGGTGCAAATGATGGTCGGCATAGCGCAGTTCGAGCTCGCGGAACGCCACCTTCTCGGCGATCAGCCGCTGCGCCGATTTCAGGTCGCCGTTTAGGAACACCGCAACTGCCAACTGCAGATTCGCGGCAAGCCGCGCGTGCAGATCGCCGATCTCGTTCATGCCCGCGCACGGAAAACGAAAGCTTGTGCTGGATCTTTCGCTGCGCGATGTCAAGCAGCAAGCGCTCGATGATGTCGCCGATGTGTTCGAGGTTGATCGTGAACTGAATGATCTCGGTCCAGCGCCGCGCCTCATTCGCATCGAGCGCTTCACGGCTGACCTGCGCCAGGTAGCGCTTGATCGCAGAGTAAATGCGATCGATTTCATCATCCTTCTGGCGTAGAGCTTCGACCAGCGCCAAATCGTTTGTCTTTAGCACCGTTAACAAGCCGGTCAGCACTTCGTGAACCGTATCGGCAAGGCGGATCGCCTCGCGTGCTGCATTGCCGATCGCGAGTGCCGGGGTATCGAGCGCGACTGGGTCCAGGTATTTCGGCTGGCCGACCATGTCGGTCGCCCGCGGCGCGGGCAGCCAGCGTTCAGTAATCGACGCGAACCGCTCGGTGAATCGGATAAACGCAATGGCCAGCACAATGTTGAACAGCAAGTGGAATTGCACGACGAGCTGCTGAGGATCGTCCTGCAGCTGCAGCAGGTAGGGAGTGACGAGAGGCAATGCCAATACTGCGCAGGCGACGCCGGCTGCCTTGAAAAGGAAATTTCCCAGCGGCACGCGGCGTGCGAGGGCGTCCGCCTTCCACGTGGTCAGCAAGGCGAGCAACCCGCCGCCGAGATTGGCGCCGAGCACAATCGGCAGTGCGACTTCGATCGGCACTACATGCGTAGCCGACAGCGTGGCAACTAGCAGCACGACCGCGAGGCTCGAATACGAAACGACGACGAGTAGCGCGCCGATCAGTACGTCGAGCAGCAAGTCGCCCGAGAGCTGCGCGAATAGCACACGGACGCCGGCGGCTTGCGTCAACGGCGCAGTGGCTGCCGTCACCATCTGCAATGCCAGGATTATCACGCCGAGTCCCAGCACGATCTTGCCGATCTGCCCCGCGCGCTCGTTTTTCTTCGACAGGTAAACGACGACACCCGAAACGATCAACAACGGCGCGAGCCACGCCAGATTCAACGAGAAGAACTGCACCATCAATGCAGTGCCGACGTCGGCGCCTAGCATCACGGCCAACGCTGCTGAAGTCGTGATCATTCCCTGCGAGACGAACGACGATACGAGCAGCGCGGTGGCGGTCGAGCTCTGCAGCAGCCCGGTGACTCCGACTCCTGCAACAAAGCTGGTGCCGCGATTGCCGACGCTACGCCGCAGCACTTGTCGCAGGTTTGTGCCGTACACGCGCAGCACGCCGGACCGCACGATATGCGTGCCCCATACGAGCAGTGCAATCGCGGCCAGCAGGTTCAATAACGTCTGCATCGAGAGCTACCAGGGCAGGGAATACGTTTTGGTGTTGGTGAAGCTCTTCATCGCTTCGAGAACACCTTCCTTGTATCCCAATCCCGAGTCCTTGATCCCCCCGAAAGGAGTCAGTTCCAACCGGTATCCCGGCACTTCGCGCACGTTCACGGTGCCGACCTGCAGCTCCGAAACGAAGCGCGTGATGTAGTCGAGCCGGTTGGTGCATACCGCGGACGACAGCCCGTAGGCGGTCGAGTTGCTGATCGCGATCGCTTCATCGATCGTGTCAAAGCGGATCACCGGCGACACCGGGCCGAACGTTTCCTGCTTGACCAGCGTCATGTCAGGCTTTACATGGTCTACCAAGGTGGGCGAGTACAGCGCCCCGGTGCGCTTGTTGCCGGCGAGAAGCTTCGCGCCTTGCGCGACTGCTTCGCTCACTCTTTGTTCGAACTGTTTGGCGGCCGGCTCGTCAATCACGGTGCCCATGTCGGTTGAAGGATCGAGCGGGTCGCCGTACTTCACCGCCTTCGTCCTTTCAAGCAGCAGTGCGACGAAGCGGTCTGCCACCCCTTGCTGGACCAGCATCCGCTTGACTGCCGTGCAGCGCTGGCCCGAGTTCTTGTACGAGCCGCTAGCCGCGAGCGTCGCCGCTTCTTCGAGATCGGCGTCTTCCATCACGATGATCGGATCGTTGCCACCGAGTTCCAGCACCTGCCGCTTGTAGACCGCCTTCGCAGCAATTGCCTTGCCGACCGCTACGCCGCCGGTGAAAGTCACTAGATCGACCTGCGGATTCGTCAGCAACTCGTCGGCAATTTCGCGCGGATCGCCGGTGACGACCGATAGCATCGGCGGCGGCAAGCCCGCCTCGTACAGAATGTCTGCCAATACATAAGCAGCGAGCGGCGTCTTTTCGCTTGGCTTGAGCACCACTCGATTGTTGGTCGCGATCGCGGGGGCGACCTTATGTATGACCTGGTTCAGCGGATGGTTGAACGGCGTGATCGCGGTGATCACGCCAAGCAACGGCTCGCGCATCGTATAGACCTTGCGTTTGCGTCCGTGCGGGGTGACGTCACACGAGAAAACCTGGCCGTCGTCGACCAGCGCTTGATTTGCTGAAAACAGCAACACGTCGCTGGCACGGCCCACTTCGTACAACGTGTCTTTTAAGCACAGGCCGGATTCGAGCGTGATCAAGCGCGCGATTTCGTCGCGGCGCTTCGCAATGATTTCACCCGCCTTCATCAGAATGCGGTAGCGATCGTGCCGCGTCAGCGAGCTGCGAAACTTCGCAGCGATGTCGATCGCGCGACGCACGTCGTGCACCGACGCGCTGGGGACGGCCGCGACAACCTCACCGGTGTACGGATACCGGACTTCGAAGTGGCGGCTGCCTGCGACTTTCTCGCCGGCTATCCGTAGCGATTCGGTTCGGACCGGACCTTTTGGTGCGTTCATTGAGCAGAGTTCAACGCGAGATCGAAAGCGTCGAAGTTCCGCCAGCGCCGATTTGCATCAAGCCCTTCGATCCGACGGTTGATGATCAGCGGCACGCGTTGCTCAGAGATGCCGCCGTGCGAGCGCAGCGGCAATTCGAGCTGCGATAAGTCATGCCGGCTGCGGCTGGTGCCGAGCACGAAGCTGCGCTCGGACACGACGACGATATCGCCGATTCGATCGGGCGGCAGCTCGAAACGCTGCGCGGCTTCGGCACGCGGCAGTACCAGCTCGATTCCAAGCAGCGTGCGCAGTTGATCAATCACGCCGTTAACGGCGTCGGCCGGCAGGTAGATCGTGGCAAACGATCCAAGGGCACCGTGATGCACGACATACGGATCGGTGATCGGCAGGATCACGCGCGAGCGTTCAAGGCCAAGCCAGCCATCGAGCAAGTCCTGCAAGTAGATGACGTTTGGACTCGCGTCGAGTCGCGTCTTGGCGTTCATGCCATGGTCTGCCGTAACGACGAACACTGCACCCAGCGTGTCGAGCTCGCCCAAGTAACGATCGAACATCGCATAGAACCGGTTCGCTTGTTCATCACCGGGCGCGTGCTTGTGCTGAACGTAGTCGGTTGTTGATAGGTAGAGCAGGTCCGGGCGTTGACTCTTGATCAGCTTGACTCCCGCCGCGAACACGAACTCCGATAGCTCCGCGCTGTACACATCGGGTACCGGCATGCCAACCAGCGAGACAACGTCTGCGATGCCGTTTTCTTCCTGTGTCGTCTGATCGGCTTTCTCCGCCGAAAAACAAATGCCGCGCAGCTTGTGCCCCAATAGCCGCCGCAGTTTGTCTTTCGCGGTCACCACCGCAACCGAGCGACCGGTGTCGGCAACTGCCGCGAGAATCGTCGGCGCACGTAGCCACTTTGGATCGTTCATCATCACTTCGGCGTTGGTTTCAACGTCGAACAATGTATTGCCGCAGATACCGTGCACTGAAGGCGGCGCGCCCGTCACGATCGAAAGATTGTTCGGATTGGTGAAACTCGGCACAACACAGTCTGCGAGCAGCGCAGTGCCCTCGGACAACACGCGCTTCAGATGCGGCATCTGCCCACCCGCCACCGCCTGCGCGATGTAGTCTGGCTCGCATCCGTCGACGCAAATCACCACCGTCGGCTGCTTTGGCATCGCGTAACGCCGGCCGTTCACGTCTACGCCACTGCCGTTAATTGTCATTGGCTCACACCCGAACCTTCTTGGCTGATCGCGCACGCGATGCCTTTGGCTTGGCAGCACTTCCATGCAAAGCGCGCTGTTTGCTCTCGATCACGTGGTCGTACATCGTGCCGCCGGCGTGCTCGGCGTCGCCCGACGCGATCGCTTTCAAAATGGCCCGATGCTCTGCCGCGGAGTGCGGCAACACCGCTTCGTCGCGCAGGTTCCGGCGCCGATACAGCGCAAGCTCTTTGACAAGCTTGCGGTACACGCCCGCCAGCTTCCGGTTGCCGGCGTACTCAACCAACGCATCGTGAAACTGCAAATTCAGCAAGTGATAGGTATCGGCGTCACCGGCGCGTGCGGCGGCGTCCATCTTCTCGACCACGGCGCGCACCGTTTTCAACTGTTCGGGCGTGATCGATTCGGCAAGGCGGCGGCCTACCAGCTCATCCATTGCGGCGCGCAGATCGAAAATTTCGAGAGCCTCTTCGAGCGGAATCTCTCGCACGAACACGCCGCGGTTTTTCTCCTGCCGCACCAGGCCCGCTTCCTCCAGCATCCGAAACGCTTCCCGTATCGGCCCTCGGGAAACTCCTAGGCGTTCGGATAACCAGGCTTCGGTAAGTTTGGCTCCAGCCTTGATCTCGCCCTCAAGAATCATGCGTTCGATTTCGTGCTGTGCTGCGCTCGAGAGCGATGCAGAGCGGAGCACCGCAATGCTGGGAGGTTGAGCACTAAAGGGCGCGTGCACCGCCGAGGTGCCGTTGCTACGGGCGCGATCAGTCATGGGGAGGGAGTTTAGCCGACGAACGGTTAATTGTCGACAATATGCAAAAAACAATTGACAGTAAAAATCGAGCCTGCCTAGACTGGCTGTCACCAGCGAGTCAATCTTCAGTTCTAGTCTGTCCGGTCGTTTGCCCCACAAGGAGAAGTCGATGAAATTCGTTTCCATCACGGCCGGCAAGTTGCTTGCGGCTGTAGCGCTTTCAGTTTTCGCATTCGGCGCCTACGCGCAGAAGACGCAGCTAACCGTCTACACCGCACTAGAGACCGACCAACTCAAGGCCTACAAGGAAGGTTTCGAGAAGGCAAATCCGAACATCGAAATCACGTGGGTACGCGACTCCACCGGGATCGTGACTGCGAAGCTTCTCGCCGAAAAGGCCAATCCAAAGGCCGACGTCGTGATGGGGTTGGCCGCGACGAGCTTGGCGGTTCTTGACAATGAAGGCATGCTGGTTCCGTATGCGCCGCCGGGTTTGAATCGTGTCTCCGCGCAGTATCGCGATCCGAAGAATCCTCCGGCGTGGGTCGGGATGGACGTGTGGGGCGCGACGATTTGCTACAACACTGCAGAAGGCGCGAAGCGCAACATTCCGAAGCCGGAAACATGGCGCGATCTGACCAAGCCCGTCTACAAAGGCCAGGTCGTGATGCCGCACCCGGCGTCATCCGGCACCGGGTTCTTCGACGTTTCCGCGTGGCTTCAGATGTGGGGCGAGGCCGAAGGCTGGAAGTACATGGACGGGCTGCACGAAAACATTGCTCAATACATGCACTCGGGTTCGCGCCCTTGCGCGGCGGCTGCCGCTGGCGAGTACGTCGTCGGCATCTCGTTCGAATACCGCGCCAACCGCGAAAAGGCGCGCGGCGCGCCGATCGAACTGGTGTTTCCGAAGGAAGGTCTCGGCTGGGATCTGGAAGCGATCGGAATTCACAAGGGCACGAAGAACATGGCGGCTGCACAGAAGCTGGTTGACTGGTCGGTTACAGACGATGCGATGGCGCTGTACGCGAATAACTTCGCGATCGTTGCCGTGCCGGCGATGTCGAAGCCGCTGCCTAACGTTCCCGCCGATTATGCGAGCCGGTTGGTGAAAAACGATTTCGCGTGGGCGGCGAAGAATCGCGATCGAATTCTTGCCGAATGGGAAAAGCGCTACGGAAGTAAGGCTGCACCCAAATAGTTACTCCGAGCGGCTTTGATGGCGGATAAATCGCCGGGTTCGAACTCACGTTCAACCCGGCGTTTTTGAAGGACATGGCTATTAATGAGTCTGCGGTTCGGCTCGAGGGTATCAACAAGACCTTCGGGAGTTTCGTTGCGCTGAAATCAATCGATCTAACGATCGAAGCGGGCGAGCTGGTTTGTTTTCTGGGCCCGTCCGGGTGCGGCAAGACGACATTGCTCAGAATCATCGCCGGGCTCGAACAGCAAACGAGCGGCCGCATTCTGCAAAACGGCGTCGATGTATCGAACGCGCCGCCGGCGGCGCGCGATTACGGCATCGTGTTTCAGTCGTACGCGCTGTTTCCCAATCTGACGATTGCGGAGAACGTTGGCTACGGGCTGGTGAACCGACGCAAGGGCCGTGTCGAATTGACAGGGCGCGTCAATGAGTTGTTGTCGCTGGTCGGTTTACCCGACGCCGGTGCGAAGTATCCAAGCCAGATGTCGGGTGGCCAGCAGCAGCGTGTAGCGCTCGCGCGGGCACTGGCGACGTCCCCCAGTCTGTTGCTTCTGGACGAGCCGTTGTCGGCGCTCGATGCGAAGGTGCGCGAGCGGTTGCGTGGCGAGATTCGCCAATTGCAGCGGCGACTGCGCGTGACGACGATCATGGTGACGCACGACCAGGAAGAGGCGCTGTCGATGGCCGACCGCGTTGTGGTGATGAACGATGGGGTCATCGAACAGGTTGGCACCGCCAGCGAGGTCTATGAGCGTGCCGCGACCCCGTTCGTGGCCGACTTTCTGGGCAAGGTCAACGTCTTGAAAGCCACGTCGCTGGGTGGCGGCCAATATCGTGTCGGCAGCGTCGATCTCACTTTGCCCATCGACGGCAATGCCGCCGGCGAGTCGGTGCGTATCTACATGCGACCCGAAGACCGGCACGTTGAAGGCGACATCGCAAGCCTGCCGAATCGGCTGCGCGGGCGGATCGCCCATATTGATTACCTCGGGACGTTTTGCCTGGCTGAGTTGCGCAGCGAAGCGCTCGGTCAGCCGATGCTGATTTCGTACTCGCTGAATCAGATGCACGACTTGGGCGTGCGCGAGGGCGTAGAAGTCGATATCGCACTGAGAGTGGACCGCGTGCGCGTCTTCTCGGACCAGGCGGCGCAAGCGAGCGGCATGAGTTCAGTCGCGCTGCCGTCGCGCAACCTTGGCGCCCCATCGCGCTTGGCACTGGCCGGCGAGGCGCTGGCGGCGCGTGGCGGGATTCTGCTGCTTGTGCTTGCGCTGTTCGTTTTCCTGACGGTGCCGCTGGCGATGCTGTTTGCACGCAGCTTCGAGGATCGTACCGGCGACTTCGTCGGCCTGGCGAACTTCGTTCAATACGTGCAGTCGCCTGCGTTGGCGCAATCGACCTGGAACACGCTGACGTTTGCGTTGTTGACAACCCTGGTTACGGTACCGCTGGCCTTTCTGTTCGCCTACGCGATCCAGCGCAGTTGCATTCCGTACAAGGGTGTCTGGCGCAACGTTGCGATGATTCCGATTCTCGCGCCGTCGCTACTTGCAGCGATTTCGTTCATCTACCTGTTCGGCAATCAAGGTGCGCTGAAATTCATGCTGGGCTGGGTCGGATTGCAGTCGATCTATGGCATGCCAGGGATGGTGATGGCGATGACGTTTGCGTCGTTCCCTCACGCCGTAATGATCTTGATGGCGGCGCTCGCGCTATCCGACGCGCGTTTGTACGAAGCGGCCGACTCGCTCGGCACCAGCGAGCGCCGAAAGTTCATGACGATCACGCTGCCGGGCGCCAAGTACGGCTTGATCTCCGCCAGCATGGTGGTGTTCACGATGGCAGTGTCGGAGTTCGGTGTGCCGAAGGTGATCGGCGGCAACACCAACGTGCTCGCAGTCGATATCTACAAGCAGGTCATCGGCCAACAGAATTTTTCGATGGGTGCGGTGGTCGGGCTGGTACTTCTGATGCCAGCCGTGGCGGCGTTTCTGATCGATCACGCGGTGCGAAGAAAGCAGCAAGCGTTATTGACCGCGCGCAGCGTTCCGTATCAGGCGAGCCCTTCTCGCAGGCGCGACCGCGCGTTGCTGGCATTCGTTGTGCTGATCTCGGCACTGTTGGTGATGGTGGTCGGCATGGCGGCGTTCGGTTCCGTCGTCAAGCTCTGGCCGTACAACCTATCGCTGACGCTAACCCATTACACATATGGATTCGAAGAGGCGGGCATCGAACATGCGTACCGCAATAGCCTCGTGATGGCGCTTATCTGTGGCGTTCTAGGAGCGGCGATCACGTTTGCGGGCGCATACTGGCTCGAGAAAACGCGCGGAGCCGAGCTTCTAAGGCCGTTGATTCGATTGCAGGCGATGTTGCCGATGGCGGTGCCGGGCTTGGTGCTCGGAATCGCCTACATCCTGTTTTTCAACGCGCCGTCAAACCCGCTGAATTTTCTGTACGGAACGATGGCGATCCTCGTCATTTCGACGCTGGTCCACTTTTACTCGTCGAGTCACTTGACGGCCGTCACGGCACTTAACCAAATCGACCGCGAGTTCGAGTCGGTATCGGCGTCTTTGAAGGTGCCGTTTTACAAGACGTTCTGGCGCGTGACTGTGCCGGTGTGCTTGCCGTCGATCCTGGATATCGGCCGCTACTATTTCGTCAATGCGATGACGACGATATCGGCGGTCGTGTTCTTGTATTCGCCGAAGACGACGCTGGCGGCGATTTCGATCTTGCAGCTCGATGAAGCCGGCGCGATCGGCTCAGCGGCGGCGATGGCGACGCTGATCGTCGTCACTTCGGCGGCCGTCACAGCGTTACTGTTTCTCATCGAGTCGATTTTGATTCGGCGCACGCAAAAGTGGCGCAATACTGGTAGGACGTAGGAGACACAACCATGATCCGCGGCAACGATCCCATACTGCTGACCCCCGGTCCTCTGACAACTTCACTGCGAACGAAGCAGGCGATGCTGAACGATTGGGGTTCGTGGGACGCAGCCTTCAACTCGATCACCGCCAGTATCAGGCGCGATACGGTCGAGATCGTCAATGGCGGCGCCGACTACACCTGCGTGCCGCTGCAGGGGAGCGGAACCTTTTCGGTCGAAGCGGCGATCGGCACGCTCGTGCCGCGCGATGGCAAGGTGCTGGTACCGAACAACGGTGCGTACTGCGCACGGATCGTTCGCATCTGCAAGTATCTGAATCGAGCAGTTGTCGATCTCGCGGTGCCGGAGGATCAGCCGACTACCGGCGCCATCGTCGAAGCGGCACTCGTCGCCGATCCATCGATCACGCACGTGGCGCAGGTGCATTGCGAAACCGGCGCTGGCATATTGAACGACTTGGCCGGCGTCGCGCAAGCATGTCGCAAGCACAACAAAGGTCTGATAGTCGACGCGATGAGCTCGTTTGCCGCCTTGCCGATCGACGTGCGGAACATTCCGTTCGATGCGCTGGTCGCGGCAAGCGGCAAATGCCTGGAAGGCGTGCCCGGCATGGGCTTTGTGATCGTCAAGAAATCGCTGCTCGAGAGCCGCGCAGGCAACGCACACTCGCTGGCGATGGATCTGCACGATCAATATGTGTACATGGAAAAGACGACGCAGTGGCGCTACACACCACCAACGCACGTTGTCGCTGCCTTGCGTGTCGCGATCGATCAATACAAGGAAGAGGGCGGTCAGCCCGCACGGCTCGCGCGCTATTCAAACAACTGTGCAGCATTGATCGACGGCATGGCGAAGCTTGGCTTCAGGCCGTTCCTCGCATCGGCGGTACAGGCCCCGATCATCGTTACCTTTCATGCGCCAGCCGATCCGGCGTACACGTTCAAGACGTTCTACGAAATGACACGCGACCGCGGGTACATCTTGTATCCGGGCAAACTGACGCAAGTCGAAACGTTTCGGGTCGGATGCATCGGTGCAATCGATGCGAACGAGATGCGCAATGTCGTCAGTGCGGTCGAACAAACGTTGAAAGCGATGGGAATCAAGCAGGTTGCGCCTGTTACTCAGCGCAAAGCTGCGTAGCAGAGCTACATAAAGCCCTCGGGCGCAAGCGGGCCGAGCAGCTCGACCTGCATGCGGCGCCAGAAGGTTGCGGGCTCGCTGCGCAGCGTGCTTGCGTCCTTCGTGTCGGTCGATATCCAGGCGAGGCCGGTTTCGTCGAGTGCCATCTTCCATACGCGATCGCTCGACGTTATGCGGTCGAACGCCTGCGCTACTTGCGCCGCGAGCTGGGGACTGTCGACCAGTATCCCGAGCTCACTGTTGTACCAAGCCGAACGCGGGTCAAAATTCATGGAGCCGATCAGCACGGTGCGTTGATCCATGACGAAAGCCTTCGCGTGTAGGCTCGCTTCGCTGCTGCCTGAGCCAAGCGTTGTCGATCCACGACTGACGCCGATGTCCGGCGCGGCGGTCGGCTTCAATTCGTACAGCGTGACACCGTGCTTGAGCAATGCCGGTCGGTATTTCGCGTACCCGGCATGCACCAGCGGCACGTCAGTCGCACTCAGCGAGTTAGTCAACACGCGCACCTTGACCCCGCGGTCGACGAGGTCCTTCAGCAAACTCGTGCCGCTCTCGCCCGGCACGAAGTACGGCGATACCATCAACAAAGACTGCCGGGTCGCACGCAACTGCTCGGCCACCTCCGTTAGAACATAGCTTTCGACTTCCGGAGACTTGTCGGCGTCGAACTTCGATACCGGATCGACCACCGCGTGCGCCGTCGCCCAGACAACGGCGCGCCGGCCCGCGAGCAAATCAGCGATCGGGGCACTTTTCTTCAGCGACATACCGTAAGTCGATGCCTTGATCTGCTCGATACGGTTTGCGAACTCGGCCAGACGTGTGGGCACCGTGTCTTTGTTGGCGCCGTCAGGTGCGGTGATCGGCAGCGCCCATTCACTGTTCCAGTAGCGGTCGAAACTGCGGGAGATCTCGCGCGTCACAGGGCCGAGTGTCAACACGTCGAGATCGGCGAACAGTGTCTCGCTCGGGCCGCTGAAATATTTGTTGCCCAGATTGCGACCGCCGATGATCGCGCCGACGTTGTCGGCGATCCATGCCTTGTTATGCATGCGTCGATTCAGCCGCTCACCATCGGCGATCAACTCGAGCAACCGAGCTGGCGCAAATCCGCGTCCGGCGAACGGATTGAAGACGCGCACTTCGATGCCGGGTACCGAAGCCAATAGAGAAAGGTCGAGCCCTTGCCCCGACCCGTGAAGGTCGTCGATCAGCAGGCGCACGCGCACGCTGCGGCGGGCGGCATCGATCAACTCGCCTAGCAATAACGTGCCACTTTCGTCGTTGAAAATGGCGTAATACTGAACATCGAGTGTGCGCGTCGCGCGCTGCGCGAGCCCGACACGCGCGGAGAACGCTTCAACGCCCTGGCCAAGCAAAAACAAGCCCGACTGCCCTGCCGGCACGGCGCGCGGGCGCAGCGCTGCGACTTGCCGGCCCAAAGGAGTCGCGTCCGGCGCTGTTATCACGTACGACGGGGTCGGAGGCTCTTTCGGTTTGGGCGTTGTCGTGCATGCGGTGAGTACCGCTGCCATAGCCGCCAGCCAGATGAGTTCTGAGACGCAACACGTTATTCATCCAGTTAGTATCGACTGAGCGAGCGGGCTCATTCAGCTCGTGTCAGAACGTGCAGCCGAACAATTCGGACGACCGCATGCCGAAAATATTGTGTCGACGGCACCATCGATCAGGCCGCCTTCAGCGCCACAACGCCGATTACGACAGCGCCCACTCCGGCCCAACGCCGTAACGTCAATTTCTCCCTTAGCAATCGTGCGCCGATCAGAGTGGCAAAGAGCACCGATGTTTCTCTCAGCGATGCAACCAGCGCTACCGGTGCTTTGGTCATTGCCCAGACGGATATCGCGTAGGCGCCGGCCGACATAGCGCCGCCGATGAGTCCATGCCAGCGTCGCTCGACGAGAGCCTCGACAAACGCTCGCTTTCGCGTCACCAGCATATAGATCGAAAATGGGATCGCATCGAGCACGAAGAGCCACACGATGTACGCCCACGGGATCGCCGGCAAGACGCGCGCCCGTGCCGTCGATGATCGTGTAAACCGCAATCACCGCTGCGTTACCGAGTGCGAAGCTCACAGCGCGCCCATGACCGACCAGCACGGGCGCATTGCCGGTGGGGCGCAACGCCAGTGCAATCACGCCCACCGAAATCATCAGCATGCCGAGCCAGCTTATCGGAGCGGGAAGCTCGCGCAGCCAGACAATGCCGAGCAGCGCCGTGATCAGCGGCGCGACACCGCGCATCAACGGGTACACCAGCGACAGCTCTCCGGTGCGATACGCATTCACCATCAGGAAGTAGTACGCGAGATGCGTGAGGATCGAGCCGAAAATGTACGGCCAGCTTGCCGGTGCCGGCAGCGGGACAACGAGCAAGAGCGGAATGCCGATCAAGCCTGCGCCGGCGACGATGGTCGCGGTGTCCAGCAGCACGTCGCTGCCGCCTTTGATCATCGCGTTCCAGGACGCGTGCAGCAGTGCCGCAAGCAGCACTGCAAGCGTGATCTCGATACTCAAAGCGCGAAGCTCAAGGCGGTAGCACTGCGTCCGATGGCGTGTACGGAAGGGTCAGCGCCTTCGCCACTGCCTTGTAAGTCACTTTGCCGGCGGCGATGTTCAGGCCTTCCTTCAGATATCGATTCTCGGAAAGTGCACGGCGCCATCCCTTATTCGCCAGCTGCAGTGCGAATGGCAACGTGGCATTGTTCAGCGCATAGGTCGACGTACGTGGCACCGCGCCCGGCATGTTCGCGACCATGTAATGCACGACGCCATCGATCACGTAGGTCGGATCGGCGTGCGTGGTCGGACGCGATGTCTCGCAGCTGCCGCCCTGGTCGATCGCAACGTCGACGATCACCGAGCCGCGCTTCATCTGCGGCAACATCGCTCGCGTGACAAGCTTCGGAGCCTCAGCTCCGGGAATCAGCACGCCTGAGATCACGAGATCGGCGCGCAACACTTCGCGCTCGACGTTGTCCCGGTTCGAAAATATCGTCATCACGCGCGCGCCGAGCATCGAATCGATGCGACGCAGCGCATCGATCGAGTTATCGATCACGATGACTTCGGCACCGGTGCCTACCGCCATTTGAGCGGCGTTCGATGCCGACCATGCCGGCGCCCAGAATCAGGATGCGTCCGGGCGCAACGCCAGCAACTCCGCCGAGCAGCATGCCCATGCCACCGGCGGACTTCTCGAGACAACGCGCGCCCGCCTGCACCGACAAACGGCCCGCCACCTCCGACATCGGCGCCAACAGCGGTAGCCCACCGGTGGGCGAAGTGACAGTTTCGTAGGCGATGCAAATCGCGCCGCTCTTCAACAGATCGGCCGCTTGTTCCGGATCGGGCGCCAGATGCAGGTATGTAAAAAGAATCTGGCCCTCACGCAGCATCGCGCGTTCAATCGCCTGAGGTTCCTTGACCTTGACGATCATCTCTGCGCGCTTGAAGACTTCTTCGGCGCTCGCGGCGATCTGCGCTCCTGCGCGTCGATAGTCATCGTCGGTCGCGCCGATGCCGGCGCCGGCGTCGGTTTGCACGACCACCTCGTGCTTGTGAAGCGTCATCTCGCGCACCGATGACGGGGTAAGGCCGACGCGATATTCGTGGACCTTGATCTCTTTCGGTACGCCGACCAGCATATTGTTCCCCTAGCTCTTTACACGTCGCGAATCGGGATCGTAAGGCGCTTTCAGCGAGACGGTGGCCGCATAGCGCTCACCGGCAAGATCGATCTCGTACAGACCACTTTCAATCCATGCGCGGTCGGCCATGCCTTCGGTACGCGTTACCAGTCCAAGCGCAACCGGCTTGCCGATCGTGTGTCCGAAGGCGGCCGACGTGATCGAGCCGATGGGCTCACCGTCGCGCAGGATCAATTCGTTGCCCCAGGCGTTCGTATGCGATGCATCGATCACCAGTGAGACGATTCGCCGGCTGACCGCGCGTGGATCGACCGCAGCGAGCGCGTCGCATCCGCGGAAGCCGCCCGGCTTGTCCAGCTTGACCGCAAAACCGAGTCCTGCCTCGTACGGGTTTATGTCTGGCGACAACTCGCGGCCCCACGCGCGGTAACCTTTCTCCAGGCGCAGCGAGTCGATCGCGTAATAGCCGGCGTTCGCGATACCCAACTCAGTGCCTGCCGCCATCAGCGCCTCGTACACGCCGACCGCGAACTCCACCGGAACGTAGAGCTCCCATCCAAGCTCACCGACATAGGTGAGCCGAGTTGCACGCACCGTGGCGTATCCGACGTCGATCGCGCGCGACATGCTGAACGGAAAACGAAATGGCGAAAAATCTGCGGTGGACACGCGCTGCAGTAGCTCACGCGACTTCGGCCCCATCACAGCAATCACTGCATACATCGACGTAATGTCGACCACTTCGCAGCGGGGAGGATCGGGCAACGCAGCGAATGCGCGCACGATCACGTCACGGTCGCGTACGGCCTGCGCGCTGCCGGTCACGATCATGTATTCGTTGTGATCGAGCATCGTAACCGTGAAGTCGCTTTCGTAGCCGCCGCGCTCGTTCAGCATGCCGGTGTAGACCGTTGCGCCAGGCTCGACCGGCATGTCGTTGGCGATGATCGAATTCAACGCGCGGCGAGCATCCGGACCCTGGATCAACAGCTTCGCAAATGAGCTCATGTCGAAGACTGCCACCCGCTCGCGGCATGCGCGATGCTCGTCGGCGACCCACGAATGCCAGTTCTGATGACCCCACGCGTATTCGATCTGCGCCTGTTCGCGTGACGGCGCGAAAAAGTTCGCGCGCTCCCATCCCATCTTCGAGCCGAAGCACGCGCCGGCGTCGCGCAGCAGGCCATACAACGGCGAGCGCCGAAACGGACGTGCACTTTCCAGCTCGCGATTCGGCCACGGCATCTTGTAGTGCATGCCAAGCACTTCGCCGATGCGATCGGGAAGCCAGTTTTCGTTCGAATTGAAGTGGTGAAAGCGGCGAATATCGACCGGCCACAAGTCCAGCGTCGGCTCGCCCTGAACGATCCATTCGGCAAGCGCACGGCCTGCGCCGCCGGCGGACGCAATTCCCATCGAGTTAAACCCGCAGCCAACGTAGAAATTTTCGAAGCCGGGCGCGGGCCCGACGATGAAGTTGTTATCCGCGGTAAACGACTCGGGACCGTTGTAGAACTGCTTGACTTGCGCTGTCTCGAGTGCCGGCACGCGGATCATCGCGTTATCCAGCAGAATTTGAAACGCATCCCAGTTATCAGGCAGCAACTGGAATTCAAAGTTTTCCGGGATGCCTCCGCGATGAAGCGCGCTTTGCAGCCACGGCGTCGCGTTCGGCTCGAATCCGCCCATCAGCAAGCCGCCGACTTCCTCCTTGAAATAGATGTATCCGTCGGGATCGCGCAGCACCGGCAGATCGCGATGCACGCCTTCGATCCGATCGGTGACGATGTAGAAGTGCTCGCAGGAAAAAAGCGGCACCGTGACGTTGATCTGGCGCGCGACCGCGCGCGACCACTGGCCACCGCACAGCACGACGATTTCGGCGTCGATCTGCCCTTCGTCGCCTGCCTTGTTCCGCCAGGTTAGAGACGAAACGCGCTGCGTGCGTGAGGAAGAAGAAGTCTGCAATCCCGCCACTCGCACATTCTCGAAGATCTTCACGCCGCGATTGCGCGCACCTTTCGCGAGCGCGAGCGTCAAGTCCGCCGGGTTCGCCTTGCCGTCGCCGGGCAGCCACACTGCACCCTGCAAATCATCGGTCGCCATGATCGGATAAAGCTTCGCGGCGTCGGCGACCGAGATCACGTCGCAATCGACTCCGTGCGCGCGTGCCACCGCTGCAGTGCGCTTCAGTTGAATCATCCGGTCCGGAAGTGCGCGCCACTGCGAGTGAGCCGCATTGCTTCCAGCCGGTGCCAAGCCCTGTCTCGGATTCGAGCTTCGAATACAACTCGGTCGAGTACCGGATAAGGCGCGTCATACTCTCGTGCGCACGCAACTGGCCGACCAGCCCTGCAGCGTGCCACGTCGTTCCCGACGTCAGCCTTCCCTGTTCGAGCAGCACGACATCTTTCTCGCCGAGCGCGCTCAGGTGATAAGCGACCGAGCACCCCATGATGCCGCCGCCGATGATGACGATGCGTGCGGCAGCGGGGGGCGTGGACGCCGCGCTCAGAGGCTCGGAGTTCACGATGAGCTTTCTGTCACGCGGAATCGCTGTCTAAATGCTCGCTCGCCGGACGGCGAAAAGGTCACCACCCGCGAATCCTTCGCGCGTCGCGCCCAGCCGAGTTCGTAACATCGGTCCAACAGCGCCGCACCGGCGGCGCCTGCGAGATGATGACGGCGCTCGCTCCAATCGAGGCAGGTGCGCGACAACCGGCGGCGTTGCGAAGCCAGCGTATCAAAATCGATTCCGATTTCGGCGAAAAACCGCTTGCCGGCGCGCGTAAAAATCAGTCCGTCGGCGTCGCGTCGCACATATCGACGGTGCTCCAGGCTGTCGAGCGCGAGTACGCCCAACTCCCCGGCAAGATGGTCATAGCAAACGCGCGCCTTTCTCAACGCGGGTTCGCGCGGGCTTGAGCGAACCCGGACGGCGCCGGTGCGGTACGCCACGCCCATCAGGCTTTCAAGAAGGTGTGCCACGTCGCGGTCTGCGAGTCGAAAGTACCGGTGCCGTCCCTGGCTCTCGACGACGATCAAGCGCGCATCAAGCAATTTGGCCAGGTGTGAGCTGATCGTCTGCTTGGTCAGATTGGCGACCCCCGCAAGCTCCGTCGCGGTCAGCGCCTCGCCTCCCACCAGAGCCGTCAGAATCTCGGCGCGGGCGTGATCACCGACTAGAGCGGCGATGCGAACGATGCTTGGGCCGTCTTTCATAGTTCGATCGTAGTCGAACCATTGCGGCACGGCAAGGCGCTATCGTCGTGCCTTGCGAACACGACGAGACAACATGAAGATCACCTGCTTTATCCGTTACGAGATCGACCCATTTCAGCGCGATGCATTCAAGCAGTACGCGGACACCTGGGCGCGCATCATTCCACGCTGTGGCGGCGACCTGGTCGGCTACTTTCTGCCGTACGAAGGAACGAACAATGTCGCGTGGGGATTGATCGCGTTCGACAGCCTCGCCGCCTACGAAGCGTATCGAGCGCGACTCAAGACTGATCCAGAAGGCCGCGCGAACTTCGCGTTCGCGCAGGAAAAACGGCTGATCCTGCGCGAAGAACGTACCTTTCTGGAAGCGGTGGAGAGCACGTTTCGTGCGTGATGCGGCTGGCTGGTGGATTACGCAGCTGCGAGCGTAAAAGCCTCGTGCACAGCGCTCTGAACGCTGCCGCCGACAATCGGTCCTCCGCCAGCGACGTGTATCGCACCGCCGACCACTGCAGCGCCGAGGCCGTGGCGCGGAGTAGGCATCGGCGCGTACGCTTCCCATCGATCCGTCGCGGAATCGTAGGCTTCGTTCTGCCCGTAGACGCGGTCGGTACCCTCGCCGCCCATCACGAAAATCTTGCCCTGGTACAGCGCTGCGCCATGGCCCGAACGCGCCGTCGGCAGCGGACGCCGTGTTTCCCACCGGTCCTTCTGCGCGTCATACACGTGATGCAGATTTGAGTTCGTATGGAAACTATCCACGCGCCCACCGATCACGTGGATGAAGGTGCCCACTGTTACGGTTCCCGTGTGATCGCGACCCGTAGGCAACGGCGCGAGCTTTTCCCAGCGATCACTCTTTGGGTCGTATACGTAGTGCCAGTCGACTGATTTCTTTTCGGCTGGCGTGTCGCCGATTGCGCCGCCGATTGCATGGACCCGTCCGCTCAATGCTGTTGCGGCGATCGCACCACAGCGATTTGGCAACGGCGCAATAGGAGACCACACACCCGTCTTCAACTCCAGGACGAAACACAACGCGTCGGGCTTCGCGTTCTGAGCAAGATGGCCGCCGATCGCATAAAGTTTTGCATCGGCCACGCAAACGCCAACGTGATTAGCACCACGCGGCAACGGTGCCCCATCTGACCAGCGGTCGGCAACCGGATCGTAAATCTGATGGTACGGTCGATCGACCCGCTGCTCTGCGTAGCCGCCGAGCATGTGCATCCGGTCGGCATGCTGAGTGGCCCACGCCATCTCACTGCGCGGAAGCGGAAGTGCCGCGCGCGTCAACCAGCGTCCGGCATTCGCTGCCTTGGGCGCGGGGCTTTCAATGGAGCGCTGCGTTTGTGCCGCAGTCGGTAGCGGAATGCGGCCAGGCTTTGCAAGACTCTCATATTGATCGCCATGTGCGCCGTGATCCGACTGGGCGCGACCCACGCGCGCGAAAGCGAGCGTGGCGCCCGCGAACAGGAGTTTTCTACGATGCATGGCTGTTCATACTATTCCACGCCGCCCGAAACGAAGGCCGCTTTGCCCGCCTGCGAATCGAGCACTTTCAACACCGCTCGTGCGGGCTCGGCAGCTTTCGCGCCGGTCATTACCGCCGCCTCGTAACTCGTGTAGTTCTGAATTTCGGCGGGCAGCGGCCCGACGAACTTTAGCCCCTTCGGTTCATACATTCGAATCTCGGTGATCGCACCAAACCCGATCTCGGTTCCCTTGCCTTTGATCACGTGCTCCATAACCGATGCACCGTCTGGATAGCGTGTGGTCTTAGGTTTGATCTGAGCGAGCACTCCCATCTTTTCGAAGAGCTTATCGAGATAGAGTCCGGTGGACGCAGTGTTGTAAACGACTGACTCAGCCGCAAGCAGCGCTGCTTGGAACTGATCCACCGTTGCAACAGTTGGCGCTGAAGCGTTTGCACGGACGACGATGCCCACACCGACGCGGCCGAGCGGAACACGGGTGCTTGCGTCGACCTTCCCGTCCTTGACGGCCTGTGAAATAACAGCCGGCGGTGAAATCAGGATGTCGTACACCTCGTTATCTGCAAGCCGCTTCAGAATCTGCGGCGCGGTATTGAACTGTATCCGCAACTCGTGGCCGGTCTCGCGCTTCACTAACTCGGCAAACCGATGCAGGCCTGGCTCAACGGCTCCTGCGCTTAGTACTTTGATTTCCGCCGCTTGCACGTTCATCGTAAACGTCGCAAACGTTGCCAACACGGCAGCGACCTTATTCATTCGCAAATCATCCTTCGTTTACCAAACCAATGTCCCGGCCAGATGCGGTCCCAGTGGCGATTCTCACTGGCCTATGCGTCTTTCAGGTGCCACGCTTTGGGCCGCGTAAAAGCTTCGATGCCATAGGTCGACAACGTGAGCCCTACACCCGAGTGACCGACGCCACTCCACGGTAATCGCGGACTGACGCGGTCGCAGCAGTTCCAGTACACCGACCCGGCACGAAGTTGCGCCAGTATTGACTTCGCGCGCTGCTCATCCGTCGTGTAGACGCCCGCGGTCAGCCCATATTCGGTGTCGTTCATCAGCTGCACCGCTTCGTCGTCGCTCGCCACTTTCTGAATGCCGATGATCGGACCGAAGCTCTCTTCGCGCATCACTTCCATCGAATGATTGACATGGGTCAGCACCGCGGGCGAGAACCAATTGCCTGGTTGCTGAACGCGAGCGCCGCCGAGGACAAGCTTCGCGCCTTTGCCGACGGCGTCGGCGACTTGCCGTTCGAGCACATCGATCTGCGGTGCCCGCGTGATCGGACCGATGTAGGTTGTCTCAGACGCCGGCTCGCCAAGCTTGAAGCCTTCGACTTCCTTGACGAATGCGTTGACGAAATCTTCATAGATCGTTTGATGCACATAGATGCGTTCGACCGAGCAGCAGCTTTGCCCGGTGTTGTACATCGCGCCGTCCGCAAGTGACGCCGCGGCCTTGGCTACGTCGACATCCTCACGCACATAGATCGGGTCCTTGCCGCCGAGCTCGAGTTGCAGCTTCACCATGCGCGGCCCGAGCTCGCGTGCGATGCGTTGGCCGGTCGCATACGAGCCGGTGAAGAAGACGCCATCGATCGGTTGCTTGATCAGCTCCGATCCGATTGCTGCCGCCACCGATCGAGTACCGCGAATACGGACTGTGGAACGCCGGAACCATGCAATAGCGCACCGATCTCGATCCCCGTCAACGTCGCAAACTCGGACGGTTTGTAGAGCACCGCGTTGCCGGTGAGCAGCGCCGGAACGAATACGTTGCCGCCGACGAAGTACGGGTAGTTCCACGCCGAGATGTTGGCGATGACGCCGAGCGGCTCGTGCGAAATCTGCTCGCGCATGCCTGCCGCGTTGTGCACGTCCCGCGCGGTGATCGCCGCTTCGGTGGATTCGAGAAAAAAATCGATTCGTGCGGGCAACCCGTTGATTTCATTTCTCGCCTGCCGAATCGGTTTGCCGGTTTCGGATGTGAGAACTGCAGCCAACCGATCAACGTTGCTTTTCAGGGCGTCGCGGAAGCGCTTGCAGCATGTTCAGCCGCGGTTGACAGCGGCACCGCGGCCCACACCGGCTGCGCTGCACGCGCGGCCAAGTATTTTGCGGCGATCGAGTGCGCGTCGTCTTGCGGCAGCTTCGGCAATCTTCGCTCCGGTCGCTGGATCGTGAACGGTCAGCATGCTCATCGATCACGTCCATCGCCGCGCCGACTCGCACTAGTCGCGCTCAGGAAATCGTTCAAGATCGGATCACCCGATAACGTCTTGCTGCTCTTCCAGTCGTGAAACTCAGGGTGCCATTGCACGGCGTTTACATAGGAGCGACCGGTCCAGCGCATCGCTTCGACCATTCCATCGTCGGGCGATGTCGCTTCAACGGTGAAACCATCAGCGAGCTGCTTCACCCCCTGGTGATGCACGCTGTTAACCCGCGCCCGCGTGACTTTCGGATAAAGATCGGCCAATCGCGTACCCGATACCAATTCGATTTCGTGAAAATTCTGGTCGTACAGCGCCGCGTCGCGATGCGTGAGACTTCCGGGTTGCTGCGTCGTGATGTCCTGGTACAGCGTTCCACCGAACGCAACGTTGATCACCTGCAGTCCGCGACAGACTCCCAGCACCGGCTTGCCCGCATCGATAAACGCGCGCAACAGAGCGATTTCATACTCGTCGCGTACGCGGTCGCCGCTCCATTCGGGCTTCAGCGGCTCTTCGCCGTAGCTACCGGGCCAGACATCGGAGCCGCCGTGCAGCACCAGTCCGTCGAGCGCCGCGGCATAGTCGTGCAGCGTGACGTCGCTTCGCTTGGTCGGCCCGTCCGGCGAAGGAATCACCAGCGCAAGCGCGCCCGCTGATTGCACCCAGTGCACGATCGACTGCTCGACATACTGCAGCGTCTTGCCGGTGAAAATCGGACGCTTGGCGTCGGCGTGAAAGAAGCACACCGAAATCCCGATTTGCGGGCGCGTCTTCACATTGCCTGCTCGAAGAAACGTGTGAAGTCATCGCGCTTGCAAGGGCGCGGGTTCGTCTGATGACAGATGTCTTTTTCCGCAATGTCGACCAGCGCCGGTATCTGAGCGGGCTTCACACCGACCGCCGACAACGACGGCGCGATACCGATCTCACGCTTCAGGCGCATCAGCCACGGAACAAAGTCTTCAGCGGTGCCGGCGCCAACAACGTGTGCAAGCTCTGCAAACTTGGCGTGCGCGGTGTCTAAATTGAATCGCATCACCGGCTCGAGCATCAGCGCGTTGGCTAACCCGTGATGCAGATCGCACACCGCGCCGAGCGCGTGCGCACACGAGTGCACCGCGCCAAGATCCTTTTGAAATGCGATCGCGCCCATCATCGACGCCATCATCATGTCGGCGCGCGCTGCGAGATTGCGGCCGTCCTTGACCGCGGTGGGTAGCGCGCGTGCGGCGATCCGCACGCCTTCGAGCGCAATGCCGTCACACAACGGATGAAACGCGGGCGACAGATACGACTCGATGTTGTGCGTCAGCGCATCCATGCCGGTCGCCGCGGTCACGGCGGGCGGCAGATCGATCGTCAACTCCGGATCGGCAAATACCGCCTTGGCCAGCAGCTTCGGCGAGAAGATCACCTGCTTGATATGCGTCGCGTCGTCGCTGACGACACTCGAGCGCCCGACTTCGGAGCCCGTGCCACTGGTCGTCGGCACCGCGACGATGTAGGGCAGTTCGTGGGTGATAGGTCGCACTCGCGGGTGGTCCCACGCATACTCGATGACGTTGCCGTCGTGCGTTGCCATCAGCGCCACGACCTTGGCAACGTCGAGCGCGGCCCCGCCGCCGATGCCGATCACGCAATCCGCTTGGTGTGCGCGGAACGCATCGCGACCCTGCATTGCCTGCGACCCGGTCGGGTTGCCTTGGACGCCGGCGAAACAGATGAACATTCAATCCGGCGCCGAGATTGGCGACGAAGTTCTTAAGCACCGGCAACGCGGCGAGGCCCTTGTCGGTGACCACAATCGGCCGTCTGAAACCGCGCTCGCGCAGGTGATCCCCGACCAGCTTGCTGGCGCCCGGCCCGAATTGAATGTCGGTAGGAAAGGAAAATCTCGAGATCGTCATTCGCTGCGCTGCCTACTTGATTCGCACCCACCGCAATTCAAGCACATCGCTCGGCCATTGCACGACGTCGATGTTCGGCCGCATTACCCACGTCAGCTTGCGCCGATACAACGGCACGAGAGGCAAGTCGGTGTTCATGATGCGCAGCGCATCGCCGGTCATTGCGCGGCGTTTCGCAATGTCAGGTTCCACGCGAATCGCGTCGATCAGCGCATCGAGTTTCGGGTTCGAATAGCGGCCGCCGTTGAACGTGCCGCTGCCGGCGCCGTCCCACGTGCGAATTACATTGTTGAACATTGCCCAGGGGTCCGTGCCGGGCGTCCAGCCGAACTCGAAGAAACTCGATGTGGCCTGCGTCAGCTTCGGAAAGAAGATCGAGCTCGGCGACGGTTGAAATGAAACGCGGATTCCAACCTGCGCCAGCATCGCACTGATCGCCTGGCACACCGCAGCGCGGAACGTGACGTTGACACAATCCAGCGCCACTTCGAAGCCATCTGCGTAGCCGGCTTCCTTTAGCAACGCGCGCGCCACGGTCGGGTCATAGCGCAAACGTTTGTCGAGTTCGGGCAAATAGCCATCGACCAGCGGCGAAACATGAGTGCCGATCGGAGTGGCCTGCCCACGCAAAACCTTCGCAATGATGGTGTCCACATCGATCGCGTGATAGAACGCGCGCCGCACGCGAAGATCTTTGAACGGGTTGCGTCCCTTGACATCCGAGAATTGCAGTTCGCTGCGTGACTGGTCGAAGCCCAGATACTGCATGCCGATGTCGCTGGTCTCAATCGACTTCAACGATGGGTCGCGTTTGATTCGAGCGACGTCCTGGAACGGCGGATCGACGACGAAGTCGACTTCGTTCGACGCCAGCGCGGCGAGCCGTGTGGCGTCGGCCTGGATGACGGTGTAAATGGCCTCGGTCAGATTGCCGATGCCTTTGCCACCCTTGCCCCACCAATTTGGATTCGCAGTCAACACCAGGCGCCGATCCTGCTCGTACGTTTTCAACACGAACGGTCCAGTGCCATTTGCATTGCGTACCGCGTAGGTTTCCTGTTTGCCGTTGTAGTCCTGCGGCAGCGTGACGCCGTGTTTTTCCGCCCACGGCTTGCTCATGATCGCGATCAGCCAGAGTTTGTCTGGCAGCACCGCATCGGGCGCCGAAAGCTGGATGTCGATCGTCAGCGCATCGACCTTGCGCACGCCGGTGACGCCGCGCAGCTGGTTCGAGCGTTGCGACGTTTTTGCCAGCGCGCGCTCGATCGAGAATGCCGCATCGTCTGCGGTGAACAGCGAACCGTCATGAAACCTCACATCCGGCCGCAGCTTGAAGCGCCAGGTGGTCGGCGCGATCGCCTGCCATGAAACGGCGAGCGACGGTTCGAGCTTGAAGTTCTGATCACGATTGACCAGCCCTTCGTAAATCTGCGTGACGACGCGTGTTTGATACAGCAGCGCAAGTGAATGCGGGTCAAGCGAGTTCGGATCGAACGCGCTTGCAAAGCGCAGCGTTTTGGCGGAAACAGGCGTGGCAATGGCACACGCAAGCGAGTAGCGGATCGGCAAGACGCGCAAGAGGCGGGAGACCATCGCATAAGTCTCGCATGCCACGCGAGATGACTGCGCATGCGACACGTCCGTTTATCATTCGCCGATGGCCGACCTTGCCGACATTCGTCTTGCTAACACCGCCGCGCTCTTCGATGAGTTCAAGAGCACCGCCGTGGTCGGGCCGGCGGGCGACGAGCTCAAGGGACTCGAAGCACTTTTTGCCGAGCAACTGAGAATCTCTGCGTCGTACTGGAGCCAGCTTAAAAGCCGCAACCGCCAGATCGGCGAAACGCTGGCGCGGCAGTTCGAGGCGAACTGCGGCAAGCCGCAGGGCTGGCTCGATAAGAAGCAGGAGCCGCCGCAGGAACACAAGGCGGCGTCCATACCGTCGACGGACGACGAACGGTTTCTCGTGCAGATGTTGCTGACGTGTTATCGAATGAACCCGAACGGGGTCAAGCAGCGCATGCTCGAGCTAATGGAAGGCGAGTTGGCAAAGGCGCAACAGCGCAAGCCAAAGAAGACGAACGGCACTTGACTTTGATAAATTGCCATTTATCATCGCGGCCGGTCTTGAAATCCCTGAATCAAACGCAACGAAGATTGGAAATGAACTCAAGTCGCTCCTATCGCATCGGTTCGCTACGGCAATAGTGCCGCGGCGTGCCTGCGTTCGCTTTCCCATTGGAAAGCGGGCGTCGATGCGTTCGAGCATAAGCAGCCAATGAATCTAGATACGAACAAGTTCGATCCGGGCGGAGGTGCTAGCGCGTAAGCGCCGCCTCCGTTAAGTGGCCCAGGGCCCGGATCGCGCAAGCATCCGGGCCTTTTTGTTTTTGCGGCCGGCGCAACGGCGCCGTGTCCGGAGTTCTTTAACAACTGGATAGCAACAACAGACTGGCCACCGGTGGCAGGTATGCGTACGCGCATGCATGTCGCCGGTGGCGAGGCTGACATTCGTCAGCCGCTTGCAAAGAATCGCAGGCTGCTGACGAATGCGCCCTTCGAGCCAGATGCGACGGCGCTCGCCTTGTAAGCGAGAGAAGACCAGGTTGGATTCCGTGGGAAGGGCGCCAACATCTTTCAACACCTCGTCCGGTGGACCCGGCGTTGCGGCTACGAACCGCGACAAATGGCGTTCGATTCGTCAACGAGGTTCCAATAATTCGGCGTTTGGCAGAGTAGCGATTGCAGCGGTCCGTAAAACCGTCGTCCATGCGACCTCCTTGGTGCGAGTCCAAGAGCGCCGACCAAATTCGATGCGGGTCTGGCCGAATGGCGAGGCTGCGGTCTTCCAAACCGATGACGCGAGTTCGATTCTCGCGACCCGCTCCACTGCTTCATAAGGGCGTAGTTCAACAGCAGAGCCTCGGTCTCCAAAACCGATGATGGGGATGCAACTTCCTCCGCCCTTGCCAGCATTGACCCGTGGCGTAATGGCAGCGCAGCGGTCTCTTAAACCGTCAGGTCTTGGTTCAAGTCCAAGCGGGTCAACCAGTTTCAACTAATAATTCCGCGATGGCCGACACGGCAAGGCAGCGCACTGTTAATGCGCTCGATAGTGGTTCGAATCCACTTCGCGGAGCCAGCAGCGATGAGCGCCGGGCCGCCCCAAGCTCATCGCGTGCCCCCGCGGGGGGCGGCTGCACAGCAGCCGGGGGCGCAACGATTTTCCTCCCGGGATGAAAACGCCACGGACGGCGCATTCCGGTTTCGCAGGCGAGGCCAGTCTGCGAAGCAGCGGTCCGGCGTCGCATGCGACGGCTGCAGGGCTTCGACACTGCCGTATAGCTCAGCATCGAGAGCGATCGCCCGATAAGCGATAGGTCCTTGGTGAGATTCCAAGTGCGGCAACCAACATGCAGGGTGTAGCTCAGCTGGAAGAGTGCCGGCGTCGGAAGCCGGAGGCCGCTGGATCGTATCCAGCCACCCTGACCAAGAACGATGGCGATTGTGGTGTAGTGGTCTGCATCGCGCGCTGTGAACGCGCTGGCCCCGGATCGAAACCGGGCGATCGCCCCAAAGGTTTTAAACCCCAACTGACGGGAATCTCGGGATACCTCGCTGTCTCAGAAACAGCGGCTTCTGCGTTCGAATCGCAGGTTGGGGACCAATTGCAGGCGTGAGGGCTGGCGTCCTCAGCGGTTTCATAAGCCGCGCTTGCTCGGTTCGATCCCGAGGCCTGCAACCAATCCTTTGAATTGGAGCCGAAGTTGGTCCATTTAATCACGCCGCAATTCCGAATCTCGCAAGTGCTTGTGCTCTCGCTCGCCGTATATCGACATAGGTATCCGTCGAAAGGACCTAAAAATGGAATACGGCAAACATCTGTGGAAGGCTCTACTGCTCGGCTCGATTCTCTTGGGTAGCCTGTCAGTTGCCCGCGCTGAGGAACCGGTCGCGACCGGAACTCGCGGAGATCGAATAGACCTGTACGACCAGCAAGGTTCGATCTGCCCCGAGGGCTTGAAGCGCGCGGTTTATGTGTATCTGGCGCCAAGCCCGCTTGCGGGGGAAACAGTCGAGGGTTGTTGGCGCGCGGACAGCATGCGCGTATTCATGGCGTTCGCCGATGGCGATCGCGGCGCCCTCGATCTGGATGTTTTTACCTGGCGTCGGAGCCATACCGGTCAACGGTTGTGAGCTTTTCTGCATCGGCCAGCCGCGCCGATGCATTGTTGATTCCGTAGGCCAGCTCTAAGCCGGCAGTGAGCCGGCTTTGTCATTTCAGTACACGGTAGGTTGGCCGAGTGGCAAGGCACTCCTCTGCTAAGGGAGCGAGTTGTCGATCAGCGATGACGCGCGCGTTCGATCCGCGCACCTACCTCCAATAATGGAAGCGCAAACCGATTGGCGACGGTGCCCGTCTTGAAAACGGTGTGAGCTGCGAGCTACGCGGCCTTGGGCGTTCGACTCGACCCCGCTTCCGCCAACTCGAACCGCTTGACTTCTGGTGAGGTCACCAGACTTTCAATCTGGTCAGACGGGTTCGATCCCCGTGCGGTTTACCAAATGACGCGGCGTCGCCAAGTGGCCCAAGGCACCTGGCTCTGAACCAGGCATTCGTAGGTTCGACTCCTACCGCCGCTGCCAGATTCGATCGACATCGCATTTCAAGCTAACCAGGTGGAAGCGCTGCGTTGAAAGCGCAGAAGGCTCGGCTCGATACCGAGGGAGTGCACCACACATGGCGGCATTGACGTAGCGGCCAGAGTGCCGGTCTGTCGAACCGGAAGAGAGGGGATCAATCCCCTATGTCGCCGCCACCTTTATTGCTCGCTTAGCTCAGTTGGGAGAGCGCCTGCCTTACAAGCAGGAGGCCGCTGGATCGAAACCTAGCAGCGAGCACCAATGTCTACACTTTCTGGATGGAGAACATCATGGATCTCAACGCATTGAACAACGTCCGCGCCTGGACGAACGGCGTGGAGGTCGAATACGAGGCGGTCGCGCAGGTGAAGAACATCGCATCGCTGCCGATCGTCGCGGGACACGTCGCGATCATGCCGGACGTGCATCTCGGGAAGGGCGCGACGGTGGGTTCGGTGATTCCGACCCGCGGCGCGATCATTCCGGCCGCGGTCGGCGTCGATATCGGCTGCGGCATGTGCGCGGTGCGCACAGTGTTGACGGCGAACGATCTGCCGGATTCTCTGGGCAAGATTCGTTCGGCGATCGAAGCGCGCGTTCCGGTCGGATTTTCCGCGCACGCCAAGCCGGTCAGCACGGGGAGCGATGGCCTGTTCGGCATTGCGTTGAAGCGCAAGGGCGACGACCTGTACGACCGGTACCAGCGCCTGCGCATCATGGATCGCGTCGGAAAGTTCGATCACAAGCGCGTCTGGAATCAGGTCGGCACGCTCGGCGGCGGCAACCACTTCGTCGAACTCTGCCTGGACGAATCGGACGCCGTGTGGATCATGCTGCACTCGGGTTCGCGCAACGTCGGCAAGACGATCGGCGAAACCGCGATCGGGATGGCGCGCGAGATGGCCGTCAAGCACCACCGCCATCTGCCGGACCGCGATCTTGCATGGTTGGATGAAGGTTCGCCGGAATTCGACGAGTATGTCGAAGGGCTGCGCTGGTCGCAGGACTATGCGGCGCATAACCGCAACCTGATGCTGCACGCGGTGCTGAAGTCGTTGCGTGAGGAGTTCGGGCGCGAGATCGGCACGAGCGAGCACGCAGTCAACTGCCACCACAACTACAGCTCGCTCGAGGAACACTTCGGCGAGCAGGTGTGGATCACGCGCAAGGGTGCGGTGTCGGCGCGCGCCGGTGAGCTCGGCATCATTCCGGGCAGCATGGGTGCGCGTTCGTTCATCGTGCGCGGCAAGGGCAACGCAGATGCGTATCACTCGTGCTCGCACGGAGCCGGGCGTCGTCTGTCGCGCAACGCGGCCAAGCGTCAGTTCACGCTCGACGATCTGCGCAAGCAGACCGAAGGCGTCGAATGTCGCAAGGACGCGGGCGTGCTCGACGAGATCCCGGGCGCGTACAAGGACATCGACGCGGTGATGGCTGCGCAGGCCGATCTGGTCGAAGTCGTGCACACGCTGAAGCAGATCATGTGCATCAAGGGTTAGGCGCTCAGTCGTGAATATTCAGTAGCGCAGCCGACCAGAACAGTCGGCGGCGCACGCCGACCGTTCACCCTACCGTGCAGTCCGTGAATGGCTCGCTACCGAGCATCGTTTCAATCGTAAGAATCAGGGAGGGCATCGGAAATATTGCGTTGCGGGCGTCATTCACGATGACATCACTCGAAAACAAGAGGCATGCCATGAGACAGGTACAAGACGACCTGAACCCCGCCACCCGATATGCTGGATCTTCGGTTCAACTACATCCCGGCGGCGGCGACCAACATCGCAGCAACCTGGAGGCGCTTCGGATTTGATCCGCACGCAAACAAGCAACGCCGTAAGCGTGCAATGAGCGAGCTTGCGACGTCATCGAACGATTCGTCGATGCGCCGCTGCGCCCAGACTGGCGTTGTAAACGGTTAAGGTCGTTCAGTTCGTAAGTCCTTCGATCCGCTCTTCGCGGGTCCACCTAATTCTCTCGGCAAGCTGCCGTCAGCGGGCCAGCCTCGTGAGTGCTGCCTGGTGCGCGCGCCCGTCCTGTACGTCGGACGCGCGCATACCGCGGCAAGGCGTCGAGTGAATGCATCGTGATTTGGCGCAGAGGTAGCGCGCGCGTCTTATCGAGAAAATGAGCACGCGAGGAGAAGGTTCGACTCCTTCATTCACGACCACTCCCTAGCTCAGTGGGTAGAGCAACGGTCTGATAAACCGTGAGTCGCGGGTTCGACTCCCGCGGGATATCCCTGGAAAGGGCTTGCTTCACAACCGGGAAGGCCTCGGTGGCTCGATCGTGAGTTGCACTTCGGTGCGATGAGCGATTCGGACTGCACCGCCCGCTCGGCCTGCGCTCCGGTAGCGCATCACTTCGAAACGGTCCCCGTTGATTGGCACGTCGCTCACCGAGCTTGCTCGCGCATTGCTCGGAGGCGCCGTGGCGTCGGCGCGTCCGCCTTCCTCGTGATGCAAAACCGCAGCCCGCCGTTCGGCCGGGAGGCCCACTCCCATTTTCATCAATCGTTCTTTAGGAGAAAAACCATGTTCCGCAAGTTCCTGATCAAGAAGGACGAACGCGGACTGCTGTTTCGCAAGGGTGACTTCGTCACTGTGCTGCACGCGGGAGAGCACCGCTACTTCGATCCGTTTATGCGTCTGACTGTCGAGAAGTATCCGCTCGCGAAGACCGCGTTCGATCATCGTCTGGCCGACTACCTGCGTCATGCAGAGCCGGCACTGATTGACACGCGAGTTCCATGTCGTCGACGTGGGTCCGACCGAAGTCGGGCTGCGCTATGAAAACGGTCTGCTCGTCGAAGTCATTGCGCCGAATACGCACCGCCTGTACTGGAAGGGCTACATCGACGTACGTGTAGCGCGCATCGACATCAGCGAAAACTTCGTGCTGCCGCATAGCCTGACGCTGCAGCTCGGAACCGCAACCGGCCGCGCGAAGGTCGTCGGCGCCGAGCAAGTGCTCGCAGTCCAGGTGCCGCAGCATCACGTCGGCCTGCTGTTCGTCGACGGCAAGGTGCATCAGATGCTGCAGCCGGGTCTGCACGCGTTCTGGAAGTTCAACCGCGATCTGCGCGTTGAGCTGGTTGATCTGCGCATGCAGCCGCTCGAAGTCGCTGGTCAGGAAATCCTGACCAAGGACAAGGTGGCGCTGCGCATCAACCTGAACGCCGGCGTGCGCTTCGTCGACGTGCTGGCCGCGTTCGCGCAGCAGGCCAAGCCGCTCGACTACCTGTACCGCGAGCTGCAGTTCGGGCTGCGCGCTGCCGTCGGCACACGCACGCTCGACGAGCTGCTCGAAGACAAGGGGTCGATCGACCGCACTGTCGCCGAGCACATCGGTGCGCGCGCGCGTAGCGCCGGAATGGAAGTCGCAAGCGTCGGCGTGAAGGACATCATCCTGCCGGGCGAGATGAAGACCATCCTCGCTCGTGTGGTGGAAGCCGAAAAGGCTGCGCAGGCCAACGTGATTCGTCGTCGTGAAGAAACGGCGGCGACACGCAGCCTGCTCAACACCGCGAAGGTGATGGAAGACAACCCGATTGCGCTGCGAATGAAGGAGCTGGAAACGCTGGAAAAGGTCACCGAGAAGATCGACAAGATCAGCGTGTACGGTGGTCTGGACGGCGTGCTGAAGGATCTGGTGAAGATCCGCGCGTGAAGAAACCCGCTTCTCAGTGAGAAGCGGGTTCTTCTTTAAACAAACTTCTGATACGAAGCGGCTTGGCCAGTGGCATGCGACCGCATGAGTCACACATCCGCTGGCGCGTAGTAGCGCCGCTCACTTCTTCTCTCCCGCTGCAACTAACACCTTGTGGTCTTTCCAGCCCGCGTCTTCGTGAGAAGCGCCAGCGTGCTCCGTATTGCTGAAGCTGCTCGCGTACTCGACGACCTCGGCCAAAAAGCTGAAACGGAAGACCACTAACGTGGCGACTACTACAAGAGCGTAAAAGAAGTCCCCTTTCCTACTACATCGATCCCAGTGCCTCATGACGATCTCCATTGGGTTAAGACTGCACAAACAAAAAAGCCCGGAGGCGTTCACGCGATCCGGGCTTCCGTTGGCAGCAGGGTCCAACTACATACCTGGACCTCCACTGGAACCCATCGTCAGCACGGACACACAAGACAGCGTCGCCCCGGCGTTAGACGTGACGATGCCGATTGCCGACAACGCGCGCCCCACGCCCTCCGCCGCGAAGTTCATTCGCGACGAGGTTGGTTGATCACTGCCCAGGTTGAACATCTCAAGACCTCCACAAACCGGCTTTTATCGCCGGGGAACTACTTTGCGGTCTTTCCAGCCCGCGTCGTCGTGAGAAGCGTCAGCTGCTTGCTCCGCATTGCTGAAGCTGCCCGCGTACACGACCATGTCGGCCAAGAAGCTGAACCGCATGACCACGAAGGCGGCTATCACCATTACAGCGTAAAAGAAGTCACCTGTCCTACCATATCGATCCCAGTGCCTCATGACGATCTCCATTGGTTAAGACTGCACAAACAAAAAGCCCGGAGGCGTTCAACGCGATCCGGGCTTGGTTGCCAGCCTGGTCCAGCTACCTCACTGGACCTCCGCTCGGATCATTGGTCAACACGGCGACTTCGCACAGCGGCCGCCCGGCGCAGAACGTCACGATGCCGGCGGCTGCCGACTTCGCGCGTGTTCGCACGCCCGCTGCCGCGAACGTCATTCGCGACAACGATGGGTGATTGCTGCACGGGTTAAACATCTCTGGACCTCCAAGTAACCGACGTTTCGGTCGGGGGACGAAATATAAAAAATGTGCGTGACCTTAGTCAAGCATTTTTGCGAGTGAATACTCGCGCAAACAACGACATTTACATTTCAAACGAAATCTCCGTGCACGTCGACGCTTGAGCGAACGCCAATGTCGTCGTATGTAGCCGCGAGCCAACGCTCGGCCTGCGCGCGGCCGAGATCGCGCAAGTGGCACAGGAAATCCCAATCGGTGTTCAGCTTGCTCGACACGCCCAGCCCGGCCATCGTTTCGTCGGAGCGGATCGAGTGGATCAGCACTTCCTTCAACTCCCCCCGCGCCACCTTGCCGCTTTGAATCAGCGACATGACAAAGGCGATCACCCGCATCTCGCGCATCAGTGAAGAGTTGAAACTCACCTCGTTCATGCGGTTGAGGATCTCGGCTGCCGTGCGCGGCACGCCTCGGCGTACGATCGGATTGATGTGCACGATCACAACGTCGCGCGTATCGCAGTTGTAGATCAGCGGATAGATCGCCGGATTACCGACATAGCCGCCGTCCCAGTAAGACTCGCCCTCGATCTCGACCGCCTGGAACAAAAAAGGCAGGCACGCGGAGGCGAGCACGACCTCGACGCAGATCTCCTCGCTGGAAAAGATGCGCACCTTGCTGGTCTCGACATTGGTGGCGCACAGATAGAGCAGCAATGGCGAGCACTCGCGCAACGCGGCGAAATCGACGTGGGATTGCAGCACGTCGCGCAGTGGATTCAGGTTCAGCGGATTGAACTCGTACGGCGAAAACACGCGCAGCCACAGGTCCGTCCAGAAGTGCAGCGGCGAACGATCGAGCGCGAAAGCCGATTTCCTCGCCCATGGCAGTTGCCGAAAGGGACTGTAGAGCTCAGCGGAGCGTGCGATTCCTGCCAGAAGTTGTGCAGCGCTGCTCGCGCGCCGTCTCGGCCACCCTGCAGCAACCCGTAGGCGAGTACCGCCGCGTTCATTGCGCCGGCGCTGGTGGCGCTCACTCCTTCGAAGGACAGCTGCCCATCCTCCAGCAAGCGGTCGAGCACTCCCCATGCGAAAGCGCCGTGAGCACCGCCACCTTGCAAGGCCAAACCGACTGGCTTGATTCGCCGCTTGCCGACAGCCCTTCGCGATGCCTTCTTCTTAGTGGCCGCCATGTTGCGCTTCAGCGCATTGTATGAACTGGCGATGTCAGTTTGTTGCACCCATAGTAGAGCGCCTGGTTGATCTTCGCGCTATGGCATCGGCCCTCCGGCTGAGTTTGTTGTCCAGGAGAAGGCATCTCACTCTGGCCGCCGAGCAACAGCCTCGCGCTATTTCTTTTCGTCGTGCGCAGGGCGGTTGCGATCCTCGGCGGCGGTGGCCACGCCGGTTTGTCCGGCGGCAGACGCTTTGGAGGGTGCCCTGGTAACTGCGCGCGATTCAGTCCGGCAACGGCATGCGCATCCGCTCGCTGCGGTTGCCTATTTAGACGCAACGATGGCGTTGCGCCCAGCGCTTCATATGTAAATGGACTGCCGACGGGTTCCATCGAAAACCGCTTATCGAGCGGCTGTGCGACCGCACTGAAGGCGGCAAATGTGGACAAAGCTGCAACAAGATAGTTCGATAACGCGTCTTCAATTCTCTCTATTAGCCGCTGCAATCGGAATTGACGCAGCGATGAGGCGCACAGTGCGCTATCCTCTCTGGGATGAACAGACCGATTTCTTCCAAATATTTGTCGAATCGTTCAGGGCCGAATTACAGTCGAAATGAACGAACGTCGCAACGACGAGGCCGTGCTGCTTTGAAGGCGCCGCCAGCGCCGCCTTATGACCTGTTGACCGATGTGATGGAGCAGATCCGGCTCGAAGCCACCGTGTACTTCGTTCTCGAATCGCTGTCTCCGTGCGCGATCTCGATCGCACGGCCGGGTCGCTCCCCGTTCTACGCGATCACTGCCGACGCTGAAACCTGGTCCTCGGTCGCAAAACGTACGAGTTGAGCGAAGGCGACTTCGTTCTGCTTCCAAGCGGAGCACCGCATGTGATGCGCGAGCCAAGGACGCGCCGGTAGTTGCGCTCGATGACTGGATGCGGCTGCATCCGAAGAACGAGTCAGGTTTCATACGCATCGACGGCCCCGGTCCGGCGCTATGCATCACCGGCGGTTTTTTCTGTTCGCAGCGTTAAAAGCGAACCCGATGTTTGATGTGTTGCCTCCGATCATTCATCTTCGCCGCGATGATCCCTACGTGCAGGAATGGGTCGAGCCGACATTGCGATTCATTCATGCCGAGATCGCGCACCGACATCAGGGATCGCAGACGGTATTGCGGCGCATGGCTGACGTGCTGTTCATACAGGCCGTGGCGCTTACGCCGCACAGCACGAATGCGTCACAAAGCTGGCTGCGCGGACTCAGCGATGCGCGCGTGGGCAAGGCGCTGACATTACTGCATGATCGTTATGCAGAACCATGGACGCTGGAAACACTTGCGCAGGAGATCGGCACCTCATGTACCGCGCTCGCGGTGCGGTTTAAGGAATTGGTCGGCGAGGCACCAATGGCGTATTTGACTCGGTGGCGTATTACACGAGCGGCGAATCGAATGCGCAGCGAGCGCATTAATCTGTCAAAGCTGGCTGAAAGCGTCGGCTACAACTCCGATGCGGTTTTTCAAAGGCGTTTCGCCGATCACTGGTCAGTCTCCCGGTAGGTATCGCCGCGTCGGAGTGCAGCGCCTTAGCGATCTGGTGCTGAAGGATCTGGTGAAGATCCGCGCGCGAAGAAACCCGCTTCTCAATGAGAAGCGGGTTCTTCTTGAAACAAACATCTAATACGAAGCGGCTCGGCCAGTGACATGCGACCGTGTGAGTCACACATCCGCCGGCGCGTAATAGCGCCGCTCACTTCTTCTTCCCGCTGCAACCACTACTTTGCGGTCTTTCCAGCCCGCGTCGTCGTGAGAAGCCTCAGCTGCTGGCTCCGCATTGTCTGAAGCTGCCCGCGTACACGACTGATGTCGGCCAAGAAGCTGAAACCATGTCATAAACCACGAAGGCGTGCTATCACCATTACAGCGTAAAAGAAGTCTACCTGCCCTACCCTATATTGATCCCAGTGCCTCATGACGATCTCCATTGGTTAAGAGTGCACAAACAAAAAGCCCGGAGGCGTCAACGCGATCCGGGCTTCCGTTGGGAGTGGAGTCCAGCTACATCCCAGGACCTCCAATCGAACCCATCGTCAGCACGGACACACCGAACAGCTGTCCCCCAACGCCGGATGTGCCGATGCCGATTGCCGACATCGAGCGCCCCAACGCCCGTCGCCGCGAAATTCATTCGCGATGACGTTGGTTGATTACTGCCCAGGTTGAACATCTCAAGACCTCCACTAACCGGCTTTAGCGCCGGGGAACGAAATATAAGAAACGCAGCAGACACAGGTCAATGAAATTCGTCGTGAATATTCCATAGGTGTTGCGCGTTCGCAGCGCTAATATGCTCGTGGGAGTGTTGACCAGGGAGAAGA
>CAWEAZ010000039.1:0-33244 GCA_963807155.1 uncultured beta proteobacterium
GATCATCCACCTCAACGTCCCGATGCCACTCGCGGCCCTCGCCGGGTTGCTCGTCGCCGTCCTCTTCAGCCTCGTGCTCGGCATCCCCTCCTTGCGGCTGCGCGCCGACTACCTGGCGATCGCCACCGTCGCCGGCGGCGAGATCGTGCGCTACCTGGCGCTCAACATGCAGGGGCTCACCGGCGGCCCGATCGGCTCCATCGGCATGCTCGGGCCGAGCCAGCTCGCGCAGTACAACCAATCGTGGGACGCCTTGCTGCGCCCCATCGTCGCCGCCCTGGAGCGAAACCCGTGCTCGCCCCCGCCGCCAGCCGCGACTTTGCCATGCTGCTCATCGTCTGGGTGATCGCGCTCATCCTGCTGACCGTCTTCTGGCTGATGGTCCGCTCGCCCTGGGGGCGGATGATGCGCGCCATCCGCGAGGACGAAGAGGCCGCCGCCGCCGTCGGCAAGAACGTCTTTCGCGCCAAACTCCAGGTGCTGATCCTGGGCGCGCTGCTCGGCGGTCTGGCCGGTCTCCTCCTCGCCTGGCAGATCGGCATCATCACCCCGGACGACTACCAGCCGACCTTCACCTTCTACGCCTACCTGATCCTGATCCTGGGCGGCACGACCCGCATCTGGGCCATCCCGGTCGGCGCCCTCCTCTTCGGGCTGCTTTACTCCGGCACCCGCTTCCTCAACGTCTATCCGCTCTCGCTGTTCGATTCCGGGGATCGCGCCTACCTGCGCCTGATCCTCGTCGGGTTGTTGCTGATCCTCCTCATGGCGATCCGTCCCCAGGGGCTCTTGGGCAACCGCCGGGAGTTGTTGCTGCGATGACGGCGGAGCCGATCCTGTCGGTAGAAGGGGTCAGCAAGCGGTTCGGCGGGGTCGTCGCCGTCAACGAGGCGTCGTTCGACGTCGCGCCCGGCTCGATCACCGGGCTCATCGGTCCCAACGGCGCCGGCAAGACGACGATGTTCAATCTCATCTCCGGCTTTCTGCGCCCGGAGCGCGGCGCGATCCATTTCGACGGCTGGCGGTGCGACGGCCGGCCGCCCCACGCGCTGGCCGCGGCCGGTCTGGTGCGCACCTTCCAGATCCCGCGGGTGCTGACCCGCATGACGGTGCTGGAGAACATGATGCTGGCCGGCATGGAGCAGCCGGGGGAGGGGCTGGGCGCGGCGCTCTACCGACCACGGCGCCTGGCGCGACGCGAGCGCGAGATTCGCGAGCAGGCGCGCGAGCTGCTGGAGCTGGTCCGCCTCAGCCGCCTTGCCGGTGACTACGCCGGCACGCTCTCCGGCGGTCAGCGCAAGCTGCTGGAGTTCGGCCGCGCCTTGATGACCCGACCACGCATGGTCCTCCTCGACGAACCGATGGCCGGGGTCGCGCCGACGCTGGCGATCCAGCTGCTGGAGCACATCATCGACCTGCGGGCGACCCGCGGCACGACCATCCTCGTCATCGAGCACGACATGGAGGCGGTCATGGCCATCAGCGACCGCATTGTCGTCATGGACGAGGGCGCGGTCATCGCCGAGGGTCTTCCGGAAGAGATCCAACGCAACGAGCGGGTGATCGAAGCCTATCTCGGAACGCACGCCGGCACGCCGGGGGACAGCGCGGCAGCGACGGCGAAAGCATGAACGGGCGCGAGCCCATCCTTTCGGTGCGCGGCCTCGTCAGCGGCTACGTCGACGAAAACGTGCTGCACGGCGTTTCGATCGACGTCCCCACCGGCGCCATCGTCGCCGTGATCGGGCCCAACGGCTGCGGCAAATCGACCCTGCTGAAGACGATCTACGGGTTGGTGCCTCCGCGCGGCGGCGAGGTCGTCTTTCGCGACCGAGCGGGCGCGCGACACAACCTGGTCGGTTTGCGCCCCCACGCCATCACGAAGCTGGGGCTGAACATGACGCCGCAGCTCGCCAACGTCTTCCCCGACATGTCCGTGCGGGAGAACCTCGAAATCGGCGCCGACGTCGCCGGCGGCCACTTCGCGGACCGGCTGGAACGGGTGCTGCACACCTTCCCCGCCCTCGAGCCGGCGTTGCCGAAGCGGGCCGCCACCCTCTCCGGCGGCCAGCGCCAGATGCTGGGCATCGGCCGCGCCCTGATCGCCGATCCGCAACTGCTGATCCTGGACGAGCCGTCGGCCGGACTCGCTCCGGCCGTCGTCGACGAAGTCTTCGCCAGGGTCAAGGCGATCAACGCCGAGGGCGTCTCCATCCTGATGGTCGAGCAGAAGGCGCGCCAATGCCTGGCCCTGTCGGACTATGGCTACGTCCTCGACATGGGCCAGAACCGAATGGAGGGGACCGGCCATGACCTGCTCAACGACCGCGAGGTGATCGACGCCTACCTCGGCAGCCGCGGCCGCCTCGATTTGGCGAGCATTGAAACGAAGATAGGATGAGGGATGCCATGAGCGAAACCATCGAGCAGCGACAAGCGACAACGGACAACGCTGCCAAGACATCATCCCGGGCCGCGGTCCACCTCAGCCTCCACCCGTTCGACTACGACGGCGTCACCCTCCTTCCCAGCCGCTTCCGGGAGCAAATGTTGCGCGCGCGCGAGGTCTATTTCGGGGTGCCCAACGACGACATCCTCAAGGGGTTCCGCCGCGAGGCTGGACTGCCGGCGCCAGGCGACGACATGCGCGGCTGGTGCTCAAAGACGAGCGCGGTCATCTTCGGCCAGCTCCTCAGCGGCATGTCCCGCCTCAGCCGCGCGACAGGCGACGACGAGTTGCGCGACAAGGCCATCGCGCTGTTCGAGGGCTGGCGGGAGACGATCGGACCCGACGGCGATGCCAGGATGTGGCCATACGCGTGGGAAAAACTCGTCTGCGGTTTGGTCGATCTGCAGCGCTACGCCGGCTACGACGACGCACTACCGACCCTGGAGGCGACAACGGCCTGGGCCTCCCGCACCTTCGACCGCACGCGCCGTCTGGCCGATGAGCACGACTTCTGGGGCGCCGAACCGGGCGATACCCACGAGTGGTACACCCTGCCGGAAAATCTCTACCGCGCCTACCTGCTGACGGACAACCCGCTCTTCAAGGAGTTTGCCGACGTCTGGCGCTACGAGGACTACTGGGGGCAGTTTGCGGAAACCCCGAACTGACCGATGTCGTTCCGGTCCACGCCTACAGCCACGTCAACACGTTCAGTAGCGCCGCCATGGTCTACGCCGTCTATGGCGATCCCCGGTATCTCAATATCTGCGTCAATGCCTACGAGTTCCTGCAGCGGACCCAGTGCTACGCCACTGGCGGCTATGGCCCCGACGAGCGGTTCATGGGGCTGGATGGGCAACTGGGGCGGTCCCTGGAGCTGTACGCCGGTCACGCCGAAATCCCCTGCGGCACCTGGGCGGCCTTCAAGCTGTCGCGCTACCTGATGGGGTTCACCGGTGAGGCTCGCTTCGGCGACTGGATCGAGACGCTGCTCTACAACGGCATCGGCGCCGCGCTGCCCACCGAGCCGGACGGCAAGACCTATTACTACGGCGACTACCGCATCTCCAGCGGGATCAAGCAGCACTACTGGTACGAGTGGCCTTGTTGCTCGGGCACCTACCTGCAGACGATCGCCGACTACCACAACGTCATCTATTTCCACGACCCTGCCGGGCTCTCCGTCAACCTGTTCGTTCCTTCGGAGGTGACGTGGGAGCAGGACGGCCAGACTGTCCGCCTGCGCCAGGAGACCAGCTACCCCGCAGCGGAGACGACCGACCTTACCTTGCACATGGAACGCCCGCTCCGCTTCCGCCTCCGCCTGCGCGTCCCCGGCTGGTGCGAAGGATTCAGCCTGCGCGTCAACGATGCACCGATTGCGGTCGATGGTATGGCGGGAGATTGGGCGACCATCGAGCGCGAGTGGCAACCCGGCGACCGCATCACCGCCCGCTTCCCGATGGAGCTGCGCATGGTCCCGGTCGACAAACATCACCCGCGCCGGGTGGCGATCATGTTCGGACCGACGGTGCTCGGCCAGGACGAAGCCTGCTGTCGCCGCCCCTTCGATCTGGCGCCGGGCGCCGAGCTTTCGTCTCGACTGGTGCGCGAAGGGGAAACGCTGCACTTCCGCATCCTGGACACCGCTCCCGAGCGCCACGCCCGCTGGCTGCAACCTTTTTCCGAATTCCCGGCGTTCTGGCCCTACTGGATCTACTTCGACCTCGACGCCGCGCCGCTCTACTGAATCAACCTGGGGCTTGGCGCCATTATTCATACCGAATCCCGATGAACTGTGCGCCTGGCCACGGCTGGCCCTCACCGCCACCCACTTCGCGGGTACCCGGCTCTCCCGTGCGCGGGAGAGGGTGTGTTGCCGTCGAGAGGGAGGTGCAGAAAGGGACACGGAGCAACCGGATTCCGTATCAATCGCGAGAGGAGTCGAAGTTGGCCAGCCCGGCGTAGCGCGTGGCTTCGCCCCAATCGATGTTGAGCCCCCTCGCCACATGCGGCAGCAGCTCGGTGGCTGCCTTGGCGTACGGCGCCGCTGCCACCCCGCGCCTGCTCGAAGCCGTGGGCGCAGCGCTTGCGGGTGTATAGCAGGACATAATCAACCGTTCGCGGTGCTCCCGTTCTATTCGAAACCGCCAACCCACCCGTGCCATGACCGTCCACGACTTCACCTACGCTCCACCGACGATTTACCTCCATTCACCGACCTGTCCACCTCAACTCCATACGATGCCATTGAGCCAAGGTCGCCAATGGCGAGATCCCGGCGGCGTCAGCATATGAAAGGCGATCGATGGAGAGCATGTACGAGCCCGCACCTCGGCGGTGAATGGGCGCAGGTTCCCGATTCCCGTCGAGCCGCTCCGGCTGGATATCAGCGCGTCGCCGGATACACGAAGCCCCATCCCCCTGAGACCTGTCCCCGCTCCTGCCTTGACGGCAAGGGTCGTTCGGCCGAGGCCGCATAACCTCCCGCCTCAGCCGACGCGCCTGATTGGACGGGAGGCTGACCTCAGGCTCCTGAGCACCCTGCTGCCGCGTGAGGACATCCATCTCCTTACCCTGGCCGGACCCGGCGGCGTTGGCAAGACCCGCCTGGCTGTCGCCGCCGCGGAGCCGGTGCAGTCGCTGCCCGGGGGCGCCTGGTTTGTTGACCTGGCTTCAGTCGGCGATCCCGCCCTTGTCGTGCCGACAATCGCCCGGGTAGTCGGCGTGCGTGAAACCGCGGGGCATGATTCGCACCAGACCTTGACGACGTTCTTGCGTGAGCGCGCTACCTTGCTGCTCCTCGACAACCTGGAGCACCTGCGCACCGCTGCCCCGCATGTCAACGCCCTGCTGGTTGCATGCCCAGATCTGACACTGCTTGTGACCAGCCGTGAGCCCTCCATCTGCGGCGGGAACAGGTTGTTGAAGTGCATCCTTTGCCCGTGCCTGACCCACCCCGTTCATCCTGGACCGTTGCCAGGCTGGAGGCGGTGCCCGCGGTCGAGTTTTCCGTTGAGCGCGCCCAGGCAGCGGACTCCACGTTTGCCCTGACGGCACGCAACGCGGCGGCAGTGGCCGAGTTGACGCGGCGCCTGGACGGACTCCCGCTGGCGGTGGAACTTGCCGCCGCGCGGAGCCGGATTCTCGAACCTTCGGCTCTGCTGAACAACTGGAAGATGGTCTGGCGCTGCTGCGCTGGGATACACCCGACCTCCCGCCCCGACACCGTACGCTGCGGGCTACGCTCGACTGGAGCTACGCGCTGCTGACCGCGGAGCAGGCTGTCTTCCGCCGGCTAGGGGCCTTTGCCGGTGGCTTCACCCTCGAGGCGGTGACCGCTGTAGCCGCGACTCCCGATCTGGGTATCGATGCGCTTGAGGTCCTGGCCGCCCTGGTGGACAAGCACCTGGTGCGTGCCGTTGGCAGTGCGGGGGGCGAAGCCCGTTTCCGGCTGCTGGTGACCGTGCGCGAGTACGCCCGTGAGCAACTCGCCGAGAGTGGAGATGAAGAGGCGACCCGGGATCGGCACCTGGCTTACTACCTGACGCTGGCGGAGCAAGGGGAAAGCGCCATGCTCGGGCCGCACGAAGAACGATGGCTGAGCGAGCTAGAGAGCGACATGGCCAATCTGCGGCTGGCGCAGGAATGGGCGATTCTCGGCGGTGACGGCGCATCCGAGTGGAGTCTCGTGGCAGCGCAGGCGCCCTTCTGGGTCTTCCGCGGGTATCTGCGAGAGGGGACGAGACGGATCGAGGAGGCGCTGTCGCGCTCGCATGACGCCGATCCGGTCCTACGAGCGCGCTTGCTCGATGGCGCCGGGACGCTCGCTGAATGGTCGGGCGAGGATGAACGGGCGGCCGCCCACTTTGAGGCAAGTCTCAGGGCGGCAAAGGCGGCGGGGCATCCTGCCCTGACAGCCAGTGCGTTCGGCCACCTGGGAGCGCTCGCCTACATCAAGGGTGATGCCGTCCGTGCGCGTGCGCTCGTCACCGAGATGCTGGCCCTGGCACGCACGGCCGATTCGGGTCAAATGATTGGCGTCGCCTATGTCTATCTCGTCCTGTTTGCCATCGGTCCGCATGGGAGCCCGCGCGAGCAGGAGCGACTGCGCTCGGAGTTGGATCGCCGAGCGGCCCGGCTGCGCGAGGTAGGGGACCATCGCGCCCTGGCAATGCTGCTGGCTGGCCGCGCACGCCAGCTGGTCGATGTCGATGCGGCAGCCGCGCTTGCCGCACTGCGTGAGGCCGTCGAGCTTGCACGAGGGCTAAACGATCCGTTGATCATCAGCTTCGTTCCCTGGTTGGCGTCGGTGCTTTTGGCGGAACGCTTGCCCGCGGAGCGCGTGGCGCGTCTCGGCGTCGTCGCCGCTCTGGAGGCGCGGTCCCGGGCAGTTGGCGGCCGGACGGCCATCGAGGTCTACGGCGCTCCTCTCGACCGTGCCGGGTTCGAGCGCGTGGTCGCTGAAGCGCGAGCCGCGCTCGGCGACGATGTTTTCGCGGCAGCAGAGGCTGCTGGACGCGACCTTTCCTTCGAGAGGCCTCGACGAGGTGAGGTCCGCGCTGGCGGATGGGGAGAGCACACTTGCCGCTCCAACATTGCGTGCCTCCCAATCGCGTCGTTCTGGAGATCTCATCAGCCCCAGGGAGCGCGATGTGTTGAATCTGGTTGCTGATGGGCGCTCCAACAAGGCCATTGCCGAGGTCCTGTTTGTCGCCCCCAGCACGGTCAAAACCCACGTGACCTCACTCCTGACAAAGCTCGGCGCCGACAATCGCGCCCAATTGGCGGCCATCGCCACGCAGCGCCAGCTCCTCTCGGTCTGAGCCGAGGACAGACCTTCCTCTTGCCTCCCCCATTTGGGGGAGGACACCTTTTCCGGACTTATCCCTACCGCGATCCCCCTTTCGGCAGAGGCGAGCTGCTGTTTGTACGGTGGGAGTGGAACTCTCGAGCAGGAACATCGCCAGTCATGGAAATGGCAATTGAGTCTCAGGAGCAAAACCGATGGCCGCAACCTCCTTCCCGACGCCGCGGCCGGGACATGATCACGACCAAGGACGGCACCCAGATCTTCTACAAGGACTGGGGCACGGGACAGCCGGTCGTCTTCAGCCACGGCTGGCCGCTCAACGCCGACGCCTGGGACGACCAGATGTGTCTTCGTCGCCGCCAACGGCTACCGCGCCATCGCCCACGACCGCCGCGGCCACGGCCGCTCGAGCCAGCCCTGGGACGGCAACGACATGGACACCTACGCCGACGACCTCGCGGCGCTGATCGAGGCGCTCGACCTGCAGGACGCCGTCCTCGTCGGCCACTCCACCGGCGGCGGCGAGGTCGACCCGCTACATCGGCCGCCACGGCACCGAGCGCGTCGCCAAGGCCGTGCTGGTCGGCGCCGATCCCGCCGCTGATGCTGAAGACCGCGGCCAATCCCGGGGGCCTGCCGATCGAGGTCTTCGACGGGATCCGCGCCGGCGTCGCCGCCGACCGCTCGCAGTTCTACAAGGACCTCAGCGCGCCGTTCTACGGCGCCAACCGGCCGGGCTCCAAGGTCTCGCAGGGCGTGCGCGACGCGTTCTGGCTGCAGGGCATGCAGGTCGGGCTCAAGGGCGCGTACGACTGCATCAAGGCGTTCTCCGAGACCGACCTCACCGAGGACCTGCAAGAAGATCGACGTGCCGACGCTGATCATCCACGGCGACGACGACCAGATCGTGCCGATCGGCGCCTCGGCGCATGCTGTCGGCGAAGCTCGTCAAGGACGCGACGCTGAAGGTCTATCCGGGCGCGCCGCACGGCCTGACCGCCACGCACAAGGACGGTTCAACGCGGATCTGCTGGCGCGTTCCTCCGCGCCTGACGGCGACGCTGATCGCTGTCGATCACCGATCGAACAGCTGCCCTGGGGAGGCGGCGAGATGGACACACAATACCCGAATCGTCTCAGGAGATTTCCGATGGATCACCTGCGGCGCAGGCGATTCTTTGGAAGCCGGAGGCACTCGCCACGCCGCCATTTGCTCCTCGGCAAGATGGCCGGTGTGGGCGCGGCTGCCGCGCGCCGCGACGGTGGGCCTGCCGATCATGCCCGGCTCAATGTCGGATAGCGCCCGCTCACTCTCGTGCGGGAGCAGCCGCTTCAGCAGGAGAGCTAAATGCCCCAACCCTCCACAGCCTACCGGAGACCATCATGATCTTAACGTCAGACTTAACGTCGACGGCGCGGAGCGTCGCTGAACCTCGAACCACGCGCCCGCGCTCGACACACTGCGCGAGCGGCTTGACATCACGAGCCCGAAGAAAGGCTGCGATCACGGGACGTGTCCGCGCCTGCACCATCCTGCTTGATGGCCGAGCACGTCAACAGTTGCCTCGCCCTGGCCGTAGCCCATCAGGGCGCCAAGATCGTGACCGCGGCAGGACTCACGGTGAATGGGGAATTGCACCCCATGCAGCGGGCCTTCATCGAGCACGACGCCTTCCAGTGTGGCTACTGCACCCCAGGCCAGATCGTCTCCGCTGTCGCCATGCTGCGCGAGGTCGAAGCCGGCTGGCCGAGCGTGGTCAGTCAAGATCTGAACGCGGCCGCGATGAAGCTCGACGCAGCCGAAATCCGCGAACGCATGAGCGGCAACCTCTGCCGCTGCGCGGCCTACGCCAACATCCTTCCGGCCATCGCGGAGGTAGCGTCCCAATGAACCCATTTACCTACGAACGGCCGCCTGCGGGTCGTTGATCACACGGGCGCCTTGTGCCACCGCCCGCGACAGCAGAAGGGTCGCATTCAGGAACTCAACATCGAACGGCGGATCCTTACGCATCAGTACTGCGTCGTAAAAATTCAGCGGATGATCGCGCGCCCCCTGATCGACGTACCACGGTTCCGGTTGCTGAGTGATCTGCAGCTGATGCGACTGCATGCGCACAAGGCCATCGTGGCTATCGAACCACAGCTCGGCCGGCGTGCCGGCGTGCACGACGTGGCCGCGGCGTGCGGCTTCGCGCATCATCGCAACCGTCGAATCCTTGTATTCCTTTAGATCGTCAAGCGGATCGACGATAAACAGCCAAGTTAACGCCATGCGTTTTGCCGCCTAGCTCCGGAGCGAAAACGACGAGCTATCCCGCGATCGCCGCGGCAAGCGCCGCCGATGGCGCAGGTACATCGAGTAGTTTCGACGCGGTTACCTCGAGCTCGATCGCCGCAGCCAGCAACGCAAGCCGTGCGATCACGCCGTAAGAGTAGAAGCGGTTAGGCGCACTGTCGCCGGCCTGCGCATTGCAGTCAGGCAGATTGCAGCTGTCCGAAAAAGCCAGTGGCACGAAGTGCATTCCGGGCGCGTTCAGATTCTGATCGGGGCCACGCTCGGTATGCACGCGATAGAAGCCGCCCACGACATAACGATCGATCATGTAGACCACCGGTTCGGCTGCCGCACCGTCCACGTTCTCACGCGTTGGCACCCCTTCCTGGATGATCACTTCGGTAACCTCAAGGCCCTCCTTGACGACCGCCATCTTGTTGCGCTGCTTGCGATTCAATCCGCGAACCTCGGTCGCGTCGCGTACGGTCATCACACCCATACCGTAAGTGCCCGCATCGGCCTTGACCACGACATACGGCGTCTCGGTAATTTCGTACTCGCGATACTTGTCGCGCATACGTTCGAGTACGAAGTCCACATTGGTCGCAACACACTCTTCGCCGGAGCGCTCGTGAAAGTTGACTTCACCACAGCGCCCGAAGTACGGATTGATGAACCACGGATCGAGGCCGAGCATCTGCGCAAACTCATCAGCGATCTGGTCATACGCCGCGAAGTGGTTCGATTTGCGCCGCAGTGCCCAACCGGCCTGCAGCGGCGGAATCACAATCTGGTCATCGAGGCCGCGCAGAATTGGTGGAATGCCCGATGAAAGGTCGTTGTTCAGCAGAATCGCACACGGATGGAAGCCGGCGACACCTAAGTTGTCGCCATCGCGGACCAACGGCTCGAGCAGCAGTTGCTCGCCGTCCTCAAGTGCGATCGGAGTCGGCTGAGCGATGTCCTCTGCCAGCGAGCCCACTCGAACCTCAAGACCCGTCTGGCGCAGGATGCGCACTAACCGCGCGACATTGGTCAGATAAAACTGATTGCGCGTGTGGCGCTCCGGAATCAGCAACAGATTGCGCGCTTCCGGGCAGATGCGATCGATCGCGGTTTGCGCGGCGTGCACAGCCGTCGGCAGCATTTGCTCGGACAGGTTGTTGAAACCTCCGGGAAACAGATTCATATCGACTGGCGCAAGCTTGAAGCCGGCGTTGCGCAGATCGACCGATCCGTAAAATGGCGGCGTGTGCTCCTGCCACTGCAGCCGGAACCAGCGCTCAATGGCCGGCATCGACTCCAAAATACGCTGCTCGAGCTGCAGCAACGGTCCGGTTTGCGCGGTCAGTAGGTGCGGAACGGCGGGGTGAGAGACAGGATCCGACACTTTGCACTCGCTCACGAAAAACGCCGGCCAGTGTAACTCGCGGCTCTGTAGGTCAATCTAGTGCTTTCATCGCCTCGTTTCGGGCCGCGCGTGCTCGACGAGCTTCGATGCCCTGCGCTCGAAAGGATCGCGCTTGGCTAGCCAGCGCTGCTGCAGCGGTGAGATCAGAGGGTAATGGCGCAAGCCCGCGAGACGGTCTTCCACCTCCTGGCAGTCATTGCCGTTGGCAACCCACAGTTGCGGGTCGATGCGCCGTAGGTCGAACGCCGCCGAATAGCTGCGCAACGTCTTGCGGCCACGCGTGTCGCTGTACTCGTGGAAATACGACAGCGCGAGCTCGCGCAAGCTGCGATAGATCGGATCGCGATAGCGAAGCGATGCGCCATTGGTCTTTGAGATCGCGCCCCAATGGGCTCTGCGACGAAACAGCGCAACTACGTGCGGATAATCACTCAACGAACAATCCAGGTGCATCACGAGTGGCGGCTCGCCGTGCACCCATAACGCGCAAGCCGCAAACATCGCACCCTCAATGCAGTGGGCACGGCGATGCCGCATGACCGAGCGTACCGAGTGGATCGTCTCGCCGTCGAGCTCGTGATTTATCGGAAGCGCATTCAGAAACGTCTGAATTTTCTGCGGCGTCGTCAGGCGCCGCAGAAGTGCGAATTCAGAGGGCGCCAACGCCAAGTCTTCGCACCTGGCAACGCGGCGTAGTGACGTGCGCTTCACGTTGAATTGACCGCCAATGGTCGAGACCGGCGGCGAGTGTAACTGGCACGGGCAAGGCCAAAAAAAAAGCACCTCGGTATGAGGTGCTTGAAAGTCCGCCTGTACGTTCGGTACGTGGACCGCAGGGTCCGGCGAGCTAGGGAGACACAACCTTGTCAGTCGCGCGTGGTGCTCTGCCACGCGCGTCTCTACATCTTGTAGGCCGATTCGCCGTGATACGTGGTATCGAGTCCTTCGCGCTCTTCCTCTTCGTTGACTCTGACGCCAATGACCATCTTGACGATCAGCAGCGCAACGAACGAAACGACCGCCGATAAAACAACTGCGGTCAGCACTGCTTGCAACTGAATCCAAACCTGCGCACCGATGCCCGGAAAATCAGCAGGGTCGCCGCACTTGTTGGTGACATAGTTGCAGATGCCGAGGCCGCCGAGCGATGGGGAAGCGAAGACGCCCGTCAGCAACGCGCCGGTGATCCCACCGACGCCGTGCACGCCGAATACATCAAGTGCGTCATCGGCGCCCAGCATCTTCTTCAAGCCGCTGACCCCCCAGAAACAAGCGCCACCCGCTACCGCACCGATGACGACGCCACCGATCACGCCGACGAATCCGCACGCCGGCGTAATCGCCACCAGACCGGCGACTGCACCCGATGCCGCACCCAACATCGACGGCTTGCCCTTGATCATCCACTCGGCAAACGTCCACGTCAGCACGGCCGCGCCTGTGGCGAACAGCGTATTGACGAACGCCATCGCCGCGACGCCGTTGGCTTCAAGGTTGGAACCGGCGTTAAATCCGAACCAGCCCACCCACAGCATTGCTGCGCCAACCATCGTCAGCGTCAGGTTGTGCGGAGCCATCGATTCGCGTCCATAGCCGATTCGCTTACCAAGCACATAGGCAGCGACCAGGCCGGCAATACCCGCGTTGATGTGGACAACAGTACCGCCTGCGAAATCAAGCGCCCCTTTGGCCCACAGCCAGCCGGCCGCTTCGCCGACTGCCGTTTGCGTGGCTGCATCCTTAATTGCGTCGGGGCCGTCCCAGTACCAGACCATATGCGCCATCGGCAGATAGGAGAACGTGAACCACAGGGCCATGAACAGCAGCACCGCGGAAAACTTCATGCGTTCCGCGTACGCGCCAACAATTAGTGCGCAGGTAATCGCAGCAAAGGTGCACTGGAACGCGACGAACATCAGCTCGGGAATGTAGGTGTCTTTACTAAACGTGGCTGCGGCAGATTCAGGCGTGACACCGGACAAGAACATCTTCGAAAGTCCGCCGATGAACGGGCCTCCTCCTGTGAACGCGAGCGAATAGCCGTAAATCATCCAAAGAATCGAGATCAGCGCGAACGTGACGAATACCTGCATCAACACCGACAACATGTTTTTGGAGCGCACCAGGCCTCCATAGAACAATGCAAGTCCGGGAATGGTCATCAGGATGACCATCATCGTCGCCGCATACATGAAAGCGGTGTCGCCCTTGTTGATATTGGGCGGCTTAGGCGCATCGGCTGCAGCAGCAGTTGTGGGTGCCGCAGGTGCTTGCGCCACCGCCGCTGCAGGCGTTGCAGCGTCAGATTTCGCCGGCGCAACCGCATCGGACTTGGCCGGTGCCGCGACTTCGGCCTTGGCCGCTTCGCCGGCTTTTGGATTTTCGTACTGAGCGAGCGCCGCCGTAGGCGCCAGCGATCCGACTCCAAATGCTCCTGCAGCGAGGAGCATGACCACTAGTTTCTTCATTGTCATCCTCATCGGTTAGAGCGCTTCCTTGCCGGTCTCGCCGGTTCGGATACGAACCACATGTTCGAGATCGAACACGAATACTTTGCCGTCGCCGATTTTTCCCGTGCGTGCAGAGCCCTCGATCGCCTCGATCGCACGCTCGACGATGTCGTCGGACACCGCTGCTTCGATCTTCACCTTTGGCAGAAAATCGACGACGTATTCGGCGCCGCGATACAGCTCGGTATGACCCTTTTGCCTTCCAAAGCCTTTGACTTCAGTGACCGTGATGCCTTGCACGCCGACTGCGGACAAAGCTTCACGCACCTCGTCAAGCTTGAAGGGCTTGATAATGGCCGTGACTAGTTTCATCGCTCCAGTTCCTATGGCTTAAAACGTCTTGGTCAACGAAACCACGACGCCCGTCTTCCCGGCGCCCTCCGATAGGTCGGACTTTAGGAAGAGCTTCTTTTCGTTCGTGCCGACAACAGCCAATCCTGCCAGCCAGCCGGAGCCGGCAATGTCATACGTTACGCCCAGCTTGTAATCGAAGTACGTGTCGTCGATTAACCCAACCTGTTGCCCATTCTCTATCTTTTGCCAGCCAGCGTGCGCCTGAATCGCCCAGCCACCGGCAAACGGATATGCGATGGAGAAATCCAGGTACTGCGAACCTTTGGTGTCGACGCCGGGCGCTTTCAGGTCGAAATAATCGGTGAAGCCGTAGAAGTACTTGAGCGACATCGGCCCCCAGCTGCCACCGATATAGCCCTCGAAGAAATCGGGCTTGTAACCCGATACATACTTGCCAGTACCGGGGTAGTAGTAATAGAGCACTCCGACGTCGATGCCAAAGTCGCCGATCGTTGTCTTGTAGCCGCCGTAGAAATCCATTTCAAGGCTGGCGCCGTTAAACAGCACCGACGACACGTTCGAATTCCAGTTGCCTAGATAGAAGCCTGACTTATGCGCGAAGTCAAAGCCGCCTTGAAACGCAGGTCTGTAGTCGGTCTGTGAGTAGCCCCGATACCGATAGTCACTAAACAGTCCTGCGTTGCCGGTGAAAGTGAATTCCGGGGTTGGTGCAGGTGCGGCTAAAGCTGCGGCTGCGGCTGCCGGTGGTGGTGGCGTTTGTGCTGCGACGCCGAGCGGCGCGACACTTCCGATCGAAAAAGCGCAAGCAATCAGCGCTGTTCTCATGTTGGCGGATCCCCTCTCGAGATGTTTATGTGAAAAACAGAATCGATTGGGCTCTACGCAACATGCATGCCAATTGTTGCAGCGCCAAAATGCGCGGTGTCGGTGCAAATAACCTGAGTATTCGAAGCGCGAGCACGTTGCTAGTGCACGAGCGCACGATCACAGGGCGAGCCCTCGAAGAGCCTCGATAGGATAAATTCGCACCATGGACAAGGTTTCGTTTCTTGATGAACTGCAGGACCGGCTCGCTGCGCTGATGCGCAACACACCCGCTGCCGATATGCAAAAGAACGTCAAGGCGCTCTTAACGCAGCAGTTCGCGCGCCTCGAACTGGTGACGCGCGAGGAGTTTGACACTCAAACTAAAGTGTTAGCGAAGACGCGCGCCAAGCTTGAGAGCCTCGAGCGCCGACTGACAGAAATCGAAAACAAGACCTCGCGTTGATCAACGCGAGGTAGGCGTTACGCCGGCGACGGTTCCGCTTCGGAACGCTTGCGGGCAATCGCGATGATTTTCGCAGCAGTGGGCAATTGCAACTCGGACAATTCCGCTTCCATTGCCGAGCGGTCGATCAATCGAACGTGGCGACGCTTTGCAACTGCCTTCGCACCGCTTTCGTATCCCGCCTCGGCAATCACCGCAACACGCATCATGCCAATCTCGCGCGCCTGTTCGATCAACGCGGTAATGCGATCCACGGAGACGTGGTCGTTCTGCACAACGAACGCATACGCGCGCGTGGCATCTTCGCGATGGCGCAGCACGAGCTCTATAGGCCAGACGGCGGGCGATGCGGGCGAGCCGCGATACCCGCGCGCTTCATACCAGGCAAGGACAAGCTCGCGCAGCGGCACGGTCGGTGAAATCACATCGGGCTTGAGCCTGCGCGGTTCGCTTGTGCGCGGGGCCGGTTTGGGCTCGGCACGAGGACGTGTGTGCGGCGGCGGTTCGTGCACCATGATCTGCGAAATCAGATCCTCGATGGGATCCATTCCGTCTGCAGCGAGCTCGGCCGGCGTCGCGCGGTGTGTTTCATCGTGTGCGCCATTCGACTTTGATTTGCCGCGTGATTTGGAATCACGCTTATCGAAATCGAGCGGGGGTAAGTCGCGCGGCTTGTCCTTGGATGCCGCGCGCGCCGCCGCATGCCGCGCCGCTGCGGCCGCTTTTTCGGCGGGGTCATCCTCGAGCAAGCGTCCCATGATCCTCGGCTTGACGGGTTCGTCGGGTTCGATTGCGTGCTCGTCGTCGAGCTGGCCGCCAGCGAGCATCAGCGCCATCGCGCTTTGCTCGCGCTTCGACGATTGTTCGCGTATCGCACGCGCACGACGCTGCGCCCAGATATACAGCCCGGTAATCGTGCCGAAAATTGCGACGCAAAGAAGAAAAGTTGTCACCAGATACGCTTGCTCTGTGCAGCAGAGAGATCGATAAAAGCCGTGACTGTATCGTGCCACGGCGACGTGGGCCACCCCTGACGAATATCAGGCCAAACGGGCCATTTTTCCTTCGTCCGATCAGTCTGTGGCACACCCAAAAGGAGGGATACGCGCGGCGCCTTAACACTCCTCCCGATCGCGTAAACGGTATAGGCCGTCGCAGGTTCTGGCACGCGACTCGCGTACGCGCCATAGAATCGCGCGCCATGCTCGATCCCGGCTTGCCTGCTCGAATGAACCCGTTGCAATGACGCTCGCCGTCGTTCGCAGCCGAGGCTTGTCTGGAATGTCGGCGCCCGAAGTAACTGTCGAAGTCCACTTGGCGAACGGTTTGCCTGCGTTCACGCTGGTCGGGCTACCGGATACAGAAGTAGGCGAGGCCCGCGAGCGCGTACGAGCCGCACTGCAGAACAGCCGCTTTGACTTTCCAATGCGGCGTATCACCGTCAATGTCGCGCCGGCTGATCTGCCGAAGGAATCGGGCCGCTTCGATTTGCCGATCGCACTCGGAATCCTCGCTGCGACCGGACAGTTGCCGGCGCGCGTACTTGACCGTTACGAGTTCGCTGGCGAGTTGTCGCTGTCGGGAGAGTTGCGCGAAGTGCGCGGCACACTGGCGATGGCATATGCCGTCACGAGGGCCGCCGCCAATGCGACGAGTGAAGGGCGTGGAGCGGACAAGGCGCCACTGCGCGGCTTCATCGTGCCCGCGGAGAGCGCCGATGAAGCGGCGCTTGTTGGCCAAGTGCCGATTTATCCGGCCAAGACGCTGCTGCAGGTGGTCGAGCATCTTCGTTCGGACGCGGGCGAAGCGGATGCACGCCGCATCGAAGTTCATCAGGCAATGGTGCGCCTGACACCACCCACGTACCCCGATATGTTCGACGTCAAAGGCCAGCTCGCTGCACGGCGCGCACTCGAGATTGCGGCCGCTGGCGGTCATAGTGCGCTGCTAGTGGGACCGCCCGGCACCGGCAAGACGATGCTCGCCCAGCGCTTCGCTGGAATCTTGCCGCCGATGACCACCGACGAGGCGCTTGAATCGGCAGCAGTGCTATCGCTTGCGGGTCAGTTTGCAACACAGCGCTGGGCAACGCGCATTTATCGCTCGCCGCATCACACCACGAGCGCTGTCGCTCTGGTGGGCGGCGGTAACCCACCGATGCCAGGCGAGATTTCGCTGGCACATCACGGCGTGCTTTTCTTGGACGAGCTGCCGGAGTTCGAGCGACGCGTGCTCGAGGCGCTGCGGCAGCCGCTCGAGTCCGGGCGCATTACGGTGTCGCGCGCAGCGCGGCAAGTCGAATATCCCGCCAAGTTTCAATTGATCGCCGCAATGAACCCATGCCCATGCGGCTACTTCGGGCACCGAACCATCGAATGTCGATGCACGCCCGATCTCGTCGCGCGTTATCAAGACCGCATTTCAGGTCCGTTACTCGATCGCATCGATATGCGTGTCGAAGTGTCTTCGTTTTCCGAGGAAGAACTGACCAGGATGGGAGACGGTGAGCCGACGCGTTTCGTCGCCGAGCGCGTGCGTAAGGCGTACCACCAGGCGCTCGCGCGTCAGGGCAAGCTAAACGATAACTTGCAGCCGGCCGAGATCGACGAAGTTTGCGGCATCACCGGCGCTGTCAAGCAACTGCTGCATGCGGCCGCAGTTCGCCTCGGATGGTCGATGCGCGCGTATCACCGTGTGCTGAAAGTTTCGCGCACGATTGCTGATCTCGCGGGCGCGACCGAGCTCGCGACCCAACATGTTGCAGAAGCGATTCAGTATCGAAGGTCGCTGCGCGAAGTTTGACGAAGTCGAGGTTAACGCTGCGCATCTAGGCGCAACGCTCGCGTGATCCAGACTTGCAATCGCCGGCGCAACGACTCCTTTGGATCGGAATCAAACGACTTCTTCCTGCAGTTTGTAGGCAACGTAGTACTTGTAGATGTTTCGCACATAGGTGGGGGTTTCGATGCCGAGCTTCTCCGCCGTCACCAGTTCGACATTGTTAAACCACTTGTCAGGATCCAGCCCGCGCTTGGCGGCTTCCTTGCGCATTCTGGAGATATTGCCGGCGCCGGCGTTGTAGGAGGCGAATGCGAAGAGCGCTCGGACTTCCTCGCTGAATTTGGCATTTGCAAAGTAGCGCGTCATCAACTCATCCATGTACTTGGCGCCGGCATGAATGTTGGGCTCGATCTGGTGGATGTCGCCGACCTTCAAGCGCGCGGCTGTCGCTGGGGTGATTTGCATTACACCGATCGCACCAACGGGGCTCTCGGCGTTCTGATTGAGAGTGGATTCCTGATAACCCTGTGCAGCAAGCATCAGCGGATCGAAGCCATACTTGGCACCGTATTTCTCGAAGAGCGCGAGCGTCTGTTCAAATCGCTTCAACTCCATAGCTGCCGGTGTTGTTTGAAATCTGCTTGATCCGCTTGTTGAATTGCGCAACACGAGCGTCGAGCACACCCTGCCTTTTGACGAAGCTCGTTGTAGAAGTCTTGTAGCACTGCCGTCAGTTGCGGGCTGTTCTTGCGATACGCCCACCCGGTATACGCTTCATCACGCAGCACGAGGTCCTCACGCACCTTTGACTTTGGGCAATACCTGCGCCCAGATTTTTGCCTTCCAGTCGTCAACAACGATGAATTCGAAAAAGCCTGCGTTCAGCATTTCGAGCTTGTCTTCATCTTCGAGCGCGTGAGGCACGCGAGGTGATCTTGACCGGCGCCTTGCCGGCGGCTAACAGCCGGTCGTTCAACGCGATCACGCTCTGGAAATAACTGCTGACCGGATTGAGGTGAACTCTCTGGCCGGAAAGCTCATCGAGCGACGCGATCTGCGGCGCGGTCGGGCCCATCACGATGATCTCGCGGATGGATTTGCGGTCGCGCGGCGCGACAAAGTCAACGATCTTCAATCGTTCATCAGTCGCGGTCAGATTACCGGCGGCGATATCGCCGTTGCCGGCTACCAGCTGCGGTAACAGCCGGTCGCGAGTCGTCGGAATGATGTAGACCGTGATCGGCCGATTGCCGAGCTGCTTGGCGTATTTACGGTTGATGTAGCGCTCGAAGTCGCGCACGAACTCGGCGGTGAGGCCGCGCTCGCGTCCCTTGTCGTTGTAATAAAGCGTGCGGCTGGGCGGAACCAGCACGCGAATCATGCGGCGCTCGACCATCGCGTCGAAGTCGCCGGTCCACGACTTGTCTGCCGCACTGAGCTGGCGCGGTGGTTTGCCGCCGGTCTGATTCGATGCTGAGGTCGTTGCCTGAGCCAACAATCAGCAGTGGCTCCGACACTTGCGAGCCGAGCGGCGGCGACGCATACGCTGCGCCAACCGTAACAACGCGCAAGCCAAGCGTTAAGGCACTCGAAGCCGAGTAGAACGCGCGTAAACGCTCCTGTGATCTGCTCGCTTGTTGAGCGTCAAGTTACGGCGTTTCGCTCCTACTGCGCGATCTTCCACCCGTCCTTGGTGTGGCACACATTCCATGTACTGGCGCCACGCTCTCCGCCCGCGGACGTCGTGAACTCCGCTGAGCGGCAGCGCATGCCGTCCTTCGTGAAGGTCTTGACCGGTTTGATAGTTCCAGAGGCTTTGGTTGTCGGATTACTCCACGTTTGCGTTTGACCATCCGCGCCGTTGTCGAGCGTTTTCATGATTTCTGCACGCGCAATGGCGATGTCCTCCTTTTTCAGGTGCGCCAGCGGCCCTCGCCCAAGAAAGAGCTCGTTGATGGCGAAGACATGGGACGAAAAAGAGACGGCGATCAACGCCGCACTGACTTGGAAGATGACTTTTCGATATGTCATTGGCATTCCTCGCATGGTTTGAACCAAGGTTAAGTAGCGTACGCGCTAAGGCCGGCCCAGATAAAGATAGATCGCCTTGTTATCACTGTTGGCATAACCAAAGCCGAGGTATAGCGGACCGAGCGGCGAATCGATACCCATGAAGACGGAACCGGCATACACGTTCAGATCGCCGGATACGGCTTGGCCTCGCCAGATCGGAATCGCGGGGTTCAAGCGCGCACCCTCAAGGGAGACACCCACGTGTACATCCTGAACAACCGGGAGATTCGCCACTTGGCTGCGATAGATCAGCCGGCCGAACACAAAGCGATCGGCGCGCAGCTGCGCGCGCGAAAGCCCGGACAAGTTAAGAAATCCGCCAAGCTCGAATTGATCGTAGACCGGCACCGGATTACTGCCGATCCGGTTGCCGCCAGCGATCAGCCCTTCAACCGTGTGACGGCCGATCGTGACCGGAGCGCTGAGGACCGCATTCCAGCGCGTATACGTTTCCTCGGCACCGAGCAGCGAGTTGGAGTCGTACACACTCGCGCGCGCGTAGTAGCCGCGGCGCGGGAAGTTAATGCTGTCGAGTCGGTCCAGTGTTGCAGAAAAAGTGAACGCACCCTCGTCGAGGCGACCGCTGGGCGGCAACGACACAGGCTGTCCGTCGCCGGGAACTATGACCACCCCACCGCTACGAAGGTCAAGCGTTCGACGGCCCACCAGCGCACCGACGCGCGCTTCGCCATGCTGCAGAAAGTTCACCCCTAGATCGATGCCAACAATCGCGATCTCTTGACCGTACTCGGCGATGCGCAGATCGTCCGCATACAAATCGAATCGATCGATCGTGTACCGCAGCTTGGGTGACACGAAAAAGTATTGCTGTGTTGACAGCGGTTGATATAGCTCGGTCTGCACCAGCACATCGCGGCCCAGGATCAAATCATTGCGCCATTCACCACCGAACGAATTGAGCCATTTCATGCGATGCGACGCGAGCACATTGAAATCAGCCTGCCTCCCAAGCGCGGCTTCGAGCTCGAGTCCGAACCGCACGTAGTTGCGATGTGGCTTTTCCTTGACCAGCACGACCAGCGTTCGTTTGCCGTCGGTTTCGTCCAGGGCGTAATTGACGGTCTCGAAGTCGCCGCGGCCGAAGATGCGCCGCATGTCGAGATCGATCGTTTCGGAATCAAGCGGCTGGCCGATACGCGTCTGCATCGCCTGCAGCACGACGGTCTCATTGACACCGCGCGTGCCTTCGACCCGGATCGCATCGATGGTCTGCGCTTGAGCGACCGCCGGCACTACCTGCTTTGCACGCACCGCCGCATACTGTGCGGCGGGAAGTGATAACGCACGCAGGCGATCGGAGACTTTGCGCGCCGCGGCTTCGCCGATCGGCACTGTCTTCACGAGATTGTCGAAGTCCGCTGCCGAATAGTCGCCAAGCTCCGGCAGGATCAGAATGTCGCGCGGTGTCAGTTCGGCCAAAGAGCGACCGACGTTCTGCTCGGTCAGAATGTTCAGCATCTGCACCGACACAGTCAGCGCCGATGTGATTTGCTCGGGCTTCAGCAGCGGCGTGCCCAGGTTGACCGCGATGATGACTTCGGCGCCCATCGAGCGCGCGATGTCGATTGGAAGATTGCGCACCAAGCCACCATCGACCAGCTGACGGCGCCCCATTTCAACGGGAGCCACTGCCCCGGGTACCGACATCGACGCACGAATCGCCTGTACGACGCTGCCTTCCTTCAGCACCACCATCTCACCGGTGCCGATGTCGGTGGCGATCGCGCGAAACGGAATCGGCAGCTCATCAAAGCTGCGCGCACTGGTCACCTGCACCAGCCGTCGCAACTCGCCTTCAAGCGCAACGCCGGTCACCAGTCCTTTCGGAAGCAGAACGCCATCCGGCGTCACGGCGAGCTCGGGCACGAAGTACGGCCGTAGGTCGTCGTCCTTGCGCCTCATCGTCTGGTCTTGCCGCGGCGGGTTATCGGTGAACAGGCGGTCGGTGGTGATCGTCTTGATCACCTTTTCCATTTCTTCCACCGAAAGGCCGGTCGCGTACGCAGCGCCGACGATCGAGCCCATGCTGGTGCCGACGATCAGATCGATCGGCACCTGCAGCTCTTCAAGAACTTTCAGAACTCCGATATGAGCAGCGCCGCGCGCGCCACCACCGGACAGGACGAGACCGATCTTCGGCCGCTGCACATCAGCAGCGCGCGCAGTTGCAGAGCTCGGCGCTTGCTGAGCGGCTGCAGTCGCCGCGAAGCCGAGAGTGAAAATCAAGCAGGCTAGTGTCAGCTGTTTCGTTTGCATAACGAGAGAGCCGACGAAATGTCGGCCCAGAACCTAGCCTTCGCTCTTTGAGGCGGCGATGCTCAGCTACAGCCCAACGTTACCTCGTGTCGGTCCGTTGGCGCTTGACGTGTTTCCGCGGTAGGCTGACCGCATGCTTCAGAGGGAATTCGATGCCGGCATCCGGCTCAACGCGATCCCAGGCGTACTGACACATACGCGTAGCAAGGATGTCGAGAACGAGGGGGCCGCCCCAAGTCCACTCGTCCGACACGGGCGTTTTCGCCCCACCGCGTAAGGCCGTCGCCGTGCGTGTAGCAACCCGTCGTGTATTGGCGAGCCCGATTCGTCGACCGGCCATGTTCATCGCGCTTCTCGACCAGCGCACTCACGAGTCGGTCGCGATTTTGCAGAGCATCTCCCACGTTAATCGTGTCGACGTATATCAGCCACTTTGCGCCGTCCGACGCCTTTGCAACCAAGGTCTGTGCATGCGATAGGGTCGGCAAGAGAAAGAGCGCTAGCAGAAAACGTTTCATAGAACCCTCCACCATCGCGCGACGCCAGCTAAGTGCGTCGCGTTCATCCCTCCCAGGATGTCAATACAACAAGCTACTTCGGTTCGGACGGGCCAGGATCTGCTCATGCCGGCTGCCGAATTCTTATTAATCGCGCTCTCATTGAACGCGCGCGGCAGGCCGAAATTGCCCACAAGCGAGCCCGCCTGACTGAGTTTGTTCGAACCAAGCTCACCAGTTGATAACGCCATTCGCGATAACGCCATTCGAGCGGCTCACGATATGCGGATTGAGCCAGAATGATCGGGCGGATTGATCCTGGGCGCTTCACCTTTCGCGACACAAAATTCGACCGGAGATATCGCCGTTGCCAGCGACCTGCTGTAGTACCAGCCTGCCGTGCGCAGTTGGAATGCTTACTCGTCAGATTGAGTTGATGCGGTTGCTCTGGGCCTACGCCGGCAACGCAGCATTTGCTTGCGCGACGATTAAAACGCCAATCAAGTGGTTGTCCGCGAAGTGGTAGCGACGCAGCAGTCGCGGTGACAACAGTCGCTAGAAGAACGTGAGCCACCTGCGGCGCCGCGATCACACTCGGCGCACGAACGCCGATTGGTAGATTCCTCCCGTTGATCTGCTGTCAGGTGCTGGCTCTGCCTGTCACTGGCGGTTCACCGTGCTCCCGTTCGAGCACTGCTTTATAAACAACGCCAGCGATTGCGGCGCCGATCATGGGTGCAATCCAAAACAGCCATAGCTGTTGCAAGGCCCAACCGCCGACGAAAAGTGCCGGACCGGTGCTCCGTGCCGGATTCACCGATGTGTTGGTCACCGGAATGCTGATCAAGTGAACCAGCGTCAGTGCAAGTCCGATCGTGAGACCCGCGAAGCCGACCGGTGCGCGCTGATGCGTCGCACCTAAGATGACAATCAGGAACATGAAAGTCATCACCACTTCCGTGACGAGCCCGGCCATCATCGAGTACTTGCCAGGAGAATGCTCACCATAGCCGTTCGATGCCAGACCACCGGCGAGACTGAAGTCTGCCTTGCCACTCGCGATCAGGTAAAGCACTCCCGCACCGGCGATACCGCCTATAACTTGCGCGACGATGTAGGGCAGTAGCTGCGCGGCAGGAAATCGCCCGCCGGCCCATAGTCCGACTGAGACGGCAGGATTGAAGTGCCCACCCGATATGGGCCCGAGCGCGTATGCGCCGGTGAGAACCGTGAGGCCAAAGGCCAGTGATACGCCGAGCAGTCCGATTCCCACTTCAGGGAACGCGGCAGCGAGTACCGCGCTACCGCAGCCACCGAGTACAAGCCAGAAAGTGCCGAGGAACTCCGCCGAAAGTTTTGCAAACATCACCGAACCTCCATTAGTTATGTATCGCGCGCGGTATCCAGCTTAATAGTGTCTCGTTTTCTTTTTATTGCGCAACTTTCCCGCCGTCTTTAGTGCTGCACAGATTCCACCTGCTGGCACCCCGCTCTCCGCCCGCCGACATCGTGAACTCGGAGGCGCGGCAATGCATACCGTCCTTCGTAAACGTCACTTCCTAGGTCGCGAGTTCGTCTGCGCGATCTTCACGTGGCTGGCGGGCGGCTCGCGCGGTCTGTTCATGGGCTACAACGTCGATCGCGAGTCGGGCGAGTTCGCCGTGTTTCACCTCAAGCAGGCCCTTCGCATCATCGCCGACACGCCCGGAGTGGAGAAGGCGCACCTGCTTGCCCACAGTCGCGGCACCGATGTGTTGACTACAGCATTGCGCGAGCTCGAGATCGAGGCTTACATCAACGGGCTGTTCCTCGACACCAGATTCAAGGTCCGCAACATCGTGCTGATGTCACCTGACCTGGACCTGGATGTCGGGGTAGCCAAGCTCTTCAGCATCGAATCCGACCCTGACCTACCTTACGGAAAGGTGTCGAATCCGCGGCTCGTCATTCCTCCTCCCAAGCTGCGGCTCACCGTTTACACGTCGGAAGGCGATAAGGCGCTCAGCCTGTCCGAATTCTTGATGGGCAGCCTGCGCCGGTTGGGACGTTTTGATCAATCGTTGCTCGACAAGGAAGGGCTCGCCAAGGCGAAGCAGCTCGCCGGCTTCGCCACTTTTGTCCAGGTCACCACCAGCACAGGAGGTTTCATTGGTCACAGCTATTTCGTGTCCGACCCTGCGGTGAGTGCAGACTTGGTTGCGCTCATTCGCTATGGGCTTGACGCTGGGGATCCGGGCCGCCCGCTCGAAGAAATCTCGCGACCCTTCTGGAAGATCTCTCCGCCGCCTGCTGCCAGCAACTAGCGCGCGGGCTACGGCCGTCCGCCGAACGGGTCGAGGAGATCGATCGGCGTCTTGACCACCGCGCCTATGAGGTTCACCAGGCTTTCGCCGATCGCCGCCGGCCCGAGCGGAACGACCCGCGGATTGTCCAGATCGCCGGTGACGCTGACCGGAATCCCGAGGACACGGGCGCCGAAGATACCGCCGACGATCGGGACGTGCTGCATAACCTGCTGGATGCGGTTGAACGGCGCGACGATGCCGCGCATGTCGATTTGCCGCGCAGGAACGTCGACCTCGCCGGTCATCGCGAGCCCGAGCGCCGCCGCGTTCAGCGTAACCCTCTCGACGCGCACGCGGCCGCTGTCGACTGTTCCCGCGGCCGCGAGCTCGCTGTAATCGAGGCCGCTCGCCAGCAGCTCCGACGGCCGGGCGCGCAGCACCGCGCCGACCGCATCGAGCGACAGGATGCGAGCGATGGCCGGCGCCTTCAGGATCTCGCCGTCGCGAGCGGTAAAGCGGAACGTGCCGCGCGCGGCGCGCGCCAGTTCGTCGACTGGTCCGCTCGCGGCGAGGTCGGCGTCGAGATCGAACGTCCCGGTCAGCGCGAGGCGCGCGCCGGTCAGGCAGGCCACCACACCGGCGACCGGCTGACCGCGCGCTGCGATCTTCGACGTCACGCTCACGCTGCCGGGCACGAGCACCGCGCGCAGCGGCAGTGCGAGATCGCACAGTCGCGCCTCCTTCACGTCCGCCACGATGCGCTCCGGCGCGAGCGTGACGGTACCCGAGAGCGGCCGCACGACGTACCGACCGTAGGTGACGCTCTTCGCGTCGACGGCGATGCGGCCTTCGACCGGCAGGTTCCAGCCGGCCGCGCCTCGCGGCTGGGCCTCGCCGCGCGGGAACGCGCGGAGCAGGCGCTCGGCGTCGATCGCGTCCGCCGTCGCGCGGAGATCGAGCCCGAACGTCTTCGGCTGGCGCGTGACCGTCCCGGTGAGCGCGAGCTGTTCGCCGGCGACCACGAATGCGCCTTCGTGTATCCGGACCACGTCGCCGGCGACGTCGAGGCGCACGCGCGCGATCGCGACCGGGATGTCCCAGCGTTCCAGGATGTCGATCCGGTCGCCCTCGAGGCTGCCGGTGGCGTTCGACCGCCGCGGGTCGGCGAGATCGATCGTCGCGCTGAAATCGCCCTGCAGCGCGCCATCCCCTTTCGGCGGATGAGCGAGCACCCGAGCGAGCGTGCGGTTGTTGAGTTTCCCCTTGAACGTGAGCTCGAGCGTCGAGGCCGCCCACTTCAGCGACGCAGTCATGTCGGTGTCGGGGTCGTTCACCACCAGCCGCCGCAGATCGAAGTGGCCCGAATGCGTGGTGAGGTCGAAATCGGCCCGCACGCCGCTGGCGAGGACGAGCGACGCTTGCGCGGCGGCGGTTGTCCCCCGGCGCGCTGCACGCGCCCCGACGACGAGCGTGAGCGGCGTGCGCGGCATCACCTTGAGCGGCAGCCGACAGCGCGTGCGCGCCCACTCGAGGCTGCGCTCGCCGGCGCTGCCGTCGGCAAGCGTGAGGTCGAAGCGCGGATCGGGCGCGGCGTAGTCCGCGATCGTTCCGGACGCGACGATGCGCGCGTCGAGCATCGACGCGTCGAGCCGGTCGAGGGCGACCGTGCGCGGCGTGACTCGCAACTCCCCGCCGGTGACCGTCACCGGCGCAGGCAGCGTCGGGCCGGCAATGCGCACCTGTTGAGGTCGGAGCACCGCTTCGTAGTCGAGTGCCGCCGGCTGGTTCAGCGGACCGGACAGCCGCACGAGCCGCACCGCGACGGTACCGCTCTCGCTGGGGATCGCGCTCGTCGGCCGCCGCAACCCCTCGAGGGACGCGAGCCAGGGATAGATCTCGTCGAGCACGACCACGGCGTCCGCGCTCGCGGCGCGTACGGTGGGCACCGATCCCAGCACGAGCTCCATCGCACCAGCCCGGACTTGCGAGCGCCCGACCCTGCCGTCGAGCCGGCGCACGTCGAGACGATCACCGGCGTAGCGGACCGCGCCATCGGTCACCTCGATCGGCAGCGGCACACCGCGATAGCGCACGTTCCCCTGCACCCGCGAGAGGTCGACCGCGACGTGCGCGCGGCGGCGGTCGGCTTCGTACACCACGGTGCCTGACGCGCGACCGCGCAGCGACTCGACGTTGGCGAGCGCCGCGGGCTCGGGCCTGCCGACCAGGCGCCGTACGATCGGGAGCGTCCCGGCGAGATCCGCGTCGACCGTCGCCTCGAGCTTGCGCAGCGCCGGGTCGGGTATCAAGTCGACCGCGTCGGGTATCAAGTCGACCGTTAGCGTGCCGCCAGTGAACGTCGACTTGCCGATCGCGCCCGCGAGCTCGGACCACCGCAGCGTGCCGTCGGCGAGCGCGAAGCGCCCGGCGCCGCCGGTCACCGCGATGCCGAACGCCGGCAGCTCCAGCGCGCCGTTCGCGAGCTGTCCCTCCGCGCGCATCGACCCGAGCGCCGCGAGCGCGCCGAAATCGCTCCCCGCCGCGGTGATGTTCAGTGCCTGCACCGTGCCCGTCGGGACGAACGCGAGCGCCGCCTGTACGCCGTCGAGATCGCCCGCGAGCGCGACCAGAGCGGTGCGCAGCCGCGCCAGGTCGAGCGCGGGCACCTGCAGTGCGACCGTCGGCGCGGAACCGTCGGGTTTCGCGCGTAGCGTCCCCGTCGCCGCCGGGAGGAGGTCGCCCGCCTTGAGCTCGCGCACCGAAGCGGTCAACGCCGTGCCGTCGCGCTGCGCGTCGAGCACCGCCCGCACGGCGCCCAACCCCAGCGTGCGCGCGGCCCGCGCGAGCGTCACATCCGGCGCCGCGGCGGTGAGCGTCCCGCGCACGCTCGCGCGTCCGTCCGTCTGCGCGTCGAGGGACGCGTCGATCGCGCCGGCGCTTACGCGCACCTCGCCCTGCGCGCCGGCAGCCTGCAGCAGCTCCGCCAGGCGCAGGCCGCTCAGCTGCAGCTTGCCCGTCGCCGCGAGCGAACCCGGCGCGATCTTCAGGTTCGCGCTGGCGGTGCGCCACAGATCCGCGGCACCGCTCGCGCCGACGGTGAGCGCGTCCGCCGCGACCTGCGCGTCGGCCGTGAGCCCGGAGAGCGACACGATCCGCTGCCCCGCGTACACCACGACGACCTTGCCGTCGGTGACGCCGAGCGACATCCCGCTCGCGTCGCGGACGAGCGCGTCGACGACCGGACCGAGCGCGGCCCGGTACGCGGCGAACGGATCGCCGCCCGCTGCCGCCGCCCGGCTGGATCGTGACCTCGAGCGTCGGCTGCGCGAGGTTGACCGCCACCGGACGTACGTTGCCGGTGAGCAAGGGCAACAACGCAATGCGGATCGCCAGCGTGTCGACCCGGCCTTCGAGAACACCGGGAATGCGGACGGTGGCATTGCGGGCTTCGACGGAGGGCTGCGGGAAGAAGCGCAGCTTGAGCGACTCGTAGTGCACCTCCCCGCCGGCCACCGCCGAGATCCGCTGTTCGACGACGCGCCGGACGCGGTCTTGGTCGACGAAGAACGGGAGGGATGCGATCGCGGCGACGAGCAGCGCCGCGACGGCGGCGATGCCGATGAAGATGCGGCGCGCATTCATAGACCGCCACCCCAGCGGTACTGCCACGCGATTCCGGCCAGATCGAAGTTGTTGCCGGTGCGCGCTGAAACTCCGGAGCTGACGTTGAGCTTGATCGAATTCCGCTGGTCAATAGGAATCGCCAGAGTGCCTCCAACCCGCCAGTTTTGTTGAAGGTTGTAATCCAGCACGCCGTTGACCGTTGTGCGACCGCCGGTAAAGTAAGTGACGTCAAACGAGCCCCAGAGACCTGAAGGGAAGTTATAGATCGCATGCGCCCGCACTGAATAAAGTGGATCCTGCGAACGCTGCTTGCCACCAAAGAAGTCGTTGTTATCCGTGTAGAAAGTCACGGCGAACGCGCCCTCAAGCGTCAACGGACCCACGGCTTTCGATATGCCGATCTCAGGTTTTATGAACCAGCGATTAGTCCCAATGTTGATCAGCCGGGTACTGTCGTACTGGCCCGATGGGAAAGCCACTTGCAGGCTGGCGCCGACGATCCAATCCTGTTCGTAGTCCTTGAACTCGCTCAGCTTCAGTGCCGGTGCGCCATAGAAGTTGACCGACACTCGCAAACGCGCGTCCGCAAATCCGGTCACGTCACGCGTCACTTGCTCGCCAGCAAAGTCGGCCGAACCCGATAGCGATGCGTACGGGACGATCGCGTCGAACTTGCCGGACATGCCCATGAAGTCGAACACGCGCGCGTACGCGAGGATCGCGCTGGACGTTTTCAGCTCTTCGTTTGTGAGCGGCAGCGCTGGACCGAAGGCGATGCCGCCCTGCGTGTACGCGTAACCAGCTATCAAGAAATTGACCCCGATCGGTGCGTTCGAGTAACTGCGAGGCTCTATGTCCTGCGCATGTACCGGCGTTGCAATAGCGATCAACGCCCACACCCGAGCTGCACCAATGCGTTTACGGCGGCTTGGACGCGTTGCAGGATCCCACTACCCATAGCAGTGAACGGAGAGCACCGCGACATGGGCAGCACCTCGCGCTACGGTCGTCCGAGGAAAAGGTACAGATCAGATCGATTCAGGCACGCCTTGCATTATGCCGATTACTCAAAGGCAAGATCTGCTTCCAGTCGGTCTTCATGCTCACCACGGTCCAGCCAATCGGCCGAACCCGAAGAACGGTCGTCGTCTCACTCGTAATCCTCTATGGGCTAATCGCAGCCAATCGAGGCCAACATGATCGGCGATGTCGTGCGCGCGGTGAATTGGACCTTGGTCCAATGAAGTAGAGCCGCAGGCTCACCCGAATGGGCCGATGTTGAAGATCATGCGACATGCCTGTGCGGCGCGCGTCGATGTATCGCGCGCTCGGCGGCTCAATGGCGGTGGCCTGCATTCTTGCTCCTGTGACCAATCAAACATATGATCGCGGGAACACGAACGAGCAGGAACTGGACCTTGGTCCATTAACTTGCCGATGTGTGTGCTCCGAGCCCTGAGAAATATTGACATTTCGTGACACCTTTTTCGGCGGGATACCTCGGCCCGTCGCGTATTCATAGGATCGCGTCCCGCAATTGCTGATCGCAGTCTCCCAGAGGAAGCTATGACCATCGGGACAGTTAGGCCGAACCGAACTATCTGCGATCTGCATCGGCCGCAGAGCACCCGGAATCCCAGAATGGTTGACGGCGGCGCTCGTTTGCCTCGGCTACTTCATCGGCACCAGGATCGGCTTCGCGCTGACGTTCCAGCCGAATCCAATCTCGATACTGTGGCCGCCGAACTTGATCTTGCTCGCAGCGCTCGTTCTTACCAAGCCGCGCTCGTGGTGGCTGCTTCTACTCGCCGCGTTTCCGGCGCATTTAGCGGGTCAGGCGGAAAGTGGTGTTCCGGGTATCCAAATAATCGCGTGGTTCATTACCAATTGCAGCGAAGCATTGATCGGTGCCGGATGCATCTATTGGCTCGTTCGGGGCCCGCTGCGATTTGATTCGTTCCGGCACGTTTGCATATTCGTGTTGTTCGGCGCGCTCTTCGCGCCTTTCGTCTCGTCATTCATCGACGTCGCGTTCGTCACCGCCATCGGCTGGGGACAAGGAAGTTACACCACTCTATGGAAGACGCGCTTCTTTTCCAACATGCTGACGAGTCTCGTGCTGGTGCCGGTCATTGTGACGTGGGTGACGCTCGGCTTAGGGACCTTGCGAACAGCACGCGTGCAGCGATATGCGGAAGCCGGTGCCCTACTGTCGGACTTCTACTGGTGAGCTTCATGGTATTTGTAGCAAACACGCTTGATAGCAGCGCAACACGGTACTGCTCTACGCGCCGGTGCCCCTCTGTGGGCCGCACTAAGGCTTGGGCCACTCGGAACGAGCACATCACTCTTGATGGTTGCCATCTTTGTGATTTGGGGCGCCATGCAGGGATACGGCCCGTTCGTTGCGGCGTTGCCGGAAGACAGTGTGCTGTCGATCCAACTCTTTCTAAGCGTGCTCTCGATAACGTTGCTGCTTCTGTCTGCGGTGATCGAGCAGAATGGACAGACAGCAAAGGCGCTGCGCGATAGCGAAGAGAGATTCCGGCTGGCTATCAGCGCGGCAAAGATGGGCACATGGGACTGGTGGATTCAGCTAAACACCGCCTCGTGGTCAGAAGAGTCGAATGAAATGGCTGGCATCGCTGGTCCGCACAATGCCCTCACCTTCGAACACTTCCGCAATTTGCTGCATCCGGACGACCGAGATGCGGTCACCCGAGGGATGTACCGTGCAATGGTGGACAAGTTGCCTTTCGAAGCTGAGTTTCGCGTCGTCCGTCCCGACGAAACTGTCCGCTGGGTGTTAGGTAAAGGAGCGGTCCTATACGACGAGACTGGCAAGCCTGACCGCATGCTGGGCGTTAACGTCGACATCACCGACCGCAAGCGCGCCGAGGAAGCACTACGCGAGCAGATGACATTGAAGGAAAGCGAAGCGCGATTTCGCAAGCTGGCGGACGCGATGCCACAAATCGTTTGGACGGCAACGCCGGACGGTCAGGTGGAGTACTTCAATCGACGTACGTACGAGCTGATCGGCATCCAGGAAGGTGCCACCGGCGGAGAAATGTGGCGCGTAGTGCATCCCGACGATCGACCAAGCATGCCTTGACGCCTGGAACAATGCTGTGAAATCGGGGCGGCCGTACGAAACGGAATGCCGGTTACTGGTTTCAGAAACTTGCCAATACCGCTGGTACCTCGCACGCGCGCTACCGGTGCGCGACGATGCCGGGTACGTGGTCCGCTGGGACGGGACCGCGACGGATATCGATGATCAGAAGCATGCGGAGCGAGTTTTGCAGGAAATACGCGATAGGCTTGAACACGTTGTGAACGAGCGCACAGTACAACTGCTGCGTGTCAACACGAGTCTGCGCGAGGAGATAGCCGACCGCGCGCGGGCCGAACAGGCACTGCGCACGTCAGAAGAACGCTTTGCCAAGGCATTTCACTCCGGCCCGGATTCCGTGTGCATCGCTCAGCAAGCGAATCGTCGACTGATCGATGTCAATGATCGATGGCAGACTCTGTTCGGCTTTGCTCGCGACGACGCTTTGGGCCGGACTCTTGTTGAGTTGGGAATTGTGCGACCGCCCGATCAAACAAAGCTCGACAGGCTGCTAAAGACGCACGGTCACGCTCGGAACGTCGAGCTGAATTTGAATACGAGGTTAGGCGACACGCTCGAGGCAATTTTCAATGCCGAGACCGTGGAGATCAGTGGCGAGCTTTGCTACATCTCTGTCATTCGCGACATGACAAGCCAGCGGCGGGCCGAGCGCGAAGCGCAGGATCAGCGTCATCAGATGGCGCATCTCACGCGTGTAGCGGTCCTGGGTCAGTTGTCCGGCGCGCTTGCGCACGAGCTGAATCAACCGTTGACAGCGATTCTTTCCAATGCGCAGGCGGCGCAGCGATTTCTCAAGCGCGACTCGGTTGATCTGGACGAGGTGCGCGCCATCATCGACGACATCGTCAGTGACGACAAACGCGCCGGGGAGGTGATCCGACGCTCTGCGCGCTCTGCTGAAACGAGGCGAAGCACAACTTCAAGCGATCGATTTGAATGACGTCGTGGCCGAAGCGCTCAAGCTGGCGCAAGGCGATTTGAGCTTGCGCAACATCAGCGTCTCGACGACGCTTGCAAAGGACTCGGTCGCAGTGCGCGGTGACCGAATTCAACTGCAACAAGTGTTGTTGAATCTAATCATGAACGCTGCAGACGCGATGAACGCAATCCCGCAGGACGAACGCCACTTGTCGATCGTCGTAGGATTCAGCATCGCTGGCCAGGGTCTCGTTTCGCTCGCTGACCGGGGTCCGGGCATTCCGCCAGACCGGATCGAGAAGCTATTCGAACCGTTCTTTACGACGAAGGAACACGGTCTGGGGCTGGGATTGTCGATCTCGCGCTCCATCACAAACGCACACTCCGGAAGCTTGTGGGCGGAGAATAATCTCGGTCGCGGTGCAACTTTCCATCTCACTCTGCCCACATCCGAGAGTCAATGAGCGAATCGCAGCAAAGCCTTGGTTTCGCCCACGGTATTCATCGTCGACGATGACCCGGCGGTCCTCACTGCGCTGTCACGCTTGTTGCGCTCATCTGACTACGCAGTGCAAACGTACGCTTCGGCGCGAGCGCTGTTGGAGCA
>CAWEAZ010000040.1:0-101711 GCA_963807155.1 uncultured beta proteobacterium
AGCCAATGAACCGGCAGCAATACGCATCTGGCTGTTTCCGTCGATCTGGCTCGAAGCCGACTACTCGCTTGGCATGCGGATGAAATTCTTTGCCGCTCTAGCGAAGGTGATAGAACGAATCATTCAAGTATTTGATGATGTGCTGTTTTTCGATTGGCGTCAGACCCTTGTTTGAAGCGTGGCCACAAGTTTCCAGCTGTTGTTTCAGAGCATCCAAGGACTTCACCGATCGCGTCTTCCGCGTGTAGACACTCGAATCGTGACATCCCACGCAGTTTGCGTCGTGCAGGCTCTTGCCGTCGGTCTTGTCTCCCGACGTTGCCGCCAACGCGCCCAACGCCATCGAAGCCATTACGGCTGCATACAACACACTCTTCACGGCTCGAGTCTGACGGTCAGACCTAATAAGTAATGCTGCCCACATTTTTTCGCCTCGAGAAGTTCAGCTGTTTGCAATGTGTGAGGACCTTCAAGCCAACAATTCGAAATAGCGTACTCGCATGAGGCGTCCGCCATAAGAGCGTTTCGGGGAGTTGACTGCCAGTCCGGAATCGCCGACTGCTTCATTAGGTTAATCCAGCATTCGTACACTGTGTTCGTGAATCGTCCCTCGCACTTCCTTTCCCGACACATCGACAAGAGAAAAAATGACTTTCCGACAGCCTAGGTTGTTTGGCCTTTGTGCGCTGCTGCTTGCACTCTGGTTCACGTGGTTCGAGAGCGCGCACGCGGCGACCGCTTTTGAGTTCGCGACCGTGGAACAAGGGCGCGCAATCATTACTGCTCGCGACGAGTATGTGCAGCGGCTTAGCCCGCTCGAGCGCGCGCTGAAGGGGAAGTCGGAAGCGGCAGTTAGCGAAGCCGAGTTCCTTCAACGTCTGGCGGCCACCATCCAGTCGTGGCCTGAATCTGAGCGTGCCGCCGTGCAAGCCGCGCTTGACTCCCTCCGACCTCGGCTGGTGGAGCTTAATTTGCCTTTACCCGCTACGGTTGTGTTCGTGCGATTTACCGGAGGCATGGAAGGCAACTCGCCCCATACGCGAGGCAATGCGGTGCTGCTAACCGAGGAATTGCTGAAGCGCCCCGACCTCTTGCCGCATCTGATCGCTCACGAGCTGTTTCATATAGCAAGTCGTCATGACAAAGCTTGGCGCAATGCCATGTACGCGACGATCGGCTTTATGCCGATTGAAGAAGTGGCACTTCCGCCGCCGCTTGCTTCGCGCAAGATCACAAATCCAGATGCGCCCCGTATCGATGTCGCGATCAAGGTACAAACCGGCCAAGGCTCTGCGTGGGTGACACCGCTTCTTCAGGCAACCGTCGATCGCTACGACGCGCACCAAGGCGGAGAATTCTTCAAGTTCATGAAGCTAAGTTGGCTGGAAGTTGCGCGCGGTGAGGCCGTGCCAGCACGAGCCCAAGTGAGGCAACCTCAGCTACGCGAGACGGCCGAGCTCATCGGGTTTGTCGAGCAGATTGGCCGCAACACCGGATACATCATTCACCCGGAAGAAATTCTCGCCGAGAACTTCGCACAGCTAGCGACGGGAAAGACGGGCCCTTCACCTGAGATTCATCAGCGCCTACTTGAAGCGCTGCAACGGCAGCCATCGATTCGTCGTTAGCCCTGGACAACGCTTTTGATGGCAGCCCGTGATGCGGGCATTTCTCCGACAAGAGGCCCACCGCTATCGCATAGACCTAATTGAGGAGCTCGATGGCAGTTTGGCGAAAGAGGAGATAGTCAGTCGAAAGGCCGCCGCTCGAACGCGAAAATACGCGACCTAGCGACCAGGGTCCCGTCACAAAATGTGATTGCAGACTTACTGGGTGATCACGAAAATGACGCGATTCCAGGCTTGTGTTTTCTTGGTGGCGTCAGCCATCAGCACCCATAAGTCGGAGACAGCGCCGGGAGTGCATATATCGCCTGAGTTCACGATCGACACGAATCCCGACGGGCTGGCGATCATGCAGCCATTGGGCTCGTAGCGCAGGCGCGGGTCAGACGTCACAACCTGGCTCGCAGCGCCCGGCCGCACCAGCTCCACGGTCAACTGAAACGAATCGCCGAGCTTGACCGGATGCAAGCCACCGCGAAATAGCAGCTTTTGCGCTTCCACTGTTTTGCCGACGCCTTGCGGCTCAAGTTCGCGCACACCTTGCAATTGCTTGCCGTAGATCGACACGCGCAGCGGCAACAGTTTTGCCATTTCCGCTTCTGTCTGTGCCAAAGTTTGCGCACCCGCGCCGGTGATTGTCAGCGCCATCGTGCTTGCTGCGATTAGGTGCCGCATGTTCTCCCCCGCAGATTGTCTTTAACGAACAGGTCCGTTTTGCCGGCTGCCTTGCGCCATTCCAGACATTGCGAACGGGCGCTTCGCGCCACTCGTAGATCAGGCGCGTCGAAACCCTGCCGCCCTGCGTCGGGCACACGCTCGGATGAGGGCCGAGGGGCGCATAGGTTCTGTCGCTCGTTTCCCAAAAGAGTCGTGGCGGAGAGGGTGGGATTCGAACCCACGTTACTCCAGAGGAGTAAACCGGATTTCGAGTCCGGCGCATTCGACCACTCTGCCACCTCTCCGATGCGGCGAACGGCGAAGTATATCTTCGCCGTTACGTCGGACGCAGGACCGACGCGCCGTCGATGAAAGGTTGTAACGCGACCGGCACGTCGACGCCACCGTCGGCGCGCTGGTAGTTCTCGAGCACCGCCACCAGCGTCCGACCGACCGCCAATCCGGATCCGTTCAACGTATGCACAAACTCGGTCTTGCCTTGTGCGTTTTTGAATCGCGCCTGCATGCGCCGCGCCTGGAAAGCTTCGCAGTTCGAGCAAGACGAAATTTCGCGATAGGCATTCTGCCCTGGCAGCCACACCTCGAGGTCATACGTCTTGGTCGATTGAAAACCGGTATCTCCGGTACAGAGCAGCATGACGCGATACGGCAGCTCTAGCCGTTGCAGTACAGCCTCGGCGTGCCGGACCATTTCTTCGTGAGCTTCGTACGACATTGCCGGATGGGCGATCTGCACCATCTCGACCTTGTCGAACTGGTGATTGCGGATCATGCCGCGCGTGTCCTTGCCGTAGCTGCCCGCTTCTGATCGAAAGCAAGGCGTATGGGCAGTCAATCTGAGTGGCAGATCTGATTCGCGCAGAATCTGTTCACGGACGGTATTCGCAAGCGAGATCTCCGATGTCGATATCAAATACATTTCCTCGGCGCCGCCGCCGCCACGTGTGACGCGAAACATATCGTCGCGAAACTTCGGTAACTGCGCGGTGCCGACCAAGCATTCGGCGTTGACGATGTATGGCGTGTAGTGCTCGATGTATCCGTGCTCTCGCGTCTGCACGTCGAGCATGAATTGCGCGAGCGCGCGATGCAGCCGCGCCAGAGGGCCGCGCATCAGCGGAAAACGCGCTCCGGACAATTTGGCGCCTGCGTCGAAGTCGAGGCCTAACCCATTACCGACGTCAACATGATCTTTGACAGGAAAGTCGAACTTGCGCGGCGTTCCCCAGCGTCGTACCTCAACGTTGTCAACTTCCGATGCGCCAACTGGAACTGATTCGTGCGGCAGATTCGGCACTTCGAGCAGCAGGTGCTGAAGGCGCGCCTGGATCGCAGCGAGCTGCTCTTCGAGCGTCTTCAACTGCTGCGGGAGTGTCGAGCTTTCGGCCATCAGCGGCGCGACGTCCTCACCTTTTGCCTTTAGCAGACCAATTTGCTTCGACAGTTCATTACGCCTCTTCTGCAGCTCCTCGGTCTTGACCTGCACCGATTTGCGTTCGGCTTCAAGCGCGTTGAAAGCTTCGATGTCGAGCGAATACGAGCGCGTTGCCAAACGCGCCGCGACAGCTTCGATGTCCTTGCGTAGTAGCGTGATATCCAGCATGACCGCCTCTTAAAACTGAGCATCATTGGTTTGCATATGGCAAACCCGTGAATGCATTTGAACGTGATTGGGTGGCGCGCCAAGGCGCGCTGCGCTCAGGAGGACGACAGCGAACTTCGTGAATCAAGCGCAAATGGCGGCGTGGATCGCATGGTCGAATTTTGTCTGCTTGGCTTTGTTGGTGCAATCGCTATTTGGATTCGCGTGCGCCCGATCGTCCGGTCGTCGCATTCAGGCGACGGAGTTCGTCGAGCCGATCGGCGATTCTGGCCTCCGCACCGCGATCGGTCGGCTCATACCACTGCTGCGCATTGACTCCTTCGGGCAGGTAGGTTTCGCCCGCAGCCACCGCGCCGGCTTCATTATGTGCGTAGCGATAGCCCTCGCCGTAGCCCAGTTCCTTCATCAATCGGGTCGGCGCGTTGCGCAAGTGCATCGGCACCGGCCTGGAGCCATCCTGCTCCACAAATGCGCGTACTGCGCCGTAGGCTCGATACACCGCATTGGACTTCGGTGCACACGCAAGGTAGACAATTGCCTGCGCCAGTGCGAGCTCGCCTTCAGGCGAGCCGAGCCGCTCGTACGTATCGGCCGCAGCGAGAGCGACTTCAAGCGCGCGCGGATCAGCGAGGCCGATATCCTCCGCTGCCATTCTTATGGCGCGGCGCGCGACATAGCGCGGATCGACACCGCCGTCGAACATGCGCACCATCCAGTACAGCGACGCATCGGGATCCGAGCCGCGAACGGATTTGTGCAATGCTGAGATCTGGTCGTAAAAGTTTTCTCCTCCTTTGTCGAAGCGGCGCAGTGTCGCTGGCAACGAATCGCGCAGAAAATCGGCACTGATCGACGAGAGGTTTTTGTCGCGCGCCGCGTTGCCCACCACCTCCAACGCGTTTAGCAAGCGCCGCGCGTCGCCGTCGGCAAGATCGAACAGCATGCCGCGGGCTTGCGCATCGATCGTCAGCGACTCGGTCTCCAGCTTTAGCGCGCGGTCAAGCAGCGTCTCGAGCTCGTCGCGCGACAGTGGCTGCAGCACATAAACCGCAGCGCGCGACAACAATGCGCCGATCACTTCGAACGACGGATTCTCGGTCGTGGCGCCAACAAACACGAATAGCCCGGACTCGACATGCGGCAGAAACGCGTCCTGCTGCGCCTTGTTGAACCGATGCACCTCGTCGACAAACACGACAGTGGGCTTGCCCGACTGCGCTCGCGTGACCTGCGCACGCTCCACCGCATCGCGAATGTCTTTGACTCCCCCTAATACCGCGGATATCGAGATGAAATTCAGTCCAAACGCATCGGCCATCAAACGCGCCAGCGTCGTCTTGCCAACGCCCGGCGGCCCCCACAGGATCATCGAGTGTGGCCGACCCGATTCGAAGGCCACGCGCAGCGGCTTGCCGGCAGCGAGCAGATGCGACTGTCCGACCACATCATCAATGGTGCGCGGACGCATGCGTTCGGCCAACGGGACACCGGAGGCTGCGGTAGTGAACAGGTCTTGCATCGATTCGTCAGATGTCCTTAACAGGCTAGCATCTGCCCCTGAATCGGACCATCAAGAGGAAACAATGATCAACAAGTTAGTGGCGATCTTATTGACTACAAGCATGGGAGCAGCGATGGCGCAAGACGATGTAATTGGCAAGGCGGCGGCAGAAAAGGGAGCAATCAAGACCGATTCGGGCATGGTGTATCGAGCACTGACCGAGGGCAAAGGTGCCAGCCCAAAAGCTACCGATACAGTGCAAGTGCATTACAAGGGAACATTTCCGGACGGCAAGGAATTCGACAGCTCATACAAGCGCGGTCAGCCGACGGAATTTCCGCTGAACGGAGTGATCAAGTGCTGGACAGAAGGCGTGCAGATGATGAAAGTGGGCGGCAAAGCCAAGCTCACTTGCCCGCCGTCACTTGCCTATGGCGAGAAAGGTGCAGGCGGTGTGATTCCACCGAACGCGACTTTGCAGTTTGAAGTCGAGTTGATTGCAATAAAGTCGTAGAGTAGCAGCCCGGAATAATCAGCGTTCCGGCCAACGGCACGAAGACAATCCTGTTGAGGTCGGAGCGGACGCTCGGCGACCAAGACGAAAGCGTTTTCAGCAGCCTAAGCCCGGCGCCGTGATGAATCGCGTCACGTACTTTCTCGCTGGTCAGCTCGATGCGCTGGGCTGTGCAGCCGCGCCTCGCCACTTCTTCACTAGCATCACCACCGCGACCACGATTAGACCGGCCAGTATTCCTACGAGCCCATCGAACAGCAAGTTGCCCAGCATGGCCATCGGGCCCGTGATGCCGTGCAACGACATCTCCGCGAAGTGATGCAGCACCGGGATTCCGTGCGTGAGAATGCCGCCGCCGACCAGGAACATCGCAGCAGTGCCGGCGATCGATAAAGCCTTCATCAGCCACGGTGCCGCGACCAATATCGCCCGGCCGACGGACTGCAGCGCTGTGGACGCCGATCGCGTCAGCGCAAGCCCGCCATCGTCCAGTTTGACGATTCCCGCCACCAGCCCGTAGACGCCCACCGTCATCAGCAGCGATATGCCAACCAGCACTCCGATCCGAGTGCTCAGTGACGCGGCGGCTACGGTGCCCAGCGTGATTACGATAATTTCCGCGGACAGGATGAAGTCGGTACGGATTGCGCCCTTGATCTTGTCCCGTTCCAGCGCCACAAGATCCACGCTGGGGTCGGTCAGCGCGCGGCTGAGCTTTGCGCGATGCGCGTCGTCGCGCCCGGAGTGCAGGAACTTATGCACCAGCTTCTCGGCGCCTTCGTAACAGAGAAACAGGCCACCGACGATCAGCAGCGGGATGATGGCCCAAGGCACGAACGCGCTGATGGCGAGTGCCGCCGGCACCAGGATCGCCTTGTTGCGTAGTGAACCCTTGGCGACTGCCCAGACCACCGGCAGCTCGCGCTCGGCACGCATGCCGCTTACTTGCTGCGCGTTCAGCGCCAGATCGTCGCCGAGAACGCCGGCCGTTTTCCTGGTCGCAACTTTGGTCAGGGTAGCGACGTCATCCAGCACGCTGGCGATGTCGTCGAGCAGGGCGAGAAGGCTGGTGGCCATGGAGTTCGGACGGAAGGTGACGCTAGCCTGGCGCGCTGCGCGGCTTACTCAACAGCAATCACTTGTCTTCCAATACATCGGCGCCCTTCGGCACGGTGAATCGAAACGCTTCGGCATCCAACTTCGGATTGCGGTCAACTTTTGAGAAAGTCAGCTGTGTCTGTTGGCCAAACCCATCGGCCAACAGCATCGCGGCCGGCAGTCCGTCGCGAAAGCCGATCTCGATCCGCTCGAACGTCGTGTCCTTCGCGCGCGGCTTTGCGACGATCCATTCAAGACCGTCGCGCGCACCGGCATCGCTGACCTCAAATTCCTTCTCGAACTCATTGGAGCCGAACAGAATCGACGCGGGACTTGACGGCAACGAGGCTTGCAGTTTCTTGATCGTGACCTGGTTTAGATCCCTGTCGAAAATCGTCAGCCGCTGGCCGTCGGCGACGATGAGTTGTTCGTAGGGCTTTTCATACGTCCAGCGAAATCTTCCGGGGCGCTGGAATACAAATTGTCCGCTCGCCACCGGCTGCGGCTTCGCGCCCGGACGCGGCGTCGCTTTCTGCGAAATGCGTTGCGTGAACTCGCCGCGTGCACTCTGGGTCTGCGTCAGAAAACTACGCAGTTGATCGAGCGCTGCCGCTTGGGCGTTCGCAGCGAACAGGCAGGCAAGGGCAATGACAAACCGTAAACTTTTCGACATTCAAATCCTCAAGCGAACGGCAATCAGCTTTCGCGCGCCGGCACCAGAATCTCGCGATTACCGTTGCTCTGCATCGCGGACACCATGCCGGCGCGCTCCATATCTTCCAGCAGGCGCGCGGCCCGGTTGTACCCGATGCGCAGGTGCCGCTGCACCAGCGAGATCGACGCCCGGCGATTCTTCAGCACGATCTCGACCGCCTGGTCGTATAACGGATCGGCCTCATTTGCGTAGACACCACCCGCCGCGCCTGCTTCACCACTTTCTCCGTTCGCGTCCGGCGCTTCGAGTAAACCCTCAACGTACTGCGGCACGCCACGCGACTTCAGCATGTCGACCACGCGATGCACCTCCGCGTCCGCGACGAACGCACCGTGCACGCGCGTCGGCAAACCCGTGCCGGGTGCCAGATAGAGCATGTCGCCTTGGCCGAGCAGCGACTCCGAGCCCATCTGGTCGAGGATCGTGCGCGAATCGACGCGGCTCGAGACCTGGTACGAAATTCGCGCCGGAATATTGGCCTTGATCAGGCCGGTGATGACGTCGACCGACGGCCGCTGCGTTGCCAGTATCAAGTGCATGCCCGATGCCCGCGCCTTCTGCGCAATGCGCGCGATCAGCTCCTCGACCTTCTTGCTGGACACCATCATCAGATCGGCCAGCTCATCGATCACGACCACGATCATCGGCAGTGTGTCGAGCGGCTCGGGTTCCGCAGGCGTCAGCGAAAATGGATTCGCGATGAACTCGCCCTTCGCGCGCGCGTCAGCGATTTTCTGGTTGTAGCTCGTCAGGCTGCGCACACCGAGCTTGCTCAACAACCGGTAACGCTTGTCCATCTCGCCGACACACCATTGCAGCGCATTGCCAGCGTCTCGCATGTCGGTCACGACGGGTGCCAGCAAGTGCGGGATGCCTTCGTACACCGACAGCTCCAACATCTTCGGATCGATCAGGATCATCCGTACCTGCGACGGATCGGCCTTGTAGAGAATCGAAAGAATCATCGCGTTGATGCCGACCGACTTCCCGGAACCCGTCGTTCCGGCCACCAACAAGTGAGGCATGCGTGCCAGATCGACCACGACCGGCTTGCCCGAGATGTCCTTGCCCAGCCCCAAAGTCAGCAGCGAATGGCTTTCGTTATAGATGACCGAGCCGAGAATCTCGGAGAGCTTGACGACTTGCCGTCGCGGGTTGGGCAACTCGAGTCCCATCAGATTCTTGCCGGGGATCGTCTCGACGACACGAATCGATACCAGCGACAGCGCACGCGCCAGGTCTTTCGCAAGGTTGACGATCTGGCTGCCCTTGACGCCCACTGCGGGCTCGATCTCGTAGCGCGTGATCACCGGTCCGGGGTACGCGGCGACGACGACAGCTTCAACGTTGAAGTCGCGCAGCTTCTTTTCGATCAGACGCGACGTGAACTCGAGCGTTTCGGTCGAGATCGCTTCCAGATTGGGGGGCGGCTCATCGAGCAGGTCCAAAGGAGGTAAACGCGCGTCGGCCATCTCGGCGAACAGCGGTACCTGCTTCTCTTTCTGCTTGCGCTCTGACGGCTTGACGTGTGGCGGCGTGCGCTCGATGTGCACCGGCGGCGCTTCGTCGATGCGCTCGCGCTCATCGCTGAGGGCCGCTTCGCGCACTTTGGCCGCAGCCTCGCCGATCGCCCGGTCTTCGGCCTCCTCGCGCTTATGACGGGCGCGGCGCAAAAAGCCTTCGAGAAATCCGCCGAACCGTTCGGCGACCGCAAGCCAGGAAAAGTCCAGGAACAGCGACAGGCCGATCGCGATAGACACCAGCATGATCACTGTGGCGCCGGTGAATCCAACCCCCGCTTGCAGAAGCTGCGCGACCAAGCTGCCGACAACACCCCCCGGTGAACCCGGCAAAGGAAGTCCAAGCGTGTGAAAGCGAAGCGTCTCAAGACTGACTGCGCCGAAAAGCAACAGCACGAAGCCGATGCCGTGCGCATAGGCAGGTAGATCGTCGTTCAGCGGATCTCCGCTCGCCGTCCGGTGCAGTTTGCGAAATCCGCGCACAACCGTGATCGCGAGGCCGAACACCAGCAGATACGCCGACAGGCCGAACAGCAACAATGCAATGTCGGCCACCCAGGCTCCTAATCGGCCTCCGATGTTGCGCACTCCGGCCGCGCCGGCGGTATGGGTGAACGCGGGATCGTCACTGCTGAAAGTGACGAGCATTGCAAACAACGCAACGGCCACGACGGCGCCCACAATCCATCCGGCTTCGGACAGCAGGCGTCCAAAGCGGTCGTCGCCCTCCGAGCCTACCGGCGCGGCGCGCGAACGCAGCCACACGCCGTCGGCCGCGCGTTGCGCGCTGCTCCCCACTTTCGCCCTTGCCGCCATTCGGGCGATTATAGGTTCCGAGATCAGCAAAATTCGTCGCCGCCACCGGGGTTTGGCACCGCACAGTTCGCGCTTCATCGGCAAGCGTTGCGATGCGCGCCCACACCGCGCAAAATCCGGCCTATGAGCCCCCTGCTCGCGGTCCCAGCGCAAGGCGCACCCGACGGCGCGTCACTGACCGTCGCACGCACGGCCTTCACGCGCGTGATGAACCTGAAGTCGATCGCGATCGTGTTTTATTTCTGCCTGCTGTTGATTCTCGGGCGGTTTGTAACCGCGTTGCACTACGAGCCGCTCGACCAGTGGGCGTTTGACCTCGTGCGGACAATGCGGCAGACGATGATCAGCGGCCTTCTCTTGCTGCTGGCGATTGCACTGACGGAAGCATTTGCCGCCGCCAAGGGCTTTATCGCCGCGGCGTGCGCTCGCGCTCGGTGTGCTTACGTGCGCCATCGCGGCGGCGGTCAGTGTGCCGGCGCGGCTGGTCGTGGCTGGGTTCCCCGTCGTCGAGCGGCTCAGCGAATATCCCGGTTTCTTCGCATCGACGTTTACTTTGTGGACGGCGATTGGCACGCTCGCGTATTGGTTTTTCAGTTCCATTCGCGCGGACCAGGAGGCGCGCTGCCGTCTCGCCGATGCCGAATGCCGGCAGCAGTCGTTGCAGGCGCAGATGTGCGAAGCGCAGCTGACCGCACTGCAGGCGCAAATTGAGCCGCACTTCTTGTTCAACACGCTCGCCAACGTAAAGCGGCTGTATGAAACAGCGCCTGACCAGGGGCGCGAAATGCTTGCCAGCCTGATCAACTATCTGCGCGCTGCGCTGCCGGCGATGCGCGAATCGGGCTCGACGCTGGGGCGAGAGCTTGAGCTGGCACGTTCGTTCCTGACCATTTTGAAAATGCGAATGCGCGAACGCCTGGATTTTTCGATCGATCATGACCCCGGCCTCGCCAACGCACGCGTGCCCCCGATGGTGTTGCCGACCCTGGTGGAAAATGCCATCAAGCACGGGCTGTCGCCATTGCCTGAAGGGGGCCGGATCGACATTCATGCGCGCCGCGACGGCGATGACTTGTTGGTCGAAGTGCGTGACAACGGCGCCGGTTTTTCCGGCAGCACGGGCGTCGGCGTGGGGTTGGCGAACACTCGTTCACGCCTGAGTGCGCTGTACGGCGCGCGCGCCAAAATGACGCTCACGGCCGGGGCTCCGCGCGGCGTCACCGCGTCGATTCGTCTGCCCGTTGAATGGGAGCCAGCCGCAGCATGAGCGCAGTACCGATCAACCCGAGTCAGGCCCTTCCCACGGCGGCGCCGCCTGCCACGCGATTGCGCTCGATACGCGTGACCCGAGGGCATGTAGTGGCGGTCTTGCTCGCGACCTTCGTGACATCGGTGCTGGATCTTGCGTTCTTGTTCGATAAGCTGGGCAAGCCGGGTATTTGGAAAATCTTGGCGTTCGAACCGATCGTATCGCTGTTGATTTACAGCTCGGCGCTGCTGGCGTGGCTGGTTGTTGCATCGGAGCCAAGTGAGCGCACCCGCTGGAGCAGGCTGGCCGCTGCGTCGGTATTGAGCGCGGCGCTGACCGCCGCCGTCACGATGCCGATTGCGAATGCAGTCGGCATTGAACAGGTGTGGCAGGCGATGATGGAGAAGACAAAGCCGATGCCGCCGCACTGGCTGCGGTTCATCGGCAATACCGCGCAGCTTTCGCTCTTTGCGTTTCTGTTTATCGCGGCGGCTCAGAACATTCGCCTGCGCGCGGCGACACAGCGCGCGGTGCTGTCAGCGCAGCGCGCGCAGGCCACCATTGCACGCGAGGTCCTGGAAGCGCGACTGATCGCGATGCAGGCCCAGGTGGAGCCGCAGTTCCTGTTCGAGTCGCTGGTCGATATCGAGAAGCTGTATCGCAAGGATGCGCCGCAGGCGGCGCAGGATCTCGACCGGCTGATTACCTATCTGCGAGTCGCGTTGCCTCGCATGCGAGAGGCGGGCTCGACGATCGAGGCCGAAATCGATCTGGTCAAGGCGTACCTCGCCGTCGTCACGTCACTGCACGCAGGGCGCCCCGCGCTGTATGTGACGCTCCCTGACGAATGTCGGGCCGCGCGCTTCTATCCGATGCTGTTCCTGCCGCTGGTGCAGCGTGCAGTCAGGCAGCCGTCTGGCGAGCCGCCGGCGTCGATCAGAGTCGGCATAAGTCGGATCGACGATTACGTGGTGACGGTGTTGCGTTTCGACGATCTAGCCGGCTGTGCCGACGACGCCGAGCTCTCTCGTGTGCGTGAACGCCTCGCAGGTCTGTATGGAGGCGCCGCGTCGCTTGACTGTGCAGAGCGCGACGGGATGGTGCAGTTGACGATGCGTGTGCCGGCGGCGTCCGGTCCGGACTCGTGACCAGTCCTACGGCGATCGTCGCCGAGGACGAAGAGACATTGCGCCATCAGCTGGTCGAGCAACTCCAACAGCTATGGCCGGAGCTCGCGATCGTCGGTGAGGCCGCCGATGGGGTGCAGGCGTTACGGCTACTCGACGAACATCGTCCCGATGTGTTGTTTCTGGACATTCAGATGCCGGGTGCGACCGGTCTCGAAGTCGCGCGCCAGGCAAGCGGCCGTTGCCATGTGGTCTTCGTCACCGCGTACGACCAACATGCCGTTGCTGCTTTCGATCAGGGCGCTGTCGATTACGTTCTCAAGCCGGTATCGGCGGCGCGTTTGTTCACAGCAGTTTCGCGTGTCAAGGCACGGCTAGGCACGCCTCCAGCGCTGCTCGATGTCGCGCTCGAGAAGATCAGCTCGAATGCGCAGTCGTCGAAGCAGTATCTGCGCTGGATCAATGCCTCGGTCGGACAAAGCTTGAAACTGATTACGGTCGACGAAATCAGCTACTTTCAGGCCGACAACAAATACACACGCGTAGTCACCGGCGAGGGTGAAGCGCTGATTCGAAAGCCCTTGAAAGAGCTGGTCGACGAACTCGATCCGAACCAGTTTTGGCAGATCCATCGCTCAACGCTGGTCAATGCAACGTCAATCGCCGGCGTCGCGCGCGATTTTCGTGGGCGAATGCTGGTGAAGCTGAAAACTCGTGTTGAAACCCTGCTCGTTTCTGACAGCTACACGCATCTTTTCCGTCAGATGTAGCCCATTTCATTAGCCCAAATCCCGGAGGAAATCAGGCGCTCCAAACACCTTCAACATCGGCCGCGAACCTTAGAGTTTCCGGTCCGAATTAGTGTGGAGCGAGCCGTGGGTCCTTCGATACTGTTCTTTCTTGCCGGTGTGGTTGCAGTGGGCATTGCCGGGGCGGTTTACAAGGTCAACCGCCCTCAGGCGGGCTATCAAGAGCGCGACGACGCAGGCGAATGAAGGCCGCGCTGATCATCGGCGGCCTAGGAATTGCACTGGTTGTCATGACACCGGCCCTGCGCGCCCTTCTCTCGCGGTCGGGTTCCAGAATGAGCAACGAGGAGTACTTTGCGGCTGCTCGCAAGCGCGCGATTCGCTATCGGCTTGCCAAATCGGCATCGAATCGAGGCGAGCCCGAAGTAAGGGGCGACGAGTAACGCGCTCGTTGCATTCTTAGCCCGCTTCGTTTCAGCCCAAGCGTCCCAATATAATTGCTTCGAACCAGCGAAGGGAATTAGCTGAGCGCCATGACAACGACTAAACACGCACGCGTGCTGATTTTGGGTTCCGGCCCGGCCGGTTACACGGCTGCGGTCTACGCCGCGCGTGCCAACTTGAAGCCGGTGTTGGTGACCGGTCTTGCGCAGGGCGGGCAGCTGATGACGACCACCGATGTCGACAATTGGCCTGCTGACGCGCAAGGCGTGCAAGGTCCCGAATTGATGACGCGTTTTTTGGCGCACGCCGAGCGCTTCAACACCGAGGTGATTTTCGACCACATTCATACCGCGAAGCTCGACGAGCGGCCTTTGCGCTTGATCGGCGATTCGGCTGAATACACGTGCGATGCGTTGATCATCGCGACCGGCGCCAGTGCGATGTATCTGGGCCTGCCATCGGAGCAGGCGTTCATGGGTAAGGGTGTGTCGGGCTGCGCCACGTGCGATGGGTTTTTCTATAAGAACCAGGACGTCGCGGTCGTCGGTGGTGGCAACACCGCGATAGAAGAAGCCCTTTATCTGACCAACATCGCCAAGAAAGTGACGTTGATTCATCGGCGTGACAAGTTTCGCGCCGAAGCGATCAACGTCGATCACCTGATGCAAAAGGTCAAAGAAGGCAAGGTCGAGATGAGGACGTTCAACGTGCTCGACGAAGTGCTGGGTGACGACTCCGGCGTCAATGCGGTGCGCATCAAGAACACGCAGACCGGTGTTACCGAAAAGATTGCGCTGCAAGGCGTGTTCATTGCGATCGGGCACCGGCCGAACACCGAAATTTTTGCCGGCCAGTTGGAGATGAATAACGGCTACATCATTACCAAGACCGGACTCGCCGGAATGGCGACCGCGACCAGCGTTGCCGGCGTTTTTGCCGCGGGCGACGTGCAGGATCACGTGTACCGGCAGGCGGTTACCAGCGCCGGCACCGGCTGCATGGCGGCGCTCGACGCTCAGAAATATCTGGAGAACCTTGAAGCCGTCGCCCCGGCTCCCGAAGCGCTGGCCGCATGACCGCGGTCTTTGGAAATCGACACGCAGGATCGACGGTGTATGACAGAAAAGTTCACCCAGCTTGCGCAGCTCGAATCGCTGCGCGACGCTCTGGTTAGCAAAGCCCGGGAGCAGGAGCGGGCCGCCACGGAGCTTCGCGCGCGCGAGGTCCAGACGCTAAGAGCGGTTGATGAGTTCCGCGATGCGGTCGGGGACGTGACACCGCTGAACGGCCACACGCGCGTTGAGCACAAACGCACTCCGCACCCGCCGATCGCGCACAAGCGACGCGAGGATGATCAATTGGTGCTGGTCGCTTCGGTGTCGGATGAATTCGAGATCGACACGCTTCTGCACACCGACGACGAACTGTCGTTTCGTCGGCCCGGCGTTGGCGCCGACGTTCTGCGCAAATTGCGCCGTGGCGAATGGGTGATTCAAGACGAGATCGACTTGCACGGCTGCCGTACTGATGAAGCGCGTGAGTTGCTCGCGAGCTTCATGCGCGACGCAGGCAAGCGCGGATTGCGCTGCATTCGCGTTGTGCACGGCAAGGGATTGGGGTCTAAAGGACGTCAGCCTGTGCTGAAGGGAAAAACGAAGGTGTGGCTCGCGCAGCGCGAAGACGTTATCGCGTTCTGCCAGGCGCGATCGACCGAAGGCGGCAGCGGCGCGCTAATCGTTTTGTTAAAGCCGACCAGCGGGAAGACACTGTAGGCAACCGGTCTTAGACCGCGGCTTCACCCTCTTCGCCGGTACGAATCCGAATCACCTGCTCGACCGCGCGGACGAAGATTTTCCCGTCGCCGATTTTTCCGGTGCGCGCCGCCTTGGTGATTGCTTCGATCGCGCGATCGGTCAGTGAATCGGGGACGACGGCTTCGACTTTGACCTTCGGCAGAAAATCCACGACGTACTCCGCACCACGGTACAGCTCGGTGTGTCCCTTTTGGCGGCCGAAGCCCTTGACTTCGGTGACCGTCAGCCCGGTGACGCCGACATCGGCGAGCGCCTCGCGCACTTCGTCGAGCTTGAACGGCTTAATGATTGCAGTGATCTGTTTCATCGTCGCTTCCGCGTTGGTTTGGCCGATTGTAGTGGCCTATGACAGCCAATTCGAAAGTGCCTTGCACGTCGGGGCGGCCGATTGCTTTGTCGCTCGCCTTGCGAATATGCGTCGGCTATTCGACGCGGCTCGCTTCGCGCACTCGGCGCGCCCGGACGCGCCCTTCCCTTCCGAATCGACTGTCATAGACCACTAGAGCGTGACGCTTTCTTCACGGAAACGATTCGTAATTGGGTACCGCCAGTCGCGCCCGAATCCTCTGTGAGTAACGCGAATTCCGACCGGCGATTGGCGCCGCTTGTATTCGGACAAGCGAATCATGCGGACGACTTTGCGCACCATCGCCTCGTCATGATCGGCTGCCACGATTTCGGCGATCGAAAGCCCCTGCTGCATGTATAGATCAATGATTTCATCGAGGACATCGTACGGCGGCAATGAATCCTGGTCGGTCTGATTGGCCTTCAGCTCGGCCGTAGGCGCGCGCGTCAAGATGCGCTCCGGGATCACCGGCGCGATCGAATTCCGGTATTGGCACAGTCGATACACGAGCGTTTTCAGAATGTCCTTGATCACGGCAAAGCCGCCGGCAAGGTCGCCGTACAACGTCGAGTAGCCGACCGCGGTCTCGGACTTGTTGCCGGTGGTCAGCACGATCGACCCATACTTGTTGGACAGCGCCATTAGCAGCGTCCCGCGGATCCTCGCCTGCAGATTCTCCTCGGTGGTGTCCCACGGCAAGCCACGAAACTCGCGCGCCAAAGTGGAAAGGTACGCGTCGAATGCAGGTTTGATGGGAAGCACGTCGTAGCGCACCTTCATCGTCTGCGCCATTTGCTGCGCGTCCTCGAGGCTCATCGGCAACGTGAATTGCGACGGCATCATCACCGCGCGCACGCGCTCAGGTCCCAATGCATCGACTGCGATCGCCAAGGTCAACGCGGAATCGACGCCGCCCGAAAGTCCGATGATCGCGCCGGGAAAGCCATTTTTGCCCAGATAGTCCCGGACACCGAGTACCAGCGCGGAGTACGCCAGCGCTTCTTCTGTCGGCTCGGGAGCAACCGACGACGGCTGCGGCACACCGTCGACGAAGTCCACCAGCAGCAAGCTTTCCTCGAACTGCGGCGCGCTCGCCACCAGCTTGCCGTCTGCATCGAGCACAAACGAACCGCCATCGAAGACGAGCTCGTCCTGTCCTCCGACCAGGTTTGCATACACAACCGGCATTCGATAACGCGTGACATTCGCGCGCAGTGTGTCGAACCGCTGCTGTTGCTTCCCAAGATGGAATGGCGAGCCGTTGAGGACCAGCAACACCTGCCGCGCCGGCTGATTTCGCGCACTCCGGCGTATACGAGAACCAGGTGTCCTCGCAAATGTTGACGCCAAAAGGAGTGCCGTTGAGCTCGAATACGAGCGGGCGATTGTCCGGCGTGAAATACCGCTGCTCGTCGAACACGTCGTAATTCGGCAGGTCGTGTTTGCAGTAGGTGCCCAGAACAACGCCGCCCTGCAATAGCGAAGCTGCGTTGAATCGATGGCCTTCACGCGCGAGTGGATGGCCAACGACGACCATCAGATCGGGAAACTGCAACAACTGTGCGGTCAAGCGTCTGCAGCGCATCGTCGCTGGCTGCGTAAAATGCGCGGCGAAGCAGCAGGTCTTCCGGGGGATAGCCGGATAGCGACAACTCCGGCGTCAGCAGCAGGTCTGTCCCTGCTGCAGCGGCTCGCGATGCCGCTTCGATGATTTTTCTGCTGTTGCCCTCGAAGTCGCCGACGGTGCAATTGAGCTGCGCAACCGCGACTTTGACGTTAGAACTCATGATGAACAGACTGGCAGATGACGCTGATTATTGCACGCGCGTCATCGGCGATTTGGCGACGATCGATGCGGCGACTTGGAATGCGCTGGTCGAAGCATCCGGACGCGGCAACCCATTCGTGCGGTACGAGTTCCTCAATGCACTGCACGTGACCGGGCTGTGCATCACCGCGCTCCGGGTGGGACATGAAGTACCTGACGCTATGGCGCGGCGAAGAGTTGGCCGGCGCAGTGCCGCTGTATCGCAAGCATCATTCCTATGGCGAGTACGTATTCGACTGGGCATGGGCCAACGCGTATCAGCAGCACGGCATCGAGTACTACCCGAAGTGGCTCGCCGCGGTGCCGTTTACTCCGGTGCCGGGCGCGCGCCTGATCGCACCCGATTCAGCAACGCGAGGCCTGCTGGCCGATGCGCTCTTATCGCACGCGCGTGAATCGGGTTTGTCGTCGTTGCACGTGCTGTTCGCGCCGTCCGACGAGATCGAGCCCCTGGCGAACGTGGGAATGCTGACGCGCCGCGCGGTGCAGTTTCACTGGTTCAATCCCGGCTATTCGTCGTTTGACGACTACCTCGCATCGCTCGCGCAGCCGAAGCGTAAGAAAATTAGGGCAGAGAAGCGCAAGGTATCGGCCGAAGGAATTGCTTTCGAGCGAAAAGTCGGCCGCGATATTCGCGAAGCCGATTGGGATTTGTTCATGCGCTGCTACGCGACCACGTACGCGGCGCACTTTTCAACGCCCTATCTGAACCGCCGCTTTTTTCTTCAGCTTGCAAAGTCGATGCCGGACAACCTGTTGATGGTGACTGCAATGCGCGACCGGCGACCGATCGCGGCTGCGCTTGCATTGTTCGATGGTGAGCGTCTTTACGGCCGTTACTGGGGATCGATCGAATTCGTCTCCTGCCTGCACTTTGAAACGAGCTACTACCAGATGATCGAGTTTGCGATCGAGCGCAAGCTGAAAGTGTTCGAAGGCGGCGCGCAGGGCGAACACAAGCTCGCGCGCGGATTCGAGCCGGTGACGACGTACTCGTCGCACTGGCTGGCGCACCCGGCGTTCGCCGACGCAGTCGAGCGCTACCTGCAACGCGAATCTGGCGGGATCGAAGCCTACGTCGACGAACTGAACGATCGTAGCGCGCTGCGCGCACCGTCGAGTGTCGAATGAGTCTGACGCACCTCGCCGCTGCTTTACTGATGGTCGCCATCTGGGGGTTTAACTTCATTGTCATTCGCTGGGGCTTGAACGACGTGCCGCCGCTCACACTGACTGTGATGCGCTTTGCGTTGGCTGCATTTCCGGCGGTTCTTTTTGTGCGCCGGCCACAGCCGTCCTGGCGCCTCGTGACCGGCTACGGCTTCTTTGCGTTTGCTCTGCAGTTCGGGCTGTTATTCGCCGGAATGCAGGCAGGTATGCCAACCGGCCTTGCGTCGCTGGTTATTCAGGTGCAGGCGTTCTTCACGATCGGACTCGTCGCTGTACTGACACACGAGCGTGCGAAGCCGATCCAGCTGATTGGCGCCACGATTGCGGGCACCGGTCTCGTACTCGTCGCGTTTCATTTGCCGCCGTCGACCCGCGTCGGATTTCTACTTGTGGTCGCTGCCGCGGCTTCGTGGGCCATTGCGAATGTGATCGTCAAGCGTATTCATAGTGAACAGCCACTGGCCGTGATCGTTTGGGCAAGTGCCGCCGCGTCGATCATGATGCTGCCGGTTGCACTCGTTCTTGAAGGCCCCGCCACCATGTGGGCCGCTGTCAAAGCAATGGACGGACTCGCGTGGCTCGGCCTGGCGTTTCAGGCATGGCCGACGACGTTGCTGGCGTTTGCCATTTGGGCCTGGCTGCTGCGCAAGCATCCTGCGGCGTTGATCGCGCCTTTCACGTTGCTGGTACCGATCGTCGCAATGAGCCTCGCAGTATGGTTGCTCGGCGAAGAAATAACGTGGTGGAAGCTAGCGGCCATCGCGTTAGTGTTGGGCGGGCTTGCACTCAATGTCATTGCGTCGCGTGCACGCCGCGACGATGTGGCTACACCGCCCGCGTAGCCGATGCGTTCTGATACGCAGCCACCGCGTCGACGATGTCTTTCCGCGCGGACTCCGGACCTTCCCATCCGATGACCTTGACCCACTTACCGGGCTCGAGATCCTTGTAGTGCTCGAAAAAATGTTGAATCTGCGCGAGCCGCTCGGGGGCGATGTCGGACCACTTCAGCCAGTGCCGGTACCACGGCAGGATCTTGTCGATCGGCACGGCCAGCAGCTTGGAATCACCGCCCGCTTCGTCTTCCATCTTTAGCACGCCCAAGGCGCGGCAACGCACGACCACGCCGGGCTGCAACGCAAATGGCGTGATGACAAGCACGTCGAGCGGATCTCCATCGTCGGCCAGCGACTTAGGAACGTAGCCGTAGTTGCACGGATAGTGCATTGACGTGGCGATGAAGCGGTCGACGAACAGCGCGCCGGTGTCCTTGTCGACCTCGTACTTGATCGGGTCGGCGTGCGCAGGAATCTCGATGATGACGTTGAAGTCGTTCGGAATGTCGCGGCCGGCGGGGACAGCATCTAGTCGCATGCGGCAATTCTAGGCGCGGGTAATAATCTGAGCTGATCTCAGGAGAACGCGATGGACGGCAACACAACCGCCGCGGGTTCGCATCACTTTATCGGTAATCGCTGGGTCGCATCGTCCACCGGGCAGACGATCGACGTCATCGACCCATCCGACGGCGCGCCGTTCGCAAAGATCGCGCGCGGCAACGGCGCTGACGTCGACGCCGCAGTACTTGCAGCGCGCGGTGCACTCGGAGAGTTCTTCGACGGCGCATGGGGGCGCATGACGGCGACTGAGCGTGGCCGCCTGCTGATGAAGCTGTCGTACGCAGTGGTCGATCATCACGACGAGCTCGCACGCCTCGAATCGCGCACCACCGGCAAGCCGTTGAAGCAGGGGCGAGCCGATGCGACTGCGCTGGCCCGCTACTTCGAGTACTACGCCGGCGCGGCTGACAAGCTGCACGGCGACACGATCCCGTATCAGGCCGGCATGACGGTGCTGACGCTGCGCGAGCCGCACGGAGTTACCGGCCACATCGTGCCGTGGAATTATCCGATGCAGATCTTCGGCCGCAGTGTCGGAGCCGCGTTGGCAGCAGGCAACGCGTGTGTCGTCAAACCGGCAGAGGACGCATGCCTGTCCGTGCTGCGAATCGCCGTGCTCGCGGCCGAGGTCGGCTTTCCTGCGGGGGCATTGAACGTTGTCACCGGTTACGGCGCCGAAGCGGGTGCGGCGCTTGCACAACATCGCGGCATTGATCACATTTCTTTCACGGGATCGCCGGCTACCGGCACTGCGGTCGCGCAAGCAGCCGCGAAACATCATTGCCCGGTGACGCTGGAGCTCGGAGGAAAGTCGCCGCAGATCGTTTTCGCCGACGCAAACCTGGACGACGTCCTGCCGGTCGTCGTGAATGCGATCGTGCAAAACGCCGGGCAAACGTGCTCGGCCGGCAGCCGTTTGTTGATCGAAAGACCGATTTACGAGGAGCTCGTTGCACGCGTCGGCTCCGCGATGTCGCGGCTGAAGGTCGGGCCCGCACTCGACGATCTGGACGCGGGCCCGTTGATCCGGCAAAACCAGTTGCAGCGTGTGTGGGATTTCTTAAGCCGAGCCCAGCACGACAAGGTTCCGATCGCGGCGCAAGGACAAGTCGTCGAGCACGCGCCGCAGAGCGGCTATTACCAGGCGCCGACGCTGCTGCGCGACGTCCCATCGAACCACGTGCTGGCGCAGGAAGAAATTTTCGGCCCGGTGCTTGCCGCGATTGTGTTCGACTCAGAAGACGAGATGCTGTCGATCGCCAACGGCACAATGTACGGCCTGGTGGCGGGCGTCTGGACACACGATGGCGCGCGTCAGATGCGAGTCGCGCGCAAGCTGCGCTGCGGACAGGTGTTCATCAACAACTACGGCGCAGGTGGGGGTATCGAGCTCCCGTTCGGCGGCGTGAAGTCGAGCGGGTACGGACGCGAAAAGGGATTCGAAGCGCTGCTCGGGTTCACCACGCTCAAAACCATCGCGATCAAGCACGGGTAGCCATGTCGCTTCTGCTGGAGCGCCGGTTCGTGCAAGCCAATCGCGCTCTGCTGATCGTGTTGCTGGCCGCGATGGTCGTCGTCACGTTCGTCAACGTCGTGATGCGGTACGCCGGCGAGTCTTCATTCCTGTGGGGCGAAGAAGTCGGGCGTCACCTGATGATCTGGCTTGCATTTGTCGGCAGCGGTCTGGCATTGCGCAACGGCGCGCATATCGGAGTCGACTCGCTTGAGCGTTCGCTGCCCCCGCGCGCGGCGCGCATTGTGCGCGCGGCAATCGCGCTGATTCTGTTGGTGCTGTTTGTTGCCCTGATGATCGAAGGCATCGACTACGCGTGGCGCACCCGATTTCAGGCATCCGCTGCGCTGCAGATATCGATGGCGTGGGTCTACGCCGGCATGCCGATCGGCTGCCTGCTGATGCTGGCGCATCTCGGATTCATCGCGCGTCGCTACGTTCTCGGCGAGCCGATCGAGCACGAAGACGGCGTGGACAGAGAACTTGCGTCCGCCATCTAAAGACGGCGCTCGCTAATGGCCTGGACTCTGTTCATCACAGCCACGGTACTGCTCGCGCTCGGCGTGCCGGTCGCGTTCTCGCTTGCGGCCGCTGCGCTGCTCGCGGTGGCGATCGACGACCGATACACCGCGATCGTCGTGCTGAAGGAGATGTTCACCGGCATCGACAGCTTTCCTCTGCTCGCGGTGCCGTTCTTCATCCTCGCAGCCGAGCTGATGACCGGCGGCAAGCTGACCGAAGTGTTGCTGCGCTTCGCATCGCAGTTCGTCGGCCACCGGCGCGGCGGGCTTGGTCATGCCAACGTGCTGTCGCTGACGTTCTTTTCCGGAATCAGCGGTTCGGCGCTGGCCGACGCGGCGGGCCCCGGCTCGATGATGATCAAGATGATGGACAAGGCCGGCTACTCGAAAGCGTATGCCGCCGCGCTCACCGCATCGACCGCGATCGTCGGCCCGATTATTCCGCCGTCGATCATCATGATCATCTACGCGTTGCAGGACGATCGCGTGTCCGCCGGTGCGCTTTTCATGGCGGGATTGTTGCCGGGGCTTCTGATCGCGGTCGCGATGATGATCGTCAATCAGATCATTTCGACGCGACGCCACTATCGCGCCGACGAGCTGCGGCCATCCGCGCGCGAGATGCTGCGCAACACAGTCAATGCGATTCCGGCGCTGCTGCTGCCGGTCATCATCCTCGGCGGAATTCGCGCGGGGATTTTCACGCCGACCGAGGCGTCGGTGGTCGCGGTCGTTTACGCATTGCTTTGCGGCGCGTTCATCTATCGCTCGTTGCACTGGAAAAACGTGCCCACGATTCTGTCGCGCTCTGCGATTCTGACTGCGTCGGTGTTGCTGATCGTCGCCGCGAGCGCAGCCTTCGCATGGGTATTGACGATAGAGAACGTACCGCAATCACTCGCGCGCTGGATCACTGCACTCGAAGTAGGCCCGATCACTCTGCTGCTCTTGATCAACGTGCTGTTATTGATCTTCGGCATCTTCATCGAACCGCTGCCGGGCGTGATGGTGCTGGTGCCGATCCTGGCGCCGGTCGCGCACGCCGCCGGCATCGACCCGGTGCATTTCGCGATGATCGTGATTTACAACCTGACGCTGGGATTGATCACGCCGCCGGTGGGCGGCTTGCTCGCGGTGACTTCGGCCGTCTCGAAAGTGCCGATCGGCGCGCTGGTTCGGGAGCTGCGGCCGTTTTTGCTCGCGCACTTGATCGTGCTGTTGATCGTGACGCTGGTGCCGGCGCTATCGACATGGCTGCCGTATTCGAGTGGACTGGCGAAACCGCTTTAGGTGTCGCTGCACTACGGCAATACGTGCGTCGCGGCTATGCAAGAATGCCGCCCCAACGATATGGCACTTTACATACTCATGGCGCAAACGCTCGTTTTGGTAGCGGTGCTTGCGCTGCTCGGGCAAGCGATGGTCGGCGCCTTCAATTGGGCCAAGCGGCGCGATAACCTGCTGTATCGCTTGTTCGAATTGATTGCCCGGCCGGTCGTCAAACTAGTGCGCCTGATTTCACCCAAGGTGGTTTTGGATCGCCACGTGCCGGTTGCTGCGTTCGCTTTGCTGCTGATTCTTTACTTTTGGCTAGGCTTTGAGCATCGAGACTCGTGCAAGGCGCAGGTGAATCAACCCGGCTGCGAGAAATGGGCAGAGGCGTGGAGCCAGCAGCCACCCCAGTGAGTGTGCTCACGCGCCTGGCTATCAAATGGTGGCTGAAGCGCCGGGCAAACTTCGCACTTCATGTTTAACCGCAACCCCCAGGCGATTCTTGCACTGCGCGAGATGCTGCGAGTTGATCCGGCCGACGTATACGCCCGCTCAGTCCTCGGGAATTTGTATGCAAGGACGGGCGACCGGTCTGCCGCGATCAACGAGTTTCGCGAGCTGGTGGCAATACATCCGGCGCACGCCGACAGCTGGTTCAACCTGGGCTTTTTGCACGACCAGCGCGATGAACTTGCCGATGCCGAGCGATGTTTCCGACGAGCGGTCGAACTCAGGCCTGGACTCGACCGCGCATGGTACGGGCTAGGGCTGGTGTTGATTCGGGAAGGCCGCCTGCAGGAGGCCATCGTGACGCTTCAACGCAACATAAAGCTTCAGCCAATGAGCCCTTATGGTTATTATCAGCTCGGCATGACCTACCATCACCTGGGTCGCAGCAAGGAAGCGTGGAAAATGTACGAGAAGCTCACACAATTCGAGCCGAAGTACGCCGCCACGTTGAAGCGTGATCTTGAGCAAACGAAGCCGCAGGCAGCGAGCATAGATTCAAAAACGACGGAGGACACGTCCGCCGAAGCCATGTAGTGCCGGAGAACTAGTAAAACATCAAGGGAGACAACAATGCAGCTCACCGCGCAGCATCAGGAGTATTGGCGCAGAAATTTGCGCCTCACCGCAGTTCTGCTCGCAATCTGGTTCGTCGTTACGTACGTCATGGCCTGGTATGCCCGACCATTGGCCGAGATCAACTTCTTCGGTTGGCCGCTGTCGTTTTACATGGCCGCGCAAGGGTCGCTGATCATTTATGTCGTTCTCATCTATGTCTACGCCAAGAAAATGCGCAAGCTTGACCTGGAATTCAATGTAGAAGAGGGAGACGAATAATGGCCGCCACCACTGCTGGCGCCAATCGCGCCTTCTTCAATCAGCTGCGCAAGTACTACACCTGGTACACGGGCGGCTTTCTCGTTTTCCTTGTCTTGCTCGCCATTGCCGAGCAGCTCGGGCTGTCGCGCCAGTACATCGGCTATGCATTCCTGTTCGCGACGATCGCGCTGTACGCGGGCATCGGCATCATGAGCCGCACGGCAGACGTGGCCGAGTATTACGTGGCGGGCAGACGCGTGCCGGCCCTCTTCAACGGCATGGCGACCGGCGCGGATTGGATGAGCGCCGCGTCGTTTATCGGCATGGCGGGAACGCTTTACCTGGCCGGCTATGACGGGCTTTCGTTCGTGATGGGCTGGACCGGTGGCTACTGTCTGGTGGCGTTTTTGCTGGCTCCGTACCTACGCAAGTTCGGTCAGTTCACGATTCCGGATTTTCTCGGAGCGCGCTACGGCGGCAACATCGTGCGCTCGATCGGCATCATTGCGGCGATCATCTGCTCGTTCGTCTACGTTGTCGCCCAGATCTACGGCGTCGGCCTGATCACCAGCCGCTTCACTGGCACTCGCGTTCGAAATCGGTGTGTTCGTCGGTCTCGGCGGCATCCTGGTGTGCTCGATGCTCGGCGGTATGCGAGCGGTCACATGGACGCAGGTGGCGCAGTACATCATTTTGATCATCGCGTATCTGACTCCGGTGGTTTGGCTGGGCGTGCGGCACACCGGCGTCCCAATTCCGCAGTTCGCCTACGGGCAGACGATGCAAAAGCTGGCGGAGGTTGAGAAGAAAATCTTCGCCGATCCGAAGGAAGCAGAGGTTCGCGCGATTTTCAAGAGCCGAGCTGACGCTGCGACTGCGGGCCTAAAGGATCCCAATAAGGGGTTCGCAGAAGGCCGCGCTGCGCTTGGAAAAGCGTCTGGCTGACCTCAGGGCAGGCAACGCGCCGGCAGCCGGAGAATCAACCCGGTGCAGAAGGCGCTGACCGAGTACCCGACCGACGTCGAGAAGTGGAAGGCTGCGGCGACCAAGGATCGAGGCGCTTGCGGCACGCGCAGCGCCACCGCGCCCACACGCCGATCCCTATCCTGGCAAGGACGAGGCGGCACGCGACACGGCACGGCTGAACTTTCTTGGCATCGTGTTCTGCATGATGTTCGGCACTGCCGCGCTGCCGCACATCCTGATGCGGTATTACACGACGCCAAGTGTGCAGCAGGCGCGCGATTCGGTGTTCTGGTCGCTGTTCTTTATTTTCCTGCTGTACTTCACTGCGCCGTGCTTGGCGGTGCTTGCGAAGTACGACGTCTACAGCAACCTGGTGGGCAGCAGCTTCGCTGCGTTGCCCGCGTGGGCGTCACTGTGGGCGCAGGTTGATCCGACGCTGCTTGAACATCACCGACGTCAATCGCGACGGGATAGTGCAGCTCGCCGAGATTGCCATCGGTGGCGATTTGATCGTGCTGGCTACACCGGAGATCGCCGGGTTGCCTTACGTGGTGTCTGGGCTCGTTGCTGCGGGTGGTCTGGCGGCGGCGCTGTCGACTGCGGACGGGTTGCTGCTGACCATCGCCAACGCGCTGTCACACGATCTGTATTACAAGATGATCGATCCGTCGGCATCCACCAAGTTCCGGGTAACGCTTTCCAAAGTGCTGCTCGTGGTCGTTGCGATTTGCGCGGCCACAGTGACGTCGCTGAAGCCGGGAGACATCTTGTTCCTGGTCGGCGCGGCGTTCTCGCTGGCTGCTTCGGCGTTCTTCCCGCCGCTTGTCATGGGTGTGTTCTGGAAGCGCGCCACGAAGTGGGGAGCCATAACCGGCATGGTCGTGGGGTTGAGTGTCTGCATCTACTACATGTTGCGCACTTATCCATTCTTTACCAACATGGGTGTGCCGATAATGCCATCTTTGGTTCGGGTTGAACCCAATTTCGGCAGGCGTGTTTGGATTGCCGGCCGGGCTTGCTGACCATCATCATCGTCAGTTTGCTGACCCCGGAGCCCAACCGCCAAGTGCAGGAGCTGGTTGAGCATGTGCGTTATCCGCACCTGCGAGGCGACACGGTTGACACGGTCGCAACTTAACCGACCTGTATGTTCGAGGCCCGCGTCATCGCGGGCCTTTTTTTTGGGAGCGAGACTCGCCTGAACCGAAGCGCAATCCCACCCAAATGGAGGAGGCACGCGCGCGCATACTGCAACGCAAGCCTTGATACCAGTCAGCCTCTCGGGACAAACTCCTCCGCATGATGTGCAGTCCACCATGATCTTGCATCGACCGCGGTCCACTGTGCTTCACGCATCACTTGCTGCAGCAAGTCGATCACCTCCTGCGCGCTTTGCGGCCGCTTCATGACATCTTTCTGCAGGCAGCGGCCAATCAGCGCGCTCAAACTGCCATCAACGTCGAGCAACGGCACCGGCGCGTTAACCACTTTGTAAGCCAGCGATAGATCGTTTTCCGCCTCATACGGCGGCTTGCCAGCCAGCATGAAATATCCGAGGGCACCGACCGAGTAAAGATCAGACCGAATGTCGGCGCTTGCCGGATGCTCGATTCTTTCCGGCGCCATGTACGACGGCGTGCCGAGAATACGCAAGGCGCGCGTCAGATCCTGCGTGTGCGGCTCCGCCATGCTCTTGACCAAGCCGAAGTCGAGTACTTTAACAATATCGACGTCCGCGCCACGCCGGCACAGCATCACATTTGCCGGCTTGATGTCGCGATGGACAAGTCCTTTTTCGTGCGCTTCCGACAGAGAGCCTGCGATGCCCTGTAGTACCCAGGCTACTCGCGCCGGCGACTGAGGTCCGAAGCGCTCAATCAATTGTTGCACGGTGATGCCATCGAGCAATTCCATTACGCAGAACAACTCTCCCGACGATGAGTGACCATAGTCGAAGATCGCCACCGTGTTGGGATGCATCAACTGGCTGGCCAACCGTACTTCGCGTTCAAAACGTGCCGATCCTTCATCGTTTGCAACGCGAAGCGACAGCAACTTGACTGCAACCGGGCGTTTCAGTAATCGATGCCGAGCCCGCCAGACACTCGCCATGCCACCTTCGGCGATCTGCTCAAGCAGTTCGTAATTCCCGACCCTGCGTGCTTCGTCACGCTGGCGCCGCAGCTTCTGAATCCAGATAGTGGCGAGTACTAACGCGAGTAGCACAGCGGCTGTCAGCAATCCGATCATCTGATAGGCAATTTCCAGTCGTCGCAAGGGCGCGAAAACTTCGTCGCGGCCGTTTTCGACGGCAATGCCAAAGCCATATCGGGGTAGCCAACGCCAGGCTCCGATCACTGGTTTGTCGATGTAGTTCGCATATGGCTGCAGGATCTCACCGGTAAGCACTTTGCCTTCGCTGCGTGCAATTCCCTCTAATGCAATGCTGGCGAGCGCGGTCAACGAGCGGCTAGGCGCCTCATCCTGTGGATCGTCGAGGCGCACAGAAAGAATCGTTGACTCGCCTTTCTTGACTGCGCCACGCTGCTCCAGCACCCCTCGAAAGCGGCTTTCCGACAGCATTCGGCCGTGTGCATCGAACGCATACGCTTCGCCGGTCGAGCCCGGCCGCGCCGTCAACAGCGAGCTTGCGAAACGACCGTCCGCAAATTTGCCAACGTTCAGCGCGGCGATGATGTCGCCGGCTCCATTGCGCACCGGGGCCGAAAACCAGACCAGCGGCTTGCGCGGTGGCATGCCGGCGGCCGAATCCAGACGCTCGCTTTCGCTCATTGGCGGCGCAAAGATCGCACGCCCCTCGAACACCGGTGCGAGTTGTTGCAGGCGCTCCTGTGTCAGTGTCAGTCCGCAGTACGCGCGCGTACGCGACGCCAGCACGCGGCCCGAGCGATCGACCAGGTTGACGCCTTCGGCTGCATCGGACTGTCTCAGAGCGTCAACCGTATTGACCAGTTTGTCGCCCGGGGCGCCACGGCAAGCTTCGACCAACGCCGAAGGAGCCGAGCCCGTCATGACGTTCGGTGCAAGTCGATGCAAGACAGTCGCAACTTCGACGATGCGGGAGTCACCCGCCCATCTTTCGACGTTCAATTGCTTTTCGCGAATCCATGTTTCGAGCACACCGACCTGCATATCGAGCAGCGCACGCAGGTTGGCGGATGCAAGTGCCCGTAGTTCGCGTTGCAAATCGACGTAAATCCACGTGCCTAGCGCCAGTACAGCGGCTGCGGCCAGGCCGATCATTGCCAAGCGGACAGACAATGCTGTCATCAGTCTGCAATCGACAGTTGATGCACGTCACGATAGTTGCTGCTAGAGACCATACGTGTTCGCCTTGACCACAAGTGGCAACCGCACCGAAGTTCTTCTGTTCTATCCACCACTTCGATATCCCAGTGCCATCGTCTCTCTTCCTCCTCTGGCGGTACTCAGCTGCCGCCCCAGATTAGCAAGACTGTCACCGGATCATGTTTGCGGCTTAGCTCAAGTCGTTGCGTTGCCGTTTGTTGGTGATTGCATTACCGTTAGTGCTCGTCGCTGTTGAACCACCGTGTTGGCGAAACTGTGACGATGTTCAAGAAATCCACCGACATTCCCACACCGATGAGGAAGCTTGCCGATCCAGAAGCTTGGTGGGACGCGATCGAGCCATTGCTTGGCAACCGACGCTTGACGATCGCGCTGATCCTCCTGGCGCTTACAGGTTCGTTCGTTGTCGCTACAGCGAGCGAAATTGGGATCCGCGTCTTTAATACGAGCTGGGACAACACGTTCGGTTACGCCGTGCAGCGCAATCGCGGCTGGCAGGCGTTCTTCGCATTGTGGGGCGGGTTCACGATCGCGACCATCGTTCAGGGCCTGATTGGCGCTGCGTTGCTGAAGATCTATTCGAAGCCGCAGCGCTGGCTGCGCGGCGTAGCGGTTGCCATTGTCGGTTCAGTTCCGATGTACGTTGCCGGCGTGACATTGGTGTTCTTGCCCGGAATTTTGCTGTTTGCGATCGCCTTTTTGATCAGCTGCGGGTGGTGGGCCAGCGGTAACCGCAGGTTGCTCGGCCTGACCTACGGCGAATCGCCGGAGCACGTCGCTGTGTCGCTCGTTGTCTCCGGCGGGTTGATGGTTTTGATTGCGTCCAGCGTGCCGCTGTAGCGGAGCGCTACTTGAAATCCTGAATCTGCCGGATGTTCTGTCACCGGCCGGCCTACGCGCCCTTAACTTCGCTGCGCGAAGTTAGCCTCAACGAAACATCCGGGTTCGAAGGTCCTCTCACTTGAAGTCCTGAATCTGCCGGATGTTTTCAGCGCCGAACTGCTTGGCGAAGTCGCCCCACACCGGTGTCATCGCGTTGCGAAACGCCTGGTTGTCGACCGTCGTTACGACCTCCATGCCGCCTGCGCGCAGCTGCGCGATGCCGTCGCGCTCGTCGTCGTTGACCTTCTTGCGCTGAGCGGCGGACGCGGCCTTGCCTGCTTCGGTGAACGCTTTCTTGTCGGCGTCCGAGAGCTTGTTCCATAGCGCCGGAGAGACGATCAGCAGCGCCGGTGAATACACATGACCGGTCAGGGACAAATGCTTTTGCACCTGTGAGAACTTGGCGGACAGAATCACCGGGATCGGATTTTCCTGGCCGTCGACCACACCGGTTTGCAACGCCCCGAACAGCTCAGGGAACGCCATCGGCGTCGGCTGAATGCCGATCGATTGGAACGCCTGCATGTGGACCTTGTTCTGCATGCTGCGAATCTTCAGGCCCTTTGCATCCTCGGGCTTGACGATCGGGCGCTTGCTATTGGTCATGTGGCGGAAGCCGTTCTCGGTCCACGCAAGAGCAATCAAACCCTTCGCCGGAAACTTCGCGCGCAGATCGTCGCCGATCGGCCCGTCCATCACGCGCCGTGCGTGGTCGTAGTCGCGAAACAAAAATGGAATGTCGACGATGTTGACTTCCGGAACGAAGTTACCGACCGGCCCGGTCGACGTGTTGACGATATCCAGCGTGCCCAATTGCACCGCCTCGATCATCTCGCGCTCGCCGCCGAGCGCAGCTCCCGGAAATTGCTGGCACTTGTAGCGGCCGCTGGTGCGCTTTTCGAGTTCCTCGCAAAAGGCATTCGAGCCGACACCGTAGTGCGACGTCGGCGTGGTCGCATATCCCAACTTAACCGTGGTTTGCGCCGCTGCCGGCATCAGCACGCCGCAGGCAACGGCCGCGATCAGCGCCAAAAGTGGGATGCGTTTCATCGTGTCTCCTTGCATGCACTTAACGCTGGGCGCGCAAGTATGGAGCGCTTGATGCGCCTGTCAAGCGAGGCTCAGCGCTGAGCCGTGCGCCAGACGGCAGCCGGCGCGTCCGACGTCGCCTTGGTCTCGCGCCGCAAACGCAGTCGCCGCTTCCTTGAAGTACGCCGCAGCTTCGCGCTCGTCGCCGATCGCGTCGGCCAGGCGCGCCAGCGCGAGCAGCGTCGCCGCATTCCTGTCAGCGGCCAGGCTCTCGAGTAAATACGCTTTCGACTTGCCCCACAGCTGTTGCCGTAGGCAAATCATCCCTGCTGCGTACAACAACGCAGCGCGAGTGGGCCCGGCGGAAGGCGCTGATTTGAGCCAGGTTTCGACACGCTCCAGTTGATCGCGTGTCGACAACGCTTGCGCTCGTCCATACTCTTCGAGCAACGCTCGCGCAGATTCATCCCAATCGGTCGGCGGAAGGTGCAGTGCCCCCTCGATCGATTCAACCGCGAGCGCCCCAAGCCCGGCATCGGCATCGTTAAACAATCGCGCGGCTTCGAGAGCGATCTCCGGCGATTGCCGATCTGCCTCAGGCACCGTCCGCCACATCGCTTCGAGCGCGGCAGGATCGGCGCTCTGCGCTAGCAATAGCTCGCGATAAATCGTGCTCTTCAGCTTGCGCGATAACACCGGATGCAGTGCGTTTCTTTTCTCGAGTAAGCGCACCGCTTTCAGCGCCTCGTCCCAGCGTCCCGACTGCAAATTTGCACTAAGCGCAATGCGCATGGCATGGATGTGCCGACGTCCTTCCCCCTGCAGACTATTGATCGCGGACAGCGCGGCGTCATTCTCACGCTGCTCGGTCAACATCTCGGCGCTCGCGACTAGCCGCGCTGTGTCGATCTCGGTGTCAAGACCGGCCAGATCGAGCCACTCGTCGCGGCGCGCGTATTCCTGCATTCGATGCGCAGCACGCGCCCCAACCAACGCGGCGATACCCGCCGTCGAGCTCGTCGATTGAGCGGCGCGCGCGGATTTTTCGGCGCGCGCAAACCGACCTTCGAGAAAATTCTTCAGCGACTCGATCAGTGCGCGATTGCCGCCGATCTCTTCACGGCGCGCACGATAAAGCCGCACCTGCTCGGGAAAATCTGCCATTTTCTGCACCACGCGCGCGATCCAGTAAACAGCGCTCAGCAGCAGTACCAGCACAAGCAACGCCAGGTTCACGGACACGTCTACGCGATACGGCGGCACAAACACGGCGACGTTGCCGAGATTGGTTTTCAAAAACAACGCCGTGAGCGCCGCGAGAAGCGCAAGTAGTAACGCCGAGCTCAGCCAACGCACGATTGCTCCCGCGCTAACGGCCCGGCGAAAGCGGTGTGATTCGCACTGCGCGAATTGCGGCCATGCTGTCGCCGATCGTCGGCACTTCGACCGACAGAGCCGTCGACGCGAGCTGTTTGATCAGCGACAGGGCAGCAGCTACCGGTGGCGATCGCGTGTCGAAATAGCGTGCCATTAGCGCCTGTGCCTCGGAAAGGTCGGCACGGAAGAGCCGGTCGTTGCGCGCGAGCAGCGCTTGTCGTGCGTTCAGAAGCCGCAAGCGCAACTGCTGCCGTACCAACGTTTGCTGTTGAGCGTCGAGCAGCACGGACTCGGGAGAGTCCACGCGCCGAATGCGAATCAGATCACGATATTCCCCGACCTCGCTCTGCAGCGCACGCCACTGGCGCTCCCACCAGCCGCCGGCACTCGATGGTGCCGAAGAGTCCGCAGTCGCTGCCGTCGATGCCGGTGCCGCGGTGACGGCGGCTAGCAAAGGCCAGGTATCGACCGACGATGCGAGTTGATCGAGTTTCAGCGCAATGCCGGTGAAGTCGACCGCAGGCGCCGCCTTGAGACGTTCGATGTCGCGCGCCAGCACGCGACGTAGAGGCACGAAGCGCGCGTTGTCGGAGCGCGAAAGCCGCACATCCGCCGTCTGCAACGCCGCCAGCGCAGTAGCAACGTTGCCGCTCAGTTGCAGTTCTTGTGCGGCCACCGTGATGAGGCGTTCGACTTCCACCAGCACCGCATCATCGCGGCCTCGCGACAAATCCGCATACAGCTGCTCAAGAGCCTCGCGCTGACCCTGCTCGTCGGCCAAACGCGCTTCGACGACGGCGGCCTGCTGGCGAGCGGCACGAGCCTCGGCGTCGGCGCGGTTCGCGGTGTCGTTGGCCGTCGTCACTGCTTGCTGAAGCTCGGCCAGTCGGTGTGCCGATTCACGCCTGACGTTGCCTAACTGACGGTAAGAGTAGCCGGCAGCGAATATCGCCACGCCCAACGCGATGATTGCGACCCAAAGTAACGCCTGGCGGTTCACCTCGAAGCGGGGAGTAGCAACGGGCGAGGCGTTCCGCGGGTGTGGGCGGCGATGGTTGCAGCGGTTCGTCTGCCACAGCGTTAGGCGATCAGTCAGTTGCCAAATCAACACTCGCGTACCGCGAGCAGCGTTCGCAAGCTCGCCAGGCTACGGCGCCTGCGGCTCAACGCCGATTGATTCTAGCTGGGCGACGATCGAGTCGTCGTCGAATGTCGCTTCCAACACACGCTGATAGCCGTTTGACAACAGGTGCTCGCCAATGCGCGGATGGCAAGCGATCGCGACTCCGTTGCGTAACCATCCTCGCGCTGCTGTATCGACCTGGCGGTCGAGTGCCTCGACCGCTTCGGTGCTGCTGAAAACGATGGCCGGTTTTTCGTCCGCTACGACCGATTCCTGCAGCCGCTGCAGGTCGTCAGCGGACGGTCGGCGCGGGCGGCGGGAATAGACCGCAACGGCATCCACCCGCGCACCCTGCTCTTCAAAGCGTTCGCCTAGCCAATTGCGGCCATCTTCCGCCCGCACTAGCAACACCCGCTGCGCACGCTGTTTAGTGGCCTGCCATGCGCGCCAGAACGCCTCCGACCCTGATTGCTGATCTTCATCTTGCGCCGATACGACTGAGCTAGGTGCCGGCTTCAGGTCGGCTTCGAGTGCGGCACGGGTCGATGCGCCGACTGCACCCATCATCGTGCCGGGCGGCCAGGGGCCGCTCAGCAGCGGCTGCGCGGCACGCACGGCATTCGCGCTGACAAATATCGCGAGGTCGTAGTCAGCCAACCTGGCCAGTGTTGTGCGCGCACGTTGTGCATTGGGCGCTGCGCCGATATCGAACACCGGCCACCACCAGGCACGGTGTCCCCGCTCGAGGAGTCGCTCGGATAGGCGTTGCCCGGCACTCGCAGGGCGCGTGACGATCACCAACATGGACCACCTGGCGTACTAGGCAGCCAGCAGCCGCAACGCACCGAGTGCAGTCAACTGCTCGACCACACGCGACGCCAGCGCTTCCGGCTCCACCATCGGTCCACGCGCTTCGGCTTCGACATAACTGCCCGTCTTGGCATTGCCCACCAACGCACGCAACCGCAATGCATCGCCTTCGACTTCCGCATACGCGGCCAACGGCACCTGGCAACTGCCACCGAGTCCACGGGATACACCGCGCTCGGCGGAAGTGGCGGCACGCGTCACCGCATCGTCGAACTGAGAGAGCAGTGTCGCAGTCTGCACATCCGAGGTCTTGATTTCGATTCCGAGCGCACCCTGTCCGGGCGCAGGCAACGACACTTCGGTCGAAATAATCTGCCGAATGCGAGCAGCGAACCCCAGGCGCTTTAGACCCGCCGCTGCCAGCACCAGTGCGTCGAACTCGCCGTTGTCCAGCTTCGCGAGCCGAGTGCCGACATTGCCGCGAATCGAACCGATGACAAGCTGCGGAAAGCGCGCGCGCAACATCAACTCGCGCCGCAAGCTCGACGTTCCGATGCGCGCGCCAGCAGGCATGTCCTCGAGCGCGGCATAGCGGTTCGACACCATGCAGTCGCGCGGATCTTCGCGCTTGAGGACTGCGGCGAGTGCGAACTCGGCGTCGAGATGCATCGGAACGTCTTTCAGCGAATGCACCGCGAGGTGTGCGCGTCCGTCAAGCAAGGCGAGCTCTAGCTCTTTGACGAACAGCCCTTTGCCCCCTTCCTGCGAGAGTGGACGATCGAGAATGCGATCGCCGAGCGTAGTCATGCCGAGCAACTCGATCTGCATGCCGGAATACGTGTTCGACAACAGCTCGCGCACGTGCTCGGCCTGCCATAACGCCAGCGGGCTTTTGCGCGTCGCGATAACGACGCGGGCCGGCGGGTTCATCGAACCATACTCAGTGGGAATGGGTAAAACAGGTGCAGCCAGTCTAACAGTGCGTCGCTGCTTCAGCTCTTGGCTGCCGCCTTCACCGTTGGCCACTGGCGGCGACTGATGGGCAATCGCTCGGTCGCTTCCTTCAGCAGCACTTCCCAGTGCCCTTCGGAGGAATCGCCGCCTTCATCGACCGCGCCGCGCACTCGTTGAAAACCGAGGATGCCGGTGCGTGCCACCAGCGCATTGCGATGGATCCGGACGAAGCGATCACCGAATTCCGCTTCGAGTGCGGTCAGCGATTCTTCGGTCAGAAATTCGCGTGTACGCGTCTTGATCGTCACGTATTTCAATTCGGCGCGTAAGTAAACGACATCGTCGATCGGTACCAGCATCATGCGTCCGCGCTCCGACACCGTGAGATGCGAGCGGACCGCGCCAATCGTCTTCGCGAGTTCTTCGATGCGCGGCTCGTGCGTGCGAAAGCGCTCGGCACGCGACAGTGCTGCGACCAGACGCTCGGCGCGTACTGGCTTCATCAGGTAATCGAGCGCCTGCACTTCGAATGCGTCGAGCGCGTGCTCGTCGTATGCGGTGATAAAGATCACGGCCGGCGGGTTGTCTCGCTGCGCCAGGTGGCGCGCCACCTCGATGCCGTTCATGTCCGGCATATGCACGTCGAGAAGGATGACGTCGGGATGCAGGCGATCCGCTTCTTCCAGCCCTTGAATCCCGCCGTCGGCTTCGCCGACCAGCTGCAGCGACACCTGTTCGGAACAGTCGCGCAGCACCTGACCAAGGCGCGCACGCGCAGGCGGTTCGTCGTCGACGATCATTACGTTCAACATCGCCTTACCCTGTCCAATCGACTGCCCCATCACTTGCCCGCCTTGCTGCACTAAGCCCGCCGCTCCACCGGTATCGTCATCGTCAACTCAAACCGCTCGCGCCTCGTTTGCGTCTCAACCTTCGCCTCAAGGTCGTAGATCAGCGCAAGACGGCCGCGTATGTTTGCCAGACCGATCTGATTGCCCTCGCGTTCAGGACGCTCGCGTGCAATCGGATTGCTGACAAAAATCTCCAGTACGAACCCGTTTTGCTTAACTCTTACGACGATATCGGCACGGCCCGCCGTTTTTTCGGCGCCGTAGCGAATCGCGTTTTCAATCACCGGTTGCAGCAGTAACTGTGGCATTTTTGCCCGGGGGTGGTATGCCCCGATTTGCCAGTCAACTGCCAACCTATTCCCGAGCCGGGTTTGCTCAATTTCTACGTAGTTGCGGCAGAGCTCGATCTCGTCGGCCAAGGGCACCAGTTTGCGCGTATCGGCCATCACCGCGCGGAATAATTCCGCGATGGATTCGAGCATGCGTTCGGCCTTTAAGGGCTCGGTTCGAACCACCGATAGCACCGCGTTCAGGCTGTTGAACAGAAAGTGCGGGCGGATGCGCGACTGCAGCGCCTGATACTTCGCTTCGATCACCGCCGGCGAAAAAGCGCGCTCGCGGAGCTCCGAATAGTGCTGAAACCCCGCGCCCAGGGCGAAGCCGACCGCGCCGTGCGCAACCGCGGCCCATTCGCCGCCGGGAACCTGAAACAGCAAGGCGACCGCTACCGCGACGATCGCCGGAATTAGGCACGAAATACCGCGCTGAATCGACACATCCAGGGCAGACAGCGTGCGCCGCGCCGCGCACCAGCCCATCAATGTCACCAACGTCGTCGGTGCGATAAACGACATCAACCGCAGCAGTGCCGTCAGCGCGTCGGCCGGTGACGACGATTCACCAACCGCCGCCATCAGCGCCAGTACCACGATGGTGCCGATCACTCGCAACAGGACGCCCATGTTGCAGCCGTCGGGAATGACCCGGCGCGGAGTCGGCACCGCGGTTTCGTCGCGAGCGAGCGGACCTTTGAGCGAGGGAGTCGGAGGAGGTGAAGCCTTCACGAACCTATACTCGCATTCACGCGTCTATCCCCCTCAAACGATTATGTCAGAGCCATCCGCAAAAGCGGGCAATCCGTTAGCGTCGAAAAGCACCACATGGTCGGGCCGATTCGACGAACCCGTGGCGGATTTTGTGTTGCGCTACACAGCATCGGTCGGCTTCGATCGCAGACTCGCGTTCGCTGACATCGAAGGCTCGCTCGCACACGCGGGGATGCTGCATGAGTGCGGCATCATCGGCGCAGTCGATCGTGCCGACATCGAGCGCGGGCTGCAGCAAATTCGCACAGAGATCGAGCGCAATCAGTTCGAATGGCGCATCGAACTCGAAGACGTTCATCTGAACATCGAGAGGCGTCTGACGGAGCTGGTTGGCGACGCCGGCAAGCGTCTGCACACCGGCCGCTCGCGCAACGACCAGATTGCGACCGACACTCGGCTGTGGCTGCGCGGCGAGATCGACCACATCGTGGTCCGGATCGACGGGCTGCAGCATGCCCTGGTCGAATTGGCCGACAGGCACGCTGCAACGGTAATGCCGGGGTTCACGCACATGCAGGTCGCGCAGCCCGTGACGTTCGGTCATCACTTGCTAGCGTATGCGGAGATGTTCGAACGCGATCGCGATCGCCTGCTCGATGCACGCAAGCGCGTGAATTGCCTGCCGCTTGGCGCTGCTGCGCTCGCGGGCACGACCTATCCAATCAATCGCGCTTGGGTGGCGCAAAAACTCGGCTTCGAATCGATCGCCGAAAATTCGCTGGACGCAGTCAGCGATCGCGATTTCGCCATCGAGTTCTGTGCGGCCGCCGCACTGGTGATGACGCACATTTCGCGACTGGCCGAAGAGTTCGTGATCTGGTTGAGCCCGCGATTCGCATTCATTCGGCTGCCGGATCGCTACACGACCGGCTCATCGATCATGCCGCAGAAGAGAAACCCGGACGTCCCGGAGCTCGCGCGCGGCAAGGTCGGCCGTGTGACCGGCCACCTGGTCGCGTTGTTGACAATGATGAAGGCTCAGCCGCTCGCCTACAACAAGGACAATCAGGAAGATAAAGAACCGCTGTTCGACACCGTCGATACCGTTGTTGACACGTTGCGCGCGTTTTCCGAGATGCTGCCGGGCGTCGAAGTCGATGCCGACGCAATGCGGCGCGCGGCCGAGGAAGGCTACTCGACCGCGACCGACCTGGCTGACTATCTGGTGAAAAAGGGCGTGCCGTTTCGCGACGCGCATGAAGCGGTAGCGCGTGCGGTGAAATCCGCGGCGAGCCGCGATCTACCGCTCTCGAAACTGTCGCTGACGGAGCTGCAGACGTTGTCATCGACCGTCGGCGACGACGTATTCGTTGCGCTATCGGTCGACGGTTCGGTGGCAGCACGCAACCATCCCGGCGGTACTGCGCCGCAACGCGTGCACGCGCAGGTCGCCGTTTGGCGGCAGCGTCTGGCGCAACGCGCCAAGTAGCGCTCATTTTTCGAGACATCTCCCCAAGCGCAACCGTTTCAGTAAGATCGCTTGCCATAAGAATGGGGAGGGTCGAGTGTCGGGGCTGCTCAGGTTCACGCGCTGGGTCGACGCTCTTAGCGACCGCTTCGCCATCATTGCAGCGTATTTAGTGCTGCTCGCCTGCCTGGTCAGTGCGGGCAACGCGGGTATTCGCTACGCGCTCTCCGGGGGCTCGAATGCCTGGCTTGAGCTTGCCTGGTACATGTTTGCGGGCATGGTGATGTTCGGCGCATCCAAAGTCTTGCGCGTCAACGAGCACGTGCGGGTTGACATCATCTACGGCGGCCGCAGCTCGCGCACCAAGGCGATTATCGATCTGCTTGGGCTGATCGTGTTCCTGCTGCCGATGACGTTGCTGATGATCTACTTGGTCTGGCCGTTTGCGGTCGACTCCTATGTGTCGAAGGAAATGTCGAGCAATGCCGGCGGACTGATTCGCTGGCCTTTCAAGGTCATCTTGCCGATCGGATTCGCGCTGCTGTCGGTGCAGGGTATCGCCGAGATCATCAAGCGCATCGCGTATCTGCGCGGCGAGTTGCAGATGGACACGCACTACGAGAGGCCGGTGCAATGACACATCGAGGTGATGGCCCCGCTGATGTTCGCCGGGCTCATTGCGGTGATGCTGATCGGCTTTCCGGTCGCGTTTTCGCTGGCTGCCCTGGGTCTGGGATTCGGCTTTCTCGCGATCTACCTTGGCTTCTTCCCGGCGGGATTTCTCGGAACGATCCCGCTTGCGATCTTCAACACGCTATCGAACGATCTGCTGCTGGCGATTCCGTTCTTCACGTTCATGGGGGCGATTCTCGAGCGTTGCGGGCTAGCTGAGGATCTGCTCGAGGGCACCGGACAGCTATTCGGCTCGGTGCCCGGCGGACTCGCGTATGCGGTCATCGTGGTCGGCGCAATTCTCGGCGCAATCACCGGCACGGTCGCTGCGTCCGTGATCGCGATGGGCGTGATCTCGCTGCCGATCATGCTGCGCTACGGCTACCACCCGCGCCTCGCCACCGGCGTGATCGCCGCCTCCGGCACGATCACGCAACTGATTCCGCCATCGCTGGTGCTGATCGTGCTGGCCGATCAGCTGGGCCGCTCGGTCGGCGATATGTACAAGGGCGCATTCGGCCCGTCGATCGTGCAGGTCCTCATCTTCATGCTGTTCATCTTTATCGTGTCGCTGTTCCGGCCCAAACTGATGCCGCCGCTGCCGGAAGAAGCGCGCACCTTGCGCGGCTGGGCGCTATGGAACCGCGTGCTCTGGGGCATGGTGCCGTCGATCGTGCTCATTTTTCTCGTCCTCGGCACGATCTTCGCGGGGATCGCGACACCGACCGAAGCCGGCGCGCTCGGTGCGGTCGGCGCGATCGTACTGGCGGCCTTGCATCGCCGACTGACATGGTCGCTGACGCGGCAGGCAATGGAATCGACGATGCGGCTGACCGCGATGGTCGTGTTCATCCTGATCGGCTCGCGCATTTTTTCGCTGGTGTTTCAGGGGGTCGACGGCAACGTGTGGATCGAGCACATGCTGGCCGGGTTACCGGGCGGGCAGACCGGTTTCCTGATCGCGGTCAATATCTTCGTGTTCTTCCTTGCGTTCTTCCTCGACTTTTTCGAGATCGCGTTCATCATCATTCCGCTGCTGGCGCCGGTCGCCGACAAGCTCGGCATCGATCTGATCTGGTTCGGCGTCCTGCTGTGCGTGAATATGCAAACGTCGTTCATGCATCCGCCGTTCGGCTTCGCGCTGTTCTATCTGCGCGGAATCGCGTCGAAGAACGTCAAGAGCTCGGATATCTACTGGGGCGCGCTGCCCTGGGTCGGGCTGCAGATCATCATGGTGATCATCGTGATCTTCTGGCCGCAGCTGGTCACGATGTTTCTCGACAAGCCGCTCGACTTCGATCCCGACAAGGTGAAGATCGAGTTCGAGCGGCCGGATTACGGCACGAAGGACGGCGATCTGCAGGACTTGTTCAAGTCCAATAAGTAGGCGCTGTCTGCGGCGCCAATAAAAACCCCGCCGTAGCGGGGTTGTTAATTCATCGTCGGCTTACGACTTCGTTACCGACGCCATGAAGTCGTCGAACGTGTTTTCGGTCACGCGAGACCAGCGGATCTGATCGTCGCGGAAGCGCGCGTAATCCTCGTACATCTTCTTCCAGCGCGGGTTGGTGTTGTTGAGCTCGGTGTAATGCTCGTTGGCGGCCTTCCATGCTCCCTCCATGATCGCCCGGCTAAACGGACGAAGTTGTGTGCCAGCGCCGATCAAACGGCGAAGCGCCGCGGGATTCTTTGCGTCGTAACGCGCCAGCATGTCCGTATGGGCCATTCCAGCGGCGATTTCAACGATCGCCTGATAGTCCTTCGGCAGTTTCTCCCACGCGGCAGTATTGATGTAGAGCGAGATCTGCGGGCCGCCTTCCCACCAGCCCGGGTAGTAGTAGAACTTGGCGACCTTATGAAAGCCGAGCTTCTCGTCGTCGTACGGTCCGACCCACTCGGTCGCGTCGATCGTGCCCTTTTCGAGCGCCGGATAAATCTCGCCACCGGGAATGTTCTGCGGCACGCCACCGATGCTTCGACAGAATCGTTCCGCCGAAGCCGCCGATGCGCATCTTCAAACCCTTGATGTCGTCGAGAGTTTTTATTTCCTTCCGGTACCAGCCGCCCATTTGGGCGCCGGTGTTGCCCATCGGGAAGTTGATGATGTTGTAAGGCTTGTAGAACTCGCGCGTCAGCGCCATGCCGTTGCCTTCGTACATCCAGGCGATCAACGCGCGCGCGTTCATGCCGAACGGAATCGCGCAGTCCATCGCGAACGTCGGGTCCTTGCCGAAGAAGTAGTACGGCGCGGTGTGGGCGCATTCGATCGTTCCCTGCTGTATGGCATCCACAACCGCGAACGGCGGCGTAATTTCGCCGCCGGCATGCGAGCTGATCTGGAAGCGACCACCGGTGGCTTCGGATACCTTTTTGACAAATAGCTCGGCCGCTCCGTACAGCGTATCAAGCGACTTTGGAAAGCTGGAGGAAAGTCGCCACCGAATCTGCGGCGCTTGCGCAACTACCGGCGCAGCAATAGTTGCGACCGCCGCGCCGGCCGCCGCCTTTTTCATGAATGAACGACGTTGCATGTGTTGTCTCCTGTCGTGGATCTTGAAAGCGAGGCGATCGTGCGATCGCAACCGCAAAACTTGAGGCGCCGGTTGCCCTTCCGCGCTCCGCGGGCAAGTGTAGTCGGGACCGTGTTGCGCGCAAGCCCGCGCGCGTCGAGGGTTTTTACGAGCCGCCGACGGTCATTCCGTCGATCAGCAGCGAGCCGCTTATCTTGCTGCCGCGGACAACCTGATCGTTCCCCACGGCCACGATATTGCGAAACATATCGCGCAAATTCCCTGCCACCGTGATTTCTTCGACCGGGTAGCGAATCTCACCGCCTTCGACCCAAAAGCCGCTTGCGCCGCGCGAGTAGTCGCCGCTGACATAGTTGACGCCCTGGCCGATTAGGTCGGTGACCAGCAGGCCCGTACCCAGACGCCGCACCATTCCTGGGAGATCATCGTTGCGCCGCGTCGCACTCGACCGGATCTCAAAGTTGTACGAACCACCCGAGTTGCCGGTCGACCGCATGCCAAGCTTGCGCGCCGAGTAGCTCGACAAGAAATAACCGGTCAACACTCCGCCCGCAACTACGTCGCGCTTGATGCCGCGCACGCCTTCTTCGTCGAACGGGACTCGACCCTGGGCCCTGCGGTAAATACGGGTCTTCGTGCAGCGTAATGTGATCCGAAAAAACCGACTTGCCGAGCGAATCGACCAGGAACGAGGCGTTGCGATAAAGCGCACCCCCGCTTGCGGCCTGTACAAAATTACCAAGCAGGCCGCACGAAAGCGGCGCCTCGAACAGCACCGGGCACTGCCGTGTCTTCAACTGCCGAGCCGACAGCCGCGCCAGCGCCCGGCGCGCTGCATAGTCACCGACTGACTCGGGCGACGCCAGCTCATCGGCAATGCGGGACGACGAATACCAATCGTCGCGCTGCATGCCATTCTGATCGCGCGCAATCGGCGCGACCGAGATCGAGTGCCGTGAATACGAATAGCCGCCGACAAATTGCTGAGTGTTCGCAAGCACGAAGTGCCCCGACGACGTGTACACGTTCGCGCCTTCGGAGTTCACGATCTGCGGGCTGACCGCGAACGCCGCGGCTTCGCAACGCTGCGCGAGCTTGATCGCTTCACCGGTGTCAATCGACCACGGATGGAACAAGTCGAGATCGCGCGGGGAACGCTGCAACGTATCGACGTCCGGCAGACCGGCGGCCTCATCGTCCGCCGTAAAACGCGCAATGTTGTGCGCCGCTTCGACAGCCTGCTGCAGCGCCGGCCGAGCAAAATCCGAGGTCGATGCATTACCGCGCCGCTTGCCGATGTACACCGTGATGCCGAGGCCCTTGTCGCGCGTGCGCTCGATCGTTTCGACTTTCTTCTTGCGCACCGATACCGACAACCCGGTCGATTCGCTGACTTCGCACGAAGCATCGCTGGCGCCCAGCGATCGCGCGTGCGCGATGGCGTCGAGCGCGAGTTCGCGCAGCCGCTGGTCGGAGAGAGCAAATGGGGTCACGTCGGTATGATAACTAACGATATGGAAGCGACGCCGGACGACGCCGAACGACCGAGCAAGACCGAGCTGAAACGGCAAATGCACGCGCTCCAGCGGCTTGGCGAGCAGCTTGTCGAGTTGAGCCCCGATCAGTTTGCACGGCTCGACTTGCCCGACGAACTTCGTGAAGCGGTCGAGTTTGCGCACCGCGTCAAGGGTCATGAAGCGCGACGCCGGCACATGCAGTACCTGGGCAAACTGATGCGCCACGCCGACGCCGACGCCATTCGAGTCGCACTCGAAAGAGTCACCGGAGAGTCACGCGCCGCCGTGTCGCTGATGCACCGGGCCGAGACGTGGCGCGACCGGTTGCTTGACGACGACGACGCGCTCACCGCCTTCATTGCCGAGCATCCCGACGCGGAAGCGCAGTGGCTGCGCTCGGCAATTCGCAGCGCGCGGCGTGAGCGGGAAGTGCAGCAGCCGCCAAAGCATGCGCGCGAGCTCTACCGCCGCTTGTATCAGCATCTAGAGAGTCGGCATTTGGAACATGAACTGCGCGATCGCGCACCGCAGGCCGATGAAGGCTAGGCGCGCATTTGCAAATGAGCTCATCGTCGGCCTGGTATCGATCTCCGATCGCGCCTCGCAAGGCGTCTACGCTGATCAGGGCCTGCCTGGCCTGCAGCAATGGCTCGCGCGCGCGCTAAAGACACCGCTGCAGACGCATCAGCGACTGATTGCCGACGACCGCCCGACGATCGAGCAGACGTTGATCGAGTTGGTCGACGACGTTGGCTGCGATCTGGTGCTAACGACCGGCGGCACCGGGCCTGCGCGGCGCGACGTCACGCCTGAAGCCACCCTTGCCGTGGCAACACGCGTAATGCCCGGTTTCGGCGAGCAAATGCGTCGTATCTCGCTCGAGTTCGTGCCGACCGCGATTTTGTCGCGCCAGGTGGGAGTGCTGCGCGAGACCGCCGATCACGCGGCGCTGATTCTGAATTTGCCGGGCCAGCCAAAGGCGATTACCGAAACGCTCGAGGGGCTGAAATCACCCAACGGTGAGGCGAAGGTGCACGGCATCTTCTCCGCCGTTCCGTACTGCATTGACTTGATAGGTGGGCCGTATATCGAAACGCACGATACGGTCGTCAAGGCATTTCGGCCAAAGTCTGCGTTAAGGACAGACAAGTGAACGCAGCTGCTTGAGTGCGTCGAGCTACAGACGAACCCTTCGCCGACTGCCACCGTCCTCTGGCTGCATGGGCTCGGCGCCGACGGTTATGACTTCGTGCCGGTCGTGCGCGAGCTGCAGGCGCTCGGCGCTCCGGCAGCACGCTACGTCTTTCCGCACGCGGCAACCATGCCGGTCACGATCAATGGCGGTGCCGTGATGCGCGCGTGGTACGACATCGTCAACGTCGATCTTCTGCGTCGCGAGGACGAAAACGGAATACGTGCCTCGCAACAGCAGGTCGAAGCACTTATCGCGCGTGAGGCCGAGCGCGGCGTCGCACGGTCGCGCATCGTGCTCGCAGGTTTTTCGCAGGGCGGTGCAATCGCGTTGCAGACCGGGCTTCGCCAAGCGCAGCCGCTGGCCGCGATCATGGCGTTGTCCTGCTATCTGCCGTTGGCAGATAGCTTCGCCTCGGAGCGCGCACCCGCAAGTGCGCAAGTGCCGATCTTCATGGCGCACGGCACGTCAGATCCGATCGTGCCTCTCGCGCGCGGTGTTGCTTCGCGCGAGGCATTAACCGCGGCCGGCTACAACGTCGAGTGGCATCAATACCCGATGCCACACTCAGTCAACGAACAGGAGATCCGCGATATTGCTGCGTTTCTGAAGCGAGTCTTGCCCTAACGCTTATCGACGCTCAGACGCCCAGGGCCAAACGCAATCACCATCAACAAGCCGCCGATCACCGCCAGATTCTTCATGAAATTAATCTGCTCCATCATTTTCTGCGCTTCTGGCACCGCCCAGAAGTTGTGAAAGAAAAACGTCACGATGGCGGTGAACACGGCCAGCACAAAGGCGGCCCAGCGCGCCTTCCAGCCCGCGACCAGCATCAGTGCCACGCCAACCTCGATCACGATCGTCGCGACCGCAAACACCTGCGCTGCGGGAAGACCTTTGGACGCGATCGCGCCCACCAACCCTGCAAACCCGGCGATCTTCCCGAAACCGGACACCACAAAAACGACGGCCAGAAAAATCCGGCCGATCAAACTCAGCGCGTCAGACGTACCACTCATCAGGCCCCCGCTCTCTACACGTTTGAGAAGGCCGAACTTTAACCGTTCGGACCGATGGCTGATCGCGAGGCGGATACTCTGGGGCGCGAGTAAGCGCCGTAGATGCCAGACAGTGCCGCTCAGCCGCTGCGCGTTGCGCGTGGCACCAGTGGCGTGACGTTATTCGGCAAGCCCGCGTTGTGCGCGAACGCGAAGCGATTCTTGCCTTTGAGCTTTGCTTCGTACATCGCAAGGTCCGCAAGCTGCAACAGGCGCTCCAGATCACGCCCCTGCTCAGGTGCGAGCGCAACGCCAATGCTGGCCGAGACCGTCAGCGGCGGCAGACTGTCTGGCGCTTCACCGGCGAGTACCACCGGCTGCGCGATCGCCTGCAGCAGCCGCAGCGAAATTTTTTCGACTTCGAGTCGCGCTCCGACATCGGGAGCGAGCACCGCAAACTCATCTCCACCACGACGCGCCACCGTATCCTGCGGCCGCATCACGCGCGCCAGACGCACCGCGATTTCGCGCAGCATGAGGTCACCAACTTCGTGGCCGTATTGATCGTTGATGTCCTTGAAGCCGTCGAGATCGATCGCCAGAACCGCGCAACTGACCTGGCGCAGCTCGGAAGTTGCGAGTGCAGAAGCGGCGCGCTCGGCCAGCAGTCGCCGATTGGGAAGGCCGGTCAGCTCGTCGTGCTGCGCCTCGTGCAGCGCGTTGGCTTCGCGCTGCTTTAGCGTGTCGATGTCGGCAATCACCAGCACGAACTCGCCCGGTGCGATCGAGCGTGCAGTGACCTGACACCATGCAGCGCCGTTGCCCGAGCCCATCGCGCGCTTCAAATGGGCGCCGCGTTGCACGCGCAGCTCACGCACAACGGCTTGATCGTGCGTGCTTGCCTCTTCGGCCGCTTCTGTGACGTCGCGCCAGTCCTCGGGCTCGAGCAAACAATCGGACACCTGTGTATGCGCAAGCTCGTCCGGCGGCAGACCGACCAGTCGGAGGAATGCGTCGTTGCAGCGCTGCACCGTTCCCGACTTGACCACTGCAATCGCCTGACCTGCAGAATCGAGCACGGTTCGCTCGACACGCAGCGCTTCGGACAGCCGCCGCTCGCGCGACTTCAACGCTGTCAAGTCGGCATTCATGCCGATCACGCCGGCGAACGTCCCATCCGGGCGCTTGAGCGGCGCCGCGCTGATCGACATGATCAGCCGCCGGCCGCCCTGGGTCATGTGCACCGCTTCAAGATCACGAATTGGTTTCCCTTCACGCAGCGCCGCAAATGCGGCCGCGACGGCAGGTTGATCGACATCGGTCGGCAGCAGCACATCGATCGAGCGCCCGATCAACTCACGCGTTTCATAGCCGTAAATTTCACGGGTCGCACGGCGGCTGACGAACGTGATGATGAATTCGTGGTTGCACGCCCATATCAGATTGGCCGACGCCTCGACCAGCGACTTGTATTGCGACTTGCTGCGCTTCAGGCGATCGAGCTCGATCAATTCTGCGTGCGACGCAATCGTGTCGAGCACCAGCACGGCCTGCAGCTTCTTGGTCGGATCGTGGCTCGTGTAGGGCACGAAGTGGCTGCGTAATGCCAGGCGCCCGCCCGAGCGGCTGGTGCGCGCGTTGACGACGTCGAAAACCGGCGTACCACCCAGCGATTTCTGCAACGCGTTCAACATCGCCGCACGAGACTCGCTCTTGAATTCGAATGCCTCGTCCCACTGGGGGCGCAGCCGGGTTTCGGTACGCAATCCCCAGCGTCGCGGATCGGGGCTTTGCGCGTGCACGACCCGGCCTTGCGCGTCGACTAGCCAGACGAGCACCGGCAAGCGCGCCAGCAGATCGGCAGTTGCTTCAACCGGGCGCTGGGGCGCGCTCTTGGCCGCCGCGATCGTGCCTACAACCGGCGCCACCGAGTTTCCGATTGGCGGACGCGTCACGCAGATCACGCGCACCGCGCGCGCGACGCCACCGTTATCGCGCAGGCTCATGCGCTCATCGAACACCGCGCCCGCGCGCAAAAACTCCTTATAGATGCTGTTGATACGCACGCGCTCTGCCTCGGTCAACAAATAGCCGAGAGGAAACGACGTCGAGTCGCTGGTGATCAAACGATCGGTCGGCGGCGGAAACTCGCGCGGCAGGACGAGAACACCGCGCTCATCGCGATACCACGGCAGCCCCTGCATGCCGCCCATCCACTCGGCGAAGCGCCGGGCATCTTCCAGCAAGACGATTCGGACCAAACGGCTCGTGCGCCGCCTTGGTGAGCGCAATGACGATCACCGACGATTCGCGGCCGGGCTCCATGAAGCGCACACGGCCGTTCCACAGCGCACCGTCGAACGTGCGTCCGGCCGGCCTTATTTCGACGGGGACGCTCGACCTTGACGGATTCTTGACCGGATCGAGCGCATCGGGCGGATCGGCGATCAGGCATTCGGCAACGAGACTGCCGACGATCGCGCGCTCGCCACGGCCGATGAACTCGCACGCTGAGCGGTTGACTTCGATCAGGCGATCGTTGCGCACCACGATCACCGGCGTAGGAATCGCGTGAATGGCGGCCTGCCAGCCGAACCGCGTCATGTTATTGGCCATCGTTTGGTGCGCCACGCGCGCAACGTGACGCGCCATCGGCTGCTGTCGGCCAATCCACCAGGCAGCAAGCAGCCACAGTGGAAACCCCATCACGAACGCCGGCATCTCGCCCTGCACACGCAACGCTCCGATCGCAAACACGCCAATCCACGCCAGCACGTAAACGGTCCATACGCGCGGCCAGCCGCCGTAGCTGAGCGCGGCGAGTAACACGGCGCCAGCTGCTGCGTAAGCACCGGGGCCGGCTACGAACACTGCCGCGTTCGGCACCAGCGCAAGCAACAGGCTCCACAGCACAACATCGGCCCCGGCGGTGGCCAGATAGATTGTTCCGCCGCGCGTTTCCGCTGATACTTCACGCGGCGCGGTCGCGTATTCGGTGGCGATCAGAAATCGGATCGCTGCATTGACGCCATAGAGCGCAAGCCACGCAAGCGCAAGCGCATTGGCGCCGGCACGCATCGCGGCGAACGCCGCGACCAGACCGATCAACAGGAGCGCTGGGAGCAGCCGCCGCTCGGCGGCAAACGCGACGCGTAGGTCGAAGTCGACGTGGGTGGACTTGCGCGTGTCCGGCGGGCTACGCGATCGGTGGGTCCTCCGCTTGTGTACATAGGACTGCGCCGCGCGACCGCCAATTTGGATGGACCGATATCCTAGCTGTCCGCCGACACAATCAGCAATCGCCGACTGTCGGCGCATAGCGCCTTTCGGGCGCAACTTAAGGCCGGAAACGGTAGCCCAGAAAGCTGAGTTGCAGGCTCCTTCGCCCGCCGATGGGCCGTCTGAGCTACTGCAAGCGCACGCTATCTTCGGAACCGGCGCGCCTGGGTGCGCCTGCACTGATCTCGCTGGCGAATTGATAACGATTCTTGCCGGCTGCCTTGGCCGCGTACATGGCGTTGTCTGCCGCCGACAGCAGCGAGTCAAAATCGTGGCCGTCCGCCGGGAACAGCGCAATGCCTACGCTTGCGTGCATGCGTACCGTGCGCCCCGGTACATCGACATTTTCGCTGGCGGCAGCAATCAGCTTTTCGGCCACCACGACAGCGATCGACGGTTCATCGATTTCCGGCAACAGCACGACAAATTCGTCGCCGCCCGTGCGGGCGACGACGTCATAGTCGCGCAAGACGTTCGACAGGCGCTGAGCCACACGGCGCAACAGCGTATCGCCGTAAGCATGTCCGAACAGATCGTTGAATTCCTTGAACCCATCGAGGTCGACCACCAGTACCGCTGCCAGTCGCCTCTGCCGCAATGCCACCGACAACAGTCGGCGCGCGTGCTCGACCAGCAGGCGGCGATTCGGCAGACCAGTGAGTTCGTCGTGATTGGCATGGTGCCACGCCAGCTCTTCGCGCTTCTTTAGCGCCGAAATATCCGTCAGCACCAGAATGCGCGAGTTGGCCTCCCCGGCCTGACGTGAAGTCAGCTGGCACCAAATCGTGCGCCCATCCTGCCCGCGCAGCATCACTTCGTGTATGGCCGCGTCGCCCTTGACGCCGGCCGCGCTGGTGCCATGCTCGATCGTCTCCCAATCACCACGATTGGCAAGAATGTCGGCGACCGGCTGTCCCACAAGAGATTCGCGCGGCACACCCAGCATGCGCGCGAGCGCGCCGTTCGGCCCTTCGATAACTCCGCGGCGTACGAACGCGATTCCTTCGCCGGCCGCATCGAACACCGCCTGTTGGTTGCGCAGCGCGACGTTGAGTTCGCGCTCGCGCTGTTTCAGTCCGGTAATGTCACTGCAGATCCCGGTGACCGATTCGATTTCTCCCGCATCGTTCAGCATCGGCAAAGCACTGATGTTCACGTACAACGGCTCGGCGCGCTTGGTGCGCTGAATCGCCTCCATGTCGAACACAGGCCGGCCGTGCATCACGGGGGAGAACCGGCGTAGGAATTCGCGGCGCGTGAACTCCGGTGCGCTGAAGTCCCATACGTAACGCCCGAGCATCTCGCGCGGCTCATAGCCGTACAGATCGCGGCACGCGCGATCCGAGACGAACGTCAACCGCGCGTACCGGTCACAAATCCAGATCAGTGAAGGCGAAGCTTCCACCAGGGCGCGGTAGCGGCGCTCGCTCTCGGACAACCGAAACAGTGCAGAGCGACGCTCGCTATCGTCCACGATTGAAAACACCAGTCGAGTCGTACGGCCGCTGCTGCCCCGTACCGATTCGCCGCGAAGAACTACCCAGACGTAGCTGCCGTCGGCGCGCTGCATCCGGCATTCCTCGCGCAGCGCCGCTCCGTGATCGATGTGCCGGCGCCGGGCGATGCGTACGCGGTCACGGTCGTCCGGATGCAGTGATTCGGTGAACTTGTACGACTGCATGAAGGATTCGCGATCCGAATAACCGAGGATCTGGATGTAGCGTGCAGAGAATGACCGCTCGCCGGTCAGAACATTGGTGTCCGCCACGCCGGCATCGATTGCGTCGAGCGCCATCCGCAATTGCTCGCGGCTGCGATTCATTTCGGCGTTAGCCTGTTCCTGCGCACGCGCCGAGCTGTTGGCACGCGTGCGCATCGCAACGTTGCTTGACAGCGCCCTCCGCAGCAACCAGAAGCCGGTGGCAGCGCCGATTAGCGTCATAGCCCATGTCACGAGCGTGATCCTGCTCAAAGGCAAGTCGCGCGACAACAGGAACGTCAGCTGCGCGAACCCCAAAGGCACCGCAAACGCTACCCACGGCATTCCCGCCGGTGCGAACGGCAGCAATGTCCCAAGCAGGACGGCGACGGTCAGTACAAGTTGCAACACTGCGGCGGCTTCGCTGGCAGCCGGCAGCAGCACTAGTGAAAGAGCCCACACGGTGCCTTCGAGTGCCGTCAGCGCCGAATACGCCTGGGCCATGCGTGGCAAGCGGTTCGAGTTTGCCGACATCCAACGCGACATCCGCTGGCAGTACCAGGCGCGCGTTACGACGATCGTGGCCAGCACCGACCACCAGATCGCCGCCGGCGGAAGTTGATCTTCGCGCCAGAGAATCAGCACCACCAGCAAGCCGAACGCGAGATTTCCGAACCACGTCGTACGACCGAGATCGAGCGACAACTTGAAAAGCTCTGAGGTGACGGTTGCTGCCTTGGCCACTGGTGGTCTCGTGGAGCGACGCTCGGCCGCACCGAAGTGCAGCGGTTGGAGGGGATAACGAGATAATCGGTCCACCGAGGCTTCGCTTGAAGCCACAAAAGCGGGGCAGATCAGCCGGAATCCGGATCAACCAAAACGCACGACGCAAGGGTTGCATTTCGCGTGACGCTATATCGCGGACGTTTCGCGCCTTCACCGACCGGTCCGCTGCACGCCGGATCGCTCGCCACTGCCCTCGCCAGCTGGCTCGATGCGCGTGCTGCACGCGGCGTCTGGGTCATCCGGATCGAGGATCTCGATCCGCCGCGTAGCGTTGCGGGCGCAGCTGCCCACATCGTCGAAACACTGGCGCGATGCGGACTTGAGTCGGACGAGCCGGTGGCATTTCAAAGCACGCGCAGCGCGTTGTACGAGGCAGCGTTCTCCCGACTGCAGTCAGCCGGATTGGTTTACGGCTGCACGTGTTCGCGCAAGGACGTTGAGGACGTCATCGAAGCGCAGGCGGGCTGGCCGGCCGGCGTCTACCCAGGGACATGCGCCATGGGCGCAACGCCCGACAAGCCAATACGGGCCTACCGAACCCGTGTCCCGGACGAGCAATTGAGTTTTGTCGACCGTGCCGCCGGTCGCTACGCGCAAGACTTGAAGGGCGAGGTCGGCGACTTCGTCATTCGAAGAGCCGACGGGTTATGGGCCTACCAGCTTGCAGTGGTCGTCGACGACGCCGAGCAAGGGATCACCGACGTGGTTCGCGGCGCTGATTTGCTCGATAACACGCCGCGCCAGATCTTTCTGCAGCGTGTCCTGGGCTTGGCGACGCCGCGCTACATGCACGTGCCGCTGGTGCTCAGTGCGACGGGCGAGAAGCTGTCGAAGCAAACGGGAGCCGCTGCAGTTGATGGCGAGCAGCCCGTACTGGAACTGCAAGCCGCCGCGCAGCACCTTGGACTCGGCACGATTGAAGCGACATCGGTCGACAAGTTTTTGACGCACGCAATCGATCGATGGCGCGCCAAGAACAAGGGCAACTAGCGCAGTTTCACCGAACGGCTGCCACCACGCTGGCGACTGCGGCCGTCAATTTCTTCGCGTAAGGCACGTGCAAGAACTCGTTCGGGCCGTGTGCATTCGAATGGGGACCAAGCACACCGGTAATGAAAAACTGGGCGCGCGGAAAGCGTTCGCCGAGCATGTTCATGAACGGGATCGTGCCGCCCTCGCCAATCCACGCGACCTCGCGCCCGTACGATTGCATCGACGCCTTAGCCAACGCATCTTTCAGCCAATTCGCAGTGTCAGGCGCATTCCAGCCGGTGGCGCCCCAGTCGGATTCGAACGTCACCTTCGCGTTGTATGGCGCGTTCTCCGTCAGCGCCTTGCGCATCGCCCTGGTCGCTTTCTCGCCGTCGACGGTGGGTGGAATACGCATGCTCAACTTGAACGTAGTTTTGGGGCGCAGCACGTTGCCCGCAGAATCGATGCTCGGAAAACCAGCGGCGCCGGTGACCGCCAGTGCGGGACGCCAGGTGCGATTCAAAATCCCTTCGACCGGATCAGTTGTGACAGGCATCGCATGCAAATGACCGCCAGCGCCGTGCGTGCAACTGACCCACGGAAATTCTTTCCACACTTCGTCACCCAGAATCTCGCCGGCAACGTGCGCCTGCTGCACGCGTTCGGCCGGAATGTCAGCATGCAATTCGGGCAGCAGCACCCTGCCGGTCAGCGGATCGTCAAGTCGGTTTAACAGCTGACGAGCAATGCGAAACGACGAAGGCACGATGCCGCTCGCATGGCCCGAATGCACACCTTCGGACAGAATTTCAACGGTCAACGTGCCGCCGACCAGCCCGCGCAGTGAAGTGGTGACCCATAGTTGATCGTAGTTGCGGCAACCCGAATCGAGCCCGACAACAAGTTGAACGTCGCCAAAGCGCGGTGCAAGCAGCGTCAGATACTCCGGCAAATCGGGACTGCCGCTTTCTTCGCACGTTTCGATGATGCCGACGCAGCGCGGCCGCGCAACACCTTGTGCATCGAGTGCAGCGATCGTGGTCAGGGCCGCATAGATCGCATACCCATCGTCGGCGCTACCGCGGCCGTAGAGCTTGCCGTCTTCGATCACCGGCTTCCACGGGCCCAGGTCGTCGCGCCATCCCACCATTTCCGGCTGCTTGTCCAAGTGGCCGTAGAACAAAACGGTTCGGTCATTGCCCAGCCCGTGCGTGGCAGGCACATCGAACAGCAGGCACGGTGTCTTGCCTTCAATCGCAACGATTTCTATCGTCAGCCCGTCAATCGATTGCTGCCGACACCATTGTTCAGCGGTCTTGACCACAGAGCGCAAATATCCATGAGCGTCCCAGCTTGCATCGAACGCGGGCGACTTGGCGGGCACGCGCACATAATCGATGAGTTGCGGGACTAGGTCCTTATCCCACTTGGCGGCGACAAATTCGTTCAGATCGGCGAGGTTCATGGCAACTCTGGACTTGGCGTGAAGGCGAAAGTGTATGGCTGCTAGCCTTTGACCTCAAATTGCCCGACCGGAACAACGATGAAAAAGTTGATGTTGTTTGCACTGCTCACTCTCATTGCGACTTTGACCTTCGCCCAGAGCGGGACCTATGCCACCCGCTTGTTGACGCCGGAGACCGCGCTCAAGGCCACGGTTGCCGCGCTAGAAGAATGCCGCAAGCGTGGCTACCAAGTCGCGGTAGCGGTGGTTGATCGATCGGGCACAGCACAAGCAATGTTGCGCGACCGCTTTGCCGGGCCGCACACGGTGAGCACGGCGATCAACAAGGGTTACACCGCGATCAGTTTCCGCGTGGATACGCTGGAGCTCGCAAAGCAGACGCAATCGGGTTTGCCGAGCTCCGGTGCGCGAGAGATTCCGAATGTCGTCGCGGTGGGTGGCGGCGTGCTGATTCAGGCGGGCGGTGCGACTCTCGCTGCGATCGGCGTATCGGGCGCGCCCGGCGGCGAAGCCGATGACGCTTGCGCGAAAGCCGGAATCGCGGCGATACGCGACGAGATCGACTTTTAGGCCGGCATTGACCACCGCGCGGCTTTCTCCGACCACCACCGCACTGCTCGTCGCACCACCTCTTTTCTGGGCCGGCAATGCGGTGCTTGCACGTGCACTGGTCGGTGAGTTTCCGCCTCTGGCGCTGTCGTTCTGGCGTTGGACGCTTGCGTTCGTTTTGATCGCGCCGTTTGCCGCAACATCGATATGGCAGCATCGCGCTGTGATTCGCACCCATTGGCCGCTGCTCGCCTGGACGAGCCTGCTTGGAGTCGGTTGCTACAACTCGCTGCAGTATCTGGCGCTGCAAACTTCGACGGCGGTGAATGCAACGTTGATCGGTGCATCCGGCCCGATCATCACGTTGCTGGTCGGCGCTGCCTTTTTTCTTCGCCGGTCGTGCGGCGGCAATGGATCGGCGCCGGAGTATCGCTGCTCGGCGTGCTCTGGGTCATCGCGCATGGCGAGCCCGAAAATCTGTTGAAGCTGCGCGTCGCAACGGGCGACTTGATCATGCTGGCAGCGGGTCTCGCATGGAGCATCTATACATGGCTGCTGAGAACGCAGCGCCCGCCGCTGCCGCTCACAGCATTTCTCACGGTGCAAATTGCGCTTGGCGCGCTGATGATTCTGCCGTTCTACCTGCTTGAGTGGATCATCACCCGGCAAGTTCCGGCGCCGACCCCGACCAATTTTGCGGCACTCGTCTACGTCGTCCTGCTTCCTTCGCTGGCCGCGTACTACTGCTGGGACCGCGGCGTTGCGCGTGTCGGTGCGCTCTTGCCGATGTACTTCGTCAACCTGACACCTGTTTTTGCCGCGTGCTTGTCATGGGCCTTGCTCGACGATCCGATCGGGATTTATCACCTTGTTGGCGGCGCATTGATTCTCGCAGGGATCTATCTCGCAGCAGAGAAGCAAACGAGCCAGCAGTAGCTACAATCGCCACCCGATGCGAAACGATCAGACCGTCACCGTTCGCCGCGCCGACTATCGGCCGCCGGATTTCCTGCTTGATCACGTCGCCCTCGAATTCGATCTCGATCCGGCTCTGACTTATGTCACCGCGACGCTCGATGTCCGGCGCAATCCAGTGGTCGGTGGAGCGGCGCCGCTGCGGCTCGATGGTGAAGACCTCGATCTTGCTCTGATTGCAATCGACGGCCACGCGTTGCCGGCAAGCGCCTATCAGTTGCGTGACGACGGCTTGACGCTTCGACTTCGTACGCCGTCGAATCGGTTTCGCCTCAAGACCGTTGTGCGCATCCACCCGTCAAAGAACACCGAACTGATGGGACTGTTCGTTTCCAACGGCAACTTTTTCACTCAATGCGAGGCGGAAGGATTCCGTCGCATCACATTCTTTCCCGACCGGCCCGATGTGATGACGACTTATCGGGTGACGATTCGTGCCGACAAGTCGCGGTACCCGGTGCTGCTCGCCAATGGCAATCTGATCGAGCAAGGCGATCTGTCGGAAGGCAGGCACTTCGCGACCTGGGATGACCCGTTTGCGAAGCCTAGTTACCTGTTCGCACTGGTAGCAGGCAATGTTGCCGTGCACGAAGAGCACTTCACGCGCGCGAGCGGCCGTGAAGCGACTTTGCAGATCTACGTCGAGCACGGCAACCAGGACAAGACGCAGCACGCGATGACCAGCCTGAAGCGCGCGATCGAATGGGACGAACGACGCTACGGGCTCGAACTGGACCTCGATCGCTTCATGATCGTCGCATCGAACGATTTCAACATGGGAGCGATGGAGAACAAGGGTCTGAACATCTTCAACGCCAAATACATATTGGCCAGTCCAGCGGTCGCAACCGACGACGATTACATGAATGTCGAGTCGATCGTCGGTCATGAATACTTTCACAACTGGACCGGTAACCGCGTAACTTGCCGCGACTGGTTTCAATTGAGTCTGAAGGAAGGGCTGACGGTTTTTCGCGATCAGGAGTTTTCCGCCGACATGCTGGGAGACGCCAACAGCCGTGCAATCAAACGCATCGAAGACGTTCGTACTCTGCGCGCGACGCAATTTCCGGAAGACGGCGGGCCGATGGCGCATCCGGTGCGCCCCGATAGCTATCAGGAGATCAGCAACTTTTATACGGCGACCGTCTATGAAAAGGGTGCTGAAGTCGTACGCATGCTGCAGACGCTCGTCGGCGTCGACGGCTTTCGGCGTGGCATGGACCTGTATTTCAAGCGGCACGACGGCCAGGCGGTAACCTGCGACGACTTCGTTGCTGCCGTTGCGGATGCCAACGGTCGCGACCTGACGCAGTTCAAGCGCTGGTATTCGCAAGCAGGCACGCCGCGCGTGCGCGTCGAGACGCGCTACGACGCGCACGCGTACGCGTTTGAGCTGACGCTTTCCCAATCGACGCCGGCGACGCCGGGCCAATCAGGCAAGCAGCCGTTTCATATTCCGTTCGCGGTCGGCCTGATTGCCGGCGACGGTCGCGACATGCCGCTGCAACTGGAAGGTGAACTTGACGGCACCAATGCCGGCACTGCTGCGACGAAGGTGCTGGATCTAACGCAGGCCAAGCAGACGTTTCGGTTCATCAACGTCGGCGAGCGGCCGGTGCCCTCATTGCTGCGCAATTTTTCGGCACCCGTCATCGTCGAGCATCGTTACAGCGACGCCGAGCTTGCGTTTTTATCGGCACACGACTCCGACGCATTCAATCGATGGGAAGCCGGGCAACGCCTGGCGATCGCAACGCTGATGTCGCTGACCGACGCGGTGGAAGCCGGTCGGCCGCTGACACTCGATGACTCCTTCGTGACGATGCTGCGCGCGACGCTGCTCGATTCAGCGCTATCGCCCGCGTTCAAGGCGCAAGCGCTGCTGCTGCCAGCCGAAAGCTTCATCGGCGAACAGCGCAGCGTTGTCGATCCCGAAGCGATCCGCGAGGCGCGGCGCTATGCAATGTACGAGCTCGGGCGGCGGTTGGCGGCCGACTGGCAGGCGGCCTACTCGTCGCTGCAAACCTTGCTGCAAGCGAGCGTTGAGTATTCGCCAGACGCTGAATCGGCCGGGCGGCGAGCGCTGCGCAACCTGTCGCTGGCCTACCTGGCGGAGGGCAACACAGAAGGAGTGCTCGAGCTCGCACGCGAACAGTTGGTGGCGTCGACCAACATGACCGATGCGCAGGGCGCACTGGCGGTGATCGTGAACAGCGCGTCGCCGTTGAAAGCGGAGGCGCTGATCCAGCTGGCACGGGTATGGAGTGATCAGCCGCTACTGATGAACAAGTGGTTTCAGCTGCAGGCAACCGCGATGGCACACCCCGGCGAGCCACCGGTCGTCGAGCGTGTGCGATTGCTGATGCGGCATCCTGGTTTCTCGTTGTCGAACCCGAACAATGTGAACGCCCTCGTTCGATCGTTCTGCATGTCAAATGACGCTGAGTTTCACCGTCGCGATGCAAGCGGCTACGCGTTCTGGGTCGATCAAGTGCTGGCCCTCGACAAGATCAACCCGACGATTGCCGCACGCATCGCACGTGCGCTCGATCGCTGGCGCAAGTTCACTCCCGATCGACAGTCTGCGATGAGCGCCGCACTTGAACAGATCGCGGCGCAGCGCGGCCTTTCGCGCGACGTCTGCGAGATCGTCAACAAATCGCTCGCAAACTAGCGCAACGTGAAGCTCTCGCTAACGCACTATCTGATTCGCTGCGAGCGCGAGCACGGGCTCGATTCGGACCTGCGGCTGCTGCTCGAAACCGTCGCCCGCGCGTGCAAGACGATCAGCCACGCCGTTGGCAAGGGCGCGCTGGGTAACGTGCTCGGCGATGCGAATGCAATCAATGTCCAGGGCGAAGCGCAAAAGAGGCTGGACGTACTGTCGAACGAGATTCTGTTTGAAGCAAGTTGCTGGGGCGGCCATTTGGCCGGAATGGCATCGGAAGAGATGGACGCGCCGATGGGAATCCCCCTTTCGTACCCGCGCGGCAAGTATTTGTTGCTGTTCGACCCACTCGATGGCTCGAGCAACATCGACGTCAACGTTTCGATCGGAACGATCTTTTCCGTACTTCCCAGTCCGTCGATATACCGAAACTGTCGGTGAAGCGGCGTTCTTGCAGCTGGGCTCGCGGCAAGTGTGCGCGGGTTACACGGTCTACGGGCCGCAGACGCTGCTGGTGCTCACCGTGGGGCACGGCGTGCAGGTCTTCACCCTCGATCGCGATACGGGCTCGTTTCTGCTGACGCAAGCAAGCGTGCAGGTTCCATCCGAGACGCGCGAGTTCGCGATCAACATGTCCAACATGCGCCATTGGGACGCGCCGGTCAAACGGTACGTGGACGAATTGCTGGCCGGCAAAACGGGCCCGCGCGGTAACGATTTCAACATGCGCTGGGTCGCCTCGATGGTGGCCGATGTGCACCGGATCATGTCGCGTGGCGGCATCTTCATGTACCCACGCGACGCGCGTCCGGGCTACACGACCGGGTCGATTGCGACTGATGTACGAGGGCAATCCGATGGCATTCCTGATCGAGCAGGCGGGCGGCGCAGCGACCAATGGCCAGCAGCGCATCCTCGACATCGAACCCAAAAAACTTCATGAGCGCGTCGCGGTGTTTCTTGGCTCGAAGAGCGAGGTCGAACGGGTAACGAACTACCATCGAGCGCTGTAACGATTAGCTACACATCCGATCTGCCACGCGGTCAACAGCGCTCGCCACCCAGCGTTGGACCGCTTCCGTCACCTGGCAGATCGGAGCAGCCGTGAAATTCCTGATACAAGCCATCGTCGTCGCAGCGTCGTTAGGATCGGCCGCTGCCGGCGCACAGAACCAGCCGGTAGCCGACAACCCTGCGATCGACATGCCGGCGTTCTTGCGCGTCTCGATCGAAGCCGCCAACGCCCGCGAGAGCCGACGGATTTCCGAGAGCAGATTTCATTCGCATGAGCCGCGAGCCGAAAACGGTCGTTCTCGATGCGCGCAGCCGTGAAAGATTCGACGAGCTGCACGTCAAGGGAGCGATGAACCTGAGCTTTCCCGACATTGCCGTCGACAGCCTGCGCGCGGCCATTCCGGATAAATCCACGCGCATCCTGATCTATTGCAACAACAACTTTTCCGGCGCATCAAGTGCGTTTCCGACCAAGCTGCCGGCAGCGTCGCTGAACCTTTCGACTTACGTGGCGCTTTACAGCTACGGCTATCGAAATGTCTATGAGCTCGCGCCCTTGGTCGACATCAAGGCGTCGAAGCTGCAATTCGAATCGTCGCGGCGCTAGCCCGGAATTAGCACCGTCGATCCAACCGTCTTGCGCGCGGCGAGATCTTCATGCGCGCGCGCAGCATCGGCCAATGGATAACGCTGCTCGATATCGACGTTGATCTTGCCCCGCTGCATCAAATCGAAGAGCTCTGCCGCCGATTCCTCGAGTCGCGCACGCGGCACGATGTGCGTAGCGAGCGTCGGCCGGGTGACGAACAGTGACCCCTTCGCAGCGAGGATACCGAGATTGACACCGGTCACCGCGCCTGATGCGTTGCCAAAGCTCACCATCAATCCGCGCGGCTGCAAACTATCGAGTGAGCCTTCCCAAGTCGTTTTGCCAACGCCGTCGTACACCACCGGGACCTTGGCGCCATTGGTGAGCGCCACCACCCGCTCGGCAAAGTTTTCCTTCGAATAATCGATTGTCTGCCACGCACCGTCCTTTCTTGCGAGCGCCGCCTTTTCCGGTGAGCTCACGGTGCCAATCAACCGTACGCCGAGCGAGCGCGCCCATTGGCATGCAATCAAGCCGACGCCACCCGCGGCGGCATGAAACAGGATGGTCTCGTTGCCCTGCAGCCGATACGTCTGCCGAAACAGATATTGAACCGTCAACCCTTTGAGCATCACCGCTGCGGCTTGCTCAAAGCTGATCGTTTTCGGAATTTTGACGACGGTGGCGGCCGGCATCGTGCGCGCCTCAGCGTAGGCGCCGATCGGACCCTGCGGATATGCGACGCGGTCACCTTCTTTCAAGCCTGGCACGTTCGCGCCGACTGCATCGACCACGCCCGCGCCTTCGAATCCGAGGCCGTGCGGCAGCGTGTTCGCATACAACCCGGTGCGATAGTAGATGTCGATGAAGTTCAGCCCGATCGCGCGCTGCCGAATCCGCACTTCGCCCGGCCCCGGATCGGGCACGTCCACTTCGACCATTTCGATTACTTCCGGACCACCGTGCGAGCGGATCACGATCGACTTCGATTTCATGTGACTTCCTCCTTTACTGCCGGAACTTTACCGGCGCGCGTCAAGACGTAAATGCCAATCAGTACGAGTGCCGTCCCAGCCAATTGCCAGACCGTTATGCGCTCACCCAGAAAAAGATACGCCAGTGCGATCGTCGACACCGGGCCGATCATCGAAGCCATCGATGCACGGCTTGCGCCGATGCGTTCGACCGCCAGCATCGTCGCAAAAACCGGTAGCACCGTGCACAAGACAGCATTTAACAACGAGAGCCAATACACCTCCTGCGGCTGGCGTAATGCAGAAACCGGATTCAACACTGCAAACTGCGCGATTACCGCAAAGGTCGACACGCACATTGCATAGGCCGTCAGACGTATGGCTCCGAGCCTCCGCACCAGTTCACCGGAGACAATCAGATAAATGGCATAACAAACTGCGCTGGCAAACACCAGCGCCGCACCCAGCAGCACCTGCCCGCCCGCCAGACTTACGTCGTGCCAGAACACCAGCAAAATGCCGCCGTAACAGAGCGCGAGCGCACTCCACTCGTAGCGGCCAAACCGTTTGCGCAGGAACAGCGCGGACAGATATGACGACCAAGGTCGGGCTCAAATACAGGATCAGTCGCTCGAGCGCAGCGGTGACATATTGCAGGCCGAGAAAATCCAGATAACTGGCCGCGTAGTAACCCAGCAGTCCGATGACGATCAAGCGAGCATGGTCTGCTCGCGAAAAAGGTTGCGCGCCGCGCGACGACCAAATCAGCGCAGCCACAAAAAACGGCAGTGAAAAGCCCATCCGCAAGGCAATCAATGTCGTCGCGTCGACGCCGTATCGGTAGGCGAGCTTGACAACAACCGCCTTGCCGGAGAACAGAATGCTGCCGCCGATGGCCAGCGCCAGGCCGGCTGCAAACGCACTTCGGTAAGCTGACTGCACATCGGATTGCACAAAACGATTCTACGGTTCAACCCTTAGCCATCTGCGATTCGCGATCTGAAACCGACGCTTCGCGCTTGCTTTGGCCCCGGCGCTCAACGGGTTGTTATTCTTCGCCGCGCTCAGCGCATCAACTGAGCATCAAACGACCTCTTCCGAATGAAAACGCTCGCACCGTTATCTTGCTTGTTGATCGCAAGCCTCGCACTGGCGTCGTGTCGTTCGTCGACAACGAACGAGGCAGAGCTTGAAGCGTGCCGCATTCCGGGCGTCGAGCGCGAGGTCAAGTGCGGCGTAGTGCGGATGCCCGAAGATCCGGATGCACCGAGCAGCCGCTCGATCGAAGTTCGCTTCGCCGTCGTGCCGGCCGTTGCGCGCAACAAGCAACCCGACCCCGTCTTCGTATTCGCGGGCGGCCCAGGACAAGCGGCAACCAAGGTCGCGCGCCAGGTGATGCCGGTGCTTACCGAACTGAATGCACGGCGCGACATCGTGTTTATCGATCAGCGCGGCACTGGCCGCTCGAACGCGCTTGCGTGCGACGTCGACGAAGGCTCATTGGCATCGGCGCTTGAGCCCGAGCAACAGCTTGCACGGCTGGGACCCTGTCTGAAAGCGCTGCCTGCGGACTTGCGCCAATACGCAACCTGGATCGCAGTGCGTGACTTCGAAGCGATCCGCGCACAGTTGGGCGCCGAGAAGGTGAACCTCTGGGGTGCGTCGTACGGAACGCGCGCGGCGCTCGAATATATGAGGCAGTATCCGGAGCGCGTGCGAACCGCCGTGCTCGATGGCGTAGCTCCGCCCGACATGGCCTTGCCGGTGTCGTTTGCACTCGATGCCGAAGCCGCGCTGAAGTCGCTCGCCGACGCCTGCGCGCGTGATGAGCGCTGCCGCACTCGTTATCCCGACTTCGACCAGCGGATATCGGCGCTGCTCAAGCGAGCCGAAACCGGGATCGACATTCGCATACCGCATCCGTTAACGGGTGCGACTGAATCGTTTCGCCTCGATCGCAAGATGCTGGCATCGCTGTTGCGCGCACCGTTGTACGTACCGCAGCTGTCCTCGGTGCTGCCGTACGCGCTCGCCGAAGCGGGCCGTGGAGATTTCACAGCACTCGTCGCCTTGAGCGCAGCGATCAGCGGCGGTGTGAGCGAGAATTTCTCGGTCGGCATGCACTTCGCGGTGATTTGCGCCGAGGACATGCCGCGCATGGAGGCGGCGTCAGCCTCTCAGGTCAGCGCCGCGCGCTTCGGCTCCGCGTTTGCCGAGCTGTATGGGCAGGCGTGCCGCCTCGTACCATCGCGCGCCGTCCCGCCCGGGTTCTATTCGGTGCCGGCGACGAAGGTACCGGTACTGATCTTTTCTGGTGGGCTCGACCCCGCAACGCCGCCCCGCCATGGTGATTCGGTCGCGCAACGGCTCGGCAATGCCAAGCACATCGTCGCACCCAACCTCGGCCATGGCATCAGCGCTCAAGGCTGCGCACCGATGCTGGTGTCGCGCTTCGTGCGCGATGCGTCGTTCGAGCGTGTCGACGGCGACTGCATGGCGCGAATTCCGGCGCCGAGCTTCTTTGTAGCAATCGACCCCACCGCGGCGCCAAAAAAGAAACCGTGATCGAAGTCAAGAACATCGCCAAGTCTTTCGAAGCCAGGGTCGACGGCAAGCGCGCACGCGTCGTCGCGGTCGAAGATGTCTCGTTTGTCGCCAACGACGGACGCATCACTGCGATGCTCGGGCCGAACGGCGCCGGCAAGACAACAACGCTGCGCATCATCGGCACGCTGGTGAAGGCAGACCGCGGGCAAGCGCGCGTCGGAGACATTGACGTGCAAACGGATACACGTGCCGTGCGTGCACAGCTCGGCGTGCTGTCCGACGCGCGTGGCCTGTACACCCGCCTCACCGCGCGCGAAAACATCGAGTACTACGCGCAGTTGCGCTGCGTACCATCACGGCTCGGCAGCGAACGCCTTGCGAAAATGTCGGAACTGCTCGACATGGGTTCGCTACTGGAACGTCGCGTCGAAGGGTTCTCGACCGGCGAGCGATTGAAGGTCGCGCTCGCGCGAGCATTGATTCATGACCCGCATCATCTGATTCTCGACGAACCGACCAATGGCCTCGACGTCGTCTCGACGCGCGCCCTGCGCCGGCTACTGCTGCATTTGCGCAGTACCGGCAAGTGCATCGTCATCTCCTCGCACATCATGCAGGAAGTCGAGCAACTGGCTGACGAAATCGTGATCGTCGCGCGCGGCCGCACGGTGTCTCACGGAACGGCGCAAGAAATCCGCGCCGAAGCGGGCACCGATTCACTCGAAGACGCGTTTGTGAAGCTTGCGTACGAGTCCGAAACCGCGCAATGAGCACCGCGGCGACGGTATTCCGCAAGGAGCTCAAGGACGCGCTTCGCGACCGACGTACCTGGCTCATCGTGCTGGTGACGTCCATTCTTGCGGGCCCTCTGACGCTATTCCTGCTGTCGATCTTCATCGCGAGCGTCGAGGAAGGCGCTGCAAAGCGCGAGATCTACGTCGCCAACGCTGCGGCGGCGCCGACGTTGATCAATTTTCTGCAGCGAGCTGGCGCCACCGTCAAAGATGCGCCCGACGACTACACGGCGCAGATCAAGTCAGGGCGTTTGCAGAATGCCGTAATCGTGGTGCCGGATCAGTTCGAACAACGGCTCGCGGCCGGCGAGACGATTCGGCTGCCCGTCACGTTTGACGAGACAGCCACACGAGCTCAGCCGGCGACACGCGCGACACTGAACGCAGTGCGTGGCTTCGCGCGCGAACTCGGGGTGCAGCGGCTGCTATCGCGCGGCGTCAGTCCACAGGTGCTGGCAGCGGTCGAGATCGAAGAAATCAACGTTGCAAGCAGTCAGGCACGCGGCGCGCAGTTGTTGTTCCTGATCCCGTGGCTGGCACTGCTGGGTTCAGTGGCGGGCGCGATCAGCGTGGCAATCGACGTCACAGCCGGCGAGCGCGAGCGCGGCTCGCTCGAACCGCTGCTGATGAATCCGGTCGCAGCAGGTGCCGTCGTACTCGGAAAATGGGCGGTCGTCGCGCTGTGCTCGGCCGCTGTGGTGATCCTGACGCTGATTGGCTTCAAGACGGCAATGCAATTCATACGCAGCGAGAACCTCTCGGCGCTGATGCAGTTCGGCTTCAGCGAGTTCGCGCTATTCATCGTGATGCTGCTGCCGTTTTCCGCGATGATCGCGTCACTGAACATGCTCGCCGCCACGTATGGCCGCAGTCATAAGGAGGCCCAAACGTATGCGACCTATCTCGCGATGCTGGTCAATTTCACGCCGATCGTGCCGCTGTTCATTTCGATTCGCGACGCTGCATGGCAGCTTTTTGTCCCCGCGATGGCGCAGCAAGCAGTGATGATGCGCTCGTTACGGGGCGAGACCGTCACCGCAGTCGACATCCTGCTTCCGGGTGGCATGGCTATCGCCATTACGGCAGCTGCACTATTCGCGCAGGGTCGTCTGCTTCGAAACGAGCGAATCATATTTTCACGATAGCTTCGGGCACTACAGTGCCAACTACCATTTATTCGCTGCATTACCCCCTTCATGCAGTGCGATAATGCGCCGCGCTGATGTCTGAACCCTTCACTGCCACCGTTCCGCTCGATCCGCTCGACGCGCCGGTTCCTGCGCCTCCGAAGACGATCGGCCGCTTCACGATCCTGAACGAGATTGGTCGCGGCTCGTATGGTGTCGTCTACGCGGCACACGATCCTGTTTTGGCGCGTGAAGTCGCAATCAAGATCATTCCGCTGGCGCGTGAGGACCAGTTTCGCACGCAGATCGAAGCGAGCTTTCTGCACGAAGCCAAGTCGGCCGGCGGCATGAGCCATCCGAGCATCGTGACGATCTACGACGCCGGCAAGACTGACTCATTTGCATACATCGCAATGGAACGGCTGCACGGACAGGATCTGCACGAATATCTGGCGAGCGGCAACCGCATGAGTGCGCGCCAGTCGGCGGCGATGATGATGCGAGTGGCCGACGCGATCCACTACGCGAATAAGCGCGGACTCGTTCATCGAGACATCAAGCCCAGTAATATTTTTCTGTCGCGAGATCTGAAGCCGAAGCTGCTCGATTTCGGCACCGCGCTCGCACCGGTGCCCGAGACAAAGCTGCGCGGTACGCGCCAACTGGTCGGCACACCGAATTACATGTCGCCCGAGCAGGCCGATGGCGCGACGCTCGATGCGCGCAGCGACATTTTCTCGCTGGGTACGATTTTGTATGAGCTTCTATGCGGCCGCCGTGCGTTTGACGGTCGCACCGTCGATGAGACGCTCGACCAGGTGCTCGCTGCAAATCCCAAGTCAGTCGATCGCATTCGTTCGGAAACGCCACCGGCACTCGTCGAAATCGTACGCAAGGCAATGGCCAAGGAGCCTGCGGCGCGCTATCAGAAGGCTGCCGAGTTGCGCAATGCGCTTGCCGATTTTGTCGATGGCTCGCGCGCGCCGGCCGCCGACGCCGCGATTGCGCCACGCGGAAGTGAGTCCCGTGCGGCCACCGTGCCACCGCGCAAGCGTGCGCTGAGCGGACGCGCGATGGTGGCGATCGTGACCGGAGCGGTGGCGATCCTCGTACTGGCTGCAGCGTTGCGTCGTGAGCGTGCGGTGCCGCCACCGCCAGTGGAAGCTCCCGCGCCGGTGATAGCAGTACAGCCGGTCACTCCAGCACCCGTCGAGCCGCAACCGACCCCGACGCCGGAGGCCGCCGCCGCTGCAGCACTGCTCGAATCGCAAGCCGCAGAGGCGAAGGCCGCTACTCGCCGCAAGGTCGAGCCGCCGCCGGCGCCGGTTGTGCCACCGCGCGACGGCACCGTGACGCTGGCAGTATCGCCGTGGGGCGAGATCAGCGTCGACGGCAGCTCGCGGGGCGTGTCACCACCGCTGACACAGCTGACGCTGCCGCCAGGCGTGCATACGATCGAGATTCGCAACGGCTCGGCCGCGCCGTTCATCGCGCGCGTCGAGGTTAAATCGGGTGAGACGCTCGGCCTGCAGCATCGCTTCTAAACGCTCCTTTCGGCGTGCTTTTTGTCCGTTAGCGGCGATTGGTTGTGTGTGCATATGCTGTTAGCCTGAGGCAACGCCGCCTCATCCACATGCCCGAAGCGCTTACCCAGAATCTCAAGCTGATCGGCCGCTATTCGATCCTGCGCGAATTGCGGCGCGATCGGCACACCGTCGCGTATCTGGCAATGGATCCGGTGCTTAACCGCGAGCTGGTGTTGAAGGCCGTGCAGTTGCAACCGCGGCGGGGCGAAGAATCAGCGGGCCATGAGCGCATCGAACAGGCATTCATGCGTCAGGCGCAGGCCGCAGGGCGTTTGCACCATCCGCACATCGTGACGGTGTTCGACGCCGGTCGCGTACACAACATTGGCTACCTGGCACTTGAGCGAGTCGACGGCAAGCTGCTTGACGAGGCGTTACACGACGGCTTTCACCCTGGCGTGCTGCAGGCTGCCGATATCACAGCACGCGTAGCCGACGCGGTTGAACACGCTCACGCGCGCGGCGTGCCGCACGGACACCTGGCGCCGTCGCGCATTTATCTGCAAGAGCCCGACAAGCTACCGAAAGTGATGGGCTTCGGTGGATGGATCGATAGCGGCGCGACCGGCGATTTCGAGCTGTCCGGAACGCAAGCGATGCTGCCGTACTTTCAGAACGAGTTGGGGCCGGAAGCTCGCCGCAAGGACATTCGGGCGCTGGGTGCGCTTCTGTTTTTGTTGCTCACCGGCACACGGCCGGATCTGAATGCGCTACGCGCGCGCAAAGGCGGCGAAAGCGCCATCATCGAAATTCGACCGGCCGCACCGTTGGCGCTGGCTGAAATCGCGGAGAACGCACTTGAGCTGCACGGTGCCCGACCGTTTGGCACCGCCGCGCAATTCCGCAATGCGCTGACGACATTTTTGTGGGGCAATCGCGGAAACCAACTTGCCAATGCTTTGACCATTACCGGCATGCCTGCGCAGGTCGCGATCGTGCCGACTATGCAAATGTACGTACCCACGGTCGGTCAATCGACAATGCGGATAAACCGGCCGCCACCGCGTTCGAGCAACCATGTGGCGCTCGGTGCTGCTGCGTGCGCAATCGCGTTAATCGCCGCTTTCGGAGCGGTGTGGCGGGACACTGGCCGCCAGCCGGCTCATGAGGTGGCTGGCGCGTCACCTACGAGTCCGGCTTCCCAGCCCGAGTCATCGGCAGAAGGTGCGCCCATGACAGCGAGCGAGAGTGCGTCACCAGCGTCCACGATGCGAACGGAGCCCTCCCCTCAATCTGCAAGTCCGCGCGGAAATATGCTCCGTCCTTCGAAGGCAGCCGCGCCCACGAACACAAAGGGCGTTGTGGTTTTCGCAGTCGCTCCTTGGGCCGAGGTGTTCGTCAATGGAGCTAGAACGGGGACAACGCCGCCGTTGGCGCAGCTTCAGCTCCCTACCGGACGCCACACAATCGAACTGCGCAACGGACAGCGGCAGCCGTACATCACCGAGGTTGACGTCGAGCCGGGTCGTTCGCTGCGAATCAGCCACTTGTTTCAATGAGCCAGTTTCAAGTGAGCCCGACATTGCCCAACTTTCGCCGGCTAGCCGCTGTCACGGTGCTTGGCGTAGTTGTCGGCGGCTGCGCATTGCTCGAGCCACCACGTGCGCCGCCTCAGCCGCCACCACCATCGATCAGTATCGCCCGCCTGTACGAGCAACCCGCCGAGCGTGCATTCATCAACGGCATGCGTTTTTACGAAGACGGCCAGTACGAACGCGCCGAAGTGATGTTCAAACGCGCACTTGCCGAGGGACTACGCGACCGCAGTGACGTGGCGGCCGCGAACAAACATCTGGCGTTCATCGCATGTGCGTATAGCCGCCCAGCGGAATGCGAGTCGGCATTCCGCGCTGCATTCACCGCCGATCCGAACTTCAAGTTGACCGATGCCGAAGTCGGCCATCCACTGTGGGGACCGGTTTACAGTCGAGTCGCTGCCGAACAAGCGAAGGCGTCAAAAAAATCTTGACGCGTCCAGGAGCATTTGCCTAAAAGCCGATCCGCGATTTTTTTGCGGCCCGTTCTTCGGTGATGTCATCCGGCTGCACTTCATTGCGGCCCGCAAGTTTGGCGGTCCCGAAAGCCGCCAGCAACACGCGTCGCATCTCACGCGGCTTTAAGCGCGCAAGCCGGCCGAGACTTTCATCGGAAAGCTCCACAGGAAATGTCTGGCCCCAGGCGTGCTCACTACGCAGCTCGTCGTAGATGCAGCGCGCGATACGGCGCGAACCCTCATGATCGGGCGGATCGATCGCGTACACGTTCATCCGGTTCAAGATCGGCGACGGAATTGAGTGCGCGTCGTTCGCGGTAGCGATCCACACGACGTCGGATGCATCGATCGGAACTTCGACAAATTCGTCAACGAATTCGGTGGCGGTATCGTGCTCAAGCAACGTGTACAGACTGCCCAGAGGGTCGTATTGCGTGTCACTCCCGGCCTTGTCGATTTCATCGACGACGATCACCGGATTGGCGTAATCACCGTTGACCAGCGCGTCGAATACTTTGCCGGGCTTCGCGTTTTTCCACTGGGCCGACGCTCCGGACAGAATCCAGCCGGCAGTCAGTGAGCTCATGCCGATAAAGTTGTAGCCGGTGCCGAGTAGTTTTGCGAGACGGCGCGCGAAGTGCGTCTTGCCGATGCCGGGTTCCCCCAACAGCAAAATCGGTTCGAGTTCCAACGGATCGTCCGACGACAAACACAGCGCCAGCTGTTTGCGAATGTCCTGCAGTGGCGCTTCGAAGTTAGGCAGCTCGTTGATCAGCGCATCGATGTCGGGCAGCGCGGCCGGCTTGGTCACGAAGCGCTGACCACCGCTACGAATCATCTTGACGTAGGTCGCTCGTAGCGCTTCGCTCGCGCTGGCGCCAAGCTCCTGCAGCCCGGTCAGCGCGTCTTCAACGCGCAACACCTGGTAGACGTCCTTGAACCCCGCGATCGCAATCGGCGACGGTATGACTGCAGGTACGCTCATTCAGACCTCCGTTCATGCTGCATTCGAATCAACGCGGAAGCTCATAAACGGTATACATGTAAAACCCTGACTGATAGAAGCCAAAAAGACTACTAAAGCGAGAATGCAACAAAGCACTCGCGCTTGGCGAGTGCTAAATCGGCTTGCAAAAGGGTGCTAATTCACCGGCGACGATCTAAACGCGTACGCCTTGCCGTTGATGAACAGATACTCGGCGCGCAACAACCGCTTGTTTTCATCGGCCAGCCCGTAGCCGATCACTTCGATTCGGTCGCCCACCTTAAGCGGCTGCGACAACCCCCAAGCCTGCATGCGCGACAGCGGTGCGAATTCGACCTCCCATACGCCGGCCGCATTCGCAGGCACTTGCACCTTCTTCAGGATGCCGGCGCCATCGACCGACTGCTGTTGCGCGGGAACGGTGCGCGCCGCGATGCCCTCCGGAAGCTTGGTTGCATCGACGCGCAGCATGACTTCGGTATGCGGGTTCTGCCATCTCACCTGCGTCAACGTACCGCTCAAGTACAGCGGCTTGTCCTGATCGAAACTCGACCAGCCGTGGTGTGCAAGCACCGGAGTGGCGAGCAACGCACCGATCGTCAGATGAACAAAGTAGCGACGCTTCATAAAGGCCTCCTGAAAGTTGGACAACTAGACGTAGGCAATTAGGCGACCACAGGTAATGACACCGAGCCAGAGCGTGATCGAGAGCAAGGACTGCGCCTTTGCAACCCCGTCATGCAGGACGAGGCTGCCGCGCCGATGAAACCACCATGCGTTCGCACCTGCTATGGCGATCAAACCGAGCTTTATCTGAAATGCCTGGTTGGTGACGATTTCGGTAGCGCTCGAAATCAGCATCAGCAACCCGGCTGCGGCCGCCACTGCGAACGACGTCAATGCGATCGGTACTGCCAGGCGTGCCAGCGGCGACAGCGGAACCGCCGGCGCCGCACCAAAAACCCGCAGCTCGAGCACCATCAGCGATCCGAACACCGTCGCGAACGACGCAATGTGAAGGGTCTCTAGAGCCGGATACGCCCATATCGAGCGGCGTATCGCTTCGGACAGCGGCCACGTCTCGATCGCGGCAAGGACGGTGGTGATTTCAGACACGACGCGGACTGTCTTACGGCTAACGCCGTCGCGTGCCGCCCAGTATCGATCCGAGAACTCCGCGCGTAATTTCGCGCGCAAGCGACGAGCCAACCGAGCGTGCGGCGCTTTTGCTCATCGCTTCGACCATCCCCTCGCGTCGGCCCCCACGCGGCCCGGTCGAGCCGAACAGGATGTCGCCGAGACCGCCCATGATGCCGCCGCCGGCAGGCGCGGGCGCAGCGGCGCCGGGCTTGCCACGAACGTCACCCGCCGGTGGCGACGCACTTTCGGCACGCGCCTTCAGCATTTCATATGCGGAGTCACGATCGACGGTCTTCTCGTACGTTCCGGCAACGATTGAATTCTTGATCAGCTGCGCGCGCTGGTCCGGCGTGATCGGACCGAGCTGCGAGCCTGGCGGCAGCACCCACGCGCGCTCCGTAATGCCAGGTGTGCCTTTCGCATCGAGGAAGCTGATCAGCGCTTCGCCAACCGCGAGTTCGAGAATCGCCTTGGTTGCATCGATCTTCGGATTGGCGCGCATCGTGTCGGCTGCCGACTTCACCGCCTTCTGATCGCGCGGGGTGAATGCGCGCAGCGCGTGCTGCACGCGGTTGCCGAGCTGTCCCAGCACCCGGTCTGGAATGTCGAGCGGGTTTTGCGTGACGAAGAACACGCCGACCCCCTTCGAGCGGATCAGTCGCACAACCTGTTCGACCTTTTCGAGCAGCGCTGCCGGCGCATCGTTGAACAGCAAATGCGCCTCGTCGAAGAAGAACACCAGCTTCGGTTTATCGCGGTCGCCGACCTCGGGAAGATTTTCAAACAACTCCGCCAGCAGCCACAGCAAGAAGCTCGCATACAGCCGCGGATTGTTCATCATCTTGTCCGCGGCGAGGACGTTGACGACGCCTTTACCGTCGGTCGTCTGCATCAAATCGGAGATGTCGAGCATCGGCTCGCCGAAGAAGCGTTCGCCGCCCTGCTCTTCAAGCTGCAACAGCCCGCGCTGTATCGCGCCGATCGAAGCGGACGAGACGTTGCCATACTGCGTCTTGAATTGCGCGGCGTTGTCGCCGACGTATTGCAGAATCGCGCGCAGGTCTTTCAGATCGAGCAGCAGCAGCCCGTTGTCGTCGGCGACCTTGAATACCAGCGACAGCACGCCTTCCTGCGTTTCGTTCAGCGCCAGCAGACGAGCGAACAGCAGCGGTCCCATATCCGACACGGTCGCGCGCACCGGATGCCCCTGCTCGCCCCAGATGTCCCACAGCGTGACCGGACACGCTTGCCACTTCGGTTCGGGCAATGAGCGCTCGGCAAGCCGCGCCTTCATCCTGTCGTCTGGCTTGCCTGCTGCTGCGATGCCGGAAAAGTCGCCCTTGATGTCGGCCATGAAGACCGGCACGCCGATATTCGAAAAGCTTTCGGCCATTTTCTGCATCGTCACCGTCTTGCCAGTACCGGTGGCACCGGTAACGCAGCCGTGCCGATTCGATAACGCCGGCAGCAGCGCGAGCTCGGTGTCACCTGACATTGCAATCACAAGCGGTTCAGCCATCCTCGCCTCGACTCACGGTTGTTTTGCAAAGCGTAGCCGAACCTGCGGGTGTTGCTTGTTACACTCGCGCCCCTTTCCGAACCGCAGATTTCCATGGCCGGCCATTCCAAGTGGGCCAACATTCAGCATCGCAAGAACCGCCAGGATGCCAAGCGCGGTTCGCTCTGGACCAAGATCATTCGTGAAGTGACGGTGGCCGCACGCGACGGTGGCGCCGATCCCGGCATGAACCCACGCCTGCGTCTGGCGCTCGAGAAAGCTCGACTCGGTAATGTGCCCAAGGACAAGCTCACTGGCGCCATTCAGCGGGGCGCCGGCAAGCTCGAAGGCGTGACCTATGAAGAGATTCGATACGAGGGCTACGGCATCGGTGGCGCAGCACTGATGATCGACGCGATGACCGATAACCGCGTACGCACCGTCGCCGAGGTGCGGCACGCGCTCGCCAAGCATGGTGGCAACCTGGGCACCGACGGTTCGGTCGCATTTAACTTCAAACACTGTGGGCAGCTGCTCTTTGCGCCCTGGCACCTCTGAAGAGAAAGTGATGGACGTCGCGCTCGAAGCCGGCGCCGAAGACGTGATTGCCAACGATGACGGTACGGTCGAAGTCATCTCGGCACCGGCCGACTTCGAAAAGGTTCGCGCTGCTCTCGACAGTGCGGGTCTGAAACCCGAGCTCGCCGAAGTCACGATGAAGCCGCTGGCGGAAACGGTACTCACAGGAGACGACGCCGACAGGATGCAGAAGCTGCTGGACATCCTCGAGGACCTCGACGATGTGCAGCAGGTTTACACCACCGCCGCGATCGCAGTGTGAATAGGCCCTAGATGAAGTTGCTGGTGATTGGCGGCGGCGGGCGCGAGCACGCGCTCGCATGGAGGCTGGCTCGCTCGGCACGCGTACAGACTATCTTCATCGCACCAGGCAACGGCGGTACAGCGCGCGACAAGCGCTTTCAGAATGTCCCCTATGAGAGCAATGAGGCGCTGGCCGACTTTGCACAGCATGAAGGCGTTGCCTTTACCGTCGTCGGACCCGAAGCTCCGCTCGCTTCTGGCGTGGTCGACGTCTTCCGTGCGCGGGGACTGAGGATCTTCGGTCCCACGCGAGCGGCGGCGCAACTGGAGAGTTCAAAGGACTTTGCGAAGGCGTTCATGCAGCGCCACCGAATTCCAACGGCGCAAGCATCAGACATTCACAGATGCCGCGCTCGCGCGCGCCTACGTGCACGAGCATGGCGCGCCGATCGTCATCAAGGCGGATGGTCTGGCCGCCGGAAAAGGTGTGGTCGTCGCCATGACACTGGATGAGGCCAACGCGGCGATCGATTCGATGCTAATCGACAACCGCATCGGCGCCAGCGGTTCGCGCGTCGTCATCGAGGAATTTCTAACCGGCGAGGAGGCGAGTTTCATCGTCATGTCGGACGGCAAGAACGTGCTTGCGCTCGCAACCAGCCAGGATCACAAGCGCCTGCTCGATGAAGACCGCGGGCCGAACACGGGCGGCATGGGTGCGTACTCGCCTGCACCCGTCATCACGCCAACGATTCATGCACGCGTGCTGCGCGAGATCATCATGCCGACGGTGAACGGAATGGCAGCCGACGGAATTCCTTACCAGGGGTTTTTGTACGCCGGTTTGATGATCGAGCCGGATGGCGGAATGAAAACGCTCGAATTCAATTGCCGGATGGGTGACCCCGAAGCTCAACCGATCATGTTGAGATTGAAATCCAGCCTCGCGCAGTTGATCGATGCGGCGATCGATGGCCGGCTCGATCAGATCGAGGCCGAATGGGATCGCCGTACTGCGCTCGGCGTTGTAATCGCCGCCTCCGGTTACCCTGACAATCCGCGCAAAGGCGACGCGATCACGCATCTGCCTAATGACGATGAAGACTGCATCACGTTTCACGCCGGTACGGCATTCGAGGATCAGCAGTTGGTGACGCGCGGTGGCCGTGTGCTATGCGTTACCGCGCTGGGCGAAACAGTGCGTGCCGCGCAGAAACGCGCGTACGACGCGGTCGATGAAGTCGAGTTCGATGGAATGCAATTTCGCCGCGATATCGGGCATCGTGCCCTCGCGCCGAAATCAAACGCTAGGATTGTCGATGGCTGAGACGCCGTACACCGTAGAACAACACATCGCGCTGAAGCGCGTGTCGGCCATCGCAGCGTCACCGGACGGTACGTGGCTGGCCGTAGCGGTCCAGCGCCTCGATCGAGACGGCGTCAAGTACGTATCCGACATCTGGAAGGTGCCTACGGACGGCAGCGATGCAACCCAACTGACACGCGGCGACAGCAAAGATGCGGCACTGTGTTTCCGGCGCGACGGTGCACTCGGATTTCTGTCGAATCGCCAACCGAATGAGGTCAAGCCGGACGATGACGCTGACAAGCGCATGCAGGTCTGGCTGTTGCCGGCCGCGGGCGGCGAAGCTCTGCAGTTGACCGACGAACCGCTCGGCATCGACGAGTTCAAGTTCGCGAAGAAGGCTGATCGTTTGATCGTGCTGGCTTCGGTGCTGGATGGCGTCGAATACGACAAGCAACGCGAAACCGCGAAGGACCGTGAGAAGAAAGGTTCAAGTGCGCGGCACTTTCGCAGTCAGCCGGTGCGTCATTGGGACCACTGGCTGCACGAGAACGACAACATGGCGAACACGCACGTGATTGCGTACTCGTCCGATGGAAAAGCCCGCACCGATCTAACACCCGATGCACGGCGCGAGATGTCGGTCGAACCCGGATTCGACGTTTCGCCCGATGGGCGGCAAGTTGCGGTGACGTGGCAAAGCACAGGAGACGATCGCGAAACCGACACCGCAATTGCGCTGATCGATGTCGAGTCCAAGAGCATGCGCATCGTCGGCGCAGCGACCAACAGCAACACCGAATCACCGCTGTTTGCGCCTGACGGCAAGACGCTCGCTGTAATTCGCATGACGCGCTCGCCGACCGTCGTGTTCCGCCCAACGCTCACGCTGGTCGATGTCGCCACTGGCTCGCTGCGTGAAGTTGCCAAAGACTTCGACGCATGGCCGCATATCGGCGATTGGTCCGAAGATGGCAAGCGTTTGATCGTCGGTGCCGACGTCGCGGGCCATGTGCCGGTCTATGCGATTGACGTCGCTACCGGCAAGACCGAGCGGATTACCGCGGAGCGCGAGGGCGGCGCCCACAGCGAGCTGAAAGTTCTTCCCGATGGCCGTATCGCCGGTATCCGCTCGACGTTTCTTGAACCACCCGAAGCATTCGTCGTAGCGCCGAAGCCCAATTCCCCGCCGCAGACGCTTGCGCGGCTATCGGGGTTTGAATATCCGGATTGGGCCGAGGTCGAAAACCGCACCGCGAAATCGACCGATGGCGTCAATGTGCAGTACTTCGTCGTGAAGCCGAAGAACGCGCAGGGCCGGCTGCCGACGTTGCTCTGGATTCACGGCGGTCCGATCGGCATGACCGCCGATGCGTGGCATTGGCGCTGGAATCCGATGCTCGCGGTCGCACAGGGTTACGCCGTTGTGCAGCCGAATCCGCGCGGCTCGACGGGCTTTGGCCAGCCGTTCGTGCAAGGCATCTGGGGCAACGTGTGGGGCGACCAGTGCTACAAGGATCTAATGGCGGTGACCGATGCAGTCGCCGCCCGCCCCGACGTCGATCCGAACCGCATGATGGCGATGGGTGGCAGCTTCGGCGGCTACATGACCAACTGGATCGGCACCCAAACGCAGCGCTTCAAGTGTTTGATCACGCACGCGTGCGTGACCACGATGGCGCAATTCACAGGCACGACGGATCACCCCGCGTGGTGGTACCTGGAAATGGGCGGCGAAGATCCGTACGCCGATCCTTCCGCATACGATCGCTATGCGCCGATCCGCCATATCAAGCAGTGGAAGACGCCGGCGTTGATCATTCACGGTGAAAAAGACTACCGCTGCCCGATCGGCGAGGGGCTGAACCTGTTCGAAGCGCTTCAATACCACGCCGTGCCGTCCGAGCTGCTGGTGTTCCCCGACGAGAACCATTGGATCATGAAGCCGCGCAATATCGTCGTGTGGTACGACACGGTGTTGAGCTTCATAAAACGCCATCTTTCGTGAGAAGCCGTCTCAGAAACGTTGCGAGCAGGCGCGAGGCGTGGCCGAGGAGCGGACGTGTGCGGACGTACAGCGAGCACCGCAGGCCGCGGATCGCGGCGCGCAGTAGTTTCTGAGATGGGTTCTAGCGAGTTCATCGATAGTCAGTCCGTTCGCGAGTATTTGCTCGCGCTTCAGCAGCGCATCGTCGATGTGTTCGAACGACTCGATGGCAAGCCCTTCGGGCACGACGTGTGGGAAAAACCGGCCGACGCGCAATTGGGCGGAGGCGGACTGACGCGAATCATCGAAAACGGCAATCTGCTTGAGCGCGGCGGTGTCGGTTTCTCGCACGTCGTCGGCAAGTCCCTGCCGCCATCGGCCAGTGCACAGCGGCCAGAACTGGCCGGTCGACACTTCGAGGCGCTCGGTGTGTCGCTGGTGTTTCATCCGCGCAACCCGCACGTACCTACGGTGCACATGAACGTGCGATTCTTCATCGCGAAGGCGACAGGCCAGCCGGATATCTTTTGGTTCGGTGGCGGTACCGATCTGACGCCGTATTACGGATACGAGGAGGACGCGCAACACTTTCACGCGACGTGCAAGCGCGCGCTCGAACCGTTCGGCGCTGACAAATACCCGCGCTTCAAGAAGTGGTGCGACGAATATTTCTATCTAAAGCATCGAGACGAGCCACGCGGCATTGGCGGCGTGTTCTTCGATGATTTTCACGAGCCCGGCTTTGCGCAGAGCTTCGCTATGCAGCGCGCGGTCGGCGATGCGTTTCTCGATGCTTACGTGCCGATCGTCGAGCGTCGCCGTGATGTGCCCTACGGCGAGCGCGAGCGCGACTTTCAAGCGTACCGGCGCGGCCGTTACGTGGAATTCAATCTCGTATTCGATCGGGGCACATTATTCGGCCTGCAATCGGGAGGCCGCACCGAATCCATTCTGATGTCGCTGCCTCCGATCGTGCATTGGAAATACGACTGGCAGCCAGAGCCTGGCACGCCCGAAGCAAGACTGTATTCGGACTTCCTGCGTCCGCGCGAATGGGCGTAGCGAATGAACGCAACAGCGGCGCCTGTCGGACTGCTCGGAGGCAGCTTCGATCCGATTCATTACGGTCATTTGCAGCTGGCGCGGGACGCGCTAAAGCATTTGCCGCTCGAGGAGATTCGCTTCCTGCCCGCAGCGCAGCCGTGGCAGAAAGGTCCAATGACCGCTGCCGAGCACCGAGCCCGAATGGTGCAACTGGCGATCGTGGACCATCCGAGATTGGCGCTCGATATGCGAGAAATCGAGCGCGGTGGAGTGACATACACGATCGACACGTTGCATGCGCTGCGTTCGCAGCTGCCCGACCGACCGCTCGTGTTGGTCATGGGTTCGGACCAGTTCGCACGCCTCGACAGTTGGCGTGACTGGCAACAAATTGCCGATCTGGCGCATATCGCCGTTGCGACCCGCGCTGGGGCCCGGATTCCTTTGAGCGCGAATGTGCATGCGATGCTCGGCAAGCGCCGTCAAGCACCTGCATTTCTCACCTCTGAACTCGGCGGCGGCATCGTCGAATTTGCGATGACGCCGGTCGACGCTTCCGCCACCGAGATTCGACGCTTGCTCCGCCAATCGCCATCAACCGAAAGGGCGCAGCGCCTGTCCGCGATGGTTCCTGGCACCGTGCTCGACTATATTGATTCGCATCACCTGTATCGGGATTAATTTGGATATCAGAAAACTGCAACGGCTGGTCGTTGATGCGCTCGAGGACGTCAAGGCGCACAACATCGAGGTCTTCAATACCACCGGCTTATCGGACATGTTCGAGCGAGTCGTGATCGCCAGCGGCACATCGAACCGCCAGACGCGTGCGCTCGCCTCTTCCGTGGTTGAGAAAGTGAAGGAAGCCGGGGGCGACATTGTCAGCGTCGAGGGGGCCGACGCCGGCGAATGGGTGCTGGTCGACTGCAACGACGTGATCGTGCACATCATGCAACCGGCCTATCGCGCCTACTACAACCTGGAAGAATTATGGGGTGGCAAGCCGGTTCGGCTCAAGTCTGCCGCGGTAGCGACGAAAAAGTCCTCAGGCAAGGCGAAAAGAGCGGGCTCCGCCACGTAGCTGCAATGAAAATCACCGTGGTTGCGGTGGGCCAACGGCAGCCGCCGTGGGCCGATGCAGCGGTCAATGAGTATCTCTCCCGTCTCCCCGCCGAGTTCAAAGTGGAGTGCAAGCTGGTTAAAGCCGAGCCCCGTAGCGGCAATGTTCCCCTCACGCGCCTGCTGAGCGCCGAGGCGGCTCGCATTCGCGCCGCGGTGCCTCGTGGCGCCTGGTTAGTTGCGCTCGACGAGCGCGGGCAAGGATTGGACGACGCAGCACTTGGCCGATCAGCTCCAGCGCTGGCGTGACTCCGCCGACGATATTGTCTTTGCGATCGGTGGCGCTGACGGTCTCGATGGCGATCTGAAGCAAGAGGCTCGCACACTACTGCGCGTTTCAAGCATGACACTGCCGCACGCACTTGCCAGGGTGGTGCTCGCCGAGCAGCTGTATCGCGCGTCTTCGATACTTGCAGGGCATCCGTACCACCGAGCGTAAGCCTTCGATGCCCGGCGCCCTTTACCTCGCATCACGCAGCCCACGGAGACGCGAGCTGCTAAAGCAAATCGGCATCAAGTTCGATCCGCTGCTGTTGCGACTCGCGAACCCGCGCGGTCCCGATGTCGATGAAGCGCAGCATGCTGGAGAGTCGTGCACCGACTATGTCGAGCGCACTGCACGCGAAAAGGCTGCCTTCGGGCTCAATGTATTGCGGATGCGATCGATGCTGTATCGGCCGGTGCTGTCGGCGGACACCATCGTCATCGTGGATGGCGCCGTTCTCGCCAAACCCGCAAACGCCGAACAGGCACGCGAGTTCATGCGCAAACTGTCGGGGCGCACGCACGAAGTCCGTACCGCCGTCGCGCTCGCCATGGAAGGTTCGTTGACCACCGCAACTTCCGTTTCGCAGGTGAGTTTGCGTGCGCTGACCAAGGACGAGATCGAGCGCTACTGCGCGACGCGCGGAGCCGTATGACAAAGCGGGCGGCTACGCCATCCAGGGGCTCGCATCGATCTTTATCGAGCGCCTGGAAGGAAGTTACTCGGGCGTGATGGGATTGCCGCTGTTTGAAACAGCGCAACTGTTTGCGCAACGCGGGACTGAAAGTGCTGTGTGTAAACGAAAACGGCTCGCCGATTCAGAGCGAGCCGTCCACCTGCCGCAGATCTACTTCTTACGCTTTCGCATCTTCCTTGTCCGCCAAGGCCTTGCACTGCGTGTCCTTCGTCCGCGTTTTTCATCTTGGCGTCCTTCGCGGCCGAGTCCATGTAGGTCTTGCAATCCGCTGCTGTCATCTTTTGGTCATCGCGTCCTTCTTGTCCTGCGCAGCTACGCCGGCTGCAGCGAGGCCTAGGCAGCAGGCGATTGATACGGAAGCTAGGGTCTTCATCAGTTCTCTCCCTGGTTGTGGTTGGTTGCAGTTGGCGCCCCAACGCGAGCGCCGGGCCGGTCACATGCAGTGCAAGCATAACCTTATGCGCTGCCCTGAATTCAAGCGCGGGCAGTAGGGTTCGCCCTAGGTAGCTGCGATACCATCGACGCCCATCCATGGAAGACATCCTGATCAATATCACCCCGCAGGAAACGCGAGTCGCCGTTTTGCTCGCCGGCGTCGTGCAAGAGTTGCACATCGAGCGCAGCGCGGCGCGCGGCATCGTCGGCAACATCTATCTGGGGAAAGTCGTGCGCGTGTTGCCCGGGATGCAATCGGCGTTTGTCGACATCGGACTTGAGCGCGCGGCGTTTTTGCATGTGGCCGATATCTGGGAGTTTCGCCAGGTCGCGCCGGAAAAGCCGTTGCCGATCGAGCGGTTGATTCACGAAGGCGAAACGCTGCTCGTGCAGGTGGTCAAGGATCCGATCGGCAGTAAAGGGGCACGCCTGTCGACGCAGGTCAGCATCGCCGGCCGCATGCTGGTCTATCTGCCGCAGGATCCGCATATCGGCATCTCGCAGCGCATCGAGAACGAGGAAGAGCGCACTCAGTTGCGCGAGATGCTGCAGCGTCTGGTACCACCCGACGAGCGCGGCGGCTACATCATTCGCACCAGCGCGGAAGACGCCACCGAAGCAGACCTCGCTAACGACCTGGAGTACTTGCGCGTGCTCTGGCGCCGCATACAGGAGCGTCGCGCCGAAAGTGTTGCGCCAGCGGTTCTGTACCAGGAGCTATGGCTGGCGCAACGCATCCTGCGCGACGTAACGACCGAAGCCACTGCCTCCGTGCAGATCGATTCGCGAGAGAACTTCATCAAGCTGGAACAGTTTGCGCGCCAGTTCGTGCCGCGCGTCGAAGCAAAACTGAGCCACTACACCGGCGAGCGCCCGCTGTTTGATCTGCACTCGATCGACGCCGAGATCGAGCGGGCACTGGCGCGCAGGGTCGACCTAAAATCGGGCGGCTATCTGATCATGGACCAAACCGAGGCGATGACGACGGTCGACGTGAATACCGGCGGCTTTGTCGGCACGCGAAATTTCGACGACACGATCTATAAGACAAATCTCGAGGCGGCGCAGGCAATCGCGCGCCAGTTAAGGCTGCGCAACCTCGGCGGCATCATCATCGTCGACTTCATCGACATGATGAGCGCCGAACACCAGGATGCCGTGCTGGCAGAATTCAAGAAAGCGCTCGCGCGCGACCGTACGCGCATGACGGTGAGCGGGTTCACCCAGCTTGGCCTGGTCGAAATGACGCGCAAGCGCACGCGCGAATCACTGGCGCACATCTTGTGCGAGCCATGCCCGATGTGCCAGGCGCGAGGGCAGGTGAAAACGTCGCGCACAATGTGCTTCGAGATCCTGCGCGAGATCTTGCGCGAATCGCGCCTGTTCGACGAGACACGCGAATTTCGCATACTCGCCTCGCAACAGGTGATCGACCTGTTCCTCGAGGACGAATCACAGTCGCTCGCAATGCTGTCGGACTTCATCGGCAAGCCCGTATCGATGCAGGTGGAGACGGTGTATTCGCAGGAGCAGTACGACGTGGTCCTTATGTAGCGATGAGCTCCAGCACGCGCGCTCTGCTGATAGTGGCGACTCTCGCCGGCGGGCTCGCCGCCGACGTGTATACGAACATTGTCGGGCAAACGATAGTCGGCCTCATCGTTTGGCTGGCGCTGTTCTCATTGCTGTCCGATGTCGACCGGGACACGCGATTCGCATTGATGGCGTGTCTGGTGATCGCCACCGCGGGTGAGATCGTTTTGTCGCTCGGCTGGGGCCTTTACACGTACCGGCTCGACAACATTCCGTTGTTCGTACCGCCGGGCCATGTATTGATGCTGCTGCTCGGGTTTTCGCTCGCTCGCCGAATATCGGATGCCGTAGCGCTCGGAATTATCGGTTGTGCGGGTGTCTACTCGCTTGCGGCAGCTGCAGCAGGAGTCGACACGCTCGGCGCCTTGTTGTTTCTGGTGCTTGCCGTAGCATCGCTCGCGATGCCAAACCACCGGCGTCTTTATGCGAGCACGTTTGTGCTGGCGCTCGCACTTGAGGTGTACGGTACGTGGCTCGGAAATTGGAGTTGGGCGCGTGAAGTCCCCGGAATGCCGCTGGTAACAACCAACCCGCCGGGGGCGGCCGGCGCCTTTTACTGCGCTCTGGATGCACTCGTGTTGCTGGCGTCGGTCCGGATAGTGCCGCGGCTGAGTGCGTGGGTTGCGGCACTGAAAAGCGTCAAGCCAAGTCCAGGCAGCGCCTAGCCACCAACGGTGTAATGCCGCTCGTGCTCCAACGCGCTGCGGCCTTCGGTCAGCAGCTGGCCGAGATACTGCGCGATCGCGCCCATGCCGCTTTTGCCGGCCGTCTGTTCGGCTTCCGGGTTGTAGTTCGTGTTCGTGTTGACGTCGTAGACGACGCGCTCACCGTCGGATCGCACAACAAACTCGATGCCGGCGACGCCTATCCCATTGTTCCGCAGAAAGCGCTCGTAGCGTGAAATCTGGTCCGGCGTGATAACCCCCTCGACGATCTCGAACTTCTTGCCTCCCGGTGTCGCCGGGCAGAACGTGTCGAGCTCACACACATCCGACGGACATAGTTCGAAACCGCCGGTGGCATCGATCTTCACTAGATAGAGAAAGCGCCCGCCGACAAACTCGGCCCGAAAGATGTGTCCGGTCTCGCTGCGTATGTATTCCTGAACCAGCAGCGTGCCGTCGATCGTGTCCGGCAGCTCGCCACGCTCGGCCGCACCCACAATCTGTTCCGGCGTTTCGTACAGCCGCACGCCCAACCCCTTGCCGCTGCGATTCGGCTTGATAATCAATGGGCCCTGCGCGAACGCTGACAGCGCATCGGCAAGCGCGTGCTGGCCAACGACCGCGACGGTCTTTGGCACGGGGATGCCTTCGCGTGCAAGCCGCATGTACTGGCGCGTCTTGCTGATCTCCAGGTCCAGCGCACGGCCGTCGTTAACCACGACTCGGCCATGGCGCTCGAGCCACGCAAGAACGGTCGCGGTGAGTTCCGCCGAGTAGCGGTGATCGCGCGTGTGTGACGACGCGCTCATCCGGTTATAGAAGACGCCGTGCGGAGGCAGGCCGCTCAGGTCAACAGCCCATTGGTCCAGATACCACTCAGCGTACGGCAGGTTGCGCTCCGCAAATGCTTTGCGCAGCGGAATGACCCAGTCGTTGTTTTCGTGAAGGACGTAAATCTTTGCCATGCCAGCCTCGGCTAGACGATGACCCAGTATGTCTGCTGGCTCGCACCGGCGACAGAACAATCCCATATTTGGTTAGACGTGTGCCGCATGAAGTCGCAAGTGTGCTTTTGGCGTTATGCCGCGTGCGCATGCACACACATTGGGCTAATGTTGCCGACAAAGCACTGCCAACAACGGAGGTACAAATGACCGCTGCCAGCGTGCGTAATTACGGCGTCCGTTTGATTTCGATCGCGGGCATTCTTGGCGCGGCGGTTTCGCTCTACAACTACTTCTCTGCAGAGAGCGGCATTAGCGGTACCCCTGGCGCCATGCTGGTCGTAGTGTCGAGCGCTGTACTCTTTCTTTTCGGCTTTGCGATCGGCGCCGATCGCGCGCGACGTCGTTCGTGGCGAGTGGTCATTGGCGCCGCGTGCCTGTTTGTCATCCTCGGAACCGCGTTCGCTGGCTACCTCCTCAACAGTCAAGCGCTCGTTGCTCTAATGGTTGTCGCTCTGCTTGGATGGTGTCTCTATCTCGTCCAACCGCGGCACGCGGCCAGCACGCTGGCGTTTCTTCTGCTGTTGCCACTCGGCATGACAGAAGGCGTGCAAGCGCAGCAGCGGACTTGGCAGCATTTCAACGGGGACCTGCAGGCACAAAAATATTCAAGCCTGACGCAGATCACGCCCGACAACGTCAAGGACTTGAGGACTGCGTGGAAGGTCCGTACCGGAGACGTATCCACCGGCTCTGGCGTCGCACGTGCGCCCGGGTCCCATATGGCGAATACCGGCGCAAAGGTGCCTGCGACGGTGTGGTCGGCGACACCTTTGTTCGTCAACGACACGGTCTATCTCGGTACCCCGTTCTACCGCATCTTTGCGCTCGAACCGGACACCGGAAAGGTCAAGTGGACATATGACACCAAGGCGGTGCTGAAGGCGCTGACTCAGCCCGATCTGAAGAACCGGGGCGTTGCCTACTGGCAGGCGGACAAACTAGTGCCCGGCGTCGCCTGCCAGAAGCGCATCTATATCGGCACGATGGACGCCAAGTTGCACGCTGTCGATGCCGATACGGGTAAGCCATGCACCGACTTCGGCGCCAACGGCATCGTCGACATCAATCGCTGGAATGTGCAGAACAACAAGTGGCCGCTATCGATCCTGCAACCACCGACCGTGTACAAGGACTATCTGTTCGTCGGCTGGGCCGGCAAGGATTGGGCTGAATCCGAAGCACCGGCGGGTTCCGTCTTTGCGCTCGACGCGAGAACCGGCGAGCAGCGATGGACCTTTCACCCGCTGCCCGCGGAGATCGCAGCAAAGACCGGAACCGCGAACGTATGGGCGAGCATGGCGGTCGATACCGCGCGCGAGATCCTGTACATCCCGGTGAGTTCGCCGAGTCCGAATTTCTACGGCGGCAACCGGCTTACTCCGATTCCGCTCGGTACCTCGGTTACCGCGCTCGAAATTGCGACCGGCAAAGTCATCTGGAGCAGGCAGTTGGTCCATCACGACCTTTGGGATTTCGATACCAATTCCGCGCCGACGCTGGTCGATATCACGAAGGACGGCAAGACGATTCCCGCCTCTGGTGCAAACCTCAAAGCAGGGCTTCCTGTACATCCTGAACCGCTACACAGGTGAGCCCGTTTATCCGATCGAGGAACGGCCGGTGCCGAAGTCGTCGGTGCCGGGCGAGGCCGCTTCGCCAACGCAGCCCTTTGTGCCGCTTCCCAAACCGGTCGTCGACGACACGTGGCCCGGTGTATTTCGACTGGCCGACATCGCCAGCTTCGGCTATTGCAGCAGGAAGTTGAAGGAGCTCACTTACGAGGGCCGGTTCACACCGCCGAGCCTGAAAGGCTCGCTCATTTACCCAGCCACCATCGGTGGTGTCGAATGGGGTGGCGGCGCGGTCGATCCGAACAAGCAGATATTCGTCGTTAACAACTCGAGTGCAGTGCAGATATACAAACTGATACCGCGCAAGGAGTACGACGCAGCACTCGCGTCGGGCGGATCGGAAACCGCCGGCCTTTTCCCGATGACCGGTAGCCCGTATGGCATTCAGCTAACGACGTTTCTGAATCCAATCGGCATGCCGTGCTGGAAGCCGCCCTACGGATCGCTGTCTGCGTACGATCTGAAGACCGGCGCGTTGCTTTGGAAGAAGCCATTGGGGCAGGTGCAAAAGTGGGGCTTCTACATGCCGGAGTCATGGGGATCGATCACGATTGGCGGGCCGGTCATCACCGCGAGCGGGTTGATCTTCATCGGCGCGTCGATGGATTCGAGAGTGCGAGCGATTGATCTGAAAACCGGACAGGTGCTGTGGAAGGCACTTGTTTCGGCACCCGCCGTCGCGCTGCCTGCCGTCTACGAATACAAGGGTAAGCAATACGTCGTCTTCGCCGCCGGAGGAAACTCGATCCTTACTCCGCGCGTTAGCGACGAGATCGTCGCGTTCAGTTTGCCGAACTGAGTTCAGCGACAGCTAACGCATGCTCGAATGAACTCTCCGGACCACAGTCGCTCGAATGAACTTCACGGCTTCTCGGAGACTGCATCTCACTGCAGCTGTGGCATTGCTGATTGTTGTGCCTAGTGCGTCGGCTGCCGAATCTCCAGACGGAAAGGCGCTGGCCACCGAGCTGTTCACCTATCTGGGTTTGGATCAGACAAGACGAGGCCAACTGGAGGCCGGCGAAGTGGTGCATAACGGGCTTTCGGGGGCCGAGCGGCTCCCCGATGAAATCGTCGCCGCCGGCGCGATGCTGCTCGTGAAGGCGCCGGAAGCTGGAGTGGTGGTCGATGCCTTTCTACACTCCGAAACCTTCCTGCGCATTTTTCAGGTTCGCCGCCACCAAGCTCTGCAAGGAGGAAGTCCTGAGCTCGCTGCCTTTAACACGCTGCCGCTCCCCGACACGGCCCGGCTGCGAGAAATCGTCAAAGCGCCGGCTCGTTATTAATGAACCTGAGCAAGGCCGAGACCGAGAAGCTCAAGTCGCTGAGTCCGACAAGCGACGATCTGCAGAGCCGGTTCCGCACGACCTTCGCGCAGATTCTGTCTGCCCGGCTCAATGCCTATGTGAAGGCCGGTCTCGCGGGCGAGCAGTCTTATGTGCGTGACAACGGCAATGTGGTCAATCCCGCCGCAGAACTTCGCACCGCGATACGCAGCCTTGCGTTTCTTGCGGATGAGTTTCCCGGCTTTGTAGATGCTCTGGGAAAGCCGTCGAGCTCGGCGGGTTCAGCACTGACGCAAAATTACTATTGGATGGAGCGCCCGGTGGACAAGGAAAATGTTCTTGTCCTGTCTGCGGAGCAGCGACAAAAACAAGCCAAGGCGGCCGTCGGCGCCGACCTGCACTTTTATGCTTCCCGCGACTACAACAGCATGCTCACGTTGATCGGCGTCGTGCCATACGGCGGAGATTGGATGGTCTTCGCGATTAACCACACCTTTACCGACCGGGTCACAGGCTTCGGGTCCACCGTCAGACGCGCCGTCGGTCGCGACCTAGTGGCTACCGAACTTGGGAAGCACTTGCGGCCGTCGGCTAGAGGTTCCGAAGTAGGACACGTGCCCTTGAATTGGGAGCCGTTGGGAAGCGAAACCGGCAGTGGCTCTGCCGTGCCAGCGGCAAGAATAGCTGCGTTCGACCTAGCGCGCGGCCTTCGGCATCAAGCCTTCTTCTCCCGTGGCAAGCGCCCCAGTAAATAAAACTCATCATTCGGCCGCATGCCGATCATGTTCGCCATTCGATTCGACAGCGCAAAGAACGCGGCGATCGCGCCGATGTCCCAGATGTCTTCATCGCTGAACCCTTGCTTGCGTAACGCATCGAAGTCGGCGTCCTCGATCGTCGCTGACGCAGTAGCGACCTTCATCGCAAATGCAAGCATCGCCTTCTGGCGCTCGCCGTGATGTCTGCCTTGCGATAGTTAGCCGCGATCTGATCGGCAATCAGCGGCTGCTTTTCGTACACCCGCAGAATCGCACCGTGCGCAACGATGCAGTACAGGCAATCGTTGGCGCCACTGGTGGCGACGACGATCATTTCCTTTTCACCTTTCGTCAGCCCCGAATCGCGCAGCATCAGCGCATCGTGGTACGCGAAGAACGCACGGCATTCGTCGGGCCGGTGTGCCAATGTCAGGAACACATTCGGCACGAAGCCCGCTTTTTCCTGTACTTCGAGCATGCGTGCGCGCAAATCTTCGGGCACGTCGTCGATCGACGGCACCGGATAGCGGCTGATCGGTTTCTTGGCCGGGTTGATCTCTTTCATTTGACCTGCTCCGATAGCTCCGTCCGCTGCGCGGGCGAATGCGTCGCGAACTGAATCTCATACAAGTGCGCGTATAGACCTCCACGCGCCAGCAACTGTCGATGGCTTCCGATTTCGACGATCCGTCCGTGCTCGAGCACGACGATGCGGTCAGCGCGCTCGATCGTCGATAGCCGGTGCGCAACGACGAACGTGGTTCGGCCCTGCATCAGCCGCTCGAGCGATGTCTGAATGTAGCGCTCGGACTCAGAGTCGAGTGCCGAAGTGGCTTCGTCGAGCAACAGAATCGGGGCATCCTTCAGCAATGCACGCGCGATAGAAATCCGCTGGCGCTGCCCGCCCGACAGCCTGGCAGCGCTTTCCCCGATCGGCGTATCGAAACCTTTCGGCAGCGATTCAATCAGCGGCAACAGGAACGCCGCTTCTGCCACTTCGCGCACTCGCTCCTTCGAAGCAGCTCGTTGTCCACCGTACGCAATGTTTGCTGCGACGGTATCGTCGAACAACACGATGTCCTGCGAGACGAGCGCGATCTGCCGCCGCAGGCTTGCCAACGTCAGGTGATGAATCGGCACGCCATCGAGCACGATCTCGCCCGAGGTCGGACTGATAAAGCGCGGTATCAGATTGATCAAAGTGGTCTTGCCACTGCCCGACGGTCCGACCAGCGCAATCATTTCGCCGGGCGCGACGTCAAGGTCAATGCCTGTCAACGCATCAGCGGTTGTGTTCGGGTAGCGGAATGCCACGCGCCTGAACTCGACTTTCCCGCGCGCCTTTTCCATCGTGCTCTTGCCGGTGTCTTCCTCGGTTGGCAAATCCATCATGCCGAACACGCTCTGCGCGGCCGCTGCCATCCGAGCCAGCGGTCCGTTCAGAGAAGCGAGGTGCCGCAGAGCGGGCAGCAGCAACAACGCGGCGGCCAGAAACGTGACGAAGTCACCGGCCGATAGCTGCGTATCGCGCGCTTGCCACAGCGCGACCATCATCACAACTGCCACGCCGAACGCACCCGCAATCTGCGTCAACGGAGTTGCAGCAGACCACGCGACCTGCATGCGCATCGCAAATCCGCGCAGCCTCGCGTTGATGTGGCGAAAGCGCTCGTTTTCGTAGCCTTCGCCGTCGTAAATCTTGACCACTCGCCTACCTTCGTGCACCTCCTGCACCGAGCGCGTCATCTCGCCCAGCATCACCTGATTCTCGACATTAAGGCGCCGCAAACGGCGATTGAATGCGCGCAGTATCAACGCGATCACCGGAGCAATTGCCAAGGCAACAAGCGTCAATTGCCAGTTGTAATAAAGAAGCATCCCCAGCAACAAAATGACGATCAGAGAGTCGCGCACGGCAGTGCTCAACACCTCTGCAGCCAGATTCAACGCATTGGTCGCCTCGTTGACGAACTTCGAAATCACGATACTCGACGGCATCTGCTCGAACGTCTCGGCCCGCCAGCGCAGCATGCGATCGAACATCGTCATGCGCAGGTTCATCAGGACCGATTGGGAGATGCGGTTCAGCAGATAGGAGCTGGCAAAGCTTGCAAGCCCCCGCACGATGAACAGCCCGACAAACGCAAGCGGTAACCACATCAAGCTGCTCGAATTGCGTTCAAGCAACGCGCGGTCGGTCAGCACGCCGGTCAGCTTCGCCAGAATAGGATCGGTCGCTGCAGCGACTGCCGTGGCCAGCAACGCAAACGCCAGCACCTTTCGATGACCGAGCACCATGCCGAACAACCGGCGCAGGTTCGGATCGTCGAGCAACCGCGGTTGCGGCGGGGACGAACTCGTCATGGTGTCGCGTGCCAGAATTCTGTTGTGCGATTACTTCTTCGACGGCCGCGCTTAGTGTATGCGAAGCACCTCGATGCAAAGCATCCGAGCCAGGGTCCGCGTCGATCATGAAGCCCTTGATCGTTCGTCTGCCGAATCATGTGGGAGACGCATGTATGGCGCTGCCGGCGCTCGATCTGCTGGCCGATCGGGGCTTTGCACTGACGCTGGCCGGCCGTCCGTGGGCCAAGCCCCTGTTTTCTGCCTATCCGTGGAAGGTCGTTTCCTTATCGGGCTCGCGTATCCAGGCGTTGCGCGATACCCACGTGGATATCAGGACTGCTGTTGACCAACTCGTTCAGCACCGCGCTTGAATTTAGGCTGGCTGGTATTTCAGCCATCGGTTACGCGCGCGATGCGCGCTCATGGTTACTGCGTAAAGCGATCGCGGTTGACGCGAGAGATCACATGGTCGAGTACTACCACCGGCTCGCCCGCGTACTTGTCGGCACCTCACCCGAGGTTCCGCGCGACTTCCGATTGCGCATCGGCGAGCCTGCTCGACAACGTGCGCAGGACTTGCTGGCCGGGCACAACATAGGCTCGAAGTACGTCGTGCTCTGCCCGGTAGCGGTCGGATTTCATCGCGGGAAAGTCAAAGCGTGGGACGGTTTCACGCGGCTGAATGTCGAGCTACTTGCCGACGGCATACAAGTCGTCGCGATGCCGGGTCCGAACGAATCCGCTGCGGTGCGCGAGGCGTTACCAGGCGCCACCGTGTTGCCCGAATCAGATGTCGCCACTTTTTCTGCAGTCCTTGCGGGTTCCTCACTGGTTGTGGCCAATGACAGCGGCGCCGGGCACTTGGCGGCAGCGGCAGGGACACGACTGATCAGTGTCTTTGGCGTCACCGAGCCTGAAAAAACACGGCCGTGGAGCACAAGAGCCACGTTGATAGGTTCAGGCAGCGGCTGGCCAGGTTATCAAGAAGTTCGATCTGCGGTCGACTCGGCGCTGCGCAACTGACTTCCTTTGGCGGTCTCCGGCGCAAGACAGACTCCAAGAAGGATCGCAATGAGATGTCCTTCATTGAAGGTATGAAAGTGCGAGCTGAATAGGCTCGTCAAGCACCAAGCCAATAACAGCGCAATACCAACCAATCGAAAGGGCCCGGATGCCGGCTGTCGAAGCGCCGAGAAAAGAAACCACGAAAACGCGGCCAATCCGAGCAAACCGGTTTCCGCCAGTATCAGCAGATATTGATTATGAGGATCTTCGGTCAGCGTGGCTTTCCATCCCTTGTAGCGTTCGCTGACGACTCGCCGATATTGCTCGGGAAACGACCCGAGGCCATGCCCAACTAGCGGCGCTTCTCTAACAATCGCCGTCGTGCTTTCCCACATGACTACGCGAATCCCCATAGAGGTCAGTTGGGCACCGTCCGTCTGGGTCACTTCTTGCACGGCTTGCTCGATTTTCTGATTGATGACCGGCGAAAACTGCAGCGCTGCCAAGATCAATACGAGCACGCCGGCGAGCGCAACGCCGCGCGCGCGGCCACGCCAGAGGCCGAGTGCAACGGCGACCGATGTGACCGCGAGAGCGACATGTCCGCTACGGGCATACGCAACAAACACGACGTTGGTGGCCATCAAGACTGCCGCAGAACCCCATAGCCATTGCTGCCACGAACCGCGTCGCGCGTGCGCGAGCAATACAAGCGCGAGCAATGCGCCGGTTGTCAGCGCTAAGCCTTGCGTTACGTGATTGCGCAGAATGATTCCGTGTGCCACGTCAGACGTCGCTTGCGCCGCCCCGAAGTCAAACTTGAAGAAAGAGGCCGCAGCCGCCGCGGTCGCGGCGACGACGAACGCGGTAGCAAAGGCGAGCTTCGAAAAGCGAGTGTCGAAAATCGCGAGCGCTATGAACAGCCACAGGAAATGGCGCCATCCGACCCACGCTTTGAGCGCAACGAACAACGGCGCCTCGCTCCACGCGACGGACAGCAGCAGGATCCCAAGGAACACGAGGCACGCTTTGCCAAGCGGCTGATGCCCCGCCCACTTCACGCGCTGCACGCACGATGGTGCCGCAATGAACGAAAGCAGCATGACCCCCGCTGCGATGTTCGCAACCGCAGCGCCTGTGAACGTCCCGATTGCGACCAGCGCGGCGGCGATGCGCGCAATTGCAAGCGCCGATCTGTCTCGACTCAGCTCGCTCGCGCTTAACGAGCCAGGCGCGACGAATCCGCTGATTCCGTCGCGCTTCATGGTCCGCCGCCACCAGCGATCCCACCGGAAGCGCAGCCCCGTCCACGCCCTGCTGCGACCGATACGCTTTCTATCCAGCACGCTTGCAAAGCGTCCGTTCATGCTGCCTTGCTCAACAATCGGATCGCGGAGCCAGTAGTGCACAACGCCCATCGCCGCGTCAGCTTCGCGCATCAGCCAGTCAGCCGGCCGGGTGATCTTATGACGGGCAACGTACTCGAGCCGCAGTCGAGCTGCCCGCTCGTCAAATACTGTCGCGTCGGTTGCCGGCAAAGCCAGTTTCGTTTTCACCAGCACCGAATCCGAGCGCTCCGCGGGGGCTACATACTTGTTGTCTCCGCACCCGAGATAGACCATGTACGGATGCTCGATCAAATCAGCGTCGCGCATTGCGGCGCTGAACACCTGGGAGAAGTTCCGCGCCAGCATCGCGTCGTCTTCGAACACCAGTACTCGCCGGTAGCCGCGCTCGACGCAGCGCTTCCAGGTTTCGATGTGCTTCAGTACCAGCGAATGCTGCGGCGGACCCATATCGCTCGTAGCAAACGTGGCAGCTACGAGCTGGGGGTCCAGCTCGGCCGCGTCGTGCTCAAAAATCCATTCGAACGCGATACTGTGGTTTCGTAGCTCCGCTTCTATGTGTGCAATACGATCGCGAAACGACCGCACCGACAATACAAAGACTGCGTCGACCTGCTCGTTTACGGGGGTGTGCAATCGATCGTCCGACAGTAGATGGAAGAGGCAGAAGCCACGAGGGCCGGATCCGGGCGCTGTCCGAGCGGCCTGCAAAGCGCGATTGTAGAGAACCGTGATGCTCGAAAGCAGCCGTAAGATGCCGCTCGCCTGACAGCGCCGAACATGAAAACCCGCCTGAGCGTTGCCATCATCACACTGAACGAGGAACGCAACCTAGCCGACTGCCTCGCGAGCGTGGCATTTGCCGATGAGATCGTCGTCGTGGACGGCGGCAGTCGAGACCGCACGTGCGAGATCGCGCGGGCGGCCGGCGCGCGCGTCATCGAGGCACCCGATTGGCCGGGTTTCGGCGTGCAGAAGAACCGCGCGATCGACGCATGCTCGGGCGATTGGGTGCTCTCGATCGACGCGGACGAGCGTGTACCGCAAGACTTGCGCAACGAAATTCAGAGCGTGCTCAGCAATCCGGCATTCGATGCTTATGAAATGCCTCGCAGCTCCTACTACTGCGGGCGCTTCATGCGGCATTCAGGCTGGTGGCCGGACTACGTTCGACGACTGTTCCGACGTGGTACCGCGAGATTTTCGTCAGCGCCGGTGCATGAGTCCTTGCAGACGGACGGAAAGATTGGCCGGCTGGGCAGCCCGCTCGAGCATTGGAGCTTTCGCACCATGGAACAGGTGCTGCACAAGGTCAATCACTATTCGTCGCTGTCGGCACCGATGGTGCTGCAGCGCGGACGCCGGCCGACCGTCATGACCGCAGTCCTCCACGGCGCTTCCGCGTTCTTCCGCACTTACTTTCTGAAGCGCGGCTTTCTGGACGGCAGCCATGGCTTCATGCTCGCAGTCAGTAACGCCGAAGGCTCGTATTACCGCTACATAAAGGCGATGTTGCTGCATCGGCAATCGCGCGACTGATGCAATGTTGATCTCAGTCGTGGTCGCCACGTACAACCGCCCCGATGCACTGGCTGCGGTACTGCGGAGTCTTGGAAAACAGGACGACCGTCAATTCGAAGTCATCGTCGCGGACGACGGATCCAGAAGCGACACCGAAGACGCGGTCAAGCGTGCGCAGGCGACGCTGCCGGTGCCGCTGACTCACGTCTGGCAGGAAGACACGGGGTTTCGTCTGGCTGCGGTCAGAAACCGCGCCACCGCGCGGGCCGCCGGCGATTATCTGATCTATCTGGACGGTGACTGCATCGTGCGCAAGCACTTCGTTCGCGCTCACCGTGATCTGGCAGAAACCGGCTGGTGCGTGACGGGTGGACGTGTGCTACTGAGCGAAGCGTTCACGCATCAGGCGTTGGCGAACGACACTGCCATCGAAAATTGGAGCGTCGCCGATGCGGCCATTGCCGCGATGCAAGGAAAGGTCAATCGTGCAATGTCGCTGCCGCGGCTGCCACTGGGCCCATTGCGCAAATTAGGCGCGCGTCGCTGGCAGCGGCTTAGGGGCTGCAACTTCAGCGCGTTTCGCACCGACATCGAAAAAGTCAATGGCTTCGACGAATGTTTTCAGGGATGGGGCTTCGAGGACTCGGACTTCGCCGCGCGCCTGATCGAATCCGGTGTGCAATTAAAGAACGGCCGACTTGCAACCAACGTGTATCACCTCTGGCATCCCGAAAACGACCGCACGGCGCAGGGCGAGAATTGGCAGCGCTTTCAGGCCCGCATCAATGCACACGAAACGCGCGCGCAAATGGGACTCGATCAGTATCGGTGATGTTTCACGCGTAGTTGTAGTACGCGCGACGCACCTTTGGCTGCATGGCGAGGTCTGCCGCCAAACGATCTTCGGGTCGCACGCGCCAATCTTCGGGCAATGCCACGTCGACGCTGCCTGCACCGTTGCTGTAGCTGATGACGATGCGGCAACCCTCGCCAGCGTGGCCGTTGGTGACTCGATACGGATCGAGCGCATCGCGCAGTCGCATCACATCGCCGACACCTTCGACTTCAATGCGCAGGCGAGCCGCTGCGCGCGCACGTGCTTCCGTCAAATCCATCAACTCGTCTGCCGACACCGACAATCGTTGCGCGAATTCATCGTTGCGTACTCTGCCGATTACAAACAGCAGTTGATCCTCCTTTAGCAATGCGCGCTTGCGGTCGTACAGCTCGGAAAAGACCATCAGCTCCAGCTGTGCAGTGCCGTCTTCAAGAACAACGACTCCCATGCGACCGCGCCGTGTGTTTTGACTGCGCGCCGACACGATCACACCTGCCAGCTTGACCTGTTCGCTTCGTCCGATCGGCGCCTGGTGCACCTCGGCCAGACGCGTCGGAGCCAGCCGACGCGCTTCTGCAGCGAACTCGGTGAACAAGTGACCCGAGAAGTAATAACCGAGCGCCAGCTTTTCGTTCGAAAGCTTTTCACGTTCATTCCAGCGCGACGCCGCCACATATTCGACGTGCCGCGCGCTTTCGAATGCCCCGAACAGGCTTGCCTGGTTCGCTGCAGCGGCCGTATGTTCGGCCGCGTCGATTGCCCTTCCGACGCTCGCCAGCAGTACCGCACGATCGTCGTGCAAACGATCGAACGCGCCGGCGCGCACGAGCGCCTCGAAAACGCGGCGGCTGACAAACTGTTTGTCGACACGCGCGGTGAGATCGAACAAGTCGGCAAACGGCCCGCCTGCCGACCGTGCGGCAATGATCGCCTCAATGGCGCCGCGCCCGGTGCCCTTGATGGCACCGAGTCCGTAGCGGATCGTTTTTGCGTCGACCGGCTCGAATCGATAGGCGCTCACGTTGATATCCGGCGGAAGCACTTTCAGCCCGATTGCCTTGCAGTCCTCGATCAAATCCTTGACCTTGTCGGTGTCGTCCATCAACGTCGACAAGTTGGCCGCCATGAACGCCGCCGGGTAATGCACCTTGAAGTACGCCGTCTGATAAGCGACTAGTGCATACGCCGCGCTATGGCTCTTGTTGAAACCATAGCCGGCAAACTTCTCGATGTGATTGAACAGCTCGGTCGCAGTGCGTGCATCGACGCCTTTGGCAGCGGCACCGTCGACAAAGATCGACCGATGCGTCGCCATCTCTTCAGGCTTCTTCTTGCTCATCGCACGCCGCAGAAGATCTGCACCGCCGAGCGAATAACCGCCGGTGACTTGTGCGATGCGCATCACCTGCTCCTGATACACCATGACGCCGTAGGTTTCGGACAGGATCGGCTCGATCGACCGATGCAGGTATTCGACCTTCTGCCGGCCCTGCTTGCGATCGACGTATTCCGGAATCAGGTCCATCGGGCCCGGGCGATAGAGCGCATTCAAAGCGATCAGATCTTCCAGTCGATCAGGCTTGGCGCGCTTCAGCAGCTCGCGCATACCGCGCGATTCAAACTGAAATATCGCGGTCGTCTCGCCGCGCTTGAAGATTTCATAGGTCGCAGCGTCGTCGAGCGGCAATCGATCGAGCTCGAGTGCGAACGACGGATCGAGCTGACGCACGTACTTCAGCGTCAGATCCATGATCGTCAAGGTCGTCAGCCCGAGGAAGTCGAACTTCACGAGGCCGATCGCTTCGACGTCGTCCTTGTCGTACTGACTGATCACGCCTTCAGTGCCTTGCGCGCAATACAGCGGCGTGAAGTCCGTCAGCCTGCCAGGCGCGATCAGCACGCCGCCCGCGTGCATGCCGACGTTGCGCGTCAATCCCTCGAGCGGCTTCGCCAGAGCGATCAGTTCCTGGTTCTCCTCATCGCCTGCAACGGCGTCGGCAAACGCAGGCTCTTGCGCGAGCGCACGCTCGAGAGTCCATGGATCGGTCGGGTTATGCGGTATCAACTTCGAAAGTTGATCGCACTTCGTGTACGGCATATCCAGCACACGACCGGCGTCTCTTACGACGGCCTTTGCGCCCAGCGTCCCAAACGTCGCAATCTGCGACACCGCTTCGTGCCCGTACTTTTGCTTCACGTAGTCGATCACTCGATCACGATTGTCCTGACAGAAATCGATATCGAAATCCGGCATCGACACACGCTCGGGATTCAGAAAACGCTCGAACAGCAATCCATATTGCAGCGGGTCGAGATCGGTGATGCGAAGCGAATACGCCACCAGCGAACCGGCGCCCGATCCCCGGCCCGGGCCCACAGGAATGGCGTTGCCCTTGGCCCAGTTGATGAAGTCGGCAACGATCAGGAAGTAGCCTGAGTACCCCATCTTCGCGATCGTCGATAGCTCGAGATCGAGCCGCTCGGCGTACTCGGGCCGCCGTGTGTTGCGTACCTGTTGGTCGACGTATAGCTTCGTCAGCCGCTGCTCGAGCCCCTCCAATGCCAACGCCCGGCAGTGATCGTCGAGTGTTACACCCTCGGGCGTCGGAAACTTCGGCAAGCGCGCGGTACCGAGTTCCAGCGTCAGATTGCAGCGCTTGGCAATCTGCACCGAGTTCGCGAGCGCTATCGGCACGTCGGCAAACAGCTCGGACATCTCTGCCTGCGTTTTCAGGTATTGCTCTGGTGTGTAACGGCGCGGCCGACGCGTGTCGTTCAGCGTATGGCCTTCGGCAATACACACGCGCGCCTCGTGCGCACGAAAGTCCGCGCGCTCCAGGAATTGGATTGGGTGCGTCGCGACGACAGGCAGATGAAGGCGCGTTGCGAGTGACAAAGCGGCCTTCGTCTGCACCGCATCGCGCGCGTCACCCGTACGTTGCAGTTCCAGGTAGAACCGTCCATCAAACGACGCCGCCAGCCTTTGAGCCACGAGCGCCGCCGCCTCGGGCTTACCGGAAAGCAAGCAAGAGCCGACGGCACCGTAGCGCGCGCCGGACAGCGCAATCAATCCTCCTGCAGAGCGACCCTGGCCTTCCTCGAACCACTCGACACGAACCTCGGCGCGGTTGCGATGCGGGTTTTCAAGATAGGCACGCGTGATCAGCTCGCACAGATTTAGATAGCCGACGCGGTTCTGCACCAATACGACCATGCGGGTCGGGTTGTCGCGGTCGAGATCGTTGGTGATCCAAAGATCGCAGCCGATGATTGGCTTGATACCGCGTTTGCGCGCCGCCAGATAAAAGCGCACCGCACCGAACATGTTGGCGCTGTCGGTCAACGCCAACGCGCCCTGCCCATCCATCGCTGCCTTGGCGATCGCGTCGTCGATGCGCACAATGCCGTCGACAACCGAAAACTCCGAGTGCAGGCGGAGATGGACAAACTGCGTGATGCTCATCGAACGATTTTGCCATCGCGATCGCGCTGAAACTGTGGATAACCGACCGATGGCGCCAATTACTGCGCATTCTGCGGCGAAACCTTTGGAACGCCCAGAAATACCGCTTGCCCAACCCTTTTGTCAGCCGCGACGAACGGCTATCGTTATCCCAATGGCGTTACAACATTTCCAGGAGACCGCATGCGCCGACTAATTTTCGCCGTTTGCCTGACCGGCGCGCCGTTGCTGGCTATCGGCCAGTCAATGATCTACAAGGTGCAAATGCCCGACGGCAGCGTGCTGTACAGCGACAGCGTGCCTTCCGGTGGCAAGGTGCTCGAAGAGCGTGAAGCGAAAAGCACTCCGCGCGTCACCACAGTGCCGAGTCAGCCAACGGGAAGGACCACCTCTGCTGGAACACGGCCAGGCAACGCCGCCAATCCGATGATGCGCGCTGCGGCACCGTCGAAGGGCGCAACGCCGTCCGACGATATTCCTGCGTTGGAACGTGAACTGTCGGTGGCAAAGAGAAAGCTCGAACTCGGTCGCGAGCCGCTGCCGGGCGAGAGACGTGGTCTAGCCGGTGGAGGCAGCCGCCTGACCCCGGAGTACGAGGCACGCATCGCCGGAATGGAGCGTGACGTCGCGGCGCTCGAAGCGAAGCTAAAAAGCGCCTACGACAAGCGATAAACCGCAAACAACGCACCGAAGCGGGCGTATGGCATTAACGCGTCCGTGGTTTCTGTTGGACCCTGCCGCAACCGCGGCACCCGCAGCGGCGATCGAGCTCAACATGAAGCGTCGTCTACCCAGGGTTGCTGACGGCGCTCAGCGAAAATAAGGCGAACGCGGGTCGTGGCGACTCTCCAATAGCATCTGATGCTCCGCAGCTAACAACTCTCGAGCTATCTTGCGGTCGAGCTTTCCGAGAGGACCGATACCATGAGCAACGCCTTCGCCGACTTCCGTGCGCAATGGACGCCATTGACCCTGTATCAGCGCTTCGAGCATGTCGTGGTGTTGATCTTGTCGACGCTGATCGCGATCGTCGTCGTCGCCGCCGTGTGGCACCTGATGCTGAAAATCACCGTCGGGCTCTTGCTGTCAGACCAATTCGATCCGACCGATCACGCGGTGTTTCAGGCTATCTTCGGCATGATCTTCACAGTGATCATTGCGCTCGAGTTTAAGAAGTCGTTGCTCGTCGTCGCAGAACGCGCAAGCAGCATCGTTCAGGTGCGTGCCGTAATCGTGATCGCGCTGCTGGCGATCGTGCGCAAGATCATCATTCTGGATCTGTCCTCAACCGGTGCGGGGGAACTGTTGGCACTCGCCGCAGCGATCCTTGCGCTCGGCGCCGTGTACTGGCTGGTTCTGTCCGCGGATAAGAAATCGCCCGCATCGTAATTCGCGCTGTGTGCCAACATCAGTGCGATTCGGTTTCCCTGGTCTCCGACTTTGCCACACCGACGGTGGCCGGCCGCAGCAAGCGATCGTGATGCATGTAGCCGGGCTGCAGAACTTCGACCACGGTTCCAGGCGCGCGCGCCGGCGTGGCAATCTCGAAAACAGCATCGTGCTGATGGGGATCGAATGCCGCGCCGATCGGATCAAATCGGCGAATTCCGTGTCGGGCCAACGTATCTAACAACCCGCGTTCGGTGGCAACGACGCCGGCAAGCAATCCCGCCACCGCCGGATCTGCAATGCGGTCAGCGGGCACACTTTCGATGGCGCGGCGCAGATTGTCGAGGGTGGCCAGCGAGGCGCTCTGCCGATCCATGTTCGTGCTCAAACTCGAAACGACACCGCACGCTTGCTGCTACTGCCGCTATTTCTTGGAATGGACGACTGGCAAGACGTGCGCAGTTTGCTGGCATCAGGGATGCAGCCGTGTACGGACGCAACCACAACTAGGTTGCTCTTGCTTCGAACGCGAGCCGGGAGCGGACGACGAATGATCAGCGACACGTTCGGCGTTGTCGGCGCGCTTAACAACTCCGCACTGATCGGAAGCTAAGCGCTTGAATTTGCGACGCGGCGCAATTCTTGCAGCGCGTTAGACAGCTGCACACCGTGGGGAGTGCCATGCGAAAGGAAGAGCTGTCATGAAGCTGAACGCCGTATTTCTCGCCGCCGCGCTGGCGGCTGCCTTTGCGCCGGCAGGCGCGGTCGTCGTGGTCACGGGCAACGTGCCGCAGATCGATAGCAACCTGGTCCGCAACCCATGCGGTCTGACGCCTGGCTCGGCAAGCGGCAGTCCGGTCCTGGGCTGCCTCAACGACAACCACGCGCAACTCGTCCAGTTGTCATCGGACGAGAGTCTCGAGATCACGGGTGGGCAGGCGTCGCTCGATTCCACCGACGGCACGTTCTCGCAACTGACGGTGTCGCTCGTGGCCAACACGCTCGGCACCGTGATCCTGAACATCGATTCGACCGCAGACGGCTTCGTCACGTTCGCCGACGGTTCGGGGATCGACGGCACCTTCGCGCTCGACGGCAACGGCCAGAACTTCTTCACCGCCACCAATGTGTCGGGCGGCTTCCTGTCGTTCACCACCAGCCTCACCCAAGGGGGTGCAGAAACTGACATCGTCGCAGATGTGACGCAGATCAGGTTGGGCATCGCGCGGGCCATTCCGGAGCCGGAAACGTCCGCGCTGATGCTCGCCGGCCTCGCCGCCCTTGGCTTCCTGGCACGTCGCCGCTTTGTTGTTCACTAACAAGGCGGTGGTGCGCTGTCCACAGGGGACACAAGGCCCAGACGCAGGCACGCACCACCGGGCAGGAGGGGGTGATCGACCAACAAGCAAACTCTCACTCCCCAACAGGCAACCGAAAGCGATGACTTCGTCGAGCGCGCATTTAATGCAGCGCAAGCACTAGCCGACGAGTTAGAGGACAGCGATCCCGCCAAGCTGCGCACACGACTGGCCGCAATCGACGTAAAGATCAAGCGGCTGGTCGATGCGATAGCAGAAGGTGGTGCAGCAACGATCGGACGCAAGATCGCCGAACTCGAAACAGAGAAGGCACACGTTGCCGATCTACTGGCGCATGCCGACGAGACAGACACCCTGAAGCGTGCCCTGCGCAAGTGGGACAAGCAACACATCCAAGCCTTCTTTGAGTTTGCTCCGATATCGAAGAAGGCGACTGTGCAAGACAAGCTGCGCGAAAGATTACGCGCCGTGGTCGAACGGGTGGTGCTCGACCCCGCAACGGGCGGGCTGGCGGTGCACTACGCACTGCCCGTGCCCGCTGCGGTACGAGCCATGGTGTCCCCAAGCCGGCGCGGAATTTCCGCCGTGCGTTCGCGGGATTCGATCCAGAGAAAGTGGCTCGGTTCGGCAGGCGGGAGGTCGGGCGGCTAAAGGCCGACCCAGGCATCGTCAGGAACGAACTGAAGATTCTCGCCGCAGTGTCCAATGCCAAAGCCCTACTCCGTGTTCGCGACGAGTTCGGGTCTTCCGACAAATACTCGCGGCGATTCGTCGACGGCGCGACAAGGATCAACCGCTGGCGCTGGATCAACAACATCCCGGCGACAACGCAGCAATCCGACGCGATGAGCCAGGACTTGAAGAAACGCGGCTTCAAGTTCGTCGGGTCGACGATCTGCTACGCGCACATGCAGGCGACCGGGATGGTTAATGACCACATCGTTTCCTGCTTTCGCTATCGGGAGCTCATCCGAGATAACGTCGCCTTCGCCTCCGTTATCGCCGGCCCAGTACGGCGGCAATGGCAAGAGCCGCCAGTGCGCCGATCAGTGCCGCGAAGCGATAACCGTCGATCAGCGCAGCCGGTGACGCCTGCTCGGCGAAAACGAGCGGCGAGCGACGCAGTTGCGATCAGACCGCCGATGCGAGCGATCGCGCTGTTGAGCCCGGATGCAGTTCCGACGTGTGCGGTATCGACCGAAGCCATCACCGCAGTCGTCAGTGGCGCGACGCAGACCGCCATACCTATCGAAACGACCATCACTCCAGGGAACACGTCGCTCCAGTAATTGATCGTGCGGCCATCACCAGTCAGGAACAGCAGAAATCCGGCAGCGACGATTGCTGCTCCCGCGGTCAATAGCCACCGGCTGCCAATCTGCACGGCGAGCTTGCCAGTCGAGCGCGATCCGAGCCCGATCAGCAACGGCAGCGGCAGCAACGCCGCACCGGCCTGAACTGCGTTGAAATGTGCAACCTCAATCAGCGTGAACGGCAGCAGCACGAACAGCCCGCCGAGCGCCGCATAGAGGAAGAACGTGAACATAGTCAGCCCGGTGAAGGTGCGCGTTCCAAAAAGCGTCAGCGGTGTCATCGCGTGCTTGTCGGCGCGCAGCTTCGATACGCAGAAACAACGCGAGCGAAG
>CAWEAZ010000041.1:0-15390 GCA_963807155.1 uncultured beta proteobacterium
GTGTATGCCGGCGCCCTGACGCACACACCCTTGCTCGCCGGTTGAGAGCGTCGTTCGGCTGCAGCATGAGTGCACCGCTCACGATTCGCATGTTGGACGCAGACGACGTGGCGCTGCGCAGTCGCGTTGCATCCGGTGTGTTCGACCACGCGATCGACCCCCGCTGGACCGCTGAATTCCTGGCAGATCCGCGGCATCACATGGCCGTTGCGCTTGATGGCGGGCAAGTCGTCGGCATGGCGTCGGCAGTGCATTACGTGCATCCCGACAAACCGCCCGAGCTATGGGTCAACGAAGTCGGAGTAGCGCCGTCTCACCAGCAGCAGGGCATAGGCCAACAACTTCTTCGCGCGCTCTTCGCACGCGGGCGCGAGCTGGGTTGCACCGAAGCGTGGCTGGGAACCGAAGTAGATAACGTAGCGGCGCGGCGTCTTTATGCGGCGGTCGGCGGGAAAGAAGAGCCGATGGTGTATGTAACGTTTGAACTTTGAGTCGTGGTCGCCGTGCGCAAGCGTTGGCACGAAGTGCCCGACGACGTAGGCGGCGCAGCTGCGCCAGCCGCTGCTGCATGACCTACCTACGCTCGATCCAATACAACGCACTCATTGCCGTCGCCAACACGACAAGGCTTGGGAGTGCGGCGACGATGATCGGTGGCCACGTGTTCAGCAATCCGAGGTGGGCAAACAGCTTATTGAGACCGTAGAACACGACACCGATCATCACGCCGGCAAAAATCTTGAAGCTGACACCGCCGGAGCGGACGTGCAGGAACGCAAACGGCAATGCCAACACCATCATCACGACGACGGCCCACGGGTAGAGCAGCTTGCTCCAGAACGCGATTTCGTAGCGCTCGGTTTGCTGGCGGTTGTCAGCTAGATGCTGTATGTACTGCGCGAGGTCCCAGCCGGCCATGCGCTCCGGCTGCACAATCATCACGCCGAAAATATCGGGCCTTAATTCCGACGCCCATACGAGCTGCTCGGATTTGACGACTTCAGTTCTGGCGGCTTTCATTTGCGGCACCGACGCGCCGGCAATAGGACCCGGCAACCGCGTTTCGACAACGTTAAACAGCGTCCAACCGCTATCGGGAGCGTAGCGCCCAGTTTCGGCAGTCAGGATTGAACGCAGTTTGTAGTCGCGATCAAACTCGAACACTCTCCAATCCTTGGTGGTGGCGTCGGGTGAAACTTCTCGCACGTTGATGAAGCGAAACGACGAAACACCCCCAGTGCCTGGCTCCCTAAGGACGTCCCGCACCCAGACGCCCGAACGGAATTCACGCACGCTCACCGGCGAATCGGTGGCTTGCAGCCGTGCCTTTTGTGCCAGCTGTTCGGCCGGGGGCGAGATGAATTCGCCCAGCACATAGGTCAACGCCACGATGATCAGCCCGATGCCGATCAGACTGTTCACTAGCCGGCGCGTGCTCATGCCGGACACGCGCATGATCGTAAATTCCGAATTGGCCGCGAGTTTCGATAACGCGTAAATAGTTCCGATCAACGCCGCGATCGGCATCAGCTCGTACGTGCGCGACGGCAACGTCAGTGCAACATAAAAAAGTGCGTCGCGGAAGCGAAAGCCGCGCTGCCCGATCTCGTCAAGCTGCGCCACCATGTCGAAAAACAAAAACAACGCCAGCAAGGCAAACAGCACGAACAGGCTCGCACTTGCGATCTCCCGCCACAGATAGCGGCGGATTGTTCTCACGCAGATTCCACCGGCGTTGGCCTCGTTGACCGTACCCAGCCCGGTAGCCACCGCTGCATGTAGACACGGCGCGTAAACAGCGCGACGACCAGCGCCAGAAACAGCGCGTGCACCACCCACACCCCGACACTGAAGCCGAGCCGGCCCTGCTGCACATAGGCTTGCACGGTATTCAATACGTTCAGATAGACAGCGAACAGCAGCACGGCGACGATCAGGTTGACAGACCGACCCACCCGCGGATTGACGTATGCCAGCGGAATCGCGAGCAGGCTCACCAAAAGCGCAACGATTGGCAGACCGATGCGCCACATGATCTCTCCCAGGTTCAGTTGCGTGGGCTGGGACAAGAGCTGTAGCAGCGGCAGCGCTCTCGCGCGCTGCTCGCCGATCGGCTGGTCGGCACGGGTTTCAAGGCGAATCGCATACCGATCGAACTCCATCGTTCGATACTCGAGCTTGCCCGGCGTTCCCTCGTAGCGCCGTCCTTGCTCGAGCACCAGAAAGCGATCGCCGTTATCGGCGAGTTCGATGAGGCCTTTCGCTGCGACGATCAGGGCCTCCCCGCCCCGGCTGCGCATACTGACGAAGACATTGCGCACCTGGCCATCGAGAATATCGATCGACTCGACGAAGAACACGCGATCGGTGCCGCCCGACTCGATAAAGCGCCCCGGGGCGACACGGCTCACGTCGTCGCGCTGGGCAAATCGTTGGCGCATTTCTTCGATCTGCGAGTTCGCCCATGGCGTCACAAACAACGCGAGTAGCGCAATCGATACGACAATCGGCCAGGCGAAGCGCAGAACGGGTCCGATCCACGCAGTCAGGCTGCGGCCGGCGGTGAACCATACGACCATTTCGGAATCGCGATAGGCGCGCGTCAGCGTCATTAACACCGACACGAACAGCGTCAGCGTCAGAATGATGGGTAGCCACACTAGGGCCGTCAGCGCGACGAGCTCGAACACTGCCTGATTGTCGACGCGGCCGCCCGCGGCCTGGCCAAGGATCCGCACCAGGCCGACCGAAAAAATAATCGAAAACAAAACGGTGAATACCGCGCTCGCGGTGCTGGTCAGCTCCGAAACGATCGAGCGCCGGAAAATCATTGCGCCGGGCTCACGTTGCCAGCCGGACCGCGCCTCTCGGGGCTATATACTGCCTCGCCCGCTGCGAGCGACATTACGCTGCATAAGATCGCGAAACGCCTGGTAGGCAAAGCAGCTTTGCAATTTGCAAACTACAACGAGAAAGGCTAAGGAGAGCGCCGATGGAATTTATCACAGCGGTCGGCCGGCCCGAGGCAATCAAGACAGATGCGATCGTGGTCGGCGTACACGCCGATGGCGAACTGACACCGACCGCAAAGTCGCTTGACGCCGCGAGCAAGGGCGCGATCAAAGCCGCGGTAAAAAGCGGCGACATGACTGGCAAGCGCGGGACTCTGTTGCCGCTGCTTGGGGTCAGCGGTGTCGCCGCGCGGCGCGTTTTGTTGACCGGCCTGGGCGCCAAGGACGACTTTAACGAGCGTCACTTTACCGACGCCGTGCGAGGAAGCGTCAAGGCATTCAATGGCGCTGCAAAGACCGTGACCGTGGCGGCCCTCGATTGGCACGTCAGGAAGCGCGACGCGGAGTGGCAGGCGTACAGCCTCGCGGTCGCCGCGCGGGAAACCGCGTTTCGCACCGATGAGCTGAAAAGCAAACGCGAATCGGACACCAACGGGGCCGCGACCGTCGGCCTGTTGGTGAAAGGGAGCAACGCGGGTGCCGAGCGAGGGTTGCGATACGGCGGCGCCATTGCCAACGGAATGGAGCTGACGAAGCGGCTCGGCAACTTGCCACCCAATATTTGCACGCCAAGCTTTCTTGCAGACGAAGCGCGCAAGATGGCAAAGAAGTGGAACCTCGATATCGAAGTGCTCGAGGCGAAGCAGCTCGAGGCCCTAAAAATGGGTTCGTTTCTGTCGGTCGCGAAGGGCTCAGCGCAGCCGCCGCGACTGATCGTGTTGAAGTACAAGGGGGCGGCCAAGGGTGCGCCAATTGTGCTCGTCGGCAAGGGCATCACGTTTGATTCCGGTGGCATCTCGCTCAAGCCTGGCGCCGCGATGGACGAAATGAAGTTCGACATGTGCGGCGCTGCCAGCGTGATCGGCACGATGCGCGCGCTGGCCGAGTTGAAGCTGAAGATCAACGTCATAGGCGTGGTCGCCGCATGCGAGAACATGCCGTCGGGTGGCGCGGTCAAACCGGGTGACATCGTCACGTCGATGTCGGGCCAGACGATCGAAGTTCTGAACACGGACGCTGAAGGCCGATTGATCCTTTGTGATGCTCTCACCTACAGCGAACGGTTCAAACCCGCGGCAGTCATCGATATCGCGACACTCACCGGCGCATGCGTCGTCGCGCTCGGTGGAGTCAACTCGGGCTTGTTTTCGAACAACGACCAACTGGCCGACCAGTTGATCATGGCGAGCCGCGAGTCCGGCGATCCCGCATGGCGCATGCCGCTCGACGACGACTATCAGGAACAGCTCAAGTCCAATTTCGCGGACATGGCCAACATTGGAACGCCGGGCGCGGGCGCGGTAATCGCCGCATGTTTCCTGGCGCGCTTTACGAAGGCATACCCCTGGGCGCATCTGGACATCGCCGGCACCGCGTGGAAGGGGGGCATCGCCAAGGGCGCCACCGGCCGGCCGGTGCCGTTGCTGTCGCAGTTTCTAATCGACCGCGCGAAGTAATGACCGGTGACACGCATTGACTTTCACATTGGAGTCGGTCATCGCGTGCACTACGCGTGCCGCGTGATCCGCAAGGCGCGCGCTGCGCAAAAGCGCGCCGTCGTCTACGCACGACAGGCAGATCGGTTGGCACAGTTTGATCAGGCCCTATGGACGTTTTCCGCTCTGGACTTTGTGCCGCACGTATATGCCGGATCGCCACTCGCGGCATCAACGCCGGTGATCCTGGCGGCCGACGCCAGCTCTGCACCCGACAGCGACGTGCTACTGACGCTCGACGACGACGTTCCTCCGGACTTCGAGAGTTTCTTCGCACGTTACGAGCGAGTAATCGAAGTTGTGTCGAGCGACGATAGCGATCGTCAGCGTGCGCGCGTGCGCTTCAAGTCCTATCGCGATCGCGGATTTCAGCCGACCGCGATAGAAGTGAAAAATGGCGACTAGCTCGCGTAAATCCACTGACCTCGAGCGGCTGACGCAGCCAGGCGGCAAAGTGATGCCGGACGATGCCACTATCCCCGTGTTGACCGAGCGGCTGACGCTACCGTCGCTCGATCTCGATATTTCGCTGCCAAAACCACCGCCCCCCGTAGTGGCTCCTGGAATGTCTTCACCACCACCCCCGGTCGCCGCGCTGTTGATGCCAAAACCGGAGGCCGCTGCGCCCGAACCATCGCCACGCCCGGCGCGACCCGCGCCCGCGCCACCACCTTCGACGCTGTTTGCTTCCGTGGCATCGGTTGCGCCCGTGTTCTCGTCCCCCCCTCCAGCGGCAACACCCCCGGCCATTGACTGGGAAAAAATGGAGGCGCAGCTGCGCGAAAGCCTGCTGCGCGAATTGCAGCCGCAACTTTCTGCAGAACTCGAGCGTCAGGTGCGTGAGCGATTGCAACCCACGCTGGTGCGTGCGCTGACCGCGTTGATATCTGATCTCCGGCCGGCGCTCGATTCAACGGTGCGTGAAACGATCTCGCGCGCGATCGCCGCCGAGCTCGAGCGTCAGCGTTCGGCGTCGAAGTGACGTCGCGCTACTTCGGCTGAAACTCGGGCACGCCGAACTGCCACAGGAAGAACGACCAGATATCCGCCGTCTGCGCCTGCTGCTGACTGCGTGTTGCACCTCCTCCGTGGCCGAGCTCGTAGTCGAGTCGCATCAGCACCGGTTTGCCTTCTCCCTGCGCCGCCGCGAGACGCGACGCGAACTTCGCCGATTGCCAGACATCGACGCGCGTGTCGTTCACGCCGTGCACCAGCATCACCGCCGGATATTTCACGGCGTCTTTGACGTGGTGATAGCTGCTCATCGCAGTAGTGCACGGAATTCTTCGTCTCGTCTTGACGGTGCCGAACTCGGGAATGTTGGCCATGCCATTGGGGCTCGACTCCGGTGCGGACCATGTCCATCACGCCGACGCTCGGCACGGCAGCCGCAAACAGTTCGGGACGCTCGGTGATCGCACGCCCGACGAAAATGCCGCCGGCGCTGCCGCCGTAAATACCAATCCGCTCGCGCGACGTATAGCGATTGGCAATCAAATATTCGGCGACCGCGATGCCGTCCTTCCATGTGTTCGGCTTAGTGGCCTTGCGCCCCGCTTGATGCCACTCCTCGCCGAGAGCGCCGCTGCCGCGGACGTGCGCGATCGCATATACGCCTCCGCGCTCGAGCCACGCGTACACGCCTGGACTGAAGAACGGATTCGTCGGTAATGCCGTAGGCACCGTAGCCGAACACGATCGTCGGATTGCGGCCATCGAGCTTGATGTCCTTGCGCACGAGCATCGACACCGGAATCTCGACGCCGTCATGGCTCTTTACGACCACTTCGCGCGCCTCGATGTCTTGTGGAGAGTCGAACGCACCGGGCCGGACGAAATCGAGCGCAACAAGTTTCTTGTCAACCGGGTTGTAGTGGTACGGCTTCGCCGTGCGCGTCCAACCGGCGAGCGACACCACCGCGCCGGGAAGCCGAACGTCGGCATCGACCAGCGACGCGGAGCCGCTGACAGGCAGCGCCACTGGCTCGATCTGCGCGACTGGTCTGGTGGGGAACACGCAGCAGCGTAGTCGTTACGCCGCGGCGCTGCGTCACGTACAGCGCATCCTGCGCGGCGGCCATCGACACGACAACGTCGCGACCGGGCGCGACGATCGTTTCCGCCTTGGCCAGGTCAGGATTCGCCAGCATCACTCGCATCACTTTGTAGCGCGGGCGTCTGACGAGGTCCGGAAATACATTGCATCCGGCGTGAATGAAATGTCGGCGGCTTTGTCCTTCACTGTCGACCAATTGGCGCCATTTCGCCTTGCCGGCGATCGCATCGGCGAGCGGCGCGACATAAGCGAGTTGATACCGCTCGACGCCGAGCGAAACGACGCAAGCCGCCGTTTGCGTGCCCGGGAATCTGAAATACGTTGCCACTCGCATAAATCGGCAGCTTCAAATCCGCATTCATCGTCGGGCTGAAAACCGGACGATGATCTCCACTCTTGATCGATCGAAAGTACCGCGTGCGATCTCCGAAGCGCTCGGTCGCCGGCAACTTGTCAAAGCCTTCGCGCAGCCGCGAGTAGAAGAAGCCACTGTTGTCGTCGAGCCAAGATACCTGAGAAAAGCGGATGCGATCGATCGGCTCGATGACCGGGTTGCCCGACACAACATCGACGACGTGCAGCAGCCCGATCTCGCTGCCGCCGACCTGAAGCGTGTAGGCAAGGGTGCGCCCGTCGGGTGACGCCCTGTAATCCAACACTGCGAGCCGCTGCCCGGCCACTTTCGAGATCGCTTCCGGATCGACGATCACCGTGTCGGCCCCGTTCACGCCGTCGCGCCAGACGAGTTTGAATTGATTGTCCGACGGCTCGCGGCGCAGGAAGAAAATACGTCCGGCAGGTGTGCGCTGAATGCTGCTCACCGCACCGGGCGCCGCTGATTCCAGCTCACGGATCCGCGCCAGCAGCGCATTACGTGCCGGAATCTTCGCCAGGACCGCGGCCGTGGCGTCGGCGTGCGCTCGCATCCACTGTTGCACCTTCGGATCAGCGACACTTTCAAGGGCACGATACGGATCGGGCACCTTGACGTTCCAGTACGTATCGGTCGTCGTGCCCGTGGAAAACGGCGGCGGAATCTTCACGCCGGCAATATCCGCGGCGCTCGCGGCGGTTGCGAGCGAAACGGCGACGAAAGAAGGAATCAGGACATGCAAAGGTTTCATGAGGGGGCAGCACCTAGAAGCGAAGAATCAGGATCGTACGTTCCATCGCCTAAACTTCAAAGATGACCGTCCAATCCAACGAAGACCCCAGCGCGGAACTCGCAAAAAGCTTCGACCCCGCGGCGATCGAAGCCCGCTGGGCGCCGATCTGGGAATCGCGCGGTTATTTCGCCGCAGGCAGTGATCCCAACAAGCCGTCGTTTTCGATTCAGCTTCCGCCGCCGAATCGCACCGGCATCCTGCACATGGGCCACGCGTTCAATCAGACGATCATGGACGCGCTGACTCGCTATCACCGCATGCTCGGCTTCAACACGCTCTGGCTGCCGGGCACCGATCACGCCGGCATAGCGACGCAGATCGTCGTCGAACGGCAGCTCGCAGCCAAGGGTATCGACCGGCGCGCGATCGGCCGCGAAAAGTTCGTCGAGGAAGTCTGGAAGTGGCAGCACGTATCGGGCGACGCGATCTTGCAGCAGATGCGCCGACTCGGCGCATCGGTCGACTGGAGCCGCGAGTACTTCACGATGGACGAAGACCTGTCGCAGGTTGTCGTCGAGACGTTTGTGCGCTTGTACGAACAAGGATTGATTTACCGTGGCAAGCGGTTGGTGAATTGGGATCCGAAACTGCAAACTGCAGTCGCTGATCTCGAGGTCGAAACCGAAGAGGAAGACGGGCGCATCTGGGAGATTCGTTATCCCACCGTCGAGGGCAACGAATCGATCACGGTGGCAACCACGCGGCCTGAAACGATGCTGGGCGACGTCGCGGTCGCAGTCCACCCGAGCGACGAACGCTATCGGCATCTGGTCGGCAAATCGCTGGCATTGCCACTTACGGGTCGCACGATCCCGGTGATCGCCGATGACTATGTCGACAAGGAGTTCGGCACCGGCGCGGTGAAGATCACGCCCGCGCACGACTTCAACGATTTCGCGGTCGGTCAGCGACATGGGCTCGAGCCGATATCGATTTTCACGCTGACGGCAACGATCAACGACAACGCGCCGGAGAAATATCGCGGGATGGATCGCTACGTGGCGCGCAAGACCGTGCTGGCTGATTTGCGCGCCGCCGGCCTGGTCGTCTGCGAGAAGCCTCACAAGATGACGGTGCCGCGCGGCGAGCGTACCGGCGAAGTGATCGAGCCAATGCTGTCGGAGCAGTGGTACATGGCGATGAGCAAGCCGGCGCCCGCCGGGAACGCTTCATCCGGGCAATCGATCGCGCAGGTGGCGCTCGACGTCGTCGCGCGCGGCGAGGTCAACATTTTTCCCGACCAGTGGAAGACGATCTACAACCAGTGGCTCGAGAACATTCAGGACTGGTGCATCTCTCGGCAGCTGTGGTGGGGCCATCAGATTCCGGCGTGGTACGACGAGCAGGGCAACGTGTTCGTGGCGCGCAGCGAAGCAGAGGCGCGCGCAAAAGCCGGGCCAACGCCCGGCTGACTCGCGACCCGGACGTACTCGATACGTGGGTGTCATCGGCGATGCTGCCGTTTTCCACGCTCGGCTGGCCGGACGTCAAGGACAAAGTCGCGTACGACTTGTATCTGCCATCGACCGTGCTCGTCACCGGCCACGACATCATTTTCTTCTGGGTCGCGCGCATGATCATGATGACGACGCATTTCACCGGTCGCGTGCCGTTTCGCAACGTCTACATGCACGGCATGATCCGTGACGCCGAAGGCAACAAGATGTCGAAGAGCGAAGGCAACACGCTCGACCCGCTCGACATCATCGACGGCATCGACCTTGAATCACTGGTAGCCAAGAGCACCACCGGTCTGCGCCGGCCCGAAGACGCGCCGAAAGTCGCGGCCAAGGTGCGTAAACATTTTCCGAATGGCATCGCCCCATATGGCGCCGACGCGCTGCGATTCACGATGGCGGCTTCGGCCACGCTGGGCCGCACCGTCAACTTCGACATCAAGCGCTGCGAGGGCTACCGAAACTTCGGCAACAAGCTGTGGAACGCAACGCGCTTCGTGCTGATGAACACCGAAGGCCACGATTGCGGAATTGATGAAAGCCTTCCGGTGAACTTGTCCTTCGTCGATCGCTGGATCATCGGCGAGCTGCAACGCACCGAGGCCGAGGTCGCGAAAGGGTTTCGCCGACTACCGACTGGACAACGTTGCCAACGCGATCTATTCCTTTGTGTGGAATGAATACTGCGATTGGTACGTCGAGCTCGCCAAAGTGCAGCTGGCTGCCGGCGACGAAGCCAATGATTTAGCAACTAAGCGCGGCACGCGCCGAACGCTGGTGCGGGTACTGGAAGCTGCATTGCGTCTCGCGCACCCGATCATTCCGTTCGTCACCGAGGAACTGTGGCAAAAGGTTTCGTTGCTTGCAGGCAAGCGCACAGCAGAGCAGCAGACGTCGATCATGATTCAGCCGTATCCGAAGAGCCAGCCGGAGAAGATCGATGCGCAGTCCGACGCTGCGGTCGCGTTGTTAAAGCGCATCGTCGATTCACTGAGAAACCTGCGCAGCGAGATGAACCTGTCACCTGCGCAGAAAGCGCCATTATTGGCTTCGGGAGATGCGACGACGTTGGCGTCGTTGTCGCCTTATGTACAGGCACTGGCGCGCTTGTCGGACATCGAGGTTGTCGCCGATGTAAATGCCGCAGCCAACGGCCAGGCTGCGCCGATCAAGGTCGTTGACGACTACCGGCTACTGCTGAAGATCGAGGTCGACGTCGGTGCTGAGCGCGAGCGGCTCGATAAGGAAATTGCACGTCTGGAAAACGAAATTCGCAAGGCTGAAGGAAAACTCGGCAACTCAGGCTTCGTCGAGCGCGCTCCGCCGGCCGTTGTCGCGCAGGAAAAAGAACGATTGAACGGCTTTGGTGCAACCTTGCAAAAGGTCAGAGAGCAGCGGAAGCGGCTTCCGGCAGCGTGAAGCAGACCAGCAGCGCGGTTATGCGGCCAAGGCCGTACGCCTCCCGGCGCGCGTCGATGCAAACGCACTTCGTCCAAGCCAGGACCACAGTTGCTTTGCATCACTCCCCGGTCCAATGACGCGCAGCTCACCGCTGCGTAGCACCTCCGAAGGCTCGCGCTCACCGGTCCACACGTCGGTCAGAGCCAAGACGCTCGATTCGACGATCAAGGTCATCTCATGCCCAGGATCGTCGCGGCACAGGTCTGCGCTGCCATGTTCGACGACGAGCCACCACACACGCTCGCGCGGCCGGGCATCCGAAAAACTGAAGTGAATCACGACGCGGCGCTCGCGCGGAAATTCGTCGAGCTTCGCGAAACGCCGTACATCCCACATCAGGAAGCCGGCATCGAGCTGATTGGGTTGCAACCGGCTGCCGATCCACCGCGCGCCCCAGTGGCCGAGTGCCATCACGATCGGGCGCAGTTCCTCACCGGCCGCAGTCAGCCGGTATTCATTGGCGCTGCCGCCTCGAGCACGCTCAACGACGCCGATCTCCTCGAGTTTGCGCAGCCTCTGTGCGAGCAGCGTCGCAGACATGCGCGGCACACCGCGGCGAATGTCGTTAAAGCGCGTGCTGCCGCACAGTAACTCGCGCACGACCAGAGGTGTCCAGCGTTCGCCGAATACTTCGGCACCGCGCGCGACGGTGCAAAACTGTCCGTAGTTGATCATCCGATGCAGCCTAGAGCCGCCACCATGGCGCGACAAGTCCAGATTATTGACTAGACGCCCCAGCGCACAGGATCGACGCTTCGTGCCTCACTTCAGAGGAGGCTCACATGGATGACCGGCCCGTTTTCGATGCAGCAAAATTCAAGACCACGACGCGTGCGCAATGGCAGGCGGCGGCCGATGCATGGCGGCAATGGGGACCATTTTTAGGTGAATGGCTTGGCGCTGCCACCGAGCAAATGTTCGACCTCGCACGCATCAAGCAAGGAGGTCGCGTACTCGATGTTGCAGCGGGTGCCGGCGAACAGTCGATCGCTGCGGCACGACGGGTCGGTGCGAGCGGCCACGTGCTGGCTACCGACATCGCGCCGGCGTTGCTGGACCACGCCCGCGCCGATGCGCGCGCAGCCGGCCTGTCTAACGTCGAGACACGCGAGCTCGACGGCGAAGCCCTGAGCGAGTTGCCAGCCGCCAGCTTTGACGCCGCAATCTCTCGCGTAGGACTGATTTACTTTCCGGACCAGCAGCGTGCATTGGCCGGCATCCGGCATGCGCTTAAACCGGGCGGCCGCTTCGCGGCGATCGTCTATTCAACGCCCGACAAAAATCAGTTTTTCTCAATTCCCGTCGGCATCATTCGCCGGCGCGCCAAGCTTCCGCCGCCGCAGCCTGGCCAACCGGGTCCGTTTTCACTCGGCGGCGACGGCGTTCTGGCAGCGGCGTACGAGCGCGCCGGCCTGCGCGACATCGAAGTGCGCAAGGTCGACTCTCCGGTGCGGCTACCGAGCGCAGCTGAATGCGTGCGCTTCGAGCGTGAATCGTTTGGCGCTCTGCATCAGATGATGAGCACGCTCAGCGAAAGCCGAGCGCGCCGAAACGTGGGAAGAGATCGAACGTGAGTTGCGTCAGTTCGAAACTAAGAGCGGGTTCGTCGGTCCGTGCGAAATGATTGTGGGTGCCGGCACGGCGTAGCGCAGCGAAAAGGAACGTCGATCGCGCCAGTTGCGTCTAGTTCTTTGCAGGGGACGTCTCGGGCGCGGTCGGCGGCACTGCGGTTGACGGCACGGGTGACGGCGGGGCTGGCTGCGTCGAAGGAGACGCAGCCGGCGCACCTGGAGGGGTCGCAGGCCGGTTCGGCACGACGACTCCCGGCGCCAGCGGGATCTCTTCAACCTGAAGAACGCTGGTAACGAAGTGCCGCGTCTCGCCAAAACAGCTGGTAGGCAGTCCGACTTTTTCTTCGTAGTGCAAGCGTGACGCGTTTGCCCATTACCTTATTGATGCTTTCGGCCACCGCGTCATCCCGCACCGTGAACAGAAATTTTTCGGGAATTGCGCCCGGCATCGACACCATGGCCATTTCGCCTTCCCATGTCTTGCAGAGCCATCCTTTGCGGCTCAGCTTCTGCACCCAACCCGCACGCTCGCCGGTCGAGTAATTCCAGTTCAGCACGACCGCGAAATAGCCGACGATCAACAAGATCGGCACTACCAGCAGCCAGAACATCATTTTCAACGTCGACGTGCGGCGGCGCGGCGCAACGGTTGTCGGCGGTGGAGTTGGCGTGCTCATCTGCGCTTCAGGAAGTGAACGAATTCTTTATTGGCCGCTTGCTGTACGAGCAACTCGTTGCCGGTCTGTTTGCAGAAGGCCTGGAAGTCGCGCATCGAGCCTGGATCCGTCGCGACGATCTTGAGCACCTGGCCCGTCGTCATGTCCGACAGCGCTTTCTTCGCGCGCAATATCGGCAGCGGGCAGTTAAGCCCGCGCGTGTCGATCTCTTTGTCGGCGGTGATGGGTTGCAGCATGACGGATAGTAGGTCAGTCGTCCGATTCTACGATGACGTTATTTGCGAAGTACGGCGATCGCGGGCGGTAGCGGCCGCCTTGGACCGTCGATCGCCGCGCCGTTTTCGACAGCCCACTGCTTGATCGCTGCGATTCGATTCTCCGTCAACGGATGAGTGCGCAAAAACTCGACCGTCGCTACTTTTGATTCGCGTTGCTCGTTTGGTAGACGCGCGAGTACATCGAATAGGTCGATCGCACCCCCGACATGTCCGTACTCGGCGTGCAGCGCGCGCAACGCAGCCTCGTCGGCTTCACGTTCCTGATCACGATTGAACGACAGCACCGTTGCCATGCTGGCTTGGCTCAGTACGCCGGCTGCGGCGTTACGGCCGAGCTCAGCCGACACGACCGACAAGATCACGCCCACCGCCACACCACGGCCAAGCGCAGCCGACGCATGGCGATATTTGAGATGCGCGAGCTCATGTGCCATCACCATCGCAAGTGCATTCTCGTTGTCGAGCTTGGTCAGCAGTCCGCGAAAGAAAACCGCCTGGCCGCCGATCGTCGCGAAGGCATTCACCGTTCGATCGTCGCGATAACCGATGCGGACCACCATGCCGTCTGGCATACCAAGCCGCGCTGCGAGCCGGTCGGCCAACTGCTGCAGTTCCGCCTGCACCTGACGGCCCGCCTCGTTGTCGGGTGCGGTAGCGAACTGCGGCAATGTCGCTGCAAGCTTGGCTTCGTAGCGATACGGTATGCGGGGAGCGATCCACTGCGCCGCGAGCGACGTCATGATCACCAATGCGACGATGACGCCGAGGCTGCCCGCGAGCAACCAGCCGAGTTCGATCAGCGGATTTTCACGCGAGGAATTGATGCCCTCGGCGGGCGCTCGGTTCTCGAGCTTCACGCGCGCAAACTAGGCCGGCACGGCAGATCGAGCTCCGAACGCGATTGCAGTGTCGCGCTCCGGAATCAGCGCTGTGCCGAACGCGAACACCTCGATCGACGCCGCCCACCCCGTCGATATCGTTGTCGTTTCGAAGCGCACGCAGATCACCAGCTTTGCCCCCTGCCGCCGCGCGTCGTGTTTCAACCGCAACAACGCTTCGCGGCGTGCACGCTCCATCAGCGTTTCATACGTGCGCACGCGACCTCCGAACAGGTTGCGCAGACCCGCGACGAATGTCTTGAAGTAATCGGAGCTGATCACGACCGTGCCGTGTACCAGGAATGCGCGCTGCGGCGTGACGCGATCTGGCGGAAACCGCACCGCAAACGCGAGCACGTCGGCATACTCGCGCTCGCGTTTGCGAATCGAGGCGTAGTGGCGTCTTTCGACGATCGTTCCCGCAAAGAAGCCGACGATCAGCAGGACGATGAATAGGCCAAACTCGATTAAGTCCACCACGGATCAGTTCCCGTCTAGCTGGACCGCGCTTCCATACGCCAGTATTTCGGCAGCGCCGGCAGCGATCGACGTCGTCGCAAAACGTACGTTCAAGATTGCATTGGCGCCCATCGATTGCGCCTCGGCGATCATGCGCTCAACCGCTTCCTGCCGCGCTTCCTGCATCAATTCGGTATAGCCCTTCAACTCGCCGCCGACGATGTTCTTCAGCCCGGCGAAGATGTCCTTGCCGACATGTTTCGCGCGCACGGTGCTGCCTTGCACGATGCCGTAGTGCGACACGATTCGACGTCCGGGTACCAGCTCAAGGTTGCTGACAAGCATGGGTGCTCCTATTTGCCTGCAGGCTGCGAATCGCCCGGCGTCACAGCGCTACCGATGACTTTGGCGGTGCCGACCACCACATCGGTGGTGACGCCCACGGCGGTGCTTGCCACCGTTACGGCCGCCGATCCGACAGCGACGGCGGCCGAGCCAACCGCTCCACCAACGGCCACGACAGCGCAACCCGAGAGTAAGAGCACCAGAGACAGCACAAAGAGTGTTCGCATTCGAAGTTCCGTTTCTCGACCGTGGGAGCTACCGCGGTATCTGCGGCGGATTCGGATGGAAGCGTGCCATCGCATGCGTATCGACGTATACGCCGTCGCGTAACGCGTGCGCGCGATGCGTGCCTTCCATTTCGAACCCGAATCGCCGATAAAGCGCGATAGCGCGTTCATTATCCGTGTAGACGTTGAGCTCGATGCGTAAATATCCCGCCCAATTGTCCGACCATTCAAGCAGACGCCGCATCATCTCCGAGCCTACGCCTTGCCGTTGTCTATCACGCGCCCACACAAATGCCAAGGCCCGCGAC
>CAWEAZ010000042.1:0-12420 GCA_963807155.1 uncultured beta proteobacterium
CGTGCACACCGATGCATTGACGAGCGCACCCCTACTCACCAGTTGAAGCATCGTTAGTCCGCAGCCCATGAGCACATCGTGATGCTTGAGTTGCTGCCGCTACCGTCGCTCAATCCAATACAACGCACTCATTGCCGTTGCCAACACGACAAGGCTTGGGAGTGCGGCGACAACGATGGGTGGCCACGTATTCAGCAATCCGAGGTGGGCAAACAGCTTGTTGAGACCGTAGAACGCGACACCGATCATCACACCAGCAAAAATCTTGAAGCTGACACCGCCAGAGCGTACGTGCAGGAATGCGAACGGTAGTGCCAAGACCATCATCACAACGACGGCCCACGGGTAGAGCAGCTTGCTCCAGAACGCGATCTCGTAGCGCTCGGTTTGCTGATGGTTGTCGGCCAGGTGCTGAATGTACTGCGCCAGATCCCAGCCGGCCATGCGCTCCGGCTGCACAATCATCACGCCGAAAATATCGGGCTTTAACTCGGAAGGCCATGCTAGTTGCTCGGATTGGACGACTTCAGTTCTGGCCGCCTTCATTTGCGGCACCGACGCGCCGGCCGTAGGACCCGGCAACCGCGTTTCGATTACGTTGAACAGCGTCCAACCACCATCGGGGTGGTAACGCCCGGTTTCGGCGGTCAGGATTGAACGCAGTTTGTAGTCGCGATCAAACTCGAACACCCTCCAATCCTTGGTGCTGGCGTCGGGTGAGACTTCGCGCACGTTGATGAACCGAAACGCCGAAACACCCGCGATGCCTGGCTCCCTGACGACGTCCCGCACCCAGACCCCAGAACGGAAGTCACGCACGCTCACCGGCGAGTCGGTGGCTCGCAGCCGCGCCCTTTGCGCCAGCTGCTCGGCCGGCGGCGAGATGAATTCGCCCAGCACATAGGTCAACGCCACGATGATCAGCGCGATGCCGATCAGACTGTTCATCAGCCGGCGCGTGCTCATGCCGGACACGCGCATGATCGTAAATTCGGAATTGGCCGCTAGTTTCGAGAGCGCGTAAATCGTTCCGATCAACGCCGCAATCGGCATCAGCTCGTACGTGCGCGAAGGCAACGTCAGCGCAACATAAAAAAGTGCGTCGCGGAAGCGAAAGCCGCGTTGCCCGATCTCGTCAAGCTGCGCCACCATGTCGAAAAACAAGAACAACGCCAGCAAGGCAAACAGCACGAACAGGCTCGCACTTGCGATCTCCCGCCACAGATAGCGGCGGATTGTTCTCACGCGGATTCCACCAGCGTCGGCCTTGTTGACCGCACCCAGCCCGGTAGCCACCGCTGCATGTACACGCGGCGCGCAAACAGCGCGACGACCAGCGCCAGAAACAGGGCGTGCACCACCCACACCCCGATACTGAAGCCGAGCCTGCCCTGCTGAACATAGGCTTGCACGGTATTCAATACGTTCAGATAGACAGCGAATAGCAGCACGGCGACGATCAAGTTGACAGACCGTCCCACCCGCGGATTTACATAGGCCAGCGGAATCGCGAGCAGGCTCACCAAAAGCGCAACGATCGGCAGACCGATGCGCCACATGATCTCTCCCAGGTTCAGTTGCGTGGGCTCGGACAGGAGCTGAAGCAGTGGCAGCGCTCTCGCGCGCTGCTCGCCAATTGGCTGGTCGGCGCGGCTTTCAAGGCGAATCGCATACCGATCGAACTCCATCGTTCGATACTCGAGCTTGCCCGGCGTTCCCTCGTAGCGTCGCCCCTGCTCGAGCACCAGGAAGCGATCGCCGTTGCCGGCAAGTTCGATGACGCCTTTGGCCGCGACGATCAGGCTTTCGCGGCCTTGGCTGCGCATGCTGACAAAGATATTGCGTACCTGGCCATCGAGAACATCAACCGACTCGACGAAGAACACGCGATCGGCGCCTCCCGATTCGATAAAGCGCCCCGGCGCGACCCGGCTCACGTCATCGCGCCTGGCGAATCGTTGGCGCATTTCTTCGATCTGCGAGTTTGCCCACGGCGTCACAAACAACGCCAGTAGCGCAATCGATACGACAATCGGCCAGACGAAGCGCAGAACGGGTCCGATCCACGCAGTCAGGCTGCGTCCGGCGGTAAACCACACCACCATCTCGGAATCGCGATAGGCGCGCGTCAGCGTCATTAGGACTGACACGAACAGCGTCAGCGTCAGAATGATCGGCAGCCACACCAAAGCCGTGAGCGCGACCAGCTCGAAAACCGCCTGATTATCGACGCGTCCGCCCGCCGCCAGGCCAAGGATGCGCACCAGGCCGACCGAAAAAATAATCGAAAACAGAACGGTGAATACCGCACTCGCGGTGCTGGTCAGCTCTGAGACAATCGCGCGCCGGAAAATCATTGCGCTGGAGTCACGTTGCCAGCCGGACTGCGCCTTTCGGGGCTATATACTGCCTCGCCCGCTGCGAGCGACATTACGCTGCATAAGATCGCGAAACGCCTGGTAGGCAAAGCAGCTTTGCAATTTGCAAACTACAACGAGAAAGGCGAAGGAGAACGCCGATGGAATTTATCACAGCGGTCGGCCGGCCCGAGGCAATCAAGACAGATGCGATCGTGGTCGGTGTACACGCCGATGGCGAGCTGACACCGACCGCAAAGTCGCTTGATGCCGCGAGCAAGGGCGCGATCAGGGCCGCGGTCAAAAGCGGCGACATGACCGGCAAGCGCGGTTCGCTGTTGCCGCTCCTTGGGCTCAGCGGTGTCGCCGCGCGGCGCGTCTTGTTGACGGGGCTCGGCGCCAAGGACGACTTTAACGAGCGTCACTTTACCGATGCCGTGCGAGGAAGCGTCAAAGCATTCAATGGCGCTGTAAAGAACGTGACGGTGGCGGCCCTCGATTGGCACGTCAAGAAGCGCGACGCGGAGTGGCAGGCGTACAGCCTCGCGGTCGCCGCGCGCGAAACCGCGTTTCGCACTGACGAGTTAAAGAGCAAACGCGAATCGGACTCTAACGGGGCCGACACCGTCGGCTTGTTGGTGAAAGCGAATAACGCCGGTGCCGTGCGAGGCCTGCGATACGGTGGTGCAATTGCCAACGGCATGGAGCTGACAAAGCGGCTCGGCAACCTGCCACCGAACATTTGCACGCCGAGCTTTCTTGCGGACGAAGCCCGCAAGATGGCAAAGAAGTGGAACCTCGAGATCGAAGTGCTCGAGGCGAAGCAGCTCGAGGCCCTAAAAATGGGCTCGTTTCTGTCGGTCGCCAAAGGCTCAGCGCAGCCGCCGCGACTGATCGTGTTGAAGTACAAGGGGGCGGCCAAAGGCGCGCCGATCGTGCTCGTCGGCAAGGGCATCACGTTTGATTCCGGCGGCATTTCGCTTAAGCCTGGCGCCGCAATGGACGAAATGAAGTTCGACATGTGCGGCGCTGCCAGCGTCATCGGCACGATGCGCGCGCTGGCCGAGTTGAAGCTGAAGATCAACGTAATAGGCGTCGTCGCGGCATGCGAAAACATGCCGTCGGGTGGCGCAGTCAAACCGGGTGACATCGTCACGTCGATGTCGGGCCAGACGATCGAAGTTCTGAACACCGACGCTGAAGGCCGCTTGATCCTTTGTGATGCTCTCACTTACAGCGAGCGGTTCAAACCCGCGGCAGTCATCGACATCGCGACTCTCACCGGCGCATGCGTTGTCGCGCTCGGCGGCGTCAACTCGGGCTTGTTTTCGAACAACGACCAACTGGCCGACCAGCTGATCATGGCAAGCCGTGAGTCCGGCGACCCCGCATGGCGCATGCCGCTCGACGAGGACTATCAGGAGCAACTCAAGTCCAATTTCGCCGACATGGCCAACATTGGAACGCCGGGTGCGGGCGCGGTAATCGCCGCATGTTTCCTGGCGCGCTTTACGAAGGCGTACCCCTGGGCCCATCTGGACATCGCCGGCACCGCGTGGAAAGGGGGCATTGCCAAGGGCGCCACAGGCCGGCCGGTGCCGCTGCTGGCACAATTTCTAATCGACCGCGCGAAGTAGTGGACCTGGTGACACGCATTGACTTTCACATTGGAGTCGGTCATCGCGTGCACTACGCGTGCCGCGTGATCCGCAAGGCGCGCGCCGCACAAAAGCGCGCCGTCGTCTACGCACGACAGGCAGATCGGTTGGCACAGTTTGATCAGGCCCTCTGGACGTTTTCCGCTCTGGACTTTGTGCCGCACGTGTATGCCGGATCCCCGTTCGCGGCAACGACGCCGGTGATTCTGGCGAACGACGCAGGCTCTGCACCCGACAGCGACGTGCTACTGACGCTCGACGACGAGGTTCCTCCGGACTTCGAGAGTTTCTTCGCACGTTACGAGCGAGTGATCGAAGTCGTGTCGAGCGACGACAGCGATCGTCAGCGTGCGCGCGTGCGCTTCAAGTCCTATCGCGATCGCGGGTTTCAGCCGACCGCAATAGAAGTGAAAAATGGCGACTAGCTCGCGCAAGTCCACCGACCTCGAGCGCCTGACGCAGCCGGGTGGCAAGGTGATGCCGGACGATGCGACGATCCCCGTGTTGACCGAGAGGCTGACGCTACCGTCGCTCGATCTCGATATTTCGCTGCCAAAACCGCCGCCCCCGGTGGTGGCTCCTGGAATGTCTTCACCCACCCCCGGTCGCCGCGCTGTTGATGCCAAAACCGGAGGCCGCTGCGCCGGAACCATCGCCACGCCCGGCGCGACCCGTGCCCGCGCCACCCCCATCGACGCTGTTTGCTTCAGTGGCGTCGGTTGCGCCCGCGTTCTCGCCCTCACCTCCCGCAGCAGTGGTAGCACCACCTCCCATTGACTGGGAAAAAATGGAGGCACAACTACGCGAAAGCCTGCTGCGCGAATTGCAGCCGCAACTTTCCGCAGAACTCGAGCGTCAGGTGCGTGAGCGATTGCAACCGACGCTGGTGCGTGCGCTGACCGCGTTGATATCTGATCTCCGGCCGGCGCTCGATTCAACGGTGCGTGAAACGATCTCGCGCGCGATTGCCGCCGAGCTCGAGCGTCAGCGTTCGGCGTTGAAGTGACGACTGCTGAATTGACAGCTTCGCCCGCCAGCGAGCTGGCAAAGAGTTTCGACCCCGCGGCGATCGAGGCGCGCTGGGCGCCGATCTGGGAATCGCGCGGCTATTTCGCCGCAGGCACTGACTCCGACAAGCCGTCGTTCTCGATTCAGCTTCCGCCGCCGAATCGCACCGGCATGCTGCACATGGGCCATGCGTTCAACCAGACGATCATGGATGCGCTGACTCGCTATCACCGCATGCGCGGCTTTAATACGTTGTGGTTGCCGGGCACCGATCACGCCGGCATAGCGACGCAGATCGTCGTCGAACGCCAGCTCGAGACCAGAGGCATCGATCGGCGCGCATCTGGGACGCGACAAGTTCGTCGAGGAAGTGTGGAAGTGGCAGCACGTTTCGGGCGACGCGATATTGCAGCAGATGCGACGCCTCGGCGATTCAGTCGATTGGAGCCGGACTTACTTCACGATGGACGAGGACCTGTCACAGGTCGTCGTCGAAACCTTCGTGCGGTTATACGAACAAGACTTGATCTATCGCGGCAAGCGGCTCGTCAACTGGGATCCGAAACTGCAAACCGCGGTCGCTGATCTCGAAGTCGAGACCGAGGAGGAGGACGGCCGCATCTGGGAGATTCGATACCCGGCCGTTGAAGGCGACGAATCGATTGTCGTTGCGACAACGCGGCCAGAAACGATGCTGGGCGACGTGGCCGTTGCGGTTAATCCGAATGATGAACGCTATCGCCACCTAGTCGGCAAGTCACTGTCATTGCCGCTGACCGATCGAAAGATTCCGGTCATCGCCGACGAGTATGTCGATCAGGAGTTCGGCACCGGCGCAGTGAAGATCACCCCCGCGCACGACTTCAACGACTTCGCGGTCGGCCAGCGGCATCAACTGCAACCGATATCGATCTTCACTTTGACTGCAACACTTAACGACAACGCACCTGCCAAGTATCGCGGCATGGATCGTTACGTCGCCCGTAAAGCCGTGCTTGCCGATCTGCGCGCCGCTGGCTTAGTCGTCAGTGAGAAGCCCCACAAGATGACAGTGCCTCGCTGCGAACGCACCGGCGAAGTTGTCGAGCCAATGCTGTCCGAGCAGTGGTACATGGCGATGAGCAAGCCGGCGCCGGCAGGAACACTTCACCCGGGCCAGTCGATCGCGCAAGTCGCGCTCGACGCTGTCGCGCGCGGCGAGGTCAACATCTTTCCCGAGCAATGGAAGACGATCTACAACCAGTGGCTCGAGAACATCCAGGACTGGTGCATTTCGCGCCAGCTGTGGTGGGGTCATCAGATCCCGGCGTGGTACGACGAGCGCGGCAATGTGTTCGTCGCACGCAATGAACATGACGCGCGCGCCAAGGCCGGGCCCAACGCACAGCTGACGCGCGACCTGGACGTACTTGATACGTGGGTGTCGGCGGCGATGTTGCCGTTCTCGACGCTTGGATGGCCCAACGTCAAAGACAAGGTCGCTTACGACTTGTATCTGCCATCGACTGTGCTCGTGACCGGGCACGACATCATTTTCTTCTGGGTAGCGCGGATGATCATGATGACGACGCACTTCACCGGCCGCGTTCCGTTTCGCAATGTCTATCTGCACGGCATGATCCGCGACGCCGAAGGCGGGAAGATGTCGAAGAGCGAAGGCAACACGCTCGACCCGCTTGACATCATCGACGGCATCGACCTCGAATCGCTGGTAGCCAAGAGCATCATCGGTCTGCGCCGGCCCGAAGATGCGCCGAAAGTCGCAGCGAAGGTGCGCAAACATTTTCCAAACGGAATCGCGCCGTACGGGGCAGATGCGCTGCGTTTCACGATGGCGGCGTCGGCGACGCTTGGCCGCACGGTGAACTTCGATCTGAAACGCTGCGAGGGCTATCGAAATTTCGGCAACAAGCTGTGGAATGCAACCCGCTTCGTGCTTATGAACACCGAAGGCCACGATTGCGGAATCGACGAAAGCCTTTCTGTGAATCTGTCCTTTGTAGATCGCTGGATCATCGGTGAATTGCAGCGCACCGAAGCCGAGGTCGCGAAAGGATTCGCCGACTACCGATTGGATAACGTTGCCTACGCGATCTATTCCTTTGTGTGGAATGAATACTGCGATTGGTACGTCGAGCTCGCCAAGGTGCAGCTGGCCGCCGGCGACGAAACCACACTGCGTGGCACGCGCCGAACGCTGGTGCGGGTGCTCGAAGCTGCATTGCGTCTCGCACACCCGATCATTCCGTTCGTCACCGAGGAATTGTGGCAAAAGGTTTCGTTGCTCGCAGGCAAGCGCACGGCCGAGCAGCAGACGTCGATCATGATTCAGCCATATCCGAAGAGCCAGCTGGAGAAAATCGATGCGCAGTCAGACGCCGCGGTCACGTTGTTGAAGCGGATCGTCGATTCACTGAGAAACCTGCGCAGCGAGATGAACCTGTCACCTGCGCAGAGGGTGCCATTAGTGGCGTCCGGAGATGCAACCACGCTGGCGTCGTTGTCGCCGTACGTACAGGCACTGACGCGCTTGTCGGACATCGAGGTCGTCGCCGATGTAAATGCGGCAGCCAATGGCCAGACCGCGCCGATCGAGGTCGTTGACGACTACCGGCTGCTGCTGAAGATCGAGGTCGACGTTGGTGCCGAGCGCGAACGGCTCGATAAGGAAATCGCACGTCTAGAAAACGAAATTCGCAAAGCTGAAGGAAAGCTCGGCAACGCAGGCTTCGTCGAGCGCGCTCCGCCGGCCGTTGTCGCGCAGGAAAGAGAACGATTGAACGGCTTTGGTGCAACTTTGCAAAAAGTCAGAGAGCAGCGGAAGCGGCTTCCTGCAGCATGATGCGGACCAGCAGCGCGACTATGCGGCCAAGGCCGTACGCCGCCCGGCGCGCGTGCCCGCAAACACACTTCGTCCGAGCCAGGACCACAGTTGCTTTGCATCACTCCCCGGTCCAATGACGCGCAGCTCACCGCTGCGTAGCACCTCCGAAGGCTCGCGCTCACCAGTCCACACGTCGGTCAGAGCCAAGACGCTCGATTCGACGATCAACGTCACCTCATGCCCCGGATCATCACGGCACAAATCTGTGCTGCCATGTTCGACGACCAGCCACCACATGCGCTCGCGTGGCCGGGCATCCGCAAAACTGAACTGAATCACGACGCGGCGCTCGCGCGGGAACTCGTCGAGCTTCGCGAAACGCCGCACGTCCCACATCAGGAAGCCCGCATCGAGCTGATTGGGTTGCAACCGGCTGCCGATCCACCTCGCACCCCAGTGGCCGAGCGCCATCACGATCGGGCGCAATTCCTCACCGGCCGCCGTGAGCCGGTATTCATTGGTACTCCCACCGCGCACGCGTTCAACGACGCCGATCTCCTCGAGCTTGCGCAGCCTTTGTGCGAGCAGCGTCGCAGACATACGCGGCACACCGCGGCGAATGTCGTTGAAGCGCGTGCTGCCGCACAGCAGCTCCCGGACGACCAGTGGGGTCCAGCGTTCGCCGAATACTTCGGCGCCGCGCGCGACGGTGCAAAACTGTCCGTAGTTGATCATGCGGTGCAGCCTAGAGCGCCACCATGGCGCGACAAGTCCAGATTATTGACTAGACGCCACAGCGCCCAGGATCGACGCTTCGTTCCTCACTTTAGAGGAGGCTCACATGGACGACCGACCCGTTTTCGATGCAGCAAAATTCAAGACCACGACGCGTGCGCAATGGCAGGCGGCGGCTGATGCATGGCGGCAATGGGGGCCATTTTTGGGTGAATGGCTTGGCGCTGCCACCGAGCAAATGTTCGACCTTGCGCACATCAAAGCCGGTAATCGTGTACTCGATGTTGCAGCAGGCGCCGGTGAACAGTCGATCGCTGCGGCACGGCGGGTCGGTGCGACCGGCCACGTGCTGGCTACCGATATCGCGCCGGCGTTGCTGGACCACGCCCGCGCCGATGCGCGCGCAGCCGGCCTTTCCAACGTCGAGACACGCGAGCTCGACGGTGAAGCCCTGAGCGAATTGCCAGCCGCCAGCTTCGACGCCGCGATCTCGCGCGTCGGACTGATTTACTTTCCGGACCAGCAACGCGCATTGGCCGGCATCCGGCATGCCCTTAAACCGGGTGGCCGTTTCGCAGCGATCGTCTATTCGACGCCCGACAAAAATCAGTTCTTCTCGATTCCCGTAGGCATCATTCGCCGGCGTGCCAAGCTTCCACCGCCACAGCCAGGCCAACCCGGCCCGTTTTCACTCGGCGGCGACGGTGTGTTAGCGGCGGCGTACGAACGCGCCGGCCTGCGCGACATCGAAGTGCGCAAGGTCGACTCTCCGGTGCGACTACCGAGTGCGGCGGAATGCGTGCGCTTTGAACGCGAATCGTTTGGCGCTCTGCATCAGATGATGAGCACGCTCAGCGAAACCGAGCGCGCCGAAACGTGGGAAGAGATCGAACGGGAGTTGCGTCAGTTTGAAACTAAGAGCGGGTTCGTCGGTCCGTGCGAAATGATTGTAGGTGCCGGCACGGCGTAGACGCAGCGAAAGAGACGCCGACAGTCGCGTCTAGTTCTTTGCCGGGGACGTATCGGGCGCGGTCGGCGGCGCTGCGGTTGACGGCAATGGTGACGGTGGGACCGGCTGCGTCGAAGGAGACGCAGCCGGCGCACCGGGAGGAGTCGCAGGTGGGTTCGGCACGACGACTCCCGGCGCCAGCGGCATCTCTTCTACCTGGAGAACGGTGGTAACGAAGTGCCGCGTCTCGCCAAAACAGCTGGTGGGCAGTCCCACTTTTTCTTCGTAGTGCAGCGTGACGCGTTTGCCCATTACCTTATTGATACTTTCGGCCACCGCGTCATCCCGCACCGTGAACAGAAATTTTTCGGGAATTGCACCCGGCATCGATACCATGGCCATTTCGCCTTCCCAGGTCTTGCAGAGCCATCCTTTGCGGCTGAGCTTCTGCACCCAACCCGCACGCTCGCCGGTCGAGTAATTCCAGTTAAGCACGACCGCGAAGTAGCCAACGATCAGCAAGATCGGCACCACCAGCAGCCAGAACATCATCTTCAAAGTCGACGTGCGGCGGCGCGGCGCAACGGTGATCGGCGGTGGAGTTGGGGTGCTCATCTGCGTTTCAGGAAGTGAACGAATTCTCTATTGGCCGCTTGCTGTACGAGCAACTCGTTGCCGGTCTGTTTGCAGAAAGCCTGGAAGTCGCGCATCGAACCTGGATCCGTCGCAATGATCTTGAGCACCTGACCCGTCGTCATGTCCGAGAGCGCTTTCTTGGCGCGCAATATCGGCAGCGGGCAGTTGAGCCCGCGCGTGTCGATCTCTTTGTCGGCGGTGATGGGTGGCAGCATGAAGATAGTAGGTCAGTCGTCCGATTCTACGATGACGCTGCTTTGCGAAGTGCCGCGATCGCGGGCGGCAGCGGACGCCTTGGGCCATCAATCGCTGCGTTGTTTTCGACAGCCCACTGCTTGATCGCTGCGATTCGATTCTCTGTCAACGGATGCGTGCGCAAAAACTCGACCGTCGCTACTTTCGATTCGCGTTGCTCGTTTGGCAGACGCGCGAGTACATCGAATAGGTCGATCGCGCCCCCGACATGCCCATACTCGTCGTGCAGCGCGCGCAACGCAGCCTCGTCGGCTTCGCGTTCCTGCTCGCGATTGAACGACAGCAGAGTCGCCATGCTGGCTTGGCTCAATACTCCGGCCGCCGCGTTCCGTCCCAGCTCAGCCGAGACGATGGACAAGATCACGCCGACTGCCACGCCACGGCCAAGCGCAGCCGACGCATGACGATATTTGAGGTGCGCGAGTTCATGTGCCATCACCATCGCAAGTGCATTCTCGTTGTCGAGCTTGGTCAGCAGCCCGCGAAAGAACACCGCCTGGCCGCCGATGGTCGCGAAGGCATTTACCGTTCGATCGTCGCGATAACCGACACGTACGACCATGCCGTCGGGCATACCGAGCCGTGCTGCGAGCCGGTCAGCCAACTGCTGCAGTTCCGCCTGCACTTGACGGCCCGCTTCGTTGTCGGGCGCGGTAGCGAACGGCGGCAGCGTGGAGGCGAGCTTGGCTTCGTAGCGATACGGTACGCGCGGAGCGATCCACTGCGCCGCGAGCGACGTCATGAACACCAAAGCGACGATGACGCCCAGGCTTCCAGCGAGCAGCCATCCGAGCTCAATCAGCGGATTTTCACGCGATGAATTGATGCCCTCAGCGGGCGCGCGGTTTTCGAATTTCACGCGTGCAAACTAGGCCGACGCGGCGGATCGAGCTCCGAATGCAATCGCAGAGTCGCGCTCCGGAATCAGCGCAGTGCCGAACGCAAACACTTCGATCGACGCTGCATAGCCCGTCGATATCGTTGTCGTTTCGAAGCGCACGCAAATCACCAGCTTTGCGCCCTGCCGCCGCGCGTCGTGTTTCAACCGCAACAACGCTTCGCGGCGTGCACGCTCCATCAGCGTTTCATACGTGCGCAGGCGACCTCCGGACAGATTGCGCAAACCTGCGACAAATGTCTTGAAGTAGTCGGAGCTGATCACCACGGTGCCGTGCACCAGAAATGCGCGCTGCGGAGTGACGCGATCCGGCGGAAAACGCACCGTAAACGCGAGTACGTCGGCATACTCGCGCTCGCGTTTGCGAATCGAGGCGTAGTGGCGCCTTTCGACGATCGAGCCGGCAAAGAAGCCGACGATCAGCAGGACGATGAATAGGCCAAACTCGATTAAGTCCAGCACGGTTCAGTTCCCGTCGAGCTGTACCGCGCTTCCGTACGCCAGTATTTCGGCAGCGCCGGCAGCGATCGACGTCGTCGCAAACCGCACGTTCAAGATTGCATTGGCGCCCATCGATTGTGCCTCGGCGATCATGCGTTCAACCGCTTCCTGCCGGGCTTCCTGCATCAGCTCGGTGTATCCCTTCAGCTCCCCGCCGACGATATTCTTCAGCCCGGCAAAGATGTCCTTACCGACGTGTTTCGCACGAACGGTGCTGCCTTGCACGATGCCGTAGTGCGACACGACTCGACGGCCGGGTATCAGTTCGAGATTGCTTACAAGCATCGGATCCCCATTTGTCTCCGGGCTGCGAATAGCCCGAAGTTCAGTTTTTCGATTGTCGCAGCTACCGCGGTACCTGCGGCGGATTCGGATGGAAGCGTGCCATCGCATGCGTATCGACGTATACGCCGTCGCGCAACGCGTGCGCGCGATGCGTGCCCTCCATCTCGAAACCGAAGCGGCGATACAGCGCGATGGCATGTTCATTATCCGTGTAGACGTTGAGCTCGATGCGTAGATATCCTGCCCAATTGTCCGACCAGTCGAGCAGACGCCTCATCAGCTCCGAGCCCACGCCCTGCTTCTGTCTTTCGCGG
>CAWEAZ010000043.1:0-12163 GCA_963807155.1 uncultured beta proteobacterium
CGGTTCCTCCCGAAAGTTCGCCCCGCGCGCCGAAACTCGATCAGAATGTGACGCCGCCAAAGCAAACTCGAGCGTAGTTCAGACAGCGGCCACAGGCTGATACAACCACCACCCCGAAGCCATCAGGAGAACACAACCATGAATCAAAGGCAGCAGGCTGTCGCGAAGGTCTCGTTTGTACTTCTAGCGGCGCTCGGAATCACCGGTTGCGCTTCGTTGCCACCAAGGAAGTGGTAGCTACCAAAGAGGCACCGGCAGCGATCGGGCCGTATTCGCAGGCGATCAAGTTCGGCAACATGCTTTTTCTCGCTGGGCAGATTTCCATTGATCCAAAGACGAATCAGCTAAATACGGGATCCATCGAAGAACAGACCAAGCTCGTGCTCGACAACTTGAAAGCAGTCCTGGCCGCGAACGGCATGACGATGGACGACGTAGTGTCGACGACAGTCTTTCTCAAGGACTTGAATGAGTTCGGCAAGATGAACGCGATTTACGGAAGCTATTTCAAGGACAAACCGCCGGCGCGCGCAACCGTCCAGGTGGCGCGGCTGCCGCGTGATGTCCTGGTAGAGATTTCCGCCATAGCTGCGAAGTAACACATCAATGCACGGGCTGCGGTTACCACAGGTAACGTCGCTCCTGGCGCAAATGAAGAGAGTCACAGGAGTCAACCTGGCATGTATCGAAGGCGTATCGGAGGAAGAGCTTTCACGTATACCGATCACGTACATTGACGGACAGCGACGACAGGTTTGCAACTCCTGAGTGCTGCTCCCCACTTTAAAGCAGTTGCGTTGCTCCCAGCCCGCGCGGTGGCCACAGTGAAATGGACGCAGCGCTCGTCCACCTAATCCTTCATGCTGCCGTTCCCGAAGAAGTCGGACCACAGCGGCGGTAGCTCCGGCCTTTCGGCAACGATGAACGAATTTCTAACGATCTCGATGCTGCGAAAGGTGGCAAGCAGATCGAAATGGTGCGGCTGCGGCACCCAGACCGATCTCCTCGATGAACGATTCAGCCCGCTGCGCGCGAAATAATCCATGCGCACCGATTGCAGATGTTCCGCTTTAGGCAAGTCGTTCACGAAGCATTAATGGACGCAGTGACGCGCTCATGGCGCGCACGTCAACTTTCGTTGACAGCGTTCTGATCGAGGTCGAACATCCGTCGCTTCGCGGAAGTTCACTGGAGGGGACGATGCACTTCGCAATGGATCGACGCCGGTTGTTATTCGCAATGGCCGGTGCAATCGGGACCGCGCCGTTGTCCACAGGACTTCGTGCGGCGATGGGGCCGAACAACAAGTTCGACCTGTTGATCAAGGGCGGCGACGTGCTTGACCCGAGTCAGAGGGTTGCGCGGCATTCGCGACATCGGCATTCGCAATGGCGTGATCGAGTCGGTCGAAGTCAACATTCCGGCCGAGCGTGCGCTGAAAGTGCTGACCGTGACCGGTCGGCTGGTGACGCCGGGACTGATCGACCTGCACGCGCATACATTCCCGTATGGCTCGGCGATCGGCATTCCGGCCGACGAGCTGGTGCCGTTCCAGGGAACGACGACCGCAGTGTCGGCCGGCGATGCCGGAGCCAACAACATCGCGGCGTTCCGCCGCTTCATCATGCGGCTCCACCCGCACGCGCCTCTATGCATTCGTCCACATCGCCAACATGGGACTGACCGGATTTCCCGTTGCGGAGCTCTACAACATCGACTTCGCGCAGCCTGAGATCGCGGCGCGCGCTCTGGCGGAGAACGCGGACTTCGTGCTCGGCGTGAAGGTGCGCATGTCCGAGAACGTGATCGCCAAGCACGGCATCGAGCCGTTGCGAGCGCGCGATCCGTGCGTGCGAACTGTCGGGCGTGGCCGGCGCGAAGGTGATGTGCCACATCGGCGGCGTCGAGAACGTCGAGCTCATGTCCGAGATCCTGCAGATGCTGCGCCCGCGCGACATCCTCACGCACTGCTATTCGGGGGCACCGAACATCGCCGGTCGGTTCACCAATATCGTTCAGGACGGAAAGCTGCTGCCCGCGGCACTGGATGCGAAGAAGCGCGGCGTTTATTTCGACGTTGGACACGGTGGCGGCAGCTTCGACTACACCGTTGCAGAAGCCGCGATTGCGCAGGGCGCTGGCCCGGACACGATCTCGTCCGACATCCACGTCTTCTCAGGCAACTCGCCGGGCATGCCCTTTTTAACCTGGGTCATGAGCAAGTTCCTGAACATGGGCTTCTCCCTCGAGCAGGTGATCGCGATGACGACCATCAACCCGGCCCGGGTGATTGACCGCGCACCGAGACTCGGCACGCTCGCCCTCGGCGCGCCGGCTGACGTCTCGGTGCTCGAAATCGTCGAGGGGCCGGTCGAGTTTGTCGACACGCGCAACAACAAGCGCGCGGGCAAAGTCCATCTGCGCCCGGCGCATACCGTCCGCGGCGGAATCGTCTATGGCAGACCGTTCTCGGCGCCCTTCAGCGTCAATTAGCGTATGCAACTAAAGGGTCGGTGACGGTTACGCTCGGCGCAACTGCCGCACGGCAGCAATCGGCCAGTAGTGCAGGCAACGAGCGGCAATCGTCGGACGCAGCGCACTCTTGCCGTAATGGCCGACAGGCGGAGGTTTCGCCCGATTAGACAGCGAACGCAGTAACGTGCTGAAATCGCTCTATGGTTCTAACCGCGCGATTCGCCGCCCTCGTGTTCGCATTCACGTCCACCGCGGCCCTTGGTGCTGATAGGGTCGACTAAGGTCGAGGACCCCGACGGAACCGTGCGATATACCGACACGCCACCATCCGCAGTACGAGTGACGGACATCTGCTCTGAATTCCGCGGCATCTGCCGTCCTCGGCACTGCAGCGATCCCACGCTGCGTTTTCGAGCGGATATCGGAAGCGCATCGGTGCGCGCGCGGCGGAGTACTCGGGAGCCGCAACGGGCGAAGTACGGCTGTTCAGTGCCGAATGGTGCCCGCACTGCAAGCGCGCCAAGGCGGCCCTCGCCAAGCAGCATATCAGCTAAACGGAGTACGACATTCGACACCCCGAACGCGCATGGCATCGTTCATTCGGGCGTCAGGCCGAACCGTGCCGTTGCTGGTCACGAGCCGCGGTCCGAAGTTGCGGGCTATTCCGATGCCAGCTATGACAGGATCCTCGCGCGGTGAGAAACAAGTAGACCGTGCTGAACAATTTTGCCACCGCGCGATTCGGATCAACGCTTCACGTGCGCTGACGGTGGCGCAACGCCGGGCCCGCCGCAGTCGCGCAATGCTGTTGCCAAGGCGAAGTCGGCCATCGGCGAACATTGCGCTCCCGGCGCGCGCCTCGCTGTCAAGTCCGCTTTGGCAGTGACTACTGAATCAATGTGCGAGTGAACGCCCGCGAGGCGGCCCCGCCGCTGATGCAAGGGTGGCAATGAAACGAATCCTGGTCGTGCTTCTCAGTTTGCTTTCGCTTCGTGGCAGTGCCGCCCTGTCCGACTGCGAACCGGTAAGGTCACGGTGGCCGGTATCGACTCACTGCCGGGCGAAGGTCTGGCAGTACGGATGCTGGTCAAGCTGCGCGTCCAGAATCCCAACGATGCGCCGATCGAGAATGACGGCGTGTACATCAGGCTTGACGTTCTCGACAAGGATTGGCAACGGGCGTAAGCGACCAGCGCGGCATCGACCCGCGGTTGGGTTCAAGACTGTCGTCAGTGTGCCGCTTAACCGTGTCGCCGCTGCGCGTCAGAGTTCGGGGCCTCGGCGCGAATCAGTGCCGGCCAATTCCTCAAAAGCTGAACTACCGATTGGAAGGCAAACTCGCTGCGGTTGGATACGCATCGACCCGATTTGAGTGCCGACCGGCCAACTGCCGCTGCTGTGTACGTGATCGGTTCGAACCGATAGTGTTCTGCATTGGCGTGCCTACCGAAGGGTAGTCGAGAGCGTGCGCCGTGATTACTCGGGGAAGGGCAGCTTGATCACCGCGCGGTACGTCCAGTCGTAGGCTTTCGCTTCCACTTGCGCGCGAAGCGCGCCGCTGACCTCGGCTTCGTACGGTCCGACCTTGAACACTTGAGCGACCGTAACGCCGAGCGGCGTTGTCAACCGCTCGGCCTTCAAGTCATACGTCAAATCCGCGTTCAGCCGCACGCGTGTTGTATCAAGCGGCGCGCAAGCAACGATCGGCTGCCAGACCGCGGCACTGACGTCGGCGCGCGCACTCGCATCGATCAGGCACAGGTCCTTCGGCGCAGCCAGGCTAAGCGGCGGACCCGGCGCGATCCGTACGTCGACCTGCGCCGGGATCGGCTTGCGATAGCGCAGCTTCGCGTAGCCGGTCAATTGCAACGGAGGCGGTTGCACGCCCCAGTTGACGGCGCTGCGTGGTGCGCGCAGGCGAAAGAACTTGTCGTCCCAAGAGGTCGTGTCCGCGGCGCAGGAGTAGTCGCTTTCGAAAGGCACGACGTCGCACACAGCGGCGTGCCAGATTCGCTTGAGCGTTGCCGTTTGCTCCGCTTCGGCTGCCGCCGTGTCGAGCGCGATGCCTTCCGCCGCCGCACCCGTTGCCGAGCACAGGCCGGCGGCACTCACCGCGATTGTCGCGAGCAGCTTTGTCACGCTTACGGGTAGCACTTTGATGTTTAAACAATGCGCTGTAGCGACTGGCCCTGGAACAGGGCGACCGTGTTCGGACTCCGAGGAAAGTTTATAAGCAGTGCGCTGCAAATTTATGGATCGAATTCAGGGTACTTAGTGCCGGAACATTCCTGTTTGGAGCGTGGTGATGCAGCGCGGTATCGCTTACGGCTTAGCGCTCGGCGCGCCTCCGAACGGCAGCGGCTTCAGCGACCGCAGATACGCGATGATCGCCGCCATGTCCTGGTCGTTGATGTTCTTGTACCAGTCAAACGCCATCGGCGGTTTCAGCGAACTGCCGTCGCGGCTCTTGCCTTCGCGAATCGCACGCGCGATCTCGGCATCGCTCCAATCCTTAGGCCCCTTGGCGTCAGGTTTCTTGATACTGATACGCCCCACGGCCCGGCAAATGGAGAACCGCCGGCGCCGAGGCGCTGCATATCCATGCCGCGCTCGTTGTACGGCGTGTGACAGTCGATGCAGTGGCCGAGTGGTCCGGCCAGGTACGCGCCGTACTTGACCCGGTTGCTGTGCGCCGGCGCGACGATCGCTTTCTTGATCGCCGGCCCATAGCTGCGCGGCAGCTTGATGTGATAGATCGACTTCGGCACCACGTTCTTCACCGGCGGCTGCGCGCGCAGATACACCACGAGTGCGCGCGCGTCGTCATCCGAGATGCCGCGATACATGTGGATCGGCATCGGCGGGCCGATCAGCGAGCCGTCCGGTCGAATCCCTTCGCGAATCCCACGCATCAACTGCGCGTCGGTCCATTTGCCGATGCCCGTCTCCGGATCGGGTGTGATATTCGATGCGTACGCCTTGAACGGCTTCTCGTCGAACACTTGCCCGCCGGACAGGCCGAGCTCGGGCATCGGGCGGCCTTGTTTGTCGCGCTGCGCGTGGCAGTTGCCGCACGCGGAGATGCTGTTCATCAAGTAAGAGCCGCGTTCGAGAAGCCTGGCGTCCTGACTGAGCGCGGGCGGTGCCGCAAATGCAAGTGCGCCGAAAACGAGTACGACTGAATGAATACGCATCGAAGCCCTTTCTGCGAGGCTTAAGTTAGCACCAGAATCTCAATCACTCATTCCGCCGTAGCGCGTTGTTCGCCTCCAGCTCGTAGCTCCACACCTCGGTGAGCTGCCGCCCGTTGAGGTTCAGCGAACTGCGCAGCGCGACCGGCTTGTCGGCAGCGGCCCGCGCAAGAATGGACAAGCGCCAGAAGCCTGTGGCCTCGATGCGCTCGAGCTGATACTCGAGGATCGTCGTGCCTTCGCGCGAACTGATCGTCGCGGCAATCGTTGCATCCGGGTTCAACCGGTCCAGACCCGCGCCCGTGAAATCGATGATGAAGCGGTACTGGCCAGCCATGGAGCTGGCATCGATGACGTCGCGACCGACGAACGTATTGACGACCCGACCGAGCTTCGTCTGCGCGATCGTCGGGCCGCCGAAGGTCAACCGATACTTCAGGTCAAGCCTTGTTCCGCCGGCCACCGGACCGGGCAGCGACCAGAACGCGACGACGTTATCCAGGAACTCGTTCCTTGTCGGTAACTGCACCAGCATGACCCGGCCGGGTTCAAAGCCTTGTTCCAGCCGGACCATCGCGCTCGGCCTGCGGTGGTAGTTCGCTTCAGCATCCTCATAGGATGCGAAGCGCGTGTCCCGCTGCAGCAGTCCGAATTCGGTTCCTGCGGAAAAATTGTGAAACGTGATCTTCGACGGGTTCAACAGGGGCTGCCAGATCCAAGCGCCCGCGTCATCCTTTACAAGGAGCCCGTCCGAGTCGTGAATCTCCGGGCGCCAGGCGTCGTGTGGCCGCGGCGTGTTCTCGCCATAGAAATACATACTCGTCAATGGCGCGATACCCAGCTGCTCGATTCGATCCCGTGTGAACAGCACCGACCTCACCTCAAGACGGGTAGCCGAGCCGGGTGAAATCAGGAATTCGTACGCGCCGGTGAGGCGTGGACTGTTGAGCAATGCATACACCGTCATGCGGCTTGCGTGAGGCTGCGGACGAACCAGCCAAAACTCGATGAAGTTGGGGAATTCCTCGCCCGAGGGCAGTCCCGTGTCGATTGCCGCGCCTCGAACCGAAAGACCCCACTGTCCGCTCTTGCTGATGGCGCGGAAGTAACTTCCACCGGCGAACACGAGAAACTTGTCGTCTTTGGTGGGTTCACCGATTGAGTAGATCAGCTCGAAGCCCGCGTATCCGAGGTCATTCGGAATGCGCTGTTCGAGCTCCGGTTCGTCAAAAGTGAAATGGTCCTTGCGAAACGGGAGACGCCGCACATCACGTCCGACGACTTCGTTTATCGGCACCACCTGTGCGTACACGTTCCCCGGCATCACCGGCGAGACCTGGAATCTGGAGTGCGTATCGCGCCAGAGATTGTGCTGCGCCCGATAGCGGATACCGCGATGTTGGTCGTAACCAATCTCGCGCATGAAACCCGGCACCTCGACCGGCGGCTGGTAGGGTGAGGTCGCCATTTGCCGCGCTCGCGCAACCACATCCTCGAAGCCAAATGCAAATGCGCTTGATACCGGGATCAGCGCAGCAACGAGCACGCTTGCGATCCACTCCCAGCGCACCCTCCGCGCCACGGTCACGGGTTGCGTCTTTGCAAGCTCTGATTGCCTTCGTACAGCGAGACCGCGGTCAATCAGCCGCCGCCCATGCGCCGGTCGTACGCTTGCGAAACGCGATCAGCAAGCCCGCGGTCTGTGCCTTTCGCATTGAACTGCACGCGTACGCTGCCGTCCCCCTGCCGCGCCACCACGATCGAAAGATCGCTTCCGTCTCGGGTGCCACGGATCAATCCGGTCGATTGGTCAGCCGATGTGATCTTTACACCGGCGTCTTGCGCTCCGCCCAGGGCTGCTTGCCAGGCGCGGTCAAAGTTCGATGGACCCGGCTGCTACCCGACCGGCACCGGTTCATAGACGACACATCCGCCGAAGTGCAGAACAGTCAAACAGCAAGCGATGATGAAAAATATGCGTGACATGAAAACCCCCTTTGCAACCACTTCGCTAACAACTTCGCCTAATACTGCGGCGGCGGATCGACCTGCACGTACACGACCGATCCGCCGTCGTAAGTCTGCATAAAGAATTCGTTCCCACACTGGTAGTACTTGACGCTGCCGGCGTTGATCTCCTTCGGCGTACACGGAAGCGTCGTCAGAGTTTCGCTGTACCCACCTGAAACACCATAACCCCGACGCGCAGCAACATTTGCTCCGACAACTGCGCCGGCCACGAATGCAGGAGCGTTGTTATTGCCAGCATCCCAGTCACCGCGCCCGTCTGCCGGTAACTGGCTGGGCCTGCCGTCTGCGGGCAGCTGGCTGGGCTTGGCGCCAGTCGTCGTGCCTGCCGTAGTTGAGCTGGTCGAAAAACTGCCGGTTGACGCAACACCTGCGCGAGCGGAAGACGTGCCGCCGCCGCCACGGCCTCCACGCTGCGCATCAGCATCCGCAATGAGAACAGCGGACAACACCAATGCGCCACACAAGGTTGCTGTCGTCCAACGCCGTCTCATCTTCTTCTCGCTCATTTCTTCTCTCCGGATTTCTTGCTCTCACTGGTGCTTTTCGTTTTGCCGGCGCTACGCGGAATCTGTGCGAGGAAGGGAATCTTTTGTGCGCCCGCCGGCGGAGTGGTGGCGAACGTTGCATCGGTTACTTGCGGGTTGACATTCCAATCCAGAAACTGTGCGCGGAACTGTGGCTGGCCCGGTGACTGACGATAGGTCAGCACCAGGCGCAACGGCAAAGGCTTGTCGCTATCGGATACCCAGATCTGAAAGTCGACGGTCGCCGTTCGGCCAGCGACATGAAACGCAGGCGTCCCCAGTACCTGCGTCTTCTCGATCAGCTCAGCGGACAGCGTTCGCCGGGCAAACTCCTGCGGTGCCGTATTCAACAACAGCATTGCAAAAGGCAGCCGCATGCCCAGATCGCGCACAAAGAACACCATCGCGTCGTCGATCGTGCCGGGCTTTGCCACTTGCGCATACACGTTACGGCCCGGCGTGACGACGGTGATCTCTTTGCCGTCGAACACCAGTGTTTGCCGGGTGCCGTCGCTTTCCTCGGCATCCACGCGGAAACGATCGGGCCGGGCGATGACATAGCGCCGCGTCTCGTTGAACTCGAGCTTCTGCTTCGATGGCTGCACTACGTCGTAACTCGCGCGCACGTCGAAACTAAAACGCTGCAGACCAGCCAGATGCTCGGCCATGCGCATCAAGATCGCCTTGGCATCCGGCGCAGCGGATGACGCCGGCTGACCGTAACCGGCGATCGGCACCAAAAGGAGCAACAAGGCGGCGAGCCAATGTTTCTGAACCTCGCCCCGCGAACCGCGAAGAATCACCATCGGCTTGTGCTCCCTTCCGCCTTGCTCAGGCAAACGCCAGCTGCAAGTGTAGGGCGAAGGCGAGCTGTTCTACTGGCTAAAGCGAGGCGCAGTCATCCCACCTCGCACAACGACAACGCATGGTGTGCGCACTACACCTCGCGCCCTGACCTTCACTTTGCGGGTCGATCGCTCAACGGATTAAACCGCTCGTCTTCGCGTGTAAGTACCGGTATGACCCGGCTTGCGGTCAGCCATGAGATTCCAAATGCGATCAGCGCAGCACGCTCTCCATAGAAAGTGAGCCTCGTTACCTTTGCACTCAAGCTGCCGTCCGAGAAGGCATCGATGGCGAGGACCACTATGGAGGCGAGCATCACGATCCCGCAGACCGCGTAAATAATGCCTCTCGCCTTGGCTTGGGGATATCCTTTTTCAAGAGCTCGCTGATAAAAGAGGTAACAGAAGTACGCAAGTATCAGAAACATCGCTGCGGCTGACAGCGAATGAACATAGGGAACGATCTCATCGCGGTTGTCGCAGCTGCACGGAAACAGCGCCACGCCGAGTGCCGCCACCGCCGCGACTTTACTCAGCACCATCTCGCGTGTTGACAGTCCGTTGTAGGCCAGCAGGAATGCCGCGATGGCAAAGAGAAATCCAACGAAGATGCTTTGTGACCAGCCTCCCTCGTAGTACGAGGCGCTGATAGAAGTAATGGAGGTGCCTGCAAAAAAGCTCGTCAAGCTGGCCAGGCTCAGTGCTATGACCCCCACAAGGAGCTTGATTGTGCGGTGGTCAATCTCCTCACGCTCCGGTTTCAAGTTCATCCTAGAGTCCTCCTAGTGCCGGTCGCTGCGTTCCTTTAGGGCTTGTGGCACGTCAAAAGAATAAACGCAATGGGTCGGTACGAAGGCAACATGCCCTGCGCGCCAAGATCGCGGCTCAAGTCGCGCCCGCTTGGCATGGGGCCTGCCACGCAAAGTCAGCGCCAAGAAATAAGCAGTTGAATTCGAGGCTGAACGCGTGACCAACACCTCCTCGGCTATTGGCGGCCGTTCGAAGTTGCACGACAATCCGGTAGGGCGGACATCATGGAGAACCCAACAATGAATCAAACGCAGCTCGCTATCGCAAAGATCTCGTTCTTACTTCTAGCTGCGCTCGGAATCGGCGGCTGCGCTTCAATGTCCACCAAGGAGGTCGTGGCCACCAAAGATGCACCGGAAGCAATCGGGCCATATTCCCAAGCGATCAAGTTCGGCAACATGCTCTTTCTCGCGGGGCAGATTCCGATTGATCCAAAGACGAATCAGTTGAACACGGGATCCATTGAAGAACAGACCAAGCTCGTGCTCGAAAACTTGAAAGCAGTCCTGGCTGCGAGCGGCATGACAATGAACGACGTGGTGTCGACGACCGTCTTTCTCAAAGACTTGAATGAGTTCGGCAAGATGAACGCCGTGTATGGGAGCTATTTCAAGGACAGGCCACCCGCGCGTGCCACTGTTCAGGTGGCGCGGCTGCCGCGGGATGTACTCGTAGAGATTTCCGCCATAGCGGCGAAGTGATCCCCGCGATCTCTACGCTGCGATCGAGTTGTTGAAGTCGGCCAATCCCCCCGCGGGGGCGGCGGCTCGCGCCGCGGACAGCGTCTTTGGTTGTGAGTATGCGGTAGCCGCGAACAAAAGGAGCAGGCATGCCACGCAACCGCACCATCGAGCACAAGACCGGCGAGCGTCTCGCGCGGAGTCCGTGGCTGTCCGACGCTACGCGCCGCCGCATGCTCAACGCATTGCATAAGCACGATGCCGATTCGGTGCGGCTGAACCAGACCATCGTGCGCGAGTTGCGCACGGTGCGTCGCGAATACCGCCGCACCCTCGCCGCGCTGATGGGCCCGGCAGGCGCGCGGCGCTATCGCGCGCTGCGCAGCGAGATGGCCGATGCGCCGCGGGCGCAGAAGCTGCGCGCATCGCGCGCGCTGCTCGACAGCATCGGCTTCAACCGCGAGCGCGCCGACCGGCTGCGCAAGCAGTACACCGCAGCGACCAGCAAGCTGCTTCGGCTGCGCGATGTGCACATCCCGCCGGGCGGCATCATCGTCGACGACCGCTGCAGCCCGGACGTGACCTACACCGCGCCGTACACCGGTTTCTTCTGGGGCTTCAGCTGGCACCGCAGCGATGAAGCGAGCGATCCCGTGCTGACGCGCTACCTGGATATGGCCACCGGCGAGTGCGGCTCGGCGATCGAGACGCGCCTGAGCGGCGCCGATGACGACGATGAACTCGCTGTCGACTTCAGCACCGCGCTGCGCGTGTGGCACACCGCGCAGGCGACCGGCCCGCTCGAGGGCTACATGGCGTTCGAGTTCAACAACTCAACCTACTCGGGCACCGTCAGCGACGAATGGGGTTTCTCCGACGCAGTGTTCAGCCAGCTCGCGCGCGCCAGCTTTAGCGTGCTGAACACCGACGGCGTGATCGATGAGTTCGAAAGTCGCATGTTCAACTTCATCGACACCGACTGGGGCGGCGGCACTTCCTGGAACAACTTCGTCTCGATGCCGCGCGACATTCACTATTACTTCTTCCGGACCGAAGCAGTGTTCGCGCAGGGCAGCTCGCTGCTCCTGGAAGCCGGGGTGCGCAACATGACGTGGTTCTTCGCCAATGATATGAGCATCAAGACCGCCGACGACTTGAACCTGCGGCTCGATCGCATCGTGGTGCGGTCTTGTCCGGCCTGATAGTTACTGGCTAGTCGCAGGTGTTAATGCATGTCCATGCCGTCGAATCCCAGCCTGTGAGCGAAACCGTCAAGGTCACCATTAGCCATCGCCTCGGCAAGGGCGAGGCGGTCAAACGTATCAAAGAGGGTTTCGCGCGCACCGATGGTCACCTCGGAACGATGTTCTCGATAGAGCAACAGAGTTGGGAAGGAGACACGTTGCGTTTCCGTGTGCGCGCGCTCGGCCAGACTGCGGCGGCGAGTATTGAAGTCCTCGAAGACTCGTTGCGCATCGAAGTGGCGTTGCCCTGGTTGCTGGCGAAGGCAGCCAACCGTCTCCTTACAGTCTTGCGCAAGGAGGCGACGCGCCTACTTGCGAAGCGATAGATCAGCAACGGGTCTTTGGGCCGGGTCTGCGGGCGAT
>CAWEAZ010000044.1:0-12844 GCA_963807155.1 uncultured beta proteobacterium
GAGGAAACCAGAGCGCGCATCACGGCCACTGCTTCATCTTTTCATAAGCTGGTCGTAGATAAGCTGGTACGAATCCGCCGGGATGGCCATCGCGCCATGGTATGGCCGGTCGAGGCTGATGATCACGAAGAGCACCATAGCCAAGAAGCCCGACAGGCCCGTCACGAGAATTGCGTGAAAACGCGTGTCTTCGACGGGGAACAATAGTGAGAGGAGCAGACAACCCATCGCCCCGGGCAAAAGAGCAAACCACATCACTCCCGGCAGTCCGGTGTTGACGGCATCCAGCCGCTGGCGGCGCGCTTCGTGCATGCGGTTAAAGGCGCTCAGTGTTTCGGCATGGAGGAGTTTCTGCGATTCCGACGTGGGCTCGAACACCAGGAGCTGTGCAAGGAAACGGTCCATCCACTCCACTCCGGCACGCGGAGTCCGGCCTTGCCTTTGTTCGGGCCAGGCCTCTTGGATAATCTGGTTCGTATAGCCGCGAAGCACGTCCCGCATCAACTCGCGCTCGCGCTGCGGATAGCCACCCAGGTCACGCCAGAGGCTCGCGATGGCAGTTGCCTCGCCGGACACGATATCGGATACCTGCGAGTGCTTGCTCCAAACGCTGACAGCAGTCAGGGCGGCGACCAATCCGTAGAGCACGAAGGCCGACTGCATCACCGCGGCGCAGTAGAAAAGCGAGGCATTGGTGTTGATGTGTAGTCGGGGCAATACCCATCGCCGCATGGCCCAAAGGCTCACAAGCGAGAAGCCGATCAGCCACACGTTCAGGACCACGGCCAGCGCCCACAGCGGAAGCGAGAACAGGAAATCGATCATTTGGAGCGCTCGTCATTTTGTTTCAGCGGGACCGGCGAACACGACGGTGGCGAACAATAATCCGATAAGTAGCACAACCGCAGAAGTCGCAAACCACCTGACCGTCTTTCGATACTCATTCGGATCGTTGTCTTCAAGCCGGAGGGAGCGAACCAGAGCGACGATCTGCAAGACAACGGCAGTGACGATTGCCACGGCCGCGATGATGGATCGCGCCGTCCAGTCTCCCGAGGTTTCAAACCCCCAGAACCGGAACAGGGCCAGTGAGAATCCCAAAAGGACCGTGATCGCGGTAATGATTCCCTGTCGATAACCTTCAGGGAGCGGGCGATCCTGTCGCTGTGGAATAGCTGGTTGCTGACGCGTCACAGTCTCTTCCATTGAATTCCTTATCTCGCCGCTTAATCAAACTCGCGTTGCTGGCAGATACCCACTTTCAGGTCACCGGCGCAGGATTGAACAGCACCAGCGCGTTATGCAGCTTCCATTGTTCAGCCCATGTCTTCTTGCGGCCGCTCGCCACGTCCAGCATTAATCGAAACAGTTCCCAACCGACGTCCTCAATCGACGCTGAGCCATCGGCGATCGTGCCGGCGTTGACATCCATCAGGTCGTGCCAACGCCGCGCGAGGTCGCTGCGCGTCGCGACCTTGATCACGGGCACTGCGGCGAGCCCGTATGGCGTGCCGCGCCCGGTGGTGAATACATGCAGGTTCATTCCAGCGGCGAGCTGCAACGTGCCGCAGATGAAATCGCTGGCCGGCGTGGCTGCATAGATCAAACCTTTTTGCTTCAGCTTTTCGCCCGGCGCGAGCACGCCGGAGATCGGAACCGAGCCCGATTTGACGATCGAGCCCATCGCTTTCTCGACGATGTTGGACAGACCGCCCTTCTTGTTGCCCGGTGTGGTGTTGGCGCTGCGGTCGACTCGGCCGCGGCTGAGGTACGCGTCGTACCAGGCCATCTCGCGAATCATCGCTTGCGCCACCTCGGGTGTCGTGGCGCGCGATGTCAGCTGATCGATGCCGTCTCGCACCTCAGTCGTTTCGGAGAACATCACGCTGGCGCCGGCGCGCACCAGCAGGTCGGTGCAGAAGCCGACCGCCGGATTGGCGGTGACGCCCGAGAACGCATCGCTGCCGCCACACTGCACGCCGACCACCAGCTCGCTCGCCGGCACCGTTTCGCGCACGCGTGCGTTCAAGCGCTCGAGGTGCAGTTGCGCGGTCGCCATGATCGAGTCGACCATCGACATGAAGCCGACGTGGTCTTCATCCTGCAGGCAAACAACATCGAGGCCTGGCGTCCGCATTGGCGCCGACATCGGCGACGCTGCGCTCGTCAGTGATCGCGATCGTTCCCGGTGGCATCAGCCGCTCGGGCTGCAGCTTTTCGCAACCGAGGCTCACTACCATCACTTCGCCGCCGAAGTTCGGATTCAGGCTGATGTTGCGCAACGTGCGAATCGGAATCTCGGCTCCCGGTGCGTCGATCGCAACGCCGCAGCCATAGGTGTGCTCGAGTCCGATCACGTCGTCGACGTTCGGAAACTGCGGCAGCAGCTCGGCCTTGATGCGCTGGACCGCAAAGTCCACGACACCGGCCACGCATTGCACGGTAGTCGTGATCGCCAGGATGTTGCGCGTGCCGACCGAGCCGTCGGGATTGCGATAGCCGTCGAACGTGTAACCCTCGAGCGGCGTCTGCGGCTGAGGTTTGACGGTGGCGATCGGCAAGTTATCGAGCTCGCGCGCTGCCGGCATTCTGAGCAGTCGCTCGTGAACCCAGCTGCCGGCCGGAATGTCCTTCAGCGCGTAGCCGATCGGAATGCCATAGCGCAACACCGGCGCATCGGCAGGCAGATCGACCAGCGCGACCTTGTGGCCTTGCGGAACGCGGTCGCGCAATGCCAGGCCAGACGACAGAACGGCGCCCGGCGGCAGGCCACCGTCGTTGGCGACGATGGCGACGTTGTCGCGCTCGTGCATGCGGATCGTCAGCGGCTCCCTGCTGCGTGTTGCGGCAGGCATTTCAGCGATCACGGCATCGTTCATCGGGTCTCCTCACCCTCGCGGCTGTGGGCTGCGGCCAATTGTCTAACATAGCGGGGAGGCGCCGCAGCTTCGTCAGATTCACCACCCAAGGAGACACATTAATGAAGAAGTATTTAGCCGCTTTCGCGATCGCGTTCGCCGCGGTCACCGGTGTTCAGGCACAGACGTGGCCCGCGAAGCCCGTGACGCTGGTGGTTCCTTTCCCGGCGGGAGGGTCGACGGATTCGATCGCTCGTGCGATTGGTCCGAAGCTCAGCGCAGCGTATGGGCAACAGTTCGTCGTGGATAACAAGCCGGGTGCGACCGGGACCATCGGTGCAGTGCACGTCAAGCGCGCGGCGCCCGATGGTTATACGTTCCTCGTGACATCGCTCGGCCCGCTGGTGATCGTGCCGCACCTGATCAAGCCGATGCAGTACGACGCGCTGAAGGACTTCGATCTGATCACCGTCGCGGTGCAGGCGCCGAATGTCCTCGCGGTGCCGGCCGCTTCTCCGCATAAATCGCTCGCTGATGTGATTGCGTATCTGAAGGCGAACCCGGGCAAGATGAGCTTTGCTTCTGCGGGCAACGGCTCGAGCGATCACCTGACGGCCGAGTTGTTCTGGCTGCAAACCGGTACGACGGGCCTACACATTCCTTACAAAGGAGGAGCGCCGGCCATCTCCGACCTGCTGGGTAACCAAGTCGACGGAACGTTCATGAACATCAACACAGCGACGCCGCTGGTGAAGTCCGGCAAGTTACGGGCGCTTGCCATTACCAGTGCGAAGCGCTCCGAGATACTGCCTGACGTGCCGACACTGATCGAATCAGGCATCAAGGGTGTCGATGTCTATTCGTGGCAGGCCGTGGTCGGTCCCAAGGGGTTGCCGGCAGACATCCGCGACAAGATGCATGCGGGAATCGTCGCTGCGCTCAATGATCCGACGATCAAGCAACAGTTCACTTCGGTCGGTTTCGAAATTGTCGCTAACACGCCAGCGCAGTTCGCTGCTTTTCAGCAGCAGGAGTTCGCGCGTTGGAAGCAGGTGATCGAGACCCGGAAGATCACCGCCGACTGATCATGCCGGCTGCTGTCTACGCCGCAAGTCACCGACTTGCGCGTGATCCCGGTCGCGGGCCGCGACAGCATGCTGCTCAATTTGAGCGGCGCGCACGGCCCGTTTTTCACGCGCAATCTCCTGATCCTGACGGACAGCGCCGGGCGTACCGGCGTCGGCGAAGTGCCGGGCGGCGAAAAAATTCGGCAGACACTGGAAGATGCACGGCCGCTCGTCGTCGGCCAGCCGTTGGGTGCACAACAGCGCGTGATGCAGCAGATGCAGCGGCAGTTTGCCGATCGCGACGCCGGCGGCCGTGGGCTGCAGACGTTCGATCTGCGTACGACGATCCATGCTGTGACCGCGGTTGAATCGGCTTGGCTCGATTTGCTCGGCCAGCATCTGCAGGTGCCGGTCGCTGCGCTGCTGGGCGAAGGCGTGCAGCGAGAGCGTGTCGAGATGCTCGGCTATTTGTTTTTCGTCGGCGATCGCACGAAAACCAATCTTCCCTATGCCAGCGAGCCGAACGCGGACAACGCATGGTCTCGCGTGCGACACGACACCGCACTGACGCCGCAGACGATCGTGCGCCAGGCCGAAGCGGCATACGAGCGTTACGGTTTCAACGACTTCAAGCTAAAGGGTGGCGTGCTCGCCGGTGAAGCTGAGGTCGAAGCTGTGACGGCGCTGCATGAGCGCTTTCCGCAAGCGCGTGTCACGCTCGACCCGAACGGCGGATGGCTGTTGAAGGATGCGGTGCGCCTGATGCGCGATATGCGCGATGTGGTCGCATACGCCGAAGATCCGTGCGGAGCCGAGGACGGGTTTTCCGGGCGCGAAGTGATGGCCGAGTTTCGCCGCGCCACCGGATTGCCGACGGCCACCAATATGGTCGCAACCGACTGGCGGCAGATGGTGCACGCACTCGCGCTGCAGTCGGTCGACATTCCGCTCGCCGATCCACACTTCTGGACGATGGCGGGATCGGTGCGCGTCGCGCAGACCTGCCGCGACTGGGGGCTCACGTGGGGGTCGCACTCGAACAATCACTTCGATGTGTCGCTTGCGATGTTCACGCATGTCGGCGCTGCCGCACCGGGCAACGTGACTGCGATTGACACGCACTGGATCTGGCAGGACGGCCAGCGCCTGACGAAGGAACCGCTGCAGATCCGCGGAGGGTTCGTTGATTTGCCTAAGAAGCCGGGTCTCGGCGTCGAACTCGACATGGTCGAGGTCGAGAAAGCGCATCAACTGTATCTACAGCACGGCCTCGGTGCGCGTGACGATTCGACCGCGATGCAGTTCTTGATTCCCGACTGGAAATTCAATCCGAAGCGCCCTTGCTTGGTCCGTTGAGCGCTTGGTACAGGACTATTGATGACAACAACGAGTCATGCGACCGAAAACCGAATCGCATGGGTTCGCGTGGCTTCCTGCTACCTGCCGCTCGCGACGCCGATCAGCGACGCCAAGGTGTTGACCGGCCGCCAGAAGCCGATGACTGAGATCGCGATCCTGTTCGCGGAAATCGAGACCGACGATGGTCATCAGGGTCTGGGATTCAGCTACTCGAAGCGCGCCGGTGGTCCGGGACAGTTCGCGCACGCGAAAGAGATCGCGCCGGCTCTGATCGGCGAAGACCCGAGCGACATCGCCAGGCTCTGGGACAAGCTGGCGTGGGCCGGAGCTTCGGTGGGTCGAAGCGGCCTGTCCACGCAGGCGATCGGTGCCTTCGACGTCGCGCTGTGGGACATGAAGGCGAAGCGCGCTGGCCTGTCGCTGGCCAAATTGCTCGGCGCGCATCGCGACTCGGTGCGCTGCTACAACACCTCGGGTGGCTTCCTGCACACGCCGCTTGATCAGTTACTCGTAAATGCAACCGCGTCGACGCGAGCGTGGCATCGGCGGCATCAAGTTGAAAGTCGGGCAGCCGGATGCCGCTCTCGACGTGCAGCGTGTGCAGGCGGTTCGCAAGCATCTCGGCGACGCGGTGCCGCTGATGGTCGACGCGAACCAACAATGGGATCGACCCACCGCGCAGCGCATGTGCCGCATCTTCGAGCAGTTCAACCTGGTGTGGATCGAGGAACCGCTCGACGCCTACGACCACGAAGGGCATGCGGCGCTGGCCGCGCAGTTCGACACGCCGATCGCGACCGGCGAGATGCTGACCAGCGCGGGCGAGCACTGGGACCTGATCCGCCACAGAGCGGCCGACTATGTGATGCCCGACGCTCCGCGGGTTGGCGGAATCACGCCGTTCCTGAAGGTCGCCGCGCTTGCCGAGCACGCCGGATTGATGCTCGCGCCGCATTTCGCGATGGAGCTTCATGTGCATCTGGCTGCCGCTTATCCGCGCGAGCCTTGGGTCGAGCATTTCGAATGGCTTGAACCATTGTTCAACGAGCGCCTCGAGATCAAGGACGGGCGGATGCTGGTGCCGACGAGGCCGGGCCTCGGTGTCACGCTGAGCAAACAGTCAAAGACCTGGACCCGCGAGGAGGTCGAGGTCGGTGAACGCCCGTAGTGCTGTGCCTGCTTCAGCTGACCGGTGTCAGCAGCGGCTTACCGGCAGCGTAGGCAGCGATATTGTCGAGCACCAGCTGCGCCATCGCACCACGCGTTTCATCCGTGGCACTTGCTTGATGCGGTTGCAGGACAACATTGTCGAGAACGAATAGAGCAGCGGGGACGCGCGGCTCGTCGACAAAAACGTCGAGTCCGGCACCGCCGAGTTGACCGGCTGGCGAGCAGCTCCACCATAGCCGCTTCGTCGACGACAGAGCCGCGCGAGATGTTGATGAAAATACCTTTCGGACCGAGCGCGCTCAGGACGTCACGGCTGATCAATCCACGTGTTGCTGCGCCACCGGGACATGCCGCTACGAGAAAGTCGACCGATCGTGCCAGTTCAACCAGTTGCGGTTCAAATCGATACGGTAGATTTTTCGCCGTCGGCCCATGCCAGGCGATCTGCATATCGAACGCGGCCGCACGGCGCGCGATCGCCTGTCCGATGCGACCCATGCCCACGATGCCCAGTCGCTTGCCACTCACTTTGCTGGTGAGCGGGAAGGGGCCCTGCAACCACTGGCCCGCACGGACGAAGCGATCTGCCGCTGCGATTCTCCGCGCTGTAGCGAGCATCAATCCGAGGGCGAGATCGGCAACGTCGTCGGTCAACACGTCCGGAGTGTTGGTTACTGCGACACCGCGTTCGCGCGCAGCGACAAGGTCAACCGAGTCGAGCCCGACGCTAAAGCATGAGATGAGTTTGAGTTGCGGCAGTTGCTCCATCATCGGGCGCTTGATGCCGGCGCCTCCGCCACTCGTCACGACGACGTCGATGCGCGGCGCAACTTCAGCGATCAATGCGTCGCGATCATCAGCCTTCCACAGCAAGTGCGTCTTGTAAGTCGCCTGCAGCTTGGCCTGCGCTGGCCCGTAGACCGGCGCGATGGCCAGCACTTCCGGCGTGACAGATTTCGCAGCCATTTCGTCAGCCGTGCGCGCGAACGTTCTGCCGCTGTTCGCCCAAGCCCGCAATCCCGAGCGTGACAACGTCGCCGCTTTGTAGATAACGCGGCGGCTTCATTCCCATGCCGACGCCCGGTGGAGTGCCGGTCGTAATGATGTCGCCTGGCATCAGCGTCATGAATTGGCTGACGTAGCTCACCAAGTGGGCGCAGCCAAATACCATCGTTGACGTGTTGCCGCGCTGCATGCGCTGACCGTTGACGTCGAGCCACATGTCGAGCTTCTGAGGATCAGGCACTTCGTCGCGTGTGACCAGATACGGACCGATCGGGCCGAAGGTATCGCAACCCTTGCCTTTGTCCCATTGACTGCCGCGCTCGAGCTGGAACTGGCGCTCAGAGACGTCGTTGATCACGCAGTACCCGGCAACGTGCTCCAGCGCGCGCTCCATCGTCACGTACTGCGCCTTGGTGCCGATGACGACACCGAGCTCGACTTCCCAGTCGGTCTTCGTCGAATTTCGAGGAATGACGACGTCATCGTTCGGCCCGGTGATGCACGTCGTGGCCTTCATGAAAATGATCGGCTCCTTCGGCACCTGCGCACCTGACTCGGCCGCGTGATCGGCAAAATTAAGTCCGATCGCGATGAACTTGCCGATGCCGATATACGGCACGCCGAGCCGGGGCGACCCAGAAACCAGAGGAAGCGACTCTGTCTTTACCTGCGCCAACTTCTTCAGCTCGCGAGGTGCTAGGTGCAGGCTGTCTATCTGATCGATTACGCCCGACAGATCGCGAATCTTGCCTGCGGCATCGAGCACACCGGGTTTTTCGTAGCCCGCCGGGCCGTAGCGCAACAATTTCATTTTGAGTTCCTGTTAGAGAGACATGCCGCCGTCGACGAAGACGGCCTGCCCAGTCATGAATGATGATTCGTCGGAGACAAGGTAAACGAATGTCTCAGCAATTTCTTCTGCCGTCGCCAGCCGGCCCATCGGCTGCCTTGCAACGAAGTCTTTGCGCGCCTGCACAGGATCGGAGAACGCGTTGATGCGTTCGCCGAGCGATGGCGTGTCGACCGTCCCCGGGCACACGCAGTTGACACGAACGTTCTGTTTCACGTGGTCGATCGCCAATGCGCGAGTGAAGCCTACTACTGCCGCCTTACTTGCTGCGTAGGCAAGCCGGTTGGGCGCCGCTTTCTCTGCGCCCAGCACGGATGCCATGTTCAGGATCGTGCCACCGCCGGCAGCGATCATCTTCGGCAGCATCGCCTTCGTCATAACAAACATGCTGCGCACGTTCAGATCGAAGCTGAAATCCCAATCCTTAATGGTGCAATCGAGGATCGTGCCGTGCGCGACGTAACCCGCGCAATTGAACAGTACATCGACCGCGCCGACGTCTTCGACAAATGCCTGCACCGCCGCGTCGTCGAGAACATCAAGCTTCCGCTTTGTGACGGTTTTCGGCAAATCGACGAGCAATTCGTCCTTCAGGTCGGTTGCGATCACATTCGCGCCCTCGCGCGTGAACGCAAGCACCGCTGCGCGGCCCATCCCCTGCGCCGCCGCCGTAACCAGCACCGTTTTCCCCTTCAAGCGGCCTGCCATTGATCCCCCGTTGCTTGACACTGCTGGGGCCGCATGTGAAGCTCGACCGCCACAAATCGAATCAAAATTGGTCTGACCACTTGACCAAGCCGCGAAGTGTAAGCAACCGACCCGAAGCTTGTCTACTTCTCAACATGCCGATAAAGGCCGTCGAATCGCAGCGGTTGTACCGTCGCATCGCGGAAGAAATTGCGCGATTGATAAAGCGTGGCGAGTACAAGCCGGGAGCGCGGCTGCCGCCCGAGCGCGATCTGGCAGCGATGCTGAAGGTAAGCCGGCCGTCGGTGCGCGAAGCGTTGATTGCGCTGGAGGTCGAGGGCTATGTGGATGTCAGGGTCGGCTCGGGTGTGTATGTGTCGCGCCCCGGTGGAACGCGCGGGAAAGCGGTGCGCCTTCCCGCGGATTCAGGGCCGTTCGAGTTGATCACCGCGCGCCGCCTGCTTGAATCCGAATGTGCCGCGCTCGCTGCAAAAAATGCGAGCCCGGCACATATCCGACGCATGCGCGCGGCACTGACGGCGATGATTCGTGATCGTAAACGCAATGTGATGCCGCTCGAAAATGACCGCAGGTTCCATTTGGAAATGGCCGAAGCGGGCGGCAACAGTGCGCTTTCACTTCTCGTTCGTACTCTATGGGACCAGCGCACGGGCCCGCTGTTTCTGCAGCTTGAGCACCACTTCGATACACCCGAATTGTGGGATGCAGCCATTGCAGAGCATCAGTCAGTGATGGTGGCGATCGAAGCGCACGATGGAGCGAGGGCGCGTGCGACGATGCGGCGCCATATGGACCAAGCTGCGCGACGATTTCAGAAGAGCTGGACCGGCGGCAGGCCGGCGTCTGGAAAACTAGGTTCAGGAAGACGACACGGAGCCAGTAATGGCGCAGCCTGAAAAACCGGTGCTCGAGCAAGAGCATGTGCTGACCGCGAGCGGCGAGTTCGACGTTCACGATGCGCCGATTGACATCGGCATCTATCGCCTGGAAGAGTGGATTGCGTTCGTATTTTTTTGGGCACTCTCGTGCGTGATCTTTCTGCAGTTCTTCACGCGCTACGCGATGAACGACTCGGCATCATGGACGGAAGAAATTGCCCGCTACCTGCTGATCTGCATAACGTTCATCGGCGCGGCGATCGGCGTTAGGAAAAACAATCACATCCAGGTCGATTTCCTGTATCGCATCTTGCCGAAACCACTGATGCGTGTGATGTCGACGCTGGTCGATATCGCGCGGATCGCTTTTCTCGGTTACGCAACGTGGCTGACGTTTCAGCTATTACAGCGCATCGGCGGGCAGCAGATGTCGGTAGTCAATCTGCCGATCGGGCTCGTTTACAGCGTCGTACTCGTGGGGTTTGCGTTGATGACATGGCGCTCGATCGACGTTGCGATTGCAAACTGGCGGCGCAAGGCGTCGGTTCTCGAAAAACCCGAATTAGCGGAGAGTGCGACGTGAAGGCCTTTCGATGAGCCCCGCAGGCTTCAAGCTGCTTTTCCTCGCGCTGATGGGCTCGGGCATTCCGGTCGCCATTGCGATGGCCGGTTCGTCTCTGATCTTTGTGATGGCGACCGGAATCGTGCCGGACTTCGTCGTCATTCACCGGATGGTCAGTGGCATCGACTCGTTTCCGTTGCTCGCGGTGCCGTTTTTCATTCTTGCCGGCAATCTGATGAATTCAGCCGGCATCACCAATCGCATTTACAACTTCGCGCTCGCGCTGGTGGGTTGGCTGCGCGGCGGGCTCGGCCACGTCAACGTCATTGGTTCAGTGATCTTCGCCGGTATGTCGGGGACTGCAATCGCAGATGCGGCGGGGCTCGGAACGATCGAAATCAAGGCAATGAAGGATCACGGCTACGACCTCGAGTTTGCGGTCGGAGTCACGGCGGCGTCGGCAACGCTCGGTCCGATCATTCCGCCATCGTTGCCGTTTGTGATCTACGCGATGTTCGCCAATGTGTCGGTCGGCGCCCTGTTTCTCGCCGGCATTCTGCCCGGCGTGGTCATGGCTTTGCTGATGATGGCGACAGTCGCATTTTTCGCGCACAAGAACAAATGGGGCGGAGATATTGCGTTTGATTGGAAGCGTGTCGGCAAGGCGCTCCTCGAGTTGGCAATCGTGGCAGGGTTTCCGATTGTCATCTGGATGGCAACGCAACAGGGTGCCGATCCAGTGTGGACTGTCGTTGTCGCGCTTGTCGTATTGCTCGCCGCGGACCACTATTTTCGTTTCAACGCGGTGTTGCCGATCATGACACCGGTGCTGCTGATCGGTGGCATGACAAGTGGTGTCTTCACCGCCACCGAGGGCGCGATCGCGGCGTGCGTCTGGTCGCTGTTTCTCGGGGTTGCATGGTTTCGCACGATGAACGCGAAGATGCTGATCAAGGTTTCGATGGACACAATCGAAACCACGGCGACCGTGCTGTTCATCGTGGCCGCTGCGTCGATCTTCGGCTGGATGTTGACGGTCACAAAAACAACCGAGCTGATTGCCGGATGGGTGCTCGCCTTCACGCAGGAACCGTGGGTGTTTCTGTTGCTCGCCAACGGCCTGATGCTGTTCGTCGGCTGTTTTCTGGAGCCGGTGGCGGCGATTACGATTCTGGTTCCGGTTCTGATGCCGATCGTCCTTAAGCTCGGGATTGACCCGGTTCATTTTGGGCTGATCATGGTGCTTAATCTGATGATCGGCTTGCTGCATCCGCCGATGGGGTTGGTGCTGTACGTTCTTGCGCGAGTGGCGAAGCTGTCGATCGAGCGCACGACGATGGCGATTTTGCCGTGGCTGGTTCCGCTGCTGATCAGCCTTGCGTTGGTGACGTACGTGCCGATCATCAGCCTGTGGTTGCCGCGATTGGCAATGTAAGGAAGAGAAATGTTGCAGGAAGTTCCTCTGGTACTCAGACTCAACGCCGCCGATGATGTCGTCATTGCGCGTCGCCAACTAGTCTCCGGCACGCTCGTCAAGAACGAAGGTGTGACCGTTATCGGTCTGGTTCCGCCCGGCCACAAACTCGCTACGCGTGCGATTACCGCAGGCGCGCCGGTGCGCCGCTACAACCAGATCATCGGCTTCGCGACGCGCGACATACGCGCGGGAGAGCACGTCCACCTGCACAACATGAGCATAGGCAGTGAGCACGGCGCGAACGTCGGTGGCGCGGCACGCGACTACGCATTCTGTGCCGATGTGAAGCCGACAGTTATGGTCGATCCGCCCGCGATGTTCATGGGCATTGTGCGTGACGATCGTCGCGTCGCTACGCGCAACTACGTCGCAATTATCTCAAGCGTCAATTGTTCGGCGACGGTATCGCGCGCGATCGCGGATCAGTTTCGTACCGACATTCGTCCCGAAGTGCTGGCCGCTTATCCGAACATCGATGGCGTGATCGCGCTGACGCACGGCACCGGCTGTGGCATGGACATGGGCGAAAGCATGGACGTACTGCGTCGGACGATGGCGGGCTACGCAAGGCATCCGAACATCGCCGCGACGGTTTTCATCGGCCTGGGTTGCGAGGCGAATCAGATCACGTCCCTTCTGGGTGCCGAAGGTTTGAAGGAAAGCGAACGGCTCGCCCGCTACAACATGCAGGACGTCGGCGGCACTGCGAAGGCAATCGAGCGCGGCGTGGCAATCGTCAAGGAGATGTTGCCGGCGGCTAACCGTGTCGCCAGGACGCCGGTCCCCGCAAGTCATCTGATGCTTGGTCTGCAATGTGGCGGCTCCGACGGGTACTCCGGCATCACGGCGAATCCTGCACTTGGCAACGCGGTCGATCGGCTGGTCGCGCACGGTGGCACCGCGATACTTT
>CAWEAZ010000045.1:0-18422 GCA_963807155.1 uncultured beta proteobacterium
AGAAATACATTGTGCTGACCGGCCACATCACTGATGCGTTACTGACGATCGTCGGCGACCAACGTGGAACAAACTGTCCGATGCGGATAAGTCAGATCTTTGACGCGGTCCTGAAAGAGGCCGCAACTCGGGCGACCGGGCAAATCATCGATATCGAAAAAGGCCTTGGTGCAGAGTTCAAGAAAGAGGCAAGGAAGTCGTGGCGGTCGACCGCGCGCCATTCCGCGAAGCCACGATGAAACTACACAACGGACCGGACGCCACGTGGCCGAAGGATGTGTACGACAAGCTGCAAGCGATCAAATAGTTCTGGGGCGGCCGCCCGACGGCGGCCGCAACGATTTCATCGCGCGAGGCAGCGCTAACAACGCGCCTATGGAAGCGATCAAAGAAGATCTCGATGCGCGCAGCCCGGAGCTTGCCGAAGCGCTAGAACAGCAGGCCGCAACCGCCGAGATCCTGCGCGTCATCTCGCGCTCGCCGGCCGACCTGCAGCCGGTGTTCGACACGATCCTCGCCAATGCGCTGCGGCTGTGCGATGCGAACTGGGCTTTCGTCGTACGCCATCAGGACGGATGGCTGTCGCTGGCGGCGCGTACTGAATGCACGCAGGAGTTCGCCGACTACCTCGCCAGGGGCCTCCCCGTCGATCGTGAGACAACCGCCGGTCGTGCGGCGTTGGAGCGCAAGCCGGTACAAGTGCTCGACTTCATGGCCGAGCCCGGAATGCGCGTGACTCCGGCGCATCGGAGCGAATCTGTGCGCACAGTCCTGGCCGTGCCGCTGCTTCGCGAAGACCGGTTGCTCGGCGTCATTGCTCTGAGACGGCGCGAGGTGCGGGCGTTTTCAGAGAAGCAGATCGCTTTGTTGCAGACCTTTGCCGATCAGGCCGTGATCGCGATCGAGAACGTTCGGCTCTTCAACGAACTGGAGGCGCGCAACCGGCGAACTGACCGAAGCGCTCGAGCAACAGACCGCCACCAGCGAGATCCTGCGCGTGATCAGCGAATCGCCAACCGACGTGCAACCGGTGTTCGACACGATCGCCGCCGCGGCGATGAAGCTGTGTGAGGCCGGAGGGTCGAACGTGTTCACGTTCGACGGGAAACTGATCCATATTGCCGCGATCCATGCGCTCGGCCCGAGCATGCCGAAGGCATCCGCCGAGCGTACCCGCGATCGCCTGATGACCGCGGCTATGGAGTCAGCCGCGCGGTCCTGACGTGCAAAGTGGTTGTCATTCCCGATGTGCTTGCCGACCCCGATTACGCAAATCGCGACTTCGCCCTGCGAGGGTTTCGTAGCGTGTTGGCCGTTCCCCTGATGCGCGACGGTGTTCCGATCGGCGCCATCGGCGTCGGCCGCCCCGAGCCCGGGCCGTTTCCGCAAAACCAGATCACGCTCCTGCAAACTTTCGCGGATCAGGCGGTGATCGCGATCGAGAACGTTCGACTGTTCAAGGAGCTCGACGCGCGCAACCGGGAACTGACCGAAGCACTCGAGCAACAGACCGCGACCAGCGAGATCCTGCGCGTCCTTTCGCGTTCGCCGACCGATGCGCAACCAGTGTTCGACGCGATCGCGGCAGCGGCGCTGAAGTTGTGCGATGCCAATTCGGCGAACGTATTCACGTTTGACGGCGAATTGCTCCATCTGGCGGCGCATGGCGATGGTCAGTCCCGAAGGGACGGAAGCCGATCAGGCAGCTCTTGCCGCGGCCGCCTGACCGCGGCACCGCAGCCAGCCGGGCCGTGCTGACGCGTAGCGTGGTCGCCATTCACGATACGTACTTGCGACCCGGACTATGCGTGCGCAGAGCAGTCGCGCGATGGGGTTTCCGCAGCGTATTGGGCATTCCGCTGATGCGCGAGGACAAGTCCGATGGGCGCCATCGCCGTCGGCCGGCCCGAGCCGGGGCCGTTTCCGGAAAAGCAAATCGCTCTGCTGCAGACCTTCGCCGACCAGGCGGTGATCGCGATCGAGAACGTTCGGCTCTTCAAGGAACTCGAGGCGCGGACGACCGAGCTCACGCAGTCGGTAGGAGAACTGCAGGCGCTGGGCGAGGTCGGCCAGGCCGTCAGCTCAACGCTCGACCTGGAAACCGTATTGAGCACGATCGTCGCGCGGGCGACCGAGCTAGCCGGAATGGACGGCGGCTCAATTTACGAGTACGAGGAGGCGGGTGAAGAGTTCCGCCTGCACACGGCGCACAGACTGCCGGATGAGCTGATCGAGGCGCTTCGATCGAGGCCCGTGCCGAAGGGAGAAGGCGCAATCGGGCAATTGGCAGAATCGGCGAGCCGGTGGCGATACGCGACATCATGGACGAGGGCATCTACCAGAGCCAGGTCCGCGAGATCCTTCTCCGCCACGGTTATCGGTCCTTGCTCGCAGTACCGCTGTTGCGCGAGAACCGCCTGCTCGGCGGGCTGGTCGTCAACCGGAAAAGCGCGGGTGAGTTCGCGCCGCGCGTGATCGACCTCTTGAAGACCTTCGCAACGCAGTCCGCGTTGGCCATCCAGAATGCGCGGCTGTTCCGCGAGATCGAAGACAAGAGCCGGCAGCTCGAAATCGCAAGCCGGCAGAAGAGCGCGTTCCTTGCCAACATGTCGCACGAACTGCGCACGCCGTTGAACGCGATCATCGGGTTCACGCGCATCGTGATGCGCCGCTCGCAGGAGCAGCTCGAGCCGAAACAGTTCGAGAATCTGGAGAAGATCCTGACCAGCGGACAGCAACTGCTCGCGCTGATCAACACGATTCTCGACCTCGCGAAGGTGGAAGCCGGCCGCGTCGACGTGAACCCTGCAGAGATTCAGCCGGCGCTGCTGCTGGAACAGTGCATGCGGACTGTCGAGCCGCTGATCAAGGAGCCTGTGACACTGGTCAAAGGGTTCGACGGCGAACTGCCGCTGATGCTCGTCGATGAAGAAATGCTGCGGCAGATCATCCTCAATCTGCTGAGCAATGCCGCCAAGTTCACGGCGCGCGGCAACATCCATGTCCGCGCGCGCGCAGACGACGGTAACGTCGAGATTGCGGTGGCCGACACGGGGATCGGCATTGCCGCCGACAAGCTGGAATCGATCTTCGAGGAGTTCGAACAGGCCGATGCCAGCAGTACGCGCGTGCACGGCGGTACCGGACTCGGTCTCACGATCGCGCGGCGCCTCGCGCGGCTGATGGGCGGCGACGTCAGCGTCGAGAGCACGCCAGAGCGTCGGATCGACCTTCACGCTGACACTGCCGGTCCGCTACCAGCCACTGCGGACATGAAGACCATCCTGATCGTCGAGGACATTGAATTGAATCGCGAACTGCTGGCGCAGCTTCTCGACGAAAACCATCGCCTGGTGTTCGCCGAAGATGGCGTGGCCGCGCTCGAACGCGCTGCCGAGATTCGTCCCGATCTGATACTGATGGATCTGTCGCTGCCGCGTATGGACGGCTGGGAAGCCACGCGCCGGCTCAAGGCCGACCCAGCGATGGCCGGCATTCCTGTGATCGTGCTGTCGGCCCGCGCCATGAACGGCGACGAAGAACGCGCGCGGGCCAGCGGCTGCGACGACTTCCTGACCAAGCCGATCGACGAGACGCTGTTGTTCCAGACACTGGCGAGGCATCTTGGCAACTGACGCAGGCACGGTGCTGATCGTTGACGACGAGCCCTTGAACGTCGACCTGCTCGAGCAGGAACTGGCCGCCGCGGGTTATCGGACCATCGCTGCGCAAAATGGAGAAGACGCTCTCGCTGCGGCGGCGAAGAGCAAGCCGGATCTGATCCTGCTCGATGTGATGATGCCCGGCATCGACGGCTACGAAACCTGCAAGAGGATAAGAGCCAGCGTAACGACGCGCATGATCCCGGTCATTTTCCTGACCGCACTCAGCGACACGTTCGATAAGGTGCGCGCGTTCCGCCTCGGCGCGGTGGACTACGTCACCAAGCCATTCGAGACCGAGGAATTGCTCGCGCGCGTCGGTGCCCACATTGCCTTGCGGCGTGAGATCGAAGCCCATGGCAGATCGAAAGCCACGATTCACCTGCTGGTTGAGGAAATCCGAGCTGACCGTGATTCAATGATCGGTGAATCGCCTGCACTGCGGCGTGTGCGCGAGTTGATCGCGCAAGTCGCTCCGACCGACAGCACGGTGCTGATTCAGGGGGAAACGGGCACCGGCAAGGAACTCGTCGCGCGGGCGATTCATGAGAACAGTGCGCGCCGCGACCGGCCGCTCATCAAGATCAACTGCGCCGCGCTGCCGCGCGAACTGGTCGAGAGCGAACTCTTCGGGCACGAGAAGGGCGCTTTCACCGGCGCGATCCAGCAACGCCGCGGCCGCTTCGAGCTGGCGGACGGCGGCACTTTGTTCCTCGACGAGGTAGGTGAACTGCCGCCCGAGGCACAGGCGAAGCTGCTGCGTGTGCTGCAGGAACGCGAGTTCGAGCGCATCGGCGGTACGCGCAGCCTGCGCGTCGATGTGCGTGTGATCGCCGCGACGAATCGCGACTTGCACGCGGAGGCCGAGCGCGTCCCGCTTCCGCACCGATCTGTACTTTCGTCTGAACGTCTTTCCGATCGCGCTGCCGCCGCTGCGTGAGCGCCGTGAAGACATCCCGCACCTGCTAAGGCACTTTGCAGCGAAGACGGCACGCAGACTCGGTCGTGCGATAGACGGAGTTTCTCCGACATTCATCGAGCGCGCGAGCGCGTACGACTGGCCAGGCAACATTCGTGAGCTCGAGAATTTGGTCGAGCGCACGCTGATCATGTCGAATGGCGGGACATTGGACACGAACGAGCTTTTGGCATCGCCAATGGCCGCGGTGACCGCCGCGCCGCAACCCGCCAACGCTTCATTGCAGGAAGTTGAACGCACCCATATCCGCCGCGTGCTCGAGAGCACGCGATGGAAGATCGAGGGCGATCTCGGTGCTGCTCGAATACTCGGCCTAAACCCGAGCACATTGCGCGGCCGTATGCGCAAGCTCGGCATTCGCAACGCGTCCTAGCCCACCGTATTCGACGGGCCGCGCCCGTCGAGTTTGACGGCTCCGTCGCATTTGACGGGGCATCGCTGCGCGGTTGTTTAGCTAACCCGCTGATCCTCCTAGTTTTTTCCCAACAGATCGTCTTGGCACAGGCCGTGCGCTAACAGGTATGCCGGCGAGAGCATCCGCTCTCGGGCAGCCAAGGGGAACGATGCCATGACGAAGACACTAAAGGGACACAACTTTTCAGCAGCGCCGAGCGCCGTCGCATCCATCGTGGTGGGAATGACGCTCAGTTTGATTGGCGTAGACGCGGCGGCTCAACAGCGAATGAGTTCGCGGCCATCGACCGAAGTGGTCGCGCCTGTCAGTGCTCCCGCTGATCTCGAGAAGGCCTTCTGGATCTGCGATCACGCCGCTACGAATCACGGAGTCGACGGAGGCGCAGCCATCGCCTGCGGCGCGATCACCGAGAGTTTGAAGGTAAGCAAATTCAACGGCGACTTTGATTTGATGTTGGCGTGGTGGAGAAAAAACAAGGCGGCCGAACATCAAGCGCTGACGACGGCTGGCTATGCAGTCTCAAGCCGATAAATCGTGCCGACACTAAAAGGAGCCCGCCATGAACACTTCACTAATTTCCAGATTCTTTGCTGCCGTCGCTGCGTGCCTTGGTTTGGCGCAAGCAGCTGTGGCCCAGGACTCAACCGCCGCGGAAACTGACAGCGTCTGGATCTTTTCCGATCGTTACATTTCCTCGGAACACGAATTCTCGGATCTGACCTCGATGATCGGCAGCAACACCGCCAGCACGATCAGCATCACCACGACGCCCATCGTCAATATCAGGATGGGTTCGAGCAAGGACGTGAAGAACAGCGCGCGCCGAGTTCAAGAAAAACAGCAAGGAGGTCGTGGCGGTCAATCGGGTGCCATTCCGCGAAGCAACGAAGATGCACAACGGCCCGACGCAACCTGGCCGAAGGACGTCTACGACAAGCTGCAGGCGCTCAAGTGAGTCGGCGGTCCACAACAAGCTGCTTTTGTTATCCGCGCGGCTCGTAACACCGAGCCGCGCGTCCGGCGCTCGCACAAGTTCGGCGCGTTCTCCCGGCTTTTACCGGACACAAACTCTTACACATGCCACCGAACAGCCGCGCGCAGCCTCCAGTCTGATTCATAGCCGGCAACTTGTCGGTTATGACAAACCGCAGGAGAAAGACACATGAGCAAGACACTAGCAGGCGCTCTTTTATTGATAGGACTCTCGTCAGCGTTTGCTCTGCATGCGCAGACGGGCGCCGCACCCGCGGCACAGCCGCAGGCGCAACAAGGCACGCGCCATCACGACGGCAAGCGTGCATTCACGCAGCCGAGCGAGCGTGTGGAAGCGCGCTTGGCTTACATCCGCACCGCTCTGAAAATTACGGATGCGCAGCAAGCGCAGTGGAATGCGTTCGCGGAGACGCTGCGCAACCAAGCCCGGGCCGCCGACCAGCGCATGCAGGAATTCCGTGCGCAGCGCGAGAAGGGCGCCACGCGCGAAAGGCCGAACGCGATTGCGCGTTTGGAGCGCGAGCAACAGCGGCATGCCGAGTCTGCAACGCGCATCAACGAACGCCTCGCCGTGCAGCGCCCACTGTATGCGGCGCTGTCGACCGAGCAGAAAGCGATTGCGGACGAAGTGTTGGCGCCGCGACGCCACGGTGGCCATTTCGGCCGGGGCGGGTCGCACCGCGTTGTGTAGCAAAGCGGGAACGGCGTTGCGGGGACCAGCACCGCAACGCCAATTAGCGGTTGGCGACCGCGCCGCTATCGAACCAGCTGATTGATTTCGATGATCGGCAGCAGCACTGCCAGCACGATCAGCATCACGACTACGCCCATCGTCAGAATCAGAATGGGTTCCAGTAGCGACGTGAAGAACAACGCCCGGCGCTCGGCTTCGCGCGCATGAATATCAGCGGCGCGTGACAGCATCTCGGGCAACTTGCCCGTCGCTTCGCCCGACGCGATCAAGTGGATCAGGACAGGCGGGAACAGCTTCACGTGCCCCTGTTTTTTTTCTTCGTCGGCATCGGCGCGCAGTGCCTTAGCCAGTGAAAATCCTTCCCGCACTCTTTGCACAGCGTCCATCACGCGTGTCCGCATTGCGAGATTGGTGATCGTTTCTCCGGCTGCCTGCAGCGACCGTAGCATCGGAACACCGGAGCCAACCAGAATCGCCAGCGTCGATGAGAATCGCGCGGTATTGATCGAGCGCGACAGCACGCCCATGACCGGCAATGTCAGGATTCGTGTGTGCCAGCGCAAACGCACCGGAGCCACACGCAGCGCGCGCTGCGTCAGAAACGCTGCGATCGCAATGATCACCACCAGGATCCACCCGTAGTTACGAACGAAGTTCGATACTGCGATTAACGCGATCGTCAGGAAGGGTAGCTGCTGCTTGGTGTTCGCAAATACCTGCACGACCTGCGGCACGACATAGGTCAGCAGGCCAATCACCACGGCCAGTGCGACAAACGTGACGATCGCCGGATAGACGAACGCCAGTGTGATTTTCTGCTGCAGCTTGGCGCGCTCTTCAACGTAGTCCGCCAGGCTGCCGAGTACCGAGCCCAACTTTCCCGATTCCTCACCCGCAGAAATCAGCGCACGGTAGATGTCTGGAAATTGTCGCGGGTGACGCACCAGCGCCTTTGACAGGGACGTGCCACCAAGCACGTCCGTGCGAATCGACGCCATCAGTTCGCGCACGCTTTGCTTCTCGCTCTGCTCGACCATCACAGTCAGCGCGTCGGAGACAGGCAATTGCGCGCCGAGAAGCGAAGCCAACTGGCGTGTGATGACCGCGAGCTCGGTTTGCGACAGCCGTCGGCTCAGCGATAGACCGCCGGCGCGTGCGCCGACGTCGCTCATCACGGGATCGACCGATAGCGGAATCAGTCCGCGACCACGCAGCAGCTGACGCGCGAGGCGCGCGCTGTCGGCTTCCAAGACTCCCGTGGATTCCTTGCCGACGTTGTCGACCGCGGCAAATCTGAATGCAGCCATGCGACAGCTACTCGCGCGTGACGCGCAACGTTTCTTCCTGCGACGTTACGCCGGTCTTGATCCAGCGCTGCGCATCGGCGCGCATGTTGATCATTCCGTTCTTTTCCGCGACGCGGCGCATGTCGGTGTCGTTCGCGCCCTGATGCACCAGCATGCGAATTTCATCGTTGACGGTGAGCAACTCGTAGATACCCGTGCGGCCGAGATAGCCAGTGTGACCGCAGTGACCGCAGCCCACCGCGCGCCATCCACCGACGGTCGGATCGGACTCTTTGCAATGCGGGCAGAGCTTGCGCACCAGTCGTTGTCCGAGGACTCCGAGCAGCGACGACGACAGCAAGAAGGGCTCGATGCCCATATCGATCAGGCGTGTCACCGCCGATGCGGCGTCGTTGGTGTGCAATGTCGCCAGCACGAGGTGGCCGGTCAGCGACGACTGCACCGCGATCTGCGCGGTCTCGAGATCGCGGATCTCGCCAATCATCACGATGTCTGGATCCTGCCGCAGGATCGCGCGCAACGCTTTCGCGAACGTCATGTCGATCTTCGCGTTGACCTGCGTCTGGCCGATGCCTTCGATGTCGTACTCGATCGGGTCCTCGACCGTCATGATGTTGGTCGTGTTCTTATCGAGTCGGCGAATTCCGGCGTACAGAGTCGTCGATTTGCCCGAACCGGTTGGGCCGGTGACCAGAATGATTCCGTGCGGTTGATGGATCAGCTTGTCGAAGCCCGCGAGAGTGCCTTCGGCCATGCCGAGGTTGGTGAGCTCGAGCTTCGATAGATCCTTCTCGAGTAGACGAAGCACCACGCGCTCGCCGTGGCCGGTTGGCAGGGTTGAGACACGCACGTCGACCGGCCTTCCGCCGACGCGCAAAGTAATCCTGCCGTCCTGCGGTAAGCGCTTCTCGGCAATGTCGAGCGCCGCCATGATCTTGATGCGCGACACCAGCGCTGCGTGCAGCGCGCGCTTCGGACGCACGATGTCGCGCAACGTACCGTCAATCCTGAAGCGCACCAGCGAATACGTTTCAAACGCTTCGATATGGATATCCGATGCGCCGTCGCGCGCGGCCTGCGTTAGCAGCGCGTTGATCATGCGGATGATCGGCGCGTCGTCTTCGGTCTCCAGGAGATCCTCGACGTCCGGGACCTCCTGCATCATTCGCGTGATATCGAATTCACCTTCGATGTCGCCGACGATCTGCTGCGCAGAGCCGCCCTGATCGCCATAGGTCTGCGAAATTGCCGCGACCAGCTTGCCTGGCTCGACGACGATCGGCTTGACCTTGCCAGGGAAGACGCGGATGACCTCGTTCAGTGCGGCCAGCGGCGTGGCGTCACTGATCCAAACCTCGGCATCGCGCTCGCTCTTCGGAACAAGCAGGATCGCGTTGTCGCGCGCGAACGCGTAGGGGACGAGGCGGTTGGCGGTGATCACGGCGTGACGATGATTGGGTCGAATCCCATCGCCTTCAATTTTGCAATCGCGTCGGCCATCGTTTGCGTTGCCGGATCAACCGTAACGCGCACCCGTACCACGTCAGTGCCCTGCTTGGTGCGCACACTTTCCCAATAGGCGTCCATTCCAGCGGCGCGTAACTGGCGCTGCAGATCGCGGCCGCGTGCAATGTCGCTGACTGCGGCAACCTGCAGCAATGTCGATGATCCAGCCTGTTGTGGAGCCGGACGCGAAGTGGGCGATGCCGCGTCGCGTGCCGGAGCAGCAGCCGGGGCGGCCGACGGAGCCGCCGTTCCCGCAACGGCCGCTGCTGGGGCGGTAGCCACGGAGGCAGGCGGCGGTGTCGGAGTCGGTGCAGGAGCTTGTATCGGAGCAGGCGCTGGCGGCGGAGCCGCGGGCACCGCGGCGACCGAGGGCGGTGGAGGTGGAGTCTGTATCGGCGCAGGTTCCGCCCGTGGCATCGAAGGTGCCGTTGATGACGGTGTGGGCGTCGGCTCAGCCCGCGCGATCTGTGCCGGCGGCGGTGGTGAAGTAACAGGTGGCGAGGCAACTGGTGGCGCCGCAACTGGAGGCGCTGGCGGTGCCGACGTCGTAGGTGCGCTTGGCGGTGGCGCGGGACGCGGTGCAGGTATTTCAGCGGGTGGCGCGACGTCAATAATCGGAGCAGGCGGATCCAATCGCTCGGTACGCGCGCCGAGGCCCGCTTCTGGCGAGCGCGGCAAGGGGGTCGGCTCGGCGGGCGCAGGCGTTCCGGCCGGTGCCGGCGCTTCGCCTTCTTGCTGCCGGCGCATCGTAGGCGGAACGGCGGGCGTCGCGGGCAATTGCCGGCCCTGCAGATCGCGGAAGATCATGTTGTCCGGTAGAGTGGTCGCCGCGACCTGGCCGCGGATATAGTCGTACCGATCGAGAGCCAGCGACGACGACGTAGTTTCGTCGCGCACGACATACGGCCGCAGGAACACCAGTAGATTGGTCTTGCGCCGGCCGCGGTTCTCGTAGCGGAACAACCCACCCACCCACGGAATCTCTCCGAGCACCGGCACCTGGCTCTTGCTGTTGTCGGTGCGGTCCTCGATTAGTCCGCCCAGCACGACGATGTTGCCGTCTTCGACCAGCACGCTCGATTCGAAGCTGCGCTTGTTCGTGATGATGCCGCCCTGCGCGGCCGTCAACGTGTTCTGGATCGACGACAGCTCCTGATAGATTGCGAGCCGAACCACACCGCCTTCGGAGATTTGCGGCTTCACACGCAGCTGCAACCCGATATCTTTGCGTTCGAAAGTCTGAAACGGATTGCTCGCCGCGCCGGCGGTCTGCGTGAACGAGCCGGTAATCAGCGGAATGTTTTGGCCGACCAGAAACTTCGCCTCTTCGTTATCGAGCGTCTGGATCGTGGGCGTCGACAGGATGTTGGCGTCGGCACTCGTAGCGAGCGCCCTCGCCAGAAAGGCGAGGTTGAGAACTTCCCCGATGCCGGGAATCAAGATCTTGCCGCGCACGACGCCGAGGTTCAAACCCTGGCCCAGTGACCCGATGTTCTGCGCGGCGTTGATGATGTTGTTCCCGCCGACGCCGAAGTTCGTCCCGCCGATCACGCTCGTACTTGAATTGTCGAGGCCGCCCAGCGCCTGCCACTGGATGCCGAACTCGGCGGCCTTGTCGGCTGTCACTTCTACGATCAGCGATTCGATTACAACCTGCGCGCGCCTCGTGTCCAGCTTGTCGACGATCGCCCGAATGTTTCTAAATAGAACCTCTGGTGCGGTGATGATCAGCGAGTTGGTTGACGGATCGGCCTGGATCATTCCGGCCAGGCCGCCGGTGCCGCCTCCGCCCGAACCGCCACTGGCGATCTGACCAGTGCCAGGAGAGGTTCCACCTGAAGTTCCGATCGATAAACCAGGCTGCGCCCCGCTCGAGCCCGGCGTCATGCTGGTTGTCGGCGACAGACCGCTTCCACCGCTGCCTTGGGGCACGAACGACGCATCGGCACCAATGATCGCGCGCAACAGCGGCGCGAGCCGAACCGCCTCGGCGTTGCGCAGATGGATGACGTTGATGTTGCCGGGGGTCAGCGCCGGCTTGTCGAGCTGCGCGATCAAACTCTTCGCGAGCTGAAGTCGCTGCGGGCTCGGCGCGCGGATGATGATCGAGTTGGTGCGAGGCTCGGCCAGAATCGAAACGCGCTGGCCAGCATCGCTTGCCTGGCCGGCGGCACGCGCACCTTCGTCCAGCACGCGATTGACGACGGTGGCGATCTCGAGCGCCAACCCGTTTTTGACCGGGATCAGTTCGACGTCGCTAGTGGCCGGCGTGTCGATCGATTCTATGATTCGCTGGATGCGGCGCAGGTTATCGGCGTAGTCGGTGATGACCAGCGTGTTGTTTTGCGGATAGGCCGAGATTGTGTTGTTTGGCGCAATCAGCGGCCGCAGTATCGGGACCATCGCGGTTGCTGACTCGTACTGAAGCCGGAACACTTGGGTCACGAGCTGGTCGCCGCTCGGCGCCGATCCCTTGGGAATGATGACGGCGCCGCCCTGCAGCTTGGCGTCGGCCTCAGGCACCACGCGCGCGACGTTGCCGGTCTGAACGATGGTGAATCCTTGGAGCCGCAACGCGGTCAGCAACTGGTCGTAGGCTTGCTGGCGTGTGACCGGGCGCTCGGTCGATAGCGACAACGTGCCCTTGACCCGGGGGTCGATAACGAACGTACGGCCGGTGTACTGCCCGATCGCGCGGACCACGGCGTCGATGTCAGCGTTGACGAAGTTCAGCAGTACGCCTTCCTCCTTGGCCTGCTGCGGTTGCGACTGCTTTTTGCGCGGGCTGCGGCGCTGGCTTCGCGCGCGATGTTTGCGCGATGGCCGGCGTAATGATGGTCGTCGCCGCCATCAGCCAGGCGCAGGCAAATGCGATCGAGCGGAAAAGAAGGCCGCGGCCTGACGTGCACATTGGCTTTATCTCAACCACCGAAGTTCAACAGAGATCCCTCGCCGTCCCGTCGCCCCAGCAGCGAGATCAGCCCCGTCAGTTGCGCCTTGACACCAGGGTCGGTGCCGGCCATTGCTTGTGCCCGTCCGGTGAAGCGTAAGCGCCCACCCTCGTTGATTGTGCCATTGCCCTTTAGCTCGAGGGGACCCGAAATGGTTAGTAATTCCAGTTGAGTTCCCGGCCAGACGCCGTTGGTTTGTAGGCGGTAGTGACCCATGGGCGACACAGGCGTCAGGCCGCTCGATGCGTACTGCCACTCGCCGCTTATGCGGCCTTGCCAGCGTCCCGGTTCGACCGCGAGCCGATCCCATGAAACCGTCAGGATGCCACCGGGACGCACGGTGTTCCACGGCGCTCCGAGCCCTACCAGCAACGATGCCGGCAACCGCATCGTCGTCGGTCCCAACGTCACTGTCTTCCCAAACAACGGCGCATTGATGGTGAGCGGTTGCGACAACGCTGAGGGATGCGTCAGTGCCAGGTCGACTTGTCCAGCGAGCAGCGCCCACGGGCTCAGCCGCCACGACAAACGCTCGGGCAGGCTGGCGCGCGACGCGCCGGTTTCCGCCGGCGACGCGATCACTACCACTGCCGAGCCGTTCCATATCGTGCCGCTTGCCTCGGCCATCTCGACTCTGCCGTTGCTGGCCGAGCGAACATAGCCGGCGGCCCATTGCGCCGGCGCGATCACCAATGCTGTCAGGATCAGGATCGCAAGCGCTGCAGCAATGAGAGAAACGGCGCGCATTGTTTATGGCGTTCATCCGCTCGTTATTTGCGTGCCAAACGCAACGCAAGCTCGACGTCCACATTGCCCGGCGTCTTGTCGCGCGCAGTCACTGTGACCGACGTCGCACGCGCTCCGAGCTCGCGCTCGATCCCAGCAAGCCACGGCGCCCAGCTGCCGTAGGGGACATCGGAAAAAGTCATTTGCAAATCACCGTCGGACAACGGGACGATGCGCGCGGCCTTGATGCCGGCGCGGCCGAGCGATGTATCGACTGCCGCACGCACATCGCCTGCCGATACCGACGCGACTTGCGGCCGCGAGCGCAGCGTTTTGACTTCGGCCAGCAAGGAATCGAGTTCGGCGGCGCCAGCGCGTTGCTGCGGCAGGCTGCGCTCGAGCCGGCCAATGCCCTTGTAGGCCGGTTCGATCAGCAGCAGAAATACGAGGACTGCCACGACGGCTGCGGCGCCCGCGAGCAGGATCGCTCGCTCGCGTGGTACACGTTCGGCCCAGAAAAGTCGTAGTGCTTCCATCTAAACCCCCGCCGCCGTTACGCGCGCCGAGCCGTCGGCTTCGAAGCGAATGGCCAATCCCTGTTGCAGGGCTGCGGAGCGCAGCGTGTTTTGCAGGCCCGGATTGTCGGCAACGCCGGGCTTGAATTTCACCTTCAGGGCACCGTCGCGATATTCCATGCCGGCGACACTGCCAACGGGTGCGGCCGACAGCAGCATCGCCGTCCGCGCGTTCAGCACCGAAAAGTCGTTGGCCGATGCAATGCCGGCGCGTGACCGCACTTCGGCGAGCTTCTGCTTTGTCTGCACCATCGTATCGGCGACGGTGGTCACTTCCGGAAACATCGAGCGAAAGTTCGTTTCCATCTGGCTGCGGATCGCGCTTTCTTCGCTTTCGAGTTTCAGGTTGTAGGCATTCATTCCAAGGATTGCGACGGCTGCACCTGCGGCGATCCACAGCAACGGAACGCGCACCGCACGGCTCGATAGCGATAGCCTCGAGCTGCCGGCAAAGCCTCCCATCATTCCGCCTTGGGCGAATGCGCCTTGCAGCAAGCTGACGCCTGTCTCGGTGCTGTCCGGATCGGCTTCCTGCGCATTGACGTCGATCTGCACGTTCAGCGCTTGTGCAAGCGGCGCCATTCGCGCGCCGTCACGACCGAATACCTGGATGCGTTTGATGCCGAGTTGACGCACCGCGAGCGCAAGCGCTGGGGGAACGGCGTCATCGGCGAGGTCGAATGCAAAACCGTCGTGCGTCGCCGAGCGGGCAATTCCGCGCCCTCGATCGACTCGGACCGACAGCACGCCGGCCGCGGGCGCCGGCACTGTGTAGATCTCGCTGTAGGCCGCGCGCACTTTGAATCCTGCATCGGTCACGACGTCGAGCGCACGCGTCAGGATGCCGCGGTCAATAACCGCCACAGGCATCTTCGGTTGCGCCGCAATGGTCGTGGTACCGGTGCCGCCGCGCGGAACGTTGAACGCAAAATGACAGTCGGTCGCGTCCGCCAGCAGGCGATCTTCCAGAATGTTCGGCAGCGCCATCCGCAAACGGCCTTCCGACAACTTCGGCGATGCGATCGCGGTGATGAATACATCGCCCGAATCGAACACCAAGTCGACCGCGCCGGCCTTTGGCAACAAGGCCACCGGCGCTTCACCGCGCGTCGATTCGCGGGCGGACAGCGCTACATACGGCACGACGGTTCCGGAAGCGAATTGCGCGCGGCCGCCGGCACCCAGGCGCGGCGGCAAGAAAATAAGTAGGCGTTGTGCCGATCTATTGCTCATCAAATCTCTCGTGTCCAAAGCACGGTCACCGCCTGTTGGCCCTGACCGGGAATTGCGCGTTTAACCAACGCTTCCATTCGTGTGATCGCTCGGTCGAGCTTCACTTCGCCGCGAATGAAGAAAAAACGCGATGCGGTCGATATCTCGGAGTCGGTAACCAACGCGCCCTTGTTGCCGAGGCGCGTCCGCACTTCGGCGGTGTTGTTGAAATAGGCAAGGCGCTCGCGCTCGGCGACCAGCGTGCGCGCTTCGGCAAGCGTCAATTCGGGTACGCGAGCGGCGATGGTCTCCGGCGCGGCGGTGTTGGCATTCAGGGGAGTGCGCTCGTCGAGCACGACGATATACGGAGCCAGCCGTTGCACGGCGGCCGGGTCGATGCCAGAGATCCCGGCGATGTCCTGCGGAAGCATCAGCGGCAGCGGGCGCGGTTTGTCGCGCTCGCGCTGCTGGGCGTCCGATACCTGGCCGGTCGCATCGGTTGGCACAGGCGGCAGTGCCTGCGCCATACGCAGTGCGATCAAATCCGCCGTCTGTTCCGGCAACTGCAATAGCGACACCAGCCTCTGCAGCGCCTGCAATTCGCGTTCGAGCACCTGACCATTTTCGACGAGATTGCGCAGATTGAACCGGCCTTGCGCGTCTTCCATCGATCCCGCAATGGTCGCGAGTGCAGCGAGCGATCCCGTTTCACCCAACTGATCGAGTCGCGTTTCGGCCAGCGGCTGTGACCACGGCTCGCTTAACGCGTCGTACTGCGAGCGATTGGCGTCCTCGCGCAAAATCGCACGGCCCCAGTCAAGCGCACCGCGCAGCAGCAGGCGGCTTTGAGACGTGAGCTGCTGATTTTCGATCGTCCGCAGCAGCACGAACTGCCGATAGAACAAGCCGGTGATGATCATCGTGGCTAGAGCAGCGACGAATAAAGCCATCAGCACGGCGGCTCCATGTTGCTTCTTCATGCACCCACCAAGAACACACGACGAAACTTCTTACCGTCGGTGCGCAGCAGAGTCACTTCGACGCCGGAGGCGTCTGGCCTGCTTGCGGCTGAGCGCCGGAACCGTCGGAAGTAAACGGCGATACCCAACCGCTTGGGACCAGCCACACACGCACGGTCATCGACTTGACGTTGTTCATCAAGCGCGCGGTTTCGAAGCTCTCGGCATTGGCTCGATCGAAGGCGGGCAGCGGAGGTGTCGCCTGTCGCACCAGCGAGCCGTCGACCACTCGGTAGAACACTGTTTGTACTTCGGTTGCGCGGTCAGGGACCGGGCTTGCGACGCGCGCCAACTCGATCACTTGGCCGCCGTCTGCAACGCCGATATTTAACGGTGAGAAGGCGAGACCGAGAAAGACTGGGTTCGTCACTTGCGTCAGATCGCGCTCCATCTGACCAAACGTAGTCAGTAACGAACGGATGTCGTCGACCTCGGGTTCGAGCCGCTCACGGGTCGCGACCAACGAATCGAGACCGCGCCACGCGATCATCGAGACGATCGACAGCACGGTGATCGCCACTAGCAATTCGAGCAACGTGAATCCGCGCGAGAGTCGCTGGTTCATCGTTTATTGATTAGTGGGCATCACGGTCATCAGCTCGGCAAGCTGACTCCGGTTGCCGGCGTCATCCTGCCGAAACACGCGCACTTCTACGCGGCGGAAAAACGGGTTCGGAGTGGGCTTGATGGCCTGCGAGCAAACGAAGCTGGCGCCGCCTTGTTCGCACGGCAGGATGCTCTCCCCCGGCTCGAGGCGTTCACGTCCGAGGCGTAGCTCGAGCAATCGATTCTCGGCGGTCAGCACCGCTAACAGCTTTTGGCGCGTGTAGTCCGCGGTAGAAGTCAACGACATCGCGCCGCGCATGGCGGCGGCCAGAGCGACGCCAATAATAACGAGCGCCACCAGCACTTCGAGCAGGGTGAAGCCCCGCTGTTTCACGACTCTCTGCATCACTTTCTCGTCGCCTGTTCAACCGCGAGGAGCGAGCGACCCGCTTCGTCGAAGTCGACTCGCACCGATCCATCTTCGCTGCTCAGCTCAAGCCGCCAGCGCGGCTGGATCCACTCGCGTGCAATCGCGACCCGCACCGGTGGCGCGCCCGGGCCGAGCAGCACCTGCGCCGGCTGCGGCCCTCCGTTATCGAGCACCGCGAGCCGCGTCAGCGGCGTTTCCCAAGTGCGTTCGCGTAATAAGTCGTCGCCGGTCAACAATTTGCGCTCGCCACCCGATTCGGTAACGAACCGATAGCCGCGGAGATCGGCTTCCCACACGATCGGTTGCTGCGTGATGCGTGACTCGTCCGCAGCGAGCGCCATCAGCTGGCCAACACGTTGTGCCTCGCGCTGCAGTTGCTGGCGCGGATCGGGTGCGATGTTGATCGTCACCAGCGAGACCAGAATGCCGGCGAGCACGATCACCACCATCAACTCAAGCAACGTGAACCCGGCGGAGCGGTGCAGTACGCCGCACTTGCCGTTAGCGTCGAACGTTATAGCTGCCACGAGCCGATGTCGGCGTCCGGCGTGTTCGGCTCGCCACCGTTGGCCCGGTCGCGGCCGAGCGAGAACACGTCGATCTCTCCGCGCACGCCAGGATTCAGGAATTTGTAGGGCTCACCCCATGGATCGGACGGCACGGTCGAGCGCTCCAGGTACCCGCCCTGCTTCCAGTTGGCCGGCAGAGGCTCGGTTGTGGGCCTTGTGATCAGAGCCTGCAACCCCTGGTCCGTCGTTGGATAGCGACCGTTATCGAGCCGATAAAGCTTCAGCGCCTGCATGATCGACGCGATGTCTTGCTTCGCTGCGGCGATGCGCGCGTCATCGGTGCGGCCCACAACCCGCGGCACGATCAGCGCTGCGAGCACGCCAAGTATCGTGATCACGACCATGATCTCGATCAACGTAAAGCCGCGCGCGCGGCGCCTGGGCAATTGAAAAGAGGAACAAACGCCTGTCATTGGAGTCATCAGACCATTGGCCAATGCGGTAGAAAACTTGAAGATGAGCGTCGAACGCCTTGAAGTTCCTCGCTTTTCGACGCGGACAACCGAGGGTGCGAGGGATATTATCAACGCGAATCGGCTGCCCCACCCCCCGGAAAGGGGATGCTTCACGGACTAATACATGATGAGCTGACGCCGAACGTTGGAATCGAGATCGTGAAAAAGTTTGCTTTTGCTGCGGTTCATCTGGTTTTCTTCGCCGGCGTATTGGCGATTGCCGGCTATTGGGGCATCCGCATCTTCACGCCGTCGCCGATCGCTGCCCCTCCACCATTACCACCGCCGCCGCTGCGCGACCCTGATCCCATGGCCGCAGCGCGAATGTTTGGCAAGGTCGATGTCGTGCAGTCGATCGCTAGCAATATCCAGGCGCTCGGAGT
>CAWEAZ010000046.1:0-12927 GCA_963807155.1 uncultured beta proteobacterium
TCGTTATATTTCCGGGGAACACGTATTCTCGGATCCGGAGCCACTGGACGCTCGCGTCAGGCCGACGGATCCGCGAGTAACTCGTCTAGATGTGTGCTGCCCGCCGTTTGCTCCGGACACCGCCTGCTCTTGACAGCCTATCTCTCCGTGACTTTCATCTTGAGATCCGTCCACTGACGGCTGAGCATTCAGCGTGCACGGTGGAAAAAACCGCCCGCGCGACTATGGTAGGCGGAAGTACCGAAGCACTTGGCCCGAATGAAGATTCGCTCGTTGATCGCTATTGGCGCGGCCTTATGCCCTAACCGCTACCTGAATAGCGCGGGCTTTCTTTGGCCATCATGTTCTTGCGCGAGCGCAGTCCTGGAGGGACTGCGCTGGGGTTACCGCACCCGCTGATTGATCTCGATGATTGGCAGCAGTACTGCAAGCACGCGCATCATGTACTGGCTGATGGACCGAGTGGCGTTCGTGCTGCCAAAGCGCTGCTGCGCCGAGGCCGCTATGAAACCTGACTAGCCAGTCATTCGACCGTCACCGACTTGGCCAGATTCCTCGGCTTGTCGACATCGGTCTTGCGCGCCACCGCCGTGTGATACGCGAGCAACTGCAACGGCACGACATGCAGGATCGGTGAGAGCGGACCGTAGTGCTCGGGCAGCTTGATGACGTGGATTCCCGGCGCCGATCGATGTGCGTGTCGGCATCGGCAAAGACATAGAGCTCGCCACCGCGCGCGCGCACTTCCTGCATGTTCGATTTCAGTTTTTCGACCAGCGCATCGTTCGGCGCCACGGTCACGACCGGCATCTCGCGGTCGACCAGCGCCAGCGGCCCGTGCTTCAGCTCGCCGGCCGGATACGCCTCGGCATGGATGTAGCTGATCTCCTTTAGCTTCAGCGCGCCCTCGAGCGCGATTGGATAGTGCAGCCCGCGGCCCAGAAACAGCGCGTGCTCCTTGCGCGCGAACTCTTGCGACCACGCGATCACCTGCGGCTCGAGCGCGAGCACCGCCTGCAGCGCCGCCGGTAGATGACGCAATGCGCGGATGTGAGCCCGTTCTGCTTGTTCGTCGAGACGGCCGCGCTGTTTTGCGATCGTCAACGTCAACAGGAAAGTGCGACCAGCTGCGTCGTGAATGCCTTGGTCGACGCTACGCCGATCTCAACGCCGGCTCGCGTAAAAAACTGCAGCGCGGTCTGCCGTGCCATCGCGCTGGTCGCCACGTTGATGATGCCGAGCGTATGCCTCATGCCGAGCGACTGCGCGTGCTTCAGCGCAGCCAGCGTATCGGCCGTCTCGCCGGATTGCGAGATCACGACCACAAGCGTGCGCGGGTTCGGCACGCTGTCGCGGTAGCGGTACTCGCTCGCGATTTCGACTTGCGTCGGCAGTCCGGCGATCGATTCGAGCCATACCTTCGCGGTCAGCCCGGCGTAGTAGCTGGTGCCGCACGCGAGAATCAGGGCGGAGTCGACGGCAGCCAGCACCTCCGCCGCCTTCTCACCGAACAGATCCGGTGTGATCGATTCGATGCTTTCGATCGTGTCGCTAATCGCTCGCGGCTGCTCGAAAATCTCCTTTTGCATGTAGTGCTGATACGGACCAAGCTCGGCGCCACCGGTGACCGCCTTGACGGTGTGCACCAGCCGCTGCGCCGGCGCACCCGACGCATCGACGATTCGCACACGCTTCAGTTCGATTTCAACGACATCGCCGTCTTCCAGATAAATGATCTGGTCGGTCGTGCCGGCGAGCGCCAATGCGTCGGACGACAGAAAGTTTTCTTCCTTGCCAAGCCCGACGACCAGTGGCGATCCGCTGCGCGCGCCGATCAATCGTTGCGGCTCGCCCTTGTGCATCACCGCGATCGCGTACGCACCTTTGAATCGCGCCACCGCAGCGCGCACGGCCGCCAGCAGATCGCCGCGATACAGCTGATGAATCAGATGCGCAATGACTTCGCTATCGGTTTCGGTGACGAATTCATAGCCGGCGCTTTTCAGATCCGCGCGAATCGACTCGTAATTTTCGATGATGCCGTTGTGCACGACGGCGACTTCATCGCGTGAAAAATGGGGATGCGCATTCGCGGTGACCGGTGCGCCGTGCGTCGCCCACCGCGTGTGCGAGATGCCCACGTTGCCCGCCAGTGCCGACTGCTTGATCTGGGATTGAAGCTCGGCAACCCGCGCTGTGCTGCGTGACCGCGTTAGCGCTCCGTCCTGCAGCAACGCGACTCCGCACGAGTCATAGCCGCGGTATTCGAGCCGGCGCAGCCCTTCGACGAGGATCGGAGTGATATCGCGCGTTGCAACCGCGCCTACGATGCCGCACATGATGCTGTCTAACCCTTCTTTTCTTTCGTCGGCCGCTTCCAGCCGTCGAGTGTTGTCTGCCTTGCGCGTGCAACAGTCAGTTTGCCTTCGGGCGCGTTCTTGGAGATGGTCGAGCCGCCCGCGATCGTCGCGCCCTGACCGATCGTGACCGGCGCTACGAGCACCGCGTTCGAGCCGATCGATACGTCGTCGCCGATCACGGTGCGATGCTTACGCGCACCGTCGTAATTGGCGGTGATGGTACCTGCGCCGATGTTGACGTTGGATCCCACCGTCGCGTCGCCGACATATGCCAGATGGTTCGCCTTCGAAGCGCGACCCAGCGTGCTCGCCTTGACTTCGACGAAGTTCCCGATATGAACTTCATCACCTAGTTGCACGCCGGGTCGCAGTCGCGAGTACGGGCCGATGCGTGCTCCTGCGCCGATGGTCGAGCTCTCCAGGTGACAAAACGGAAGTACTTCGGTGTGGGCGCCGACCGAGCAGTCACGCACTACGCAGTAGGCACCGACACGAACCCCGTCGGCAAGATTGACGTAGCCCTCGAAGACACACCCGACGTCGATCGACACATCCGCGCCGACCTCCAACTTGCCTCGTACATCGATGCGCGCAGGATCGGCCAACGTTGCGCCGCGCTCCATCAACTCGCTCGCGATGCGCCGCTGCGCAATGCGCTCGATCGTCGCCAATTGCTCCTTGCTGTTGACGCCGCGCGTTTCGTCTCGATCGGCGCAATCGACTGCCACCACCCGGCAATGCTCTGTGACCGCATGTGCGATCACATCGGGAAGGTAATACTCGCGCTGGGCATTTTCATTCGACAGTGCTTTCAGCCAACGCTTCAGCTTGACAGTGGGCGCCATCAAAATGCCGGTGTTCACCTCGGTCAATTTGCGTTCATCGTCGTCCGCGTCGCGCTCTTCGACGATGCGCAGCACGTTGCCGTGCCAATCGCGCACGATGCGCCCGTAGCCGTAGGGCTGCGCCAGTTGCACCGTTAACAGCGCAACGTCGCCGCCAGCCGCGAACAACCGCTTCAGCGTAGACGGGCGGATCAACGGCACGTCGCCGTACAGAACCAAAGTGGGGGCACTGTCGTCCAATAGCGGCTCAGCCTGCTGCACGGCGTGGCCGGTTCCCAACTGCGGCGACTGCTCGACGTAGCGTAGCGAGCGTTCGCTCTTTGGTTCCGCAGGGAACGCTTCTTGCACTTGCTTTGCGCCGTGGCCGACGACAACCACTATATTGACGGGCATTCCGGTCGTGGCGCCGGCGACCGCATCGAGCACGTGGGCCAGCATTGGACGGCCGGCAACGAGGTGCAGTACTTTCGGCAGAGGTTTGGCGCGGGCGGGACCCATCCGCGTACCTTGGCCTGCAGCAAGTATCACGATGTTCATGCGGTTTGGGTAATGAGCGGAGGTCCGATTGCGCAACGATTCTAGTTCACCGATAAGCGGCTCTAACGCCGTGGGCGTTGGTCGTCTGGCGGCAATTGCCGCCTTTGCGGTGTCGTTAGCAAGCTGCGCTGCGATAAAGATCGGCTACAACAACGCCGACACGCTGGCGCTGCTTCAACTGGATGGCTACCTGGATTTGACCGACGAGCAAGAGCAGACGGTCAAGGAGCGGGTCAATGCGCTGCTCACCTGGCACCGCACAACGCAGTTGCGCGATTACGTCGCGTTTATCGACAAGACGCGCGCGAAGCTCGAGTGGCCGCATCACCGCCGCCGATGTGATGGATTTCAACCAGCAACTGAACGCGCGGATGATGACGGCGGCCGACAAGGCGGCACCCGATATCGCGCACCTCGCGCTGAGTCTGTCGCCGGAACAAATCGACCGCGCCACCAAGAAGACCGCCAACGATGCTACGAAGGCCCGGCGCGAATTTGTGCGCCTTGAAAAAGACTCCGGCGCCGAAAGGGCCAAGAAGTATGGCGAGCGCGCGGAATCTTGGTTCGGCAAACTCACGGACGAACAGAAAGAGATTATCCGCAAGTCGTTGGCGAACCGGCCCACCGATGCGACCTGGTGGATCGATGAGCGCGAGCGTCGCCAGCGCGAGTTCCTCAGCCTACTGCGCAAGATTCAGGCGGATCGCCCCACCGAAGAGGTTGCCGCGCGCTGGCTGCGTACCTATTTCACGCATCTCAATGTGGCACCAGAAGCCGAGCGCCGCTCCCGCGCCGAGTCGTACCGGCGTGGCAGCGCCGAGTTAATCGCACAATTAATCAATCACGCGACGCCCGAACAACGTGCCGCACTCGACAAGAAACTGAACGACTACGCGCAGGATTTCAGGGCGCTCGCGGCGCAAGCCGGTTAGCTAGTGCGCCTACTCGGCAACCTGAGCACGCGGCGCTGGCGCTGACAGCAGCGAACCGCCGAACATGCCAACTGCTGCCATCAGAAATCCTCCGAGCACGGGCGGGAACTGTTGCCCGAGCGGCGTGAGTTCAAGTAGTGCCCACGTGCCCATGCCGAGGACGATCGACCAGATCGCGCCCTGCGTCGTCGAGCGCCGCCAGTAAAGCCCGCACACCAGCGGCCAGAACGCGCCGACCACCGGGAACTGATAGGCCTTCGGAAACCAGCTCGTAGATCGGCGTACCGATCATGATGATCGAATAGATCAGCACGCATGCGGTGAAGACGACCACCGTCAGTCGCATGTACAGCAGCTCCTGCTTGTCGTTCATCTTGACGAAGTTCTTCAGAACGTTTTCGACGAACGTCGTCGACGGTGCAAGCAACGTGGCCGACGCAGTCGACATGATCGCCGCCAGCAGCGCGCCGAAGAACGCGACCTGCAACCACACCGGCATGTGCTCCATCACCAGGGTCGGCAGGATTTTTTGCGAGTCTTCTTTCAGCAATGCATTGGCCGCCTCTGGCATCACCAGAAATGCAGAGAGCCCGATAAAGATCGGCACCAACGCGAACACCATGTACGAGACGCCGCCGATGATCGGTCCCTTGACCGAGGTGTCAGCATCCTTCGCCGACATCACACGCTGAAACACGTCCTGCTGCGGAATCGAGCCGATCATGATCGTGATCGCCGCGCCGGTCCAGAACAACCACTCGCGCGCTCCGCCGTCTGGAAAGAATCGGAACATCTCGCGCGATTGCGCGTACTCGATCACTTTGCCGGCACCCCCCGCCTGATCGGCCGCAAAGATCGCGATCAGCGATAGGCCGACGATGATGATCACCATCTGAAACGTGTCGGTCAGCGCGACTGACCACATGCCGCCGAACAATGTGTACACGAGCACGATCACCGTACCGAGCACCATGCCCCAAGCCACGCTGATGCCACCGGCCGACAGCAAATTGAACACCAGCCCAAGGGCGGTGATTTGTGCCGCGACCCACCCGAGATAAGAAATCAGAATCACGATCGAGCTGAAGATCTCGACTGCACGCCCGTAACGGCGGCGATAAAAATCACCGATCGTCAGCAGATCCATGTTGTACAACTTGCGTGCGAAGAACATTCCAACCAGGACGAGGCATAGCCCCGCACCAAACGGATCTTCGACAGTGTTGCGAAATCCCCCCTCGACGAACTTCGACGGAATGCCAAGCACGGTTTCGGAACCAAACCATGTCGCAAACGTCGTGGCGACAATGACGAACAGCGGCAACGAACGCCCCGCCAGCGCATAGTCCGCCGTATTTCTAACGCGAGTCGCAGCGTAGACGCCGATACCGATCGATACGATCAGATACAGCGCGATAAAGCCGAGCAATGTCATAGCTTCGGGCCGTCAGTACTGGCAAGGGAAAACGGCGCGCATTATGAAGCAAGCTTCGCGCAGGAAAGGGAAGCTTCTGAAAAGTAGCGAGCGGGCCAAGGGGGAGGAGCGGAGGCGTACGAGCGGTACGTTGAGCACCGGAGGCGCGAGATTGGCCCGCGCAGTAGTTTGCAGAGCTTCCTAGATCTGCTCGACGCGAAAACCCTTGGCCTTGAGCTGCTCAACAATGCTTTTCGGCCCCACCAGATGCAGCGACCCGACCGCGATGAAGTGTGGCCCGGGCTGCCGCAACAACTCTTCGATCTTGCGAGTCATTGCCACGTCGCGCTGATACAGAAACCTGTCGTCGAACTCACGCTTGGCTTCCGGATCGTTGAAGCCCTTCTGATTCAGCTTGAACGCGCCGTCGGCGTCGCCTCTTTTCCAGGCGCTGACGATGTCACCGATGATCTGCGGCGTGCGCTCCATATTGTCCAGGAAGTCAGTCAACATCGCCTTCTGCAGTCGCGTACTCAAGCCGTCGAACACCGCCAGCTGCCCTTCACCCGACTCCAGCTCGATGACTCGCTTGCCGCCTGCGTTGGCTTTCTGAATAAGGTAGTTGTCGATTCCGGCGTCAGGGCTAAAACCCAGTTGCTGCAGTTTGATCGCGGCCAGAATCAGCATCGCACCCCACGGCTTCACCTTCGCGATTGCCGCCTCGGGTATTTGGAGCTTGCTGGCTTCCGCTTTAGTTTGTTCGTACAGGGATTTGCCAAGCCGTGTTTCGAGGGTTTCGTTGCCTCCCAGCATCATTCGCTGCACGGCGCTGGCCATATCCATCTTCGCAGCGTCGACTTCAACCGCAAGCGTCTTGGAATTCGCAAACGCTTTTTCGATCGTTGGGTTAAGCGGCAGCCACTCGCGCTTCCATGCGTGAACGGTGCCCAAGAGATAGCTCGTTCGTCCATCCTTCTCGATTTTCCAGAACAGTCCACGATCGGTTGCCGCCACTGACGGCGTTGATTGGCCACAGGCGGAGCTCACCGCAAGCAAGCTGACGAGGCCGAGCAACGAAGCGGTGAGACCCCGACGCCAGTTGCCGCGCATACTTTCCAGGCACGCGCTCATCGGCTCGTCCCCGTTCGTTTCAACCAGCGTTCATTGGGTGTCCAGTGGCCATGACCGTGAGGTCCGACGACTGCGCGTGCCAGCAATGCACGGTCGGAGACAAAGTCGAGCGGCGTGCGAAGCGCCAGCGGCGCGAGCAATCCGCCAGGCGGCGCGGGAACGACCAAATTGCTCGCCCAGGAGTCTCCGGCGCGCATCGCGATCGGCGCCGGCAAGCTCGTAACCGCATTCGGATCAGCCTGCAGCACCCAAGGCGCCAGCTCCTGCACAGCCAGCTGCGCGCGCGGCTTGATTGCCGCTTCACCGATGCGTCCACGCTGGCCGAAGCGGACGATCAGATTCGAGCTCGTTGTAGCGGGTCCGATCTTGTCGGTGATCGCCACGTCACGGCGCCACATGTGATTGCGCACCATCATGAATTCCTCAAACGTCATCGCAAGGTCTTCACGCGTAGTCGAGTAGTTGTACTCGTCTGTTGCACGATCCGCCGCGAAGAAACTGGCTACATCGTTCGGCGTATAGCCGCGCTGTGTCGCATCGGCGTTGGCACCGAAGAACTTCACCTGCGCCAGGCCCGCCAGTTGCGTCGATTGCAGCGGAAAACTTGCCGACATCTGGTCCGACGGCAGCTGCCCCGCCTGATAGCGCGGTGAAAGATTGCCCCAGGCTGACAACGAACTGTTCAGCGAAGCTCGGACTGAAGGCGGCAAGAAGTCCGATGCGTGCGCGAGCTCGTGATAGAGCAGCCACCCCGCTTCGGCGAGCAGATAGGAAATGTCGCGCGATATTCTCGACGTCGCAGGAAACGGCAGAAAAATATTTTGATTGTTCTGTGTGTAGCGCCAGACGCCGGAATACATCAGGTCGCGATCGAAATCTGAGCGAAAGTCCGGCGCTTCGTTGATCACATCGCGCTGCGCCGCGGTCAGCCAGAAATTGTCGGCGTCCAGATAGATCGCACCGGTCAGTGCGTAGTAGAAGCTTGGCCTCACCTGCGCGCCGATCACGATCGTGGTAACACCATTGAACAGCCGCAGCATGTCCTGTGATGCCTGCGTGCGCAGCAGCTGCTCGAATGTTTCACCCATCCAGTCGTGCGACACGACCACGCGATCCATGATCTGGTCGACTGTCGGCACCGCACCTGCCGTTGTCTGGTGCAAGAACGGCAGCGTCGACAGCGGGCACAAATTGGTTGAGCCGCCCGTGTACTGCAAATTGGCTTCGTACGTGCATCGCACGAGCACTCCGGCAAATGGACCTCCGGCTCGATACGGATACGTGCGTGATACATGCAGGTCGCTGAATACGAACGGCAAGCTGCCACTCGGATCCGATGGCGCCTGCGCGTAGTTTTCGATCAATACGAACACGTCGTCGGTATCCGTGGAGCCATTCGCCGTGCGGCGCGTTACACGAAACGTCAATGCGGTGTCGCGCGTGACCTCAGGCGCAACGAACAACACGCGGTTCGGATCACTGACATCGAGCGTGACCTGCGGCCCCGCAGTTTGTGTCCATGTGTTGGTTTCACCGGCGGCCAACGCCGGCCATGCACGCAGCGAAACATTGCCGCCTTTGCGGGCGGCGTGATCGACTCGCACCAGCACCGTGGCTGTGGCCGAAGGAGCCGCCGCAATGACGCTGACATTGCCAGTTTGCTGCACGCCAGCGGCGTCGAGAAAAGTCACCGAGAAACTGTAGGTGCCGGCGCTTTGCGGCTCAAAGCTGATCGCCTGCGATTTGCTCGAAATCAACGTAACCGCCGGACCAGTGGTTTGTGTCCACTGCACGTTGCTGACTGCACCAGTGCAACCCGCGAGCACGGCACCGGCGGCCTTGCCGGCCACGACGCTCGCATCTGCCACGACTGAGAAAGTGCCGCTCCCGGTGCATGTCGGTGTGGGCGCAACAGCGGGCGGGACAGGAGCAGGGGCGGGTGCAGGCGTGTTCGAATCGCCACCGCTACCGCACGCCGCCAGCACAAGCGCAAGGACCAAAGCAGGCGTCAGCCGAACCAAAGCAGCGGGTGCGTTCATATTTCGATCAACTCGGGGTGACGAACAAACAATAGCGAGGATGCGAGCCTGGTCAATGCCGCGCATGCCCTAATACCTGCGGGGTACGCTCAAAATGGCATATCAAGCGCGCCAGACCGTCCATCCGCCAACGGCGACGACAACCGCCAGCAATACAGTCGCCACCGCGTACCAGATGTTCGTCACTCGCTGTTCACGACGCAGCATGCGTACTTCGTCGATCAGTCGGTCGTCATCATGATGACGTGTCAGCGCTGCATGCATCAATCGCGGCAACTGCGGCAGCAGATAAGTCCACTGCATCGCTTCACGCTTGAGTCTTTCTTCCATGCCGCGCCAACCGACCTGATCCTCCATCCACCGCTCGAGAAAAGGCTTGGCGGTTTTCCACAAGTCGAGTTCGGGATCAAGCTGGCGGCCGAGGCCTTCGATGTTGAGCAACGTCTTCTGCAACAGCACCAGTTGCGGCTGCACTTCGACGTTAAAGCGCTGCGACGCCTGGAACAGCCGCAACAGAACCTGGCCGAGCGAGATGTCCTTTAGCGGCTTGTCGAACACCGGCTCGCAACACGCGCGCACCGCGTTTTCCAACTCATCGACGCGGGTGTCTTCGGGCACCCAGCCTGATTCGATATGCAGCTCGGCGACACGCTTGTAGTCGTGCTGGAAGAACGCGAGAAAGTTCTGTGCCAAGTAGTTCTTGTCGCTCTCGCTCAGCGTTCCGACGATGCCGAAGTCGAGCCCAATGTACTTGTTGAAATCTTCGCCTTCGGTGCCGACCAGAATGTTGCCAGGGTGCATATCGGCGTGAAAGAACGCATGGTCGAAGACCTGCGTGAAAAAAATCGTGACGCCGTCACGCGACAGCTTCTGGATGTCGATGCCCGCTTCCAACAAGCCGATCCATACGGCTGATAGGAATGCCGGTCATGCGCTGCATGACGAGCACGTTATCGCTGCAGCAGTCGAAGTACATCTCAGGCACGACGAAGAGCGGTGAGCCAGCAAAGTTGCGTCGCAGTTGCGACGCGTTCGCTGCTTCGCGCATCAAATCAAGCTCGTCGTGCAGATAGCGGTCGAATTCCTTGACGACTGCGCGTGGCCGTAGGCGCTTGCCGTCACGCCACAGTCGTTCAACCAGGCGCGCCGCGGTATCGAGTAGCGACAAGATCTCTTTCGATCGCCTGCAGCATGTTCGGCCGTAACACCTTCACGGCCACCTCCTTGCCGGCGTGCGCGCCTTCTTTCAGCACCGCGAAGTGCACCTGCGCGATCGACGCCGAGGCTACCGGCTCGCGGTCGAACGAGGAAAACACCGCATCGATCGGCCGACGCAGCCCGCGCTCGATCTCGCGCATCGCGATCTCGGAAGCAAAAGGCGGTACGCGATCCTGCAGCCGCGCGAGCTCGTCGGCCATGTCGGGTGGCAACAGATCGCGCCGTGTCGACAGGACCTGCCCGAACTTGACGAAAATGGGACCGAGATCCTCGAGAGCGCGCCGCAGTCGAACCGCACGGGGCTCGCGCGGTGCTCCAAAGGTCGTCCAATCGACCAGCCGCACCAGCGCTCGATTTTTTAAGCTTGTTACGACGATTTCATCAAGGCGGTAGCGCCAGACGACCGCCAGGATGCGAATAAGGCGCAGGAGCCGCATGGGCGGCGATTGTAGGGTGTACGACGGCTGATTACGGCGCGGCGCTACGCACGCACCAACAGATCGATCCGTTTTTCAATCCGCGCCACCGCGTCGCGCAAATGATTGACGTCCTGGTTGAAGTTTTCGAGATCGTCGCGGCCGACCACCATCGGGTTTTCGGTCACGACGTAGTGCGCAGTGTTGTCGAGCATGTTCTCCGCAATCTGCTTCCACTGCGATGCGCTGGCGCGCATGAACCCAACCAAGCGTTGCGCAGCCGCGTCGCCGATAAAGCGTGAGAGCTCCTCTTCTGGCTCGGGCCGCAGGTTCTGCAGCACGAATGCGAGAGCCTGCGCGAACTCGGCATCACCGCTAAGCCGCACGTCCTTCATCGCTGCTTGCGGATCCAGCATCGCAAGTGGCAACGAAGAAAGTGCAACTCCGATGGTGACTGCTGGCTCGCCCTTGTCGGCCACGGCGAACGTGCCCTCGTCGGTCACCTGCAGCGTCAACGCAAACGGCGCTGCATCGAAGCGGGCGCTGCGCCCTGCGAACGGTGCCAGCTTGTCGCGCGCCCACTGCTCGTGTGCCAACGTGCGATTAAGCAGCGCGATTGCGGCCGAGTTCGCTAGCTGGTCAATCATCGGTGGCCGAAGTGAAAGAGGGCGCCGCAGCGCCCTCCGAATTCCATCGACATGCGTTACGCAAGCTGTTGTATGCCTGCCAGCACCCAGCCGCCCCCGCGCACAGGTTTGGCCAGATTCCACACCTCGGAAACGCGTTCAACCTCGCCATCGACCTTTAGGGTGCCGTCGAACTTCACGCTTGCGATGTGTTCATCGGCGGTCGATTCGATACCCAATAAATCGGCATCAAGTGTCACGACTTCCGTCGTCGACTTTCCGCCGCGCGCGCGCAACTCGTGCGTCAGCGTGATAAACATATCGTTGCTCGTGAACTCGGATAGCTCGGCCAGATCTCCACTGTCCCACGCCTGTTGCAGCTTGACGTAGTTCGCTTTGGCAGCGGTTAGAAACCCCGCGCTATCGAAACCGGCCGGAATTCCCCACGGGGCACTGCCCGCCGCCCCATTACCGCGCGCAAACTGATCCATTGCCGAACCGGGACGTGCACCCGATGCGAGAGCAGTCTCTGAACTGCGCGCAGGCACCGGAGCGCTCTCATAGCCGACATGCTTGTAGGTACCCGGCGAATCTGCGTTCGGAGCCGTGCGACCGGCAGCGGTTCCATACGCGGGCTGCGGTGTGCCGCCGCGCATACGCCGCATCACAAAGCCCGCAATCAGCAACAGCGCCATGCCTATCAGTAGCACCGTCAGGAACATCGTCAGCGCTTCGCCGAAACCGAGATACGAAGCTAAGGCAGCGATGCCTAAGCCGGCGGCGAGCCCCATTAATGCGCCGCGCCAAGGGCTGCGCGGTGCTGCGGCTGCGGCGCCCGGACGGGCCGCTGCGGCCGCGGCCGGGGTCTGTTGTTGATTGCCTGCCTGCGGTGTCTGCTGTTGCGGCGGCGTGGCCTGTCGTTGCTGCACCGGCGCCGATTGCCGACCGAGATTCTTGCCTCCACCAAAGCGGCGCTGCGCGTCCGCATCGAACGCAAACGTGGCGGCGACGAAGCCGATCATCAATGCAGTCAGACTCTTCGCTGTGAAATGTTTCATGTGACCTCCACTACTAATACTTCGTGCCGACGTGCAGTGCGCATACACCGGCGGTGAGATTGAACCATTGGACGCTGTCGAACCCAGCATGTTCCATCATTTTGGCCAATTCGTCTTGCGGTGGATGCATGCGCACCGATTCGGCGAGATAGCGGTAACTTTCGGCATCGTTAGCAATCTTTTCGCCCAGCCACGGCAATACGTTCAACGAATACGCGTCGTATATGGGGGCGATTGGCTGCCAAACACGCGAAAATTCGAGCACGAGGAGTCGGCCTCCAGGTTTTAGCACGCGCTGCATCTCTGCCAATGCCGCATCCTTGTGCGTCATGTTGCGCAGCCCGAAAGCGA
>CAWEAZ010000047.1:0-7136 GCA_963807155.1 uncultured beta proteobacterium
CTCGAATCTTGGTCGTCTTTGCCTGCGCGAAAGACGCAGCGGGAGCGACCGTCACGGCGATCGCAACCACGGCCGCGCTGATGAAACTCCATCGATTTCTAGTCATCTGAATCTCCTGGTCATCGGTGGCCGATTCATCGCCGGCACCGGGTTATAAGACGAAGGCAGCGCTTGCCGTGTTATCTCAAAGCTGCTGCAGCCGTTCGCAATGGACAGTAGTCGCGCCGTCAGGAAGCGTCAACCAATTGCGCGTCGTCTACGTGCCAACCCTATACATCGTCAGGCCAGCGTAGACGCGCTCACCAGCGCCAAAGCGACGAGCGCGGTGACCGTAGTGCCGAGTTCAATCAGAATCCGACAAATCTAAATAACGCGGCACAAGGTGCCGCCGATGGCGACACCTCTCTCGCGACTCGCGGGTCAATAAGCCGGCTCGGTAACTCGCGATGTCGGGCGCGTCTGCCGCTCTGGCGTACTAACCAGGAATCCGCGCTGACCCGGCTTCCGATTGGGCGGCCAGCCGAGTTGCATCAGCGCTTCGTCGGCACTGTTGTAGTAAGTGCCGATCTTGTAAATACGCTTGGCTTCGTCACCGGTCGCCACGTCGCGGCCGAGCTCGCGCGCGATGCGAACCATCTGCTCGACCTGCTGCACCGATGTGAAGCGCTCGCCCTTCTTTCGCCAAAAGTTATCCTCGGCACCGACTCGCACATGCAGACCGAGTGCAATCGCCATCGTGCATATCGGAGTCACAGTACGCATCAACGATTCGATGGTCAGCACCGCGCCATCCGGACAGCGGCGCACGAACTCCAGCATGTCCGACGGATGGCGGCCGGCATAACCTCCGCCAAGCGCCATGTGGTTCAGCACCAGCGGCCCGGTGTAAACGCCTCGGCGTATCAGACGCTCGACGGTCTCGAGCTGGTGAATGCTGCCAATCATGAAGTGCGGCTGAACTTTTTGTGCGATCAGCCGCTTCAGGTGCTCTTCAACGAAAGATGGCGGCGCTTCGGTGACCATCTCCTTATAGGCGTTGTAGTACTCCGGGTTCGCCATGCTGGTGCCTTCGATGTCGTCCTTCGACATCAGCTCGACCATGCTCATTTGATTCGTGTGGATAACGATCGTTACCTGGTCAGGCTTCGGATTCAACTCGGCCAACAAATGGCGTGTATCGATGCCCGGCCACTTGGCCGCGGCGCCCTCGCCTTCTGGTGCGAACGAGATCGATCCGCCTACCTGCAGCAGCATCTTCGGCACAGCGGCGCGCAGCCGGCTTAGCAACTCGTTAAACGTCGACATCTTCTTCGAGCCCTTACCGTCCGGCTCACGCACATGGACGTGCAGCACCGTGGCGCCGGCGTTGTAGCAATCGACTGCTTTCTGCACCTGCTCATCCATGCTGATGGGTATGTCGTCGGAGTCGCTTGGCATCCATGCCGGCGCATACGGAGCGGCCTGAATCACGAGTTTTTCCTGGTTTTCAGGAAGAAGCGAGTCGTCAAAAAAATGCATGAATTCCTCCTAATGGGCGCAGTCACAACGGTTGGGAATTGTGTGTCGGGCTTCGATTGTTAGCATTGCAATCGGGGACTTCGTCATACCCATTTGGGAAATGCCACACCTTGCTCGCAGTCAAATCTTGACCGGCTTCGCGCCACTTGCGCGATCGCTTGGTTTGCAGCCCGAGCGGCTGGCAAAGTCAGTCGCACTCGATCTATCGGCACTGAACGACCTCGATGCGCGAATCTCGGCAAAGGCATTTGCCGCGATGCTCGAGCGCGCCGCCGACTTGTCCAAACTTCAGGATTTCGGGCTTCGTCTCGCGGAGTCACGCGAGCTCGGAATACTTGGGCCCGTAGGGATCGTGATTCGCCAGGAGACCGATCTGCGGTCGGCATTGCTTTCGCTGGCGCGATACATGCCGGTTCATAACGAGTCACTCGAACTTAGTCTTCAAGAGGCACGAGGCATCGCTGTGTTGACTCTGGCCGTTCGAACGTCTGGACTCGATGGCGTGCGTCACGTTACCGAACTTTCTCTCGGAACGTTCTTTCGAATCTTGCGCAAGCTGGCAGGACCCGACTGGAAGCCATCGCGAATCTGCTTTGAGCACACCCCGCCGAAAAGCGATGCCACGCATCGAAGATTCTTTGGCTGCCGCGTGGAGTTCGAGCAGGAATTCAACGGCATCGCGTTTCGCTCAGCCGATCTCGATGCGCCGCTGGCGATGTCGGATGCGATGCTCGCTCGTTACGCGCACCGCTATCTTGATTCGATGATGCAGCACCGATCGGACGCGGCCAGCGATAAGGTGCGTGAGCTGGTGCGCCTGTGGCTGTCCAGCGGAAGCTGCAGCGCCGACAGAGTGGCGCGCGGGCTTGGAGTCGATCGCAGAACCATGCATCGCTATCTTGCCCAGACCGATCAAACGTTTTCTTCAGTCGTTACCGAGGTAAGGGTTGAATTGGCGAAGCGATTGCTGGTTGGTCATCGGCCAATCACCGAGATCGCGAACCTGGTGGGCTTCTCCGGTCAGGCCGCTTTCTCCCGCTGGTTCACTCAGCACTTCGGCTGCAGTCCGTCGGCATGGCGCGAATCGACCGCGAACGCGCAATCGCCGGTCGCGCCATCGAAGCCGCAACAACGCGCTCGGATCAGCCGCTGATTTTTTCCAGCGATGGGCTCGATTGGTCGACGCCCGCAACAGGCCGCGTCTCTGCAAACGCCGTCAGTTCGTTGCAATAGGCTGCCAGTGCGTCGAGCCTCGGGTACGCGCCGTCGGGAATCAGTAACGGGTTTACCAGGCGCGTGAAGTCGTACATCGCGATCGTTGTAACCTCGGCTTGCGTGAGTGCACCGCCTGAAAGGGCGGCGAACTCGAGCGCGGCTAGCCACTGCAGTCCGGATCGCGCCTGATTTTCGTTGTGGTCAATCCATGGCCTGTGGAATTTTTCTGCTGGGTACATTGTCTGCGCATACAAAGCCGCGACGACTTTTTCCAATACGCCGAGCGCACACGCGGTGATTCTCAACACACGACGCCGCTCAGGCTCGTGCGCAGGCACGAGCGCGCGCTGCGGCCCGACGACCTGATCGAGGTGATCCAGGATCGCGCTGCTGTCAAAAAGCGTTTCGCCCGAATCGAGGATCAGCGCGGGCACTCTGCCAACAGGATTTACCGCTCGCACGTCCGCGAGGTTCGACCACGTGGTGAGCGGTCGGTGCTCGTACCCGATGCCGAGCAGGTGCATCGAGATCGCAACGCGGCGCGTGAACGGGGATCGATATCTTCCAATCAAAACCATTCATCAGTCCTTGCCGTTCAGCCTACCGCCGTTCGACGTATGTCGATACTGGCTGTGTCGATGTCCCATATGGATACGCAAATGCCCCGGATGGTAAATCCCGTTGCGCAGGTGCAGTTGAAAATTTGCGCCGCAACGCGCGCGCTTGCGACTTACAGTTGGCGCGGATTGATAAAAAAGGTCGGCTCGGCAAAGGCACCTTGATGTTGTTGTGGCAAACCTCCTTGACCAACACCGAGGACGTAGCAGCGCTCGCAGCGCATGCGAAGGGCGTGGCCGAATGCCTTCTTCGCGTGGACAACACAGGGAGCGTCATCTTGTGCGAGCAAGGCCGATCACCGAAAGGCGTGATCGAGAAAAGGTTGACCAGGTTATTTTCAGGCGGGCGATTCGGACCGGAAGCGGGACCGTGGTTATTCTTGGTCGGCATCTGGACTCCCACCGATTGGAACGAAGAGTTTCGCGCGTGGTACCAATGCGAGCATGCTCCGATGCTATTGCAGTGCGCGGAGTGGAGCGGCTTTCAATTGATGGAAGCCAATGCCAAACGAGGTAAACAGTTTTATGCCCTGCACCGCTTAGCAGATCGATCGGCGCTCGACTCCGCGCAGCGCAAGCGCTCGCGTGCCACGCCGTGGTTCAAGCGACTGAGCAGGAACAAGTGGTTCGATGGCGCCTTCGAGCGCGTCTTATGTCATCGATCAGCTCTGCTTTGGCGCTAGCATTTCCATTGGCGCGGTGCGCACATCACGCAAGCAGAATGCCGGCGGAAACAACGATCAGCAACATCAGCGTGAACTGCCGAAAACGAGTTTCGCTGAAGCGTGAGAAAAGCCGCAAACCGATCAGAAGTCCGAAGTAGTACGGGGCCAGCAGCATCAGCGACGTCCAACCCGCTTGCGCGTCAAACACGCCTTGATGCCACAGCATCCCGACTCCGATTAAAGAGCTGACCGCGACGTACAGTGTCAAGTTGGCGCGCGTCGTCTCGATCGAGTCGGGTCCGGAAAGCAGATAGAGGATGACCGGCGGGCCGCCGATGCTGGTGGCACCCAGCATCGTGCCGCTGATTGCCCCCAGCCCGACCGATGTTGAGAGGCGCGGGCGCCCTGCGTAGCGCCAGCCCCGCAGCAGAACGATTGCAAAGATGATCACCGTGATCGCGATCAGCCGGCGAGTGATCGTAGGGTCGATCGCGATAAGCGCCATCACACCGAGCGGAACTGTTACACACGCGGCGAGCAAAATTGCGCTGATCATCTTCCAGTGGACCAGGTGCCGCGTCTGGATCAGCATCGGCGCCGCGGCGACGGACTCGAGCACGAGGATTACCGGTACCGCGAGCTTGGGTCCAAGTAGCAATGCGAGCGGCGGTGCCATCACCATTGCGCCGCCAAAGCCTGTGATACCGCGCACGATGCCGGCGACACCGGCGATCGCAGCGGCCAGCAACAGCGTGGACAGTTCCACGCGCGCTGCTATGCAGAGATCGTCATGTCAGTGCCCGCAAAGCGCACACGCGCGTATTCGATGTCGACCGTTGCGCGAGAAAACCAATCAGCTCGGTCAGCGGCGTCGTGCGGAAGGTGCACTCAGAAGCCGGATTACGCAGCGGCTCGATCAGCTTCCGATCGTAGAACGCCGCCAGCAATAGGTCTTCGTCCGTTGTCGCTGTGCCAAGCTCGGCACGCAGCCGCGGAATCCAGGCTCAACGTGCGCCGCCGGTGCTTCGGTTACGTACTCGGATGGATTGATATTCGCGCGCTCGCAGAAATTCGTCCGAAGGTTGCGGCGGCAAGTCGGCCGTAGTAGCCCATCGCGTACTTGCGAACTTCGTCCGGAATCGTCTTATAGCGCTCGCCCTGCACGACGTTCAGCGTCGCCTGCGTGACGATGTACTGCGCGAACGGGCTCACGAGGATCGGATAGCCAAGATCGCGCCGCACGCGCGCCACTTCCTCGAGGATCTCGGGCAGGCGATGCCCATCTGCATCGCCTCCAGCTGCGAGCGCAGATTCGAGATCATGCCGCCCGGAACCTGGTGCTCGTAAAGCGCAGGGTCGTACGTTGCGAGCTGCCGCGCGGCTTGCCCTCGCGCTCGCTGACCCAGGCGAAGTAGCCGGCGATTTCGGCCAGCGCGTCGTCGATCGATCGAAGTGTCGGAAGCCAAGCCGCGCGCGCGCGCGCAGCGATGTCCTCGGTTGACGGCAGCGAGGCGCCGTTGGCCAGCGGCTCGCTCGCCGTGTAGCCGAAGCGAAAGCCGCTTTGCATCGCGATCTCGTACACCTCGGGCGCGAGCGCCGACTGGCAATGCGAATGCAGCTGCAGCGGAACGCCGCCTGCGGCGCTGCACGACCGCCGGAAACAGCGTTCGACCGCGCTCGGGCGTCAGCAGGCCGGTCGGGTCCTTGATCGAGATGAAGTCGGCCTGCAGCTGCACCAGCTCTCGTGCGCGCTCGACGTAGTACTCATCGGTGTGCACCGGCGACAGCGTGTACGTCATCATCGCGTTGACCTGCATCCCTGCAGCGTGCGCCGAGCGCACCGACGATTCGATGTTGCGGTTGTCGTTAAGTGCGTCGTACACGGTCAGCACCTTGATGCCGCGGCGCGCGAGCGCCTGCGAGTTGAGCTCGACGATGTCGTCGGGAAAGAGCTCGAACGTGTACAGGCTCTGCCCGCGCGTCAGTGCGTCGCACGGCGTCTCAGGCGCTCGCACAGCAGCCCGATGCGCTCCCATGGGTTCTCCTGCAGGTACCGCACGCAGACGTCGAACACTGCGCCGCCGAGGATGTTGATGTACGCATAGCCGGCACGGTCGATCGAGCCGAGGATCGGCGTCATCATCGCGGTCGTCATGCGCGTCGACCAGAGACACTGGTGCGCGTCGCGCAGCGTCACGTCGACGAAGTCGAAGCGCCTTCTTCCATCAGGGCCGTTCCGTTGACTTGTTCATGCAGCCTCATCAGTTCATCTTCCACGAAGCGCGTGTGCACGTCCCCTCGTCTAAAAGGCTCGTCGGCGAGCAGACGCAAATGGAAAGGGATCGTGGTCTGTATGCCTTCCAGCGTCATCTCCGACAGCGCCCGGCGCATGCGGCCAGGCCTCGGCGCGGTCGCTGCCCCAGCAATCACCTTGGCCATCAGCGAATCGTAATAAGGCGGGATGCGATAGCCCTCGTACACATGCGAATCGACTCGAATCCCCGGACCTCCGGGGAGGCGCAGCTCGTACCTGGCCCGGCGAAGGCGCGAAGTTGCGTTCCGGGTCTTCGGCGTTGATGCGGCATTCGATCGCGTGACCGCGCAACTGCACGTCGTCTTGAGCGATGCGCAGACGTTCGCCCGGTGCGATGCGGATCTGCTCCTTGACGATGTCGATACCGGTCACGCGTTCGGTGACCGGATGCTCCACCTGTACGCGCGTGTTCATCTCCATGAAGTAGAACTCGCCGCTCGCCGGGTCGAGGATGCACTCGATCGTGCCCGCATTGCACGTAGCCCACTTTTCTGCACACGCGTACCGCGGCCTCGCCAATGCGCGCGCGCACCGCATCGATCAAGCCCCAGCGAAGGGCTTTCCTCCATCAGCTTCTGATTGCGGCGCTGCGATAGAGCAATCGCGCTCGCCCAGGTGCAGCACATTGTCGCCGTCGGAGAGCACCTGGATCTCGATATGGCGGATCGTCGAGAAATTTCTCGACGTACATGTTGCCGTCGCCGAACGCGGCCTTGGCTTCGCGCGCGGCGTCCGAAAAACTCGATGCCAGCTGCGCTTCGTCGCGCACGACGCGCATGCCGCGTCCGCCTCCGCCCGCTGTCGCTT
>CAWEAZ010000048.1:0-14779 GCA_963807155.1 uncultured beta proteobacterium
AGGCGTCGAGTGCCACGTCCGTCCCGAAGCGTGCGAAGTACCGTCCGTGGCGCTCTTCGGCCGCCCGTCCGCCCCGAGCCCGCTCGCCTTGAGCTTCTCCGCCGCGTACTCGCGGATGCTGAGGTACATCCCGAAGTAGGGCTCCTCGATGTCGTAGCGGCCCTGCTCGGCGGGAACCCAGGTGCGCAGCAGGCTCTTGTCCACGAGCGCCTGCACCGCGTCGATCGCCGGGCGGCGCCTCGGGCCAGGAGAAAGGTCGAGCACCGCCTCGGCCGCCTCGAGCGTGAAGCCGCCCTCGAACACCGAGCACTGGGCGAGCGCCGCCTGCTCCCAGGGCGTGAGCAGGTCCCACGACCAGTCGATCGCGGCTCTGAGCGTGGCCTGGCGCGCCGTCGCGCCGCGGCGCCGGCGAGCAGACTGAAGCGGTCGCGCATCCGCTCGACGATCTGCGCGGGCGACAGCACCCGCACCCGCGCCGCCGCCAGCTCGATCGCGAGCGGCAGCCCGTCGAGCAGCCGCACGACCTCGGCCACCGCGGCGCGGTTGGCGTCGCCGAGGACGAAGTCCGGCTTCTGCGCGCGGGCGCGCGCGGCGAAAAGGTCGATCGCTTCCTTGTCCAACGGCAGCGGCTCGATGGGGAAGATCTCCTCGCCCGGCAGGTGCAGCCGCTCGCGGCTGGTGACGACGAAGGCCGCGTCGGCTGCGCGGTCGAGCCAGCGGCCGAGCGGTGGCCGGCGCGTGCTCGACGACCTGCTCGAAGTTGTCGAGGATGACGAGGCAGCGGCCGCGGCCGGCAATGGCGTGGCCGAGTTGCACGGCGGGGTCGTCCTTGCCGAGCGGGACCTCGAGCGCAGAGGCGACGGCGAAGAAGATGCCGTCGAGCGAACGGGCCTCGGACAGATCGCAGAAGTAGACGCCGCCCGGCCAGTCGCCGAGCCAGGTCCAGCCGTAGCGGCGAACGAAGCGCGTCTTGCCGGTGCCGCCCGGGCCGAGGACCGTCAGCAGCCGCGCGCCGGCGTCGAGGCGCGTCGCGAGCGCGCGCAGCTCTGCGGTTCGGCCGACGAACGCGTCGCGCTCCGCCGGCAGGTTGTGGCGCACCTCGCGCACAGGGCGCCAAAGGTCGCCCGCACGCACCACGCGGTAGGCCTTGTCGGCATCTGCCGGCGGAGAGAAGGGAGCGAAGTCGCGCACGCCCAACTCGAAGATCTCGACCGGCGCGTCGATTCCTTTGAGTCGGTAGTAGCCGTGGCTCTCGATCTCTGCGTCCTCGGGAAGCGTATCGCCGAGCGCGGTGCGAGCGGCGGCGGTTAGGAGCGTCTGCCCACCGCACGCGAGCGCCATGACGCGGGCGGCGAGCGGTTTGGCAAGGCCCTCGACCTCGGTCCGCTTGGCGCCCCGAGCGATATCGTCAGGAGCGTTTTCGTGCAGGGTGACCGGGCCTACATGGAGACCGGCCCGGGCGTGAAGCGCGAGCTCTGCGAGTGCCTGGTGATATGCAAGCGCGAAGCGAGCTGCGTCAGCTGGGTCGTCGAACAGCAGGAAGAATCCATCCGTGCGGTCGATCTCGCGCCCACGATAACGAGCGAGGAGGTCGCGCGCCCTGCGGTCGTGCTCGGCCCACATCTCGGCGGCACTCTCGTCTCCCAAGCGCTCGACCAATAGCGTGCTGTCAACTACATCAGTGAAGAGGAGGCCGCGTTCAGTTACTTGCAGCACGCTGTAATCAACTCGGGATGGCTATAAGCATCAGCCTTATTGCGTTGCGCGTTTCCGCAAACCATTTGGAGCATATCGAGTAGTCATCAACCGCGCGCCCCTTCAATGACATTGTGTCCGCTTCGGTGCACTCGGGACGGCGCGATGTCCGGTTAAGACCGAATGCGGGCATCAAACCACTTGCACTAAACGACGCTCGGCTGACCTCTGCCTCTTGTGATGAAGAGCAAAGAAGCGCTCATTGGGGCTCGCCAGAGAAATCCAGCTGACAACCCGTCAGTCCGCCTTCGCTCCCGACGCCTTGACGATCGGCACCCATCGCGTCAGATCGTCAGCAATGAGTTTGCCGAAAGCTGCCGGCGTGATCGGCGGCGACAGGTCGAACCCCTGCGGGCCTAGTCGTTCTTTTGCTTCAGCGCTGGTGAAAATCTTGTTCAGCTCTGCATTGAGACGGCTAACCACCTCAGTTGGCGTACCGGCCGGCGCGACGAACCCGAACCACGTGTTGACTTCATAGCCCTTGACGCCCTGCTCGTCGAGCGTCGGCACATTCGGCAACAACGGTGAGCGCGCAAGGCTGGTGACGCCGAGCGCCTTGACCTTGCCGTCCTTGATTTGGCTGATGACCGTCGGCGTGTTGAAAAATCCCATCGTCACTTCATTCGCCATCACCGCAAGCACGCCTTGCGGAGCGCCTTTGTACGGAACGTGCACGAGTTCGGTACCGGTCATGCGCCCGAACAGAACACCGGACAGGTGATGACTGGTGCCGGCGCCCCCTGACGAGAACGTCGACTCGCCCGGCTTCGCTTTGGCGACGGCAACCACGTCCAATGGCGCACTTGCCTTGTTGGTCGGATGAACGATCATCACGTTCGACACGCCGCCGAGTAGCGCGATTGGCGCGAAGTCTTTCGTTGAGTCGTAGCCCGGCTTGGCATAGATGCCCTGATTGAAGACGAGCGTGCCTTGCGACGCGAAGCCGATCGTGTACCCATCGGGAGCAGAGCGTGCGAGCTCGGCCATTGCGATCGTGCCGCCCGCGCCGGTTTTATTTTCGACGACGACGGTCTGACCGAGTGCCTTGCTGAGTTCGTTCGCGGTAAAGCGGGAAGCGATATCGGCGGTGCTTCCGGGCGCCAGCGGCACGATCAATCTGATCGGCTTCGACGGATACGGTTGCGCCGATGCGAAGCTGGTTGCCGACGCGAAGGCGATCGCGATCGCAGCCTGAAACAAGCAACGCAATGAGTCTGACATGATGATCCGCATCGTTCGTCAAAGTCCGCGAACATCTTACCGCTCGGTAACCAGCGTTAGCCGACCCTTTCCATAGAGGTATCGCTTGCGGGCGGTGAGCGCAACGATTGCGCACGATCCGAGGGTATTGCCGAGCATCATTGCTGCGAGCAGCGGGTCGCTGACGACCATGCCGCAATACACGGTGGTCACAGCATGGCTAAATGTCCAGAACGTCCATGTCGAAAGCGAAATCGCGCACGCGCCCAACGGATCGCGCACGACGGCGAGCATCTGCGGCACATAGAACAGCAGCCGCACCACGTTGCAAACCGCGTAGATCGCAGTGATCGAGTGCAAGAGCAGTTCTTGTGTCACGGCCAGCTCCTACGAGGTTCGCTGTCGGCGTGCGTTGACGCGTCCGACCCTCACAGGCCGGACGCGATTGCCACCAGTTAGTAGCTGTAGCCCGCGCTGTAGCCGGTATTGGGTGCGGCCGATGTCTTCTTCGACTCGCCGCGAAGCACGTGCCACACGCCGCCTTGGTTGTCGCCGTTGGCGTCGCCCGCTTTGGCATCACCCGCGAAGAAGTACAGCGGCATGCCCTTGAACGCCCATTGCGACGTGCCGTCGTCGCGCTTGACGATCGAGAAGTCGCCACCCGCCAGCGCCGCGTTTGCGACTACAAACGGAGGCCATGCCGCGGCACACCCGCCATTGCAATTGCTCTTGCCTGATGCATCCTTGTCGAACATGTACAGCGTCTTGCCTTCCTTGCTGGCCAGCACGCCGTTCGAGATTTGAGTGGGGTTGGCTTGAACGGCCAACGTAACGACTGCGATCGCGGCAAACATCATCGTGTGTTTCATCGATTTCCTCTGCGTTGTTAGTGGCGCTCATCGAGCACCTGGCAGACATACGCAGCGGATCGCAAACCGGATGCAGCTCGCGCCGAATTCTTACCAGAGCTTGACGCAGGGGCCGATCAGGACGAATTCGGCGGGCGTGGCACCCGCGCGCGCCGGCGCATCTTCGAACGACACCGCAAGCCGCGTCACATTGGAAAGCAGCTTCTCCGACGTTGCGCTCATCTCAAATGAAGTGCTGCCAGGTGGCTTGGTCGGGACGGCAACTCCGATCGGAAACGCAGCACCCTCTTTTGGCAGCGCCCATACCTGCGCAATCTTGCCCGCCGGAACCGTCACCGGACGCAGCGACTTGACAGTGACGCGCGTGCCATGGCGGGTCGAGCTGATCAACAACGTGGGCAGGCCTTCGCGGTCGAGCAACAGGCCGACGTAGCTTTGCGGCAGTGCCTGCTCCCGTTGCGCGAGCTCGTCGAGCGAAACGAAAGCACCCGGCATCAGCTGCACAAGCGCAAACGTCAACGCTGCGCCGAATGCAAAGCCAAGCGCTGGTTTCCATAAGCTGGACCACCACGAACGTTGCGATCCGCGTCGCAGAGCGGTCGATGCCGCTGATGCACGCGCCTCGGTGGCGGCCCAGACTCGCGCAGGCGGCGTAACCGGCGGTACCGACTCCGCCAGCGCGGCCAAGCGCTGCTCCCAGGCTTGCACAGCGGCACGCGCGGCTGGAGACTCGGTCAGCAGCTTGTCAAAGCGCCGCCGCGCCGCACCGTGCAGCGTTCCCAGCACGTACTCGGACGCCAAGCGATCGAGCAGATCGGCGCGGTTGTAATTCACAGACCGTTCTCCATGCACTTCTTCAATCGTTCAAGCCCACGCCGCACCCACGCTTTGACGCTGCCTAATGGAGCGCGCATATGTGCCGCCACTTCGGAGTGCGACATGCCCTGGTAGTAAGCAAGCGCGAGGCATTGCCGATGCGACGCATCGAGCGCCTCCATACAGCCGCGAATCGCCATCGCGTCGGTCGCCTGCGTCAGCAATTGCAGAGGGCTGGGTCGCTCGTCCTGGACGTCGATCGCGTCGCCTTCAGCGGTTAACGGCATCTCGGTTTCATGCCGCACGGCCGCGCTGCGCACGACGTCAAGCGCCTTGTTGCGAACGATCGAAATCAACCACGTCATCGGCTGGCCGCTCGCGGCCTGATAACTGCCCGCGTGATGCCAGACACTCACGAATGCCTCCTGCAGAACATCCTCGGCCACATCGCGCCGATTCAATATACGAAGCGCGACACCAAACAGATGCGCACTGGTGGCTTGATAAACGCGCGCAAACGCCGCGCGATCGCCCAGAGCGACGCGGGCAAGGTCCTTTTGCAGGTGCGCGGAATCAGTCATCGAACCGCCGAAAGTGTAGGGCGGAAACATGCGCGCTTCACTGCCGCGAACTACACTCCGCCCGCGCTGCGGTGGAGGCAATCGTGTCCGAGCAATCAACGAGTTCGACGACAGTGGTACGCCACTTTAGGCAGATCCTGCTGTGGCCGCTGCAGTTGATGCCGATTCGGCCCGGCACGCAAATTCAGGAACACTGGGAATTGCTCGATCAGGAAGATCGCCGAAAACCCGTGGCGTGAGTTGCTCGATGAGTTCACGCCCGACGGCAAAGAGTTCCAACTTCGTCATTACAGCGAGTTCGTCACGTTCCTGCCTTACGTGCAGCGATTTATTTACGGCGAGAGCCGCCTGAAGAAAGAGACCGGCAACAAGGACGAGGAACCCGGCAGCTCGCCAATGCGCGTCTACCGGCGCCATGACATCGCGTCGGTGCGCATGGTCCCGCGCGCGGGCGCGGAAGCTATCGTGCTGTCGATCGCGCACGTGGACCTGTACTTCTTCTACGACATTGACGTCGTGCTACTGAACGTTGAAGTGCACGGCGATCATTTGACGCTGCAGCAAACTCAGGAATTGCTCTATCGCTTCGGCCGTGCGTATCCCGCCGGCTGGGAAGAGAACGGCGACGGATTGCACTGCCTGCACATCGTTGCAGTGGCTCGCCAAGGACGGCACCGTGCTGGCGCAGTCGGATTCCGGTGATCGCGACAAATTCCTGTCGTTTGTGTCGAAGCATCGGGCACCGCGCATCAGCTCACACTGGGCGTTCCTGATGCGGCCGTTGGTACTCGACCACCTCGAGGATCCGGGTGCAATTCGCTACCGGCAAATCGAGTACTACCGGATGCCGGTGATGGGTTTGATCGCGGTCGATGAGCCGCGCAAGCTGGCGCGCAACGACTTTATCCGGCTCGGACTCGGCACCGGTGCAAGCGGCGAAAACGGGATGCCGTATTCGGAGAGTCACGTTGCAGATTTTGAGCAGCAATATTGCGACGACCGCTTCTGGTGCGACGTCGGGCCGTCACCGAACACACGCTATCTGGCCAGCGGACGCAGCCTGATCGTCATCGGCGACGCGCAATCCAAATATTTTCTGGACAACGAACGCGGCGTGCTCGGGCAATTCAGGCATCAGCAGTTCTTGCTGTTTTTGATTGCGCATTTTCAGCGTGCCGCGTTGTTGATGTTCGCCGATCGCTTGGCAGAGGCGCTGAAGCGGCTCGACATTGGAGCGCCCGATTCGGTGCGGCGCTTCAAGCGCAGCGTGCGACAGAACTTCGAGATCTTCCTGCGCTTCACTCATCGCTACTGGTTTCATGAGGTGTCGGAACAATCGCAGTCGCGGTCGCTGTTCGAACTCACCGTCCGCCACCTAAAACTCGATGCGTTGTATGACGAAGTCAGAGAACGCATCTACAGCATGAATCAGTACCTGGAGACGGACACCGTCGCCGTCACACGAACACGGTGCTGCGACTGACGGTGGTGACGACCTTTGGGTTGATCGGCACGATAACGACCGGTTTTATTGGCATGAACCTGATTGGCCTGACCGAGATTCCACTGATCGAGAAAGTCATCTTTTTCGTGCTGATTTTTGTTCCGACCGCGTTCCTGACGTTCTATACGATCGTCAAGTCGCGCCGCTTGTCGGACTTTCTGGATGTGCTATCGGATGAAGAAGTGTCGGCGGGCGACAAGTTCAGGGCGTTGATCGACGTCTGGCGCAAGAAGCGGGTGATCGAAAATTAGCGTGCGCTAGAGTGTTCGCGGTTCCGCAAGCTCCGCGATGGATGGAGGTGACGCGTGCGGGCGCGCTCGAAATGGTTCACCGTCCACCGCTGGCTCGGTATCGGTCTCGGTGTGTGGTTTGCGCTGGTCGGACTCAGCGGCGCCATCCTTGTATTCGAAGACCCGATCGATGCATGGCTTAACCCGCACCTGCTGACTACCGGTTCGCACGGCACGCATCTGAGTGCACAAGCCATCGTCGAGCGTGCCGAATCTGCGTATCCGCTCGGACTCGTCGAGAAAATCCGCTTTCCGGTTGCCGATGGCGAGGTGTACCGGTTGACGATGCGCGTCAAGCCGCGGCGCGTCGGCTCCGAGCGTATCGAGGCGATGTTCGACCCGGCCACCGGAGCGTTTCTCGGTGCGCGCTCGCTCGAATCGCTCGGCATTGCACCGCCAGACTTTCTGCGCACGCTGTACGAGTTTCATCGCAACGTGTTGCTTGGCAACGCAGGATCGAACATCGTCGGTATCGCAGGCCTGTTGCTGCTGACGTCTGCGATAACCGGTTTCGTTCTGGCTGCACCGCGCACCCGCGCGGCATTGAGACGCATCGTATGGATCAATCCGCGCACATCGGTTACGCGGATCGCGTACGACTTTCATCGCTCGACCGGCATCGTGTTTGCAATCACCCTGCTGCTGGCAACGCTGACCGGCGCGACGCTGGTCTATGTGAACTACGTGCGCGATCTGGTCAGCGTATTTTCGAAAGTCGCGCCGTTTCCGACGGTGCCATGGCAAACGCACAGCGCCCACGAACCGTTGCAGCTCGACCGCGTGATCGCCGACGTCAGGCAGCGTTTCCCTGAACACACGCTGCTCGAAGTGCATGGCTCACCGCGGCAGATGGCGGGACATCTCTACTATCTGAAGCGACCCGGCGACGTGCATCGTCTCGGCGACACGATTGCCTGGATCAATCCACTTAGCGGCGAGATGATGATCGAGCGCAGCCCACGTACACGCACCGCGGGCGAGGGCTTCATGCACTGGCTGTTTCCGTTGCACAGCGGAACTGCGTTCGGCACGGTGGGGCAGATCGCGATGTGCGCTACGGGCATCGTGCCGATGCTGCTGGTGTTTACCGGCCTCTGGGTGTGGCTGCGCAAGCGGCGCGGCGAGCGTATTGCGCGCGAGCGGCAAAGCCTGCGCGATCGTGGCGCCATGCGAGCCTAGTTTGCGCTGATTACGCGCATTAAGCGCCGCTCATGCGGCATCGGGCACCGTATCCTCGCGCAGTATTTCGACGCTCGGCAACACGCGCGTATTCCGGATCACCGGCTGCCGCCACGCGAGCGCCGCGAGGACTAATGCCGCGCCGCCCGCGAACACCATCGCCGAGCGCAATCCGACATGTTCACCCAGCCAACCACCGAGCAGAGCGCCAGGCCCGGCAGGAAGCAATATCAACCAGCGCATTGTGCTGGTCATTCGGCCGAGCAGCGGCGCAGGCGTGACCGCCTGTCGCATCGCGAGGAACGTGATGAAGATCAGCACTGCGCCGACGCCGAACATCATCAACATCGCCGCGAACATCGCGATTCCGACCGCCGATGCTGGTGCGATCGCACCGAGCAACCAACCTGCGCCGCAAATCGCGACGCCGAGAACTAACGTCGGGCCCGGGCCTAAGCGGCGTGAGACGCGATTGCCGACCGTGCTCGCGGCAATCGTGCCGACGCCGAGTCCCACGAAAGACAATCCGACGGCGCCTTCAGACAAGCCGAGCGTGCGCGTGGCAAACAAAATTTGAACGACGAGCGCAGCGTGATGGCACATCTGCCACCCGCCAACGATGCACGCCATCGTCACCAGCAGCCGGTGCTGCGCAACGAATACAAGCCCGGCGCGCATCGCCGGCCAGAACCGCGCCGCCGCGAGTTGGGCGCCCTCCTGCACTTGGATGCCGCGCAGGATTGCAGCGGAGACGGCAAGCAACACCGCATCAGCCAGCAGCGCGATCGGCGCACCGACCAGCTTGATCAATACGCCCGCCGCAGCCGGGCCGGCAACTTCTGCCGACGAAGACGCAAGCGCATTTTTCGCGTGCGCTTCGACCAGCCGCTCGCGCGCCACGACTTGCGTCAGCACGATCTGCGCCGCGCTGCCGGCGATCGTCGCTACGGTGCCAATTGCGAACCCGACGATATACAGCCAAAGCATTGACAGCCAGCCGAGCCACCACGCGAGCGGGACGCTTGCGACAACAAGCGCCAATAGCGACTCGCCGATCACGTACACCGGCAGTTTGCGAACGCGGTCGAGCCATACACCCGACGGCAACGAAAACAGAACGAAAGGCACGACTTCCATCGCCGTCAGCAACCCCATCTGCGTCGGCGTCGCGTGCAATAACACCGCTGCCGTCAGCGGCAGCGCGAGCATCGTCACCTGGCCACCGAAGGAGCTGATCAGGATCGACGTCCACAAACGGCGATATGTGGCGTCGCGCAGAAGATCGTCGGGCGCGAGGCGAAGTTGCGAAACTGCGCGCGCAACGTAGCGTCGCCAAAGCGGCGCTGCGAAGTTGGAACTCATTGCGAACTATTGTTGTATCTAATCCGGTCGAAGCTTAACGAGTCTCTGCAGGCTCGCCGCTGCTTGATGACGGTGGTTGCGTGCGGTTCGTCTCGTCGCGCGTTTCACGGTAGCTCGCCCACCAGGCGGCCGCGTCCGGCTGCGTCCACGCCAACCGGTTGGATAAACGGTCAAGTGCTTCAACGACTGCCTGCGCGGTTTGCGGCCGCGCCGCACGGTCCTTTTCGAGGCAAGCAGCGATCAACGCATCTAGCCCTTCAGGAAGCACTACACCACTGGCAGACACTCGGGGGGCGGGCGAATGAAGCACCTGGTTGCTGATCGCCAGACTGTCGTCGCCATCAAAGATTGGTTTGCCGGTCAATAAGAAGTAGCCGACAGCCCCCAACGCATAGATATCGGACCTGGCGTCGACATCGGCAGGATTCAGCAAGCGCTCGGGTGCCATATAACGCGGCGTTCCGAGAATCTTCAGCTGCTTGGTGATATCACGCGTCTCAGCGCGTTCGAGGTTTTTGACGAGGCCGAAGTCGAGCAGCTTGACGACGTCATCTTCACCGCGGCGGCAAAGCATTACGTTGTCGGGCTTCACATCGCGGTGAACCAGCCCGCGCAGGTGCGCTTCGCGCAGCGCGGCAGCAACCTGGCGCATGACATGAATCGCTCGGCCTGGTGGCACTCGGCCCGAGTGCGCCACCAACTCGGCCAGCGTGACGCCGTCAAGATATTCCATAACGTAGTACGGCTGCCCTTCGCGAGTACGACCGAAGTCGTAGATGGCTACGGTGTTCGGATGCAACAGCTGGCTAGCAAGCTGCACTTCGCGCTCAAAGCGGTGAATGAACTCGTCGGTCGCAATGTGTTTCTTCAGTATCTTGATCGCCGTCGGCCGTCGGAGCAGTGCGTGCCGCGCGAGATAAATGGTCGCCATTCCACCGTCGCTCACCTGTCGCTCGAGCGTGTATGCGCCCAGCCTCTGCAGCTTTCCGGACTGCCGCTGCAACCGCCACAACGTGAAACCCGCCAGCAATGCAGCGATCAGCGAAAGCGCGGTCAGACCGCCGAGGATTGCGAAACTGACCGATAGAAACCGCAGCGTGGCAAACGCTTCGGTCGTTGAAATTTCAGCGATGACGCCAAAGTCGTACGCCGGCAGCCAGCGCCATACGCCGATCACTTCGTCGCCGCGGTAGCCGCGATACGGCCCGGGAACGACTCCGCGGCTCTCTACTTCCGTTGTCTTGGTGCGCGCCGCGATCGCCAGCGCCGCGGCGCGCGTCAGTGGGCGCGCTGCGGGCTCGAGCGTCGGCACGAAGCCGGCTTCGAGCTTCGCACCAGGGTCGCGCACCGGGATCAGAAACGCGCCGCTCTGTGCGCCAATCGGAAGCGCTCCAACGGCCGTCAGTTGATCAATGAACCGTGTCGACGTCAGCATCGCGCCGTCGTCGGAGAATGCGTACGCCTCCGCAGTCTCGCCCGGTCGTGCGGCCGAGAAAATTGCCTCGAGCTCGCGGTCTGTTTCGACGCCCATTGCGAGCGCGGCGAACGGCGGCTCTTTGCCCATGCGTATCGGCGCCAGAAACCACGCCACGGGGCGAGCTTCGCCGGAAGCTCCACGTACCGAAAGCTCGGTTTCGGCATACGGGCGAACGAATTGCGGCGTGCCCTCAAGCGCGAGATCCAGCCGCTGGCGAAACGCACCGGATCGCAGTCGCTGTCCGCACCGCGCCGGGTCCTTTGATGACAGTACCAGGCCCGTACGATCAACGATCCGAAACGCCACCACGCCTTTGCTTGCCAGCGTCGACTGAATGCGCTGTCCAAGCTCTTCGGCTTCGGCAGCGCACCGATGGGGCGCCACGCGTTCGCGCGTCTCCGCTTCAAGCCGCGAGGCGCGGGCGATGACGTCGGCATCCTTGGCAACTCGCGCAGCCTCGGTCACATGCTCGCCGACCCAAACATCGAGTCCCTTGACTACCGTTCCCAGCAAAGCCTCGAGGCTGACGGTGCGTGTCTCCGCAAGTGAGTCGCGTATGCCCGTGATACGCCCAGTAACCGAGACCGATCAACAACGCCCCCAGCAACACGGTGGCGGCGTTGCGCCACGTCTCGGTTTCGATCAGATCAGCGAGAATGTTCGCGATCGAATTGGCGGGCGCCTCAGGATCGCCGGCACCGATGTCAAGTATCGGAACGCGCGGCGGCGGACTTTCGGAGGTGAGACTGGGCTCGCTCTTCACATTAGGTTCGCCGCCGGTATCGCGGCGTGCTGCGGCGGAGCTTAGCGAGTCTTCTGCAACGTGACGCGAGGCGGCAGCCTAGACTGCAGTCGCGGGCCGGAGTCTTTTCAGAACCGGGGGACCTTTGTCGATTTACAAACTGAAGTCGCGCTTTCAGACGCTATTGCGACCCACCGTCGCCCGCATGTATTCACGAGGCATTACTGCGAACCAGGTCACGATATTCGCTTGTGCGGTCTCGGTCGGGATCGGCTTGTGGCTGTACTTCGCTCGACCGAACGCGATCGCGTTTGCGCTGATTCCGGCGTGGATGCTGTTTCGAATGGCTCTGAATGCCGTCGACGGCATGTTGGCGCGCGAGTTTGGACAGCAGTCCAAGCTTGGAGCGTTCCTGAACGAACTGACCGACGTGATTGCAGACGCCGCGCTGTACTTACCCTTCGCCATCGTCGCGCCGTTCGAACCATTCTGGGTGGCGGTCGTGATCACGCTCGCTGGCCTGAGTGAGTTCGCCGGCGCATTGGGACCCACAGTGGGCGCGTCGCGCCGCTACGACGGCCCGCTCGGCAAGAGCGACCGCGCCTTTGTGTTCGGAGCGCTCGGCCTGTGGATCGCGCTCGCTTTGCCGCTGCCGGAGTGGGCAAAGTGGCTGATGCCGCTGCTGGCGGTATTGCTGGTTTGGACCCTGGTCAATCGAGTGTCCGGCGCGCTGCGTGAAGTTGAAACTGCAAGGCGTTGACAATCAATAACGAATGTTGACGCAGCTCGCCTCCATCTCGATCATCACTCTGGCGCGCACGTTGACCGGGGTGCGCGCTATCTGGCTCGTCGGCGCACCGCTAGCTACGCCGACCGTGTATTTCGCGAACCACCGCAGTCATGGCGACTTCGTGCTGCTTTGGACGTCGTTGCCGGCTGACCTGCGCTCGCTGACCCGGCCGGTGGCAGCGGCCGACTACTGGCTTGCGTCGCCAACGCGCCGCTTCATCGGCTGCGAAGTATTTCGCGCGGTGTTAGTCGACCGTACCGGCGCAGCCGACCGCAGCGACCCAATCGAACAGATGGCCGCCGCGCTCGATGCGGGCGATTCGCTGATCCTCTTTCCCGAAGGAACACGTAACGAGTCCGATGAACCATTGCTTCCGTTCAAGAGCGGACTATTTCACCTGTCGCGCCGCTGTCCGCACGCACGGCTCGTACCGGTTTGGATCAACAACGTTCACCGCGTGCTGCCGAAAGGTGCGATCGTGCCACTGCCGCTCGCGTGCTCGGTAACTTTCGGCGCTGCGCTTGAGACGCCGAGCGCAGGCGAGCCCGACGCAAAGCAAGCCTTTCTGGCCGAGGCCCGCGCTGCGCTGCTCGCTCTACGTCCCGAATACGACCGCGAAAACTAAGCCATGCAGCCATCGGCACTTCATATGAGCGACACGATGTTGCTGTTTGGCGGCATCGGTGGCGTGCTCGTTGTCGCATCGACCGTCGCGGGCATCCTGAAGTGGCGTGTCGCAGATGGACAACCCCACTCGGTCATCGACAACCTGGTCAGCCGCATCAACGCCTGGTGGGTGATGGTGATCGCAATCGGGATCGCCTTCATTTTCGGCAAGCGCGGCGTTCATGTGCTGTTCTTTTTGATTTCGTTCTATGCGCTGCGCGAATTTCTCAGCCTCGCCTACACGCGACGGTCCGACCACAACGCGATGGTGGCTGCGTTCTTCATTGCGCTACCGGTGCAGTATTTCCTGATATGGATCGAGTGGTACGGGCTGTATTCGATTTTCATTCCGGTTTATGCGTTCCTGGTACTGCCGATACTGTCCGCGCTGGCCGCAGACACGAAGCGCTTCCTCGAGCGTACGGCGAAGGTGCAATGGGGGTTGATGATCTGTGTTTACTGCATCAGCCACGTGCCGGCGCTACTGACGCTGAACATTCCGGGCTACGAGGGACGTCATCTGCTGCTGATCGCGTTTCTGGTTCTGGTCGTACAGGGAAGCGACGTCCTGCAATACATCTGGGGCAAGCTGATGGGCAAGCGCAAGGTCGCGCCCGAACTTTCGCCGTCGAAAACGTGGGAAGGTCTGATCGGTGGTGTGCTGAGCGCCACGGCGCTCGGCGCAGCGCTGTACTGGATCACGCCGTTTAATCCGTGGCAAGCAGCACTTATCGCATTCACGATCTGCGTGATGGGTTTTTTCGGCGGCCTGGTGATGTCAGCGATCAAGCGCGATCGCGGCGTCAAGGACTGGGGCACGATGATCGAAGGCCACGGCGGCATGCTCGACCGGCTCGATTCGGTGATATTCGCCGCGCCGATTTTCTTTCACGTCATCAGATACTGGTGGGTTCCTTAGGCGGCACCGCTTTCAAGCTCGGCCGTCACGGCTTGCTGCATCGCCTCCAGCAACACCTCGGGCGGCTGCGCACCGGATACCGCCAGCCGCTGATTGAACACAAAGAAAGGCACGCCGGTGACGCCGAGCGCGCGTGCGCGCTGTTCTTCAGCCGCGATCGCCTTGCGTCCGGCGTCCGAAGCGAGCCATGCTCGCGCGGCGGTCCCGTCAAAACCCGCTTCACCTGCGAGCCGCGCAAGGGCGTCGATGTCTCCGATATCGATACCTTCAACAAAATACGCGCGGAACAACCGCTCGATCAATGCGTCGGACGCTTTCAAATCGAGGTCTTGTGCCCACGCGATCAATCGATGTGCATTGACCGTGTTTGGCTGGCGCGCAATGCGCTCGAAGTCGAATGCGATTCCGACCTCGTCGCCAGCCGCTTTGACCCGCGCGTAAATCTGTTTCGCGCGCTCGGGCCCGCCGAATTTTTGTTCGAGATAGCTGCGACGATCGACGCCGTCGGTGGGGATGTCAGGGTTCAGCTGAAACGCAAGCCAGCGCACTTGAACCGGCTGCGCATCATCACTCGCGCGCCGCGCAAGCGCGGCCTCGAGCCGGCGCTTACCGATGTAGCACCAGGGGCA
>CAWEAZ010000049.1:0-24460 GCA_963807155.1 uncultured beta proteobacterium
CCGACGCCCTGCACAAGGCGCAAGCGCTCAGGGTTCGAATCCAGACGCACGAAACCCTTCAGACGAAGAACGCCACGCGGAAGATGGTCAAGCACTTCATGGAGCTTCTTCTCGTTGATCGGTGTCGCGCAATGGAAGACCCGGGCAACAAAGCGATCACTGTGGTCGCTTTCTTTCACTCCTTCAAACGAGGGCCGCTTTGACCACGGCATCGGGCCGAGCATGATTTCGATGGGTACATCGGTGTGTTGTGCTTCGATCAGCGTCGCCCGCGGCGCATGCGTCTTCAGCCATTCGATCACCTGCTGCTTGCGCGCCTCGTCGACTAGATCGACCTTGTTCAGTATCAGAAGGTCCGCCGCCGCGAGCTGCGCGATCACGGTGTCGCCGACATAGCGATCTCGCGCAAGCGTTTCGATCTGATCCGCAGCGACCACCACCAGCGTTGCTTCCGGGGAAAAACCTGCGCCGACGCGCGCGACCTGTGCGATGCGCCGCGGATCGCTGACACCGCTGGCTTCGACGACCACATGATCCGGGCGCGGATCCAGCGCGAGCGCTTCCGACAACGCGTTGACGAGGCCGCCCGCAAGGGAGCAGCACACACAGCCGTTGCGCAGGCCGATAGTGGTAGCGCTGCGCTGTGCGATCAGCGCCGCATCGATCTGCAGATCACCAAAGTCGTTGACCAGCACCGCAATGCGACGGCCTTCGGCCTGCGCCAGCAACGCATTCAGCAAAGTGGTCTTGCCGGCGCCGAGAAAGCCGCCGATGACGGTCAACGGCACAGCGCTTGGGCGAGACATGCCTCGGAGCCGTTACGTTCCTGCCGGCGGTTCGAAAGGCACACCGCCCACCATCGTGCCTACAACCCGAACATCCTTCAATGCTTCCGGCGGCACCTGCAACGGATCGTCAGCGAGAACGGCAAAGTCCGCGCGCTTGCCGACTTCGATACTGCCCACTTCGTCGTCGATGTGCAGCGTGTACGCCGATCCGAGCGTGACGGCGCGCAGCGCATCGGCAACGCTGATCCGCTGATTCGGGCCCAGCACACGGCCGGAAGCGGTGATGCGGTTGACTGCGCACCACGCGGAAAAGAGCGGCGCCATCGGGGTGATCGGCGCGTCGGAATGAACACTGAACGGAATACCGTGCGCGAGGGCACTTCCAGCTGCATCCATGCGATGCGCGCGCTCGGGACCCATCGTCACATCGTGATGGATGTCGCCCCAGTGAAAGATGTGATTGGCAAAGAGATTCACGCACAGGTCCAATGCGCGAATGCGGCGGAACTGCGCTTCGTCTGCCATCTGCAGATGCTGCAGCGTGTGGCGGTGATCAGGCCGAGGCTTGCGCGCTATTGCTGCACCGAACGCAGCAATAGCGACCTCGGATGCTTCGTCGCCGTTCACGTGGATGTGAAGCTGCAGTCCAGCTTCGTGATACGCGGCCACGACGTCATGCAGCTGCGCTGGTGCGATATTCCAGATTCCGTTTGGGTGTCCGTTGTAATAGCCTGGCCATTTGAGTCGCGCCGTGAACGCCTGAATCGATCCGTCGGTCATCAATTTGACCGGACCGAAGCGCAGCTTCGCATCATTGAGCCTCTGCCGGTCGCGCACCTGTTCGATGCCCGAGCGCGGATCGATACCGAGGCCAAAGAACGCAGCCACGATGCGCAGCGGAAAGTCTTCGCGCACAGTTGCCGACTGCAGGCTTGCAACGCTTTCATCGGACAGATCGTTGGTCAGATCTGCCGCCGTGGTCACGCCCACGGCCTGTGCGAGGCGCGCGAAGTTCCAAACTGCGCGCTCCGTGCGGCCGGCCCGAAATGGATCACCGATGCGCTGGAACACCGGGAACATCGCCGCCATTTCGGCGAGCTCTCCGGTGGGCTCGCCGCGATCATCACGCACGATTCCATCGACGTCGGTGTCGCGTGTGATGCCCACCTGCTTCAGCATCGCCGAATTAGCATTCAAAACATGAAAATTCGAGTGAATGACTGCGATCGGTCGCTGCTTTGAAACTCGATCGAGATCAGCCGCCACCATGCGCGGGCCCGCGAAACAGAATCGGGTCGAATCCCCATGCGACCAGCGGCGCTTCGGGATCGCGCAGGTCGGCGTCGCCTTCTGCAATCGCTCGACCACCGCATCGATGCTGCGTAGTGCGGGCCACATCGACCCATCGGGTGATCGGCGCTGGTAAAAGCCAACGTACGGATAGTCCCAGATGCCACCCTCGAGCAGATGACTGTGACCTTCGATGAGACCGGGCATCAGGACCCGATCTGCGTAACGATCATCGACGCGGTGGGTTCCCCACGTTGCCAATGTTGCTGTATCGCCCACGCCAAGAATGCGTCCATCGAGCACCGCAACTGCACCGCTCCGGCTGCGTGCGGTCCATCGTCAGGATGCGACGCGCCGGGTAGATCGTGAATGGTGGGCGAGAAGTGGGCATCGATGCTTGGTTAGGGTTTGGTCCGATGAACTCAGCTCGGCGGGCGCTGCGCATCCTCGCGGATCATGTCGACCGCCTTCTCGGCAATCATCATCACCGGCGCATTGGTGTTGCCGCTGATCAGCACCGGCATGATCGAGCAGTCAACCACTCGCAGACCACCGATCCCTTGCACTCGCAGCCGCGCGTCGACGACCGCCAGCGGATCGTTGCCCATCTTGCATGTGCCCGATGGGTGAAAGATCGTCGCGCCATTGTTGCGCGCAAACTCCAACAGTGCGTCGTCGCTAATGGCTTCCGGACCGGGTTTGACTTCGCGTCGCACGAATGGCCGCATCGGTCCGGATTGCGCGATTGCGCGCGCCGCGCGCATACCGGCCACCGTTGTCCGGCGATCGAGTTCTTCGGTCAGATAGCGGGGCTGCATCGACGGCGGTTGCATTGGGTCGCGCGATCGGATCGCAACGCGTCCGCGTGACGCCGGCCGCAGCGGGCAAATCGATAGCGTGAATCCTGAGAACGGATGCACGGCACCGCCCGCCATATCGGCCGACAGCGTGGCGACATGAAACTGGATGTCCGGCGTTGCTGACTCGGACGGCAGCGCGCGCATGAAGCAACCGCCCTGATTGATGCCGACCGCCAAGGGTCCGCGCCGAGCGAACAGCCACTGCAGGCCGATCTTGATGCGCCCGGCGAGCGAACGCAGTTCATCGTTGGTGGTGATCGGCCGTGTGCATTCATAGATCAGTCGAATCTGCAGATGGTCCTGCAGGTTTTCACCGACCCCCGGCAGATCGTGCACAACGGCAATGCCGTGCTGCGCAAGCAACGCTGGCGGGCCAATTCCCGATAGCTGCAGCAGCTGCGGCGACTGAATCGCGCCCGCGGCCAGCAGAACCTCGCGCGTGCAACGTGCTTCGAGATCGCGACCGTTTTGTCGGTAGCTGACGCCGGTGGCGCGCCGGCCCTCGAGCAATAGTTTCGTCGCGTACGCGCCGGTTTCGATGCGAAGGTTAGGTCGGCGGCGCGCCGGATTCAGATAGGCGGTCGCCGCACTACTGCGCCAGCCCTTTCGAGTCGTCAGCTGAAAGTAGCCCGCTCCTTCCTGCGTCGCCCCATTGAAATCATCGTTGCGCGGAACGCCAAGCGACGCCGCGCCGTCGATAAATGCATCAATCAGCGACATGCCGTTGTGCAATGTTCGATACGCACAATGGGCCGTCGCCACCGTGAAACGGTCCAGCACCGCGTTCGTTGCCTTCGCTGCGGATAAAGTACGGCAGCACGTCGTCGTAGCCCCAGCCGATGTTTCCCAGCGCACGCCAGCGGTCGTAGTCCTCGCGCTGCCCGCGTATGTAGATGAGACCGTTGATCGCGCTCGAGCCGCCCAGCGTCTTGCCGCGCGGCCAGTAAATACGGCGGCCGTTCATCGTCGGCTCGGGATCGGTGTGAAAGCACCAGTTGTAGCGGCTATCCCACATCGTCTTGCCATAGCCAATCGGCAGATGAATCCAGATCGAGCGGTCTGGCGGGCCTGCTTCGAGCAGCAGTACGCGCGTTGCCGGATCTTCCGAGAGCCGCGCTGCGAGCACGCAGCCGGCCGAGCCTGCGCCGACGACGATGTAGTCGTATTGCGGATCAGCCATCAAACTCGCCGCTCAACCTGCCGAGAACCCGCCGTCAACGAAGATCGTTTGGCCGGTGACGTAATCCGAGGCGCGGCTTGCGAGAAACACCGCGGTGCCGCGTAAATCGCCGAGCTCGCCATTGCGGCCCGAAAACGTGCTGTCGGCCATCTTCTGCCAGCGCACCGCGTCGCTTACAACAGGCGCGGTCAGTTCGGTTGCAAAGAACCCGGGCGCTATCGCGTTCGTGTTCACGCCGTGCCGTGACCAGGCTTCCGCCTGCGCGCGCGTCAGCTGTGCGATCCCGCCCTTCGAGGCGCCGTAGGGCGCACCCATCGGGAACGCGCGCACTGACTGCAGCGAAGCGATGTTGATGATGCGTCCCCACCCCTTCGCAATCATTGCCGGCGCCAACGCCTGCGCCAGAAAGAATGGCGCCGTGAGATTGATCGCCAAGATGGCGTCCCAGTCGGCCCGAGTCACTTCGAGCATCGGCTTGCGGATGTTGATGCCCGCTGCATTGACGACGATATCGGGAGCACCGAAGAACGATGAAGCACGCTCGGCAGTTGCGAGTAGCGCTGCGCCATTCGCAAGGTCAGCGGTGAGAGTCGCCGCGCGTCCGCCTACGGCTTCGACCTCCCGCTGCGCGGCTGCGAGCTGCTGCGCTCTTCGGGCGACCAGCACGACCGCGGCGCCCGCCTCGGCCAGCGCGCCTGCAATCTCGCGTCCGATGCCCGAGCTTGCGCCGGTCACCAGGGCGACGAGGCCGCCCAGGTCGAAGCGCGCAGGCGCTGTCACGACTCGATGCGCGCGCCGAGCTCGAAGCGCTCGCCGGGAAAATATTTTGCAAGCCGGTCGTCGGCAGTGCGCGCGTGCGCTTCCATTCCTTCCAGCCGTGAGATACGCGCGGTGGCCGGTGCGATCGCGTGATTCGCCGCACGCGTCATGCGCTGCCACGTCACGGTCTTGATGAACTTATGCACCGACAGTCCGCCCGAGTACCGCGCTGCGCCACGCGTGGGCAGTACGTGATTCGGGCCCTGAAGCCTTGTCGCCAAATGCGACCGTGGTTTCTTCTCCGAGAAAAAGAGAGCCGTAGCAGGTCAAGTTCGCAAGCCACCAATCGAGGTCCTTTGCGTGCACCTCGAGGTGCTCGGCGGCGTAACGATCGGAGACTTCTGCCACTTCTTCGCGACTGCCGCACAGCACGACTTCGCCATAGTCGCGCCACGCGCAGCCGGCGGCGTCTCGTGCAGTCGCGGGCAGTGCATCGATCAAACCAGGCACGCGCTGCATGACATCGTTGGCCAATGCGCGCGAAGTCGTAAAAAGCCACGCCGGCGACTCGTGTCCATGCTCGGCTTGCCCGACGAGATCGCTGGCGACGAGTGCGGCAGTCGGCCGATTCGTCAGCGATGATCGCCACCTCCGTCGGGCCGGCAAGAACGTCGATGCCGACTTGCCCGAAAAGCGCCCGCTTGGCCTCGGCCACGTATTTGTTGCCGGGGCCGACGACGATGTCGGCGGGCTTGCCGGTGAATAGCCCGTACGCGAGTGTTGCGATCGCCTGCACACCGCCCAGTGTCATGACAACGTCCGCGCCCGCCACCTTCATCGCGTACAGCACGTGCGGATGAACGCCCTCGCCCTTGTACGGTGTCGAGCACGCGATCACCGTGGATACACCGGCGGCTTTGGCGGTGGCAATCGTCATATACGCGGACGCAATGTGCGCGTAGCGTCCGGTCGGCACGTAGCAACCGGCGACATTGACCGGGATCAGGCGTTGGCCGGCAATCAGTCCGGGCTGCACCTCGCACGAGAACTCGTGCATCGAGTCGCGCTGCGCTTGCGCGAAGCTGACGCACTTGTGCAGTCGCGAAGTCGATGTCGCGCTTGACGCTGGCGTCGATATCGTGTGTTCGCCGCTCGATCTCGTCCGCGCTGACGACGATGTCGCCGCTCCAGCCGTCGAGCTTCTTCGCGTACTCGCGCACGGCTGCTTCGCCATCGCGCGCGATCGTGGCCAGCATCTCGTCGACAACTTTGCGCGCCTCGCCCGACTCGCGTTGCGGGCGTCTTGGCGGCCTTCTTCAGATACTCGATCGCCATACTCGTCACTTCCCGTAGAGGTACTTCGGCAGCCACAGCGCGATCTGCGGGAACGCAGATGATCAGCACCAGTCCCAAAAGCTGCAGCCCCATGAACTGCAGCATGCCCTTGTAGATGTCTCCGAGTTCCCACTGCGGCACGACGCCCTTCAGGAAATAGGCCGACATCGCCACCGGCGGCGACAGCCATGCGGTCTGCAGGTTAACGGCGACAAGGATGCCGAACCAGGCGAGGTCGAAGCCGGCGTCGCGCACCAGTGGCAACAGGAACGGGACCACGATCAGCACGATCGGCACCCATTCGAGCGGCCATCCCAGCAGGAAGATGAGCCCCATGATGATGAAGAGCATCACGTACGGGTTCAGATCCAGCCGAGCAGCACCTCGGTGATCATCGTCGGCGTGCCCAGCCGCGCGAACACTGCGCCGAAGAAGTTCGATGCCGCCACAAGGAACAGGATCAGTACCGTGATCTCGAGCGTCTTGACCAGCGCGTCCTTCAGATTGCGCCAGGTGAGCCGCCGGTAGGCGGCGGTGAGCAGCAGCGCGCCGAGCGCGCCGCACGCCGCGCCTTCGGTCGGTGTCGCGAGCCCGAACACGATGCTGCCGAGCGCCGCGAGCACCAGCGCGGCGGGTGGCACCAAGCCCTGCAGAGAACTGCGATCCACACCTCGCGCATGCTGGTTGGCTGCAGTTCCTTACGGAAGCGGCGGCCCGAGCGCGGATTGATCAGGCAGCGGACCATCGCGTAACCGGTGAACATCAAGCGCCAGCAGCAGTCCGGGCACGATCGCCGCAGCGAACAGCGTCGTCACCGGTACCTCGAGCACCGGCCCCATCACCACCAGCATGATCGACGGCGGAATCAGGATGCCGAGCGTGCCGCCCGCGGCGATCAGGCCCGAGGACAGCTTCACGTCGTAGCCTGAGCGAATCATCGACTTGCCGGCCATGATGCCGAGAATCGTCACCGAAGCGCCGACGATGCCGGTGGCGGCGGCGAAGATCGTCGCGACGAACATCACTGCCAGATAGAGCGAGCCGCGTCACACGCGACAGCATCTTCTGCACCGCGTCGAACAGGCGCTCCATCAGGTTCGCCTGCTCCATCATGATGCCCATGAAGACGAACAGCGGCACCGCGGCGAGCGTCTGCTCCATCATCGTTGCGTTGAACTGCAACGTCATCAGATAGAAGACGAGCTCGCCGAATCCCCAGTAGCCGAACGACAGAGCCCGAGGAAGATCAGCGTGAACGAGATCGGGAAGCCGACGAAGATACCGGCGAGCATCGCCGCGATCATGCATGAAGCCGATCATTTCTGGGCTCATATCGGCCACCGGCCCTTGCGCGCGGCATGCCGACTCTTCAGCAGCTCGGAGATACCCTGCACGATCAGGAACACGATGCCGATCGGCAGCGCACTCTTGACCGGCCCGAGCAGCGGCATCCACGCGGTGTCGGTGCCGCGCTCGCCGCGCACGACCGAAGTCCAGGCCCACTGCGACGCGACCCACATGAAGATGATCATCGCCGGGAAATAGCAGAACAGATACAGCGCCGTGTCGATGCGGCCCTGCGTTTGAACCGACCACTGCGATAGAGAAGTCAGAGCGGATGTGCACGCCCTTGGACAGCGCATAGGCCGCGCCGAGCACGAACATCGCGCCGTACATCATGCGGCTGATGTCGTACGCCCACACGGTCGGGGCGGTAAAAAAGTAGCGCGCGAAGACCTCGTAGGCCATCGCGAACATCAGCGGCAGCGTAAGCCAGCTCACCGCGCGTCCGACCCACAGGCTCAGCGTGTCGATCGCGACGATCGTGTGCGACATCCAGCGCGGCATGTCCTCGGGCAGATGGCCGTGCGAATCCGGCCGCCGCCCGGCGATCATCTCGTCGGTCAGATGGTGTTCTTCCTGCATCGTCCTCTAGTCTCTCGAAGCGCCTGACGTTGTTCGAGGCAATAAAAATGGACCGCGAGTGCGACCTCGCGGCCCATCGATCGCCGATCGTTACTTCTTCGCAGGTGCTGCTGGTGCCGCCGCTGGTGCTGCCGCTGCTGCCGGCTTCTTCTTCGCCAGCTCGGCCGCATAGGCGCCGCCCATCGCCGCATTCGCCTTCTGCGCGCGCGCCCAGAACGGAATGGCAGTGTCGGCCCAGTTTCTCTGGCTGTCCCAGACCTTCTTGAAGAACGGATTCGCCGCTGCGTTCTTCTCGAAGTTCTTCATCGCCGCCGCGCCGTACTCCTTGAAGTACTCGGGCGGCGTGTCGTGCAGGATCACGCCGTGCTTCTCGGTGAGCTCCTTCAGCGCTATGCCGTTCTCGTGGATCCGGTAAGCCACCGTCTTCATCAGCGAAGCGTTGGCAGAAACCTCGATCGCCTTCTGCTGCAGCGGCGTGAGCTTGCGCCAGACGTCGCCGTTGATGTAAAGGTCGGCGTTCACCACGACCTGGTGCAAGCCTTCGAGGTAGTAGTGCTTCAGCACCTTGTGAAACCCGAACGTCATGTCGGGTTTCGGGCAGCACCATTCAGCCGCATCGATCACGCCCTTCTCAAGGCCGGGCAGGATGTCGCCACCGCCCATCGCCACCGAAGCGACACCGATATCGTTGTAGATCTGGCCGGGGATTCCGGGCGGCGTGCGAAAGCGCAGCTTGCGAAAGTCCGCCATGATGTTGATCGGGTTCTTGAACCAGCCGAGCGCCTCCGGACCAACCGGCTGCAGGATGAAGCCCTTAACGTTGACCTTCATCTCCTTCCACAGCTGGTCGTACAACTGCTGACCGCCGCCGTACAGAAACCACGAGACCCACGCGAAGTTGTCCATGCCCACACCGGAGCCCGCAGCCGGAGAACCAAACAACGCCGCCGCAGGGTGCTTGCCCGACCAGTAGTGCGTCCACGCAAAACCGGCTTCGATCAATCCCTTGTCAACCGCATCGAGCGTGTCGTTCACTGCCACCACCGCACCGGCAGGCAGTATCTCAAACGTAACCGTGTTACTGGTAAGTGCCGCCACGTCGACGGTGAACTCTTTGAGCATCGTGACTTCGTCGGCCGAGACCGGGATCACCGACTGAATGCGGATCTTCACGGCTTGGCTTGGGCCAGCGCTACTGCAGGTGCAAGCGCTACGGCTGCGGCCAATACGGCTGCGCCGACGAAACTCCATCGAATCCTTGCCATTGAGGTTCTCCCGTTATGGGTGTCGATCAGTTGCCGACACACGTTTGCAATGCACAGTAGTCGCGCTGTTCTGAAGCGTCAAGGATGAAGCTCAATATGCCAACCAAACATAGTCAGCTCTGCATCTTCACGATGAACGGCATTTCAGTTCGCTTTTCCAGATCGAATTGCGAGCGCCCCGTGTAGTTGATGTGTTTGCCATAGATGTGAAGTGAAAGAGAAACCGCATCCGTCTCGTTCCAGACGCTGTGGATCATGCCCTGCGGCAGAGCCAGGACATCGCCTACACCGCACACTTTCTCGCCGACTTTCTTGAGATCAGCATGACCGGCGCGAGCCCGGTCGTCCGCGCGCTCAAAAAACTCGTTCTTCTCCGGCCCATCGACTCCCGCAACGACAGCCCAAGTGCCATGATCGTGAGGCGGTGCTCCGCGGTGGGGCAGCCAACTCAGCGCCAGGACAGCCACCGTGTGATCCGGTTCCTCGTGGATTAAGTGGACGCCAAAGCCCTGCTCCGCATCGGCGCTGTACATGCGAGGCTCAAGCCAGCTTGCCTTTGACAAAGCGGCACGGCGCGCAAGCGGGCGAACGTGGCTGAGAATCTGTCGTTCGTCGTCGAACTGCGCACACACTCGCTTGACGTCAGCCACAAGCTGCGAGATCGGATAGTGATCAGCGTCCATCGTTTCGTCCTTAGCAACTAGGCGAGCAGAATGCCAGTCGAAACTACGATCAGCAACAGCAACGTGAACTGACGAAAGCGCGTATCGCTAAAGCGCGAAAACAGGCGCTGCCCGCAAAGAAGTCCCAGGTAGTACGCAGGCGCAAGCCATAACGAGGTCCAGCCGGCACGAGCATTGAAGAGCCCGTAATACCAAAGGATCACGATACCAACCAGCGACGTCACCGTTACGTACAGCGTCAGATTCGCGCGAGTGGTCTCGACAGGAGCAGGACCGGAAAGAAGATACAAGATCACCGGCGGCCCGCCGATGCTGGTAGCGCCGACCATCGCGCCGGCGATCGCCCCCAGACCTACTGACGTCACAAGCCGCGGTTGACCGGTGTAGCGCCAACCGCGCAGAAGGATGATCGCAAAGACGATGACAGTCACGGCGATCGCGCGGCGGATCAGTTGCGGTTCGGTTTTGGCCAATACCATCACGCCGAATACGACCGTCGCGCACGCTGCCAAGACGATCGGGCCAATGACGCGCCACTGCACGCGGTGTCGCGTTTGCACCAGCATCGGCGCGGCCACCACCGACTCAAGCAGCAGCACGACGGGAACTGCAAGGTGCGGGCCGAGCAGCAGCGCTAGCGGCGGCGTCGCCACCATCGCACCGCCAAAGCCGGTAATACCGCGCACCACACCGGCGATAGCGACAATGACTACAGCCGCTGTCAGCGTGACGAAATCCACGCTGATGCCGTTCGGCAATAGAGAATTAACCGCACGCTGGGTGCTAGGCCGAGATCGTCATGTCGGTGCCTGCGAATCGAACGCGCGCAAATTCGATGTCCGATCGGTTCGAGAGAAAGCCGACCAGCTCGGTTAGCGGCGTGGTGCGAAAGCGGCATTCGGGCGCAGGATTGCGCAACGGCTCGATCAGCTTGCGATCGTAGAAAGCCGCCAGCAGTATCTCTTCGTCGCTCGCTGCAGGCCCAAGCTCGGCGCGCAAACGTGGAATTGCGGGCTCGAGATGGGTCGCCGGCGCCTCAGTCACGTATTCGGCGGGACCAATGTTCGCGCGCTCGAGGAATTCAGCCGACGGCTGCGCCGCCAGGCGCCCGTAATAGCCCCTTGCGTACTTTCGTATCTCGTCGGGAATCGTCTTGTAGCGCTCGCCCTGCACGACGTTGAGCGTCGCCTGCGTGACGATGTACTGCGCGAACGGGCTGACGACGATCGGATAGCCGAGATCGTGCCGCACGCGCGCCGCTTCCTCAAGGATTTCGGGCAGCCGGTGCCCGAGCTTCATCGTGTCGAGCTGCGAGCGCAGGTTCGAAATCATCCCGCCGGGAATCTGATGCTCGTACAGCTCGGCGCTGTAAGTGGCGATCTGCCCGCGCGGCTTGTTCTCCCGTTCACTGACCCAGTGGAAGTAGCTCGCGACTTCCGCCAGCGCATCGTCGTTCATCGACGTAGCGTACCCGAGCCGACGCGCCCGCGCGACGATGTCTTCGGTGGCCGGCAGCGATGCGCCGTTTGCTAGCGGCTCGGTAGCCGTGTAGCCAAAGCGGAAGCCGCTTTTGATCGCAATCTCGTAGACCTCGGGCGACAGACCCGATTGACAATGCGAATGCATCTGCATCGGAATATCCGCCAGCGGCCTGCACCACTGCCGGAAAAAGCGTGCGGCCACGCTCGGGCGTCAGCAACCCAGTGGGATCCTTGATCGAAATGAAGTCGACCGCGAGCGCTACCAGCTCGCGCGTGCGTTCGACGTAATAGGCATCGGTATGCACGGGCGAGAGCGTGTAGGTCATCATCGCGTTGACCTTCATCCCCGCCTGGTGCCCCGAGCGCACTGACGACTCGATGTTGCGGTTGTCGTTCAGCGCGTCGTAAACCGTCAGCACCTCGATGCCGCGCCGGGCGAGCGCATGCGAGTTAAGGGCAACGATGTCATCGGGGAAAAGCTCGAAGGTATAAAGACTCTGCGCGCGCGTCAGCGCGTCGCACGGCGTCGCAAGGTGCTCGCACAGCAGCCCGATGCGATCCCATGGATTTTCCTGCAGATACCGCACACACACATCGAACACCGCTCCGCCCAGGATGTTGATGTAGGCATAGCCCGCGCGGTCGATCGCACCGAGGATCGGCGTCATCATCGCGGTCGTCATGCGCGTCGACCACAGACACTGATGCGCGTCGCGCAAAGTGACATCGATGAAGTCGAAGCGCTTAGCGCTAGCCGGGCTGGAGGGATTCATGCGGTCCTCAATAGCTTGTGTCGACAGAGCGCGGACTTAAAACGATCAGCGGCTGCGCGGCTTCTACGAGCGCCGCATCTTCGACCAAAACCTGCACGACCGTTCCTTGCGCACCAGCCGCGATCGAATTCATCAACTTCATCACTTCGATGATGCATACGGTCGTGTCCGGCTCGACCGCCTGGCCCACCTCGACGAAGGGCGGTGCGCCGGGCGCCGGTGAACGATAAAACGTTCCCACCATCGGTGACCGGATGACGATCGAATCTTCCGGCCACGTCATGCGCGCCTCGGCGCGCGTAGTCTGATCCGCAGCCGGCATCGATTCGATCCCGCTGGCCGCGCCCGGTGGCGCAGCTCGCACTGATACGCCGGCTGCACGGCGCCGGCGCAGTTCGAGTTCGATCTCGCCAACCTTCAAGCGGAACTCGGAGAAATGTTCCGTGGAGTTGATCAGTTCGACAATGCGCAGCAGGTCGTCGTAGGTCAGGTGCTCGTGAGCCAAACCGAATCTCCGCAGTACGTACGCGCCAGCAGTTTGATGGCCGACGGCTTTACATCTTTGCACGCGGGAGGAACGTAGGGCAATAATGCGAAGTTCGCACGAGCAAAGAGGAATGGCAGTATGACGCAGCCGGTCATCATCACTGTCGCGATCACTGGCGCAGTGCCGCGCAAGAAGGACAACCCGGCCGTGCCGGTAACGCCCGACCAACAGATCGAGTCGACGCACCAGGCATTCGAGGCCGGCGCCGCGCTCGTTCACATCCATGTTCGCAATCCGGATGAATCACCGGGCTCCGATCCCGAACTGTACGGTCGCGTGCAGGAAGGCGTGCGCAAGCATTGCCCCGGCATGATCGTGCAGTTCTCCACCGGCGGCCGTGGCCGGGAGCAAGCAAAGCGTGGCGCGATGCTGTACCTGAAGCCCGACATGGCGTCGCTGGCGACCGGCTCAGTCAACTTTCCGAACGGCATTTATGAGAACGCGCCTGACTTTGTCGAAGGTCTCGCGCGAACAATGCTCGACAACGGTGTCAAGCCGGAGATCGAGGTGTTCGATCTCGCGATGTTGTACAACGCCGCCAACCTGGTGAAAAAAGGCCTGGTCAAAGAGCGCCCGCATGTGCAGTTCGTGCTTGGGGTGCCCAACGCGATGCCGGCGCGTCGCGCGATCTTCGATTTCCTGCGCTCAGAGCTTGCGGCCGTGCTGCCCGACGCGACGTGGGTGGCCGCCGGCATCGGCCGTCATCAGTGGGAAGTCAATCAGTGGTGCCTCGAAGCAGGCGGGCATTGCCGCACCGGTCTCGAAGACAATCTGCGCATCGAGCCCGACCGGCTTGCAGCGAGCAACGCTGAGCTCGTGGGCAAGATCGCCGACGCGTGCGAGCGTTACGACCGCCGGCCCTGCCACCGCTGCGGAGGCTCGTCAGATTCTCGGACTTGCTGCGGTCTCCATTGAATGATGGATCTGAAGCTCGACGGCAAGGTTGCGTTGGTCACCGGAGCCGGCGGCGGGATTGGTGCATCCATTGCCGCCACACTCGTCGAGCACGGTTGCAGCGTGTACGCGGCGGACAGCAACGCGGATGCCGCCAACAAGATCGCAGCAGAGCTCGGTGAACGAGGCTGTCCGCTGACGTTCGATGTCGGCAACGCCCCTGAAGCAGCCGCAGCGGTCGAGCGGATCGTGCGCGAGCGCGGCCGCATCGATATCGTCGTCAACAATGCGGGAATTTTGAAGACCGGCCCGATGCTCGACGCTTCGATCGCAGACTGGGATGAAGTGTGCCGCGTCAATCTGTCCGGTGTCTATTACTGCTGCAAAGCCGCGCTCGCATCGATGGTCAAACAGCGCTACGGCAAGATCGTCAACATTGCGTCCGTATCGGCGATGAAGGGCGGTGGCTCTTTTGGCAACGTCCTTTATGGCACCACCAAGGCGGGCGTGGTCGCGCTGACCAAAGGCCTGGCGCGGGAACTCGCGCCGTTCGGCATCAACGTCAACGCGATCGCTCCGGGAGTGACCGAGACCGGCATGACGAACGCGCTGCTCACTCCCGAGCGCCGCCAGACCGTGCTCGCGGCAATCCCGCTTGGCCGCTTCGCCTCCACCGGCGATATCGCGCGCGTCGTTGCACTGCTGGCGTCAGACGTGCTCGACTATGTAACTGGCGAGACAATCGTGGTCGACGGCGGTTATCTGACACGCTGAAGTGAAGCAAGATGAAAGCGAAACAAGCAACCCAACGAGAGGAGGTCGGAATGCTGAAGCGTCTACTTAATGTTGCTGCGATGGGTGCAGCCTTGGCATCGGCAATCGGGCTCACCACACCGCCCGCTGCGGCCCAAAGCAAGATATCTGTCCCGCTTCTGCTCTGTCCGGCAGGGTGCGGGCCGACCGAGAGCGACACCATCCTGATGGTGCAGATGATCAAGGAAGGATCGCCGGTCACTCTGTTGCCGCAGGAAACTCCCGGCTACATGTACAACATTCGGGAGATGGGCAAAGAAGGAAACTGGAAGCGCTTCGTCTTCAGCACCGAAGATGTGCTGATCCAGCTGGCGATGAAATGGGGCGGCACGCCGGAAATAAAGGAGTTTCTGCCCGAAGCCGTGCCGATCCGGTTCAAGCTGCTCTACGGCGAGACCTGGTGGGCGCAAGGCAAGTTCTTCGTGACGTTCGATCCGAATATCAAGAAGATCTCCGACCTCAAAGGCAAGCGCATTTCGCTGGGTCTGCGCAGCCAGAGCGACTGGGGCGTGTTCTCGCGCATCATTCTTGCCGAGTACGGGATCACTCCTGAGAACAGCGACATCCGCCACCTGACTCCCGCCGCGCTGACGCAGCAGCTGATCGACGGCTCGACCGACGCCGCGGTCACTGTGTTCGGTATGGAGCCCAACCAGAAGGAATGGATGATCGGCGGTCCGATGCGCCAGCTCGAGGCGTCCGGCAAGCCGCTGCGCTATCTCGGCGTCGAGAAGGAGATGATCGATCGCATCAACAAGAAATACGGCACGACGTTCATTCACACGGTGGTTCCGGCGGGGACTCTGCCTAAGCAGCCCGAGCCGCTACCCGTCGGTCTGGTTCGTGGTTACAAGGCGGCGCATCAGGATTTCCCCGACGAAGCTGCCTACCAGATCGTCATGAGCGTCGCCAAAATGGCGCCGAAGCTGCGCGATCTGCACGTTCTGTGGAAGATCTGGTCGCCCGAGTTGATGCTGGCGGGCCTGTCGGATGAGAACGTTCATCCGGGCGCCAAGAAGGCGTTCGTTGAACTGGGTTGGTGGGACAAGACCAAGAACTATCCCGCGATGACCTATCCAAAATAGTCGTTCCTTGAGATCAGCGGCCCGGCGACCACCGGGCCGCGTTCTATTGACGTCTCTGGTGATCCCCGCAGGACCGTCAGCTCTCGGCGCGCTAATGGACCAAGTCACGCTGCAACGCTGGAAAAAAGCCGATCGCATCTTCGACAACCTCACGCTGTTCGTGGGGATGCTGATGATTCTCTATGTCGGCATTGCGGTGTTCGGGCTGGTGTCGAGCTCGGCACGGCACTACTCGACGTTTGTCTTGTTCGTGATGATCATTTCCTGCTTCGCGTCGTTCAAGGTGTTTATCGGCGAGCGTCTCGGGAAAAAATTCGGCGATGAGGGATACGAGGAAGCAGGTGCCGCCGTTCTGATCCTCGGCGAGGAAGGATCCGCGCAAAAAGCTTCCGCGGTTCCGAACAAGGTGCCGTTGATCGTGTGGATCAGGGGAGCGCTGTCGCTGCTCGGATCGGTGCTCGCGATCGTGGGTGCTGCCTACATTCGGATGAATGCCGATCGTCTCGAGAGGACATCGCCGTTTTTCGACAGCTTCGACATGGCGATGGGCGGCGTTTTTACGGTCGGTGTCTTGCTGCTGACGCTGATTCACTGGGGTCCGACGCTGACAACCATCGTAGCGCTGGCGATCGCCTATTTTTTCTACGGCCAGCACATCGAGCACCCTCTGTTTTCGCATCCCGCGTATGAGCCCTCCTTTGTAATGAATTACATCGGGCTTGGCGTAACACAGGGGTTCTTCCTGTTTGCGCAGACTGCGTCAGACGACATTTTTTTCCTCGTCATATACGCAACCACGTTGTTTGGATTGGGCATGATGCCGATGATCGTCGAAGCTGGACGATTGGTGGGTGGGCGCATCAAGGGAGGCGCTGCTGCCCCTGCCATCATCGGCAGCGGTGCGGTCGCCGCCGTGATGGGAACGGCGGTTTCGAACGTCGTGTTGTGCGGGCGATTCACGATTCCGTTGATGATCCGCGGTGGCTACAGTCGGGCGATGGCCGGTGCCATCGAGGCGACGGCCTCCACGGCCGGCCAGATCATGCCCCCGGTGCTTGGCTTGGCTGCGTTCCTGATCGCGGGCTTCCTCGGTATCGCGTATATCGAAGTCGTCAAAGCCGCAGTCTTGCCCGGCATTCTCTATATGACCGGCGTCACCATCGGTGTGGTTGTGTACGCGATGCGTTACGACCTGCCCAGACTGCAAGAGGCCGCGAATCTGGGAATCGTCTGGAGGCTGATTCCGGCGTTCGTGATTTCGTTCGTCACCGTCATCGTCTTGCTGGTGAATTACTACTCGCCGTCCGTGGCGGGCATCGCCGGCATCGTGGTCGCTTTGGTCCTTTCAGTATTCCAGGGTCCCTACCGTCCGAAGCTGAAGGAGATGAGAACGGCGTTGCAAGAGGGGTTGCTGCTGGTTTCGTTGCTGTCTCTTTTGTTGATTGCCATCGGGCCGCTGGGCCAGGCATTTCAGACGACGAACCTGTCGGGCAAGCTGGGCATCTGGCTGATCAGCGTTTTGCCTGACAGCCAGATCATCCTTCTGATCGGTGCGGCGGTTCTGTCGATCGTTCTCGGGATCGGGTTGCCTACGCCGGTTGCTTACCTGATTGCGGCGCTGGCCGTGGTCCCGTTCATGATTCAGATTGGCATCGCTCCGTTGCAGGCGCATTACTTCGCGTTCTATTTTGCCGTGTACGCAACGCTGTCTCCGCCGGTGGCCGAGTCTGTACTCGCGGCGGCAAAAATATCGGGTGCAGGTTTCTGGGAAACCGGGATGCATTCGATGAAGCTGGCCGCCACGACCTTCATCATCCCGTTTGCATTTGTATTCAATCCGGAAATCATGGCGTTTCCGAACATCTCGTGGAAGATGGTCTGGGCGGTGGCGGAAGTGCTGATCGTGCAAGCAACAAGCTCGATTTACCTCTATGGATACTTCAGGCGAGAGTTAACGACGATCGAGCGCTATGGATTCGCCTTGGCGGTACTGCTGGGATATACGGCGATCATGCGGCCTGAAGTTTCTTATACGTACCTGGCCTATGGGCTGACGATCGGCCTGATCGCATGGGTTTGGTTGCGGCCGGCGCGGGTATCGGCTGTGTAATCAATTCACCGTTAGCGGTATTTCTTGAAGGTCGGTTTTGCCGACGAAGCGATCATGGCCCTTTGTGTGGAACGGAGCGCCAAGAGGAAACTCCGGAGGGCCCCGCCTTCGGAAGTGCTATCGGCAGAACGCGACCCTGAGCAGTCCGTCCACACTGTGAAAGCGGACGCCCGACGTCGAGCACCGACAACCGTCGGGTACGCGTTCCGAAATTCCTACTTCGTTGGCGACGCCTCGACCGGGTATCCGGCTTCTTTCCACGCGGGGAAGCCGCTCGCAAAGTAGTACACGCGCTTGAAACCCCACGTCACGGCCTTGGCGCTGGCATAGGCCGAGTCGGGGCAGTACTTGCCGTGACAGGACAGGACGAATTCCTCATCCTTGCCGACGATGCGCGACAGAGTGTCCCGTGACAATTCGGTGGCGACGTCAAGGTTGAACGCGCGTGGAACATGGCCGCGTGGCGAAGTCCTTGGCAGCGCGCACATCGACAAATTTGACGCCGCGCTCGTGCAGCGTCTTTGCTTGCTTGTGATCGATCGTGGTGGCGCCAGTAACGTCGTAATAACCGCCGCCGTCCTTGCGCAGCAGCCGGCGAAATATTTCTCGAAGGGTATATCGGTTCCCGCGCCCTCCGGAACACCGGCCTTGCGCAGGCCCTCCATCAGCCGGTCGCGGTATGCCGGATCGTAGTTGAAAATGTCGCCGTACCACCACCAGCCTCCGACATCTGGACGGTAATGCTGTTGTAGGCCCGCCGCCGCGCTCAATTCATTGTGTGTCTTGATAGCCTCGGGGACGCCACTCTTGCGTCCAAGATGTCCAAGGCTCGCAATCAGTGTGACGTAGTCGTCCGCGACATCGGTTTTCAGTGCCAAGAGTCTTTCGAGGGTCCCGACCGCTTCCTCGTAACGTTGCTGGTGGAAAAGCGACATCGCGAGCATGCGCAGATAGTCCGGCGAATACAGGGGATCGAGCCGCATCGCCCAGCGCACCGACTCCTCGGCCTCCGCCGCCCGCCCCGTCGCATTGAGGATGCGCGCCTTGCTGAGGTAATTGTCGGGATCGTTCGGGGCAAGCGCCATGGCGCTGGCCAATCTCAGTGAAAGCCTCCTCGTAGCGCCCCTGCTTCGAGAGGAACTCGGCCGACACGGCGTGAGCCAGCGCATTGGGTTGCCGCATCGCCTTGGCGAGGGCCGCTTGCATGCGGTCGAACGCGCGCTGGAATCCGCCCTGGGTGGTCGACTCCCAGTAGGATTGGACGATCCGCCAGGACGCCGCCGCCACGGCGGCATGTGCTCGCCCGTACTCAGGGTCGAGCGCGATCGCCTGCTCGAACAGCGCGATCGCCTTGTTGGTTTCATCCTCGGAGCCCTGCCGATAGTGCGCCCAGCCCCGCAGCACCGCGTCGTAGGCTTGGGGGTTTCGGGTCTCCGCAAGTTCAAGCCTCGTCCGTTCGTCATGAGTGAGATTCACCGCAAGCGCGGCGACGATTTGCCTGATGACTTTGTCCTGCAGCGCGAAAATGTCCCGCATCGACCCATCGTAGCGCTCCGCCCAGAGGTGCTGGCCACCGAGCGCGTCGACGAGCTGCGCATTGATGCGAACGGTGTCACCCTCGCGCCTGACACTTCCCTGCAACACGTAGCGCACGCCAAGCTCCTTGGCGACCTGCTGCACCTTCACGGATTTGCCCTTGTAGGTCCAGCTGGAGTTGCGCGCAATGACCAGGATTCTGGAGAGCTTGGAAAGATCGGTGATGATGTCGTCGGTCATGCCATCGGCGAAGTAACTGTTCTCCGAACTGCCGCCGAGGCTATCGAACGGCAGGACCGCGAGCGAAGGCCTGTCCGGAAGCATTGTCGCGGGCGACACGGAAGCGGCCGTCGGCGCTGGTGTTGTCGTGCCAGCTTTCGGTTCTGCCTGCCCTTCATGTGGCCGCGCAAAATGCCACAGCGCGGTGCCCGCGATGACAAGAAGGACCGTGATGATCGCTAATTCCGTTCCACTCACGCGCCGTTGCGCGCGATGCCCGTGATACCAGGCAAGCGTAGTGACCAGCGGCAGACCAAGCAACAGAAGTAACGTGAGGACACGAACAAGCATGTGTGGCCATTCGAGCGCACGGCTCACCATCTCTGTGCCGTGCAGTAGCGTGTACGCCGCCGCCGCATAGGCGAGCGTCCATTGGGCGACTTTGTGCTGCTTGAGGCGTTCCCACACGCTCAACGAGTGCGCAGGCGCTGATATCGCCGCGCGTTGTTGTTGTGCAGTCTGCGTTTCGCCCGAATCCCTCGACTTAATGCTCACGGCTAACCCCGCTTCCACCTCGTATCACGTTGGCGATCCAGCAAAGCGCGCTCCTGAGCCGCTGTGGCTTCCGAGATGCCGGGCCGCTGCGAGCTCAATGCTCTTGCTCCGGTCGCTGAACGTTTAGTCGCTTCGTGACTGGCCGAGCGGACCACGAACCTTGGCGATCGTGACGCTCGTCAACGCGACGCGGTGGAGTCCAACATGTAGTGTACGAGGACCCGTGGTCAGTGTGTGCGCGGCAATACCGCGACGGCGACCCATCGAGAGCATCGAGCATTCCCGTCGCATTGAACAACGGCTTTGCGAAAAGATTCCGTGCGACCCGCCACTGACCGCTTCTGCCCGAAGGCCGACCCTCAGAGGCCGCACAATTCAAACGCGCAGAACCCGCTCGCATCGCCGCGGCGATTTAGTTCGGAACGGGGATTGCAACCGAATGATTTAGTTGTCTCAATCATCGGTCCGCGCAAATCGCTGCGCCAGCAGTGCCACGGTGATTCCAAGCACGATCGCCCATTCCAGCGACAGCGTGATCGTCGCGACAAAGGTGACCAGCAGCGGCCAGCGCTGGTCCCGCTCTTCCTGCCAAATGCGAACAATCTCGCGGCGGTCGATCAATCCCCACGCGACCAGAAACAGCAGCGCCGCGATCACCGCGAACGGCAGATAACGCGCCAGTGGTGCAACAAAAAACAGAATGGCGATCAGAAAGATCGCCGCGCAGATCGCGGCAAACGGAGTGCGCGCACCCGATACGACATTGACACCCGAGCGGTTGAAAGAACCGCTCGACGGGTAGGCGGAGAAGAATGAGCCTGCGATGTTCGCCAGGCCCTGACCGATGAACTCCTGATTGCCGTCGAGCTTGTCGCCGTACTTGGTGGCAAGCGCGCGCGCAATCGCAACCGCTTCGGTCAACGCGAGCAGAGTCATCACCATCGTTGCTCCGAACAGCATGCGCATCGTGTCGAGCGAAAGGTCGGGCACCGACAGTGGCGGCAACGCGCCCGGCAGTGCCTGCACAGTGGGAAGCCCCGGCCACTGCGGCAGGTATTGCGCGATCAGCCACGCAGCAGCCGAACCGATCACGACACCCGCAAGCATCGCGGGAATCCAGCGATTCAACGGCTGCCATGCAAGCACTGCGAGCGATCGTCAGCATGCCCACCAGCGGCGCACTTGGCGCAACGTTGCGCAACTGCGCAAGCGCCGCGCGCACGTTGTCGATGACGCTCGTGCCACGAGTCAGGTCGAGCCCGAGAAACGGCCCGATCTGACTGTTGATGATCAGGATTGCCGCGCCGGCAGTGAAGCCGACGATCACCGAGTGCGGCACGAGGTCAATCAGTCGGCCGGCACGCGCAAGCCCAAGAGCCAGTTGCAATGCGCCGACCAGAAAAGTCAACGTCAGCGCCAGCGCGATGTAATTCGGTGAACCCGGCGTTGCGAGTGGTGCGATCAGCGCCAAAGTTGTTAGCGAAATCGCAGTGGCCGGTCCGGTCACCATCAAACGACTCGAACCGAATAGCGCCGCTATCACGCACGGCACCATCGCCCCGTACAGACCATATTCGGGCGGCATCCCGGCCAGCGTGGCGAATGCCACCCCCTGCGGCAGCACAACGATCGCACCCGTCAGGCCGGCGAGCGCATCCGCGCGAATCGCGCCGGGCTCACGCAACTCAGGCAACCAGCGCAATATGGGCAAACGAGGCAAACGACTAAGAATCGCTCGCCGCATCAGGCGGCTGCGGAAGTATCAGGCGCGAGTTCGGCAAGCTTCAAACGCTGCACCTTCCCCGAGGGTCCGCGCGGCAGGTCGTTGACAAACCGAATTACCTTGGGCGTCTTGTAGCGGCCCAGTTCGCGGCTGCAGAAATCGCGCAGCTCTTGCTCCGTGCATCGCTGGCCGTCGCGCACGATGACGCACGCCATGATGTCCTGTCCGTAGTGCCGATCGGGAATGCCGACCGCGGCGGCGTCGAGTACCGCCGGGTGACGCAGCAGCGCTTCATCGATCTCGCGCGGCGCGATGTTCTCGCCGCCCTTGATGATCAGTTCCTTGATGCGGCCGGTGACGAAGAAGAAGCCATCGGTATCTCGGTAGCCAAGGTCACCGCTGCGTAACCAGTGACCCGGAAAAAACGCCGCGGCGCTTGCGTCAGGATCCTTGTAATAGCCGGGAGTGACCTGCGGTCCCCGAATAACGATTTCGCCGATGCTTCCGTCGGCGATCGGTGCACCTATCTGATCGACCACGCGCGCATCGCAGCCGGAGGCGCGCCCTACCGATCCGATCTTGCGCAAGTGCGGTTCGATCGGATTCGAAAACGCCGGCGCTACGGTTTCTGTGAGGCCCATCGTTTCGATGATGCCGACGCCGAACTTGGCTTCGAACGCACGATGGTGTTCCGGAGGCAACGCGGCCGAGGCCGAACGGCAAAAGCGAATGCTCGACAACTGCTCACGTGCCGGCGCTGCGCCTTCGAGCAAATACGACACGATCGTCGGCACGACGTTAAGCCAGGTGCAGCCGTGATCGATCGCCATGTTCCAAAACCCTGCGGCCGAAAATTTCGGCGACATAACCAGACTGCCGCCGTGAGCGAGCGGCGCCAGCATCGTCACTGCAAACCCGTTGATGTGATAGAGGGGCAGCACGGCCGCGACGCGATCGCTGTTGCCCAAACGGTGCTCGCGACTTATCGCAAGTGCGTTTGCAGCGAGGTTTTCATGCGTCAGCATCACGCCCTTCGGTTTGCCAGTCGTGCCGGACGTGTACATCAGCAGTGCCAGCGCGTCGGGCGCCGGATCGATCGATGCTTCGCCCGCACCCTGCACTGCGGTCTCGCCCGGAAGTAGAGTCGAGTCTGGATCCACTGCTATCAAGTCAATCGGACGCGCAATCGTCGCCGTCAAGTCACGCAAGCGCTCGATCCATTCAGGCGCGGCGAAAATGATCCGCGCGTCCGCGTGCTCGATCACATAACGCATCTGCTCCGGTTGCGACAACAAGTTGACCGGGTGCACGCAATAGCCGCCGTACATCGCACCCAGCAGCAAGCGAACTGTCTGAATGCCGTTGCCGAGAACCAACGACACATGATCGCCCGGCTGTGCGCCACGCGCTGCAAGCAGCGCGCTTACAGCTACGCACGAGTCGCGCAGCTCCGTGAACGTCAGCGAACGACCGCTATGCGGCGCGATGAAGTAGGTCGCGTTCGGGTCCCTGGTCGCGCGCGCATCGACCAGCTGACGGACCGTGCGCATCGTGCGCAGCTCAGGCGCGGCCATGGCGCGCGAAATAAGCGCCGAAGATCTCTTCTTCCGACGGCACGCGCTCGGCGATCGTGGTCGATACGCGAGTGATGTTCAGGTAGTGCCGGTAATTCATGTTGTCAGAGAAGTTGTTGCGTCCCCACGTGCCACACCCCATCGACAACGAGAACGGCAAACCGTTATCGAAACTGCCGCCGGTCGCGACGCAATGCACCTGATTGACGATGACGCGCGAGACCGGAAGCCGGTGCCCCAGCGCGAGCGCGCGATCGGTGCGGGTCGTGTGCAATCCAACCGAGTGTCCGGCGCCGATAAACGCGTAGATGCGTTCGACGATCTGCATTGCGTGATCGAAATCGCGCGCGCGATAGACAGTCAACACCGGGCTGAGCTTCTCGCCGGAAAATGGATGCCCAGGGCCGATGCCCTTCTCTTCGATCATCAGCACCTTCGGCTTTTGTGCGACAACGTCTGCAAGCCCTGCGCGCTCGGCGATCGCTGCGGCCGACTGGCCGATGACGCGCGTCGACAGCTTGCCGTCGCGCCACATCGTTTGTTGCAGGCGGGCCTTGCCATCAGCCGGCAGCAATAGCGCACCGTGCGAATTCAATGCATCGAGTGCAGCCGCGTAGATCGAATCAATCAGCACGACACTGTTTTCGGACGAGCAACTGGTCGCGTTGTCAAAGGTCTTCGACTGCACGATCATCTCGGCGGCTGCCGCCAGGTCCGCCGTCTCGTCGATGATGGCGGCCACGTTGCCCGCCCCGACACCGAAGGCGGGCGTGCCGCTCGTGTACGCCGCTCGCACATTCGCCTGCGAGCCCGTGGCAACAACAAGATCGGCCTGACGCATTAGCTCGTACGTCGAATCCTTCGTGACGGGCGATGGAAGCAACTGCACCAAGTCATGCGGTGCGCCGATGCGATCGAACTGCTGGTGGATGAATTCGATCAATCGCGCACATGTCGACCAACCTTTGGGAGACGGCGCGACAATGATCGCGTTACGACCCTTCAATGCATTGATGATTTTGTTCGCGGGAGTTGCCGCTGGATTGGTCGATGGCGTGATCGCC
>CAWEAZ010000050.1:0-24948 GCA_963807155.1 uncultured beta proteobacterium
CCATCTGCAGATGCTGCAGCGTGTGGCGGTGATCAGGCCGAGGCTTGCGCGCTATTGCTGCACCGAACGCAGCAATAGCGACCTCGGATGCTTCGTCGCCGTTCACGTGGATGTGAAGCTGCAGTCCAGCGTCGTGATACGCAGCCACTACGTCGTTCAGCTGCGCTGGCGCGATGTTCCAGATGCCGTTCGGGTGTCCGTTGTAATAGCCTGGCCACTTGAGTCGCGCTGTGAAGGCCTGAATCGATCCATCGGTCATCAATTTGACCGGCCGAAGCGCAGCTTTGAATCATTGAGCTTCTGGCGATCTCGCACCTGTTCGATGCCCGAGCGTGGATCGATACCGAGGCCGAAGAAAGCAGCCACCACGCGTAGCGGAAAGTCTTCGCGCGCGGTTGCCGACTGCAGGCTTGCCACGCTTTCATCGGACAGATCGTTGGTCAGATCTGCCGCCGTTGTCACGCCTGCAGCCTGCGCGAGGCGCGCGAAGTTCCAGACTGCACGCTCCGTGCGTCCGGCGCGAAATGGATCACCGATGCGCTGGAACACCGGGAACATCGCCGCCATTTCGGCCAGCTCGCCAGTCGGCTCGCCGCGATCGTCCCGCACGATTCCATCGACATCGGTATCGCGTGTGATGCCGACTCGCGCCAGCATCGCCGAATTCGCATTCAGCACATGAAAGTTTGAGTGAATGACCGCGATCGGGCGCTGCTTTGAAACTCGATCGAGGTCTGCCCTCACCATGCGCGGGCCTCGAAACAGAATCGGATCGAATCCCCATGCGACCAGCGGCGCTTCGGGATCGCGCAGATCGGCATTTGCCTGCTGCAACCGCTCGACCACGGCATCAATGCTGCGCAGCGCGGGCCAAATCGACCCATCGGGTGATCGGCGCTGGTAGAAGCCAACGTGCGGATAGTCCCAGATGCCACCCTCGAGCAGATGACTGTGACCTTCGATGAGGCCGGGCATCAGGACCCGATCTGCGTAACGATCATCGACGCGGTGTGTTCCCCACGTTGCCAATGTTGCCGTATCGCCGACGCCAAGAATGCGTCCATCGAGCACCGCGACTGCATCAGCTACCGGAAGCGTGCGGTCCATCGTCACAATGCGACGCGCCGGGTAGATCGTGAATGGTGGGCGAGACGTATGCATCGATGCTTGGTTCGGGTTTTGGTCCGATGAACTCAGCTCAGCGTGCGCTGCGCATCCTCGCGGATCATATCGACCGCCTTCTCGGCAATCATTATCACAGGCGCATTGGTGTTGCCGCTGATCAGCGCCGGCATGATCGAGCAGTCAATCACTCGCAGGCCACCGATCCCTTGCACTCGCAGCCGTGCGTCGACGACTGCAAGTGGATCGCTGCCCATCTTGCATGTGCCCGACGGGTGAAAGATCGTCGCGCCATTGTTGCGCGCAAACTCCAACAATGCGTCGTCGCTGATGGCCTCTGGACCCGGTTTGACTTCGCGTCGCACGAATGCCCGCATCGGTCCGGATTGCGCGATGGCGCGCGCCGCGCGCATGCCAGCCACCGTTGTCCGGCGATCGAGTTCTTCGGTTAGATAACGGGGCTGCATTGACGGCGGTTGCATTGGGTCGCGCGATCGGATCGCAACGCGTCCGCGTGACGCCGGGCGCAGAGGGCAAATCGACAGCGTGAATCCTGAGAACGGATGCACGGCACCGCCCGCCATATCGGCCGACAGCGTGGCGACATGGAATTGGATGTCCGGCGTTGCTGCTTCGGACGGCAGCGCGCGCATAAAGCAACCGCCCTGATTGATGCCGACCGCCAAGGGTCCGCGCCGGGCGAACAGCCACTGCAGACCGATCTTGATGCGACCGACGAGCGAGCGCAGTTCATCGTTGGTGGTGATCGGTTGTGTGCATTCATAGATCAATCGAATCTGCAGGTGGTCCTGCAAGTTTTCACCGACCCCCGGCAGCTCGTGCACGAGGGCAATGCCGTGCTGCGCAAGCAGCGATGGTGGGCCAATTCCTGATAACTGCAACAGCTGCGGTGACTGAATCGCTCCCGCCGCCAGCAGAACCTCGCGCGTGCAATGCGCTTCGAGATCACCACCGTTTTGCCGGTAGCTGACACCGGTGGCGCGCCGTCCGTCGAGCAACAGTTTCGTCACGTAAGCGCCGGTTTCGATGCGCAGGTTGGGTCGGCGGCGCGCCGGCTTCAGATAGGCTGTCGCCGCACTGCTGCGCCAGCCCTTTCGAGTCGTTAACTGAAAGTAACCCGCTCCCTCCTGCATCATCCCATTGAAATCATCGTTGCGCGGTACGCCGAGCGACGCTGCACCATCGATAAATGCATCGATCAGCGCGTGCCGATGCGCAATATTCGATACGTGCTGTGGACCATCATCGCCATGAAACGGACTGGCTCCGCGTTCGTTGCATTCGCTGCGGATAAAGTAGGGTAGTACATCGTCATAACCCCAGCCGGTGTTGCCCAGCGCGCGCCAATGGTCGTAGTCCTCGCGCTGCCCGCGTATGTAAATGAGACCGTTGATCGCACTCGAGCCGCCTAATGTCTTGCCACGCGGCCAGTAAATACGGCGGCCGTTCATCGTCGGCTCGGGATCAGTGTGAAAGCACCAGTTGTAGCGGCTATCCCACATCGTCTTGCCATAGCCGATTGGCAGATGAATCCAGATCGAGCGATCTGGCGGGCCCGCTTCGAGCAGCAGTACGCGCGTTGCCGGATCTTCCGACAGTCGCGTTGCGAGCACGCACCCGGCCGAGCCGGCGCCGACGACGATGTAGTCGTATTGCGGATCAGCCATCAAACTCGCCGCTCAACCCGCCGAGAACCCGCCGTCGACGAAGATCATCTGGCCGGTGACGTAGTCCGAGGCGCGGCTCGCGAGAAAAACCGCGGTGCCGCGTAGGTCGCCGAGCTCGCCGTTGCGACCCGAAAAAGTGCTGTCGGCCATCTTCTGCCAGCGCACCGGGTCGTTTACAACAGGCGCGGTGAGTCGGTCGCGAAGAACCCGGGCGCGATCGCGTTGGCGTTCACGCCGTGCCGCGACCAGGCCTCCGCCTGCGCGCGCGTCAGCTGCGCGATCCCGCCCTTCGAGGCGCCGTAGGGCGCACCCATCGGGAACGCGCGCACCGACTGCAGCGAGGCGATGTTGATGATGCGTCCCCAGCCCTTCGCGATCATCGCCGGCGCGAGCGCCTGCGCCAGGAAGAATGGCGCCGTGAGGTTGATCGCCAAGATGGCGTCCCAGTCGGCCCGAGTCACTTCGAGCATCGGCTTGCGGATGTTGATGCCCGCCGCATTGACGAGGATGTCGGGAGCACCGAAGAACGCTGACGCGCGCTCGGCAGTGCGAGTAGCGCTGCGCGATTCGCAAGGTCAGCGGTGAGAGTCGCCGCGCGTCCGCCTACGGCTTCGACCTCCCGCTGCGCGGCTGCGAGCTGCTGCGCGCTCGCGCGACCAGCACGACCGCGGCGCCCGCCTCGGCCAGCGCGCCTGCGATCTCGCGTCCGATGCCGGAGCTCGCGCCGGTGACCAGCGCGACGAGGCCGTCGAGGCGAAGCGCGCGGGCGCTGTCACGACTCGATGCGCGCGCCGAGCTCGAAGCGCTCGTCGGGAAAATAGTTCGCGAGCCGGTCGTCGGCGGTGCGCGCGTGCGCCTCCATGCCTTCCAGCCGCGAGATGCGCGCGGTGGCCTGCGCGATCGCGTGGTTCGCCGCGCGCGTCATGCGCTGCCAGGTCACCGTCTTGATGAACTTGTGCACCGAGAGCCCGCCCGAGTAGCGCGCCGCGCCGCGCGTGGGCAGGACGTGGTTCGGGCCCGGACGCCTTGTCGCCGAAGGCGACCGTGGTTTCCTCGCCGAGGAAGAGCGAGCCGTAGCAGGTGAGGTTCGCGAGCCACCAGTCGAGGTCCTTCGCGTGCACCTCGAGGTGCTCGGAGGCGTAGCGGTCGGAGACTTCCGCCACTTCCTCGCGCCTGCCGCACAGCACGACCTCGCCGTAGTCGCGCCACGCCGCGCCGGCCGCGTCGCGCGCGGTCGCGGGCAGCGCCTCGATCAGCGCCGGCACGCGCTGCATGACCTCCTCGGCGAGCGCGCGCGAGGTCGTGAAGAGCCACGCCGGCGACTCGTGCCCGTGCTCGGCCTGGCCGACGAGGTCGGTGGCGACGATTGCGGCGTCGGCCGATTCGTCGGCGATCACCGCGATCTCCGAGGGGCCGGCGAAGACGTCGATGCCGACCTGGCCGAAGAGCGCGCGCTTGGCCTCGGCCACGTACTTGTTGCCGGGGCCGACGATGATGTCGGCGGGCTTGCCGGTGAAGAGGCCGTAGGCGAGCGTGGCGATCGCCTGCACGCCGCCCAGCGTCATGATCACGTCGGCGCCCGCGACCTTCATCGCGTAGAGCACGTGCGGATGAACGCCCTCGCCCTTGTACGGCGTCGAGCACGCGATCACCGTGGGCACGCCGGCGGCCTTGGCGGTGGCGATCGTCATGTACGCGGACGCGATGTGCGCGTAGCGGCCGGTGGGCACGTAGCAGCCGGCGACGTTCACCGGGATCAGGCGTTGGCCGGCGATCAGGCCGGGCTGCACCTCGAGCGAGAACTCGTGCATCGAGTCGCGCTGCGCTTGCGCGAAGCGGCGCACCTGCGCGGTCGCGAACTCGATGTCGCGCTTGACGCTCGGGGTCGATGTCGCGTGTTCGCCGCTCGATCTCGTCCGCGCTCACGACGATCTCGCCGTCCCACTGGTCGAGCTTGCTCGCGTACTCGCGCACCGCCGCCTCGCCGCCGCGCGCGATCGCGGCCAGCATCTCGTCGACCACCTTGCGCGCGTCACCCGATCTCGGTCTCGGGCGTCTTCGCGGCCTTCTTCAGATACTCGATCGCCATCGCGTCACTTCCCGTAGATGTAATTCGGGCAGCCACATCACGATCTGCGGGAAGAAGATGCACAGCACCAGCCCGAAGAGCTGCAGCACCATGAACTGCATCATGCCCTTGTAGATGTCACCCAGCTCCCATTGCGGCACCACGCCCTTCAGGAAGTACGCCGACATCGCCACCGGCGGCGAGAGCCACGCCGTCTGCAGGTTGACCGCCACCAGGATGCCGAACCACGCCTTGTCGAAGCCGAGCTTGACCACCAGCGGCAGCAGGAACGGCACCACGATCAGCACGATCGGCACCCACTCGAGCGGCCAGCCCAACAGGAAGATCACCGCCATGATGATGAAGAGCATCACATACGGGATGCACGTCCAGCGCGAGCAGCGCGTCGGTGAGCATGTTCGGCGTTCCGAGGCGCGCGAATACAGCGCCGAAGAAGTTCGACGCCGCCACCAGAAACAGGATCAGCACCGAGATCTCGAGCGTCTTGACCAGCGTGTCCTGGAAGTTGCGCCAGGTGAGCCGTCCATAGGCGGCGGTGAGAAGCAGCGACGCCAACCGCGCCGCACGCCGCGCCCTCGGTAGGAGTCGCGAGCCCGAACACGATGCTGCCGAGCGCCGCGAGCACCAGCGCCGCCGGGGGTACGAGGCCGAGGAAGAACTCGATCCATACCTCGCGCATGCTGGTTGGGCGTTCGCTCAATGGAAGCGGCGGCCCGAGCGACGGATTGATCATGCAGCGGATCATCGCGTACGACGGTGAACAGAAGCGCCAGCAGCAGGCCGGGCACGATCGCCGCGGCGAACAGCGTGGTCACCGGAACCTCGAGCACAGGACCCATCACCACCAGCATGATCGACGGCGGAATCAGGATGCCGAGCGTGCCGCCCGCGGCAATCAGACCGGAGGACAGCTTCACGTCGTAGCCCGAGCGAATCATCGACTTGCCCGCCATGATGCCGAGGATCGTCACCGAAGCGCCGACGATGCCGGTGGCGGCCGCGAAGATCGTCGCCACGAACATCACCGCAAGGTAGAGCGCGCCGGTCAGACGCGAAAGCATCTTCTGCACCGCGTCGAACAGGCGCTCCATCAGGTTCGCCTGCTCCATCATGATGCCCATGAAGACGAACAGCGGCACCGCAGCGAGCGTCTGCTCCATCATCGTCGCGTTGAACTGCAGCGTGAGCTGATAGAAGACCAGCTGGCCGAAACCCCAGTAGCCGAAGATCAGGCCCAGGAAGATCAGGGTGAACGAGATGGGGAAGCCGACGAAGATTCCGACGATCATCGCCACCATCATCCACAGGCCGATCATCTGCTGACTCATACCGGCCACCGTCCCTTGCGCGCGGCGTGCACGCTCTTCAGGAGCTCGGAAACGCCCTGCACGATCAGGAACACGATGCCGATCGGCAGCGCACTCTTCACCGGCCCCAGCAGCGGCATCCACGCCGTGTCGGTTCCGCGCTCGGCGCGCGACACCGAAATCCACGCCCACTCCGACGCGACCCATAGAAAGATAAGCATCGACGGGAAATAGCAGATCAGGATAGAGCGCGGTGTCGATGCGCCCCTGCGTCTGCACCGACCAGCGGCGATAGATGAAGTCAGCAGCGTATGTGCACGCCCTTGGACAGTGCGTAGGCGGCGCCGAGTATGAACATCGCGCCGTACAACATGCGGCTGATGTCGTACGCCCAGACCGTGGGCGCGGTAAACCAGTAGCGCGCGAAGACCTCGTAGACGATTCCGAGCATCAGCGGGACGGTGAGCCAGGCCACTGTGCGTCCTACCCAGAGGCTGAAGGTGTCGATCGCGACGATCGTGGTGGACATCCAGCGCGGCATGTCCTCGGGCAGATGGCCGTGCGAATCGGGCCGCCGTCCGACGATCATCTCGTCGGTCAGGTTGTGTTCTTGCTGCATCGTCCTCTAGTCGGTGCAACACCCGACGTTGCTCGGGGCAATAAAAATGGACCGCGAGTGCGACCTCGCGGTCCATGATCGCCAATCGTTACTTCTTCGCAGGTGCTGCTGGTGCTGCCGCTGGTGCTGCCGCTGCTGCCGGCTTCTTCTTCGCCAGCTCGGCCGCGTAGGCGCCGCCCATCGCCGCATTCGACTTCTGCGCGCGCGCCCAGAACGGGATCGCGACGTCGGCCCATGCTTTTTGGCTGTCCCACACTTTCTTGAAGAACGGGTTCGTCGCCGCGTTCTTCTCGAAGTTCTTCATCGCGGCAGCGCTGTATTCGGTGAAATACTCTTTCGGCGTGTCGTGCAGGATCACCCCGTGCTTCTCGGTGAGCTCCTTCAGCGCCTTGCCGTTCTCATGAATACGGTAAGCGACCGTCTTCATCAGCGAGGCATTGGCAGATACCTCGATCGCCTTCTGTTGCACCGGCGAGAGCGATTTCCACACGTCTCCGTTGATGTACAGATCGGCGTTCACCACGACTTGGTGCAGTCCCTCGAGGTAGTAGTGCTTCAGCACCTTGTGGAACCCAAACGTCATGTCAGGCTTCGGGCAGCACCATTCGGCCGCATCGATCACGCCCTTTTCGAGTCCGGGCAGGATGTCGCCACCGCCCATCGCCACCGACGCCACGCCGATATCGTTGTAGATCTGGCCGGGGATGCCGGGCGGCGTACGAAAGCGCAGCTTGCGAAAGTCCGCCATGTTGTTGATCGGCTTCTTGAACCAGCCCAGCGCTTCTGGCCCAACCGGCTGCAGGATGAAGCCTTTGACGTTGACCTTCATCTCCTTCCACAGCTCGTCGTACAGCTGCGAGCCACCACCGTACAGAAACCACGACACCCAGGCGAAGTTGTCCATGCCGACACCCGAACCCGCCGCCGGCGAACCGAACAGCGTTGCGGCTGGGTGCTTACCCGACCAGTAGTGCGTCCAAGCAAAGCCCGCTTCGATCAACCCCTTGTCAACCGCGTCGAGTGTGTCGTTCACCGCCACCACGGCTCCCGCGGGCAGCACCTCGAACGTGACCGTGTTGTTGGTCAGTGCCGCCACGTCCACCGCGAATTCTTTTAGCATCGTGACTTCGTCGGCCGATACCGGGATTACCGACTGCACACGTATTTTCACGGTCTTGCCTTGAGCCACGGCTACCGCAGGTGCAAGCGCTACGGCCGCAGACAACACGGCTGCGCCGACAAAACTCCATCGAATCCTTGCCATTGAGGTTCTCCCGTTATGGGTGTCGATCAGTTGCCGACACACGTTTGCAATGCACAGTAGTCGCGCTGTTCTGAAGCGTCAAGGATGAAGCTCTCCAGCAGCACGCCAACCCGAACACGCTGACGCAAGCTCACAGAGCTGTCACTCGCGGAAAGCGCCGGCATCCGCGTGCCGGCGCGACAGCGTTGATCACGACCCGAAAGCGGGTCAGTAAGCTTCCTCTGCAAGGGTAGAAGTCTTGCGCGACTCGCGCGACGCTTCGGATGTGCGCACCGGAAAGCCGCGCTGACCTGGGCGTCGATTCGGTGGCCAGCCCAGCTCGGCGAGCGTTTCGTCCGCGTTCTTATAGTACGTGCCGATCTTGTAGATACGCTTCGCCTCTTCACCGGTCGCGACGTCGCGTCCCAGCTCACGCGCGATGCGAACCATCTGTTCGACCTGCTGCACCGAAGTGAAGCGCTCGCCCTTCTTGCGCCACAGGTTGTCCTCAACGCCGACTCGAACGTGCAGGCCGAGTGCAACCGCCATCGTGCAAATCGGAGGAACAGTGCGCATCAACGATTCGATCGTCAGCACGGCGCCATCGGGGCAGCGACGAACGAACTCCAGCATGTCGGCCGGATTGCGGCCCGCATAACCGCCACCGAGCGCCATGTGGTTCAACACTAGTGGCCCCGTGTAAAGCCCGCGACGAATCAGTCGCTCCACGGTTTCAAGCTGGTGAATGCTACCGATCATGAAGTGCGGCTGAATTTTCTTGGCGATCAGTCGCTTCAAATGTTCTTCAACGAATGAGGGCGGCGCCTCGGTGACCATCTCCTTGTACGCGTTGTAGTACTCGGGGTTCGACAAGCTGGTGCCCGCGATGTCATCGCTCGACATCAACTCGACCATGCTCATCTGGTTGGTATTGATGACGATCGTGACCTGATCCGGCTGCGGCGTCAGATCCGCCAGCATGTGGCGCGTATCGATGCCGGGCCATTTCGCCGCGGCGCCTTCGCCTTCCGGTGCAAACGAAATCGATCCCCGACCTGCAGCACCATCTTTGGCACGGCGACGCGTAAGCGGGCGAGCATTTCGTTGAAGGTCGACATTTTCTTCGAGCCCTTACCGTCGGCCTCGCGAACGTGCACGTGCAGTACGGTGGCACCGGCGTTGTAGCAATCCACCGCTTTCTGCACCTGTTGGTCCATGCTGATGGGAATGTCGACGGAATCTGACGGCAACCATTCGGGCCCATACGGCGCAACCTGGATGACCAGCTTTTCCTGGTTCTCAGGTAGTAGCGAGTCGTCAAAAAAATGCATAGAACCTCCTGATCAACGCGGTCGTTGTGGCGGCAATTCTGGTCCGGTCGCAATGCGTGGCTCTGCGACTGGGACTTCGCCATATTATTCTGGGAAATGCCTTTCTGGACGCAATGTCTTACTGCGCACGCGGTCAGATCCTGACGGGCGGTCGCGCTCTGATGCTGATGTGGCAAACCTCGGCAATCAACGCCGAGGAGGTGGAAGCGCTCGCATCGCACGCCAGAGGCGTGGCCGAATGCCTTCTGCGCACCGACAACAAGGGCAGCGTCATTCTGTGCGAGCGGGGCAAGGCCGCGAAAGGTGTCGTCGAGACGCGACTGACCCCGTTGCTGTCGGCCGGCCGCTTTGGACCGGAAGCAGGCCCGTGGATCTTCCTGGTCGGAATCTGGACGCCCGCCGATTGGCGCGAAGAATTCTGCGCGTGGTATCAGTACGAGCATGGACCCATGCTGCTCGAATGCCGCGACTGGAGCGGCTTTAGTTTATGGAAACGTCCACCAAGCGTGGCTGCCAGTTCCATGTGCTGCATCGGCTGGCCGATCGTGCAGCACTGGATTCACAACAACGCAAGCGCTCACGCGCGACCCCCTGGTTTCGGCGATTGAGCAAAAACAAATGGTTTGATGGAGCGTTCGAGCGCGTCCTGTGTCACAGGTCGAATCTCTTATGGCACTAGGCCTCTCATCAGCTTGCTCAGCCCTGCATCTTCACGATGAACGGCATTTCAGTTCTCTTTTCCAGATCGAATTGCGAGCGCCCCGTGTAGTTGATGTGTTTGCCATAGATGTGAAGTGACAGAGAAACCGCATCCGTCTCGTTCCAGACGCTGTGGATCAAGCCTTGCGGCAGGGCCAGGACATCGCCCACACCGCACACCTTCTCGCCGACTTTCCTGAGATCGGCATAACCAGCGCGAGCCCGGTCGTCCGCGCGCTCAAAAAACTCGTTCTTCTCCGGCCCATCGACTCCTGCAACGACAGCCCAAGTGCCATGATCGTGAGGCGGTGCTCCGCGGTGGGGCAGCCAACTCAGCGCCAAGACAGCGACCGTGTGATCCGGTTCCTCGTGGATCAAGTGGACGCCAAAGCCCTGCTCCGCATCGGCGCTGTACATACGAGGCTCAAGCCAGCTTGCCTTTGACAAAGCGGCACGGCGCGCAAGCGGGCGAACGTGGCTGAGAATCTGTCGTTCGTCTTCGAACTGCGCACACACTCGCTTGACGTCAGTCCACAAGCTGCGAGATCGGATAGTGATCAGCATCCATCGTTTCGTCCTTCGCAATTAGGCGAGCAGAATGCCAGTCGAAACGACGATCAGCAACAGCAACGTGAACTGACGAAAGCGCGTATCGCTGAAGCGCGGGAACAGCCGCAGACCAAGTACGAGTCCCAGGTAGTACGGCGGCGCGAGCAACACCGACGTCCAGCCGGCCCTGAGCATCGAACACGCCTTGCTGCCAAAGCATCGCGACGCCGATCAGCGAGCTCACGGCAACGTAAAGGGTCAGGTTCGCACGCGTTGTCTCGATCGGATCGGGGCCGGAAAGGAGATATAGGATTACCGGCGGTCCACCAATGCTGGTTGCACCCAGCATGGCGCCGCTGACCGCCCCAAGACCCACCGACGTGGCCAACCGCGGGCGCCCCGCATAACGCCAGCCGCGCAACAGCACGATTGCAAATACGATCACAGTGATCGCGATGGCGCGCCGGATGATGGTGGGATCGACCGCGACCAGCATCAGCACGCCGAGAGGTACCGTTACGCAGGCGGCCAGGATGATGGCGCCGATCACTTTCCATTGCACACGATGCCGGGTCTGAACAAGCATTGGTGCTGCAGCGACCGACTCGAGCACCAGGATGACGGGTACCGCAAGCTGGGGGCCGAGTAGCAACGCGAGCGGCGGCGCCATCACCATCGCGCCGCCGAAACCCGTGATGCCGCGTACGACGCCGGCGACGCAGGCAATCACCCCAGCCACGATCAGCGTGTTGGCGTCCACGCTGAAAATCGATTGCACTAGGAAGCGATCGTCATGTCGGTGCCCGCGAATCGGACGCGCGCATATTCGATGTCCGAACGATTAGCGAGGAAGCCGACCAGCTCGGTCAGCGGCGTGGTCCGAAAGCGGCACTCGGGTGCAGGATTGCGCAACGGCTCGATCAGTTTGCGATCGTAGAACGCCGCGAGCAGGATGTCTTCGTCGGTCGCGGCAGCACCGAGCTCGGCACGCAGACGCGGAACCGCAGGCTCGAGATGGGCCGCCGGCGCTTCGGTTACGTACTCGGATGGATCGATGTTCGCCCGCTCCAGAAATTCAGCCGACGGCTGCGCAGCCAGGCGCCCGTAGTAGCCCCTTGCGTACTTTCGTATCTCGTCGGGAATTGTTTTGTAGCGCTCGCCTTGCACGACGTTGAGCGTTGCCTGCGTGACGATGTACTGCGCAAACGGGCTGACGAGGATCGGATACCCAAGGTCATGTCGCACGCGCGCGACTTCCTCGAGTATTTCGGGCAACCGATGTCCGAGCTTCATCGTGTCGAGCTGCGAGCGCAGGTTCGAGATCATTCCGCCGGGGACCTGGTGCTCGTACAGGTCGGCGCTGTACGTAGCAATCGTTCCGCGCGGCTTGCCCTCCCGCTCGCTCACCCAATGGAAGTAGCTCGCGACTTCCGCGAGCGCTTCATCGTTCATCGACGTATCAAACCCGAGCCGGCGCGCCCGTCCGACGATGTCTTCGGTGGCGGGCAGCGACGCGCCGTTCGCCAGCGGCTCAGTGGCGGTGTAACCGAAGCGGAAACCGCTCTGTTATCGCGATCTCGTAGACCTCAGGTGCGAGGCCCGACTGGCAATGCGAGTGCAGTTGCACCGGAATGTTGCCTGCGGCCTGCACGACTGCCGGAAAGAGCGTGCGCGCTCGCTCGGGAGTCAGCAGTCCCGTGGGGTCCTTGATCGAAATGAAGTCGGCGGCGAGCGCCACCAGCTCGTCGGTGCATCGACGTAGTACGCATCGTCATGCACCGGCGACACCGTGTAGGTCATCATCGCGTTGACCTTCATCCCCGCCTCGTGTCCCGAGCGCACCGACGATTCGATGTTGCGGTTGTCGTTCAGCGCGTCGTAGACGGTCAGCACCTCGATGCCGCGCCGCGCCAGCGCGTGCGAGTTGAGCGCAACGATGTCATCGGGGAAAAGCTCGAACGTATAGAGACTCTGCGCGCGCGTCAGCGCGTCGCACGGCGTGGCAAGGTGCTCGCACAACAGGCCGATACGCTCCCACGGATTTTCCTGCAGATAGCGCACGCACACATCGAACACCGCTCCGCCCAGGATGTTGATGTACGCGTAGCCCGCGCGGTCGATCGCGCCGAGGATCGGCGTCATCATCGCGGTCGTCATGCGCGTCGACCACAGGCACTGATGCGCGTCGCGCAAAGTGACGTCGATGAAGTCGAAGCGCTTGGTGCCGGATGAATCATTCATATCGGTCGTCAGTTCCTAACGTCAGGTTCGGCGTTATCACGATGAGTGGCTGCCCCGCCTCGACTTGCGCAGCGTCGCCGACCAATATCTGCGCCACGGTGCCGTGTACGTCGGCGGTAATCGAATTCATCAGCTTCATCACTTCGATGATGCCCACAACCGTGTCCGGCTTTACCACCTGCCCCACGTCAACGAATGGAGGTGCGCCAGGTGCCGGCGCGCGATAGAACGTTCCCACCATCGGCGAGCGGATAACGACCGAACCTTCGGCCCATGTCGCGGGCGCAGTAGGCGATACGCGTTCTGCCGACCCGCCGACCGGAGTTTCGCTACTGCCCTTGGTGACTGGCGCCGAAACCGGCTTTGGCGTCGCGGACTTACGGTGGCGCAGTTCGACCTCAATGTCGCCGACCTTCAAACGGAACTCCGAGAAGTGTTCCGTGGACTTGATCAGCTCGACGATGCGCAACAGATCGTCGTAGGTGAGGTTCTCGTGAGCCAAGCCGAATCTCCGCAGTACGTACGCGCCGGCAGTTTGATCGCCGCCGGCTTTACATCTTTGCACGCGGGAGGAACGTAGGGCAATAATGCGAGGTTCGCACGAGCAAAGAGGAATCGCAGCATGACGCAGCCCGTCATCATCACCGTCGCGATCACCGGCGCGGTGCCGCGCAAGAAAGACAACCCCGCCGTGCCGGTGACGCCCGAGCAGCAGGTCGAGTCGACGCACGAGGCATTCGAGGCGGGCGCGTCGCTCGTACACATTCACGTGCGCAATCCCGACGAATCGCCCGGCTCGGACCCTGAGCTGTACGGCCGCGTGCAGGAAGGCGTGCGCAAGCACTGCCCCGGCATGATCGTGCAGTTCTCCACCGGTGGCCGCGGCCGCGAACAGCAGAAGCGCGGCGCGATGCTGTACCTGAAGCCCGACATGGCGTCGCTCGCGACCGGCTCGGTCAACTTTCCAAACGGTATTTACGAGAACGCGCCGGAGTTCGTCGAAGGTCTCGCGCGCACGATGCTCGACAACGGCGTCAAGCCTGAGATCGAGGTGTTCGACCTTGCGATGCTGTACAACGCTGCGAACCTGGTGAAAAAGGGACTCGTCAAGGAGCGACCGCACGTGCAGTTCGTGCTGGGCGTACCCAATGCGATGCCGGCGCGCCGCTCGATCTTCGACTTTCTGCGCTCCGAGCTTGCTGCAGTGTTGCCCGACGCGACATGGGTGGCTGCCGGCATCGGCCGTCATCAGTGGGAAGTCAATCAATGGTGCCTGGAGGCAGGCGGCCATTGCCGCACAGGCCTCGAGGACAATCTGCGCATCGAGCCTGACCGGCTTGCGGCGAGCAACGCCGAGCTGGTCGGCAAGATCGCCGATGCCTGCGCGCGTTACGACCGGCGGCCCGCTACCGCAGGCGAGGCTCGTCAGATCCTCGGGCTTGCTACGGTCCATTGACTGATGGATCTGAAGCTCGACGGCAAGATCGCATTGGTCACAGGAGCCGGAGGGGGAATCGGCGCAGCGATTGCGACCACACTGGCCAGTCACGGTTGCAGTGTGTACGTGGCCGACAGTAACGGCGACGCCGCCAACCAGGTCGCAAGCGAACTCGGTGAACGAGGCTATCCGATTGACGCTGGATGTCGGCAACGCCGAACTGAAGCAGACGCCGCTGTCAAACAGATCGTGCGCGAGCGCGGCCGCATCGACATCGTCGTCAACAACGCAGGGATTCTGAAAACCGGCTCGGTAGCTCGACGCATCGATCGCCGACTGGGACCAAGTGTGTCGCGTCAACTTGTCGGGCGTCTATTACTGCTGCAAAGCCGTGCTCGCCTCGATGGTCAAGCAGCGCTACGGCAAGATCGTCAACATCGCGTCTGTTTCGGCGATGAAAGGTGGGGGCTCATTCGGCAACGTTCTTTACGGCACGACCAAGGCCGGTGTTGTCGCGTTGACCAAGGGTCTGGCGCGCGAACTGGCGCCGTTCGGCATCAACGTCAACGCCATCGCGCCCGGCGTGGTGGAGACGAACATGACCGACTCGCTGTTGACACCCGAGCGCCGCAAGGCCGTGCTCGCGCGATACCACTCGGCCGCTTTGCATCGACCGACGATGTTGCCCAAGTCGTTGCGTTGCTGGCGTCCGACGTACTCGGATATATCACTGGAGAAACGATCGTCGTAGACGGCGGTTATCTGACGCGCTGAAGATCAGCAAGTAGGTTGCATCGAAGCAAACATAAGGAGACATGCGATGGACGAATCAAACTCAGACGATAGTGCCGGCAAAGTTACGACCGAACCGGGCTCGGCTCTGCCGCGTCGTCAATTCCTCGGAGATGTTGCGAAGGTCACAGGCGGCCTTTTGCTCGCGCGATCTTGCCAGTAGCGCCGCGCACGCTCAGACCACAGGTTCCGCTGCACCTGCGTTGCAATCGAAGAAATTTACCGATTGGGGTTGGCCTCAACCTTACGAGCAGATCTCGGCAAAATCCAAGCAGTGGCTGCAAAGCAAGGGATGGTGGCCGCTGAACGCCGCATGGATCGTCGTGTGGTCGGGCCAGGAAATGATCGGCCATGTCCTGCAGACGCTGAAACTGCTGGAAAGGCGCGGCATTGAAACGGAATGGAGAACTTTCGTTGCGGCTGGTTTTTCGAACGAGGCATTTATTCCAGGGCGCATCCAGATCGCGAATACCGGCGCACTTGGCGTGCTGGCGCTGCTCACCAATAAGGTGCCGACGCGTGCGCTCGCAGTGCATTCGCCTGCATTAACTCACGCAGCTACCGTTCCTCTGGACTCGCCATTGAAGAGCCTCGCCGATCTCAAAGGTGGACAAAGTGCTCAAAGCGGCCAGCCGTCGTCGGCACAACCACCGGCTCGACCAATCACTTCGGCTTCATCGCCGCCGCTCAGTACCTGGGCCTGAAGCCGAACGAGGATTACACGCTGCGAAGCACGCCACCCGGCGATCTCGCAACCGGCCCGAAGGGCATCGACGTTTATACGATCTGGGAGCCGCATGTGTCGTATTCGACCGAAGTGCTGAAGGCTACGCGTGTACTCGAGCCGCTCGATCCTTACTACATCTATAGCGGCTACTACTACGGCCGCCAGGAGATCGAAGACAACGCGCCCGACGTGATGCAAGCAATGACCGATGCGTTCATCGAGGCGGTCTTATGGGCCAAGGCAACACCTGACGAGGCGATCAAATCGCTGATGAGCCGTCCGGAGTATGGCCGCCTGGGACGTGACCTGATTGAAAAGATGACCAACCGATATCTGTTATGGCCGAAGCCCACTGTCTACTATCCATTCGCGGATCCAAACGGCATCTGGCCGGCGGAAGAAGCGCGCATCAGCGAGTGGGCATTTGAGACAGGCGCGTCGAAGACGAAGGTGACCAACCTCGACTGGCAAAACGTGCGCCGCACTAGCTACATGGATGCAACGTTCGGCAAGCTCGGCTGGGCAATCCCGGAGCGGCCGCCGTTCCTTCCGAAGGATTTCGGCGGCGTCGGCAAGCTACCGTACAAACCGTATGGCGCCGCTCTGCTCAACGGACCGGCTCCGTTCCCCGAGCCCGGTGAACTTAAGAAGCCTTGGACCTTCAGGGGCAAGACCTACACGCCATGACCGATGTCGGACGCGGCGCGCTCCTGAGTCAGCGCTCGTCACAGGCCTCGAGGCCCGTGACGAGCGCGCTGTCGAAGAAGTCGAATCGCCAGCATCAGCGAGTCGCCGCCCCGCATTGGTCGATGATGAACTGGCGCGGCGCACCGCCTCCATGGTGCCGCCTCCGCAACCCGCCTGGCGGCGCCTGCTTGCGCGGCTCTCGCACTTTTGGCTGTTGGTGACATTCGTAGTCGCATGGCAGTTAATCAGCGTCTTTGGACAACGCATCAATCCGCAGCTCGATGTGATGATGCCGCCGCCAACGGCGGTGTTCTCCGCAGCGATCGACCTCCTCGGTCGCGGCGTCCTGCTCACTCATATCTTCGATAGCCTGTACCGCGTGCTGCTCGCGGTTGGCACGGCGACGGTTCTCGGCGTGCCGCTCGGCCTCGCGATGGGATGGTCCGCGCGGTTTCGTGCGGTGGTCGACCCGCTGCTGGAGTTCATTCGTCCAATCCCGCCATTGGCATGGATACCGCTAAGCATTCTTTGGTTCGGACTGGGTGACGCGCAGATTGTCTACATCATTTTTCTAGCGGCCTTCTTTCCGGTCGTGCTGAATTCGATGGCCGGAGCGCGCGACGTCGACACCTATCTCTTGCGGGCCGGACTCAGTCTTGGCGCCACCCGCGGCGAACTGTTCCGCACCGTTGTTCTGCCCGCCGCGTTACCCAACATCTTTACCGGCATGCGTATTGGGCTGGGAATCGGGTGGATGGCACTCGTAGCAGGTGAATTGGTCGCGGCGCCAAGCGGACTTGGCTACCTGATCAATAACGCGCGAACACTTTTCCGCAGCGACTACATCCTGCTGGGAATGGTGCTGATCGGTGTTCTGGGTCTTGTGCTTGACTATTTGATGCGCCAAGCCGCGCGGCTGGTAATGCCGTGGCACCGCGGACAGTAGCTACGGAATCATGGACAGCAGCAATGGCCCAAGTCAACGTTGACAGCGTCAGCAAGTTGCACTTCTCGATCAAAGGCGAGCCTCTGCTCGCTCTGGTCGACGTGACTTTCCAGGTTGAGAAGAACGAGTTTTTCTCAATCGTCGGTCCGAGCGGGTGTGGAAAGACGACATTGCTAAACCTGCTCGCCGGCTTCGAGCAACCCACGCGCGGCGAGCTGCGGGTTGGCGGAAAGATCATTACGGAACCCGGCTGGGAGCGCGCCGTCGTCTTTCAGGAATACGCGCTGTTCCCCTGGTACACCGTGTCGGAGAACATCCGCTATGGCCTGCAGCGCAAACGCTTACCCGAGGCGGAACAGCGCCGGCTGGTCGATCATTACATCAGTCTGGTCGGCCTGCGCGGATTCGAATCGCGCTATCCGCGCGAACTGTCGGGCGGAATGCGTCAACGTGTCAGCATCGCGCGCGCGCTTGCCGTCAACCCGTCGATTCTGCTGATGGACGAGCCGTTCGCTTCGCTCGACATCCAGACGCGCGAATACATGCAGGACGAGCTGCTGAAGATCTGGCAGCGGGAGCCAAAGACCGTCATTTTTGTGACGCACAGCATCGACGAGGCGATCAAGCTCTCGGATCGTGTCGCCATCATGGGTCCACGCCCGGGACGCATCGAGGAGATCAAGACCGTCGCCTTCGAGCGCCCGCGCGATCCCACTAATCCCGAAGTCGTGCGGCTGGCCGCGGAGGTCAAACAATGGCTGCGACAGCAGCTGTTCGAAAGCAAGTCGGCAATGCAGCCCGCCTAGTACTTAAGGCTCAATCGATCCGCAGCACAACTTTGCCGGACGTATGACCCTCTTCAATCGAGGCGGTGCGCGGCCGCTACATCTTTCAACGGCAGCACTGCGCTTAAAAGGATTCTGAGCTTGCCCTGTTCGAACAACATTGCGCCCTGCTCGAGTATTCGCGTCTGTGCGCGCCGCGCTTCGGCATCTCCTAGATACGAAGGCGCGGTCATCTGAACGAAGCCGACGCTGATGTTGCGCAACCGCGCGTGGTTGATATCGGCGAGCTCGCACGGTGTAGACAGCAGCGTGGCGATCCTGCCGTACATGCGGACCGCTCGAAACGATTTGCAAAACGTAGCGCCGCCGACCGTGTCCAGAACCACATCGACACCGCGTCCATCAGTCCAGCGCAGAGCCTCTTCGACGAAGTCCTGCTCCCGATAATCAATTGATAGCTCGGCACCGAAGCCTCTCACAAGATCGGCCTTTTCGTTGCCGCTGATGGTGGCGGCGACCTGTGCACCTCTGGCACGGGCAAGCTGCACCGCGATGTGTCCAACGCCGCCAGCGCCAGCGTGAATCAGCACCTTCTCACCGGATTTCAGCGCGGCCCTGTTCACCAACGCTTCCCAAGCGGTGATGAGGGCAACCGGAATCGCGGCCGCCTCGGCCATGGACAAATTACTCGGCTTGCGTGCTGCATGCTCCTCGTTGATCACCGTGTATTCGGCGTATGCGCCCGGCTCCAAGCCCAGCCCATTACTGAAGAAGTAGATCTCGTCGCCGGGGTGGAATCGCGTAACAGCAGACCCCGTCCGTTCGACGACACCGGCACCCTCGACTCCTAAGATGACGGGCAGAGTTGTCGGGATAAAAGAAGTGCTGCTTGCGGATTTTCGTATCGAGCGGGTTGACTCCTGCCGCTCGAACTCGAATCAACAGTTCGCTGCGGACCAGGAAGCGCGGGCTCCGCGATAGTGGCAAGGTTCAGCACATCGAGCCCGCCCGGCGCGGTCATCAGAATCGCTTTCATCGTCAATGCTTCTTTCTACGACCGGCAAATCGCTGTGCCAATAGCGCCACCGTGATGCCGAGCACGATCGCCCACTCAAGCGACAAGGTAATTGTCGCAACGAAGGTGACCAACAGCGGCCAGCGTTGCTGCCGCTCTTCCTGCCAAATGCGAACGATCTCGCGCCGGTCGATCAATCCCCATGCGACAAGAAACAGCAGCGCTGCGATCACCGCGAACGGCAGATACCGCGCCAGTGGAGCCACAAAAAACAGAATGGCGATCAGAAAGATCGCCGCACAGATCGCAGCAAACGGAGTGCGTGCACCCGATACAACATTGACACCCGAGCGGTTGAAAGAACCGCTGGACGGGTACGCCGAGAAAAACGCACCTGCGATATTCGCCAGGCCCTGCCCGATGAACTCCTGATTGCCGTCGAGCTTGTCGCCGTGCTTGGTCGCAAGCGCGCGCGCGATCGCAACCGCTTCAGTCAACGCCAGCAACGTCATCACCATCGTTGCTCCGAACAGCATGCGCATCGTGTCGAGCGAAAGATCGGGCACCGATAGTGGCGGCAACGCGCCTGGTAGTGCCTGCACCGTGGGAAGCCCCGGCCACTGCGGCAGGTATTGCGCGATCAGCCACGCAGCGGCTGCGCCGATCACGACACCCGCAAGCATCGCGGGAATCCAGCGATTCAACGGCTGCCAGGCAAGCACTGCGAGGATCGTCAGCGTACCCACCAGCGGCGCACTTGGTGCAACGTTGCGTAATTGCGTAAGCGCTGCCCGCACGTTGTCGATAACGCTCGTGCCACGAGCTAGGTCGAGTCCGAAGAACGGCCCGATCTGACTGTTGATAATCAGGATTGCAGCGCCTGCGGTGAAGCCCACGATTACCGAGTGCGGCACGAGGTCGATCAGCCGGCCGGCACGCGCGAGCCCCAGAGCCAGTTGCAAGGCGCCGACCAGAAAAGTCAACGTCAGCACCAGCGCGATGTAATTCGGTGAGCCCGGCGTTGCCAGTGGCGCGATCAGCGCCAAAGTTGTTAGCGAAATCGCAGTGGCCGGTCCGGTCACCATCAAGCGGCTCGAACCAAATAGCGCCGCTATCACACACGGCACCATCGCCCCGTACAGACCATATTCCGGCGGCATCCCGGCGAGCGTGGCGAATGCCACGCCCTGTGGCAGCACAACGATCGCACCCGTCAGGCCGGCGAGCGCATCCGCGCGGATTGCGCCGGGCTCACGCAACTCAGGCAACCAACGCAATATGGGCAAACGAGGCAAACGACTAAGAATCGCCCGCCGCATCAGGCGGCTGCGGAGTTATCAGGCGCAAGTTCGGCAAGCTTCAAACGCTGCACCTTCCCCGAAGGTCCGCGCGGCAGGTCGTTGACAAACCGGATCACCTTGGGCGTCTTGTAGCGGCCTAGTTCGCGGCTGCAGAAATCGCGCAGCTCTTGCTCCGTGCATCGCTGGCCGTCGCGCACGATGACGCACGCCATGATGTCCTGTCCGTAGTGCCGATCTGGAATGCCGACCGCGGCGGCGTCGAGTACCGCCGGATGACGCAGCAACGCTTCATCGATCTCGCGCGGCGCGATGTTCTCGCCGCCCTTGATGATCAGTTCCTTGATGCGGCCGGTGACGAAGAAGAAGCCATCGCGGTCTCGGTAGCCAAGGTCACCGCTGCGTAACCAGTCACCCGGAAAAAATGCCGCGGCGCTTGCGTCAGGATGCTTGTAATAGCCGGGAGTGACCTGCGGCCCCCGAATCACGATTTCGCCAATGCTCCCGTCAGCGATCGGAGCACCGGTCTGATCGACCACGCGCGCATCGCAGCCGGAGGCGCGGCCCACCGATCCGATCTTGCGCAACTGCGGTTCGATCGGATTCGAAAACGCCGGCGCTACCGTTTCTGTAAGGCCCATCGTCTCGATGATGCCGACGCCGAACTTCGCTTCAAACGCACGATGGTGTTCCGGAGGCAACGCGGCCGAGGCGGAACGGCAAAAGCGAATACTCGACAACCGCTCACGTGCCGGCGCTGCGCCTTCGAGCAAATACGACACGATCGTCGGTACGACGTTAAGCCAGGTGCAGCCGTCATCGATCGCCATGTTCCAAAAACCTGCGGCCGAAAATTTCGGCGGCATTACCAGACTGCCGCCGTGAGCAAGCGGTGCCAGCATCGTCACTGCCAACCCGTTGATGTGATAGAGCGGCAGCACGGCGGCGACGCGATCGCTGCTGCTCAAGCGATGCTCGCGACTTATCGCAAGGGCGTTTGCAGCGAGGTTTGCCTGCGTCAGCATCACGCCCTTCGGTTTGCCAGTCGTGCCCGACGTGTACATCAGCAGGGCGAGCGCGTCGGGCGCCAGTTCGATCGATGCTTCGCCTCCACCCTGCACTGCGGTCTCGCCTGGAAGTGAAGTCGAGTCCGGATCCACTGCGATCAAGTCAATCGGACGCGCAATCGTCGCCGTCAAATCACGCAAGCGCTCGATCCATTCAGGTGCGGCGAAAATGATCTGCGCATCGGCGTGATCGATCACATACTGCATCTGCTCCGGTTGCGACAACAAGTTGACCGGATGCACGCAATAGCCGCCGTACATCGCACCCAGCAGCAAGCGAACTGTCTGAATGCCGTTGCCGAGAACCAGCGACACATGATCGCCCGGCTGCGCGCCACGTTTTGCAAGCAGCGCGCTTACAGCGATGCACGAGTCGCGCAGCTCCGTGAACGTCAGCGAACGACCGGTATGCGGCGCGATGAAGTATGTCGCGTTCGGCTCACTGGTCGCACGCGCGTCGATCAGCTGACGGACCGTGCGCATCGTGCGCAACTCAGGCGCGGCCATGGCGCGCGAAGTAGGCGCCGAAGATCTCTTCTTCCGACGGCACGCGCTCGGCGATCGTGGTCGATACGCGAGTGATGTTCAGATAGTGCCGGTAATTCATGTTGTCAGAGAAGTTGTTGCGTCCCCACGTGCCACACCCCATCGACAACGAAAACGGCAAACCGTTATCGAAACTGCCGCCGGTCGCGACGCAATGCACCTGATTGACGATGACGCGCGAGACCGGAAGCCGGTGCCCCAGCGCGAGCGCGCGATCGTTGCGTGTCGTGTGCAAACCGACCGAGTGTCCGGCGCCGATAAACGCATAGATGCGTTCGACGATCTGCATCGCGTGGTCGAAATCGCGCGCGCGATAGACAGTCAGCACCGGGCTCAGCTTCTCGCCGGAAAATGGATGCCCGGGGCCGATGCCCATTTCCTCGATCATCAGCACGTTCGGCCTTTGCGCGACAACGGCTGCGAGCCCTGCGCGCTCGGCGATCACTGCGGCCGACTGCCCAATGACACGCGCCGAGAGCTTGCCGTCTCTCCACATCGTTTGTTGAAGCCGGGCCTTGCCATCGGCCGGCAGCAATAGTGCACCGTGCGATTTCAAAGCATCGAGTGCGGCTCGTAGATCGCATCGATCAGCACGACGCTGTTCTCAGACGAGCAACTGGTTGCGTTGTCGAACGTCTTGGAGCGCACGACCATCTCGGCCGCTGCCGCGAGGTCCGCGGTCTCGTCGACGATGGCGGCTACATTGCCCGCGCCGACACCGAAGGCCGGCGTCCCGCTCGCATAGGCTGCTCGCACATTCGCCTGCGAACCCGTGGCGACGACCAGATCGGCCTGCCGCATTAACTCGTAAGTCGAATCCTTGGTCACCGGCGATGGAAGCAACTGCACCAGGTCATGCGGCGCGCCGATCCGATCGAACTGCTGGTGAATGAACTCGATCAGTCGCGCACACGTCGACCAACCCTTGGGAGACGGCGCGACAACGATGGCGTTGCGACCCTTCAATGCATTAATGATCTTGTTCGCGGGTGTTGCCGCTGGATTCGTCGATGGAGTGATCGCCGCGACTACGCCGACCGGTCGTGCAATCTCGACCAATCCGCGTGCCGCGTCTTCCGCAATCACACCGACACTGCGAGCTCCCTGCAGATCGCGCAACAAACCGAGAGTCTTGCGATGGTTCTTGCGAATCTTGTCGTCGACATTGCCGATGCCTGTGTCAGCGACCGCGAGTTCGGCAAGTTCGCGGTTCCTTGCCGGCTCGATGATCGCCCAACCCGCAGCCACCACCATCTCGTCGACCTTTGCCTGATCGTAGCCATTCGCCACAGCCTGTGCAGCGCGAGCGCGCTCAACCAGCACACCCACTGCTGACGAAGCCGCACTCAAGCCTTTCGAATCAGGCGCCAATTTACCTCGCCACTTCAGTCCGCCTTAATGCCAGCGTCCTTGACTAACTTCGCCCACTTCGGGAGCTCAGCATTGACCACTGCCCCGAGTTGTTCCGGCGTGCCGCCCACCGCTTCGCTGCCTTGAGCCAGCAGCTTGTCGCGAATATCCGGTTCCTTTAACACGGTGTTCAGCGCGGCGTTGAGTCGATCGACAATGGCGCGCGGAGTTTTGGCCGGTACGAACATCGCATACCAGGAGTCGACCTCGAAGTCGGAGATGCCAGATTCCTGCATTGTCGGCACGTCCGGAAACGCGGCGCTGCGTTTCAGCGTCGAAACGGCAAGTGCTTTCAGTTGCTTCTGTTTTACGAACTGCGCGGCAGCCGGGATCGACACCCAGAGCAGCGGCACCTGGCCGCTGACCACGTCGGTAACTGCCGGACCTCCGCCGCGATAAGGAATGTGTGTCAGTTGAGTTCCGGTGCGTATTTTCATCATCTCGCCGGCGAGATGACCTGGCGAGCCATTACCGACTGATGCGTATGCCAGTGAGCCAGGCTTTTCCTTGGCCATTGCAAGCAGCTGCTCAACAGTGTTCGCCGGAAACTGCGGATTGGCGACAAGGATCTGCGGCAGCGAACAGACAGTGCCAATAGGCTCAAAGTCGCGCGCAGTATCAAAAGTCAGCTTGGAAAATATCGCTGGGTTGATCGTGTGCGACGAAAGCGTAAAAAGCACCGTGTAACCATCGGGTGCCGACCGCGCCACTACTTCGGTGCCGATCGACCCACCCGCGCCGCCGCGGTTTTCGATAACAATTGACTGGCCCAGCGCAGCGCGCAAGCGATCCTGCACGATGCGCGCGATCACGTCGGTACCGCCGCCCGGCGGGTAAGGCACGACCAAGCGGATCGGCTTATCCGGATATCCACCACTCTGCGCAAAGGTCGCGCTCGTTATCAGCGCGAACGCGACAGAGCCGATCGCCTGCAGCAATGACTGTCTACGATTCACGATCCGCTCCTCAAACGAAGTTCTTGTATTTCGCCAGATGGCGGACTGGCTTGGAAAGTGCGTCGCGCCTGAATGGATCTCCTAGCTCCTTGGTGACCATCATCTCGAGCACCGTCGTCTTGCCGTCGGCTTGGTTCTTGACCGACTGCTGAAGCGCCGCGCCGACATCGGACAACTTGTCGACGACGACACCCTCGCAACCAAACGACTTCGCGACCGCCGCCCAACTCGGGTTTTCAAGTTCCACACCCTGATAACGCTGCGAGTAAAAGTCGACGTGATTCTTTTTCTCCGCCCCCCATTGCCCATTGTTGAAGAGCACGACGGTCACTCCGATCTTCTCGCGCGCACACGTCAACAATTCGTTCAGGCTGATTCCCCATGCACCGTCGC
>CAWEAZ010000051.1:0-43085 GCA_963807155.1 uncultured beta proteobacterium
GCCAGTGCTTGCTCCTCCGCGAGCACGCGCGCGGCGGCGCCGATCGTGGCAATGGCGCCGTTTCGGGTCGGGCGATAGGTCTGTTTCCAGCGCAGTGCGTGTGCCATCGTGGTCTCCGAGTTTTGGCGCGAAATTGCGTCCTCTACTTCCCAATCGAAAACGGGCGGGAAAAGACGACACCGAACGCCGTTAATTCCTGTAGCTGATGTTCGACTGTTCGACCCTCAACCGCAGCGTTATCCGCCGCATGTTGGGTGCGGAATATTCACAGTCGCTGGTCACCGCTTGCGGCGCAGCTAGACTCGCCGCATGACCACAAATGAATTGCCGCCACAGGTTGCCGGGGCGATCACGATCGCGTTATTCGTCGGCCTCGGAATTTTTGTCTATCCGTGGCTGCTGGCGCAGCCTTACGGCCGATGGGTCGTCGGACTGATGACGGTTTTCCTTGGCGCGCTGTTTGTCGCTTTTCAGGTGGGCATTTCCGGCAGCAGCTCGAGTCTCTATTCGCTCGTGCTAGCCGCAGCATGGGCGCTCGGGCCTGTCGTCGCCGGCGTTATCGTTTGGCGAATTCAGCGCAAAAGCGGACAAGGAAGCTCACCGTGACGAGTTTCAAAGCAGGCCGATCGACGTTTTTTGCGCTGATTGCGGCATCTCTTGCGCTTGTCAGCCCGCCGCTAGCAGCGCAGTCATCATTGGAGCAATTGAGCGGACGCGACGCAACGGCGGGGCTCAAAGCAGCACTCGACAAAGGGGCCGCTGCCGCAGTGGCGAGCCTCGGCCGAACCGACGGCTTCTGGGCGAATCCGAAAGTAAGAATTCCGCTGCCCGAGCAACTGCAACGAGCACGCAGTACGCTAAGACTGCTGGGTAAGGGCGATGAGGTCGATGCACTCGAACTCGCCGTCAACCGCGCTGCCGAGCAGGCGGTACCGCAAGCCAAGGTGTTGCTGACCAATGCGGTGAAATCGATGAGTGTCGACGACGCGAAGCAGATCCTGCGCGGCGGCGATGACTCGGTCACGCAGTTTTTCAAATCGAAGACCGCACCGCAACTATCCGAGCGTTTTCTTCCGATCGTGCGTCAGGTGACCGAACGAAGCGGTCTGGCGCAGCAGTACAACGCGCTCGCCGGCCAGGGCGCGGCGTTCGGGCTGGTCAAGCCCGAACAGGCAACCGTCGAGCGATACGTCACGCAGAAGGCACTCGATGGGCTGTACACGATCATCGCCGAAGAGGAAAGAAAGATCCGTGCAAATCCACTGGCGGCCGGCAGCGACATCATTCGGCGGGTATTCGGAGCACTTAACTAGCCATGAGCTACTGGCTGATGAAATCTGAGCCCGATGAGTGCTCGATTGATGATGCACTTGCGGCGCCGCGGGCGACCGTGCCGTGGACCGGTGTGCGCGGCTACCAGGCGCGCAACTTCATGCGCGACGGGATGAAACTCGGCGACGGCGTTTTCTTCTACCACTCGAGCTGCGAAGAGCCCGGCATCGCTGGTCTAGCCGAGGTCGCTAGCGAGCCCTACCCTGACCCGACGCAGTTCGATCGCAAGAGCAAGTACTACGACGCGGCTTCGAAGCGCGACGCACCGCGCTGGACTTTGGTCGACATCAAGGCCGTGCGGAAAACACGTCTGGTCCCACTTGCGGAACTGCGCGAGCAAGCTGCGCTAGCCGACATGGTTGTCCTAAGGCGAGGCAACCGGCTGTCGATTACACCGGTCACCACCGACGAATGGCGCTACATCACGACGCGACTGCTTAAGACCTGATGGATTGGGCGCTCATCAGTCTGCATGGGGTGATCAGTTGGCCGGATCGTGCGGACACGCGATAATTGGCTCAGAACACAGCGCCCAGACAGGAAGCGATGACCACAGAACAAATGATCGGCGCGATCGGCGACCCGATGGTGCGAGAGCTGGCAATGCGCGGCCAGACCCGCACGTTTCCGAAGAACGCCGTCATCATCAATGAGGGCGACCGTGGCGATTCGCTGTTCGTCATCCTGTCGGGCAAGGTCAAGGTCTACGTCTCGGACGACGACGGCCGCGAGATGATCCTCGACACGTACGCTGCGGGCGATTATGTCGGTGAGATGTCGCTCGATGGGCGGCCGCGCTCGGCGTCGGTGATGACGCTGGAGCCGACCACGTGCGCAGTGGTCATGCGCGAGGAACTACGCGCGGCGATCGCGCAAAACCCGGACGTCGCGATGACACTGATCGGCACATTGATCGACCGCGCGCGGATCGCCACCGACAACGTCAAAAACCTCGCGCTGATGGACGTCTATGGGCGGGTCGCGAGGCTGCTTCTTTCGCTTGCCAAGGAAGAAGGCGGCAAGCTGGTCGTGCCCGAGAAAATGACGCAGCAAGATATCGCCGACAGGGTGGGCGCGTCGCGCGACATGATCAGCCGCATCTTTAAAGACCTGACAATCGGCGGCTATGTGACGATCGAAAACCGGCAGATCACGATCAACAGAAAGCCTCCTTCTCGCTGGTAATTCCAGGTCTTATCCCCGCGGCTTGTGAATATTCGGCGGCGGCGGCACGTAACCGTCGGCTGCGCCGGCGCTATCTAAGTTCTAACGTTCGCTTATTCCTGCATTGCGGGGGCAACCCAGGAGCGGACATGTCGAACACGACCACTTTTTTTCTGACGGGAGCATCACGATGATCCCGGCCGGCTTGTTGACCACCGGCATGCGCAGTACCGACGAGATCATCGTCGTCCCTCACGACGCAGCGTGGCCGGCTCGATTCCGGATTGAATCCCAGTTATTGCACGTTGCGCTCAGTGAGTTGAAACCCGCGATCGAGCATATCGGCAGTACTGCGGTACCCGGCCTCGCCGCCAAGCCGATCATCGACATGCTGGTAGGCGTCGAGTCGCTCACGGCATTCGAAACGCAGGCCAAACGGTTGGCCGTCTTTGGCTACCAGTACATTCCAGAGTACGAGCGCGCGCTACCCGACCGCCGGTTCTTCAAGCGCGTCGTCAACGGCGTGCGGACGCATCACGTGCACGTCGTCGAGAAAAACGGCGTGTACTGGAAGCGATACATGAAGTTTCGCAACAGCTTGCGCGACGACGCGTGGCTCGCAGCGCGATACGCGGAAGTCAAGCGCCGGCTCGCTGCGCGCTACTCGTTCGACCGCGACGCCTACACCAATGGCAAGACCGGATTCATAGAGGCGGTCTTGGCGATGCCGCCGCGCGGTGCGAAAAGCGTCCCGATGCCGCGACCGCCGTTCGGCTTTACTTCGCCGCAGCCCGCTCGGATGGCACCTTGAACGATTCTTTGTAGCGCTCGCGCAAAACGTTTTTCTGCACTTTGCCCATTGCGTTGCGCGGCAAATCCTCAACGATGAAGACGCGCTTCGGCACTTTGTAGTTGGCGATGCGACTCTTCAGCGCATCGACGATCGCAGTTGCAGTGAGGGCGGTGCCACGGCTGGCTACGACGACGGCAACCACGGCTTCGCCGAAGTCTGCATGCGGGACGCCGACCACGGCTGATTCAACGACATCATTCATCTCATCGATGTAGCCCTCGATTTCTTTCGGATACACGTTGTAGCCGCCGGAAATGATCAAGTCTTTCGAGCGGCCGACGAGCGTCAGATATCGATCCGGCGCATCTTTCCCGCCAAAGTGGCCAACGTCGCCGGTGCGAAACCAGCCATCCGCGGTGAATTCTTCCTTCGTCTTGTCCGGCAGCCGCCAGTAGCCGCCAAAGACGCTTGGCCCGCTAACCTGCACCGCGCCGATCTCGCCCACCTTGCACTGCGCCCCATCCTCGCTGACTACGCGCACGCCAACGCCGGGTAGAGGCACTCCGACGGTGCCGGCGAGCCGCTGGCCGTCGGCTTCGAAGTACGGATTGGAAACCAGCATCACGGTCTCGGACATGCCGTAGCGCTCGAGGATTCGATGGCCGGTGCGCTGCTCGAATTGTTGATGGGTTTCCGCCAGCAGAGGGGCCGAGCCTGCAATGAAGAGTCGCATCGAGCGGCAATGCTGACGACCGAAGCTGGGTTCACCCAGCAACCGCGTGTAGAACGTCGGCACGCCCATCATCACGGTCGAGCGCGGCAGTCGTTCCAGCACGCGAGCGACATCAAACCTGGGCAGCATCAGCATCTTGGCGCCGCCAAAAAGAGCTGCGTGCGAAGCAACGAACAATCCGTGGACGTGAAACAGCGGCAGCGCGTGCAACAGCACGTCGCGCGTGCCGGCGTCACGCGCCGCCTTAAACCCCCAGAATTGGTCCAGCGTGATCGCGTTGGAGGTGAGATTACGGTGCGACAGCATCGCGCCTTTGCTGCGACCTGTGGTGCCAGACGTGTACAGAATCGCAGCTAGATCGTCGGCAGCGCGCTGCACAGTTTCGTGGTCCGGAGAGAACCTGGCAGCAGCGGCCAGCAACGTCCCATCGCGTTGCTCCCCGAGCGTTAGCACGTGACGGCAATGTGCCGCCCGCGCAATGGGTTCGATCTCAGCCAATCTGGCTGGCGTGCAAACAACGACCGCCGGCTCGGCATCGCGCAGGAAATAATCGAGCTCGGCACGCTGGTAGGCGGTGTTTAGCGGCACGTAAACCAGCCCCGCGCGCAGCGTCGCCAGATACAGCATCAAACATTCGGGCGATTTTTCGACTTGCACGGCGACGCGGTCGCCGGGTTTCAGCTTGAGCGATGCCAGCCAATTCGCGATGCAACCGCTGGCTAGGTGAAGATCCCTCCAGCTATATGTCAACCCGTCAAGGGTTTCAATGCAGCTGCTGTCGAAATCGGTCGGGTAGCGGTTCTCGATCGCCGCGTACACGTTCGCGTTCGAGCTCATTTGCTACTCACTTGCCGAGAAAATTGGGCGCGCGTTTTGCGAGAAACGCGCGCACGCCCTCGTGATAATCGTGCGAATCGAGAAACGCGAAGCTCTCGTCGAGTTCATGCTGCGTGTAATCGAGACCGCGCGACTGAAAGCGGCGAATGTTGGCCTTGTTCTGCCGCGCGGCCAGAGGCGAGCCGGCGGCGATGTGCGAAATACACAGTTGTAATTCGGTTTCGAATGATGCGCTCGGAACCACTCGCGTGACCAAGCGGCGAACTTCCGCTTCCTCAGCCGACAGGATGCGACTTTCGAGCAACATTTCGGCGGCAACCGCGGGACCGACCAGGCGCAGCAGCGGAACCAGCTCGGGCAGCGCCAGTGGAAATCCCAGGCGCCCAATCGGCACACCAAAACGAGCCGTATCGGCAGCGAGCCTTATGTCGCACAACGAAGCGATTTCGAGTCCGCCGCCAACGCACACGCCCTCGATCGCCGCGATCAAGGGCACCGGACAACGATCGATCGCAGACAGCGCGTTGCCAATGGTTTCGAGGTGATACTGGCGCCCGCTCGATGGATCGTGCCGCACGCGATCGAATTCCTCGATGTCGGCGCCCGCGGCGAAGTTGCCGCCGGCGCCGCGGATCACTATGACGCGCAGTGACTCTGCATCACCGATTTCGTTGAATACGCGCGCAAGCCCCTGCCACATCGCAACGCTGACGGCATTGAGCTTGCCCGGCGAGTCGAGCGTAACGGTGGCGACGCCACCGTCGATCGAAATGTCAACCTTGCCCGCCATCTGCGTCAATCGAGTTTCGCGCCGGAGGCCTGCGTTACCTCTGCCCAGCGCTTGATGTCGCCCGCCAGCAGCTTTGAAAACTGATCCTGCGTCATCGTCGTCGTTTCGGAGCCCTGGCTGGCCCAGATGTCGCGCAGCTCCGGGCTCGAGACCGCCTTGACGACTTCCGCGTGCATGCGGTCAAGGATGTCTTTCGGCGTGCCTTTGACGCCCCAGATGCCGTACCACGTGGACACAACATAGTCGGGCATTCCGACTTCCGCTGTCGTCGGCAGATTGGGAAATGCCGGCGAGCGTTTCGGCGACGCGATCGCAAGCGGTTTGATGCGGCCCGAGCGAATGTGTTGTGCAGAGGAACCCAGGCCATCGAACATCATGTCGACGTTACCCGCAAGCAGGTCATTTAACGCCGGACCCGCACCGCGATAAGGAATGTGAATGATGAACGTCTTGCTTTGAATCTTGAACAACTCTCCGGCGAGGTGATGCGAAGTGCCGTTGCCTGCCGACGCGTAATTCAGCTTGCCCGGATTCTTGCGAACGAAATCGAGAAAATCTTTGAAGTTGTCGGCTTTGACGCGCGTCGGGTTGACGACGATCGACCTGCGGCGGGTTGGCGATGATGGTCAGCGGCACCAGATCGGTTTCGATGTTGTAGTCGAGCTTCGGATAAAAACTGGGCGCGATCGCGTGATGAACCGCACCAATGAAAAACGTGTAGCCATCGGGCGCTGCCTTCGCCGCGATCGATGCGCCGACGGTGCCGCCGGCTCCGCCACGATTGTCGATGATCACCGGCCTGCCGAGTTGCTTCGACAATTGCACCGACAACGGGCGCGCAAACGCATCGGTGCCTCCGCCTGGAGGGAACGGCACGACCAGCGTGATCGGCTTGTTGGGCCACGCCTGCGCGTGAACCGGCGACGTTGCCGCGGCAAGCAACGCCATCAGGATGGCAAAAAAAACTCTCATGTTGTCTCCTTGACTGTTTGAATCTTGTACGGGCACCGCATCTTCGCGCGGGCGGCCAGACACGTCACGCAGGGCTTATACCAATCGAGCGACCGCTTGTGCATGCACAACATTGCCTTCAAGAAATCGTTGGTGGTATTCCTCGACTTTGGCGAGATCGTACAGATAGTTGACCATCATCCCGAGCGACTGGCGAATGCCGTTTTTGGACAAGTCGCCGGCCCAGTTAATGCGCTGCAGCCGCGCGCCGTTGCCGAGGTGAAATTTAGCGACCGGATCGCCGCGGGTGGTCGGTGACACCCGCAGCAAATAGATTGATGCAAGTGCGAGCAACGAGTCGCGTTCCTTGTTCGATACTGCCAGTGGGTCTAGCTGCTTCCCCTCGTAGCTCAGCTTGTCGAGAGCGGCCTTCAACTGTGCCTGCACGGGTCTCAGCTCTGCTGATTCGACGTTCGCTTCGTCCAGCCATCGCACAAACCCCGGGATCGGCGACAGGGTGCAAAACGTGCGTATCGATGGAAACTCTGCGTGCAATCGCTCGGCAACGCGCTTGATCAGGAAGTTTCCGAGCGATACGCCGCGCAGGCCCGGCTGACAATTGCTGATCGAATAAAACGTTGCAACCTTGTATTGCTTCGGTCCGACCGGCTGCGCCGCTTTCTCTATCAGAGGGGCAATCGCTGCTGGCATTTCCGGAACGAGCGCGATCTCGACAAAGATCAGCGGCTCACCCGGCAACTGCGGATGAAAGAACGCGAAGCAACGACGATCGGGCTGCAAGCGCCGGCGCAAATCGTCCCAACCATCGATCGCGTGCACCGCTTCGTGTTGAATGATTTTTTCGAGCAGTTGTGCGGGTGAATTCCAATCCACCTGCTGCATCTCGAGAAATCCCGGATTGAACCAGGACGACAGCAGGTGGAAAAAATCGGCCTCGACCGCGGCCAGTTGCGGATGCAGACGGCAACGCGCGCAGCAATTGCCTGCGCATCTGGACAATCAAGGCTGTACCGCCAGGCGCGCGGTTCAATCGACGCAACAGTTCCTGCCGCGGCGGCTCGGCAACTGAAGTGAGAGTCTTCAGCGTCTGGACCGTCGGCGTCGCTGCATAGTGCTGAGCGGCTTCGAGCACCTGCGCCGGGTCTAATCCGAAGTCCTGATCCAGGTGCTCGAAGAATCTCAGCTGCGCCGGCTCCGACAGATGCTGGTATTGCTGAAGCGCGGCAGCGGCGTGCGCCGCACTATTGGCCTCACCTCGTGCCGACAAAAGCCGCCGGCAGGTGCGCAAGAACTCGGCGAGTTCCCACCCGATCGACGACTTCCGCGCAGTGCGTTCTGACACGTCAGGCGGCGGTCTTGTTACGCCGCAGCAGCACGAAGCACACGACACCGATTACGATCATCGGCACCGATAGCCACTGACCGGCTGACAATCCCAGCGGCATATATCCATACAGCGCTTCGGGCTCGCGAAACACTTCGCCGACGATGCGCAACAATCCGTAGAAAATAAGAAACAAGCTGCCGACCGTGCCGGGTGCACGCGGCTTGCGCGAGTAGATCCATAGAATCGCAAACAGCGTCACGCCTTCGAGCAGAAACTGATAGATCTGCGACGGATGCCGTGCCAGCGCGTCACCGGCTTGCGGAAACACGACCGCCCACGGTAACGAGGGATCAGCCACGCGGCCCCACAGTTCACCATTGATAAAGTTACCTATGCGGCCTGCGCCGAGACCCAGTGGCACCAGCGGCACGACGAAATCGGCGACGCGCAGGAACGACTTACGGCGCGCACGCGCAAACAGTGCCATCGCAATAATGACGCCGATGATTCCGCCGTGCGAAGCCATGCCGCCCTTCCACACCGCGAAGATGTCGAGCGGATTCGCAAGGTAATGCGACAGCGGTCCGTAGAACAACACGTGGCCGAGGCGGCCGCCGACGATCGTGCCGATCATTCCGTAGAAAAGCAGGTCGTCGACGTCCTGCGATGTCATGTCGCGCCACGGATCGCGCGCGCGCAGCTTGCCCAGCACCAGGAAGAGAACGAATCCGATCAGGTACATCAATCCATACCAACGGATCGCGAGCGGACCGATCGAGAAAGCGATTGGATCTAGGTTGTGGACGTAGGGCACAGGAGCTCACGCAAGAATGCGTGCCCTATTATTGCCGATCATCCCTGCTTGATTTATCCAACCGCGATCAGCCCTCATGCCGAACAACGAACGCTCGAAGCACGTCACCCAAGGCGTCGCCCGCTCTGCCAACCGCGCGATGTATTACGCGATGGGCTACAAGGACGAAGATTTCGACAAGCCGATGATCGGAGTGGCTAACGGGCATTCGACGATCACGCCGTGCAACGCAGGTCTGCAGCAGCTGGCGGATGCGGCAATAGCAGAGATCAAGAAGTGCGGAGCGAACGCGCAGGTGTTCGGCACGCCGACCGTATCGGACGCGATCAGCATGGGCACTGAAGGCATGAAGTACTCGCTGGTGTCGCGCGAAGTCATCGCCGATTCGATCGAAACCTGTGTGCTCGGGCAATGGATGGACGGCGTGCTCGTGATCGGCGGCTGCGATAAGAACATGCCGGGCGGCCTGATGGCGATCGCACGCTGCAACGTCCCTGCGATCTACGTCTATGGCGGCACCGTGAAGCCCGGTCGTTACAACGGCAAAGATCTGACGATCGTGTCGTCGTTCGAAGCGGTCGGCGAGTTCACTGCCGGCCGACTGAGCGAAAAAGACTTCAAAGAGATCGAGCGCCGCTGCGTACCCGGCTCAGGCTCATGTGGCGGCATGTACACCGCCAACACGATGAGCTCGGCGTTCGAGGCGCTCGGCATGAGCCTGCTGTACTCGTCGACGATGGCAAATCCGGACGACGAGAAAGCCGAAGAGCACCGCCGAAAGCGCGCGCGTGCTGGCCGACGCAATCAAGAATCAATTGTTGCCGCGCCAGATCATCACGCGCAAATCGATCGAAAACGCGGTGTCGCTGATCATGGCAGTCGGGGGCTCGACCAACGCAGTGCTGCACTTCCTCGCAATTGCGCACTCGGCCGGCGTTGAGTGGACGCTGGAGGATTTCGAACGGGTGCGTCGCAAGGTTCCGGTGCTGGCTGATTTGAAACCTTCGGGGCGCTATGTTGCGACCGACCTGCATAAGGCCGGCGGCATTCCGCAAGTGCTGAAGATATTGCTGGTGAATGGTTTGCTGCATGGCGACTGCGTCACGATCACCGGCAAGACGATGGCCGAGATGCTGGCCGATGTACCCGCCGAGCCACGCAGCGATCAGGACGTTATCCGCCCGTTTTCAAAACCGATGTACGCGCACGGGCATCTTGCGGTGCTGAAAGGAAACCTCGCTCCCGAAGGGTGTGTCGCAAAAATCACAGGGCTAAAAAATCCGGCGATTACCGGCCCTGCGCGCGTCTTCGATTCCGAAGAAGCCGCACTCGATGCAATCCTTACCGACCGCATCAAGGCGGGCGACGTGATGGTGATTCGCTACGAGGGCCCGAAAGGCGGACCGGGTATGCGCGAAATGCTGGCGCCAACGTCGGCGCTGATCGGGAAAGGATTGGGCGAGAGCGTCGGACTTATTACCGACGGCAGATTCTCAGGCGGCACATGGGGAATGGTCGTCGGCCACGTGGCGCCCGAAGCGTATGTCGGGGGCAATCTTGCGTTGGTCAAAGAAAACGACTCGATCACGATCGACGCGCACAAGCTGATGTTGCAGCTCAACGTCGGCGACGAGGAATTGCGCAAGCGCCGCTCGGCTTGGAAGCAACCGGCACCGCGTTACACGACGGGAGTGTTGGCGAAGTTTGCGAAGATGGCGTCGACCGCGAGCAAGGGTGCGATCACCGACGAAAAGTTATTCGACTGACCCCTATCTGCCCGGCCGTCGGCCTTTGTCAGTCTCGAGACGCTTCTTGATCCGGTCCTTCTTCGCCTTGTCGATTTCGTCGAACGCTTTTTTCTTGTCCATGCCCAGCCGCTTTTCGACGAGCTCAAACCATAGAAAGCCAACACCGAACGGCAAAGCGACCCACCACCACGACAGTTCCGAGAAAACGCTGATGTCCAGAACCTTCAGGACGATCATCGCCACGCCGACCCAGATAAACCACATAAAGCCCACCCGATGCTGATGTAACCGATCGTAAATATAGCCTTCCATCAGGCGCAGTACAGGCGTATTTGAGGTCAACCGGTCGGTGGCATTCCCGTTAAACTTGCCAGCAACATCAACGTACGGAGCTACGGATGAATAAGAAATTTGCAGCAGCCGCCCTGGTAAGTGTGTGCGGCATGCTGACGATCGGGGCACCGGCCCTTGCCAGCGAACAGTTGGCCAAAGACAAGAACTGCCTTGCGTGCCACGCCACCGACAAGAAACTGGTCGGTCCGGCGTACAAAGACATTGCGGCCAAATACAAGGCCGACAAGAATGCGCAGGCCACGCTGGTGAAGAAGGTTCGCGAAGGTGGAGTCGGCGTATGGGGTCAAATTCCAATGCCGGCAAACCCGCAGGTCAATGAGCAGGAAGCCCAGGCGCTGGTCAAATGGGTCCTGTCGATGTAGGCACAGTGCAGGAGAGGAAAAAGGGCGCTTGATGCGCCCTTTTTTACGCCACGACCGGTGGCAACTCGATCGCCGTCGGCCGACCGCTGATCAGATTCGCGATTAGCGCCCCGCTTCCGGCGGCCATCGTCCAGCCAAGCGTTCCATGGCCGGTATTCAAATAAAGCGCCGGGATGCGTGTCACACCGAGATAGGGAACATTCGACGGCGTCAATGGCCGCAGCCCGGCCCAGTACCGCGGTTTGGAAAAATCGCATGCCCCCGGAAATAGCGCCTCGGTGCGCCGTGTCAGCGCGTCACATCGAGCCGGGTTCAGTTCAAGCCCGTCACCACCAAGCTCGACCGTGCCGGCGACGCGCAGGCGCCGGTCAAAACGAGAGAACACAAGCTTGTATTCATCATCCGTCAGGCTCACGGTCGGTGCGCGCCTAAGGTCGGTGATGTCGAACGTTGCCGAATACCCCTTTGCCGGAACAATCTGCAACCGAATTCCAAGCGGCGCCAGCAAAGCGCGCGTCTGCACGCCAAGGCATGCCACGACCGCGTCGGCATTCAGACGCGTAGTCGCACCATCTGCGCGCAAGATTTCGATCCCCGCACAACGGCCTTTGTCAACGATCACGCGCAGCACGGTGGTATTCAACAGAAATTCCACGCCGTGCTGCCCGCATCGCTCGGCGAGCTGCACGGTATAGGCGTGTGCGTCGCCCGACTCGTCTTCTGCGCAGTAGTCGGCGCCGACGATGCGGCCGCGTACCGGCGCAAGCGCCGGTTCCAGAGCCACAGCTTCGTCGGGTGAGATCGAGCGTCGATCACAACCTAGCGAGTGCATCAGTGCCGCCGAAGTGCGCGCGAGTTCAAAGTCGGTGTCATCGGTGTAGAAGTGCAGGATGCCGCGCTCGCTGTGCGGATAGTCCAGCGCGATTTCGGCGCGCAATTGCTTCAAGACGCTGCGGCTATAGAGGCCAAGCGCTACTAGCCGCCGCGTATTGCGCTGCAGTGCGCGCAGCCGTGCACTCGCGCAGGAAAGCCAGTCCCCACGCCCACTGCTCGGCACTCCAGCGCGGGCGAAACAGCAACGGCGCATCTTCCCGGCCAAGCCATTTGAGGACCTTGCGCGGAGCTCCCGGATTGGCCCACGGCTCCGCGTGGCTGACCGAAATCTGGCCGCCATTCGCGAAACTCGTCTCGCGCCCCGCTCCCACTTGCCGCTCGATCACGGTGACATCGTGCCCGGCCTGGCGCAGGAACCAGGCACACGTCACACCGACCACGCCGGCGCCCAATACGAGCACGCGCAAGGTCAACTCCCGTCAAATGGGTGAGTGTACGAACCGAATCCCTCCGGCCGAAGGTGAATTCGGGCGATTGCAGACCCTCGCTTGCCGCGCTTTCTACGGTGAGTACAATTCCGCCGTTCGTCTGCCTGGCCCTCCAATATCGTCTGGCGCTGCGGGCATTGCTGCACAACAATTAAGCCGAGGAGAAAACAACCATGAACCATCAGCTTTTGAGATTCGCACCCGTGGCGATTGCCGCCGCGTTAGCGCTGACCGCTTGCAACCGGCAGGAGACCCCTCCCGCCAAGACAGCGGCCCCTGCACCCGCCCCAGCGCCCGCCAAGGCGGCCGGCTCGGACGTCGTCAAGATTGGCCACGTCGGCCCGATCTCGGGCGCAATTGCGCACCTGGGTAAGGACAACGAAAACGGCGCGCGACTGGCCGTCGAGGAGATCAATGCCGCCGGCGGCGTGAAGGTCGGCGACAAGACCGTCAAGCTTGACCTCGTGACCGGCGACGACAAGGCCGATCCGAAGGACGGCACGTTGGTCGCGCAGAAGATGATCGACGAAGGTGTCGTCGCGCTGGTCGGCCATTTGAATTCGGGTACGACGATTCCGGCGTCGAAGCTGTATTCGGACGCGAACCTGTCGCACATTTCGCCGTCGGCCACCGCGGTTAAATTGACCGAGCAGGGATTCAAGACGACGTTTCGCGTTGTCGCTCGCGACGACAAACAAGGCGCCGCACTGGCCAACTTTGCATCAGGCCCGCTGAAAGCGAAGACCGTTGCGGTTATCGACGATCGCACACCGTATGGCCAGGGTCTCGCTGACGAGTTCGAAAAGTTCGCCAAGGAAAAAGGCATGAAGGTCGTCGGGCGCGAATTCACGAACGACAAGGCGAGCGACTTCAACGCCATTTTGACCAAGGTGCGCTCGTTGAAGCCTGATGTGGTGATGTACGGCGGAATGGACGCCACGGCGGGCCCGATGGCCAAGCAGATGAAAGCGCTCGGGATGAAGTCGACGCTGCTCGCAGGTGATGGCGTCTGCTCGCCCGAGTTCATCAAGCTGGCCGGCAATGCTGCGGACCTCATGAAGTGCTCGAACGCAGGTGAAGCCGTCGAGAAACTCGCCAAGGGTGCGGACTTCGTCGCCAAGTACAAGAAGCGCTTCAACACCGACGTACAGGTCTATTCGCCCTACAGCTATGACGCGGTCTATGTGATCGTTGAAGCGATGAAGAAATCCGGCAAGGCCGATCGTGCTTCGATCACAACCGCACTGCGCGATACCAACTACGACGGTCTGACCGGCAAGGTTGCGTTCGATGCGAAGGGCGACATCAAGGACGGCGCCATTTCGATGTTCGAAGTGAAGGACGGCAAGCTGTCGTACGTATCGACTGTTCGATAGTCGCGACAGCGTGACCAAACGGCGCCCTATGCGGCGCCGTTTTTTTATGTGAATCCGGTCGGCCTTGCTACGATGCCCGCCGAAGGTATAGCGGGGCCAACTCGAGGGGATCGCGGATGGAGTTACTTCTGCAGCAGATCATCAACGGCCTGGTGCTCGGCAGCATGTACGCGTTGATCGCCCTCGGCTACACGATGGTCTACGGGATCCTGAACCTGATCAACTTTGCACACGGCGACGTGTTGATGGTCGGGGCCCTGACCGCGCTGTCCACGATCATGTTTTTGCAGCCGATGTTTGTCGACGCACCCGGTTGGTTGTTGCTGGCGGTCGGAGTACTGGCAGCGATCCCGGTGTGCATCACGATCAGTCTGATCATCGAGCGCGTCGCCTATAGGCCACTGCGCAATGCACCGCGCCTCGCGCCGTTGATCACGGCGATCGGCGTCTCGATCCTGCTGCAGACGTTCGCGATGATCGTATGGGGACGCAACTTCCTCACGTTCCCAACGCTGCTCGACGATCGGCCGATCGAGTTCTTCGGGGCCACGCTTACAACCACGCGCGCTTTGGTCATCGTCACCTCGGCGATCATCATGATCGGCTTGATGGTGCTGGTTAACCGCACCAAGCTCGGCCGCGCGATGCGTGCAACAGCAGAGAATCCGCGCGTTGCTGGCTTAATGGGAGTCAATCCAAATTACGTGATCGCGCTCACGTTTGCCATTGGAGCAGCACTCGCTGCCGTTGCGGGAGTGATGTGGGCGTCGACGTATTCGACGGCACATTTTTTCATGGGATTCACGCCGGGACTGAAAGCGTTCACGGCGGCTGTGTTGGGAGGCATCGGCAATATCCCGGGCGCGATGCTGGGTGGCCTGCTGCTCGGTTTGATTGAGGCGCTCGGCGCAGGTTATATCGGCGATCTGACCAACGGCATCCTGGGCTCGCACTATCAAGACATATTCGCATTCCTTGTATTGGTCGGTGTGCTGATCTTCCGCCCGCAGGGGCTGCTCGGCGAGCGTGTGGCCGATCGCGCCTAGGCACGCGCAGCATGGGCCTTCTTCTTCCGCGTTTGAGCAAAGATCCCCGCGCTGCGTGGATCGCCGCATTCTTTCTTGCCGCCACGCTAATGGCGCTGCCGTGGTTGGCAGGTTACTTCGGTAACGCATGGGTTCGAGTTCTCGCGTTTGCTTGTTTGTACGTGATGCTGGCGCTGGGCTTGAACATCGTCGTCGGCTTCGCCGGCCTGCTCGACCTCGGTTACATCGCCTTTTATGCGGTCGGCGCCTATATGTACGCGCTGCTGGCTTCGCCTCATCTGACGCAACAGTTCACGTGGATCGCACAGATGTTTCCGAACGGTTTGCATCTGTCGATCTGGCTGGTGGTTCCGTTCGGAGCCGCGATCGCCGCCTTTTTCGGCCTCGTACTCGGGGCGCCCGTTCTGAAGTTGCGCGGCGATTACCTCGCCATCGTCACGCTCGGGTTTGGCGAAATCATCCGCATTTTCATCAACAACCTGAACTCGCCGCTCAATATCACCAACGGACCGCAGGGCCTCACGCTGATCGATCCGATCACCATCGCGGGGGTCACCTTTTCGAAGACCATCAATTTCTTCGGTTACGAGGTGTCGTCGCTGGTGCTGTACTACTACCTGTTTCTCGGCTTGACGATCATCACGGTCATCATTTGCATGCGCCTGCAGGATTCACGACTGGGCCGGGCCTGGTTGGCGATCCGGGAAGACGAGATCGCAGCGAAAGCGATGGGGATCAACGTCCGCAACGTCAAGCTGCTTGCGTTCGCGCTCGGCGCAACCTTCGGCGGCGTCGCCGGCGCCATGTTCGCTGCCTTTCAGGGATTCGTATCGCCCGAATCCTTCGTGCTGAACGAATCCATCATCGTTCTGGCGATGGTCGTCCTCGGTGGAATCGGCCACATACCAGGAGTGATTGTGGGCGCCATCCTATTGGCGGTTCTACCCGAATTGTTGCGATACACCGTCGAGCCCGCACAGGAATTCCTGTTCGGCACAGTGATTCTGCCAGCCGAAATTTTGCGCATGATGCTTTATGGCCTCGCGATGGTGCTGATCATGCTGTATCGGCCAAGAGGCTTGTGGCCGGCGCCTGAGCATGGAGTGAATCCAGTCGTGCAGCTGCATTCGCGGCTAGTGGCTTGAGCGTAGCTGGCAGTGACCGACATCATTCTCAAAGTATCGGGCGTTAACAAACGCTTCGGCGGGTTGCAGGCACTGTCCGATGTCGGAATAGAAATCCAGCGTGGGCAGATTTACGGGCTCATCGGGCCGAATGGTGCAGGCAAGACCACGTTCTTCAATGTTGTCACCGGTCTGTACGCGCCGGACTCAGGGACCTTCGAACTCGCAGGCGCGCCCTACTCGCCGAGCGAAGTTCACAAAGTCGCCGCCGCCGGTATCGCACGCACATTCCAGAACATCCGGTTGTTTCCCGATATGACCGCGATGGAAAACGTGATGGTCGGCCGGCACGTTCGTACCAAGGCCACCGCCCTCGGTGCGATCTTGCGCACGGGTGCCACCGTCGCCGAGGAGCGCGGAATCAGGAAGCGCTCGCTCGAATTGCTCGAGTACGTCGGCGTCGCCAAATACGCCGACTATCAGGCGCGGACACTCGCTTACGGAGATCAACGCCGACTCGAAATCGCGCGTGCACTGGCGACCGATCCCAAACTGCTCGCGCTCGACGAGCCCGCGGCCGGAATGAACGCGACCGAGAAACTGGCGTTGCGCGCGTTACTCGAAGCAATTTGCCGCGACGGCGTAACGATCCTGCTGATCGAGCACGACGTCAAACTCGTGATGGGTCTGTGCGATCAGGTCACTGTACTCGACTACGGCAAAGTAATCGCCGTCGGCACGCCGGGCGATGTGCAGCGTAGTCCCGCTGTGATCGAGGCGTATCTGGGTGCGGCTCATACAAACGTCGCCACCAAGGCGCCGGCATGACCGGCGTCGTATTGAGCGTGCGCGGCCTCAAGGTTGCCTACGGCGGAATTCAGGCCGTCAAAGGCATCGATCTGGAAGTGCGCGCAGGAGAGCTCGTGACGCTGATCGGCGCCAACGGCGCCGGCAAGACGACGACGCTGAAAGCTATCACCGGAACGCAAGCGTGGAGCGGTGAAGTCGACTACATGGGCACATCGACCAGAGGCCAGGCGCCTTATCAGTTGCTGACCACAGGGTTTGACGATGGTTCCCGAAGGCCGCGGTGTGTTTGCGCGCATGAGCGTTACCGAAAATCTGCAGATGGGCGCATTCGTTCGCAAGGACACTGACGGCGTCAGGCGCGACATCGATCAGATGTTCACCCTCTTTCCGCGCCTGAAGGAACGCGCCAAGCAACTTGCCGGCACGCTGTCAGGCGGCGAACAGCAAATGCTCGCGATGGCGCGTGCGTTGATGAGCGAGCCCAAACTGTTGTTGCTTGATGAACCGTCGATGGGCCTGGCGCCGATCCTCGTCGAAAAGGTATTCGAAGTGATCCGGTCGGTCGCCGAAAGGAAAGTGCCGATGTTGCTGGTCGAACAAAATGCGCGGCTCGCATTGGAAGTTGCGCAGCGCGGGTACGTGATGGAGTCCGGCTTGATTACGTTGTCAGGCGATGCAAAGTCGCTACTGAATGATCCGAAGGTGCGCGAAGCGTACCTAGGTGAAGCGGCTTAGGAACGGTGCGCGAGCCAACCATCATTGCTCCACCTGCACGTCAGTCACCCACATCAGTTCGCACGATCCTCCGCCCGTGTCATCGCGCGTCAGCGATGAGCGCCAGGTCCATCCGTCAGAGTGCCGCACGTTGATCAGGTAGCCACTGAGTCTGACGACTTCGCCTTTGCTTACTTTGAGCAGGCGATTCTTCACCGAAGTCGTCGGCCGGCACCAAGTGGGTATTGGCTGAGCTTCTTGCCATCACCGCCGGGTCGATCGGCGGCGAACCTTCCCAGCGGAAGTGATACCAGCGATTGCTTTGGCTGATGCTGAGTCGATCAAGCACCGCAGCGTCCGACATCGGCCCCCACCCCAGTGCAAAGTCGACCGGTGATAAGTCGGCTTCGCGACCCATTCGATAACGCTCGATCGACAACACGCGTGCTCGTATGTCGTAGCTGGCCATCGGTTCGATTACGTAACCTGCGCGCTGCAGCGCAGATTCGCTCGCGCTCGATTGATGCGGGATTTCCGCAACCGGGCCGCTCTTTAAGACGCGTCGATCCGCAGCGCGGTCGTACACGTAGTACGCGACGCAACCGGCCATTACCAGACCGACGAACCAGGGCTTAAGGCGTTCCATCGCCCCGTTTATAGGGCTGCGTCGCAGTGCTTGTGACGCCGAACAATGAGCCCTTTGCAAGTGTTATCGCCCGAACGGCCTGGCCGTCGGGCGTTGGCCGTCACACTCGGCGGACCGACACCTTGACGTCCATGCCGACGTAATCGGACACGGCTCCAAACCAGCTGCCGGTCAATGGCGCAGCGAGTTTGGGGTCGCGCGCAAACGCAACGCGAATCAGGTTCGCGCTTCTGAAGATGGCATTAGTCGGATCGAACGGCACCCAGCCGGCGCCGGGTAGATACACGTCAAGCCACGCGTGCGTTGCACCTGCCCCGATGACACCTTCGTCCCAGCCCGTGTCCTGTGCGGGGTCATACAAGTAGCCGGAAACAAACCGCCCTGCCATTCCAAGCCGCCGCACGGCTTCCATCATCAGCAATGCATAGTCGCGACAACTTCCGGAGCCGCGCGCAAGCGTTTCATCGGGGGTCTGTGTGCCTTCTTCGTCGCGCACTTCGTACTTAAGCCCGCTTTTTATCGCGTCGGCCAGCGACATCAACAGCTCTTTCGTATCAGGCCGCGCCGCCTGTGAAAAAAATGGGCGCATCCATTCATACAGCCGACCGTCGGGGTCGAGATAGTGAGGCTCGAGCATCGCACCGAGGTCGCGCCGCTCTTCGCCGCTGTAGTCGAAAGGCCAGCGTTGAGCGTGTGCAGCGAGCGGCAGTTCCTGCGCGCTGCGCACGCGATGCTGCTCGATCTTGAAGCGGCACTCGATCTTCAGCTCGGCCGCCTCGGCTTGCGGCGTCACCAGCGTGACCGAGTTCGACTGCGTATCGAGCATCCAGTCGATACGCGACGGCACATTGACATTGACGCCGGCTTCGAGCACCTGAACGTCGTGCCCTTCACGCGGCCGAAACATCAGCCGGTGCTGGCCGAACCGAACCGGTTGCCGATAGTGATAACTGGTGACGTGCTCAACCGTCAACAGGCTCAGAGGCGCCGGCTCCGCGCCGCAGACTCACCGATCTCGAGTGTGCTGGCGGCCAACGGCTATTTCTGCGCGCTAATGCGCATTTAACTGCGGCTTTGATCGCTGCTGCCGACGCCTGCGACTCTTTCGCCGACCGAGCCTTCGCCACCCAAACCCGTTTGCTCGGGCAGGCCAAACATCAAGTTCATGTTTTGCACCGCTGCACCGCTAGCCCCTTTGCCGAGATTGTCGAGGCGTGCGACCAGCAACGCTTGCTCGTTGGCATCGTTGGCAAACACAAACACTTCAATAGCGGTTCGTCCCATTCAAAGCTTCAGGCTCCAGATACGCGCCGTCGCGTAACGCCGAGCTATCGTTCAACGGGCGTACGGTGATGAACGGTTCATCCGCAAAATGATCAACGTATGCGGCATGCAGCGACTCGCCCGTGACGCGTCCCGGCAGCTGACCGGTATGTAGCGGAATCGATACCAGCATCCCGCGCATGAAATCACCGACATGTGGCGTGAAGACCGGCGCACGATCGAGCAATCCCATCGTCTGCATCTCCGGCAGATGCTTGTGGGCGAGATTGAGTCCGTACAGAACGATCGTCGCCGGGCTGGCCCGGATTCAGGTTTGCGCTGATACGCGTCGATCAGTCGGCGACCCCCGCCCGAATATCCGGACACCGCGTTGACATTAACAAGCGTGCTTGGCGGAAGAATTTCGCGCTCACGCAGCGGCCGCAGCAGCGCAATTGCACCGGTCGGATAGCAGCCCGGGTTAGAAACGCGTTGCGCCGAAGCGATCGTCGCGCGTTGTGTTCGTGTCATCTCAGGAAAACCGTAGACCCAATCCGGGTCCGTTCGATGTGCGGTGCTCGCGTCGATAAAGCGTGTCGCCCCCTGCCCGGCTAGCGCCACCGTTTCCCGCGCAGCATCGTCCGGAAGACACAGGATCACCAAATCGACCCTGTTCAACACATCAAGCTTTGCAGCGGCGTCCTTGCGACGCTCGACAGGTAAGCTCACCAGCTCGATGTCATCGCGCGCAACGAGTCGCTCGCGAATCTCGAGTCCGGTTGTTCCGTGCTCGCCGTCGATAAAGACTTTTGGCTTTGCCATCTCCGCTCCGTACAAACCTCTAAGCGCCGACGAGATCTGCCTGCGTCGTGAACGCGTCGGCAAAGAACTCGCTGTCCGGCAACCCGCATTGTCCAACGAAGTCGCGCCGCGCAGCGTCGATCATCGCCGGCGCACCGCATGCGTAGACCTGAAACGCCGAAAGATCGGGCAAATCGTCCATTACAGCCCGATGAACGAATCCCGTGCGACCTTGCCACGCATCCTCGGACTGCGGCTCCGACAACACTGGGATATACCGGAAATTCGGCTGCTCGCGCGACCAGTGCTCGGGAAGCTCGCGCATGTATAGATCGGGCAGCGCGCGTGCACCCCAGTACAGGTACACCTCGCGCGCCGGCTTGTCGGCTTCATCGCGATTTATCCGTTTGTGGAACACATGCTCTGCGATCGCCTTGACCGGAGCAAATCCAGTTCCACCCGCAAGCAGCACGATCGGACGGGTATTGTCTTCACGCAGAAAAAACGTGCCGAGCGGCGCTTCGATACGCAGGATGTCGCGCTCCTTGACCGGCGGTTCGACCGCGCCAAACAGGCGATCGGTAAACACACCGCCTGGCGTACGCCGGATATGCAGCTGGATCAGCTCGTCGGCGTGCGGTGCAGTCGCGATCGAATACTGGCGGCGCGCACCATCCCCCAGGATGAAATCGAGATACTGTCCGGCGCGAAACTGCAGTCGCTCGTTGGTCGGCAGTTGCAGCGAGATCACTGCTACATCGGGTGCGGGCCAATCGATCTTTGCGATACGTGCCGGCATTTTGCGAATCGGGATATCGCCGAAGCCAGTGAGCTCGCGCGCCTCGATGACAACGTCGCTTAGCGGACGCGACGAGCAAAAGAGCGCGAACCCCTTGGCTTCGTCTGCCGCCGACAGCGCAGACGACGAATGCGCTCGATGCACTAGCCGGCCATCCAATAATTTGCCGCGGCATGTGCCGCACGCACCGTTCTTGCAGCCGTAGGGCAGGCCAACGCCGTTGCGCAGCGCGGCCTCCAGCACGGTCTCGTCGTTTTCGACGCTAAACGTGCGGCCGCTGGGACGAACCGTGACGCTAAAGCCCATGCAACTAGGGCTTCAGGTACGCGTAACCCTCGCGACTTTGCAGTTGCGTGATTCGTTGCACGCCCGACGGTGTGTAAGTCACCTCCGGAATGAATTGCTTTGTCTCAAGCTTCCGATTGCGCAATGTGATCTGGCAAACCTCAAACGTCACGCCTTGCGACTTCAGGTCTTCAACGATCACGTTATACGGATTCTTGTTCGCATCCTGCGCGCCGGTCATCAGAAAATCGACGCCCTGCGCATGCGCGACAACCACGATTTTCGCCTTCGGATCGACTTCAAGATGGTTGCGGATGTTGCGCAACCCGTTGGTGGCCTGCGCAAGACCTTCGCCGAAGTGATAGACAACCTTGTCCTGAGCCAATGCGGCACACGAAAACAACGCTGCCGCAACAGCTACCAGTAGCCTCTGCTTGAACATGTTCACTCCTAACGCTGTGGTCGAACTCGCAAAACTGTTGGTGCCGCTGAGAGGAGTCGAACCTCCGACCTTCGCATTACGAATGCGCTGCTCTACCAGCTGAGCTACAGCGGCCGACCTTTGTTGGCTCTCGCTAAATCGAGCCGCGAAGTATAAGGGCGTGGACTCATCACCTCAGTTTGCGACGTGCTGCGCGATGGCCCATGCAACATGCTCGCGCACCAGTTCGCTCGGATGGTCTGCCCGCGCCCGCAGCGCAGCGATCACTTCAGGACTGGTCGGCGCATTGCCGAGCGCCACGGCAATATTGCGCAGCCATCTCTCGTGGCCGATACGGCGAATCGCGGAGCCGGCGTGCCGTTCATCGAACTGCGCTTCGTTCCATGCAAACAGCTCGATCAACGTCGCGCAATCGAGTCCGTTCCGCACATCGAAGTCCGGCAAGTCGGCGGTGCGCGCAAACTTGTTCCATGGGCACACGAGCTGGCAATCGTCGCAGCCATAGACGCGATTGCCTATCAGCGGCCGCAGCTCGAGCGGAATCGAGCCAGCATGTTCGATCGTTAGGTACGAAATGCAACGACGCGCATCGAGCTGATACGGCGCAGTGATTGCCCGTGTCGGGCATACATCGAGGCAGCGCGAGCAAGTGCCGCAATGGTCACCGATCGGTTTGTCGATCGGCAAAGGCAAGTCGGTCAAGATTTCGCCGAGGAAAAACATCGATCCCGCGTCTTGCGACAGCAGAAGTGTATGTTTGCCGCGCCAACCCAGTCCCGCCTTACGGGCCAGTTCCACTTCAAGCACCGGCGCCGAATCGGTAGCAACGCGATACCCAAGCTCACCGACCTCCGCTTCGATACGCGATGCGAGCTTCTGCAAGCGCTCGCGCAGAATCTTGTGATAGTCGCGCCCTCGCGCATAGACCGATACAACGGCGGTATCGGCTTCGTTCAACCGATCAAGTTCGCGCCGCGCCCAATCCGGCGGCGTATCGCGCGGCAGGTAGTCCATTCGCGCAGCAATCACACGCAACGCGCCCGGTAACAGACGTGACGGATCGGCGCGCAATGCGGCGTGACGTTGCAAATAGTCCATGTCACCGTGGCACCCGGCGGCAAGCCACGTATCAAGCCGGGCGGCGGCGTGCGTTACATCGACATCGGTGATCCCGACGTGTGCAAACCCGAGTTGCTCACCCCACTGACAAATCCGCTCTGCGAGTGCGGTCAGATCTCGTTGACCTCCCTGCGCATTCACGATGGCGGCACTTACGGCTGCCACGGATAGAAAACCCTTAACGGCGCGATGCGATACGCAAAGAGGCCAGAACGCACGCCGGGATCCGCATCCATCAAGGCCTTCGCTGCATCGAGCGTGTCAGTCTTGAGGAAGATCATCCCGAGCTCGCCGTACCGCGCTCCAAATACGATTGAGCCCTCCTTTCGCAGCCGATTCAGATTCGCCGAATGCTCGCGAAAGCTTGGCTGCTCGGAAGGAGCTAGCGACTTATTCCAGCTGGGTCCGGTTTCGAAGTGAACGACGAATAAGGGCGGTGATGTCTGGGCTGCGGCTGTCGCCGCCATGACCAGCGCAAGAACTGCGAGGCACGTTTTTGCCGCTGCGGCGCGCATGGCCAACGCCTGACTCATGCGCTCGATCCAAATCTCACAGCGGCCCTCGCTTGCGCGCGCGCCGCTTCAATCTCGCGGTCGCGTGGATCGGCGGTCGTCACAAGCGAATCGATCAGCCTGCGCGCTGCCGCTGCGACGTCCTCTACCGCACGATCAAAAGCTTCCTGATTGGCCTTCGACGGGCTGTTGAATCCACTGAGCTTCCTGACGAATTGCAAAGAAGAAGCGCGGATCTCCTCTTCGGTGGCAGGCGGCTCGAAATTAAAGAGGGTCTTGATGTTTCTACACATTTTCACTCCATCGGGTTACTGGCAACTTGAACATTGCGCCATCCTCGCAAGCGGCGCTTTCCTGTCGAGATCAGTTATAACGAACCCGATAGCCGTATGCCAACTTCATTGATGCTCGACGACTTTAAGGCGACGGACACGTTCGGCCGCGCGCTGGCCGCTGCTATGGGACAATATTTGGACGCAATCCACGGTTCAGGATTCCAAATCAATCTTGCTGGTGACCTCGGCGCGGGAAAGACCGCGCTGGTGCGAGCAATGCTGCGTGAGTTGGGCGTACAAGACACAATCAAGAGTCCCACGTTTGCCCTGCTTGAACCTTATACCGTTTCGAGCTTAGACTTCTACCACTTTGATTTTTATCGGCTTAAGGAACCCACTGAGTTTGGGGAAACGGGCTTTCGGGAGCTGTTCGGACCAGGCCGAATCTGCGCCGTTGAATGGCCCGAACGAGCCGGACCGCGGCTGCCAACCGCCGATATCTCGATCGCGTTGACCGTCGACGGCGACGGTCGACTGGCAACGATTAGCACGGCGAGCGCACTGGGCGACATATGTCTGAGCCAAGCGATGGCGAAATTCGAAGCGAGCGTCGGCGATTCATCGCCGCCGGCGCCGGCACGCTCGTCCTCGGGCTGACGCGGCACGAGATCGCGTTCGGCGCGACACTGCTCGCAGTGCGCGTCTGGCCCGCGGAGGATTACACGCGGGTCACGCTCGAACACGACGGGCCACTGACGTTCTCCCATTTCATGGTGCGCGATCCGGCGCACCCTTTGCGGCTGGTAGTCGAAATAGACGGGCTTGATCTGACGCCGACTTTGAAGGAGTTGGTCGGCAAGGTCGAAGCGAACGACCCTTACATCGCGTTGGTGCGGGTGGGCCAGAACCGGCCGAAGGTCGCGCGGCTCGTGATCGAGTTAAAGGAGGACATCAAACCGCAGGTGTTTTCGCTCGAACCCGTCGGGCCGTATCAACACCGTTTGGTGATGGACCTGTACCCCGTTAATCCACCCGACCCGTTACTCGCGTTGCTGCGTGAACAAGCGGCACGTGCGCCGGGCAAGCCGCCGACGGTGGTTCAGAGACCGCATGATCGGGTCAAGCCAGCCGACATACAACGCGTCGTCACCGTCGTGATCGATCCTGGCCACGGGGGAGAAGATCCCGGCGCGGTCGGCCGCGGCGGCACGTATGAAAAAACCGTAACGCTCGAGATCGGCCACCGCCTGCGACAGATGATCGCAGCTGAACCGGAGATGCGAGTCGCAATGACGCGCGACGGTGATTTCTTCGTGCCACTGCGCACCCGCGTTGCGAAAGCGCGGGCGGTGCACGCGGATCTATTCGTTTCGATTCACGCCGATGCGTGGATCAGACCCGACGCGCGCGGATCGTCGGTATTTGCGCTCTCCGAAAACGGTGCCTCGAGCAGCGCGGCTGCCTACCTTGCGAAGAAGGAAAACAATGCCGATCGGATCGGTGGTATCAACCTCGCATCGAAAGATCGACAGCTTCAGCGTGTCTTGCTCGATCTTTCAACCACCGCGCAGATCAATGACAGCCTGAAGCTGGGCGGTGCAGTGTTGCGAGAACTCGAACGGATCAACCGCCTGCATAAACCGAGAGTCGAGCAGGCAGGCTTTGCAGTTTTGAAGGCGCCAGATATTCCGTCGATCCTGGTCGAGACCGCTTTTATCAGCAATCCAGAAGAGGAAAAGCGCCTGCGGGACGACGAGTATCAGGATCGAATGGCGCGCGCCATCCTGGCGGGCATCAAGCGTTACTTCGCCAAAAATCCTCCGCTGGCGCGCGGCCCGCTCACATGATCCGAATTACTTGAGCGCTCGGCCCGGCTTTCGCCGTAGCAATCTCATCAACGCCGCCAGCATCAGCGGCCCCACTACGGCGCCGATGCCGACGATCAAGATAAGACCAAGGTTGTCGCGAACGAGCGGTATGTTGCCGAACAGATAGCCACCATATACCAGCGACACCACCCACACACCGGCGCCGAGCACGTTGAAAAACTGAAACTTGTGAAAGTCCATGCCGGAGGCGCCCGCAACGAGCGGCGCAAACGAGCGCACCACCGGAACAAAGCGCGAAATCATCACCGTCTTGCCTCCATGACGCTCGAAAAACGCGTGCGTCTTCATCAGCGCTTGTTGATCAATCCAACCGATTGTGCCGTCATAGACCTTTTTTCCAAGCCACGCGCCGATAAAGTAATTGAGTGTGTTACCTAGCACCGCCGCCGCAGCAATGATCACCACGAGCAGATGAACGTTGAGGCCCTTGAACTCAACTGCCGGCAGCGCTGCAACTGCACCGGCGACGAACAGCAGCGAGTCGCCCGGCAAGAACGCCATGAACACAAGACCTGTTTCGGAAAAGAAAATCGAAAACAGCACGACGTAGACGAGGATCACGTTGCGCTCGACGATCGCCGCCAGAAAGCGATCGGTCGCAGTGAACAGATCGAGCCAGTTGATACCTTCCATCGGAGCAATTGCAGCAGCGCGAACGCGCTAAGCGGGGTGCGGGCAGCGCCGGATCATACGTGAGGCAAGCAGCGGTAATGCCGGCGCCGCCTTCATATAATCCCGACCATGAGTGCCACGCTTCGTCGCGCCATCCGTCCGCTGGAAGATGCTCTGATCAATCAGATCGCCGCCGGCGAAGTCGTTGAGCGCCCGGCGTCGATCGTCAAGGAGTTGCTTGAAAACAGCCTCGATGCCGGCGCGACACAAATCGACGTGAAGCTAGAGGCTGGCGGGATCAAGCGGATCATCTGTCTCCGACAACGGCAGTGGCATTCCGCGTGATGAGTTGCCGCTCGCACTGGCGCGGCATGCCACCAGCAAGATTGCCAGCCTCGAGGAGTTGGAAGGCGTCGAATCGCTCGGCTTTCGCGGCGAGGCGTTGGCATCGATCGCCTCGGTGGCCGATGTTGCGATCACTTCGCGCGTGGCGGGCGAGAACAACGCGTTTTGTGTGCGCAGCGGAACTCATGCCGCTGACGCTGGAATAGAACCGGCTGCCGGATCGATCGGCACGCGCGTCGAGATCGCCGACCTGTTTCACAAAACGCCGGCACGCCGCAAATTTCTGCGCAGTGAAGCCACCGAGCTCGCGCACTGCCTGACGCAGGTCGAGCGCGCGGCCGCGGCGCATGCATCGGTGGCCTTCACGGTTACCCATCAAGGCCGCACCATGCTTGCATTGCCCGCGCAGGCGCCGCGCGACCGTGCGTTGCGCCTGATGCCAGAGGACTTTGCAGAGGCGCGACGCGAAGTCGAGCAGGATGCCGGTGCAGTTCGCGTACATGGCTGGGCGGGCGCACCCACTGCGAGCCGTGCGCGCGCTGATGCGCAGTATTTTTTCGTCAATGGCCGCTACGTACGCGACAAGGTGCTGACGCACGCCGTTCGCGCGGCGTATGCCGACGTGCTGCATGGTACGTCGCAACCCATGTACTGCCTGTTTTTGACAATCGATCCAAAGCGGGTCGACGTCAACGTGCACCCGACCAAGACCGAAGTTCGCTTCCGCGACTCGTCGAGTGTTCATCAGTTCGTGCTGCACGCGGTGCAGGCTGCCCTGGCGCAGCCGGTGCAACCCACACACTGGCAGCAGCCCGCGCCGGTCGCACTCGAATCCGACACTTATCGCCTGACGCATCAAACGTCATTCGGCGTGGCACAGACCGTCGCCAATTACCTCGCTCTGCTGGCGGAGCGGCCGGCCCCCTCTGCCATTAACCCAAACGAAGAGCCCGCCGACGTCCCGCTCGGATTCGCCGTGGCGCAGCTCTCCGGCATCTACATCCTTGCGCAGAACGAGCGGGGCCTAATCATCGTCGACATGCACGCAGCGCACGAGCGCATCGTGTACGAGAAACTGAAGCGCCAGCTTGACCAACGGCAGATTCCGCAACAGCGTCTGCTAATCCCGCAGGTGTTCGCAGCGACTGCGGTGGAGATTGCGACCGCCGGCGAACACGGCGAGGTGCTGGAGCAGCTCGGGCTCGACGTTTCGCTCGCTTCGCCGACGCAGGTCGCATTGCGTGGCGTACCCGCCCTGCTCTCGCAAGCCGACGGTGCACAGTTGACGCGCGACGTATTGCGCGATGTACGCGAATATGGCGGCTCGCGCGTGCTTACCGAACATCGGAACGAATTGCTTTCAACATTGGCATGCCACGGCGCGGTACGCGCCAATCGTCGACTAACGATCGATGAAATGAATGCGCTGTTGCGTGAAATGGAAGCGACCGAGCGCGCCGATCAGTGCAATCACGGCCGCCCGACCTGGGTTCAGCTCGCCGTCGGAGACCTCGACAAGCTGTTCATGCGCGGGCGATGAGCGATGCAGTGCTGCTGCTCGGCCCAACGGCCAGCGGCAAGAGCGTCCTCGCAATGCAGCTTGCTGAAAGAATTCCGCTTGAAATCGTCTCGGTCGACTCGGCGCAGGTCTATCGCGGAATGGATATCGGGACCGCGAAGCCCAGTGCAACCGACCGCGCTGTTGTGCCGCATCATCTGATCGATATCCGCGATCCGGCCGATCCGTATTCCGCCGCTGACTTCGTGCGCGATGCGACCGTCGCGATTCGCCAGATCCGAGTCCGCGGCAAGCTACCGCTGCTGGTAGGCGGAACAATGCTGTACGCGAAGGCGTTGCGCGACGGCTTGTCCGACCTGCCGCCGGCTGACCCGAGGCTGCGTGCGCAGATCGAAGCCGAAGCGCGCGAGCTGGGTTGGCCGGAGCTGCATGCTCGACTCGCGAAAATCGACCCGGCGACCGCTGCACGCCTGAAGCCAAACGATAGCCAGCGAATACAACGCGCGCTCGAGGTCTACGAGACTGCCGGCGTGCCGATGTCCGAACTCGTGATTCCAGACTCGGCACCCAGATTGAAATTTCCGACCATCGCGCTGCTGCCGGCCGATCGTACGTCGCTGCACGCGCGCATTGCGAAGCGCTTCGATACCATGCTTGATGCCGGGCTGCTCGATGAAGTTCGAGTCCTGCACGGGCGCGGCGACCTTCATCCCAATCTTCCGTCGATGCGCAGCGTTGGCTACCGACAGGCGTGGCGCTTCTTCGACGGTCAATCTACGGTCGAAGAGTTTCGTCAGGCGGGCATCGCTGCCACTCGGCAGTTGGCAAAGAGGCAGATGACCTGGTTGCGATCGATGCCAAACGTCACCGTGATCGAGCCGACATTGGCGGCCGCACTGTCCGCCGTCGAACTGTTGTAGCGTTTCGGTTTTTCGCCACTTCTCGACGTTCAAGCCATGCGCAACTTGTGCCTAACGGTCCTGGCCCTATCAGCTCTCGCGCTACCAGCACAGTCGTCCGCCGCCGATTTCTCGGGGCACTGGAGGCACTTCGAACGCGACGCGATCGAAATCGCGCCACGGACTTACGACCACTCTGCCGATTTCATCTTCTGGCAGCGCGGCGATCGTGTTTACGGCACTTGGAGCGAGAGCACGCACCGCGGGTCGCAGGGGTGTGTGAAGGGAGTCGTAAAGGGCCGCTCCTTGCAAGTGCAAATGTGCGTGGAAGACGGCAGCTTCGGAAGCGAACGCGGAAAGGTCTGCCCTGCGTACGCACCGCCCCGAGATCGCTTCGATCTCGCCCGAAAATCGGTCGTCTGGTATCGCTACAACGAGCCTGGCTCGCAAGTGGGAGAAATATCTCACTCTAGTCAAGCGCAATCCGATTTCCAGGCCCACCTGGCCGAAAGAATGCGGAGCTGACATCCCTTCGGGTTGAGCAATCATTTCTATCGGCGCAGCAAATCCTTCCATGCCGACGATGACAATAACCCGCGCCGATGGAAATATATGATGCGCGCGGCGGCCGACAGCGCACCGGTTGCAAGTAGAACATCGAACAGCAAGTCGCTCTGAAATACATCGAACGCTTTGCGCAGCAAGCGCTTGGTTCGAAATCGCGGCACATCGATCGTCGCGCTGAGTGTCGCGCCGCCATCGCGCGCAAGCGCAGCAGTGATCGCGAGCGCTGCCGCGCGACCCGATTCAAGTGCGGTGTGAATTCCGCCTGCGGTGAGCGGGGACACCAATCCGGCCGCATCGCCGATCAGTAACACGCGATCGCCGGCAATCGGATCGACCGGGCCGCCGACGGGTATCAACCCGGCGCGTCGCGCGACAACATTCATCGACCCGAGATCGAAAACTTGTGCAAGCTTGGCTAGAAACGCCTCGAGATCCGCCGTCTGGCCGGCGTGCCGTTGTCGGGCGGCCAAACCGATCTGCGTGACGCCAACGCCATCGAACGCCCACCCGATGTAGCCGCGCGCGAGGCGGCGGTCGAGAAAACAGTGCAAACGTTCCTGACTCCGGCAATGCGACGCCCGTTAATTCCGCTTCGACACCGAACAGGAATTCACGATTGACGCCAAGCTCGAATGTGCGCGCGACTTTGGATGTCGGCCCGTCAGCGCCGACGATGAAGCGGACGCGGCCGATATCGTCGACCGCGAAGCCGCCCCGCTCTCTTCGCGCACCGGTGAACAGTGTGCCGAGACGCACGTCTACACCTGCGTTGCTTGCCTGTTCAATCAGCCAGCGCATCAGATTCGGCGTATCGGTCGCGAGGAAGAAGTAGCCGGGTGAGTCGAGCGCGACGCTGGCGAGCCGCGAGCCATATAACCGCACACCCCGGATCGGGCGGATCAGCTCCGGCGGGAAATGCCCGATCCGGTAGATCTCATCCGCTGCTTCCTTTACGACGATCCCGGTGGTGTGCAGTTTCTCGCCGACATCGGTCTTGCGCTCGACGAGAATCACGCGCAATCCGGCGCGCGCAGCCTCGATCGCGCACGCCACGCCGGCGAAACTTGCACCGACGACCAGCAGATCCGCACGGACGCTGGCTGTCACGTCCGCTGTCGTCGGCTCATCAGCTCGCGCGACGCCGAATAATCACGCAAGGTGGGCACTCTGTTGAATTTGTGGGGCATCCGTGGGGTGCACCAACTCAAGCTGTTTTCATCCGCGGCGCGGTGCCGCGGGCAACTTGGAGAACAGCCATGAAATCACTTGAATCCCTTCCGTCCGAAGCCGCGTTGCGCCGTCTGGTGCTCGCTCGCGTCGCTGCCGGATTTGTCGTCGTTGTCGCAGTCATCCTTGCGCCCCCCGTGGCTGACTCGATCGCAACACTGAACTTAACCAGCTCGGAGCTGGGGGAGCTAATAGACGACGCCGGAGTGCCGTCCGACCTGAAGGCCATCGATGTGGCGGATACGACCGCCGCGCCCGTGGAACCACTTTCGACGTCGTACTGATCGGCCGCGCCACGGAAGCCTTGCACGCTTCCTAAGTCTTGGGCAGCGTAACTCCCCGCTGCCCTTGATACTTTCCGCCGCGATCCTTGTACGAAGTCTCACAAACTTCATCGGCTTCGATAAAAATCACCTGCGCGCACCCTTCATGCGCATAGATCTTCGCGGGTAAGGTGGTTGTGTTTGAAAACTCCAGCGTCACGTGACCTTCCCACTCGGGCTCGAGCGGCGTTACGTTGACGATGATTCCGCAGCGGGCGTACGTCGATTTTCCAAGGCAGATCGTCAGCACGTTACGTGGAATGCGGAAGTACTCAACGGTTCGCGCCAGCGCGAACGAATTGGGCGGGATGATGCATACGTCGCTCTTAAGATCGACGAACGAATTCGGATCGAACGCTTTTGGATCGACGATCGTGCTGTTGATGTTGGTGAAGATCTTGAATTCGTCGGCGCAGCGGATGTCGTAGCCGTAGCTCGACGTGCCGTAGCTGACGATCCGCTCGCCGTTGACATGGCGAACCTGCCCGGGCTCAAACGGTTCGATCATGCCGTGCGCGGCCATGCGGCGAATCCACTTATCGCTCTTGATGCTCATCGATTGCGTCGGGTGCGGAAATGAACGCGCGATTCTACGGTCCTTCGCTCGATACACTTGCGTGCCATGAATGCTCACTGGATCCCCGCTCGCGCCGGAGACGCGCTGATGGACGTCGACACGCCGGCGCTGATCCTCAACCTCGACCGTTTCGAGGCGAATCTGATGCGGCTGATGAGCGCGGTCAAGGGACACGGGGTAAGCGTTCGTCCGCACTCCAAGAGCCATAAGTGTGTCGAGATCGCACGCCGGCAGGTCGCAGCCGGTGCAATCGGCATTTGCTGCCAGAAAACCTCGGAAGCTGAGCCGTTCCTGGCAGGCGGTGTTGTCGACGTATTGATCACCAACGAGGTCGTTGGCGATCGCAAAACCTTGCAGCTTGCGCAGCTGGCGGCACGCTATCCCGGCGCGAAGGTTGGGGTGTGCGTCGACGACTTGCGCGCTGTGGATTCACTGGCGCGTGCTTGCGAGCAGGCGCGCACAAAGCTCGACGTCTATATCGAACTCGATGTCGGCCATAACCGCGCCGGCGTGAGGGACGTCACCGAAGTTGTCGCGCTCGGACGTGCGATCGACTCTCATTCAAATCTGAGATTACGTGGGTTGCATGCGTATTTCGGCAGCGCGCAGCATCGCCGCAGCATTGCCGAGCGCCGCCAGGCGATCGTCGACGCGGCAGCGTCGGCCCACGCAGCGCAGCGCGCGTTGATCGCGGCCGGCTTGCGATGCGACGTCATCACGGGCGCAGGCACTGGCACATTCATGCTGGAAGCCTCTGGCGGCGTGTACACCGAGATTCAGCCAGGTTCGTACGCGCTAATGGACATCGACTACGCGAAGAATGAGCAAGAGCTCACGTGGCCGACGTTTGAACAATCGCTGATGATTTTGACGACGGTAATGAGCCGGCGGAAGAGTGCGCAGTCTGATCGCGCGACACTCGATGCTGGCCTGAAGAGTTTTTCAACCGATTCGGGGCCCGCGCTACCCGCATTCGCAGGGTGGCAAGTGCGTGGGGTATCGGACGAGCACACGGTGCTCGAGCGGCATGGCGCTGGACCCGATCTTTCGCTAGGCGACAAACCGCTGTTGATTCCCGGACACATCGACCCGACTGTCAATCTGCACGATTGGATCGTGGCGGTTCGAGGTGATCGTGTTGAAGCCGTGTGGCCAATCGAAGCACGCGGCGCTATCTTCTAGTGTGTCGCTGGCACACGCCTACTCAGGAGACGTAATGCCTCTTTCTCGTTCACTCGCGCTCGCGTTCGCCGTTGCGGTGCTCGCTACCAGTCCATGTCTTGCGCAAACATGGCCGAACAAGCCGATCCGCTTGATCGCTGTTTTTCCTCCCGGAGGCTCGGTCGATCAAGTTGCACGCATTCTTGCCCAGCCTCTGTCTAAGCAACTCGGCCAGAGTGTCGTCGTCGAAAACGTCGGCGGCGCATCGGGGTCGATCGGCACGAACGCGGTGGCCAAAGCCGCGCCCGACGGTTACACGTTCGGTGTCGTCTTCGATACGCACGGCACCAATGCAAGCCTCATTCCGAACATCGCATACGACACGCTGAAGGACCTGGAACACGTCACGCTGATCGGTACCTCGCCGATGGCGCTCGTGGCCTCTGCCAAATCCCCGTACTCGAAGATGGCCGACGTAACCGCCGATGCACGCACGATCAAGGGCATCACGATCGGCTCGATCGGTACCGGCAGCCTCGGTCATCTGGCGATGATCCAGGCCGGCCAGCAAGCGGGCTGGGCGTGGACGCACGTACCGTTTCGCGGCGGCGGACCCCTGATGAACGACACGATAGCCGGCCACGTGCCACTCGCCATCGGCACCGTGTTCCTCATGCTGCCGCACGTGAAGGCCGGCACGGTCAAACCGATGGCGGTCACCGGCGCGAAGCGCCACTCGAGCTTGCCCGATACGCCTACGCTCGCCGAAGCCGGGGTGAAGAACTTCGAGGCGCTCGCCTATTGGGGCGTGATTGCTCCCGCGAAGACACCGCCGGATCTTGTGAACCGGATGAATGCCGAGGTGCAGAAGGCGTTGAAGGATCCGGCCGTTGCCGAGCGACTGGCGGCACAGGGGATGACGGTCACCGGCCAGGGCCCCGCCGAGTTCAAGTCATTTATGCAGAAAGAACTCGACCGCTGGTCGAAGATCGTCAAACAGAACCGCATCAGCGCAGGTAACTGACCAGTGGCGACCCTTACGTTTCGGGAGTGACCTGCAGCGCGACCAGGAATCGCGCGACCATGTTGTAGGCAGCGGTGACGGCAACCAGCTCGACGATTTCGGTCGGCGACATGCGTTGCTTTAGCGCATCAAAGGTTGCGTCTGGAATCTTTACGTCACGCGTGCTGGCAATCGCAAACCGGATCACTGCGCGCTGAAGTTCGTCGAACTGACTCGCGCGTCGTCGCGGCGTCCGGGTCGTCGAGCGCTTTTAGTTGCGCATCCGATGCACCGGCCTTTCTCAACTCGGGCGCGTGGTGGTGAAACTCGTAGTCCGCGCCGGTAAGCCGCGCAACCACGCAAATCGCAAGTTCGCGCACAAACGGGGCCAGCGAAATCTCCTGCCGCAACGCGCGCAGGTAAACGTTCCATCCGCGCGCAACGGGCTCTGACCACAGCAACATACGGTCAAGGTTCATCAGCGCGCCGCCACGCCGCGCCTCGATCGCCGCCACCAGTTCGGTATCGCGCGGGGCGAGGCCGGCTGCCCAGGGTTGGATCCGCATAGTGTTCCTCCGTTAGCTTTCTATTCTCGGAGTGACTCGGCGATATACCGTGTCACCTTTGGCGGCTCGACGCCGATGTGAAATGCGTAGCGCCGCTCGCGCAGATCGGCGTCAGCGGCAGTAAAACGATCGAAGCGCCGCAGATGATCGGCCCACGATTCGTCGAGGTAATACTCGATGTAGTGCCCCGGCTCGCTCGTGTCGTGAAAGAGCCCCCACGACAGCGCGCCCATCTGCAATCGGTTAGCGCGGGCTTCACGCATCACCGAGGCGAATTCCGCCGCTCTCGATGGATCGATCCGGTAGTCGACCGTCACCATCACAGGCCCCATTTGATGCTCGACCGGAAACGCGGGCACCGGCTCCTTCAGAATCCGCGCCGGCGTCAGATCTTGCTGCTCTGCCGGCACAGTGCGCGAGCGCCCTGCCAGTAGCCACAGCGCGATTCCGGTCGCAGCCGCCGCAACGAATGTCCACGGCACATCAATCAGGCTCGCGACTTGGCCCCACACCGCAGCACTGACTGACGTGGCCGCCATCATCGTCATCATGTAGAGCGACATTCCGCGCGCTCGCACCCAGTCGGGAAGCGAAAGCTGCGACGCGACCGTCAGCGTGTTGACGACGGCGAGCCATGCAGCGCCAGCCAGCATCATCGCGGGCATTGCGGCCCATACGTTGGGCGCGAAGCCGGCCGATACCATCGCGAACGCCTGTATCAGCGTGCCGTCGCGCAACAAACGCTCGCGCGTGATCAACACTCGCAAGCGCGGCAAAAAGAAAGCTGTGGCGATTGCTCCGAGGCCCAAGAGAGGCAAGCAGAAATGTGTAGGTCCACGCATTGCCGCCTGGCATGCGCTTCGCCACCAGCGGCAACAGAGCGAGCAGCGCCGTCGACTGCAGGAAAAAAATCGCGATGCGCAGCAGAATCGAGCGCATCAAAGGCGACTGCGCGACGTATTGAAATCCCACACGCATGGCGCCCAGAAAGCGCTCACCCGGAAGTACGCTCGAATTCGGCTCAAGGCGCCAGCGCATGATGACGAACCCGGCCACCAGCGAGAGGACCGCATTCAACAGAAACACGTAACCAGTGCCCAGGCTCGCAATCAGTGCGCCCGCGGCGACCGGCCCGACAATGCGCGACGTATTCATCGCGATACCGTTAAGAGCGATAGCCGTCGGCAGCTCGGCACGCGGCACGAGCTCGGGCACGATCGCCGCATAAACCGGCCAGCGCATCGCAAGTCCGATACCGTTCCCGAATGTCAACGCAAGCAACAGCGGCGCGGTCATCGCATCGGCGGCAAGCACGGCGCACAGAATCAGCGCATTGGCGGCAACCCAGAACTGCGTGAACATGAACCAGCGGCGCCGATTCAGAATATCGGCGAGTGCGCCACTGGGCAGGCCGAATAGCACGACCGGCAACACCGACGCCGATTGCACGAGCGCGACCATCACCGGCGACGTTGTCAATGTCGTCATCAACCACGCCGAGGCAACCTCATTCATCCACATGCAGATGTTCGCGGTCAGCCACGTGCCCCACAGGAGGCGGAACACCGGACGGCGCAGCGGAGCCCAGGGCGACTGCAAGACTTCGGGCGCAGCTGTTTCTGGATCAGTAGGCAGTTGCATGCGTCGATTGTATTGACGCGCAGAATGTGCCGACAAAGGCTGTTAATCCCAACGCAGCTCGACCGCGAACTGTTATGGTTTGAGGATATGTATCTCGCAGCAGGATCAGATGCTGGAGGACCCCACCAGGTGGACGTCAACAGCGTAGACATCAAACCGCTGCACCGCTGGTCGCTGATCGGGGCACTGATCATCGTCTACTTCTTTGCAGGCAAGCTCGGCCTTCAATTCGCATTTCTGCATTCGAGCGCCACGGCCGTATGGCCACCGACGGGTATCGCACTCGCCGCGGTCTTGTTGCTCGGCTACCGCGTCGCGCCCGCTATCTTCATCGGCGCCTTTCTCGTCAACATCACCACAGCGGGATCACCGTTGAGTTCGCTTGGCATTGCCGTAGGTAACACGCTCGAGGCCGTCACTGGAGCATTCCTTGTCAACCGTTACGCAAACGGACGTGCTGCATTCAACCGCGCCCGCGACATCGTGTCGTTTTCGTTACTCGCGGGTCTGGTCAGCACTTCGATCAGTGCGACGATCGGCGTGACGAGCCTGGTACTGACTGGCTACGCGGAGGCAAGTCAATATCGGCGCGATCTGGCTGACGTGGTGGCTGGGTGACGCCACCGGCGCCTTGACCGTCGCACCGTTAGTGTTGCTTTGGGCAACGACACGCAGCCTCGGTCCGCTGCGCGAACGACCCGCAGAATCGCTACTTGTTTTCCTGACGATCGCCGGTGCCGGTGCGTTGGTGTTCATTCATTCGGGGCTCAATCGCTACCCGCTGCCGTTCCTGTGCATACCTCCGCTCATATGGGCTGCATTTCGTTTCGGACAAAGGGAAGTGGCAACCGGGGTGGCGATTCTGGCCGCGCTCGCCGTGTGGGCGACGGTCCACGGCCGCGGCCCATTCGTCATGGGAAGCGACAACGAATCCCTTCTGTTGCTGCAAGCCTTCATGGGCACGATTGCGGCAATGACGCTTCCGGTGGCGGCGTTGATCTGGGAACGCAAGGCGATTGCGCAGGAGCGCGTGGAGTTGCTGCATCGCGAGCGGAGAGCGCGCGCCGAGGCCGAGGCCGCGAGTCAGGCAAAGGACGAATTCCTGGCGATGCTAAGTCATGAGCTTCGCAATCCGTTGGCCGCGATTTGCAACGCAGGGCAGGTCCTCGTCGAACTCGACAAGCAACACGCGTTTGGCGGTCGCGCGGTCGAGATCATCAGTCGACAGACGAAGCACCTGACCCGTCTGGTCGATGACTTGCTGGACGTCGGTCGGGTAACGGCGAAGAAGATCGTGCTGACCCAACAACGCGTGAACCTGGCGGAAGCTGTGCAGAAATGCCTGGCGGTTTGCGCCGATGTCGGCCGGCTGCAGGATCACCGGACCGAAGTCGAGCTGGCGCCGACCTGGGTCAACGCCGATCCCGACCGGCTCAGTCAGATCATCGACAACCTTCTGACCAACGCGATCAAGTACACCCCCGCTGGCGGCTTGATCCGCGTGCAAACTCAGGTCGAAGGTGAAGAATCGATATTGCGTGTGACCGATAGCGGCGTCGGCATCGCTGCCGATCTACTTCCGCGCGTGTTTGACCTCTTTACCCAGGGGCAGCGCAATTTGGACCGTGCGCAAGGCGGGCTCGGCATCGGGCTGACGCTGGTGCGTCATCTGGTCGAACTGCACGGAGGACGAGTAGACGCGTACAGCGCGGGCGCCTCTAAGGGCAGCACGTTTGTCGTACGCTTGCCGCGCGCGGAGTCGCGGCGGACGGACGAACCACCGCTCGCAAGCGTTGCGCGCTTGGCACCCGCTCGCCGAATATTGATCGTCGAAGACGACGCTGACGGTCGCGAGGCGCTGCGAATGCAGCTAGTGATGTCAGGCTATGAGGTGCACGAGGCACATGACGGAGAGTCCGGGATCGAACTCGTGCAGCGCGTGCACCCCGACGTCGTACTGTTGGACATCGGACTTCCGGGAGTCGACGGATACGAGGTAGCGCGCCGGCTGAAGACAGCGCCGACGTGTCCGCGACTGATCGCCGTGACCGGCTACGGACGACCGGAAGATCATCAGCGAGCTATCACCGCCGGCTTCGATGAGCATCTGACAAAGCCGCTGGACTACGAAGACCTTCAGCGCGCGCTACAGGGCCCGACGTAGGGTCAGGCACTGCACGCAACTGCCTAGAAGCTCACAACGACCGACTCGGCCGATCTCTTCGCCGGGCCGTGAAACACCGCTTCGATGTTGTTGCCATCAGGATCGAGCACGAATGCGCCGTAGTAACCGGCGTGATACTGCGCACGCACGCCGGGTTTGCCGTGATCTTTGCCGCCGGCCGCCAATGCGGCTTCGTAAAAGCGATCCACCGTCGCGCGATCCGGCGCTTGAAATGCCAGATGTACGTGCGTCGGCCCGCGTGGTCGCCATCGCCTCGTCGCTGACGAAAATCTCGTCGGACCAGAAATAGCCCTTGCCTTCACCCTCGATCTTGCGACCAAGGGCACCGAGCGCCGCGACATAGAAGCGCTTGGTCGCCTCAATGTCGCGCGCAATCAGGTGCACATGATCGATCAGCCGCCCGCGATGCAGTTGCTGAGCTTCCATGCCTATTGCGCAAACTCGGCTTCCATGCGCCGCTGTATCTCTTCCTGCGACAGGTCTTCGACGTGCGTCGACAGCGTCCACTGATATCCGTAGGGATCCTTCAACGTTCCCGAGCGGTCCCCGTAAAACTGGTCTTGCACCGGCCGCACTTCGGTCGCTCCGGCCGCAATCGCCTTCTTGAACGCTGCGTCGACATCGGGCACATAGATCATCAGGAACATCGGCGAGCCGCCTAACGTCGCCGGGCTCTTATTGCCCCACTCCTCGTTTTCCTCCGACAACATCACCATCGAATCACCGATGCGAATCTCGGCATGGGCGATCTTGCCGTCTGGCATGTCGAGCTGCATCACTTTTTCAGCGCCGAACGCGCGCCGGTAGAAATCGATTGCCGCGACGCAATCCCGCAATGCCATATAGGGCGTTACGGTGTGATAGCCGGGTGCTTGCGCTTTTACGTTGGTTGTCATGATGTCTCCTCAAAAAAATGAAGGTTACGCGCGTGGCATTTGCTGCCAGATGCCTAGTAGGTCATCGAAGCAGCATTGAGCAATCCAAGCGCAATGGCCACGGCGCCCGCAAGAATGCCACTCGATACCTGCCCTTCGCGCACGTTACGTGCAAGAGCGGGCACCATCAACCGCACGCCTACGAACGCGACCAGTTGAACGAACAAAGCGACCCCTGACCACAGCAGCATGTCGAGCAGCGACACGCTGTTGACGACGACGCTCGCAAGCGGCAGCGCGAAACCGATGACCACTCCGCCAAGGCTCGCCGCCGCCGCCGCATTGCCTTCCCGGATCAACTTTATTTCCGGATACGGTGTGATCCACACGTAAAGCGCAAGGCATATCGTCAGCAACAGCAGCGATACGCCGAAGAACGCAGCGAAGTACGGCAGCCCGGCCAGCGTTTCGAATGCGGTGTTTCTCATTAATTCTCCCGACTGTCGCTTAGGACTACTCAAAATAATGCGGCACGAACCGGCTCGTGTTGCGTGTGATCGGCGACGTATCTTCGCGAATGCCGATACCGGCCGGTTTGTCACCGACGATCCAGGAGCCGATCAGCGCATAGTCATCGCCAAACTTCGGCAACGGTGCAACTGCCTGGTAAACGAACCCTTCAGCGCCGTAGTCACCTTCAGTCGTCTTCACGGTCGGACCGTCGACCATTGACACGTTGGCGCCTTCTCGCGCGAGCTTCGGCTTCTTCACATACTTCGATCCCAACGGCGCCGACTCGTAATACGCGGGAAGCAAGTTCGGATGATCGGGATACAGCTCCCAGAGCACAACCAGGATCGCTTTGTTCGACAGCAACATCTTCCACGCCGGCTCGATCACCTGCATTGTGCTCGCGAGCAACGCCGGCCCGAAGTCTTCGCGTACCAGCCATTCCCACGGATAGAGTTTGACCAGCGCCTCGATCGGCAGATTGAATTCGTCGACAAACTTGGTGCCGTTCCATCCAATGCGTTCGACCGGCAACGAAAACGTTTGCCATCCTGCCTGTATCGCGGTGTCGCGCAGATAGTCGAGATTGCCCCAGTCCTCCTGGCTATCGCCTACCGCAGTGAAATGCAGCCGCGATGCACTCGACTGTGCGCGCAGCTTTTGCCAGACCGCAATCAGCTGCTCGTGCAGCGAGTTGAACTGATCCGCGCCTGGCCGCACCGCCTGCAGCCATTGCCATTGCGCAACGCTTGCTTCAAGACAAGCGGTGGGCGTATCGGCGTTGTATTCGAGCAGCTTCGGCGGCGACGCACCGTCGTACGAGAGATCCATGCGGCCAAAGACTGTGAACCCATCGGGCTGATCGCCGCGATAAGCGTTCCAACTGCGTTCAATGACCGGCACCCATTCGCTCGGTATTGCAAACTCTTCGTAGCGCTGGCTGCCGACGACCTGCTGCGCGGCATTCAATGCCATCTCGTGCAACTCGGCCGTCGCACTCTCCAATTGATCAACCTCGGAATCCGAGAACGCGTAACAGCGGGACTCGTCCCAATACGTGCCGTCGATCGAGTGGTAGTGAAACCCGATGATTCCATTTCGCTTTGCCACGCGGTTCGAGGTGCCAGAAGTTCGCGGCGCATCAGCCGCCGGAGGTATACGACCGCGATGACGATCCGAAGCCACCGCGCGAAGTCGGTGCGGTCGAAGATCCGATGGCGCGACCCTGCCGGGCCGGGTCGGCAAAGTTCGGATTGGCATTTCGCCGCGCGTCATTCAGAGCACTGTTGCGCGCGTTCAGCGCATACAGAGGGCCCCAAAACAGAAACCCGCCCGGATAGCCGGAGCTTTGCACGCGCTCGCAGCTCTCAGGGCGGCCCCAATCAGCGGCGCAATCTTCAAGGGACGCGTAATGATCACGCGCCGATGGTGTCGACTGCTGGCTGCAGCCCACCAGAGTCACTGTACCGATCAGCACCAACGTGATTTGCGCCGAGGAGCGTCGCCGAACCATGGGTCTTACCGCAGTGAGATTCTCAGGTATTGGACACTTTAATCGTCGGCATTTTCAACGACATGTCCTTCGCCTTCTCGGCAATTCGAACTGCGACCTTGCGCGCGATTTCCTTGTAGCTCTGCGCCACCGGACTGTCGGGCTCGGCGATCACGGTGGGCCGGCCTGAATCGGCCTGTTCTCGAATGCGAATATCGAGCGGCAAGCTGCCGAGAAAGTCGACGCCGTACTCGGTCGCCATTTTCTGGCCGCCTTCGGAGCCGAAGATATGTTCGGCGTGGCCGCAATTGCTGCACACGTGCACCGCCATGTTTTCGACGATGCCGAGGATCGGTACGCCGACTTTCTCGAACATCTTCAATCCCTTTTTCGCATCCATCAGCGCGATGTCCTGCGGCGTAGTGACGATCACCACGCCAGTGACGGGCACCTGTTGCGCGAGCGTGAGTTGAATATCTCCGGTGCCCGGCGGCATATCGACGACCAGGTAATCGAGATCGCGCCAGTTGGTTTGCGTCAGCAACTGCTGCAGTGCCTGCGTGACCATCGGCCCGCGCCACACCATGGGCTGATCGGCGTCGATCAACAAGCCGATCGAGCTCATCTGCAAGCCGTGGTTTTCCATCGGCTCGAGCGTGCGATTGTCGACCGTCGTCGGGCGGCCGCTGATGCCGAGCATCGTCGGTTGACTCGGGCCATAGATGTCGGCGTCGAGCACGCCGACTTGCGCGCCCTCGGCGGCCAGTGCCAATGCAAGGTTGGCCGCGACGGTGCTCTTTCCGACACCGCCTTTTCCGGAGGCCACCGCAACGATGTTCTTGATGTTGGGCATCACCTTCAGCCCGCGCTGCACGGTGTGCGCGACGATCTTCATCGTCACGTTGGCGCTGACATTCGCCGCGCCGGCCGCCTTGAGAGCATCGATCACCGCGCGGCGGATCGGCTCGATCTGGCTCGCCGCCGGATAGCCGAGCTCGACGTCGACGCTGACGTCGCCGCCGTCAACGCGCACATTGCGCGCCGAGCGCGACGACATCAGATCTTTCCCGGTGTTCGGGTCGACGACTTTCTGCAGCGCTGCTTGCGCTTGTTCAACGGTCATGCTCATGGGTGCGCGAAGTATGCACGCTCTGGCGCGCTCTAACGCAGCCAGCCGCGGCGCTTGATGTACCAGAGCGGAAGGATGGCGGCGCCGAGCGTCAGGCACATCGAGTAAATGAATCCGTACTCCCACGACAGCTCCGGCATCACCGCGAAGTTCATGCCGTACAGGGTTCCGATCAACGTCGGCGGCAGAAAGACCGCGGTGATAATCGTAAACACCTTGATGATCTCGTTCTGCTTGATGTTCAGAATATTGGTGACCGCCGTCTGCAGATAGCGCACCCGCTCGTGCTGGAACATCGCGTGCTCTTTGGTGCCCGCGACATCACCCGCCAGCTCGTTGACCAGGACTTGCAGCTCCTGCTCGGTGCGATTGTCGACCTCGTCACCCAGATATCGCACCGAGCGTCCGAGCGTCAGCTGCGCCTCTACGCAACGCAAGATCAGCTCCTCCGTTTCGTTCAGGCCCCGCATCGTCTCGCTCAAGTCGCTGACTCCCAGCTCGCGGCCCTTTGCGTCGTAGCCGTCCGAGATTTCCGAGATCTCGCCTGTCGTCTGCACCAGGGCGTCGGCGACGTAGTCGATGACGCTGGCCGCACGGTCGTTCGCCGTTTGCAGCAAAAGTCGCAATAGAGACTTAGGACTCTCAGCATTGCTCGGCCTGCGCTTGCAGCGCTGCAAAACGGCACCGAACGGCCTGAACTCGGGGTCATCACTGATCGTTGCCACGACACGATCTCCGAGAACGAACGTGACGCTCGCAAACCGCGGCTCGCCATTGGTACCCAGATGCGATCAGCTGCGATCGC
>CAWEAZ010000052.1:0-41571 GCA_963807155.1 uncultured beta proteobacterium
AGTAAAGAAACTCACCGTCCTCCACAACGTTGCCGGCCTGCGCGCGAGTTTCGATGCTGAAGCGCTCTCGCAAAGCCACAGCTTCTTCGCCGGTCGGCGCGCTGACCTCGAGCCATATCACTTGCGCATCGTGTTCCGGCTGCGGCAAACCGTCGATGGAAGACAGTTGCTCGCCGATCTTGAGAACAGTGTGAATCATCGCGGTTCTCCAAGTTTTAACCCAACGGACACACGTAACGAAAGTTCATGGAGCGGCCGGCGGACGAACGCTTCGCTCGCTATGCGAAGGCGACCTCGATGATGTCGCCGTTTCCTGCCCCAACGGCTGGATGTAATGGACCGTCACCATCACGCCCGTGATCATCAAATACAGAACGATGACGGCGATGATGATTTCCCGCTCGAGGCTGCGACGGCGCGATGGTCCTGACGGTGTTGTCATCTCTGACTCCTGATCCTCGCGACGGAGGATACCGACGGTGATGTGGCTTCTTCTCGAACATTGCAGAGCAAGCAATGGTCCGGCCACCGCGACACTTACAATGCCGCGCTCCATGAAGCGCAACCTGTTCGTCACGACGGCACTGCCCTACGCCAACGGGCGGCCGCATATCGGTCACATCATGGAATACATCCAGGCCGACATCTGGGTGCGATTCCAGAAGATGCGCGGCAACGACGTTCACTTCGTCTGCGCCGAGGATGCCCATGGCGTGCCGAGCATGATCGCGGCAGAAAAGGCCGGCAAAACTCCGCAGGGTGTTTATCGACGAAATGCGCGCCGCGCGCCAGCAGTACCTCGATGGATTCAATATCGCGTTCGATCACTGGCACACGACCGATTCGCCGGAGAACGTCGAACTGTCGCAATCGATCTACCGGACACTGAAGGCCAACGGCCTGATTGCAACGCGCACGATCGAGCAGTTCTACGATCCGGTCAAAGGCATGTTCCTGCCCGACCGCTACATCAAGGGCACGTGTCCGGTGTGCGGTGCGAAAGATCAGTACGGCGACAACTGCGAGGTCTGCGGCTCAACTTATGCGCCGACGGAGCTGATCGACCCGTACTCGGTGCTGACGGGCGCGCGGCCCGAACTGAAGTCGTCGGAGCACTTCTTCTTTCGCCTGTCGGATCCGGAGTGCGTAGACCTTTCTACGCAAGTGGACGACTGAAAATAATCGCTATGGCGACCCAGGCTACAACCCGAGGTCTATGCCAAGACCCAGGAGTGGCTTGGCGCCGGCGGCAAGGGGTTGAAGGACTGGGATATTTCACGTGACGAACCCTACTTCGGCATCCCAATCCCCGATGCGCCGGGCAAGTACTTTTATGTCTGGCTCGACGCGCCGATCGGCTACCTCGCATCGTTGAAGGCGTACTTCGATCAGGGCAAGGCGCGCGCGAAGGGCGAACTCCGTACTTTCGACGAGTTCATCGCTGCCGACGATGTCGAGCAGATTCATTTCATCGGCAAGGACATCATCTACTTCCACACCCTGTTCTGGCCCGCGATGCTGAATTTCTCAGGCCGCAAGGTGCCCGACAATATCTACGTGCACGGCTTCATCACTGTCAGCGGCGAAAAGATGAGCAAGAGCCGCGGCACCGGTATCGATCCGCTGCGCTATTTGCAGCTCGGCATGAATCCGGAGTGGTTTCGCTACTACGTTGCGGCGAAGCTGAATGGGCGCGTCGAGGATATCGAGTTCAATCCGGACGATTTTCTGGTGCGCGTCAACAGCGATCTGATCGGCAAGTACGTCAATATCGCGAGCCGCATCGCACCGTTCCTATCCAAGCATTTCGCCAACCGCATGCCTGGTTTGGAAGAGGGCCTTTATGGCTCTCCGGCAAACCTCAGCGGCTTTGGACTCGCGATAGATGCCTCGGAGAACATCAAAGCTGCCTACGAGCAACGCGAATACAGCAAAGCATTGCGTCTAACCATGCAGGTAACCGATGCAGTCAATGCTGACATTGACTCGTTTAAGCCGTGGTTACTCGCCAAGGAGGCCGGATCGAATCCCGCCGCGAAGAAACAGCTCGCCGATATTTGCGCCTCTTCAATTGCCGCCTTCAAGGCACTCACGATTTTCTTGAAGCCGGTGCTTCCGAAGCTTGCAGAAGACGTTGAGAGGTTCTTGCGCTGTAAACCGCTCGACTGGTCAATGATCACACCGCCGATCGCGATTAATAGCTTCATTGAGTCCCAACACGAATTTTCGACCTTCGAGCCTCTGATGACCCGAGTTGAACCTAAGCAACTGGATGCGCTCTTCGAGCCCGCCGACGCAGTCGATGAGGCACCGTCGCTACCCGGCGGCGTTGCGATCGCCGACACGATCACGATCGACGACTTTGCCAAGATCGATTTGCGAATCGCGAAGATCGTCAACGCCGAACATGTCGAGGGCTCGGACAAGCTGTTGCGGCTGACGCTCGATGCGGGCGAAGGTCGTCATCGAAACGTGTTGTCTGGAATCAAAGCGGCGTACAAACCCGAAGACCTTATCGGCAAGTTGACAGTGCTGGTCGCGAACCTGGCGCCGCGCAAGATGAAGTTCGGTGTTAGCGAAGGCATGGTGCTCGCCGCAAGTCATTCCGACGAAAAACAGCACCCGGGAATTTATTTGCTCGATCCGCATCCGGGCGCTGTGCCAGGCATGCGCGTGAAGTAGCGCCCGCCTAGCATGGCAACGACGGAAGCATTGTTTGATCGATGGCGAGCTCGCTTCGCTCGCTTGCAACTTGCTCCGTTTCACCCGTATCTGATCGATTCGCTTGCGTGACTACGACCGCGCCAAGTTCGTCAAGGATGTGTCGGCCGGCGTGACCGTTGGCATCGTCGCGCTGCCACTTGCGATGGCCTTCGGTATCGCCAGCGGAGCGAAACCCGAGCAGGGACTCTTCACCGCGATCATCGCGGGATTTCTGATCTCTGCGCTCGGTGGCTCGCGCGTGCAGATCGGTGGACCGGCCGGCGCTTTCGTGGTGATCATTTACGGAATCATCGCGAAGTACGGCTTCGCCAATCTGTTGATCTCGACGATGTGCGCCGGCGTGTTGCTGTTCGCGATGGGATTAACGCGGCTTGGCTATCTGGTTCGCTTCATTCCGGTGTCGATCGTCATCGGATTTACCAACGGCATCGCGGTGCTGATCATCCTGTCGCAGTTGAAGGATTTTCTGGGGCTTTCAATCGACCGCATGCCTGCAGATTTTTTTCAGCAAGCGCAGTTGATCGGGCGTTCGCTTGGCACGATCAATCCCTACGCGGTGGCGATCGCGGCGGGTTCGCTCGCGATGATGGTGTTCTGGCCACGACTGTCAGCGCCGGCAATCATTACTCGGGGGCAGCGTTTTGTCAGGCACGTTCCAGGAACGATCGTGGCGCTGATACTCGCCACGGCGATCGTCGCGTTGTTCGACGTACCCGTCGAAACCATCGGCAGCAAATTCGGCGGGATACCGCAAGCGCTGCCGTCTCTTGAGTTGCCCACCTTCTCCTGGGAACTGGTCAAGGAATTGGTCGCACCGACGATGACGATCGCCCTTCTCGGTGCGGTCGAGTCACTGCTGTGCGCGCGCATCGCCGACAAACTGATCGACGACCGGCATGATCCCAATCAGGAACTGATGGCGCAGGGTGTGGCCAACTTCGTTACTCCGCTTTTCGGCGGCATTCCGGCGACCGGCACCATCGCGCGCACGGTGACCAACGTGAAAAGCGGCGCGGTCAGTCCGATCGCCGGAATCATTCACTCGCTGACGCTGCTCGCGATCGTTCTGATCGCCGCGCCGCTCGCGGCGAATATTCCACTGGCGGTGCTGGCCGCCATTTTGATGCTCGTGGCATGGAATATGGGCGAGTGGCACGAGTTCGCGCGCCTTAAGAACTTTCCGGTTACGTATCGAACGATCCTGTTGGCAACGTTTTTTCTGACGGTGATATTCGATATCACGGTAGCAGTCCAGGTCGGCCTGATACTCGCCAGCCTGTTCTTCATTTACCGGATATCGCAGATCACCCGCATCGAGCCGGTCGCACTCGCACCGGCCGAAGCGCAGCGCGGGGTGGAGGCGTACCGGTTGTTCGGCTCGTTGTTCTTCGGCGCGGTGTCGAAGCTCGAAGCGATCAACGATCCGTCACGGTATGCGAGTGAGCGGGCGCCGCGCATCATCATCTTCGACCTAGCGCTTCTAATCTCGCTTGACACGACCGGCGTCGACGCTCTCGATACGCTGCGCCGACAGCTTTCAAAGCGTGGAGGGACGCTGATTCTTGCGGGCGCGCACGAGCAACCTTCGTCGATGCTGGCGCGCTCCGGCTTCATCGAAAGACTCGGTGGCGACAATGTGGTAGCCGATATGCCGGCTGCGATGGCGCGCGCTAACGCGTTGTTGGTAAACGCCTAAAATCCACGCTGACACTGTCCAGAGACTACACGAGCCCATGCGAAGCGGTTACGAATCCGAGATCACGCGCTTTCTGCGCGAACTGAAGCAAAAGAATCCCGAGATTGAGCGCGGGCAGCGCGAAGGCCGCGCCATATTCTGGGACAAGAATATCGACGCCGATCTTTACAAGCGCTACGAGGCGTCCGACGTTCCGCAGCCGGCTTACGTTTACGGATCGAAGCTTCCAACGGACGAGGCGAAATAGTTGAACGCCGGCGCATCGGATTTGTTCGATTCGGAAGCGGTGGCTGCGCTGGAACACCCCGCAGCAGACGGCACGCTCGAGACCGTGGATAACGTCGCGCTGGCTCGGCTCTATGGCGAGCCGTTGTTCCGGCTTCCCGACGATTTGTACATTCCGCCCGATGCGCTAGAAATTTTTCTTGAGGCGTTCGAAGGGCCGCTCGATTTGTTGCTCTATCTGATTCGCAAGCAGCATTTCAACGTGCTCGACATTCCGATGGCGCCACTGACGCTGCAGTATCTGACCTACATTGATCAGATCCGCGCCAAGAATCTCGAGTTAGCCGCCGAATACTTGCTGATGGCCGCGCTACTGATCGAAATCAAGTCGCGCATGCTGCTGCCCGTGCGCAAAGCGGACAGCGGAGAAGAGGCCGAGGATCCGCGCGCCGAACTGGTTCGCCGGCTGTTGGAATACGAGCGCATGAAGCTTGCCGCGCAGCGCCTTGACGAATTGCCACGCATCGGGCGCGACTTCCTGCGCGCTGCGGTGGTGATCGAACAATCGCTCGAGAAGCGCTTGCCGGAAGTCAACGTGATCGACCTGCGCGATGCGTGGGCCGAGGTCGTCAAGCGCGCCCAGCTCACTGCACGGCATCACATCAACCGCGAGGAGCTTTCGGTACGCGAGCACATGAGCTCGATCCTGAAAGCGCTGCAGCAAACGAAGTTCGTCGAGTTCGGTGATCTGTTCGACCCCGCGCGAGGCGCCGCGGTCGCCATCGTGCATTTTCTCGCGCTGCTGGAACTTGCACGCGAGGCACTGATCGATATCACTCAAGCGGCGCCGTTTGCGCCGATATACATACGGTTGGCATACACGCCCAGCTAACAACATACGAGCCCACACCCAATGACCACCCTTCGTTTCCTGTTTGTTTTCTTGTCGCTTTACGCTGCCGCCAGTTTCGCGCAGATGAAGGCGCAAACGCCTCCGACGTCCGGGTCGGTCACGATGCCGGCTGGCGATTCATCGAATGCGTTTAGAGAAATCGCAGCACAGGCCGCCGGCGAGAAGTGGCTGGCCTTGATCGATCGCGGGGAATACAGCAAGGCTTGGGACGAATGCGCACAACTTTTTCGTCAGCGCGTGACGCGTGAGCAATGGGTCGACTCGCTGCCGTCCACGCGCGCACCGTTTGGCGCGATGAAGTCGCGCACCGTCGAAGTCGCCGGCTACAAGACGTCTTTGCCGGGCGCTCCCGACGGCCAGTACGTCACCGTGCGTTATCGGACGAATTTTGAAAAGAAGGAAAGCGCCGAAGAGATCGTTACGCTTTCATTCGAAGACGGACTCTGGCGGCCGACCGGGTACTCCATCCGGTAGCACGCGACTGGGATGGCCGCCCACCTGACGCTGCGCATCGAACTTGAGCGGGGTTGGCTGGGTCACGGCAAGGTCGAGCTACTCGAACACATCGCGCGAACCGGGTCGCTGGCCGCAGCGGCGCGTTCGATGCAGATGTCATACAAGCGCGCGTGGGAGTTGTTGACTGCCACCAACGAAATGTTTACGGAACCGGTCAGCGTATCTCTACCCGGCCGCAACGTGGGGGGTGGCACACAGCTGACACCATTCGGCAAACGCGTAGTCGCGTTGTACCGTGCGATCGAGAAGCGCGCGACTCGGGCGACCAGCGCAGCCATTAAGGAGCTCAGTGCAGGGAGCCGCTCGTCTCGTCGAGCTGGTAGCGCGCCAACACGAAAGCGCGCTTAGAGCACGCGCTGCGCACCGATGCAGCGGCAGCACGCGTTGGCACGACCGGGCTCTTAGCGCAGCAGCGCGACGCTTTTAATCTGAGCCCATAGCGGCTGACCCGGCGTGATCTGCAGATGCTTGCGTGAACGCTCCGTAATGCGCGCAATGAGCGGCGTTCCCGCGCATATCGAGCTTCACCAACACGTGCCCTCGCGAGTTGACTGCGGTGAGCTCAGCCACGTTGCAGGCAAGCAGGTTAAGAAAGCTGCTCTCTTCCGCTTTGTGAATCGCAAGGCTTACGTCGCTCGCCTGAATCCGAAGCCGCATGTGCCGTCCGACTTGCTCGGCGCATCGGCTCACCCAGAGGCTGCCGCCCGGAAACTCGAGACGGCTCAATCGGTCGAGATCGTCGTGCTGAGCAACGAACGCATCGATGACGACACCCACGTCATCGGCAAGCACGCCGGCCAGATCCAGACGCGAAAGTGTTTGGTGCAGCCCGCCCTGCGCGATCACGCGCCCGTCCGCAAGCAACACGACATGGTCGGCTAGGCGGGCCACTTCATCCGGCGAATGACTGACGTAGAGCACAGGAATATCCAAGTCGTCGTGTAACCGTTCAAGGTAAGGCAGTATTTCCTGCTTGCGCGCACCGTCCAGCGAAGCCAGCGGCTCGTCCATCAGCAGCAGGCGCGGGCTCACGGCCAGCGCGCGCGCGATCGCAACCCGCTGGCGCTCACCTCCGGAAAGACTTTCACACGAGCGACGCAACAGCGGACCGATCCCGAGCAGGTCAACAACATCTTGCAGCGCTACCCTGCGCTTGTCCGTTGGCACGCGACGCAGTCCATATTCGAGGTTCTTGCTTACCGAAAGATGGCCGAACAAGCTTGCCTCCTGGAACACATACCCCAGCGGAGCGCTGATGCACCGGGACAAACGTTTGTTCGTCCTGCCAGGTTTCACCGTTTACCGAAATGAAACCGCGGTGCGTCGATTGCAGGCCGGCGACACACCGCAATAGCGTTGTCTTGCCCGACCCTGACGGACCGAAAAACGCCGTGACACCGCGCCCCGGCAAGCTAAGGTCAACGGCGAGTGTGAACCCGTCGAAGCTCAAGTCGATGCGAGTGCGAATGCCTTCAGTCACCGCGAACCTTCTTTGTCCTGCGGTTGAAGGTGTACAGCGCGAGCAACACAACGAAGGAAAAAATCACCATCGTGGCAGAAAGCCAATGCGCTTCGGTGTACTCGAGCGCTTCGACATGGTCGTAAATCTGCACCGATACGACGCGCGTCTTATCCGGAATATTGCCGCCGATCATCAACACCACGCCGAACTCGCCGACGGTATGAGCAAATCCAAGAATGGATGCCGTGATGAAGCCCGGCCTCGACAATGGAAGCGCGACCGAGAAGAAGCGATCCCATGGGCCCGCTCGTAGAGTCGCCGCCACCTCAAACGGTCGCTCACCGATTGCGTCGAAGGCATTCTGAATCGGCTGCACGACGAAGGGCATCGAGTAGAAGACCGAAGCCACTACCAAGCCCCAGAAAGTAAAGGGCAACAATCCCAGGCCCATGGATTGTGTGAGTTGACCGACGGGCCCGTTGGGCCCCATCGCTAGCAGCAGGTAAAACCCGAGTACCGTCGGCGGCAGTACCAGCGGCAACGCAACCAACGCGCTGATTGGTCCCTTCAACCAGGATCGGGTGCGCGTGAGCCACCACGCGATCGGAGTGCCTATCAGCAGCAACAGCAATGTAACAACTGTTGCCAGACGCAGCGTGAGCCAAATGGCACCGAGATCGGCGGCGCTGAATCCCATACTGGGTCGGCGTCAGAATCCGTAACCGAATGAACGAATGACGGCCTTCGCCTTCTCTGTTTTCAGATAGCTCAACAGCGCTTCCGCGGCGGCGTTGCCCCGTCCAGCCGACAGCAGGATCGCATCCTGGCGAATCGGTTCGTGCATCTCTTCGGGTACGAGCCACGCTGACCCTTCCATTACCTTGCCTTCCTTCGTGACTTGCGACAAGGCGATGAACGCCAGCTCGGCGTTTCCCGTCTGCGCAAACTGAAAGGTCTGCGCGATGTTTTCTCCCTGCACGAACTTCGACTCAACGCTCGCAAGCAATCCGAGCCTGCTCAATGTCTCAATGGCGGCTTTGCCGTATGGGGCTGTTTTCGGGTTGGCTATCGCAAGCTTGGTGAACTTGCCGGATTTGAGGACATTGCCCGTCGCGTCGACGAAACCGGGTTTGGCGGACCAGAGCACCAGGCGGCCGACGGCGTAGGTAAATTGGCTCGGGACCTCCGCAAGCCCCTCCTGTGCCAACTTGGCCGGCGTTTCATCGTCCGCAGACAGAAACACCTGGAACGGTGCACCATTTTTGATCTGCGCGTAGAACCGCCCTGAGGCACCGAAAGCGAGTTTGGCCTTGTGACCGGTGTCTTGCTCGAATGCGGCGGCAATGACGTTCATCGGTGCGGTGAAATTTGCCGCCACCGCCACGTTTAACTCGTCTGCATCAGCGGGAGGCGACGCACCGAAGGCGAGCAGCGACGCGATAATGAAAGCCAGGAGTCGCGAAGGTGCTTGCACATCTGGCATCCTATATTTGTACAGAAATAGGATGCGACTGTACCTTCTTCGACAGCAGCGGGCAATCAGCCTAGATCGCTGCCGCAACTACTCAGCGGTAAAAAACCCCTTCATCTTGTCGACGAAGCTCTTCGAGCGCGGCGAATGCTTCTCTCCACCCTCGGTCAACGACGCATCGAAATCGCGTAGCAATTTCTTCTGCCTGTCTGTCAGGCGGACCGGGGTTTCGACGACGATATGGCAGTACAGGTCGCCTGGGTAACTCGCACGCACGCCTTTGATGCCCTTGCCTCGCAGGCGGAACGTCTTGCCTGTCTGCGTGCCTTCGGTGACGTTGATGCTGGCCTTGCCGCCCAGAGTCGGAACTTCGATCTCGCCACCTAAAGTTGCAGCGGGGAACCCGATCAGGCACTTCGCAGTGCAGATCGTCGCCATCACGCTGGAACACGTCATGGGGCTTCAGGTGAATCTCGACGTACAGGTCGCCAGGAGGTCCGCCGTTCATGCCGGGCTCTCCCTTTCCGCTCAAGCGTATGCGCTGACCTTCGTCGATACCAGCCGGAATACTGACTTCAAGCACCTTGTTCTGCTTGATGCGTCCGGCTCCCTGACAACTGGTGCAGGGGTCGGGAATGACCTTGCCTGAGCCGCGACACGTGGGGCATGTCTGTTGGATCGAGAAGAATCCTTGCGACATGCGTACGTTGCCCGAGCCGCTGCATGTGCCGCACGTCTTGCTGCTGGTACCGGGCTTGGCGCCCGAGCCCTTGCAGACGTCGCACGTTTCCCAGCTCGGCACGCGTATCTCGGTCGCGAAGCCGTTCGCCGCTTGCTCCAGCGTCAGGTCCATGCTGTAGCGAAGGTCAGCGCCGCGATACACCGCGCTTCGACCCCCCGCACGGCCGGCAGCGCCGGCACCAAAAATGTCACCAAAAATGTCGCCGAACGCATCGGCGAAGCCGCCGAAGCCATCTGCGCCGGCGCTGCGGCCGAAGCCGCCCATGTTCGGATCGACTCCCGCGTGACCGAAGCGGTCATACGCCGCTTTCTTCTGCGGGTCCGACAGCATCTCGTACGCTTCTTTGGCCTCCTTGAATTTTTCTTCCGAGGCCTTTGATTTGTCGCCCTGATTGCGATCAGGGTGGTGCTTCATCGCGTGCTTGCGATAAGCCTTCTTGATTTCTTCGTCTGAAGCGTCTTTAGCGACACCCAGCACGTCGTAGTAGTCCCGCTTAGCCATCGCCCCTCAATTCCCCAGCGCAAATTCACAACACCAATCTACAAGGCAAACCCACAACGTAAAACGCCGAGTTAAGCGGCGACTAGGTCATCCGCTCAAACTCGGCGAGTTAAACGCGGTAAAAACTATCCGCGCTTAACCTCTTTGAAGTCGGCGTCGACGACGTCTTCATTGTTCGCAGTCGCATCGGCGGTGGCCGCTTCAGGCTGCTGCGCGGCTCCGGCACCCGCCTCCTGCTGCGCTTGCGCGTACATCTTCTCGCCGAGCTTCTGCGAAGCGGTCATCAGCGCCGCGGTCTTCGCCTCGATCGCATCCTTGTCGTCGGCTTTCAGCGCCTCTTCAACATCCTTGATCGCGGCTTCGATCGACTCTTTTTCGCTCGCCTCGAGCTTGTCGCCATGCTCGGTCAGCGATTTGCGGATCTGGTGCACGCTCGAATCGGCCGCGTTGCGCGCCTGCGCCAGCTCGAAGCGCTTGTGATCTTCGGCCTTGTTGGCTTCGGCGTCCTTGACCATCGCCTGGATCTCGGCTTCGGTCAAGCCCGAGTTCGCCTTGATCGTGATCTTGTTTTCCTTGCCGGTCGCCTTGTCCTTGGCGCCGACGTGCAGGATGCCGTTAGCGTCAATGTCGAATGCAACTTCGATCTGCGGCAAGCCACGGGGCGCCGGTGCAATGCCTTCCAGGTTGAACTCGCCGAGCAGCTTGTTGCCGCCCGCCATTTCGCGCTCGCCTTGATAGACCTTGATCGTCACCGCAGGCTGATTGTCGTCAGCCGTCGAGAACGTTTGCTGAAACTTGGTCGGAATCGTCGTGTTCTTTTGGATCATCTTCGTCATCACGCCGCCCAGCGTTTCGATACCGAGCGACAGCGGTGTCACATCGAGCAGCAGCACATCCTTGCGCTCGCCCGACAGCACCTGACCCTGAATCGCGGCACCCACAGCCACCGCCTCGTCGGGATTGACGTCCTTGCGCGGCTCTTTACCGAAGAATTCCTGAACCTTTTCCTGCACCTTCGGCATGCGGGTCATGCCGCCGACCAGAATCACGTCGTCGATGTCGGTCGTCTTGACACCAGCATCCTTGATCGCGATGCGGCACGGCTCGATCGTCTTCGCGATCAATTCTTCGACCAGCGACTCGAGCTTGGCACGCGTCAGCTTGATGTTCAGGTGCTTCGGACCGGATGCATCAGCAGTCACATACGGCAGATTGATATCGGTCTGCTGGCTCGACGACAGCTCGATCTTGGCTTTCTCAGCCGCGTCCTTCAGACGCTGCAGCGCGAGCACATCCTTGCCGAGGTCGACGCCCTGCTCTTTCTTGAACTCGCCGATGATGTAATCGATGATGCGTTGATCGAAGTCTTCGCCGCCGAGGAACGTATCGCCGTTGGTCGACAGCACTTCAAATTGTTTTTCGCCGTCGACATCGGCGATCTCGATGATCGAGATGTCGAACGTGCCGCCGCCCAGGTCATACACCGCGATCTTGCGGTCACCCTTGTGCGTCTTGTCGAGCCCGAACGCGAGCGCTGCAGCGGTCGGCTCGTTGATGATGCGCTTGACGTCGAGGCCGGCGATGCGGCCCGCGTCTTTCGTGGCCTGCCGCTGCGAGTCATTGAAATATGCCGGCACGGTGATCACCGCTTCGGTCACCGGCTCGCCAAGATAGTCCTCGGCGGTCTTTTTCATCTTGCGCAGTATTTCGGCGCTGACTTGCGGCGGCGCGATCTGCTTGCCGCGCACTTCGACCCAGGCGTCACCGTTCGGCGCCTTGACGATCTTGTACGGCATCAGCTTGATATCCTTCTGCACTTCCTTTTCTTCGAAGCGCCGGCCGATCAGCCGTTTGATCGCATACAGCGTGTTCTTCGGATTGGTCACCGCCTGCCGCTTGGCCGACGCGCCGACCAGAATCTCGCCGTCTTCCTGATACGCGACGATCGATGGCGTCGTACGCGCGCCTTCGCTGTTCTCGATCACGCGTACCTGGTCGCCTTCTAGGACGGCGACGCAAGAGTTGGTCGTGCCGAGGTCAATGCCGATGATTTTTGCCATTTTTTGGGTCCTCAAGTCCTGATGTTCCGCTTGCTACCGATGTAGGGTAAATGTGATCCAGTTCAAGCCTGCGCGACGATGACGAGCGCCGGCCGCAATACGCGATCAGCGATCAGCCAGCCCTTTTGCAACACCGAAACTATGTGATTAGGTGCCACGCCTTTGGCGGGCACCGTCGAAATCGCCTGATGAAAATGGGGATCGAACTTTTCGCCGGCAGCCGGCTCGATTTCCCTCAGGTTGCCTTTGGCGAACGCAGCCTTCAGTTGCCGCAGTGTCAGCTCGACACCTTCGCGCATCGCTTCGGGGGGTGCGTCCTTTAGCTGAAGCGCCTTTTCGAGCGAATCGACTACCGGCACCAGCGCCTCGGCAAACGACTCGATCGCAAACTTGTAGGCTTTCGCGACGTCTTCCTGCCCGCGGCGGCGGACGTTTTCGGCTTCAGCCTTGGCGCGCAGAAACTGATCCTGATATTGATCGGCTCGCGCAACCGCCTCTTGCAGCTCTCGCTCCGCATCGACCATGGTCGTGGCGGAAGCGGCCTCTCCGTTTGCGGTGTCGAGGGCTTCGTTGGCTGCATCTTTGACCGGAAATGGGTCCGGATCGTGCATCAGTCCTCCAAAAAACCTGTTTCTTCTCAACGAGTTGAAAGATGTTGGGCCATGGGCCTGCTTTTCAAGTTGAAACAGGCAGATTTAGTTCCCGAAGGTGTAGGCCGACTGCCTTCGCCGGAACATGGGATCGGATGATCTATGCGGCCAGCGGTACGGCCCGCTACAAAGCGTCCATGGAACCCGGCCCAATAGTCCCGCCTAACGCGCCCGTGAACACCGCGACCATCAATCTGCCTGCGCGCGACACATTCAGCACGCAGACACCGCTGGTGGTCATCGGTCTTGCTGCGATTGGCATGATCATCCTGATCAATTCGCACGCGCGTCCGACGCCCACTCGCGAGAACGTGGTGGTTCATTCGTGCTCGGAATGCGGAACCGTAACATCGGTGCGGAGCGCACCGAACTCGGCGCTGTCGTTCATCGTTGAGGTTCAGATGCTGGACGGCTCGCTGCGCGTGATTCCTCAAACAGCAGCAAGCTTTCATGTGGGCGATATCGTGCGCGTCAACGGCCAGGCACTGACGTTGCGATCAGGCCCATCGTGATCGATCCTTGCTAGTTGCCAGCACCCATCAGCCGCGCTCTTTCGCGGCTTTTTTGTGCCAGGACATCGCGCGCTGCGGCCTCAGATTTCAGCATAGAGGGAACCGGCCAGCTCTGCATCTGCTGCTGCACGAGATCCGCCAGCGCCGCGATAAATGCCGGCGCACCATTCAGGCAGGCAATGTAATGAAACTGCTTACCACCGGCGGATAGAAACTCGTTCTTGGCCTCGATCGCAATCTCCTCCAGCGTCTCCAGACAATCGGCGGCGAAGCCAGGGCAGATCACATCCACCCGCGAGCAACCCTTGGCCGCAAGATTGCGCAGCGTCGGTGCTGTGTACGGCTGCAACCATTCGGCGCGGCCGAAGCGCGACTGAAAGGTGACCACGTAGTCGCCGGCGCCAAGCCCGAGCGCGTCCGCAAGCAAGCGGGCGGTTTTCTGACACTCGCAATGGTATGGATCGCCCAGATCCAGCGTTCGCTTAGGCACGCCGTGAAAACTAATGACGAGCTTCCCGTCAGGCCCGAGCACACCAAACCGCGTCCAGTGGTCAAGCACCGAGCGCTTCAGCGCCTCGATGTAGCCCGGATGATCGTGAAAGTGTTTGACGCAGCGAATTTCCGGAACGTTGCGAAGCGTCTTGACTTGATCCGCAACGACATCGAAGACGGACGCGGTCGTCGTCGCCGAATACTGCGGGTACATCGGAAGCACCAGAAGCCGGTCGACATTCTTTTGTCGCAACTCGGCCAGCGCCGAAGCGATCGAGGGATTGCCGTAACGCATCGCCAGCGCGACTTCAACATCAAGCCCGCGCTGGCCCAGGTATCCGCGCAGCAGCGACGCCTGTTGCTTGCTGTAGGCCATCAGCGGCGAACCCTGCTCCGTCCAGATCGCCGCGTACTTGGCCGCGGTCCTGCGAGGACGCAACGGCAGCACAAGCCCGTACAGAATCGGCCACCAAATAACCCGCGGAATTTCGACAACACGCGGATCGCTTAGGAATTCACGCAAGAATCGGCGCACAGCGCCGGCACTGGGAGCAGCAGGAGTTCCGAGATTGACAAGCAGCACCGCAGTTCGGCTCGCAGAACCGTGCTCGTAAGGAGGTTCGGGGGAGAACGGCATCTGCTACCGAAAGCCAAGACTACGTTTGCGACAACGCGTTCGACAGCAACTTCGCAGTGATATCGACTATCGGAATCACGCGCTCGTACGCCATGCGGGTAGGGCCGATCACGCCGAGCGTGCCGACCACCTTGCCGTCGACTTCGTACGGCGCCACCACCATACTCAGATCATCGAGCGGAACGGTCTGCGATTCGCCGCCGATGTAGATCTGTACGCCGTGCGCGCCGATCGATACGTCGAGCAATTGAATCAGCCGCGTCTTGTGATCGAACAAGTCGAACATGCGCCGCAACTTCACCATGTCGGTCGCAAGGTCGCTTAGTCCCAGTAGGTTGCGCTCTCCCGAGATGACGACGGGCTCGGATTGCGCCGCGGCATCGCTGCCCGCCTGCACCGCTGCCTGTAGCAGTTGGGTGATGTCCGCGCCGAGCTGCCGAAGCTCTCCATGCAAGCGCGTCCGTGCTTCGTTGAACGAGAGTCCGGCGTAGTGCTCGTTGAGGATATTTGCAGCTTCCACGAGCTGTGAGTGCGAATACGCGGCGTCTGTCATCAGCACCCGGTTCTGTACATCACCTTCGGGCGTGACGATGATCAGCAGCACGCGCCGCTCCGACAACCGCACAAACTCAACCTGCTTGAAGCTCGACGCACGACGTGGTGTCAGCACGACGCCTGCAAACTGGGACAAGCTCGACAAAAGCTGAGCAGCCGATTGCATCGCGCGCGCCGGATCGCCAATCTGCAGCTGGCCCTGCATGATCTCCGTTTGCTGCTTTTCGAGCGGCATCACCGTCAGCAGCGAATCGACAAACAGGCGGTAGCCACGCGGCGTGGGCACCCGGCCGGCAGAGGTGTGCGGGCTGGCCACAAAACCCATCTCTTCCAGATCCGCCATCACGTTGCGGATGGTCGCCGGCGAGAGCTCGAGGCCGGAAATACGCGACAGTGCGCGGGAACCGACCGGCTGACCTTCGGCGATATACCGCTCGATCAGCGTTTTCAGTAGCAGGCGCGCTCTATCGTCCAGCATCATCGACCCCATCGACAAAGTGTACGCAAGATGCAGTACGTCTCCTGCATAATCGATTCATGTCCCGGCCGTTCAGCAACGTTGCTCTCTTTGGTAAGCCACGCGCGGAAAATATCCGCGAACCGCTGCTGGCGATCGCCCGAATTGTCGAGTCAGCCGGTGCCAAGATCCTGTTCGATGCTGCAACGCGCGAGCACGTGCAACTCGACGAATACGTGGGCCACAGCGTGCACGCAATCGGCAAACAGGCCGACGTCGCGATCGTGCTCGGCGGCGACGGCACGATGCTCGGCATCGCGCGCGAGCTGGCGCCGCACCAGGTTCCGCTGATCGGCATCAACCACGGCCGGCTGGGGTTCATGACCGACGTGTCGCTCGATCAGATGTCAGAGGCATTGGTGCCGATGCTGCAAGGCACCTACGAAACCGATCGCCGCGTATTGCTCGACGGCGAGGTGCGGCGCGGTGGCAAGGCCACCTTTCATGCGGCTGCGCTGAACGACATCGTCGTATCGCGTGGAGTCACTGGCGGCATGGTGGAGTACACCGTCCGCGTAGATGGCGCGACGATGTACAACCAGCGTGCCGACGCCGTTATCGTGGCCACACCGACCGGATCGACCGCTTATGCGCTGTCGGCCGACGGCCCGATTCTGTACCCGTCACTGGCCGGCTTGCTGCTGGTTCCGGTCGCCCCGCAAACCCTGTCGAACCGGCCGATCGTACTGAACGACGATGTGGTGATCGAGATCGAAATCACCGACGAGCGCGACGCGATGGCTCACTTTGACATGCAGTCGTACGAGCACCTCGCACCCGGCGACATCGTGCGCGTAAAACGCAGCGCACATGTCGCCACCTTGCTGCATCCGGTCGGCTATAACTTTTTCGCGACACTGCGGCAAAAGCTGCATTGGAGCGTGATGCCGAGCGAGCCACACAGTCGCGCTTAGTGCGCGACTGTGCGGCTCGCCGTAAGCTCGCATTCATGAGCTACGAGGGGGCTGGGCTGACCCGCTCGCGCTCCCCCAGCCCAGAATGAGTGTCCTTTCGTAGTTAGGTTTGCGCATGCTGCTGTCACTTTCGATCCGCAATTTCGTAATCGTCGAGACGCTTGACCTGGATTTCGCGCCAGGGCTTCACGGTGCTGAGCGGCGAGACCGGAGCCGGAAAATCGATTCTTATCGACGCTCTGTTGCTCGCGCTTGGCGAACGAGGCGATGCCGACGTCGTGCGCGAGGGCGCGCTGCGTGCAGAAATCTCCGCCGAGTTTCGCCCAGGCGAGCATGTACAGCGCTGGCTGGCGCAAAACGACCTCGCAAGCGACGACGGCGCACTGATAGCTCGCCGCACGATTGACACCACAGGACGCAGCAAGTCATTTGTCAACGGCTCTGCCGTGACGCTCACACAATTGCGCGAACTGGGAGAAAGCCTGATCGACGTGCACGGGCAGCACGCCCACCAATCGCTGCTGCGACCCATCTCACAGTTGCAGCTACTCGATGAACACGGCGGGCTAACGCTTCCAGGGCACGTCGTCGCGGAGGCGTTCGCTGTCTGGAAAAGCGCGCAGCGTGCACGCGAAGAGGCCGAAACGATGGCAGCCAGCGCAATGGCCGAGCAGGAGCGACTGCGTTGGATCGTCGACGAGCTCGACGTACTGGCGCCGCAGCCGCGCGAATGGGAAGAGGTTTCGACTGAGCACAAACGCCTGTCACACGCAGCGGGATTGCTCGAGGGGGCTCGCGCTGCCATCGACACGTTGAGCGATGACGACGTCTCCGCACTTTCGCAGGTTGCTGTCGTACACGCTCGCCTGACACAACTCGCACCCTACGACGAGCGCATCACTCCCATCGTAGAGTTACTCGACGCCGCGCAGATTCAACTCGACGAGGCGGTTTCGGCGTTGACACGCTACCTGGACAAGACCGATCTCGACGCTTCGCGACTCGCAGATGTCGATGCTCGGCTTTCTGCGCTGCACGCCGCCGCACGTAAGTTCAAGGCAGCACCGGAAACGTTGGCCGAGACATGGCGGAGCGCAAAGAACAAGCTGCAGGCCCTGTCTGCGGCGGGCGATCTTGATGCACTAAGCGCACGCGAAGCATCGGCTCGCGACGCATATAACAAGGCGGCGCAGGAATTGTCGAAAAAGCGAGCAAAGGCAGCCAAGCAGATGAGCGCTGAGGTCACACGCGCGATGCAGGATTTGAGCATGGCAGGCGGTCGCTTCGACACTGAGCTCAGTCACCGTCGAGCCAACGAGCCACGGAATCGACAAAGTCGAGTTCCTCGTCGCAGGGCACGCGGGCGTAAGCCCGAAGCCGCTCGCTCGTGTTGCATCCGGAGGCGAGCTCGCGCGCATCAGCCTGGCCATCTCAGTGATCGCCGCCAGCGCAACGCCGGTTGCCACACTGATCTTCGACGAGGTCGACGCTGGGATCGGCGGCGCAGTCGCTGATACCGTCGGCCGACTGTTAAAGCAACTCGGCCAAAGCCGCCAGGTTCTCGCGGTCACCCATCTGCCGCAAGTCGCCGCGCACGGAGATCAGCACTATCGCGTCACCAAGGAGAACAGCGCCGACGGGCGGCCGGTGTCACGCATGATTCAGCTTGATCGCAAGACGCGCATCGAAGAGGTCGCGCGCATGTTGGGCGGGCAGGAGATCACTGATACCACGCGCAAACATGCGCGCGAACTGCTAGCGGGGTAACTAGGACCCGCTGGCCCGAACAAGCATCTGCGCCGCTGCCAAGTCCTCGATCGCGGTGCCAACCGATTTGAAGAGCGTGATCTCGTTAGCTTCGCTTCGGCCCCGCGCACTGCCGGTCACCAGCTCGGCCAGCTCGCCTCGAATGTCGGCGCGCCCAATGACACCGCGCTTAATGGGCTCGATGATGTCCGCGGCCTCGGCCAGCGCGCCGGCGAAGGTATCAACGTAGACGATTGAGCGCGCCACGGCGTCATCGTCGACTTCGCGCATATTCGGCTTGAACGCACCGACCAGATCGAGGTGCGTGCCGGGCGCTAGCCATGCACCGTGCACGACGGGCGACGTTGCGGTGGTTGCGCAGGTGACGATGTGTGACTCGTGCACGGCGTGTTCCAGATCATCGACAGCCTCGGCCGGCAATCCTTCTCGCTTCAATACCGACGCGAGCGATTCGGCGCTGTCTGCGCTGCGGCCCCACACGAGCAGTCGCTCGATATCACGGCTGGCACAGTGCGCATGCGCCATGAACCGCGCGAGCCGGCCGGTGCCGACGATCAGGACCTGCCGTGCATCCTTTCGAGCCAGATAGCGCGCCGCAAGCAGCGACGCAGCTGCGGTGCGCCGCAACGTCAACGCTTCGCCGTCGATCACGGCGCGCGGCTCACCACTGTCTCGATCGAACAGCACGTAAAGCGCATTGACCGTAGACGACCCGCGTTCTCGGTTGCCAGGCAGCACGGTGACCAGTTTCACCCCTATCGCGCCTTCGCCGACGCTCCACGCCGGCATAAGCAGCAATGAATCGGTGTCAGAAAGTGCGTGCGCGTGACGCAACGGCGCGACCGTTCGAGCCCTCAGCGCTTCCGCGATTGAATCGGCGAGCGCCGGCAGACTCAGCGCAGCATGTACTTCTTCTGCTGGATAAAACCGCACGGGGCGATCAAGCGCCGGCCACGTAGCTACCGGACTTGCCACCGTGCTTTTCAAGCACCTTGACGTCGCCAATCACCATGCCGCGATCGACCGCCTTGCACATGTCGTAGATCGTCAGCAGGCCAACCTGAACCGCAGTCAGCGCTTCCATCTCGACGCCGGTCTGGCCGTGTGTCTCCACCCGAGCGCGGCATTCGATCGAATTCGTCGCGGCTTGAACGTCGAAGTCGATTGCGATCTTCGTGATCGCCACCGGATGTGCCAGCGGAATCAGCTCCGGCGTGCGCTTCGCCCCTTGAATCGCCGCGATGCGCGCGACGCCCAGAACGTCACCCTTCTTGGCTCCGCCGGAGGTGATCAGCTGCAGTGTGGCCGCCTGCATCAAGATGCGCCCAGTGGCAACTGCGATGCGGTGCGTGACCGCCTTGTCGCCCACATCGACCATGTGCGCACGGCCTGCGCCGTCAAAGTGAGTAAGTGAATTCATCGGGCAAATTTGGGACTTTGGGCACGCAATCGGCGGTGGAACAAAACCCACATCTAGCTATCATACAAACGGTCCCGCTACCCTCGGTATCTTTCCTGACGTGCAACCGTTCCGACTGTTCGTCGTCGCTCTCTTCAGCTTCGTTCTGAACGCGCCGCCCGCGCTCGCGCAGTCGATAGATTTGCCTTCGCTGGGAGATGCCGGCAGCGAGGAGTTGTCGCCCGCGACCGAACGAAAGCTCGGCGAGCAGATCATGCTTGAGGTCAGGCGTGATCCGGACTACCTGTCGGATACCGAGACCTCGGAGTACCTGAATCATCTCGGCTATCAGTTGGTTTCGGTCAGTCCTTCGCGTTCGCTCGATTTCGTGTTCTTTGCGATACGCGATCCGATGCTCAACGCGTTTGCACTGCCTGGTGGTTTTATCGGCGTGCACACGGGGCTCGTACTTGCGGCTCAGACCGAGTCGGAATTGGCAGGTGTGATGGCGCACGAAATCGGCCACGTCACGCAACGGCATATTGCACGCATGCTCGCCAAGCAACGTGAGTCCGCCGCGCTCGCGCTCGGCGCGATGTTGTTGGCGCTGCTCGCATCCCGCGCAGGTGGATCATCGAGCGGCGACATGGCGCAGGCGGCGATCGTCGGCACGCAGGCGGCGCTGATCCAGCAGCAGTTGAATTTTTCGCGCGAAGCCGAGCGCGAGGCCGACCGGGTCGGATTCCAGACGTTGACTGACGGCGGATTCGACAGCCGCGGCATGGAAGGGTTTTTCGGCCGGCTGCAGTCGGGCACTCGCCTCTACGAAAGTGCCGCCCCCGCGTACCTGCGCACCCACCCGATGACGGTCGAGCGAATCTCGGATATGCAAAACCGCACGCGCAATCTGCGCGTGAAGCAGCGTGCGGATAGTCTTGATTTCCAATTGATCAAGGCGCGCCTGCGTGTATTGCAGGAGACAACAACGCAAGGGTGGCGTGACGCGCTCGAATACTTCAACGGACAGTTGAAGAATCAAACGACGGCATCCGAGATCGCCGCACGCTACGGCATCGCAGTGGCCGCGCTGAAACTGAATCAACCCGACCTCGCGGTACAGGCAGCCCAGGCTGCACGTCGGCTGTCTCCCGCGCCGTCGCCCGTACTCGACAAAGTCGTCGCCGAAGCACGCCTGGTCGCCGCGCGCACGCCGGAAGAGCGCGCAGCGGCGGTCAAAATGGCGAGCGATAACGCTATTCGTTACCCGCTGTCGACACTCGCGGTCAGCCACTATCTGGACGTCTTGAATCAGACCAATCAACACGAAGAGGCGATCTCTTTCTTGCGCAGGCAGGAAGCGATTTCTCGGACACAGCCTGCGTACCACGCTTTGCTGGGCCGGTCGTACGCCGCGCTGAATCGCCGTTCGCTGCAACATCAGTCAATCGGCGAGATGTACGCGCTGCTGGGTGCTCCGCAGGCCGCGGTCAACCAGCTTGATCTTGCGCGCCGCGCCAACGACGGCGACTTCTATACGATGTCCGAAATAGACGCGCGGCTGCGCGACCTTCAGGCCGAGGTCAAGCGCGATCGTGAAGGACTCAAGGAAGCTTCGCGCCGCTAGCTGGAGCCTCCCGGCGGTCTGTTTTGCATCCGTACAATCCCGGTTGCACAAATTCTGAAGCGTCTCTTGTCGCGGCTTCCCAAGTAATGAAATCCGAGAACGAATCACTGATCGCAGCGACCGCTTCGGCTTCGCAACCGATCGAAACCGACGCTGTAATCGTCGGCGCAGGTCCCGTCGGACTGTTTCAGGTATTTGAACTCGGTCTGCTCGAGATCAAAGCACATGTAGTGGACTCGCTCCCGGAAGTCGGCGGCCAGTGCGCCGAGTTGTACCCCGACAAGCCGATCTACGACATACCCGCGATACCGGTTTGCAGCGGGAAAGAACTCACCGACGCGCTGCTCAATCAGATCAAGCCGTTTGGCGCCACGTTCCACCTTGGCCATGAGGTCTCGACCGTGCAGAAGCAGGACGACGGACGCTTCTTCGTTGAGACCAGCCGTGGAACGAGTTTTCTAACGAAGGTCGTCGTCGTCGCCGGCGGAGTCGGCTCCTTTCAGCCGCGCACACTGAAGGTCGAAGGCATCGATCGATTCGCGGGCTCGCAGTTGCACTATCGCGTCAGAGATCCTGCGCAATTTGCGGGTAAGCAACTCGTCATAGCAGGTGGGGGCGACTCGGCGCTCGACTGGGCGCTAGAGTTTGTCGGCAAGGCTGATAGCGTCGTGCTCGTCCATCGACGCGATGGCTTTCGCGCCGCGCCAGCCTCCGTGGCAAAGATGAGGGCGTATTGCGAGCAGCACCAGATGCAAATGCTGATCGGCCAGGTCAGCGGGTTTGAGGAAAACGACGGGCAGATGGCCGAAGTACGCGTAACGTCTGCGGACGGCGTGACACGACGCGTGCCGCTCGATCACTTACTCGTTTTCTTCGGACTGTCGCCGAGGCTTGGCCCGATTGCCGGATGGGGGCTTGACCTCGAGCGCAGGCAGGTCCGTGTGGACACAGAAAAGTTCGAAACCAACGTTCCCGGCATTTTTGCCGTTGGCGACATCAACAGCTATCCAGGGAAGAAGAAGCTGATCCTCTCTGGCTTTCACGAGGCCGCGCTCGCTGCTTTCGGGGCTACACGCTATGTGTTCCCGGATCGCAAGGTTCATCTGCAGTACACGACCACTAGCCCGAAGCTGCACAAGATCCTCGGCGTCGAATCGCCGGTTCTTGACTGACGGTTGGCTGAGCTCGTCAGCTTCTCTTCGAAGACTGCGGCTTTCTCATGAATCCAAGTACTTCCGGCACGCGCGCCGACTTGATGCGCTCGATCGGCACGTGACTGTCGTGGTTGACGTGCAGCCCTTCGGTCTTCAACTCGGCGCTGATTTGTCCGGCGTTCCACTCGGACAGCGCCTTGTCATCCAGCACTTCGCCCTCTTCGTTGACGATGCGCTCGGAGAAAGCGAGTGTGTCCCGATCATCGAGCACTCCGGGCCCTAGTTCGGTTTCAAAGTAGAGGCGGCCGTTTTCGTCAGCGAATGCTTGCCGCAGTTCGCGCGGATGAGTGCCAGTATGAGTTGCGAGCCGTTTGAATTCGTCTAGCCGGTAGACCCACGGCGCGATTTCAAGAGAGACGTACACACGCTGCGGACCATTCTGAAAAAACCAGTTGCCACAGCCGTCGTTCATGTAGTTGCGACCGATGAATTCGTTGATCGCTTCGTTTTCGATAGGGTCATCCTTGATTCGCCAGTCGCCGCGCCCGTTCAGTGAGAGCCAGCCGAACACTGCGGGTACGTTCGGCCATTTGGCGATGGCGGCCTTGACAATGTCATCCATGCGACCTCCTTGAGCAGTGCATTAGCGTAGCGGTTTACGTGCCCTTTCGGCTACGGCAGTGAGGGTTCACGTTGTGTAAAAAATTGGTGCAGGCGCTCGGCGATGAAATCAGTCCGGCCCGGCCATGGACCGCGGGCGAAGCCGATATGGCCACCTCCGGCAGGCTGTTCGAGCTCCACCGCCACCGACACATCGCGCGATTGCGGCAGGCTCGACTCGGGGACGAATGGGTCATTTCGTGCGTTGAGCACCAGGTACGGAATGCGCACCGCCTGTAACCACGGTTTGCCCGATGCTCTGTTCCAGTAGTCCTCGGTATCGCGGAAGCCGTGCAGCGGCGCTGTGTACTCATTATCAAACTCATACAAATTGCGGCTGCCACGCAGGCGTCGGGTGTAATCACCGTCACGTGCGATCTCCGGGAACCGCTGCAGCTTTGCAAGAGCCTTGCTCTTCAGCGTCGCGAGGAACATCCGTGTGTATATCTTGTTGAAGCCACGGCCTAGTGCAGCGCCGCCGGCAGCCAAGTCCAATGGTGAGCCGATGGAAGCCGCTGCGGTCACAAACGCTGCATCCTGCTCGCGCTCGCCGGCCCACTTCGCCAGCATGTTGCCGCCGAGCGAAACGCCGACCGAGTAGAGCGGCGCATTCGGCCAGCGCTTGCGTACTGAACGTAGGATCCAGTCACCCTCTGCCGAGTCTCCCGAGTGATAGGCGCGCGGCAGCCGATTGGCCTCTCCGGAGCATCCACGAAAGTGCACCACCAGGCCACGCCAGCCACGATCGGCGAACCAGCGCATCGTCGACCGCGCGTAATGGCTATGCGAACTGCCTTCGAGTCCGTGAAACAAGACAAGGACGGGTGCGTCGTCCGACAAGGGCTCGGGCGATGCAAAATCGACATCGATAAAGTCACTGTCGTTTGTGTCCCAGCGCTCCCGCCGATATTGCACGGCGGGCAGCCGCATAAACTTGGCCGGAACGATGGTCTGCAGATGGCCGCCCGGCAACCAGGGCGGCGCGCGGTAGGAGCTAGCGACCAGCGGCACGCGAAGCACTCAGGCTTCGGATACTTGACACACGAGTGAAGTGGCTCAGTGCAGCACTCCGTGCGATTCGCGTGGCTCGCTGGCCGAGCCCACTGTGCCGCCCGGAGCCGACGATGCATGGTGCAACACCATTTTCCAGCCGGCCGGGGTCTTGACGTACACGTTGGTCGCAAGCACGCGCACCACTTCCTGCTTCGGGCCCGAACCGACGACGACTTCTTCGATGACGTTATGCAGCGCGACCGTCGGGGTCTCGAGTGACTTGGCGAGAGTGCAGCGCGCGTGCAGTGGCCCATTGGCAAGTATCGAAGTCCAGGACGAACGCACGGATGCAAACCCGGTCAATCGCGGGCCGCCCGGATGGATGCACACAACGTCGTCGTCTTCGAGCCAGAGGTCGACGACGGCCTCACTGTCGCCTGCCTCCAGCGCTTCATAGAACGCTTGCTCGCACTCTTCGGGCGACGACAACAAAATGGGTTTCGTGGCACGCATTGCTCAATGATCCTTGATGATCTCGCCCGCCTTCAACACATACACGGTGCCGCAATACGGGCACATCGCCTGGCCGGTCTTGGTCACGTCAAGAAATACGCGCGGGTGGTGATTCCACACCGGCATCTGCGGGTTGGGGCAAAAAGCCGGCAGATCACTGGACTGTAACTGGACGATTGGATCTTCTTGGGTCGCGCTCATTAGCACTGCCTTCGTTAACTGGGGTGAGCCACTGCTTGTATTTCGGGGCGCGGCCGTTGACCACGTCAAAGAACAGCGTCTGGATTTTTTCGGTGATCGGCCCGCGCTTGCCGGCACCCAGCACACGACCATCGAGCTCACGAATCGGAGTGATCTCGGCCGCGGTGCCGGTGAAGAACGCTTCGTCGGCTAGATACACGTCGTCGCGTGTCATCGGTTTCGCAGTCACCGGATAGCCCAGATCACGCGCGAGTTCGAGTACGGTGGCGCGCGTTATTCCTGTCAGACCCGACACCATCTCCGGTTCGAATACCTGCCCGTCCTTGACGATGAATAGGTTTTCGCCGGCGCCTTCGGCCACGAACCCCTGCGTATCGAGCAGCAACGCTTCGTCATAACCGTCGTTAACCGCTTCCATGTTGGCAAGGATCGAGTTGACGTAGTGGCCCGCGGTCTTGCTGCGGACCATCGATACATTGATGTGGTGCCGCTGAAATGAAGACGTTTTGACACGAATCCCTTTCTCAAGCCCCTCCTCGCCCAGATACGCGCCCCAGGGCCACGCGGCGATCGATACGTGCACCTTGTTGCCCTTCGGGCTGACACCCATTTTCTCCGAGCCATAAAACACCAGCGGCCTCAGATAACACGATTCAAGCTTGTTGGCGCGCACGACCTCACGTTGCGCTTCGAAGAGCTGCTCGCGCGAAAACGGAATCTGCATCATAAAAATCTTGGCGGAGTTGAACATCCGCTCGGTGTGTTCCTTCAAACGAAAGATCGCTGGACCCGCCGGCGTGTTGTATGCGCGTACGCCCTCAAATATCGCGAGACCATAGTGCAGCGAGTGAGTCAAAACGTGCGTCGTGGCATCGCGCCAGTCAACCAGCTTGCCGTCGTACCAAATCAATCCATCGCGGTCGGCCATCGACATTGCTTTCTCCCAGAATTCCCGCAGTTCGCGTTTGTCTGTTGCAGCCGGTCATTCTAACGAACCGGTGCTTCTTATAATTGTCGGCAATGAAAGCATTGTTCGGCTCGCGTCCGGAGCTCGCGCGAGTACGGCGCGAAGGGTTTGCTCGCGGTATCCGCACCGTTGCACCACTATTGATCGGCACGGGAATCTGGGGCCTGGTGACCGGCGTCGCAATGGTCAAGGTTGGCCTCACCACCGCCCAAGCGATTGCGATGACGTTGCTGGTGTTCTCAGGCACCGTGCAGCTCGCGTCGCTGCCGCTGATCGCAGCCGACGCTCCGCTGTGGGTCGTGCTGCTGACGGCGGTAGTCGTCAACCTACGATTCATCATTTTCTCGGCCGGGTTGCATCCGTTTTTTCGCCGATTTTCGATCGCCCGCCGATGGCTGCTCAGCTACTTCATGGTCGACATGAGCTTCGCGATGTTTCTATCGCGGTTTGCCGACGCTCCGCGGGACCAGCGCGGCACGACCGAACAGGTGTGGTTCTTTCTCGGCATGAGCGCGGGTAGTTGGATCGTATGGCAGACGATGTCGATCATCGGCATCGTGCTCGCCGCCGGGGTGCCGGCGCAGTGGGGCCTCGAATTCACCGCGATCCTGGCGCTGATTGCGATGACGCTGCCGTTGATTGCCGGCAAGCCGGCACTGGTCGGCGCTGTCACTGCCGGCGTCATCGCGGTGGTAGCAGCAGGCCTACCTTTGAAGCTCGGGCTGCTGGTCGCGGTCGTGGCAGGGATTGCAGCCGCGATGGCTACCGAGATCATGCTCGAGCGGCACAGCGACGAGACGGGAGGAACAGTTTGAGCAATGTCGAAATCTGGCTCGTGATCGCCGGACTCACGCTGGTCACGATCCTAATGCGTTCCAGCTTCCTGATGCTCGGCGATTACTTTCCGCTGCCGGAGCGGGTGCAGCACGGGTTGCGTTACGCGCCGGTGTGCGCATTGATCGCGCTTGTTACGCCCGAACTATTTCTGACGCAGGGCGCACTCGATCTGTCGATTACAAATCCGAAGCTCGTGGCAGGCCTGGCCGCGGCCGTCATCACGCTGACCACGCGCAGCATGATCGCCGCAATGGCGGTCGGAATGGTGATCCTTACGCTGATCAGGGCCTGGTCGTCCTGAAACGCGAGTGCGAAAGGTCGATTGCGGGATGCAGTGCTAGGCGTCGCGAGCGCCGTTGGTGCATACCAATCAGCGAGCGACAACGACGCAATGCGCCCGCAAGCGGCCTTTCCCTGCGGGTTGGGTCGAAATGCGGCGTCTGCTTTGGCGAGCGGCTTGCGAATGGAACCACCATTCGGCAGCGCCGCTCTTCGCGCATCCATCCGCATTGCGACCCAACGCATCTCACGTTTCAGGGCGACCAGGCCCTAGCTGCTGCCGGCAACGGCGTAAAGACCGAATTCCAAAGTCGAGCCACAAACGCGGCTTCGCGTTCAACTTCCTCACGCGCGACACGCGCACGTTCCGCGCCGTTAAGCCGCAGCCGGTGCTGAATGCTGCGGAAAGTGCGATAGGCGTCTGCCACTTCACCGGCTAACGCTGAGTCGATCAGCTCCAAGCTTCCTGCTATTTGCAGCAGAGCGATATTGCCGGCATTGCGCACAAGCTCAGGGTGCTCGTGCGCATACGCGAGCACCAGGAATTGCACGATAAATTCGACGTCAACCATTCCGCCGCGGTCGTGCTTAACGTCGAACAACGCGGTCGGATTCGGATGGCCGACGAGCATCCGCTCGCGCATTTCGAGTACATCGGTGCGCAGCTTTTGCGCGTCACGCTGGTGCATCAGAATGCGACGCCGCTCTTCCTCGAAACGCTCGCCGATTTCGAGGTCTCCGGCGGAATAGCGTGCCCGGGTGAGCGCCTGATGCTCCCACGGCCACGCGCCATGGCCATCTTCATTGCGCTGATAGCGTGAGAACGCATCGAATGAAGACACGATCAAGCCGGCGTTGCCATCAGGTCGCAGCCGCAAGTCGATCTCAAAAAGCTTGCCCGACGATGTCTGCGCCGTCAGCCACGTCATCAACCGGCGCGCCAGCAGCGAGTAAACCTCGGCGGCGGTGGCATCCTCGTCGTCGTACAAGAAAATCAGATCGAGATCTGATTCGTAACCCAACTCCTTGCCCCCGAGCTTGCCGTACCCGATCACCGCAAATCGAGGCTGATCGCGGTGCCGACGCGGCAACGAACGCCATGCGTACTCGATCGCCAGAGCAAGCGTCGAATCAGCCAGCGCGGACAAATGGTCGGCGAGCCGCTCAACCGTAAGACGGCCGTCGAGATCCGCCACCAGCAGTCGGAAAACCTGCGCATGATGTGCATCGCGCAGAAGGTTCATTTGCCGCTCGGGATCTCCATCGGCTTCGGCCAACTGCTGTCGCACCCCAAGGGACCACGACGGCCAGTCCGGTTCATGCTCGAGCAGACGCTGATCGAGCAGCTCATCGAGCAGGATCGGGTGCCGCACGAGGTAATCGGTGGCCCAGCGGCTCGCTGCGAGCATTCTCATCACCTTGTCGAACGCCTGCGGAAACTGATTGAGCAATGCGATGTAGGTATTGCGTCCGGCGATGACGTCAGCCAACAGTGCAAAACGCGCAAAGTGCTGGTCGGGTCCGATATCCTGCGCAGCACCGATCTCGCGCGAACGTTCGATCGCCGCTTGCACGGCGCGCCGCAGCAACCGCTCTAGGCCTTTGCGCGCCGACTCTGTGGCCGCCTGCATGCGGCGCGAATCCAGCACCGCGTACAAGCGCTGCGCCGTGGCTGCCGGGTCGGCAAACCCGCGCGCTCGCAGGTCTTCTATCAAAGCACCGTCACTCGATGCGCCGTCAACGTTCAACGAGGAGAGCGAAATGCCATCTTCGGCCACCGCGGGTTCTGTAAACACACCATCGAACACTTCCGCAACGAGCGCCTGCACCGCTCGGTACTCGGTGATCATCGTCTCGCCGCTGGCAGCTCCGAGCAACCGTGCCACGCGCTCGCGCGCTTCCGTGTCTGCCGGAACTTGATGTGTCTGCGCGTCGTCGACGTACTGCAGCGCATGCTCGAAGTTGCGCAGGAACACGTAACTCGTCGCGAGACGCTCGCACGTCGCTGCCGGCAGAACGCCGAGTCCCGAAAGTGCTGTCAACGTTTCTAACGTTGACTTCGATCGCAGGTTGGGTTCGCGGCCGCCACGCACGATCTGAAAAGTCTGCGCGATGAATTCAAGCTCGCGAATTCCTCCGCGCCCGATCTTGACGTCGTCCGCGCGGTCCTGACGGCCTTTGCGCTCCACCGAGCGGCGCACCGCCTCGGACCGAATCAATTGATGCAATTCCCGCAGAGCGGCAATCGCACCGAAATCCAGGTACTTGCGAAATACGAACGGCCGCACGATCGCGTCGAGCGCGGCACACTGGGCCTCAAACTGCGGTGCGGACGCAAAAACGGGCAACGATACGACCCGACCCTTGAGCCAGGCGAAGCGCTCCCATTCACGGCCCTGAGCCATCAGGTATTGCTCGAGCATCGCGTTGGAGACCGCAAGCGATCCGGCGGCGCCATTGGGCCGCAGGCGCATATCGACACGAAAAACGAAGCCATCAGCGGTCACATCGTTGATGAGTGCAATGACCCGCCGCCCAAGCTGCGCGAAGAATTCATGATTGCTAATGCGGCGGCGGACGTTAAGGCTGTTGGTTTCGCCGTCTTCGTCGTAAACAAAGATCAGGTCGATATCAGACGAAACATTCAACTCACCGCCACCCAGCTTGCCCATGCCGACAACCAGCAAGTCCTGTGGCACGCCGTTGGCGCCGATTGGCACCCCATGCCGGGCCGCCAGTTCCCGGGCCATCGCGGCCATGGTCGATCGCACCGTCAATTCAGCGAGCCAGGTCATCGTTGCCACGACCTCCGCCAGCTCGGCGCGGCCCGTCGCATCGCGTGCGATCAACGTCAGCAGCACTCTCCTGCGCAAGCGGCGCAGTGCGACCGCAAGGCGCTGCGCCTCATCGCCACTGTCCCGTTCCATCAACGATTGCAGGGCATCGCTGAGGCGCGCTGCCGTCCACGCTGACTCGGCCCACTGCTCCAACTGTTGCACAGCCGGCGCACTTTCCGGCGTCAGCAGGTGGAATTCCGCATGCAATGCCCGTCGTACGTAGTGCGACAACGTGGGCAAGTCCGCGATTTCAGCGCGTGCTCCGCGCCAATCGTGCGGACCGATGAATTTGGGGCTAATGGTGAGGGAATCTTTCACTGTGAAACGCGGTCGTAACGTCTGCCCGCTGTGATAAGGTGACCGCGGCTTTTTCGCTCCTATCAATCGTTCATTTTACGTAGCGGCGCCCCGTTGCGCGCTCGCCATGACAAACCAACCAAACGTCACTGAACGCGCTGACAGCTCGAGTAAATCTCGCACGCGCCGTGGTCTGCGTCTAGCTTGGTTGTCGCTCGCCTGGATATTCGTCGCAGTATTTTTTGTCGCCGGCGCGCTGTTGCTGACTGTGCGTTACGTCGCGATGCCTCGCATCGACGAAATGAGGCCGCGCATTGAGCAGATGGCTTCGCGTGCAGTCAAGGCACCCGTAACCATCGGCCGCATCGATGCGTCGTGGCGTGGTTTAAATCCGCATCTCACGTTGCGAGACGTCCGGGTTGCCAGCGGCAGCGATCGGCCCGACTTGTCACTCCCTCGGGTCGACGGCACGGTCTCGTGGCTCAGCGCAGTGGCGTTCGAGCCTCGCTTCTCCGAGCTGCGGATCGAAGCGCTTGACTTGGACATCGTGCGCCTGCCGGGCAATCGATTTTCAGTCGGTGGATTCGTGTTCGATCCAAATGAAAAGGGAGAGGACTCAGGCGCGTGCCGACTGGATTCTCGCCCAAGGCGAGGTGGTGATCCGCGATGCGCGTATCCGCTACAGCGACCGCCGCGACATGCGGCGACAGCGACCGACTTCGAGCTTGCGCACGTGAACCTGCAGCTTGAAAACGTGTTCGGCTCGCACATCATCGGCTTGCAAGCGCAGCCCACCGCGGCGATCGCGGGTCCAATCGATCTGCGCGCGCGCTTTCGTCACGCGCCGTTTTCGCGGCCGTCGGATTACTCGCGCTGGACGGGTGAAGTCTTCGGCTCCGTCGACTATGCCGATCTGGCTGCGCTCGCGCACACGTTCGAAGCACCCATCAAGATCAGGCATGCGCAGGGTGCGGTGCGCAGCTGGGTAACCTTCGACCACGCCCGCATAACCCGCGTCATCGCCGATTTCGCATTGACACAGGTAAACGTCACGCTGGCTGACGATCTGGAGCCGCTGACACTTGACTCATTGCAGGGTCGTGTTACTCAACGCTTGTGGGGCACTGACGATGGCACGGGCGGACAGGAGTTTGAAGCCAATCAGCTCGCGCTAGTCACTGCTTCGAAACAGACGATCGCTCCGCTCGACTTCAAGGTGCGCACAACGCGCGCCAAAGGCTCGAGTCCGACCCGAACGCAGGTACAGGCGAACCGTGTTGATATACACACGCTTGCATGGTTTGCAATGCACGTCCCGCTTGCTCGCGAATTGCGTGAGACGCTCAGCAAACACGCGGTGGCGGGCACTTTAAGCGACGTCAACGCAAGCTGGCCCGGCTCCGCGCCCGAGCTCAAGACGCTGTCACTGAAAACGCGATTCGAAGGATTGGCAAGTGCCGCGCAGCCGGCTGCGCCGCAAGAGATTCAGAATGCAAAGCACGCGATCGGACTGCCGGGATTCGAAAACTTGAGCGGAAGCATCGACATTGCCGATGGTGCAGGGTCGATGCAGCTTGCGTCGAAGGACGCAACGCTTATCTTGCCGGGCGTGTTGGCCGAGCCACGCGTCAAGCTTGCCAAGCTGACGACGTCAGCGCGCTGGAAGTCGGAGCCGGCGCTGGAGGTGCGCATCGACTCCGCTTCTGCGTCCAACGCAGAGATTGAGCTCGAAGTGACCGGCACTTATCGTGCGGCGAGCGCAGACAAAGGCGGCCCCGGGTGGCTCGATCTCACCTCCCGCATTGCGCGCCTTCACGCACCCGCAGCTCACCGTTACGTACCTGTGGTAGTGGGAAATACCACGCTCCACTGGCTGCAGCACGCGTTGGTTACGGGCCGCGTCACCGACGGCACGGTTCGGATCAAAGGCGATCTCGCGCGGTTTCCATTCGAAGGCGCGAGCGATACGGAGTTTCGCATTGCCGCACACGTAACCGACGCATCGCTCGACGTGCATCCCGCCGCGACTCAAGGTGATCGTTCCGATGAAGCTTCCCGGGTCTGGCCGCTGCTGAAAGAAATCGACGCGGATTTCGTGCTTGACCGAGGCTCGATGACAGTGACCGCGCACCGTGCTGCGGCTTACGGCGCCAAGCTCAGCAATGTCATCGCACGGATTCCGGAGTTCGGGCACAACGCAACGCTTGATGTTCGAGGCGTTGCCGATGGCCCGCTGGCCGACATGGTGCGCTACGTCAACGCCAGCCCGGTGTTGCGCTGGATTGGCGGCCTGACGGCAAACGCGGAAGCAACCGGCAACGCGAAACTGGAACTGCGTCTCGCCATTCCGCTCGCACACGCGTCCGATAGCAAGGTGGCCGGCACGCTGAACTTCGCCAACAACGACGTGCAGCTCGCTGATGCTCCACTGTTTTCGCGCGTGACCGGACGCTGCACTTCACCGAGGCCGGCGTGCGAAGCACAAGCTTGAATGCAACGGTTCTCGGCGGGCAGAGCAGGATCGAAGCCAGTACGCGCGCCGACGGCGAACCGACGTTCACCGCCACCGGCATCGCAACCGTACCCGCACTGCGGCGCGCGGTCAGCCTGACGCCGGTGCAACACATGCTCGATCGTTCGCAAGGGCAAGCGCGCTACGTCGCGACGTTGACGTTGAAGCCGTCACCCGAATTCAAAATCGAAAGCGATCTGATTGGTATTGCGATCGACGGTGTTGCACCGCTGCGCAAGACCGCGCAGGAATCGATGCCGCTGCGGGTGGAGCGGGTTCCGATCGGCGACAACGACGAATGGCGAGTCGCTGCCGGGCGAGCGCTTGCTGTGCGTGTCGAACGCCGCCGCGAACGAGGTGAGCTGCGCATCACGCGCGGCGTGATCGCGCTAAACGAACCTGCAAACTTGCCCGAAGTCGGGATGCTGGTCTTGGCTACAGTCCCTCGCCTCGACTTCGAAGCGTGGTCGGCCTTTCTCGGTAGCGGGGAGCTGACGTCAAAGCCATCGGCGGCTGCATCTACGGGTCCTGCAATCGATCTGCTTGCGGTCCGCACGCCCGAATTGGTGTTAATGGGCCGCACATTCCGCAACGTGACGCTAGGCGCATCGCGCACCACCGATGGCGGCTTTAACGCGAACATAGTCTCCGACGGCGTTTCCGGTTATGTGGCGTGGAAGCCCGAACAGATCACGGCGCGCCTGTCGCGCTTGTCGATTCCTTCGGCACGCAAGAGCGAAGTGGTGGACGCGCTCAATTCGCCGCAATCGGAATTGCCCGCACTCGATATCGCCGCTGAACAATTCGAGTTGTCGGACATGAAGCTCGGCCGACTCGAATTGGTTGCGCAGAACGTCGGAGCGTCGAGCGCGCCGACCTGGAGCGTGCGGCGCTTCAACATTACCAATACCGACATGAAGTTTTCAGCGACCGGCGAGTGGGCACCGGCCGCGAGCAGCAAAGCGCGGCGTACCAAGATGAGCTTCAAGTTCGATGCCCGCGATGCGGGTGCAACACTCGATCGATTGGGATTCTCGGGTGCGATGGCAGGCGGTCAGGGAGCTCTGGAAGGCGATCTCGAATGGCTCGGGTCACCATTGGATATCGACTACGCAACTTTGTCAGGGAAGCTTGCACCTTCAGCGTAGACGACGGCCGGTTTTTGAAAGTCGACACCGGTAATGCAGCGCGTTTGCTGAGCTTGCTGTCACTGCAATCGTTATCACGCACGCTGCTGTTCGACGCCGGACGCCCGTTTTCGGAAGGCTTTGCCTATAACTGGATCCGTGCGGACGCTACGGTGGCGCAGGGCATCATGTCGACCAGCAATTTCCGCATGGCCGGCGCGAGTGCGACGGCGCTGATGTCGGGAACGATTAACCTGCGCAACGAAACGCAACAATTGCATCTGGTGGTGCTGCCTGAAATCGATGCAAGTACGGCGGCTCTCGCGCTCGGCGTTGCCAACCCGATACTCGGCCTGGGCGCGTTTCTCGCGCAATACGTGCTGCGTAATCCGCTCTCCAAGGCATTCGCGCTCGAGTACGACATCGCAGGCACCTGGACCGATCCAACTATCACGCGCCGCGGCCGAGTGGACGGCGCAAATGCGGAGTCGATCAAATGAAATCCACGGTACGCGTTGCCGGTGTGCAAATGGTTTCGACGACCGATGTCGACCAAAACCTACGCACCGCTGCGGCCCTGATCGCACAAGCTGCCGACGGCGGCGCCCAAGTGGTCGCCTTGCCCGAGTATTTTTGCCTGATGGGCCAGCGCGATACCGACAAGGTTGCACTGCGCGAAGCCGACGGCCACGGACCGATTCAGGACTTTCTCGCCAACCAGGCACGTCAGCACCGAGTGTGTTTGGTTGGAGGAACGTTGCCGCTGGTCGCGCCGGAGAATGATCGTGTTCTGAACAGCTTGCTTGTGTACGGCCCGGCCGGCGAGCGCGTCGCCCGCTACGACAAGATTCATTTGTTCCGCTTCAACCGGGGCAAGGAAAACTACGACGAGTCGCTGACGATCGCACCGGGCACCGAGGTGGCGAGCTTCAAGCTGGCGACCGAAGACGGCATTCGGCTGCGGGTGGGTCTATCGATTTGCTACGACCTGCGCTTCCCTGAGCTGTACCGCGCGATGCCGCGGCCGGATCTGATCGTTGTTCCTTCGGCGTTTACCGCCACAACCGGGCGCGCGCACTGGGAGGTCTTGTTGCGCGCCCGCGCTATCGAAAACCTGGCGTACGTGCTCGCACCCGCCCAGGGCGGGAGGCATCAAAACGGACGCTCGACGTACGGCCATACGATGTTGATAGACCCGTGGGGCACGGTTGTTGCAGAACGGTCGGACGGCGAAGGGGTTGTGTTCGGCGATATTGACCCACAATTGATCGCCGATTCACGTGCTTCTTTACCCGCCCTGGAGCATCGGGTGCTGAACTGACGCCCGTACAATTGCCGATTCTGCACTGCAACGTTCAATGAAGATCTCCGACCCCGCCCTCGCCCGCCTTGCCACCGCCAAGCAGCTGCTGCTCGACCCGTTCGGCTTGGACGAGGCGCAGCTGCAGCGCGTTCTGGCGACCATTTTCGAGCACCGTACCGATTACGCCGATCTGTATTTTCAGTATTCGCGCAGCGAGTCGTTTTCGCTCGAAGAAGGCATCGTCAAGAGCGGTAGCTTTGACATCGAACAAGGCGTCGGTGTACGGGCCATCGTCGGCGACAAGACCGCGTTTGCGTATTCGGACGATATCTCGCTCGAATCGTTGACCGAAGCGGCAATTTCGGCACGGTCGATCGCGCGTCATGGCGCCGGCAAAGTACGAGTCGCGCCAAACGTCGCCGTGCGTTCGCAATCGGCGCGCTACGAAGATGACGATCCGGTGGCGTCGCTGGATGCAGCAGCCAAGGTTCGCATGCTTGAGAAGGTTGAACAGCTAGCGCGTGCACGCGACCCGCGAGTCAAGCAGGTGATGGCGAGCGTCGGCGCCGATTACGACGTGATCCTGGTCGCTCGCAGCGATGGCGTGCTGGCCGCCGACGTGCGTCCACTGGTGCGCGTGTCGGTCAACGTCATTGTTGAGCAAGATGGCAAACGCGAGCAGGGGCATTACGGTGGTGGCGGCCGACACGATCTTTCATTCTTCACCGAAGAGCGCCTTGCGGAGTACGCGGATCGCGCAGTTGATCAGGCGCTGATCAATCTCGTCGCAGATCCGGCACCGGCAGGGATCATGCCGGTCGTTCTCGGCCCCGGCTGGCCCGGAATTTTGTTGCACGAAGCGGTTGGGCACGGACTCGAGGGTGACTTCAACCGCAAAGGGTCGAGCGCATTCGCGGGCAAGGTCGGGCAGCGCGTGGCGTCGAAGGGAGTCACGGTCATCGACGACGGCACGATTGCGAACCGCCGCGGATCGTTGAGCATCGACGATGAAGGGAATGCGACGCAGCGCACCGTGATGATCGAGGACGGAATTCTGCGCGGCTACATTCAGGATTCGCTGAACGCACGGTTGATGAACGTTGCACCGACCGGTAACGGCCGGCGTGAGTCGTTTGCGCATTTGCCGATGCCGCGAATGACCAATACGTACATGCTCGCCGGCGACAAAGACCCGGATGAAATCGTGCGCTCGGTCAGCAGAGGCATCTACGCTACAAATTTCGGCGGCGGTCAGGTCGACATCACCAACGGCAAGTTCGTCTTCAGCATGGCTGAGGCCTACATGATCGAAAACGGCAAGGTCACGCGTCCGATCAAGGGCGCGACGCTGATCGGCAACGGCCCTGATGCATTGACGCAGGTGACGATGATCGGCAATGACATGGGTCTCGATCCAGGTATCGGCACATGCGGCAAGGACGGACAGAGCGTGCCTGTCGGCGTCGGGCAACCAACGCTGCGCATCGAAGGGCTGACGATCGGCGGAACCGCCTAGCGTTGGTGGCTACGGCTTCGGACAGTTGCAGACTTCCGAGCCAGCGTCGAACACAACGCGCCAGACTCCCGGCGCTTCGAGGCGCCACGTGGAGCTAAACCTCGCGAAGACTTTTCCGTCCGCATTGGAAACGGGACCCGTCGAATAAGCGAGGTTGCCCGACGGAAGCACCTCGACCAGATCCGGCTTCCATGAAAATGGGGCGCGCGGCGCTTCATAGAACTTTTTCCAGTCGGCAGCGATTGCGGCTTTGCCGCGTACCGGCTTGCCATTGCCGATGAACACCGCTTCTTCGGAAATGAAACTGGAGAATGCTGCATGGTCACGATCAGCCATCGTTTTCGCAAATGCCACCTCGGCTGCAGTGACCTGCGCCGTCAACTGCGCAGTATCGGAGCCGCCGACGCTGGTACAGCCGTTGAGGAAACTCGATAAAGCGCAAAGCACCAACAGGCGGCGTTTCATTTTCTCGATCTCAACTTGGTTGTCAACATGATGCGGGTTGTAGGTCCCGGAACTCAGTCGCCAGTGCAGCGTAGTCATAGCACGTGATCTCGAAAGGATTTCCATCGGGATCGCTGAAGTAAAGTGACCATGCCACCCGGTGATCAACGGGTTGCATCGATTGCTTCAGTACTTCGGCAAGATGAGCGCGCCAATCTAAGAACTGGCTCGCACTGGCGGTAAAGGCAACGGTCGATCGGCACTCTTGTGAAGGTCGTTCGAACAGCGCGAGATGGATGCTTCCCGAAGCATCGCCAATCGTTAGCGGGCCTCCATCGGTAGCCCAGAATTCGAGGCCAGTGACGCGATGGAAGCCCATGACGCTTGCATACCACTGCTCCGAAATTGTTCGATCATTGACGAACACGTGAATGTGATCGACTCGCTCCAAGCGGGGTGCCATCAGCGCCTCAACACTCGACCTCTATGACTCGTCACCCGCCGAGTAGACCTGCCGCTTTCGCACTTTGCTCGACGCGCTGGCTCGCAGATAATCAGTGCATCTCAAGACCCAGACTAGAACCGCTTTGCATCGCCCGTCAACGTCACCCGCTGCGTGAAACTGCTGCCTCCGATTGTCTGGCTGGTGCGCTTGCTCGTCGGCGCTTATCCGCGCTGGGTCGGTTCGGCACCCACCGCGGTACAGCGCGTTTATTTCGCCAATCACACCAGCCACATGGACACGATCGTGCTGTGGGCCGCCCTACCCAGTGCGTTGCGCGCGAACACTCGGCCGGTGGCGGCACGGGACTATTGGGACAAGCCTGGCATTCGAGGCACGATCGCGAAGGACGAGCTCAATGTCGTCATGATCGATCGCAGCCGCGCCGACCCCGACGCCGACCCTCTCGAACCCTTGCGCGACGCTCTCGAGCATGGCTTCTCGCTGATCATTTTCCCGGAAGGAACACGTTCGGCGCAGCCATTGCCCGGCGAATTCAAATCCGGTCTCTATCACCTCGCCACAGCCTTTCCAGCGGTTGAGTTGATTCCTGTCTACATCGAGAACTTGCATCGAAGCATGCCCAAAGGTGCGTTCGTTGCCAGTGCCGATCATCTGCACCGTGCGCTTCGGTGGCGCGCTCAAGCTGGAAGCCGGTGAGGACAAGGATGAATTCTTGCAGCGAGCGCGCACCGCGGTGGCTGAGCTGTCGGGTTAAAGAGCATGGGTCTGACGCTCAACGAAACGTTTCTCGCCATTTTCTGCGCGCTTGCGATTCTGTCGCTCGTTGCGACCGGCGCCGGGACAATGGGTCACGTCGCGCACGATGGACACAGTGCGCCTGACGCGTCTTGCGATCGTCAACTCGCGCGTGCGATCGTCATGGTCGGTGCTTGCGCTTTTTACCGTCGCGTTCGTCATCGGGCCGAATGCGCTGCTGGTCGTGTTCGCACTCGCATCGTTTTTTGCGCTGCGCGAGTTCGTATCGTTGACTCCGATCAAGCCGTCGGATCACTGGGCGTTGGTGGTGGCGTTCTATCTGGTCATTCCGGCGCAATACCTATTGCTCGCGTTCGGTCGCGCCAATTTGTTCGCCGTGTTCATTCCGGTTTACGTCTTCCTGCTGATGCCGGTCGTGATGGCGATCAAGCAGGACACCGATCTTTACCTGCAGCGCGTCGCAAAGGTGCAATGGGGATTGATGATCAGCGTTTATTGCGTCAGCCACGCACCGGCCATCGTCACTTTGCCGATCCGCGGGTACGAAGACCGGGGGCCGCTGTTGCTGTTGTTCTTTCTGCTGGTTCTGTTTCTGACCGATCTGATGCAGGTGATCTTCAGCACACTGTTCGGCGGAATTCCGCTGAAAGTCAATCTGAACAAGACGGCCAAGGGTGTGCTTGCCGGCGGTGCGGCAGGAGTACTGATCGGCACCGCGCTGTGGTGGCTGACGCCGTTTCTGTGGTGGCAGGCGTTCTTCATGTCTGCACTGATCGTCGTCAGCGGATTCATGGGCACCGTGGTGTTGTCGCTGGTAAAGCGCAGTCTTGGGGCGAAACAATGGGATTCTGAGCTCGTACTTACGCGCGGAGTACTCGAACGGCTCGATGCCCTGATGTTTGCCGCGCCGGTGTTTTGGCAGGTAACTCGCTATTTGTGGGTAATACGGGCCGATGTTTGACTTGCGCGCGTGGCCGAAGCTCAGGTATCTTGCGCGCATGAACGTTTTTGCGCACCGCTTCTTTTTCTACTTTTACGGCTTTTTCCGACCACTGGCGGAACAAGTCGAACGGCGCGCTTAGAACACACCGAATCGACCCAAACCGCCAGGCAGACCTGGCGGTTTTTTTTTGCTAGCCGATATTGAGAGAAGCACGATGGACGGATCTAAAGAGGCCCGAGCAATGCGCTACATGACCGATGACCTGCGGATCAAGGAGATCAAGGAGCTTGCGCCGCCCTCGCACCTGTTGCGCGAGTATCCGTGCGACGAGAAAACATCCTTGACGGTGTTCGAAGCGCGCGAGTCAATCCACCGCATCCTGCACGGCGAGGACGACCGAATCGTAGTCGTGATCGGCCCCTGCTCGATCCATGATCCGCAGGCGGCGCTCGACTACGCGCGCCGATTGCAGCGCGAGCGCGAGCGTTTGAAATCGGAGCTCGAAATCGTGATGCGCGTCTACTTCGAGAAGCCGCGCACGACGGTGGGTTGGAAGGGTCTGATCAACGATCCCGACCTTGATGGCAGCTTTCGCATCAACCACGGACTGCGTGTGGCGCGTGAGTTGTTAATGGGAATCAACGTCGCCGGCATGCCCGCCGGAAGCGAATTTCTCGACATGATCACGCCGCAGTACCTCGCGGACTTTGTGTCGTGGGGAGCGATCGGAGCGCGCACGACGGAGAGCCAGGTGCACCGCGAGCTCGCATCGGGGCTGTCGTGTCCTGTCGGGTTCAAGAATGGCACCGACGGCAATATCAAGATCGCCACTGATGCGATAAAGGCCGCACAACAGCCGCATCACTTTCTTTCGGTCACCAAGGGTGGGCACTCGGCGATCGTGTCGACCAAGGGTAACGATGATTGCCACATCATCCTGCGCGGCGGGAAAAAGCCCAACTTCGATGCGGCGAGTGTCCAATCTGCCTGCGCTGAGTTACGCGCCTCCGGTCTGCCCGAGCGACTCATGATCGATGCCAGCCACGCGAACAGTCAGAAAGATCACGCCAACCAGATCAAGGTGTGCGCGAGCATCGGCCAGCAGTTAGCCACCGGCGAGTCGCGCATCATCGGCGTGATGATCGAAAGCCACCTGATTTCAGGCCGGCAGGACTTGGTCGTCGGCAAACCGCTGAGTTACGGCCAGTCGATTACCGACGCCTGCATTGGATGGGATGACAGCGTGGGCGTGCTTGATTCGCTGGCAAAGGCAGTGCGCGACAGACGGGCCGCCAAAGGTCTCGAATTAGCTAGATCGACTTGCGCCAACCTACTGCTGCGTCGCGGCCTGCGACAGCCGGCCAAGGGCGCTCTCGTTACCCTTTTCTCTAAGCGGCGGGGCCGATGCCGTCCGTCGGGTCGACTTGACAATCCTCATCCTATCTATCAAAGTGATATCACATTGATAGCGGAGGGAAGGCATGCAAGACTCGCCGGTTACCAAAGAGATCGAAAGAAGCAGCGGAAGTGGCTACCTGTGGGTCGCGATCGGCATCGCACTTCGTGCTCGCTGGCATTTTCTTCGTCGTGCGGCCGGTCGGGACTGATGGTCGATCGCGTTGGGTGTCGGCGCTGATTCTTGCGGGTGCGTTCGTGCTCGCGGGCCTATACATGCTGCAGCCGAACGAAGCCGCGATTCTGCTGCTGTTCGGCGAGTATGTCGGAACCGACCGGTCCGAAGGGCTGCGCTGGGCCAATCCGTTTTACAAGAAACAGAAGATCAGCTTGCGTGCGCACAATTTGAACGGCGAGCGGCTGAAGGTCAACGACAAGCGCGGCAACCCGATCGAGATCGCGGCGGCGATCGTCTGGAGAGTGCGCAACACCGCGCAGGCCGTGTTCGATGTCGAGGATTACGACTAGTATGTCCGGGTGCAGACCGAAACGGCGGTTCGTCATCTGGCATCGAGCTACGCCTACGACGAAGGCGAGCACGAGGACTCGGACGAACCGACATTGCGCGCAAGCCAAGCGAAAGTCACCGCTGCGCTGATACGCGAGCTGGCAGACCGGCTGGAGCCGGCCGGCATCGTGGTCGAGGATGCGAAGCTCACTCACCTTGCCTACGCGCCCGAGATCGCGCAGGTGATGTTGCGGCGGCAGCAGGCCGAGGCGATCATCGCCGCGCGCAGCAAGATCGTGCACGGCGCGGTCAGCATGGTCGAGATGGCGCTCAACGGACTGTCCGAGCGCGGCATCGTCGATCTCGACGACGAGCGCAGGGCCGCGATGGTGTCGAACCTGTTGGTGGTGCTATGCTCCGAGAGCGAGGCGCAGCCGGTCATCAACACCGGCACGCTGTATCAGTAAGCGCACGGCGATGAATGCG
>CAWEAZ010000053.1:0-116533 GCA_963807155.1 uncultured beta proteobacterium
TCGATCAATCCCATCCAGTCGAGCCAATCCGACAATGGACGGCGCACGCCTTCGACGCCCGCAACGTCGCCATGCACGACCAACCCATAGGTGCGGCCCGCAAGATGCTTTGGGTACGGCCATCCGGCGAGCTCGATCTGCTTCGCCTTCTTAGCGTCCTTGCCGTCGGTCGAGGTCGGATCGGTATTCCCCCCGTCAGCGCACACCAGTCGATCGATCATCAGCTTCAACGCGCTCGGTACCTGATACCAGTACACCGGAGTGACGATGATGACGCCGTGGGCGGCAGACCAGCGCGGATAGATCTCGTTCATCCAGTCGTTGACCTGACCGAGCGAGTGATTCGGATAGCAACTACAGGGCCAGTGACACAACGGCATCGCCGTCGACACACAGCCCTTGCAGGGATGGATCTGCTTGCCATACTCCGACGTGATAAGGCTGAGATCAAGATCGTCGGCTTGTACGCGCGCCCTCCTCAGCGTATCGATCACGATGCGCGACAGCCGCCACGTTTTCGATATTTCGCCAGGACAGGTGCCGTCATTGCGGTCTGCGCCGGAGATCACTAATACTCGCGACGGCGACGCCGGGTCTTTCTGCTGCTTCTCCGCAGCGCGAACCGCCTCGCGCGCGGCGCGCCATTCGTCCGACAGATCGTACGAAGGATTGGCGTAACCGCGTCCGGCCGGGTGTGTCAGCGGCGCCTTGCGATGGTGGGTGTAGCCGCCCCAGGCAATGACTTCGATCCGCTTCAGTGCACTGGCCTCGGTGCCAAACGCTGGATCGGCGAATCTGTCGAAGAATCGTGCGCGAAAATCCTCGCGCGACAACTTCCCGGGAGCCTGGCCCTTACGGACCCGGATGTTTTTCTTGTTCACTCGAACTCTCCGAATCTTCGCTGGGTTCCGGTGATGGCGGCTCCGGCGGCGACACCGCTTCGACCCGCGAGTCATCGACGCGCTCGCTGGGCTCCGTGTCTTCTTCGAGCAGGATATCAACGCTCGTGATGGCGGGCGGCGCCGGCGACATCGAAACGATTGCGTGGTCCGCTGCCGCCACCGCGCGTTGCCGCAACACCCATTGGCGCATCAATAGCGCACCGAAGATGAGGCCCAGCACCACCGCCGCGCCAATCGCGACTGCGCCGCGAAGGATGCCGCGGCCGCTCTCGGGTTTTTTCTCTGGCGCCGCGGCACTTGAAGGTGCTGTGGGTGTTGCAGCCCCATCCGCGGCGGCGACCTCAGTCGATGCGGTACCTGCGGATACCTGCAATGACACGGCGTCACCGGGCAACAGCGTCACGCCGGGTGCGGGCGATTGCGCGACGATGCGTCCGGGCGCTTCGGCGCTTGTGATCTCGTTGCGGTTCACCTTGAATTCGGCGAGCGAGCGCGCGGCATCCGTGTAAGCACGGCCAACGACATTCGGCATCTCGAATATTTCGACCGTCCCACGCGGCGCGCTCGCGACGGTTAACACAATCACAGAACCGGCTGCGGCACGCGACGCAGCGCGTAGTGATTGTTCGACCACCTGACCTTCGGGCGCGCTGGACCGTTCGGTGCGGGGCCGCTCGGAGCGCTCGACTGCAAACCTGCTAAGACGCGCCTTCGCGCGATCGAATGGCATTCCCACAACGCTCGGCACGTCGACCAACTCGGGCCCTTCCTGCCCGGCTGACACTTGCAGCCGAACGACGCTGCCGCGCTTCACCAGCGTGCCCTCGGCCGGCTGTTGTTCGATCACCGTGCCCACGCGTAACTCGCTCGTGACAACCACGGGCTGCGCTTTGAGGTCAAGATCCTTTTGCAGGCGCTGGCGCGCCTCGTTGATATTGAGATTCGCTACGCGCGGGACTCGCACCAGCGAACCGTCCGATAACACGAGCGTCACCGCTGCACCGGCAGGCAGCGTCGCTGGCGCCATCGGCGACTGTGCCAGCACGGTGCCACCTGCTTCAGCCGCCGCACGATACGAGCGTTGCAACGTAAAGCGCGCGAGGCGGCGGCGCGCCTCGTCGAAACTTTGGCCTACGACGTCGGGCACTGCCAGCGACGCAGCGGTCGACGGGACTGAAGGGGGCAGCGGGATATCGGCCGGCTTGACGTCGATGATCGGCGCCGGGTCACGGCAAAGTCCCGCCGCACGCGCGCGATCCCGATCGATCGCCGAAATTTGATTGCATAGCGGCCGCTGCGCGAACAGCGAGGTCGAAATGCCGAGCAAAGCCAGCACCACAACCGGCAACATCAACCGTTTCGGAGATTGCATGCCCACAAGTAGTTGGCCGCCAACAGCCGCTTGGAGATGATCCAATTGTGACTGAACGATCGTGGGCGTCGCCACAGCGACGCCAACGTCGACGCTAGATCGGAATATCGACGTCGGCTGGCTGATCGGTCACCGTATGTTGATGCCTAAAGGGATCGCGGGCAGCCCCTTCGAGCGTCGTCGCATGCTCTTTGACTAGAAATTTCTTATACGTGAGCCGCGCGATGATCGACGCTTTTCCAAGCGCAACGACTTCAATTCGGCCGTCTCGAACCGCCAGCGTTACGCTTTGCACACGAGCGATCAAGTGCAGCGCCAACCGCAGAGGCGGTAGCGCGGCGTCCGCGACGTGGCTATCGAGCACGAGCGTCGAGGTCGATGTGATGTTGTGCTGTTCGAGCCTGAGGATCGTTGGCGGGGCGGACATCAGCGCGCTTAGCTGCACTGCGTTGCGCACTGAGGGCACCGAAGCCCATCCATGCGCCAACGTCTGGAACGCATCGATGTCGAGAACGCGGTTCAATTCATCGGCGGCGCGTTGAGCCGTCGACCCACGCAACTGTTCGTACACGCGCGCAATCTGCGGGTCATCCTTAGCCTGCTCGAGCAACGCCCTGTCAACGTCATCGCTCGAGACGTTAATCGGAGTGTGCAGTTTGATGCCGCTACTCATGCAAGTCTCGCGAGTATTCAAGCGCCATTTCATCGGCGTCCGACGGAGCAGCAAATTCCACAGCTGTCTGGCCTTCATCGAGACGTGCGGCAAACGTAATCGCTGCTGCGGTCACCGCGGGCACAGTCATCAGAGGTACAGCCATTGGGGGTGCGGCCGCGGGAGGCACACGCGATACGACGGGTCGCGCAGCCGTCTCAAACGTCGTCTTGTGTGGTGTGACTGCATCGACTGTAGGCACGAATACAGTTGGGACCAACCCCTCGGAGGCGACCCTGTGACGCTTCGCTAACCAACGACGCATCAGCTGTGCGCCGAGACCAAGACCCAGCAGTACACCGGCGATCAATAGAAGCACGGCGGTGCTGGGAAATGTCAAAGGCGGTCGAGTGGGTGCGGGCGCTGCAGAGCGCGTGGACGCCGGCGTAACGCCAGGAGCCTGCGCCGCAGTCGCGGTGCTGACGCTCGCTAGGGAGCCATCGGAAACCTGCAGACCAATTGAGCTTCCCGCGCGCAACAGCGTGCCGGGCGCCGGATCCTGAGCAAGCACCTGGCCACTTGGCGCCGCATTGGCCACCACCTCGATGCGCTCTACCTTGAATTCGGCCAGCGCAGTGGCCGCGTCGGCCGAACTACGACCGATCACTTTCGGCAGTTCGATAGTCTCAATGGCCGCGGTCGGAGCAACAGCGCTTCGCGCGGGAATTTGCGCAACTCGCGCGCGGCGCGGCGCCGGTTTCGATGGCGCCGCGGCACCACGCGGGGTTAACGATTGCGGCACCTCCCTCGGCACGGGCGCCACCGAAGCCGGTGCCTCAGGCGGTTTACGCACGCCGTCGATTTCGGTCGCTGCTACGCGCGGAGCGGGCCGTAGGGCTCCGTCCGATAGCACTACGCGCACAATCGTGCCGGCGGGAAGCCGTGCCGGCGGCGCGGGCTGCTGCTCCAATACCGTGCCTCCCGGTTCAGCGCTGGGAACATACGAGCGCCGGACAGTAAACCCCGCCAGTCTGTCGCGAGCGTCGTCAAAGCTCAGCCCAACGACACGAGGAACTGGGACAACCACCGACGGCGCAGTCGGGGCGCCGCTTGGTGCAACATCGACGATCGGCGCCATCTCGCGACAGGCGCCAATGGCGTGCGCGGCCTCACGCTGGGCTGGCGGCAGCGAATTACACGGGGGCAGCACGCCCTGTGCTGTCGCTGCCGTCAAAGTGCCGGCAAGTGAAAGCATTACGCACGGTCGCAGCAATTGCTTCATTCGCATCGTGTGTCCACCCGCTACCCAGAGGCAATCAGCGCGCCACCAGACGCACCAAGCGCGATCAACGCTCGGCCCTACGATTGCGTCGACTGCTCGATCGCGACTTCCTCGCTGTCGACAACCCACTCGATCGTTGTTTCGCCCGGATCGAGACGCGCAGCGAATCTGATGTCTGGCAACACTTCTGTCTCGAAGACGGTCTCGACCGGCGGATGCTGATAGGGCGCGAGCGGAAGCACAGGATTGTTGTCGGCCGCCAGCGTGCGGCGTCGCTGCCACTGACGCATTGACAGGGCGCCGAGCAACACTCCGAGCAACACGCCAGCGCCGAGAATGAGCGCAGCGTTGGTCGGAAACACGATCGGAAATCGATCGCGTGGTGAAGGCTGCACTGTCGGCTCAGCGGAAACCGCGGAGTTGGTTGCGGAAGCAGGCGTGGGATCCACCGCGGGCGCTGGCGCAGGCAGGGGTGCAGCCGCGGCAGCGGGCACCGTGTCCTTGATCGCACCTGCCGCGCCGGCAAGCGAGCCGTCCGACACCTGCAGGCTGACCGTGCTCCCCCGAAGCACAAGGGTGGCAGGGGCGGGGTCCTGCGCGAGGATTTCCCCGGCGGGAGCGGCACTAGCCGTTTCGATTCGATCGACTCTGAGTTCGGCCAGCGCGCTGTCGGCGTCGGTATAGCTACGGCCGACCAGATCCGGGACCTTAAGCCTCGGCGATGGACGAGCCGGAACGCCGCGAGCACCCGGCTTCGATTGCGCGGACGCGCTCGCTCGAGGCGCGCTCTTCGGTGGTGCAGTCTCGTGGGTCGCGGGGTGCTTCCGTCCGTCGTTGATGTTCGAGCTGATCTCACGCGGAATCCTCACCACGGTTCCGTCCGGCAGCTTCATCGTGACGGTGTCGGACGGCGTGGAGCCGGCCTTCGGTGCCGCAGCGGCGGGGGTGTCATCGCGGCACGCACCGGCTTCCCGTACCCGCTCGCGCACCTCAGGCGCCACCGAGGTGCACGGCAGTGACTGCGCTGAGGCCGCGGTCGCTCCAGTCAGTAAGGACACACTCAGCAGCAACGCAATCTTGGCTCGCATCGTCTATCCACCCGTCATGGCTCGGGGCAATTGGCGCACCCCAGCGCTATTCAACGTTCGGCCCGACGATGGCATCGACCCGACTTAAAACATCCGGCGTGAGCTTCGGCACAACTTCGAGCGCCTTCATGTTTTCCCTGACCTGCTCGACCTTGGTCGCGCCGGTGATCACCGTGCTGACGCGAGGGTTCGCGAGACACCATGCAAGCGACAGTTGCGCCAGCGTGCACGACAGTTCGCTCGCAACCGACTCGAGTTGCGCGACCGCTTTGTTCTTGGCGGGATCGGTCAAGCCTTCTCGCAGGAACGCGTAGCTTTCCAGGGCACCGCGCGATCCTGGGGGAACGCCTTTCCGATATTTGCCGGACAACAATCCGGACGCCAGCGGACTCCACGTCGTCAACCCAAGCCCGATGTCTTCGTACAACCGCTTGTATTCCTGCTCGACGCGTTTGCGATGCAGCAGGTTGTATTGCGGCTGCTCCATCACCGGCCTGTGCAGGTTGCGCCGGTCCGCAATGTCCCACGCGGCGCGAATCTCGTCAGCAGTCCACTCGCTGGTACCCCAGTAGAGCGCCTGGCCGCGCTCGATCATGTCGTGCATGGCCCATACGGTTTCCTCGATCGGCGTATTGGGATCCGCGCGATGACAGAACACGAGATCGACATAGTCGAGTTGCAGGCGCTTTAGCGAGCCGTCGATCGCCTGCCGTAAATACTTGCGATTGAGCGTGTTGCGTTCGTTCGGAAAGTCGCCTTTGCCGACCGCCATGCCCCAGTAAAACTTGGTGGAAACCACATACTTCAACCGCGGCCAGGCGAGCTCCTTCAATACCGCGCCCATGATTTCTTCACTCTGACCACGCGCGTAAATCTCGGCGTTATCAAAAAAATTGACACCGGTGTCGTAGGCAGCGGCCATCAACTCTCGGGCGGCGCGTGTATCGACTTGATTACCGTATGTCACCCAAGAGCCGAACGAGAGCTCTGAAATTTTTAAACCGGAGCGGCCGAGGCGGCGATAGTTCATGGCGGACCGAATGATTGGAACAGCCGCAGTCTATCCAACCGATCACCAGCCTCTAACGGGTCAGCGGAACAAAGCGCACGGCGATCGTGCGGCGCGTAATGGCGCGCCCGTCGCGGCCTGCTTCGATCAGCAACAATTCCTGTGCGCCGCGCTGCGGCCCGACCGGTATCACCAGCCGGCCGCCGGGCCTCAGCTGTTCGATCAAGCGCGGCGGGACGTGGTCCGGCGCAGCGGTGACCACGATGCCGTCAAACGGCGCCGCTTCCGGCCACCCTTGATAGCCGTCGCCGATCCTCGTTTCGACGTTGCGATAGCCGGCGGCGTCGAGTGCCGCGCGCGCGCGCTGCGCCAGCGGCGCAACGATTTCGATCGAATACACCTTCGCCACGCACTCGGCGAGCACCGCTGCCTGATAACCCGAGCCGGTGCCCACTTCGAGCACAACATGGTCGGGCTTCGGCTGCATCAATTCGGTCATCAACGCGACGATGAACGGCTGCGAAATCGTTTGCCCCTCGCCAATCGGCAGCGGACGGTTTTCGTAGGCGTGCGCCGCCAGGTGCGACGGCACAAAGCGTTCGCGCGCAACCGTCGCGAGAGCGCGCCGCACCGCCGGACTGAGCGCCGGGTGGCCCGTGTCGCGCGCGGTGGCGCGCATGTCGCTTTCTATTTCACGCAGCAGGCTTTCACGTGCTGCTGCGTACCGATCTTGTGCGAGCCCGCGCGCACAGAAGGCGCCCGCCACGCTAAATGCGGCAGTGCGCAGCAGTAAGCGGCGCGATAGCGTCATTCGGCACTCCAATCTGGTATCGAAGCGGGCTTACAACCAGCAGCTGAACATGATCGCGCCACGGAATAAGCACATACCGGATCGAGCGCCCGGCGACGCTGCCATTCAGGCATCATCATCGACCCTCGTTGGTTGCCCCATCGGAGCGTTCGTCCGTGATTCGCTGGTTGTTTTCGTTGCTCGTTTCTCTGGCTTCGATCAGCGCCATCGCCGCGCAACCGCTGCGTGACGCCTGCCGAGTTGGCGGCAAAGCTCGGCGATTCGAGGTTGCGCATTGTCGATATCCGCGAAGACAAGATCGATGGTAAGTCCACATATGAGCTCGGACATATCGTCGGCGCACAGCACGCGCCGTACGCAAAATGGCGCGGGCCAGCCGAGAACCCCGGCAAGCTGCCGACGATAGATGCGCTAACGGCGTTGATACAGTCACTCAGCATCGATCGGACGACTCCGGTCGTTGTGGTGTACGAAGGCATAGATTCGACCGACTTCGGTGCGGCCGCTCGCGTTTACTGGACATTAAAAGCCGCAGGGGTTTCAACGCTATCGGTATTAAACGGCGGTATGACCGCGTGGCGCACCGCAGGTTTGCCGATCTCGACCGAAACATCGGTGCGAACGCCATCCAGTTTTCAAGCCGCGCTGGACCCGCGCTTGATCGCCACTCGCGACGAAGTCGCGCAAGCGGTGATCAATCGTTCAGCGCGGCTGCTCGACACGCGGCCGGCCACATACTTCGCGGGTCAAACGCGACATACCGCCGCCAGGAAGCCGGGGACGATCGTCGGCGCAAGGAATGTCAGCCACGAAGTGTGGTTTGCGAAGGACGCCCAGCTGTTGCCGACGGACGACATCAAGCGCGTCGTCCAACAGGCCGGCGTACACGCCAATCAGCCGACGATTTCGTTTTGCAATACCGGTCAGTGGGCGGCGACTAGCTGGTTCGTCTTGTCGGAGCTGCTGGGACAAGACGACGTCAAGCTGTACCCCGAATCGGTCGTCGAATGGTCGAATGCCGGATTGGCGATGGACAACGTTCCTAACCGACTGCAGCAATTCTGGCTGCAGTTGAAAGTCGCCAGCGGCGTACTGTGACTCAGACGCGCGTAATGGCAGCGGTCTCGGGCGACGGCACTTCCTCGATTCGCGACCACGTCACGTCGCAGACGGCGCGCGCCGCCGGGTCACCGCTCGTGATCGGCGCGGTCGTCGCGTGGCTCGCGATCACGTGGCTGGTCGGCCTGCGGCAGGGATTTCTGTTCCTGGTCGGCATCGGCTTCGGCGCCGTGCTCGCCGGCGTGTCGTTTGGCTTTACCACCGGCTGGCGCGTCTGGATACGCGAGCGCGATCCAACCGGATTTTTGGCGCAGCTGCTGGCGATCGGCCTCGCAATGCTGGTGTCGATTCCGCTGATTGCCACACACGAGGAGTTGAGCGGAGCGATCGCGCCGCTGTCCGTCAGCCTGGTGATCGGTGCGTTCGTATTCGGCGCGGCGATGCAGATCGCCGACGGCTGCGGCTCGGGCACGCTGTACAAGGCGGGGCTGGGCAACGGCTTCAGCCTCGCGGTGCTGCCCGGCTTCATCGCCGGCAGTGTTCTTGGCGCGGCACATCTGGATCGCTGGCTCGCGCTCGGCAGCCTGCCGCCGGTATCGCTGCCGGAGCAGCTCGGTGTTGGCGTCGCGTTGATCGTGCAGCTGGCGTTGCTTGGCGCGCTCGCGACGTGGCTATGGCGCAAGCGCAAACGCATCGACACGCGCTGGAAGCCGCGCGCGATCTATATCGGCGCGGTGCTGCTCGCGCTGTTCGGTGTGCTGAATCTGATCATCGCCGGCCAGACGTGGGGCATTGTCTATGGACTCGGCCTATGGGGCGCGAAGATCGCGACGTGGCTCGGCGCTGATCTCGCTGCCAATGCCTATTGGGGCGCGCAGATTCAGCAGACGCGCATCGAATCGTCGCTGCTGACGGATGTGACATCGGTCACCAACATCGGGCTGCTGGTCGGCGCGCTGATCGCAGCTAATGTTCGCGGCCACGCGCGGCCGACGACACAGGCGAGCGCGAAACAATGGCTGATCGCGGTCATCACCGGCTTGGTGCTGGGCTACTCGGCGCGACTGGCATTCGGCTGCAACGTCGGCGCGTACTTCTCAGGCATTTCGACCGGCAGCCTGCACGGATGGGTGTGGATGGCCGCTGCGTTTGCCGGATCGCTGTGGATCGGCGTGCCGTTGCGCGAGCGGCTTGGGCTTAAAGCATGAGGCGCACGACCTTGTTCGTGGTCACGTTCTGGACGATTGCGTTCGCGTTTGTTGCACTCGACTGGTCGCGCGCTACGCCGCATAACCGGTTCGATGAGCCGCCGCCATGGCAGCTCGGCCAGGACAATGTCGAAGGCGCAGGCCACTGCGCAATGCCACTGACCTCGATGACTGCGCCCGCTAAATAGAAGGTGGCGCCTCAGCGGGCAGAAACCCCTCGATCGACAGATAGCGCTCGCCGGTGTCGTAGTTGAAGCCGAGCACGCGCGCGTCCTTCTTCAATTCAGGCAGCTTCTTCGCGATCGCAGCCAGCGCAGCGCCGGACGAGATGCCGACCAGCACGCCTTCTTCGCGCGCGGCACGGCGCGCCATTTCGCGCGCCTCTTCTGCTTCAACCAGGATCACTCCGTCGAGCAACTCTGTTTTCAGGTTATGCGGAATGAAGCCCGCGCCTATGCCTTGAATCGGATGCGGCGACGGTTTGCCACCCGAGATCACCGGCGATGCTGACGGCTCGACCGCGAAGACTTTCAGCTGCGGCCATTTTGGCTTCAGCACTTGCGCCAGCGCGGTGATATGACCGCCGGTGCCGACACCGGTAATGACGGCGTCGAACCCTTCGGGAAAATCGCGCAGCACTTCCTGCGCAGTCGTGCGGACATGCACATCGATGTTGGCGGGATTGTCGAACTGCTGCGGCATCCACGCCCCTTTTGTTTGTGCCACCAGTTGCTTCGCGCGCTCGATCGAACCCGGCATACCCTTCTCGCGCGGCGTTAGTTCGAACTTGGCGCCATAGGCCAGCATCAGGCGGCGGCGCTCGACCGACATACTGTCTGGCATCACCAGCACTAATTGATAGCCTTTGACCGCAGCGACCATTGCCAGGCCTATGCCTGTGTTGCCTGAGGTCGGCTCGATGATCGTTCCATCGCGCTTGAGCTCACCGCTCGCTTCGGCAGCTTCAATCATCGATAACGCGATACGGTCCTTGATCGAACCACCGGGATTCGCGCGCTCCGACTTGATCCACACTTCGGCAGCAGGTGCGATGTCGCGGAACAGGCGGTTCACGCGAATGGTCGGCGTGTTGCCGATCGTTTCCAGAATGTTTTGTGCACGCATGGGATTCAAAAGGGTAAAAGTAGCTAAGCAGCAACGGGCGTGCCGCAAGAAGTTAAGCTCGCAGTATGAACCTATCGATTAGCCACGCAGACATCACAGCTGCTGCGAAGCGCCTATCCGGCGTTGCCCACCGCACCCCGGTGGCGACGTCACAGACCGCCAACGAGCGCACCGGGGCGCAGCTGTTTTTCAAATGCGAAAACCTGCAGCGGATGGGAGCGTTCAAGTTTCGCGGCGCCTATAACGCGCTGTCGCAGTTCACGCCGGCGCAGCGCAAGACGGGAGTGGTGGCATTTTCGTCGGGCAATCATGCGCAGGCGATAGCGCTGTCCGCGCGCTTGCTTGGAATGCCGGCGACGATCGTGATGCCCACCGATGCGCCGCAGATGAAGATCGATGCGACCCGTGGTTACGGCGCAGAAGTGCAGTTGTACGACCGCTATAAGTCCAACCGCGAAGAGATCGGCCGCAAACTGGCAGACGGAGCGCGGCATGACACTGATTCCGCCGTTCGATCATCCGCACGTGATGGCGGGCCAAGGTACTGCGGCGCTCGAACTGATAGAAGACGCCGGCGCGCTCGATGTGCTGTTGGTGTGTGTCGGCGGTGGCGGTTTGATTTCGGGCTGCGCGGTCGCCGCCAAACACTGCGCTTCCGCAGTGTCGCGTCATCGGGGTTGAGCCCGCGGCCGGCAACGACGTGCAACAGTCGCTGCGCCGTGGCGAGATCGTTCACATCGAAGTTCCAAAGACGATTGCGGACGGTGCGCAGACGCAGGCGCCCGGACGCTTCACATTTCCGGTGATTCAGGCACTGGTTGACGACGTACTGACAGTGACCGACCAACAGCTGGTGTCGACGATGCGTTTTTTTGCCGAGCGCATGAAGATGGTGGTGGAACCGACGGGTTGTCTGGCAGCGGCAGCAGCGCTCGAAGGCGTGTTCGATGTCAGTAACAAGAAAGTGGGCGTGATTTTGAGCGGCGGCAATATCGATGTGGATCGCTATGCCGAACTGCTGACGCGGCGCTAACGGGCTAAACCGCGCGTATCAATCCGCAGGCGATGCGCGCGCCCGAGTTGCCCATTGGTTGTGTGCGGTAGTCGTCGGGCTCCGCGTGAATGATGATGGCGCGGCCAACGACCGACGTAGGCCCGGCTGTCACGCTCAGAAGATTCGTTTCGAATGCGTACACGGCCACGCCTTCGGCATCGGACCTCAGGTTCGTCAAATCGCCCGCGTGTCGTTCGGCCACGCTGTAGTGCGCGTGCGCCTTTGCGGTCGGATTGAAGTGCTCACCGGCCGCCATGCCATCGGGCGAACTGCAATCGCCCTTTTCGTGTACGTGAAACCCGAACTGCGCGCTTGGCCGCAGCCCGCGCACATCGGCGCGCACAACCACGATACCCGCCACCTGTACAAAACTGACCTTGCCCCAGACCGCGTTGCCCTTGGTCGCCTCCAGTTCCGCCACCGCTGTCGGGCCGCCTAGAAAACCAGAACACGCGCTCAGCGCCGCCAACAACATCGAAATCGTGACAGTCGCCGATTTTTTCATCGCGCCTCGGTTCGCGTAACTGATAGCGACCATCTTAGCCCCGCATTCACTGAGCTCGAATTGCCGCCGTGCATCGCCTCTTTCCGGTCGTTTCGCGCATGCACTCGTTCCTAGGATTAACGCATCCAAGGAACCGTCATGACGCTTCTGCAAGTCCTTCGCGCGATGCTGCTCGCGCTGGCACTGCCATTAAGTGCGATCTCGGCCGAATGGCAGGGCACTATCGTCGGCGTGGCCGACGGCGACACATTGACTTTGCTCGACGCCAGCAACACACAACATCGGATTAGGCTCGACGGCATCGACGCACCCGAGCGCACACAACCTTACGGACAACGCGCGCGTCAATCGCTGGCGGCGCTCTCGCATGGTCGGGTCGCGCGCGCCGATTGCCCGAAGGTCGATCGCTACGGGCGTGCGGTCTGCCGTGTGACCATCGACGGTGTCGACTTAGGGCTCGAACAAATTCGGCGCGGTTATGCATGGCACTACATCAAGTACGCGCACGAACAGCGCGCGGTCGACCGCGAACGGTATGCACGCGCCGAGAGCGAAGCGCGCTCGGCACATGCCGGCCTGTGGTCGTTCAGTGACCCGATACCGCCTTGGGACTATCGCCGCGCGCCGCGCGGCTAACCGCGACGGTCTCTTAACAGCGACAAGAACTCGGCGCGGAGATTTGGATCTTTCAGGAAAGACCCGCGCATCACGCTGTTGATCATCTTCGAGTCGTTATCCTTTACGCCGCGCCACTGCATACAGAAGTGATCGGCTTCCATCACGAGCGCAAGTCCGTCAGGATTCATCGAAGCCTGCAACAAATCGGCCAGATGCGTCACCGCTTCTTCCTGAATCTGCGGCCGGCTCATCACCCAGTCCGCGAGCCTCGAATATTTCGATAAGCCGATCAGATTCGAATCCTCGTTGGGCAAGACGCCGATCCAAAGCTTGCCGAGAATCGGACACAGATGATGTGAGCATGCGCTGCGTATCGTGATCGGGCCGATGATCATCAGCTCGTTCAGCTGTTCGACGTTCGGAAATTCGGTCACGTGCGGCTTGGCCGTGTAGCGACCGCTGAAGACTTCGCCGAGGTACATGCGGGCGATACGGCGCGCCGTGCCGCGCGTGTTGTGGTCACCTTCGGTATCGATCACCAGGCTCTGCAGCACGGCGAGCACCTTCTGTTCGACTTCGTCCTGCAATTGCGGCAGTTCGCCAGGCTCGATGTGAGTGGCAATGCTGTCGTTGGCGTGAAACCGCTGCCCGGCGGCTCGCAGACGAGCGCGGATCTTTTCCGATACCGGTGGGTTCATCGAATCACGGGCGCCAAGGTTATTGTGTCGACTAGAGTCATTCGACTATATATGACGGCGTGTGTGCCACGGAGGCGTTATGTTCGAAACTACGATCGCAGGCAGTTTGCCAAAACCATTCTGGCTAGCCGAGACGCAAAAACTCTGGCCCCAGTGGAAAGCGCAGGGCGCAGAGCTTGCAGCAGCCAAGCGCGATGCGACGGTGCTGGTGCTGAAGGAACAGGAGGACGCGGGCCTCGACATCGTGACCGACGGCGAGCAATCGCGACAGCATTTCGTCCATGGGTTCCTCGAAGCGGTGGCTGGCATCGACTTCGAGCACAAAGTCAAAATGGGGATACGCGATAACCGCTACGAAGCGATGGTGCCGCAAGTGACCGGGCCGCTAACCCTGCGTTCGCGCGTGCATCGAACGGAAGCGACGCTGGCGCGCGCGCATACGAAGAAAAAACTCAAGATCACACTGCCCGGTCCACTGACGATCGTCGATACCGTTGCCGATCGTTACTACGGCGATCGTCGCTCGATGGCAATGGCGTTCGCCGATCTGCTGAACCAAGAGGCACGCGCGCTGCAGGCCGACGGCGTCGACGTCATCCAGTTCGACGAGCCGGCGTTCAACGTTTATCCAGCCGAAGTCAACGAGTGGGGCATCGAAGCGCTCGAGCGCGCGGCCGCCGGGCTGACGTGCACGACCGCGGTCCACATCTGCTACGGCTATGGCATCCAGGCCAATATCGACTGGAAGAAAAGCCTTGGTGAGGAATGGCGGCAGTACGAGCAAATCTTCCCGGCGCTCGCGCGCAGCTCGATCAAGCAGGTTTCGCTCGAATGCGCCAATTCGCACGTACCCGCGGAATTAATGCGGCTTCTGGTCAACAAGGATGTAATGGTCGGCGTTATCGATGTGGCTTCGGATGACGTCGAGACACCGGAGCAGGTTGCCAATGTGATCGAGAAGGCACTCGCCTTTGTGCCGCAGCAACGCTTGCTGCCATGCACGAACTGCGGGATGGCGCCGATGAACCGCGAGATCGCACTGCGCAAACTCAATGCGTTGGTGCAGGGCGCGGCGCTTGCACGAAGTCGGCACGCGCTAGACGAGCGGTAGAAAGCTGGGCATCTCGTTTGCTTTTTCGGCTTGGTCTGGAAACAAATCAAGGAGAGATACCCATGCGAAGAATAATTGCGTTGACCGCTTCGGCCGTACTGGCCACCGTTACGTTGGGCGGGTGTGAATCGATGGACGATCAACAGCGTCGCACGGCAACCGGCGCTGGGGTTGGTGCGGCGGCCGGCGCCGCCATTGGTGCGATCGGCAACGACAGCAACCGAGGCCGCGGCGCAGCGGCCGGTGCGGCGATCGGTGCTGCGGCGGGTGCACTGGGTGGCTACATCTGGAACAAGCGCATGGAGAGCCAGCAGAAGCAGATTCAGCAAGCGACACAAGGCACGGGCGTCGAAGTAAACCGTACCGCAGACAACCGGCTGCAGGTCATCGTTCCTGGCGATATCGCTTTTGACTCAGGGCAGGCCGTTATCCGGCCCAACTTCCGGACGTCGCTTGATAATTTTGCGCAGTCGCTACAGCAGAACCCCAGCACCACCATCAGCATCATCGGCCACACCGACTCGACAGGGTCACCCGCGGTCAACGAACCGCTGTCGCTGCAACGCGCCGACGCGACGCGCGATTACCTCGTTACACGCGGGGTCGCCGCGAATCGTTTCCAAATCGATGGCCGCGGCGCTCGTGAGCCGGTCGCCAGTAACGACACCGAAGCGGGCCGCGCGCGCAATCGCAGAGTTGAAATCTTCCTGGGCGATCGCGACGCTTAACGTCTCACTTGAGCGCGGCGAAGTTATTCGCCGCGCTTAACTGCATCGCGCGCACGCATCTTCGCGGCAATGTAGTCACCATGCGTGACGTGCAGTAACTCGGCAATGCGGCGCAGCACATGGTTCTCGTGCGCTGCCAGTTCGGCATCGGCGTAAGCGACCCGCCACATCAATTCGATCACGTGCTGCTTCTGCTGCTGGTCGAAGTGACGATTGATCAGTGACGTGAATTGGTAGTAGTCATTGGCGGTGCGTACTTCTTCTTCCGCCAGCCTGAATATCGTTTGCGCTTCCTCATCGGACAAGCCGAACTTCTCGCGCACAGCCTGCAACACCGCCTGCTGTTCGCTCGGCGCAATCCCAGCGTCGCTGCGAACGACTTCGACCAGGAGCGCCGCGGTCGCAAGCTCGACGCTATGACGTTCGGCAGACGGTGCGCCTTGCGCGATATTGCGATCAAAAAAGTCGCGAATGGAATTCAGCACGACGGTATCGGCGCTTGCGTAGTCAGCTATTCAGGCTCGCCCGAGCTATGCAGCGCTGATAGCGCTCATCGACCCGCCGTGCGAACCACTCGGTGGTCAACTTGCGCGTGATCTTGGGACTTTTCAAGGTGATGGCGGGCAACACAGCGCGCGGCACGGCGCGCCCGTTGGCCTGGTCCGCGCGCGCGAAGACGCGCTCGTAGAGCCGGGTGCGCTCGAATGCGGGCTCGGTACCGCGCTCGAGATCGCGACGGATTGCAGACGCTGCGATGTCGAGCCGTTTGGAGAGCGCAACAGCAGCGAGCTCGGTGCTGCCGGCGGGGGCGTCAGCGGCGGCGCCAGGTGGCAGCAAATCACCGTCCAGAACGAGCGGAACACCTGAAACAATACTCAGCGCATTCTGGAACGCAGCGTTACGGCTCGCGTAGCGGCCCGCGTTGAAATCAGCGAAGCGATACAGCGGTTGCGGATACGGCGCCTCGTAGCCCAGCAGATGCGCAATGCCGAAGTACATGCCGCCTCGCCGCGTGAATACTTCGTGCCGGATCGAATGCGCAATTGGATACGGATATCGATTGGACGCTGTGTGGCCTTCGGCGAAGGCAATGCTCACCTGCATCGGGCCACCGGTTCGAATTGGATTGCGGCTGGCGAGAAATGTCTTGCCCAACGGCACCATGCCGATGAAGTCTTCGAAGATTTCGCTCAGCTGCTTTTCGGTTGTTGCCGCATCGATGCGCTCGCTGTAGCTCCTGCCGTTTGACGACGGTAACCGCAGCGCCGTGTGAACCGCCATCTTCGGTACGCCGGCGCGATCGGCCTGCCTGTCGATCTCCTGCCATGCGATGGCCGCAAGCCCCGGCACGGCAGGATCCGCACGAAACGTCGACTCCTGTTCGGTCACGGCGAGCACTGCACAGATGTTCTCAGTGGTCACCGCGATGTCCTGCGTGGCAAACGCTGCATAAATATCGGTCGCCCATCCGGCGCGATCCGGCAGCGTCTGCGGCAACAAGCGCACGATCAACGTACGCGCGTCAGGCGCAGTGAGTCCGGGTCGCCCGCTGTCGCCGTCAGAAGTCGCACACCCCGCCAACAGAGCGCTGCAGGCAAACACCAGCATCCATCGTTGCGTTGTGGTCTTCAGTTTCGGCATTGGCGATTGGCCTTGCAATTCGCAACCCGATTTAACGTTAACGGGCGCGCCGCAGCATACGTGCATGGCCGGCCGCGCAATTGTGGGATAGCACCTGACCGAAGGCTTGCTAAAAGTGCAGGAGTGACACGCTGTCGAATATTCCGAAGCACTAGCATGGAATCTGCTGCATGCCTTCAGCGAGTACCCCGTTTAGGCTTCTGCTGGGCCAGCATCAGTGCAAACCGATCCGGGAGTGATCTCGTTCAGGCTCGCGAGTAACAACAACTATGAGCAGGAACACAAGAGTCCATCAGCTCGGTGATGGCGGCCGGAAGTGTGACGCCAAGCTGCGCGTGATCGCCAATGGCGACACCGAGGTCAATGTGGTCCGCGCCGAGCGCTGCGATGCCTTGGCAGTAGCGCCGACCTATCGCATAGGGCAGCGTGGCTACTCAATGGAGCAGGTCGACGCCGTTGAGGCTGCGCGGCGGGAATCGGCCGACCCGCTGGGACGGTACGCCAAGTCGGCACCGCTGCCCGCACGCGGGAAGATCAAGACCGTCACATCGGACATCTGCGCGAATGTCTTCATCTTGAAGCACCGTGCCGAGCCATTACCCAAGTCGCTCGAAGTGGAAGAGACGGCGCGCATGGGGACGCTTTCGACGGCGAAGGTGCCGCTGTCAAAACTCAAACAACTCACCGCGGATCCGCTCGTGCGCCAAGTGGCACTGGGCCAGGGACTGCGCGATCCGGACCCGGTGATCTCGACCGCGAAGGCCTCGAACCCCGGGCGCGAGGCTTCGTGCGGTGAAGCGCGTCAAGCTGCACAAGAACGGCAAAGGGGGTTCTGGTCGGGATCATCGATGTGCAAGGGTTCGACTTCGCGCATCCTGATTTCGTGGTCAAGAAAAAGACGCGCTTCGAGGCGATCTGGGACATGGGGGCCGATGCCGACGGCACTTCGCCCAAGGACTACGGCCGGGTGATTTCGCGCGCGCAGATGAACAAGGCGCTCGCGGCAAATGTCGGCGCTCCCGCCACGCAACTCGAGCCGCAGTCCGAGATGGATTTTGGTTCGCACGGCACGCATGTAGCGAGCATCGCCGCGGGCAACGTCGGCGTCGCACGCGAGGCGACGATCGCGGGCGTATTGATTTCGCTGGGGTCCAAAGATCGGGATCGCCGCAGATCGTTTTACGACTCCACGCGCATAGCCCACGCGGTCGAGTGGCTGATGCAGCTGGGCGACCGACTCGGCATGCCGGTGTCGATCAATATCAGCCTCGGCACCAACGGTCATGCGCACGACTCGAGCGCGCCGGTCAATCGATGGATCGACGCATGGCTCGCGACTCCCGGCCGCGGCGTATGCGTGGCGGCCGGAAACGCCGGACAAGAGAAGGCGGAGGCGCCCGACGACGTCGGCTTCGTCATGGGTCGCATCCACACCAGCGGCAAGATTCCCGCGGCGGGACTCGATATCGACATCGACTGGACCGTCGCCGGCGGCGATGGGCACGATTATTCGGAGAACGAGCTCGAGATCTGGTTCAGCGCGCAGGACAAGATCGGCGTGTCGGTACGCGACCCTGCGGGACGCACCTATGGGCCGGTGGAGCCACTGGAATTCATCGAAAACCAACGGCTCGTCGATGGCACGTTCATCAGCATCTACAACGACCTCTATCACGCGGCCAACGGCGCCAACTACATCGGCATCTTCCTCTCGCCCAATTTCAAGGCGCAACCGCCGATTGGCATTGCGGCTGGCCAATGGACCGTGCGGCTGCACGGCCGCGACATCCGCGACGGCCGCTTCGATGGCTGGATCGAACGCGACGATCCCTTGCCTTTGCCGCCTGATCCAGAAACGCCCCGGCGCTGGCGCTTTCCTTCTTTCTTTTCGGAGCGCAGCAACGTCGATTGCTCCTCGATTTCGACACTCGCGTGCGGCCACCGCGTTGTCGCCGTAGCCAACCTCGACAAGGCGCGTGAATCGATCAACGTGACCAGCAGCCAGGGGCCCACGCGCGAAGGCGGCAGCAAACCCGATATTGCCGCGCCCGGCACGGACATCGTCGCAGCGAACGGCTTCTCGAGCCCGGCCGACGCTTGGGTGGGAATGACCGGCACCAGCATGGCCAGCCCCTTCGTATGCGGAACGGTGGCGTTGATGCTCGCAACACGCCCGGACCTCACCGCAGCGCAGATCATCGGGATCATCCAGCGCTCAGCAACGCCGCTGGTGGGCAAGGGCTTCGCCTGGGTGAATGACGCGGGATTTGGACAGATCGATCCCGCAGGCTGCGTGCTCGAGGCCCAACGCGTGAACCTTCCGCGAAAGGACAAGACGCCATGAGACTGCGCGTCTACCAGTCGGACAAGGGCGATTGTCTGTTGGTCAGCGGAACGGCTGGCGGACACATCCTCGTCGACGGCGGCATGCGCAAGGCGTTCCAGGATCACGTGCGTGCCGATCTCGGCAAGATGGCGGCGAAGAAGGAAGCACTCGACCTGGTCTACGTCTCGCACATCGACCAGGACCATATCTCAGGCGTGCTGGAACTCCTAGACAGCGTGATGGCCTGGCGCGTCTACGAATTCCGCAAGAAACAGGGCGCGAACGTGAAGGCGCCGACATTTCCGAAGATGCCGGTGATCAAGGAGATCTGGCACAACGCCTTCTCCGACTTGCTCAAAGAGAATGCGGGACCGGTGGAACGCCTGCTCGCACAGTCAAGCCTCGTGCTCGGCCTGTCGTCCAACCTCAAGCTGCAAGACCTGGCGCTCGCGCACCACGAGCTCGCCTACAGCGTGGACGAGGCCATCCAGGTTTCGCAGCGCGTCTCGGCCACGCAGCTAAAGATTCCACTGAACAAGCAGTTCGGCGGCAAGCTCATCATGAGCCGCTCGCCGGCGAAGCGAGAGGCGCGGATCGGGAAGATGAACGTCTTCGTGATCGGTCCGCTGCCCTCCGAAGTTGCGCGCGTGCGCGATGAGTGGAACGCGTGGCTGCGGAAGAACAAGGACAGGATCCGAAAGTTGAAGAAGGAAGCGGAAGCCGACGCCCGCTCGATCGGCAACTCCGCCGACAGGATCACCGACCTCCTCGCTGCGCGCGTCGACGAGCTCGGCAATCGCGACGACGTGACCGCGCCCAACCTCGCGTCTGTGATGGTGCTGCTCGAAGAGGGCAAGACAAAGGTGCTACTCACGGGTGACGGCCATTGGGAGGACATTCTGAAAGGCCTCGCACATCACAAGAAGTTCGACGCGAAGGGAAACCTGCACGTCGATGTGCTCAAGATCCAGCACCACGGTTCCGAGCACAACCACAAGGCGGATATGGCCGAGCGCGTCACCGCGGACAACTATGTCTTCTGCGGCAACGGCAAGCACGACAATCCCGACGCGCGCGTGGTGAAGCTGGTCTGCGAATCTCACCGCAAGGTTCGCCCGATGGACAAGTTCACGCTGTGGTTCAACTGCGCCCCCGACTTGGCGCCAGCGGGCAAGCCCAGGGCTTGCATGCAGAAAGTGAAGCGGGAAGTCGATGACCAGATCGCGGCTTCGGGCGGGAAGATCAGCGCCCGCTACCTCGAGAAGTCCTTCTTCGACGTTACGCGTATGACGCGTGCAGCCATCTTCATGCAGAAAGGTTTCACATGACCAAACGTCTCGTTCTTATCCATGGCCGAGCGCAGCAGAACCAGGACTCCCTGGCGATGAAGGCCGAGTGGGTGCAGTTGTTCCAGAATGGCCTGCAAGGTGCCGGGCTGACGATGCCCATCGCCGAAACAGACATCAAGTTTCCGTACTACGGTGACACGCTCGACGACCTGGTGACGGGTGCGGACGAAGTTGCAGAGGTCATCGTCCGTGGCCCCGGTCCGGCGCAGGCGGAGAAGGAATTCGTTCGCGCAGTGCTCGAGGAAGTACTGAAGAAAACGAATGTCACGCAAGCAGAACTCGACGCGATTGTCGGCGCCGAAGTGCGCCAGCGCGGTCCGCTCAACTGGGAATGGGTACAGGGCATTCTGAAGGCCATCGACCAGCACGTTCCGCTGAGCAGCGGCGCCAGCATCGCCATCGCCACCAAGGATGTCTACCAGTATCTTTGCAACGCCGCCATCGCAAATCAAATAAACGATGGCGTGATGAAGGCCATGCAGCCCGGCGTGCCGACCGTCGTCGTCGCACATTCGCTTGGCACAGTGGTCGCCTACAACCTGCTGAAGAACAAGGGGTCGGCGCTAGGCTGGGAAGTTCCGCTCTTCGTGACCCTTGGATCGCCGCTGGCCGTCACGAAGATCAAGCAAATGATCACGCCGATCGGTCACCCTGCATGCGTGAAGAAGTGGTTCAACGCAATGGACGAGCGCGACATCGTGGCGCTCTATCCACTCAGCAAGAAGTACTTTCAGGTAGCGCCGCAGATCGAGAACAAGACCGATGTACAAAACCCGACCGAGAACCGGCACGGTATCTCCGGATATCTGGGCGACCCGGAAGTGGCTCGAAGGATCCACGCCGCGCTGATGTGAGTACCTTCTAAGGCGTTTGTCATACGGACGGTTCAGCAGGGCACGACCTTGAACTCGACACGCCGGTCGAGCGCATCGCGTACATCATCGGTGCCCGTACCCACGAGTTTTTCGCGCGATCCGACGCCGCTCGCAATCACGCGCCCCTTGAGTTTCGGCGACTCGCGTTCGAGCCGGTTCTTGACGTTCTCAGCACGCAGCACCGACAGCCGTTCGTTTAGCGGTTCGGGTCCGGTCGGGCTGGTGTGCCCGACGACGTTAAGGCACGCCGCCTGCGTGCCGGCGCGCTGGGCAATCTGACTCATCCACATCGGATACGGCGCATTCAGCCGCGGATCGGTCACGAAATCAGTCGTGCCGGGGCGAAACAGGAACTTCACGCCCAAGCGCTTGTTCGCCAGACCTACCCGCACGGCTTCTCCGAAAGCGCGCTCGGCATCGGCACGACGGCCGAGCTTCCAACTCGCGCTGTAAATGCCGTTGTGCACGCGCAGTTGATCGCCCTTGGGAGTTGAAAGCGCGCTGCGATAAACCTCGATCGCGTCCTGATAACGGCCGCTATCGAACAGGTCGCTGGCTTCTGCAATCAACGAGGCCGCGAGTATTCCGTCGAGATACGCCGGATCGATCCGGTCGCCTGGCTTCGTCGCCTGGCAAGTCTGCACATACGCGTCGACCGAGGGATCTTTGGTCCAAGCCGGCGCTTCCTGCAGATGCGGCAGCGGCGTCAGGTTCACCCCTTCGATATTGGCGCGTGCTACTCCTTTGGCGACGATCAGCCCGGACTTTAGATCGGCGAGCGCCAGGCAAATTCGAAATGCGTCGCGCGCGCCGCCCGTCTGGTTCTTCAAGTCAATCGCGGTGAAAGTTCCGACCAGCACAATCGGCGCTTGCCCCACCGTCGAACGAGTGAACGGCTGGGCGTTGAAGCCCGGGTATTTCGATCGCACTAGTCCCTGGATTTTTGTCTCGAGCGACTGCGTCGTCACCGTTTGCGTGTGCGACACGCCATCGACCAGTGGATCGATGACGAGCATCCGCTGCGTCGGGGGCATGCTCAGCACCTTCGATGCGCTCGAAAACAGGTTGTTGGCCGCCGCCAGCAGCGCATCTTCGAGTGGCAACACCGGAGGGGGCGGAGGTGCCGGCGGGCGGCGCGACGGCAACCGGCGCTACAACGGGCGGCGGTGGCTGGCCCGCTCTGGAGTGCGCGGGCTGTCCGCTCGCGGCTGGCGCCGGCGTTCCGAGCAGTGTCGAACAGCCAACGACCATCGTCGCGACAGACGCAACGAACACGGACGCAGACAACGCTCGCATCAATGAATCGACGGCAGTCATCGGTTCTTTCATGATTGGCACTCCTTACTGCGAAGAAACGTCTTGCTCGGTCGCCGTTATCGGACCGATCTGGAGACTTCTCTTCGATCGCCAGGCAACGGGACGACCGCTTTGCGCGGCGTTGGTTTCGGTCCTGATTTGGAAACCTCAGTCACGGGTGGCACGCCCGTGGCGACTGTGGTTGCCTTGGCGGGTTGCGGGTCGACTGGTGCCGGCACTGGCGTAGCAACGGTGGTCGATGGTGCAGACGGTGTTACCACGACGGACTTTGTAGGCTCAGCTGGCTTGGGTGAGAAATCGACACCGCTGATCAACCATGCGGCAGCAACAACTACCACGGCTACGCCAAGACCGACCATCGCGCCGCGCGACGATGCAAGCGTGGACAGTGCACCCCGCGACGACACTGCTGCGTCGTGATCACGCGGCGGCGGTGAGTCCAGCGTCGCAGGTTTCTCCCGCTGCAACGTAGGTGGAACAACGAGCTTGATTGGACGCGACGTCCCGCCCTTCGAACCAGGCGCTTTCGCAAGTGCCGTCAGATCGGCTAGCAGATGCGCCAGTCGCGCGTCTTGGCGATCGCCGTTCCAACCGGTCAGGTCAAACGTCTGCGTCTGCCGGAATTCGAGCGGAGGCCGGACCTTATCGAGCAGCACCGGCACCAGCTTTTCGTTCTGCAGCGCCTCGTAGGCTTCGATGCGGACCCAGCGGCTGGCGATCGAGGTCGTCGTCCAGAGCGCCACCAGACAACGCGCCTTGATGAGTTCCTCTTCGAGCACCTTCGGCCAGTGCGTACCCGAACGCGTTTCCTGATCCCAGAAAACGTCCCATCCGTAGTCTTCGAGCAGGCGCACGACTTCTTCCGCGCGCGCCTTGTCTTCGCGCGAGTAGCTGACGAACAAATCGGCCATCGGCACCTCCCGCCTGCACGGAATCGCTGCCGCTTCTCGCGCAGCAGCGAATCCACAACTGTGCATCGAGTGTAGAAGCGAACCCGCCGACCGCCTACTGCATATTCACGCGCGGGCCATTGCACAGGGTGCGTGTATCGATCCAGCACTGCGCGCCACCGCTTTTCTGCACGGCCTTGCGCATGTCTGCGGTGCCACCCGGCCCGTCCCCGCCCTCGCCGTTCCACACACAGATAAAACGCACTTTGTCCGCGCCGAACGATAGTGCGCGCTCGAGCATCCAGAGATTGCAACGCTCGTACACGTTGTCAGGTCTGTCCAAGTCGGCGCCGAGCCGGCATGGTCTTGGTTGTTACCGATGAATGATGCCGAACCGCAAGAAACCGATCGTGCCAACGATCGGGCACGGTGGACGAATCCTTCGTGAAATCGACGGAGTTCTCGAGGAAGATTTTTTCGGCTAAGGGCAAATGCAATTCCAACGCTGCTCCACGTCTGAGCATCGCCTCAGCGAACAACAGATCTCCTCCGCACGCCCCCTGCGTGATCCCGACATCGCCCGGCCCCGCGTCGAGCTCGGTTAACTTTGCATCAAGCTCACCCGCAACCCTGGGCTCACACTCCGGCGGAAATCGCGGAGGCGTGCGATGCAACTGGTCAATCATGTGGCCGCTGAACAGAAAGACCTGTCGGGGCCCCGTTGGGATTGCTGCCACGCGTCGTCACTGCCTTTTTGCCGGGTCGCGCGGGGTGCCCGCTGGTGGCGTTTGTGGTCGCGGATAGCAAGCCGCGGCTCGCGCTTCGCTGTCGAAAAATTGCCCGCGCGCGCCTTCGCACTCATTCTTGGTCGAACGTGTCACCCGTCCATCGCGACAACACCAGCCCACGGGATCGGGCGCAGGCGGCCGGCATTGACGCACAGCATCGGCACGATCGGTGTCGAAGACTCCGCCGCACCGATCGGACCACGAAGGCGTGACTTGTCCGTCGCGGCAGCACCAGCCCTGCTCCGGCGCGCGGCTGACGTCGCGCGATAGCTGCTCGTACGCACGCAGCTCGCTCGCAACAGCCGCCGTCTGCGTCGGTGGCACACGACTGGGGTAGTGCGACAACAGCGCTTCGTTGGCGCGCAATCGCACCGGCGCCCATGCACCCTTTGGCGAACTGCACACCACTGCGCCGTCGGCGACCGCGACGTGTACCGCTCGATTGCGGTCGACCTCAAACAGGAAGCGCGTACCCTCCACGCCGGCCACCACCGTTTCGCTAGAAACAGAGAACTTGTTACGCAGCACTGCGAAAACACGCCCGAAGAACACTTCGAGCGAGCCAATCTTCACGCGCGTGCGCTCGAGCACGAGCAGGTCACCGGCGTCACGAAAACGAAGCACCACGGCCGCATTCGCGGCCGGTCTCGATTTCGTCGCCGGGAAGTAGCGTCATCAGACGCTCGCACCGCGAATCTCGCTGCCACCGCGCCAGACGCGCACACCGGCTTTGGCGGCCTCGGCACGCTGCCAGCGCGGATCGGCGCCCGGTACTTCGCGTGCGATCTGCCACAGCTGCACTGGAGGCAACACCGCCTCTCGCACAGACGCGCACCCAATCAACGCGAGCACCAGCGTCATAAACGCGAGGCAGCGGCGCCGATAACGGGGTGAGACGTTCATGTCGACGGCCTCCGCAGGCGGTAAAAGGTCCGCGCGAACCACTGCGCCGCGCGCAGCGCGAGATACGACAGCAACATCGCAATCACATCATGCGCCGGGTTCAAGATGATGTCGCGCGTTGCGAACCACCAAGCAACAAGCACCCACGCCAGAGCAAGCGCGAGCAGGATACCGCGGCGCCACCAACGCGGCCGGCGGTAAAACATTACTGCCGCCACCGCACCGACCACGCTTGCAATCAGCACCGTGACGAGTTGTCGGTCGACGGTCGGCAGTTGCGCCACCCGGCCACTGGCCAGCGTCGCGATGGCATCAGCGTGCAATTCGACGCCGAACACCTGACGCGTCACAAAGCCGTCGCGGACCCCATGAGTGTCGTCGTGAGGTTGCTGTAACTCCGTCGCCCCAACCAGCACGATACGGTCCTTGAAGGGCTGATCGGCAACGCGCGCGGAGTCGAGCGCGTCGGCATAAGACACGCGCCGCGCGATATTGCGCCAATGACCAGCCGGGGCAACGCGCAACAGCAACGTCAACTGATCGTCACCGGCGCGCGCGATGCGGCACCGCGTCTCATTAACCCGCTGCGGCTCGATCCCGCTAAAGCGCACCGGCGTCGGCCGCAGCGGTCCGTCGAAGCGGAGTTCGCGTCGCGACACATCGGCCGCGCGCAACGGCTCGCCGACCAGTGCAGCGAGCGCGAGCGACGGGTGCACTGCGGTGACGGACTCACCCGAGCGCGCCGCTGTCGGCGGCGCAACGGCGAGCGGCGTAGACCATAACGCGCCGCCACCACGGTCGATCAAGCACAGCGAGCCCCATTGAGCCGACTCGCGTAACGGCTGAAGCAGGGCGGGCGTTTCTCCATCGAGACGGCGAACGCCGAAGACCACCCGTGTCCCTGCTGCGCCGGCGCGGCGTGCAGCGTCGGCAAGCACGCCATCGGCGCCGGTTTCGCGCTCGAAGAAAATGTCGAACACCACCGCACTCGCGCCGGCGCGCGCCGCCCGGTCGATCAGTCGCGCATGGTCGCGCCGCCAGGCCGCAGCGTCATCGATCGGCGCGAAAGACCGTTTGAGCTCTCGCTCGCTCGCCGCATCTATACCCACCAGCAGCACCGGCTCGCCAGCGTTCGGCGCGCCGGCGCCGAGCAGCAGGCGCTGTACATGCGTGTCGATGTGGAACACGTCGAGCGCGCCGGACCAGGCGGCAAAAAGTGCCACTAGCGCCGCCGCGAGAGTTGCTATCGGCCATGCAGCCGCGGCCGCTTTGACTCGATCCCACCAGTCGAGCCCGCGAACGACGTCGCCGGGTGCACGTCCGTGCAGCTGGTCAACGAGGGCATTGAAGTCGACATCGAACGTCTCGTTGCGCAGCCGCGCCATGTTCAGCGCACCCAGCGAGCGGATCGACGCCGGCAGCGCGGAGTCAGGCGGCGGTTCGGCGCCGTCGATTGTGATCGGCACGATACGCAGCTCTTTGTTCGCGAGTGCAGTCTCGATCTCAAAGCGCACCGGGTCGTCCGGTTGCTGCAACCTCGGCCCGCGCTCGTTCGCAGCGCTGAGCCATTGCTTGCCAATAAGGATCAGCATCACGTCACTCGCCGCGATGCGTTTTCTGATCGCGCGTCGAAAGTCTTCGCCGTACGGAATGTCGGACGTATCAAGGAAGACGCGACGCTCGCCGAAGCGCGACTTCAGCGCCTCGAACAGACCGCGGGCGCTCGCTTCAGAGTCGGCGCGGCGATAGCTGACGAACAGGCGAGGGCCGAACATGGCGACGATGTGGCTACAAGGAATCGAAGAGCGTCATGTTCAGTTATCTCGAACGTTAACGCATCGACTCGCACTTGACAGCGAGATGCGGCGCGCTGCCAAGCGTCCTGGTCAACAAACATCTTGTCGATTTTTCACGACGCGCTCACAGATCAAGGCGGTTGCCCCCGCGATCGATTGTCGCGATGATCTTGCCCAGTACGCAAACGGAGAGCGTGCATGGCAGACAAACGACGCAAAGCATCAGCGGCGAAGGCGCGTGCCCTGTCGCTGCATATCGGACTTAACACAGTGAGTGCTTCCGCCTACGGCGGCTGGGACGGACCGCTCGCGGCGTGCGAATTCGACGCGAACGACTTGGCGGCACTTGCGCGTAAGCAGGGCATGAAGGTCAGCATGCTGCTTACCAAGAAAGGGACACGCAACAACACGTTGGCCGGCATCCGCAACGCCGCCAAGTCATTGCGCGCGGGCGACCTTTTCTTTCTTACGTTCTCCGGTCATGGCGGGCAGGTGCCTGACGTCACTGGCGACGAGGCGGACAAGCAGGATGAAACGTGGTGTCTGTATGACGGCCAGCTGATCGACGACGAGTTGTATTTCGAACTCAGTCGCTTCGCTGCGGGCGTGCGTATCCTCGTGCTATCGGATAGCTGTCACTCCGGCACCGTCACGCGCGCTCGTCGACCGAATGCGGACACCGTCTCTCTGGTAACCGGCCGTTCGAAAATGATGCCCTTCGAGGTGGGTCGGCGTGTCTACGCGCAGCACCAGGCGTTCTACGACAAACTTCAGAACGACGTTGCCAAGTCGGCCGGCAAGGCCAGCATCGCCGATCCCGATGCGGTGCTATCGAACCTTAGCGTCAGCAGCGGTCGCGTGAGTGCGATCGTGCGCAAATTCAAAGCGGCGGTGATCCTAATCTCGGGCTGCCAGGACAACCAGACGTCGCTGGACGGCGACCACAACGGCGCTTTCACCGGGCAGCTGTTGCAGGTGTGGAACCTCGGCGCCTTCCAAGGTAACTACGCGAGCTTTCATGCCGCGATCCGAGCCGGCATGCCGCCGGGACAGACGCCCAACCTGTACCTGCTGGGCGACGTGGCGCGCTTCGTCGCGCAGCGTCCGTTCACGGTCTGAGCGCTTGCGTGCTGAGCATCAAGAATCATCAGCTGGTCGGCGATGGCGTGAGCTTCCGCGCTACGCCGAATCACGGCGGCGAGTTGAAAGCGCGCTACCTCGTGTTCCATTACACAGCGGGACGGTCGGCCGAGAGTTCGGTCGAGTCGCTGTGCACACGTAAGCCGCAGGGCAACGCGTCGGCGCATCTAGTGCTGGCGCGCGATGGGCGCATCGTGCAACTCGTGCCTTTTAACATCGTCGCCTGGCATGCTGGGGTGAGCCAGTGGAACGGCGTGGTGGGCCTGAACCAAGCGTCGATTGGTATCGAGATGGACAATGCGGGTGCAATGAGCCGCGTCGGCGACAAGTTCGTAGCCTGGTTCGGCAAGGAGTACGCCGCCAGCGAGGTCATGCTCGCCGAGCACAAGCATGGCGGTGGCGTGCGACCGTGGCATGCCTACACCGAAGTGCAGATCGAACGTGCGCTCGAGCTAGCCGAACTGCTGGTCAACCATTACCGGCTGGAAGATGTGCTTGGCCACGAAGACATTGCGCGCGGACGCAAACAAGACCCAGGGCCTGCGTTTCCCCTCGCGTCGATCGCCAGCTGCGCGCTCGGTCGCACCAGCGATGTGCCCACGCGCTACGTGGTCACGGCGGAGACGCTCAACATTCGGAAAGGCCCCGGTGCGTCGTTCGATCCGGTGGCACCGCCTCTGAAAAAAGGCGCGGTGGTCTTGCTGCTGCAACCCGCTGACCGCTGGAGCAAGGTCGAAGTCGAAGGGCCCACCGACATCGAAGGGTGGGTCAACAACACGTTTTATCGCGCGCACGGCCGCCGTGACGCGTCAACGTGGCGCGATGAAAAAGGGCGCCGTGAAGAAAGCGCCGAAGAAGCCGTCCGCTCGCAAACGCTCAGCGCGCGCTCGTCGCTAAGGTCACAAGGAACTACTGATGGCAACAACCGCTGCACAGCCGATCGTCTTTATCGTGCCCGGCCAGGAGCAGCCGACCCGAACGCGAGGCGCAGCGCCTGCGCCGCTGCCGGCCGGGCTGACGAATGGTGTTCTGAAGCAATCAGTACGCGTTGGTGCGCAGCGCGGCGCCAGCGGTCAAGTGCGCGTCACTGCCGTGCCGGGCGAGGACGTCGTGGTGCTGCACATCGCGGGCGGGCCGGCACTGACTCTGCATCCCGAAAACGCGCGCGACTTGATGCTTGCTCAGCAAGGTGAGATCAAGCGAACGCGCGGCGCGCGCGGTGTCGATCAGCCAGGGCCTAACGAAATACAAGTGCCGGCGCAATTGCGTTGGCGTGGCCTGGAGCAAGGCGCTCCCACCCGCGGTGCCGCCCGCGGCTTCCTGGGCGACGTGTTGCTGTCGGCGATCGAGGTCGTCACGGGAGTTGGCAAGGGCAAGGCGGCCGATTTTGTCGTGACGAAGGCGGTGCAACACGTCGACGATCAAGTCACCGCTGGCCTCTATGCGCTTGCACGCGAGTCGCTACCAAAGCTCAAGGGCACTGGCACGCCACTCGTGCAGGCACCGGCCGCGCAGGATGGCGGCCCGTTGCTCGTGTTCGTGCACGGTACGTTCTCAACGACCGCCAGCTCGTTCGGCAAGCTGTGGTCACAGCATCCGCAGCATGTGAGCGCACTGTTCACCAAATATTCCGGCCGGGTCTATGGGCTCGAGCATCCGACGCTTGGCGTGAGCCCGATACACAACGCGCTGGCGCTGGCTCGCGCTTGCCCGAAGGGCGTGCGCCTGCATCTCGTGACGCATTCGCGCGGCGGGCTGGTCGCCGAAGTGCTGGCGCGCATCTGCGCGAACCCGAAGTTGAGCACTGAAGATTTGGCGTTCTTCAAGGGAGCTGAGTACAAGGCGCAGCGCGACGCACTGAGCTCACTCGCGGACGAGGTGCGTAAACGCAAGATCGTGGTCGAACGCATCGTGCGCGTGGCATGTCCCGCGCGCGGCACGCTGCTCGCCTCCAAGCGGCTGGACGCTTACCTGTCGGTGTTCAAGTGGACGCTGGAACTGGCCAGCATTCCGGTGGCGCCCGTACTCGTGGAATTTCTTGGCGAAGTGGCGCAGCGCCGTGCAGACCCCGAGAAGATTCCGGGCCTCGCGGCGCAGATCCCCAACAGCCCGCTGGTGCGCTGGCTGCATGCGGTCGACGAAGCGATTCCCGGCGACTTGCGCGTCGTGGCGGGCGACATCGAGGGCGACTCGGTTACATCGTGGTTAAAGACACTGCTGGCGGACGCCTTCTACTGGACCGACAACGACTTGGTGGTTCAGACGCGCTCGATGTATGGCGGCGCTCCACGCAAGGCTGGCGCGACGTTTGTGCTCGACCAGGGTGGCAAGGTTTCGCACTTCAACTATTTCAGCAACGAGCGCACGGCCGAAGCCATTGTCAACGCGATAACGCAGGACACGCCCGCCGGTTTTCGCGTCATCGGGCCGTTGTCGTGGTCGGGCGAATCGTCCACCGGCGTGCGTGGCCGCAAGCGTGGAGCCGATGACGGCAAACCAGCGAGCGACAAGCCTGCGGTGTTCGTACTGCCCGGCATCCTCGGCAGCAACCTGAAGGTCAAAGGCAAACGCATCTGGCTTGGCTGGCGCCTGATCAACGGCCTGAAGCAGCTCGACTACACCGGCCGGCCCGATGGCGTCGAGCCCGACGGGCCGATCGGTATGAGCTATGACGATCTGGGCGAATACCTGGCGAAAACGCACGAGGTCATCGAGTTCGCGTTCGATTGGCGCCGTCCGATAGAGGAGGAAGCGCGGCGCCTGGCAGACGCGGTGGAAGCGGCGCTCGACGCACGTGCGGCGAACGGGATGCCGGTGCGCTTGCTCGCTCACTCGATGGGCGGCGTGCTCGCGCGCACGATGCAGCTCGAAAAACCGAAAGTCTGGCAGCGCATGATGGCGCACCCCGAAGCGCGCTTGTTGATGCTTGGCACGCCGAACGGCGGTTCATGGGCGCCGATGCAGGTGCTATCAGGCGACGACACCTTCGGCAATTTGCTGGTGACGTTCGGCGCACCGTTCCAGGATGGCAGCGCGCGCGCATTGATGGCGAGATTTCCTGGATTCATTCAACTGCAGGCAGCGCTGCTCGATAACAAGCTCGCGCTCGACAAGCACGCGACGTGGCAGGCGCTCGCCGACGAGGATGTCAAGCGCGTCCGTGAGAACAGCTGGTGGCACCACGAAGGACTGCAGATCGAGGCGTACACCTGGGGCGTGCCACCGCAGGACGTGCTCGACCAAGCGGTGGCGCTGCGAAAGCGCCTTGATGCACAGGTCTCGCGCGATCTGCCCGCGTTCAAGGACAAGCTGAAGCTCGTCGTTGGCAAGGCGCGCTTTACGCCCGATGGCTACGAGATTGGTAACGAAGGGCTGGTCTATCTCGATGCGGCGGATGACGGCGACGGCCGCGTGACAGCGCCAAGTGCGCTGCTGCCCGGCGTGCGCACTTGGCAACTCGACTGCGAGCATGGCACCTTGCCCGACAAGAAGTCAGCCTTCGAGGCTTACTTACAACTGCTCGAGATCGGCACCACCAATCTGTTAACGCCGCTTGCCGAGGCGCCACGCGCGCGCGGCGCGGCGGCGGCTCAAACCGCGCACGTGCGGAGCCGGCCCTCACGCACACGGGTCACGGGCCCGCCACCGGACAACGCACACGAGCTGCTGACACTCGACAGTCAGCAGCCGATCGCGGGTCCCGCAGCGCGCGGCGCCGCGCTGCAAGTCACGGTGATCAATGGCGACCTTCGCTTCATCCGCCAGCCACTGCTGATCGGCCACTATCGATCGCTACGTTTGTCGGGCACCGAGGCCGTGATGAACGGACTGATCGGCGGCGCGATGGAGGAATCGCTGAAGATCGGGCTGTATCCGGTGCCGACTGGCACACATCAGGTGTTCGTCAACACGCAGGCCGATCCGGACAATCCGTGGCAACCGCCGCGGCCCGAAGCGGTGGTCGTAGTGGGCCTCGGAGCGGAAGGAGAACTATCCCCCACCGATCTCGTGCATACGGTGCGCCAGGCGACGATCGCATGGGCGCGACGAATGGCCGAGACGAACGCAGACGCTCCGGCACTCTTCGAGATCGCAGCGACGCTGATCGGCAGCGGCGGCACTGGCATTACGGTGGGCCAGTCGGCCCAACTCGTCGCGCAAGGCGTGCGCGAGGCCGACGATCGCCTGCGCGAGGCGAACGAGAACGAAACCAAGGAACGCGAGGGCGACCGCAAGCGGCCGGTCCGCCGATGGCCGCGTGTCGGCCACCTGTACCTGATCGAGCTGTATCTCGATCGCGCGACCGAAGCCTGGCGTTCATTGCAGGTGCAGAACACGGCCGCACCCGGCCGTTATGCCGTCACCGACGTCATACGCTCCGGCACCGGCGCAATGCGGCGTCCGCTCGACGCGACCTATCGCGGTGTCGATTACGACTTCATCACGGCCGTCACGCGGTCAGGCCCGCACGACGACGCGATGATTGCCTACACGCTGGACACCAAGCGTGCGCGCACCGAAGTGCGCGCTCAAGCCACGCAAGGACCGCTGTTGCGCGAGCTGGTGGCCAGTGCGTCGAACGACCAGAACACCGATCGGCGCATCGGCCGAACGCTGTTTCAATTGCTGGTACCCGTCGAGATGGAACCGTTCCTTGGCGGTACCACTGAGATGGTGATAGAGCTTGACAGTGGCACAGCCGGCATCCCCTGGGAGTTGCTCGACACAGATACAGGCGCGGGCAGCCGCGATCGTCCGCCCTGGGCAATCCGCGCCAAGCTGCTGCGCAAACTGCAGACCGCCGAGTTTCGTCAGAACGTGGTGGACGCCGACGCCGATGCGAGCGTGCTCGTGATCGGCGAGCCGAAATGCGACAGCCAGTACCCGCGCCTGGCCGGCGCTCGCAACGAGGCCAATGCGGTGACCGAGCGCTTAAAGACGCTCGGCGCACAACAGGTGAAAGCGCTGATCAGCCCCGACGACCCGGAGCAGTTCGGTGCGGACGCACTGACTGTCATCAATGCATTGATGGAGCGCGACTGGCGCATCGTGCACATCGCCGGCCATGGCGAGCCGCCCGAGATGGCTGGGGCCCGTACCGAAGAAGCGTGGCGACCCGGCGCAGCAACTCGTCAACCCGCGGGGCGTAGTGCTCTCAGGTGATTCGTTCCTCGGCACGCGCGAGATTCACAACATGCGCGCGGTGCCGGAATTGGTGTTTATCAATTGCTGCCATTTGGCCGCACGAAATCCGAGCGAGGTGCTCAGCTGCACCTACGATCGGTCGCGCTTTGCCGCGAACGTCGCCGAAGAACTTATCAAGATCGGCGTGCGCTGCGTCATCGCTGCGGGATGGGCGGTGGAGGACGGTCCGGCAATGACCTTCGCAACAACCTTCTATGAGGCATTGCTTGGCGGCCGCCGCTTCATCGATGCCGTGGCTGATGCTCGCACTGCCGCGCATGCACAGGGAGGCAACACCTGGGGCGCTTACCAGTGCTACGGCGATCCGGACTGGTCATTCCGCCGCGGCGTTGGCGACGCACAGCACACCGCGCCACCACTGGCCGATGAGTTTGCCGGCGTCGCGTCGCCGGTCGCGCTGACGCTTGCGCTCGAGTCATTGGCCATCAAGAGCCAATACCAAAGGGCGCGTAAAGAGTCCCAGCGCGAGAAGATCCGCCACCTCGAAGAACGATTCGGCCCGCTGTGGGGCGGCATGGGCGCGGTGGCCGAGGCCTTTGGGGTGGCGTGGGCCGAAACAAAAGACTTCGCGATGGCGATCGCGTGGTACCGGAAAGCGCTTGCTGCCAACGATGGCAGCGCGTCGATCAAGGCATCCGAACAACTCGGTAATCTGCGCTCGCGACTTGCGTTGGAGGGTGTGCAGCAAGCGCGCAAGCAGAACGCCAAGGTCAATGCGGCGCAACTGGATGAGGCGCGCGCCGAGATCAGGGCCGCGCTCGACTTGCTCGAGGGGCTCACCAAGTTGCAGCCGTCGATCGAACGCGAAGACCTGTGCGGTTCGGCCTGGAAGCGACTTGCGCTGCTCGAAGCGATTGCCGGGCGGTCGGACAAGGAGTTGGCCGCCATCAACAACATGAAGGCGTCGTATGCACGGGCGGAAACACTCGCGCGCGCCAGCAATCACGCCGAACTGTTTTATCCGGCGCTGAACCGAATGGCCGCGGAGCTGATTGTCGATGCCGGAAAGAAAGGCTGGCGCAAGTTCGACCCCAATTTGCTCGCCGAAGTGCGCGACAGCCTGGCGGCGAAGGCACGAGACGATCCCGATTTCTGGAGCTTTGTCGGCGTCATCGAGTTGCGCATGTACATCGCGATTGCACACCAACGTCTTGCCGCCGATCAACCCGAGATCGAGCGGGAATTCGAGGAACTTTTCGCCCGCGTCAGCGCTGCTTCGATGTGGAGCTCCGTCGCTGATCAAGCGTCGTTCGTGCTGCCCAGGTACGCCGCACGCGCGCCCGTCGCGGAGGCTCGCGCCGCCCGCGCACTGCTGGCGAGACTGGAAACGTATAGCCGAACGAGTTGATATTGGCGGGCCTGGCGTGCCGAATATTCGCGTTGACACCGAAACGACCGCGGCGGATCGTTGCGGCATGACGATTTTCATCAGCTACCGCAGAGAGCCCGATCAATACGTTGCGGGACACCTGAGTCGCGATTTGCGCGCTGTGTTTGGCGAGTCACAAGTAATCCGCGACAAGGAAAGCATCGCCGGTGGAGTGTCGTGGAAGCAGTATGTGTTGAAGAAGATCGGCAAGAGCTCTGTTCTGCTCGTGCTGATTGGTAAGGACTGGAGCAACGTCCGTGACACATCCGGTGCGCGAAGGCTCGATAAGCTCGACGATCCGCTACGCCTGGAAATAGGAGACGCTTTACGCGATGGCGCGTCGATCATTCCGCTGCTGCTTGAAGATGCACAAATGCCGGCGGCTGCTGAGTTGCCGCCACAGCTAACCATGCTGGCCGAGCTGAAGGCGCTTGATTTGCGCGATGGCGATTGGGAAGAGGATGTCGCACGGCTCGTGCAACGTCTGGAAAGTCTCGGAACGAAACGTATCGGCCGGACGGCCAGACGAGTCGCGATCGGCGGTCTTGTCGCCTCCGCGCTGACGGCATTAATGGTGATGGCTCTGACAGCGGCGCAACAGCCGGTCCCCAAAGTTGACTCGTCCTTGACTGAGTCCTCTATACCGCCTGCTGCAATCCAAGCCGCACTACGATCCTAGGCACGCCTCAGGACTTCTTCCGTGAGAGGAGGTTGCGATGAGCGACGGCGGCTGGCGAATTCGCTCAGTCGGGGAACATTCCGAGCATCGCGGCCAGCGCTAGGTACTGCATCAACAACAGCAGCATCGCGATGCCCCACACCAGCAGTACCACCCGCGCCCATCCCGGCAAGAGGCGCTTCTCGCTGGCAGGTGGCTTCGACATAGTGCGCACGGACGGAAGTGGCGAAACTAGGGCGCACTGTGCACCCGGCCGCAGTATCCGACAACCGCCGAGGGGGTGAGCATGGGAGCGAATGCACCGGGCGAGTTGATACATGCGATCACGACCGCCGTGCTCGCCTCGTTTATCGTGACCTGGGTCTTGCTGGCTGGCTATCGGCGTGCCGTCGCGCGCACCATGCGTACCGCGTCGGCGCAGGCCGTACGCGCACCGTCCATTGAGTCACCGGTCGCGCCGCCCGCGCCGCTGGTGCGCCCGGCAATCGACGCATCGACGACGCGACGACGACTGGCGCTGGTCTATGGCGCGGCTTTCGGCCTGTCGGCGCTGATGCTTGCGCTGCCGCTCACCTGGAAAATCGTCCAGGAGTCAGGCGCCGAGTCGTGGCCCGGTCTGCTCGCCAATTGGATGACGATCTGGGCTCCGTCCATTGTCTTGGTCTGTGCCCTGCTGGCCGCAAGCCGGCGCTCAACGATCGTCGCGCTGATCGCTGTATGGTTGCTGGTCGTGTTGTCGGCCACCGCGCTTCCCGCACTCGTCAGATTGTTGGCCGGCAATTACTCGATGGCGGGCTTGGGAGCCAATGCTTGGCAAGCCTCGGGGCTGTTTCTAATCAACGCAATACCGCCGCTGGCGCTCGTCTACATCACCGGCCGGCGTCGTGTGCGCAACGTACTGCCCATCGTTCTGGTCATGGCGCTACTGCTGAGCTTTCTGCTCCTCGGCTTCAACCGCTGGCAGATGGCGAATGTGCAGGACATCTCCACTGCGAACCCGATACTTATGTGGCTGGTGACGAATATCGGAGCGTTTGCCGGACCGGCTCTGCTATTCCTGTTGTTAAGCGTTCCGGTCGGCCTTCTCGCATGGTGGCTGTTGCTGCATCTGGAGCGCCGGCACCAGGAGCACGGATTCAGCAACATGCAACTGGTGGTTGACGCGTGGTGGGCGATCATCGTTGCCAGTCACCTTGTTTCGCAATGGAGCGACGGTGCTGCCACGGCGCTCTTTGTCAGTGGCGCCGCGTTTGCGATCTACTGGATCACCGTGCGCGTGGGCCTGCGCGCCGCTGGGCTTGGCGCTCGAGCCGGCGGCCCGACGATGCTGCTGCTGCGTGTCTTCGGCTTCCAGAAGCGCACTGAAAGGCTGTTCGACCGCGTGGCCGAACGCTGGCGCTTCGAAGGGCCGGTTGCGATGATTGCCGGTGCCGACCTCGCATTGCGTTCGGTGGATGTCGACGAGGTGCTCGCCTTCGTGCGCGGCGAGATTGAATCGCGCTATGTCTCCGGTGCCACCGATCTAGCTAGTCGGCTGCAAGCGCTCGATGCCGGAGTCGATCCTGACGGACGCTTTCGCGTCGGCGAGTTCTTTTGTTTCGACAACACCTGGCGGCCGGCGCTGCGCTCGCTGGTCGAACGCGCGGGCGTGGTGCTGATGGATCTGCGTGGATTCACCAAGGCCAATGCGGGCTGCGTCTTTGAACTCGAACAGCTGAAGGCTTTGGGCGCGGTTGGCCGTTGCGTGTTTGTCATGGACTCGACTACCGACCGCGCGCTGGTGGAGACCAGCCTCGCTCTCACATCCGGCGCATCGGAGCAGCCAGCCTGGATCATGATGAAGCGCGAAGCGGCTGCAATGCCGGAGCTGTGGCGTGAGCTAACGCAGCGAGGTGGCGTGGCACTCGCAGCAGCTGTCGTATAGCAACTCCAAACAATCGAGTCCGCTTCCGACCCGTTGCAGACATCGAGGTGGTCATGGAGCAGACGTGCAATTTGAGATCGGTAGCGGAGGCCTAGCGTTTCATATGAGTGGCACACACCGCTGCCGCAGATGATATGAAGCGAGCCAACCGCCCGCCCGCTGTTTTGTCCGCGATGCTGACGATGCCGCACTTGTCCCAATGATCGCCGTCGCCTCGGCGCGGTCGGCGGGCTTGACGGGTCCTAAGCGGCGGCGGACACGCAGGGACTACGAACTGAGCCACTCCGTGATGTTGCGTGCATAGTCGCGCGTGTCGTTTAGCGCCCTGGGCTCGCGCTGCAACCCGTTGCCGGGCGGCTCATTGACAAAACTCGGGCAGCCCGCAGCGGTATTCCAGTTGTAGTCCGCGAAGCGATGGAAAGTCGACTCGGCGACCGCACGGCCGAGATCTGCCCCATCGTGCCGATAGCGATCAATCGCCACCATCAGATTGAAGGGTCGTCCCGTCACGCTGCTCGTACCCCGCGCAACCACCCGCGCGGCGCTTCCCAACTCCGTCGGCGCGCTCACGGCGCCTTCGTGAGGATGCGCTGGCAAGTAACGTATCGCTCCGCCGTCTGCCCGGCGCAGCAACGGATGGGCCGGCGTGATCGCTTCGATCTCCTGATAGTCGCCGTTTGCACCTGAGTGATAGTTTGGCCAATCGATTTGCAGCGTGAACGGATCATCACGCGTACGGCGTTCGGGCTCCGTTTCTGGGTTGACGTTGTGGAAATGATGAGCGGCACCGATGCCGGAGAGCTTCGAGAGACCGCTCCCAAGGTCGAAGTGATCGCGCGTCAAAAGAAGCCCCCCGCCTCGGCGCCGAAACGCTTCGATGCCGGCGATGTCGGCCGCCGTCAGCGCATTGGTCGCGTCAACTGCGAACAACCAGATCTGGTCGAAAGGTAGGTCGCTCCCGCCGGCAAGATCGACGTCATCGCCTCTTTCATCCGTGATGCGGTCGCGCGCTTCGACCTGATGGCTCTCGCCCAGCAGATTGCGCAGCATCGAGAAGCGAGCGATCGACCAGTCATCCTCAGTCGTCGGTATGGTCGTCTTCAGCAGAATGCGGGCCATGGTCTGTTTCCTTCTGTTCAACCTGTTCGACGCCGTCGGCGCCAATTATTCTCCTTCCAGTGCCTGGATTCGTTTCCCGGTCGTCGGGCTGAGCTCAGGACGCGCTCTCCCCGCCTAGTAGCTTTTAGCCCGAGGATGCCGCATGAGCTGATGTACATGCCTTTATCTAATCAAATCGCAAATCATTAACGACCGCTACCGACCCATAGCGGACAACGTAGCCCCGCAACTGGTACGCCGGGATAGCCATTGCAGCTGGCCACCAAACTTTTCAGCAATAGGTCTCCGACTGGTGGTTTCCGATGGCACCATTCCGACCATCGTGGGGTAAAGCTGATGAATCCGCTGATTGACTTGTCTGCCAAGCCCGAGAAGGCTCGAGCAACTTGATCGAGGATCGCGATTTGCAACCGAGTTTGAATGGTAGGCGCGTGCCCCGGAGTGTGGCTCTTCAAGCTGTCATCTACGAACTGCGTGCGGGTTTCATAAGAGCAGCGTGACGTTCGTGATGCCATTGGCGATCGTTGTCGTCATTGGCAGGCCACTATCACGAAACACCGCGAGCATTGGTTCATTGTTTGCACGTACATCAGCTTCGAACTTTGCCATTCCATTTTCGCGCGCAATGTGAATCAGGTGATGCAGCAAGCGTCCTGCGATGCCGCGGCCCCTGTAGCCTTCTGCGACGAGGAACGCAACGTCTGCGTCGCGGCCGCTCACGACGTATCGACCCAGCCCAACGACGGTCTCCTGCTGTGGTGCTCCGATCATTGCTAGGAGAACGACCGCACTTGCGTAGTCGATGTCTGTCAGCTGCTGGTCCTCCAGCGCAGCCCCGATGTCCGGCCGATGCCCGGATTGTCACAACACTGCCGTCGTCCAACGTCTCACGAACCGAGTACTGCGCTGCGTTCAAGTTTGTGACTCCATCGTATTGCTCGATAATCGTGAGCACGCTGTTAGACATCGAACTCCAACTTGGAAGCGGTGGGTCGAAACTCATGGCATCCCGCGAGCCCAGGCGGTAACCGGATTTGCGCAGGCTCTAGGCGTGGTTGGTAAGTCCCAACGCCCGGTTTGGCGACGTGTCGCGCAAGCGCACGGCGAACAGTAATTCGGCTCAATTCGAGTGAACTTCAATAGTCGCGTTCGCGATGGGCTCCTGGCGTAGCTTGAGCCGGGGCAGATAGCATTTGGCGTGCCGAACGCCCGTAATCCGACGCTGGTGTATTTACGCTTACTGTGGGCAATTGCCTGCTACACCGTGCAGTGTTACCCCCTGTGGTTCGGGTGGTAGCTCCAGCGCTATCAATCAAAAAGCACGCCCTCCCTACGGCGGCGCCAATCACTAGTACAAGCATGAGTACCGATGGGTAGTAGGTGAGTGCAAACCCGACCGCCCTGGAGGGCGCACCGCCGCGATACCCACGGACGAACAGCACACGACCACCCCAAAAGAGAACGACGGCGGCTGGAATCGCCGACATCCAGGAGACCGGCATAAGAGCCGCCCACGCCAAGTGCACGAGCACCGCCAGAACTGTCTGTTCCAGTGTGTTTTGAAGTGTGGCTTGCAATATGTTCGCTGTTTCTGTGCCCGGAATAAGTCCGCCACCGTCAATATCCTCGGGAGTGAAAAATCGGTGCCGCGCCAGCAGCCCAACCGATATTGCCAACCAAAGTGCGAGAAAAGCGTCCGCTCTGAGCGCAAACGCGATCCGTTCATCCATCGTGGCTTCCGGCGATAACATCATCGGGCCCGCAAGCGCCGCACCGAGGATGATGACGAACGTTATCGCGGCACCGACGATGATCCCCTTGAGTACACCGCGCTGTTTAACAGTGAGGTCTATTAGCGACTCCTTACGATCCCATGGCAGCTAACGTGTGCGTCCAGCGGCGCGCTTAGCGTCCGCTGAAAGCGGAGGGTTAGCCAAAGTCCTCGCGTTTCATTGGAGGCGAATTAACTCGCTGTCGGGATGGAAGGCCTTCCAAGAGAACCAGTATTCATCAGAGATCGCCAGCTTTTCCAAATCAGACTTGATCGATCCTCTTTTGTACTTTCCACGAGCATCCCATAGCGTCCCGCTATAAGCATCGGAAAGCAGGCCGTTATGGATCGTTAACTCGACCGACCCACCCCTGACGTTGCCTTTGAAGGCGTTTACGGTATCGCCCAGCGCGATAAGAAAGATATTGAGTACGTCGTTCTTGACGACGCCTCTCTGCGTCAACTCACGCTTGAGATATGCGACCTGAGGATTGGCGATTGGGTCAATAACGCCAATGACACGTGTTCTCGCAGGGAAAGACTTGTCACGGTATCTCGACGGCAGTCCCGGCGTTGCCTCGCTATCCATTATCCTTCTCCACACCCCGGGGATTGGCAACTGGAATTCGCGAAAGTCATCGCGAGTGACTCGACACACCTGTGGAACTGGTTTCACGCGCCTGACTTCACCCCAAGGCAAGATCTGGAAGGGGATCATGGTGAGCGTGTGAGGATGTAGTCGCCCGATGATCGACTTGAACGTAGCTTGTTGGAAAAACGTCTTAGTGCGCCGGTCCGCCACGATCATGTTAGCGTCCTTGAATGATCCAACAAACAGCGGCCCAATGTCCGTCACATCAAATGGAATGATGCTGCGACACATTGCGCAATACGTGAGAGCAACGATTCGATCTCCGAACGAGTCATTGATGATGTGATGATGAACTACATAGTCGAGGGGGTAGGCCTTTGTGACATCACCATGCTCAATAACCGCAAGCTGCATGTCGTCTGTGAGCGGGGTTAGGAATGGGTCATCGGACATCACCGGGAAATCAACCGCAGGGAAAGCGGATTCTTGGTGCATTCGATAAGCAAGCACGACGGCCAGACCGACCAGCGCCAACGGCACGGTGGCTGCCATTGGAAAACCGCCAGCCTCGAGCGACAGCCATGTCACATAGACCAGCGAGCTTCCGAAGATTGTCCAAACAAGAGGCTTGCGGATGAAATAGTGGTAGTAAAGCCATTGAACGGGAAATGGCTTGAGCAACGCCATATAGATGGCCGCAGTTCCCACGAGCAAGGCGACGGTTGCGAGCAGATACAGGGCAATCACGGCGTTCTTTGCTGCCGGCTAATTTGATTTACTAGCGATTCGCTGATAACAGGTCCATATGGTCTTTATTGAGCCCACCCCAGCGTTCGATAAACCGTGTACTAAACGGAAACCCACGCTGCCCAGCCCGTTCTTGATTATCGTTTGTCCGCATCGTGCAATTCTCGCGGCAACTCGGTCGTCCGCTTTTGGCCGATAGCGGCCCTCCAATTACAGCGTCTTCAGGTACTCGAGCAAACTCTCCTTCTCCGCGGCCGGCAGCGTCGTGCCGAAAACGTGACCGCCGTTGCCGTTGGCCAGCGCGCTGGTATCGAACTTCGTGCCGACGCGCTCGGCCTCCGGACCGTTCGAGATAAAGCCGACGTTCTTCTGGTCGTACAGGTCGTAGCCGCGCCAGAAAACCTTGGGACGGTTGGCCGGCGGTTCGAGCAGATCGCGCAGCGTCGGCACCGCGCCGTGGTGCAGGTACGGTCCGCGCACCCAGACGCCATCGAGGAACGGAGGGTTGTAGCCGTCGAGCGGCGCTTCGACCAAGCCCTTGCGAATGATCCCCATTTCGGTCACGACCTTGTTCGCTGCGATCGCGTTGTCCTTGTTCCATGTATCCATTCGGCCGCGATCGGTGTCGATGCCGGCGAGTGGCATGCGGCGACCTGTCTTGTCGCTGGCATGGCACGACGCGCAGTGTTGGTCGAAGACGGCTTTCCCGGCTTCGGCACGCGCGGCGTCGATCGCGAATGGGTACTTCGGTGCCGGCTTATTGCTGAGATAATCCTGCAGCCATTTGATCTGCTCGAGAAACTCGTCGTTGTTCTTTGGCGGTGCGCCGAGCACGCCAAGTGCGGAATCGATGATCACCGAGTAGGCGTCGTGGCTGTCGCCCGACCAGTTCATCGTCGTTCCGGCGACGTTGTACTTCTTCAGGTTCCAGATCGACGGAATGTCTCCTGGCCCGAACGTGTTGTCCATCGGCAGCTCGAGCATGAAGTACTTCGTCAGGTTCATCGAATCATCCCGACCGCGCCCCCAATCGGGAAAATCCTTGCGATAGATCCAGGCGAACTGCTTCTCTCGCTCGACCAGTCGCTTCTTGGTCATCGGAATGATCAGAAAGCGATAAGCGAGCGCGTCGTCGAACGCCAGATCGGTCACGAGATTGATTTCTCGCATCAGGTTGTCGGCATTGAAGCGCGGATCCTTGGCGCAATCGACAAGGAAGCGGAAGAACGCTTCCAGGTTCAGCGTGTGTCCGGGCCCCGCATTGAGGAACACGGGGTTCTCGTTCGGCGCCGCGCGATAGTTGGTCGTGTGGCACGCCGCACAGTTGTTGCCGACGCGCGGAAACCCGATCGTTTTTTTGGTGAAGCCGATCGGCAGCTCTTTGCCCTGCTCCCACGACACGCCGAGCGAGGCATAGCCGCCGGGCCCAGGCAGCTTCTCGGGGAAAATCCGCGGCAACACATAGAAGATCCAGTACGGGATCCCGGCATCGCGCTCGCCGCCGATCGAGCCATAGCGGAAGCGCATCTCGGGCGTTGCGGTCATCCACGCTTCCTGCGGTTCCTCGCGAAAGAACTTGTACCAACCGTAGAAGCCGAATACGACGCCAAATATCAAAAGCAGCGCCGAAGATCTTTTTCCAGTTCCAACCCGATTTCTTTTTGACGGCCATCGTCTGATCCCTAGAACGTCTTCATGAATTCGACCAACGCATCCTTGTCGCCCGCACTCAATTCAGTGCCGTAGCGCTTGCCTTCGTGACCGGCATTTGAGTTGCCGGGCTTGGCCGTGTCGTACGTCGAAAAGCGGCGCCCGCCCTGCTCGGCGATATCGGACACGAAGCCAAGGTTCTTCGTGTCGTAGACGTCATTGCCGCGATAAAACATCGATCGGACGCTTGGACGCCGGCTCGAGCAGCGCACGCATCGTGGGCACCGAGCCGTTGTGCAGATAGGGCGCTCGCAGCCAGACGCCGTCGAGCGGCATGTTCGCGTAGCCGAACGTCTTGCGATAGTGGCAGTAGCGATGCGGATAGCCGGCGTAGACCGTCCCGAGGCTGACCGCAAGGTCGTACGAAAACGAATCGAGCCGATGGCGATCGGTGCCGATGTGTTCGATGCGCGTGATCTTCCCGACCTGCGGCCCGTAAAGCTCATCATCGCTGCCGTGCGGGTTCACGCATTCGCGCGCCTGAGTGCCAGCAGGAGCACTGAATGTGCGGCCGTCCTTCCCGTGGCAGCCGGCGCAGTACTCGGCATACAGCGCGGCGCCGCGGGACGCCTTGTCGGCATCGATCGGATACGGGTACTTCGGCGGCTCTGCCGTCAGCAGCCACTGTTCGAGGCGCCCGATGGCAGCGAGGTCGATCGTCGGCGGTGTCGTTCCTGTGCCGAAAGCGGCGTTCTTGTTGCGCTCCTCGGCCATGATGTTGTTGCCGTCCCAGTGAAGTTGCATTCCCTGCCGCGGCTTCTGCAGCCAGATCGACGGGAAATCGACCGGCGCGCTGCGCTCGCGCTCCGGCAGCTGATCGATCGGAAAGTTGAACAGGATCTTGTTCGGATTGAACGTGTCGTTTCTTCCCGGGCCCCACTCGGTGTCCTGCATCAGCGGTGCGAAGCGCCCGTTGAGCATCGTCAGCCGTTCGCGCATCAGCGCGACAGCTATCGGATACACCAGATAACGATCGAGCAGGCCGAGCTTCTCGCCTTTTTCGTTCATCAGCCGACCGATCTCGGGAACGACGTATTCGGCCGCGAATTTCGGGTCGCGCGCGCAATCGAAGGCGAACTTCGTGAAGCCGAACAGATTGAAGGTATTCGCCGGCATACCGAGTACCAGCCGCGGCTTCGCTTCCGGCGTGTCGCGCACCGTGCTGGTATGGCAGACGGCGCAATTGAAGAAGGTGCGGTCGATGCCCTGATAGTTTCGCATCGACATGCCGACCGGCATGTCTTTGCCCTCTTCGAACACGAAGCCGAGCGACGCCCATCCGCCGGGCAGATGATGTGAACAGACACCGGGCATCGCCTTAAAGATCCAGTACGGAAAGCCCGACACGCGCTCGCCGCCGGTCGACCCGTACTTGAAGTGCTCTTCGATCGCCTGGTATTCGACGGCGCGATCGCTTCCGAAGCGTTGCCAAAGCACAAGTCGCGAGCACCAGCGCGAGCGCGGTCGGTATCGCGAGCACGAACATGACGACGCGCACCCACCGGTGGCGATACAGGCGAGTGAGCCAACCTTGCTTGCTCGATTCATCAAACGACTCGTTCACAACGATGTCCTTTCGCTAGCTGCCGGCGGGCAGGCAGGGACGCAAGTTTTCATAGCCGCGCGCGAGCATCGCGGCAAGGTCGGGAGCCTGCCCGGACTCGGCACGTAACCACTCGGCGACGGTCGCCTGCAATGCGGACACCGAGGGATCGGGCGCGGTCTGCATCGACACGTTGCCGTCTATGCGACGCGCGCGGCGGTGGCATCGGCACCTTGGCGCGCGACGATCGCCGGCGATTGCCACATCGAAAGACGCACGAACATCCGCGGCGCGCACTGAACAAGGCTGGCGCTGATTCGATCGGAATTGCCTGCGAGAAAGTTGGGCGGTGAGCGCTCTGCCGTTCGATGGCAGGCTGCGCACGGCGCAATGAATGCGGTCGCCTGCGCGGGAACGACCGCTGCGACGACCGCATCGTCCACTGCAGGCGCAGCAGTGCGAGCACCGCAACACGCATTTATCGGCGGAAGTCCCAGAGTCGCTCGCACGCGAGCACGCGTAAACGGCGCCCCGCTCCAATCACTTCTCGCCAGTGCGGCGCGCACGGGGGCAAAGTCCTCGACGACCGTGACGATGGCGATGCCGGACTTGCCTCGACGCGGCAGCTCAATGCGTTCAATCGCATCACCGCCTGCGGTGCGCGCCGTCATACCTTGGCGTGTGACCGCGCCGTTGCGAAGCTGCAGCCGCGTCAGCTCTTTGCCGCCGAGCGACATACGATCGATCATCGAATGGGTACCGCTCAGACGTGACCTCGCCGGCGCATTGATAACGGTCGCCGTTGACCGAACAGCGCGCGGTGTACGTTCGTCGAACCGCGACGGCGCGCGCGCCGTTTCAGTGCGGCATCAAGATCGCGCACGTCGGCTTCGGCGAACAACGACGCGAGGCCGGCAACAAAGCGCGGGCACGAGAAGCGCGTCGTCGCCGGTCCAGATTTCGATCGGCGCTCTCGGGAGCCAGTGCTTCAAAAGCGGCACCGACATCAATCCGGTTTGCGGCAGACTGGTCGTCGGCAAACGCCAGCGGATCACGATTCGGCAGATCGGGATTAGGAATGGCCAGCCCGCTCGGCCATAGCGCAGCAAAGCGCTGAGCCAGTGGTGCAGCAAACGCAGGTCTGGCGTCGAACCCCTGCTCTTGCGACAGCCGATATTGCAGAGCGGCTTGAAGTGCTTGGCTGCGGCACGCCGAGTCGCACGCATCGCGCCAGATACGATGAACCACCGCGAACAGGTTCGCTCGATCGGTCGAATCGTCGATCGCATTCGGCAGATCTACGCCGCGGCGAATAGTGACTCCGTACATCTGCTCGCGTGTCCTGCCGTTTTCCGACGCGAGTCGAGCCGCAATGCGCGGGTTCGCATTGGTTTCGTCCCATTGTTGCCGCGAGAAAACGGCGCCGTGGTTCTGATGGCATGCAGTACAGACCGCGCGGCTCGCATACACCGTCTCGGGCTTGCCCTGCGGAACGTAGTTGCGCACCAGCTGAAACTCGAAGCGCGCAGCGGCTTCGTTGTAGCTGATGACTTCGATCAAGCCGGCGCGTTCCTGATAACCAAGGTAGATGCGGTCCTTGGCGAGCAGATGCCCACCGCCGTCGGCCGTCATCGCTGCGATGACGCGCGGGAAAGAGAAGAAGTCAGGCGCTGCGGCCATTCGCTGTAGCGAGCGGCTCAGTGGCACAAACACGGAAGTCATGCACGCACCTGATTTGCAGCCTGCAGCGGCTTCGATCTTGCGCACCAGCGCCTCGAATGGAAACGGCACACCGTCCGCGTTGATCTGGTCGAACAGCGACTGTCCGTGCGCGGGCCGATTCGCGCCAGGGTCTGCTGGGTCTACCGCCCAGGCGGGCGCAGCGGAGCCGCTAACGGGCACAACGGTCACGCTGCCAGTCAAGACAACTGCAGCAGCCCACCGCTTCCACATCGCGCACGCCTGCCATCTCACTTCGCGGCAGTCAGCACGGGCGGCCGCTGCTGCGTGCCCTGCCAGCAGTCTTCTTTGACCTGGCCACCCTTGGTAAACGCGTCGCCGTCTCGATCGGCGATTTCCTTGTTATAGAGCGTGAAGTTGAGCAGAAAGATCTTTCCGATATAGGCACGCCCCAGATAGAAGCCGGGTCGCACCATGCGGATCTCATCGCGCACCTGCAGGCCACGGCGGCCCGCGAGAAAATCCGGGCGTTCGCGATAGCCTGGAATCTCGTCGGTGTAGAAGTAATCGATGATGACCGACTCTCGGCGCGAGTCGAGCAGGCTCTGGCCGCAGTAAAGGCGCGCGGGAAACATCAGCCACTGATCCTTGCCGTTCACCTGGACCTTAGGGATCGTCGACAGATCACCGTCGATCAACGGCTTCAGCAGCGACGTATCGTCGATCCGGTTTCTCAGAACGAGCTCGTCGCGGTAGAACACTTTGCCGCGCCACAGATGCTTGCCCACGAGTTCCACCTTGGCCGTGCCGACCCCGGCCGCAAGTCCCGACAGGCCGCCGATGATCTCGCGAATGCGCCGGTCGCCCGATATTCCTTTCGGGAAAAACAGGTCGCCGTCGAATGCGCCATCGGGAATCGGGCCGGCGGTCAGCCGCGCATAGATCTGATCGATCTGCTCCTGGTCATACGACTTCAGCGCGCCCGGGGTCAGTTGCGCCAGATCGCTGCGCACCAGCGGAAATTCGTGCTCGACCCGTGCGAGGTCGGGCTTCGACGCATACCCGGCCTGATACGAACCAAACTTGATTCCGGCAGGAGGCGTCTCGCCACAACCAACCAGCGCGACGTACGCCGCAACGACGCCTAACAGCAACGAGGTCCGATGAATGCGGTGCATGGCGCGGGCTTTCACAGTGTGGCCAAGAAGGCGATCAGCGCCTTCTTGTCGGCGTCGGACAGGTCCTCACCGAAGCGATGTCCGGTGTTCTCGATATCTGCGGTGCACGAGCTGTACACCTCGACCAGGCGCGGATACCGCCTGATTGCATCGACCAATTGCTCGGGGTCCTTCGCGATCTCGGCGGTGACCGCGTGCAGATCGGCCGCGACGCGTTTGCCTTCGGCTTCGCCGAGTTGTTTCGCCAGCTTTGCATTGAGTTCGTCGGGTCTCAGTTTGGCGACGATCAGGTCGTTGACGAAGGCCTTGTGCTGGAAGCTCGCCATTCCGCCGACACTGGTTCCTGCCGGCAGCACCAGCGTGAAGCCGAGAATCTGCTTCTCTTCCTTGCCGTCCCAGGTCCGCGGTCCGAGCGCGATGCGCACGTCCTGGTCGAAGCGCGAAAGCTTCGGAACGCGCTTGCTAGGGTTGAGCAACTCTTCCATCGAAGCGACGTACAGCTTGAAGCGACCGTCGACGCTCGGGTCGTAAGCCCAACAGGCCGGCGCCTTGTCGGCCGGCAATGTCTTCTTGTTCTCGTCGACGTAAGGCGAGCGATAAAACTGGTTGGTCTTGTTGACCGGTTGGCCGCACAGCTCCGGACCGATCGCGTTGTTGTGCATGAACGGCGCATGCGCCCACAGCGACAGCAGCGAGATATTGCGATACGAGCCACGGCCTTCGTCGTGTGGCTCCTTGATGTTCGGATCCGTCGGCCGCGCGCGCAGCGTCTCGGAGCCGTACTCCTGCCATATGTGTCCGTTCATATGGTTCGAGTGAAGCGAGCGACAACGGTTTGAACCGACTTCGGTCGCCAGCGTCGCCCGGTCTGAGCCCATCCAGTCGGCCCGCATGCCGTCGGCCTTGACGGCGGTGAAGTCGCGATTCTTGAACGTGTTTTCCGGAGTCTCTGCGATCGACGAATGACACCGCGCACAAGTCGTCGCGAACACCTCGCGCCCGCGCGCCACAGCGTTGGCTCCGAACTGCTTATCAAGGTCGCGCTGCAGATCGGCGCTCGTGTACGTCGCTTTGGGATTCACCGCTTGCTTCGCGTTGGCTCGAGCAACGGCGAGGTCGGTCGCATCGGTTTCCTTCGACATCAGGAACGCAAGGATGTCGGGCAGTCGATCTTCGATCGCGCGGAAGTTCGGGCAGTCGCGCCGGCATTGGCCGATATCGAACGGTGTTTGCCCGTAATTGCGATTGGTCGGATCGAGCTGGCGCAGATCGGTCAGATGATTGATCCAGCATTGCTCGGAACACGAGCCGATGTTGAAGTACACGCGCTGGATCGCCTCGAGCGCGCCGATCGAGTCTTCTCCGCCTTTGAGAATGTGGTGCACCTTTTCCGTGGCAGGGCCGCGCTGCCAGCATTTATTGTCGCGCCCCGGTTCGCACCAGCAGTTGGCGTCCTGCGTCGTGCAACTCGCTGCTTTACGCCAGCGCGTGACCTGCTCACCCGCGAACTCGGGACGAACCTTGGTGTTGATGATCGCGTTCATCGTGCCGGGGTTGTGAATCTGATCGGTCGCAATCGCCGAGGTATCGGACGTTCCAGGCCGCGCATGCGCGAACATCTGCGCTTCGAGCGTTGCGCCCGACATGCCGGACGTCAGGATCTCCGACACGCGCGAGTACTGGTTGCCGAGACCACCCTTCAGATTGGCCCACTGCGGATTGGCCGGATCCTTCGGAGGATTCAGCGGATCGAACGAGATGTGGCACGACCCGCAGGTGGTCCCGATCAAAAACGGAGGCTCGATCGAACCGTCGGCCAAGCGGTTCAGCGCCGAGTCGCTCGACTTCGGATCCTTCGAGAGTGCACCTCGATAACCTTCCCAGCTCGCAAGGCTGCCGTTGACCTTGAGCCAGCGCGCCTTGTCGAAGCGCGGATTCGGAAACTTGCGATAGCCGAGTGCGCCCGTCGAAGTACCAAACGCAAGATCGCACGACGACTGGCGCTGGTCCTTCGCCTTGTTGTGCGGATCAGCGGGATCGATCGGTGCTTCTTTGAAGTCGCACGCCGGATCGCGATAGCCGGCGCGTCCGACGAACTTCAGCAACTCATCGTCGCCGGGGCACCACTCGAATCCGTAGGTCTGCTCGAGGCTGGTGGCCGGGCAATCCTTCGATCCCGGAATGCAGCAGCCCGGGTCGTTGATGATTCCCCACGCCGCGAAGCGATCGTTGCGCTCGTTCGCGTTGAGCACGCGATACCAATCGATCAGCACGTTGACGCGCTGCTGGAAGACGTACGTGTGAAACCGAGCGTTTCCCGCGGTGGCCTTGTACCAAATCTCGCGTCCGGCACGCTCCGACGGATTCAGAATCGCCTCGCCCGCGTAAAAGCCAGGATGGTCAGGCGTGGATCTGCCTGCGGTCGGTGCAACCGGAACCGAAGGCGCAGTCGCCGGAGCTTGCGCGACAACCCATGCTGTCGGCGTGTCCTGCGAAACGGCGGCGACTCCGATCGCCGTGCACATTGCAACAAGCGCGACCGCAAAGGTCGACCGTTTCATTCTTGATTCTCCCGTCGATGTTCGAAGCTCGTTCAAATTAGAGCAGCAGCTTCGAGGGCCGCAGAATAATCTGCCAGGGCTTCAGTGGGAATAATGGTTTTGCGGCACCGGGCATGTGAATATCGGCTCGACATCGCGCATCGTGGTTTTCGGCCGTGATTGAAGCACGCGGGGGTCGTTGAAGCGCATCAAGCGGGATCAGGGCGGTTCCACTCCATGATCTGGTCCAGCATCGCCCTTTGCGAGGGAAACCTGCTGAGGTCATAGCAGCCAAGCGGGCTCGTCGGAGTCCGCCCGACGCATTTGTTGCAGTATGTGCATGGCCTGTCCGGCGCATCCTTGCCTTGGCTGAACTGCTCGATGAGATTCGGGTTGGCGATAAGTGCGCGCGCCATCGACACCATGTCGCAGCTGTCCGAGTTCAACGCCTCCTCAATCAGGGTTTTCTCTTGAAAGCCGCCGTTAACAATCACCGGCAGGCCCACGTCTTTCTTGAATCGACGCGAAAATTCCACGTTAATGCCAGATCGATACTTCCAGCCCCGATTCATGAGCCAGTGCGCGAAACCATTCGGTAGAGTATTCAGCAGCGTTGCGCGTACGGCTGCCTTGCGGCTCAAATGCCGAGTGGAATTGAAAAATATCTTTATCTCGTCCGTCGGAAAAGCACCCGGCGTATCGCGCGGGTTTGGAAATCCATAGCCGGATACGACGTGCAGGTAATCGATCTTTTCGCGCAGGCGGTGCGCGTACTCCAGCATCTGCGCTTCGTTGTTGCCGAACCATTGTTCGCGCCAGTGAGCGGCCCAGGGGAAGCGAAAGAGCGAAAGCTGAAGCGGGCTGTAGTTGAAGTCGGCCGCCGAGAGCCGAAGGCCGACAAGGTAGTCAGCGCCGACGCGGGCGCGCACAGCATCGACCGTTTTCTTCAGGAAGAGAAAGCGCCGGTCCGGGTCGCCACCCCATTCGTCTGTTCTGCGGTTGATAGCGGGATTGAGAAATTGATGGATCAGATAGCCTTTAGTGGCCGTGATCTCGAGTCCGTCGGCCCCGGAAGCGCGGACTCGTTCGCCTGCATCTGCATAGTCGGCGATTGCGTGCTCGATATCTGCGACCGACATATGCACACGCCGGTTGCTGTAACCAAAGGCGAGGTCGAACCCTGCGGCCGACGACTTGGCATCCTGATGTTCCGCGAAGAGACTCGTATAGGTTGAATAACCGGGGTCGCCGATCTGAATGAGATACCGGCAGTCCGGCCGGTCACGCTTGATGCCCGCGATGTACTTCCGGAGATACGGCACATACTTGTCTTCCGCTATCGACGGATATTGCAGCGGCGAGACCCGATACTTATTGACATGAAACGTGGTCGAGATAATTCCGCCGACGTTGCCGTCCGCGAACCGCTTCTCGAAGTTCTTCCAGACATCGGTGACTGTTCCATCGTAGTTCGAGGCGCGTCCCCCGACCGATGAGCGAAGGATCCGATTCTTGAACCAAACGTTCTTGATTGTGTACGGGCTGTCGAACGCGATTCTCGACATGCTCAATCGCTCACGTCGCCGACGGTTGCATCAACTTGCTGTCTTGGAGCAGATTCGCGGCTGCCCGAAGGTCGGCGGTGTCGAAGCCCTCGTCAAACGATTGATAGGCTTCCGTCAGCAAGCGGTGCGCGTCTGTCGTCACGTCACGGCCAGCAAGAAGGCGAGCGAGGCTCGTTGCGGCGCGCAGTTCGAGTGCTTTCGCCGCTTGTCTGTGTGAGAGACTGATCGCGTCGCGGAAACAAGCTTCGGCCGCACTTTCGTCTCGGCCTGATGGCAGCAGAAGCAGTTCACCGTGCAGGCGAAAAAGTTCGGGCAGCCAATGGCACTCGCCGTTGCGTGCTGCGGTCACGCGGGCGGCTGTCAACACGGCAAGCCCCTCCTTCGTACGGCTGAGCCGGACGTGCCCTTCGGCCAAGATTGCCATTGCCCATGGGAGTCCGACCCCGGCTTCCTGGTCGCGGAACTCGGCGAACGCGCGCTCAATAAGCCTGATGCCGGCCTCGCCGCGGTCCTGCGCAATCAATTGCTGCGCTTCCAACACCCGCGCGCAACTGCCCATATAGCCCAGATCATGCGCGTCGGTAAGCGCGATCAGCTCGTCCAGCAATAGGCGCACGACCCGATCGTCGCCGGTGCTCGCACGCGTGGCGGCGGCGAAGAACAGCGCAAGCGAAAGGGCCATCGGCTGACCCAGTTGCCGTGCGGTCGCGATGGCCTTTTCGCTGTTGCGCAGTGCCTGCTCGGGATAACCGAGTATCCACAGGAGCCAGGAAAGGTGTAGCAGCGCGTTGGCGCCGGGGTCGATTTGCAGCGCAAGCGCGTTGGCGCGTTGCACATTTGGATCGTAGAGTGCAATGGCCTCCTCGAGTTCGCGCCGTGCGGTCGCGTATTCGCCCTGCCAAAACATGACGCAGCCGAGCATCCAATGTCCGAGCATTCGGGAGCCCGCATCGCCCGTCTTCTGACCCGCAGCACTCACTTCGTTGCCCTGCTCTCGCGCTAACGCAAGCGCACCGCGTGCGTAGTAACAGGAAAACAGGCCCCTACGTGCGTCAATCAGCGGCGGAATGTCGTCGAGCTGCATGCATATCGCGCTCGCGCGTGCAAAGCTGCGCTCCACCTCCGAGGAGGCGAATCCCTTAACGGCACGATATGCAGTGCCGCGAACGATTTCGAGATCGAGCTCCAGACGGTCTCGCTGCGGCGTTTGCGCAATGCTGCCGAGAAGCTCAAGGCCCTTGGAAGCGTGCCCCAACGCTTCCACATTTGCCGAGCGGTCAAGCGAGCGACGCGCCGCCGCGGCCCAGTATCCGGCGGCCTCGAGTACTCGACCCGCCTGCGTGTAGTGATGCGCGACCACTTCCGGTTCCACCCGAACGCGCTCCGGGTAATGCGCCTCAAGGGCTTGCCCGATACGCCAGTGCAACTCCTGCCTCTTGCTTCGCAACAGACTGGCATACGCGGCATCCTGCAGCAACGCATGCTTGAATTGGAACGATGTCGCCGGCTGCGGGCCGCGCTCAAATGCCAATCCGGACGCCGTGAGCGTTGTCAGTGCGAGGTCAAGTTCGATCGAATCAAGCGGTGAAAGCGCGCCGATGAGATCGCGCGAGAATTCGCGCCCGATCACCGCGCCGATCTGCGCGACTTCTTTGGCTGAGCCCAGCCTGTCCAGCCGTGCCATCAACGAATCATGAAGCGTCGACGGGATATGCGAGCCGAGTATTGTCGCCGCGCTGCCGCGATTCTCAGCCAGATCCGCAGTAATCAGCGTCTTCGTCAGTTCTTCGATGAACAATGGCACACCATCGGTTCGGTCGACGATCTCGTCGATCAGCGCCGGGGGCAGCGGGCGCCCGGTGAGCACGCCGTCGACCATGGTCAGAGTCTGGTTGCGATCGAGCCTCTCCAGCTCAATCACGCTCGTACCCGACTCTCCGAGCCACGCATGTGCGCCAACGTCACGCGTCGTGATCACGGCTAGAACGGGCGCGTCGCTTACGTGCCGCACGCCCAACGCAAGGAGCTCGATCGACGTGGGGTCGATCCACTGCGCATCTTCGAACAGCAGGAAGACCGGACCGCGCTTCGCAAAACCTTGCAGCCGCGCCAGCAACGCCGCTAGCGTCTTCTCCTTCTGCTGTTGCGCGCTGAGGGCCAGTGCGGGGTGGCGCTCGCTGGGCGGCAGCGACAGCAAGGCCGCGAACAGCGCGACCGTGTCGCGCGGCTCCGGCGCGAGCAGCGCTTCGAGCTTGCTCCATTTCCGACTTGCCGAGTCGTTACGACGAAAATCAGCCGCCCGTTCGAGTTGTTGAATGAAGGGATAAAGCGCGCTGTTCGCGCGAAACGGCGAGCATTGGTAGCGCACTGTCTGCGCCTCGGCAGCGATGCGCTCTCCCAGGCTTTCGGCGATGCGAGACTTGCCGATACCGGCTTCACCGCACAGAACCACAACCCGGCCTCGGGATCCGCGCGCGCCTTGCCAGAACTCCATCAAGAGCGCGACCTCGCGTTCGCGCCCGATCAACGGTGTTAAGCGCTCGCTATGCGCTCCGCCGAAGCGCGTCTCCGAATCGCTTGCCCGCAGCACACGCCAGGCGACGATCGGCTCCGCAAAGCCCTTGAGTCGGCGCGTGCTATCGACGACGAAATCGAAGTAACCGCCGGCGAGGTCGCGCGTGGTTTGCGCAACTACGACAGTATTCGCCTTGGCGCGCGCCTGCAGGCGCGCCGCCAGGTTCGGCGTCTCTCCCAATGCGACGTACTGCTGGGAGGGTCCTTCTCCCACCAAGTCACCCACGACTACAAGTCCCGTTGCAATTCCGATCCGGACGCGCAAGCGCCGCTTGGGCAATGCCGTTCTTACGTTGTCCGAAGCGAGCGCCTCGATGATGCCGAGACCGGCATGAATCGCGCGGACCGCGTCGTCTTCATGCGCCTCCGGGTAACCGAAATACGCAAGCACGCCATCGCCCTCGTAGCGGGCGACAACGCCTTCATAGCGAACAAGGACCTCTCTTGTGCGATCCTGAAAATCGCGGATGACGTCACGCAGATCCTCGAGGTCGAGTTGTTGCGCCAGCGCCGTTGACCCCACCAGATCGCAAAACATGACGGTCAGTTGCCGGCGCTCGGGTTCCGGCGATTCGTGCCTGCGGGTCGGCTGCACGTCCGGCTGCGGTTTCCCGCAGGCGCCGCAGATGTCAGCGCCCGGCGCTATAACCATCCTACAGTTCGCGCAGATCATGTTCACCCTAGACCGTAGGATAGTTTGTCACCGGTAGGTTGAATACCGGCTCGCGTTTTACTATCGAGCGCTGGCCGATGGACATCTTCATCTCATATTCGTCGAAGTACCGAGACCTGTGCGAGCGGTTGCAGCTTGCGCTGGACGCCGAAGGCCATCACTGCTTCGTCGACCGCCACGAACTCGAACCGGGCCAGCCTTTCGACGCCGAGTTGCGCGAAGCGATTGCCGACTGCGACGTGTTCATCTTTCTCGTCTCGCCGGAGTCGGTCGCGGCCGGCAGCTACGCACTCGCCGAGCTGAATCTCGCGCAGCAACGCTGGCGCCATCCACGCGGTCGCGTGTTGCCGGTGGTCGTCGCACCGACCCCGATGGCGTCGATCCCGCCCTATCTGAAGGCCGTTACTCTGCTGCAACCGCAGGGTGAGCTGGTCGCCGAAACATTGGCGGCGGTCACTCAGATGGGCAATCGCGGCCTCCGGCCGCTGCTGCTGACGGTGATTGGCCTCACCGTCATCGCGGCGATGGGTGCTGGCGCGTTCGCCTACGTGTGGCAACAGCGCGTGGCCGAGCGAGCGCAGCACGAGCAAACAGCACCGCGAGACCGCATCAGCCGCGGAGCTGTGCATCGTCGGGCTCCCATGCAGCGGCGTGGAACCGCTTCGACGAACTGGTCGCGCGCTATCCGTCGGATGCAGCGGTGCATCGGGCGCGCGAGCACTGCGGCATGCGCTGGCTGCGCGACATCCGCGTGCGCGTCGGCGAGCAGACCTTCGCCGATATCGTCAAGCGCGTGCAGCCGGTGCTGGTGGCCGCCCTACCCAACGCGACCGGGCAGCGCGCGGCGGATCTGTTCGCGCATCTGGGCTGGGCGGACTATCTGTTGGCACGTGAAGGAGCCACCGCGGGTGACCCTGCGGCGCAGTTCCAGCGGTCGGTCAAAGAGGAGCCGGACAATGTCTATGCCCACGCGATGTGGGGCCAACATCTGTGGCTTCGCGATCGCGACGCGGAAGCGCGCCAGCACTTCGAGAGGGCGGTCGCAAGCGGTCGCGAGCGCGAGTTCGTCCGTTCGATGCAATTCGGCGGCAGCCTGTCGCGTGCGAAGTTCGTCCCTTACGCGGTCATCGTGGCCAACGATATGCGGCTCGCGGGCGAAGCGATGACCGATTCGCTTCGGTATCGGCTGTGGAGCGCGGCCTACCAGCCGTACCTGTTCGCGATCGATGATCGTTCAAACTTCCTTGCGATCCTGCCGCCCGATGCGCACCTGGCCACCTTCGACTGGCTCTTTCCGCGGTCGGCCATGCGTTCCGGCGACATCCCCGTGTGGCGCTATGCGCACGCTGTGCTGCTGGCCAACGCGGGCCAGACGGCACAAGCGCGTGCTGAGCTCGAAGCGCTGCTAAAGGAGTTGAATGCCGACAAGGTCGACGGCCGAATCGTCGATCAGACGCGTCGCATGCTGGCCGAGCTGTCACCGAAGCGGAGCACTTCCCGCCGCTAGTTCATCACATCCCTCTTACGAGAGTTTGCGCGGTCCGTGCGCTCTGTCAGTGTGTGTCGGAACGTTTGCGGGTCGCTAGAAAGTGGCGTCGCAGTCCACATACAACGGCACTGGCCGCGGCCGATCGGCGCCGTGCTTGTCGGTCAGCGTGTTGAGGAAGGCGAGCAGGTCCTCGGTCTCGGCGTCCGAAAGCTTTAACGCACGCAACAGCTTTTCGCCGTCGGCGTGCAGGCGTTCTTCATCCAGCTCGGAGTAGTGCTGCAGCACATCGCGCAACGTCGCGAGTCCACCGTTATGCATGTAGGGCGCGGTCACGGCTACGTTGCGCAGCGATGGCGTGCGGAACTCGCCCCAGTTGCGTGGTGCGAGCACCACGTTGCGCGTATGCGTGGCATTTGCGCGCGACGCATCGTCGTTGAACTTCGAGAGCAGATTGAAGGCGTTGGTCGTCACTGCTTCGATGCCTTCGAACCGCCCTCCGTCGGCGCGGCCGCGCGCCGTGAAGTGGCCAATGCCAGTGGAATGAAATTCGGCGTTGCTGAAGTTCGGGCCGCTGTGACAGAGCACGCAGTTGCCACGACCGATGAATATCATCAGCCCACGCGCGGCGGAGTCCGGATACTTCGCCGCCGCTAGGCGATCGCCACGCGCGAGCGCATCGCGGTAGTCATCGAACGGCGTGCGCCCGGTGACGAGCGTTTCCTGGAACGCAGCGAGTGCTTTGCCGCTGTTGACGAGCACTGTTGTGTCGTCGTCCCGAGGATCGTCCGCGGCTCGGCCAAACGCACGCCGGTACCAACACGCGAGATCCGGATCACGCACGTACACATGACGAACGTGTGCCGGGGTCGAGTCGAGTTCGCGAGAGTCGAGGATCGGCCGCAGGCTGGCCATCCACAGGCTGTCGCTGGCCCCACTCCAACCAAACCATCTTGGGAGCCGGAGATTCGCCAGCATCGGCGTATTGCGATCGACGTCCGCCAGCCCGTGCGCGCGCGCCTTGCCATCGCCCCATGCGCGATCCGGTTGGTGGCACGTTACACAGGCGATGTAGCCCACCCTGGAAAGACGAGCGTCGAAGAACAGCTGGCGCCCGAGTTCGATTGCCGCAGGATTGCCTGAAACCCGATTGCCAGGATCCACCGTCGGCGCGGGCGGCCACGGCCCGAACGACAGCACGCGTTGAACATCCTCGCGTGCGAGCGGCGTCTGCTGCAAGCGCTGTCATGGCGCCAGCGAACGCGGCGGCGCACAGAACCGGTATCACGATCGCAAACCGCATGACGCCCGCTACTTCAGGTCGACGTTCGCGCGCAGCTGTTCGCGTGCCGCTTCGCTGGCGACGTCAAACGCGAACTCCCAGCGTCCCGGCATATGCAGCAGCAGGCCGCGCGCCGTGAACGTCCCGCTGCCGTCAGCGGTGATAGTCGGCAGGTAGTTCATGCCGTGGTTGTGCGCCGGCATGGTCGCGTCGATTTTGAGCCTGGACACGCGTTGCGCGCTCCTCTCGCACGCACTGACGAGGACCGCGAAAAACTCGCCGAGCCTCAGCGGCGCGGGCTCGACACGCCAGACAAGCACGAAGTTCTGGCCATCGATGCGCGCCGCGTCCTTACCGATCGGTGTGGGCTCGCACGCCATCGCAAGACTCGGCGCGAGCAGTAGCAAGACGACCGTCGCCGTTAGGGCGCAGCGCCGGCCGATCATTTGCGCAGGGCGTCGGCGAAAAGGGCCTCGCCATTCTTGTAGGCGATGCGCTCGGCCACCGCGGGAGGAAGTCCGGCCAGCCATTGGCGTGACCACCGTGCGTGCTCGACGATGAAGGGCCAGCGCTCCGGCGTAAACGTGTCGGTGCCCACCATGAAGCGATCGGGATACTCCAGCATCAACGCATGCCACTCGGCATCGAGTTGGCCGCTCGGCGCGTGGTCGCTGCGAAACGCCAGGTCACACCACAAGTTGCGATGCTTCTTCAGCATCGCGCGCACGTTGGCAGGCGAGTCGAATCCGGCGTGCGCCCACAGGATGCGTGCCTCGCGCCACTGGGCGAACTGTCGGTCGATGGCATCGGCATCCGAATGCGAATGCAGAACCAGCTTGTGCTTGCGCGCGAGCTCAATCATGCGGCGCGGGACCGGCAGATCGACGTCGGCGCCGTAAATATGGAACTCGCCGAGCGCGACATAGCGGTACTTGGCAAGTCGTTCTTCGAGGTAGCCGACGACCGTAGGGTCACGTGCCCAGACGGACTGGTCGCCGCGCTGCCGATACGGCCGCAGTGACGGCAGGAACACGTCAGGGGCAAGTTTGACCAGACGCTGTTGACCGTCGTCGTCGGAACTCGACACCAGCACGCGCCGGACGCCCGCGTCGCGCACCAGCTTCAGGGCCACGTCCGGCGGCACCATCTCCCACGCGTCGTGGCTGTAGTGAACGTGGGCGTCGAAGATCGGCAACCGCTCGGCAGACTGTGCGCGCGCGGACGACACGACCGCCGCGAGGCCGCACGCTGTAAGGGCGAAGATCAACTGCCGAATTCGCATACGTGACTTTACGGCGCTTTTCATGGAAGTTGATATTCTCACCACTCTCATGCGTGCGCGGTGTCGCCTCGCCGTGATCGACCCGGCCCGCTGCTTAGAACCGGAGTAACCGATGGCACGCCAGGACCCGCTGCGGAATGTTCGATTCCGGCTGGAAATCGATGGCCTCCAGCTAGCCAGCTTCAGTGAAGTCGCGATTGGCGCCACGACCACCGACGTCATCGACTATCGCGAGGGCGCCGACCCCCTGCACGTACGCAAGCTCTCCGGACTCACCCGATTCGGAAACGTTTCGCTCAAACGGGGCGTGACCGATTCACTCGAGTTGTTCGAATGGCACCGACAGATCGTCCAGGGTCAGCTCAGCACGAACCGCAAGAACGTCGTAATCGTGGTGTTGGGCGAGGCTGGAGACGACAGGGCGAGGTTTGTCGTGTCCAACGCATGGCCCGTCAAATACGACCCCAGCGACCTGAATGCCAAGGGCAACGAGGTGTTTATCGAGTGCCTGGAACTCGCGAACGAAGGCATTGAACGCGTTTCGTGATTGGTACCGACGTCAACGGCGAAATCGAAACCCTGGAGGTTGCGCATGGGCGACACGGAGCGGGAGCCGTTCGGCAATATGCGCTTTCGCCTCGAGATCGAGGGGCTGCGTGAAACCGGCGCAGTCGAAGTGATCTTTCCCGAAGCACGTTTGGCCACCGGCCCACGCCGATCGCGCGTCGTTCAGTACGGAACGCTGATCATCCGGCGCGGTGTGACGCGTTCGCGCGAATGGTACGAATGGTGGGACCAGGCGCGGACATCAAGAATCTCGTCCAAGCGAACCGTTGCCGTGGTCTTGATGGACGAACGCGGAGCCAGTGTTCATCGATGGACCTTCGACAAGGCCGAGCCGCGCGGCTATCTGTTGTCTAGCCTGAACGCGCTCGGCAACGCACCGTTGCTCGAAACACTTGAGCTCACGGTGCGCGGATTTGAAGCGTCGTTCGATTCGCCGGCGGCTAGGCGTCCGAAACGGAAGTAGACTCAGGCAGCAGTACAAGCGATTTGGCTACTCTGGCAGCGCCCCGAACAGGAACATAGCCTCGGTCAAGGGTCCGGGCCGTCCGAGTGCGCCAAACCAGCGACCGAAGATTTCGCCGACTGCGCCGCTTCGATAGATCTGCGCCAGCGCGGTGTTGACCGCCAATCGCATCTGCCAGTCGCCGCGTGGCAGCGCGATGGCATACGGCTCGTAGTGAAAGTCCTTCTGTGAGTAGCGTGAGTGCCTTGGGATCCTTGGACTTGCCGGCAAGCGCCATCAGCAGCACGCGATCGCTTGCGAATGCGTCGATAGCGCCGCTTTCGACCTGCGCGAGACCCTCGTCGCTGGATTTCAAAGGGACCACCGTCGAGTTGAGTACACGGCGCTTGAGACGCTTCGTTCAGAGCGCGCTCGTTACTGGTTCCGCCGATCACGCCGATTTTCTTGCCCCCAAGGTCACCCAGACCGCTGACACCCGCGCTCGCTTTGACAAGCAGACCCGTACCGTCAACGAAAGTGAGGCTCGAAAAGTCCACGAGCTTCATGCGGCTCAGCGTTACCGTGCTCGAGCCACACTCCATATCCGCCTGCCCCTTGGCGAGGACATCGAACCGATTCTGCACAGTCACGGGTACCCATTTGATCTTCAGTTCGCTCAGTCCAAGCTGGCGCTCAATCGCGCCCGCCACACGCCGGCATATGTCGACGGTGTATCCGGTTGGCCTGCTTCTTGTCGTCTTCAAATGAGAATGGCGCCGCGTCGGTCCGGTGGGCGATCGCGATCGACTTAGTCTCCTGAATCTTCTTCAGGCGCCCGTCTAACGCGGGAGCGCCCTGCGCAAGGGCGACCGAGGGAAGCAGTTGCAGAGCGGCAAGCGCGACAGCCAGTAACTTCATGAGTAACCCCTATTTGAGATAAACGTGGTGAACATCGTGACAGTTGCAGTTAGCGTAATGCTGATCATGCTCTCACAAGTGATTCCGTGCGTGCACCGCCCGCCCGACGAGTTGGCGCGGCGCGAACCAGAAAATCGAGAATCGGCGCGATGTGATGTTCGCGCATCAGCGTGGGGACATGCCCGCTTCCTTCGAGCTCTACCGCCTCGGTCGGCGGCCCGGACGACTGCATGCGCGTCACGATGCTCGGCAGCAGGAAATCCGAGTCGGCTCCGCGCAGAACCAGCACGGGACACGTGATCGCCCGCCAGAATTTCCACAGGTCGACGCTGACGAATTGCCACTGCCGGTATGTCCTCGCAATGGCTGGATCATGATGAGCGATCCATTTCGATGTCTCATCGTCTCGTTTGAAGGAGTGCACTGTCAGATGTCGCCATTCGCGATCGTTAAGGTCGCCAAAGGGTGCAAGTGTCTCTCGGATGCGCAACTCGGCTTCCTCCAGCGTATCGAAGCTCATTGGTCCGCCAGAAAGATAGCGGCCGATCCGCTGCAGTGCTGTCGATGGCACGTAAGCTCCGACGTCGTTGAGAACGAGGCGGCGGATCGGCTGGAATTTCTGCGCTGCCAGCATCATTCCGACCATCCCGCCGAGCGACGTGCCGATCCAATCGACTTCGGTCGCGTGCGCCCACGCTAGAACAGTGTTCATGTCGTTTGCGTACGTGAGCAGGTTGTAATGCAGTGGGTCATCGAGCCAATCGCTGCGGCCGCGCCCCGGTAAATCGGGACAAAGCACGCGCCGGCCTTCGGCGACCAAGCGCCGCGCGAGAACGTCGAAGTCACGTCCCTGCCGGGTCAGCCCGTGTACGCACATCACCGGCGGGCCAGCGTTCTCAGATCCCCACTCCCAGACTGCAATTTTGTGAAATCCAAGCATCGACAGCCCGCGCACTGAGTGCAACACGGGTTCGTCGGCATCTCCTCGTCGTCGTGCAGAAGCACGTTTGGCGTCAGCCACGACCGGCGTCCTCGCGCGCCGCATGGACGAAGGCCTGAGCCTCATCTCGCGTCTCGAAGATATGAGGTGCTACCCGGCGGCGTGCGAGCGCCTCGCCGAGCTTCAACCGCAAAAAGGCGCTGGTCGTATAGCGCGATGCGGTCGTGTAGTAATGCATGTCCATATAGCGGATCATCGCCGCGTAGGTGTCGGCAACCACCGGATCGATCTGGAAGCCGTCGTAGTTGACGATTAGCGCCACCTTGTGGCCGATTGCTTGCACCCGGTCTTCGATCGTGCGACGGACGCGATCGACATCATCGCGCGTGCGTATGTGCAGACCTTCGAAATTGGCGAACAGCGTGTTGCGCTCTGCGTCGTAGGTGATCCGCTGCGCCATGCCGAGCCCGAGCAGCGTTTCCTCGAGGTGCATCGGTTCGTTGCGAAAGATGCGCGGATCCATCGCGCCCGGTCGATCGACAATCGGCTCGAATCCCATGTGCGCGAGGATGTCGCGCTCGATGTCGATGCCCGGCGCGACTTCCACCAGTTCCATGCCGCGTGCGGATCTTCTGAACACGCAGCGCTCGGTCACGTACAGGACCGGCTGTCCCTGCTCGGCGGCATACGCGCCATTGAACGTGATCTGCTCGACCTTGCGCACGAATTTCTGGCTGCGACCTTCGCGCACGATCCGGAGCGAAGCATCCTCGATCGCGACCTCAAGCCCGCCGGCGGTGAACGAACCTGCGAAGACAATGCGGCGCGCGTTCTGGCTGATGTTGATGAAGCCGCCCGCACCGGCGAGTCGCGGGCCGAAGCGACTGACGTTGACGTGGCCGTCGGCATCGACCTCGGCCATCCCGAGACACGCCATGTCGAGCCCGCCGCCATCGTAGAAATCGAATTGCTGGCTTTGCTGGATGACCGCGTCGGTGTTGACCGCGGCACCGAAGTCGAGACCGCTTTGCGGAACGCCGCCAATGACGCCAGGCTCGGCGGTCAGTGTCACGTAGTCGAGTACGCGCTCCTCATTGGCGACGGTCGCGACGCCCTCCGGCATGCCGATGCCGAGATTGACGACACCGCCCATCGGCAGCTCGAACGCGCAGCGCCGCGCGATGAAGCGGCGCTCGTCATGGGCAAGCGGGCTTCAACGAGTCGAGCGGCACGCTGAACTCGCCGGAAAACGCCGGGCTGTACGTCGTGCCATAGGTCTGGCAGTGATTATCTGGCTGCGCGATCACAACGCAGTCGACCAGACACCCGGAACGATGACATGGCGCGGATGAAGGGCGCCGGGTGCCGCGATGCGCTCGACCTGTGCGATCACGAAGCCATTGGAATTCTTGGCCGCCATCGCGAGCGCCAGATTGTCCAGCGTCAGCGCTTCGCGCTCCATCGTGATATTGCCGGCGGCATCGGAGGTCGTGCCGCGAATCAGCGCAACGGTGATCGGGAAAGCCTTGTAGAACAACCATTCTTCGTCGTCGATCGACATCAGCCGCACCAGATCTTCGCTCGTGCAAGCGTTGATCTTCGCGCCCTCGAACCGCGGATCGACGAAGGTGCGCAAACCCACCTTGCTGAGAGTGCCGGCGCGATGCGCCGCAATGTCGCGAAACAGGTGACTGATGATGCCAAGCGGCAGGTTATAGGCCTCGATGCGGTTGGTCACCGCCATGGCGGAAAGCTTTGGAACCAGTGACCAGTGGCCACCGATCGCACGCTTGACTAGGCCATCGTGCGCGAGCCGGTTCAAACCTCGGTCTTTGCCGTCGCCCGGCGCCGCGGCGAAAACCAGCGTCAATGCTTTGGGGCTGGCCGTCTCGCGGAACCGCCGCTCGAGTGCCGCGATCAGTTCGTCCGGCGTCCCGCTGCCGACAAATCCCGAGACCGCCACCGTGTCCCCGTCGCGAACGATGGCGAGTGCCTCGTCCGCCGACACGATCTTGTTCTTCACTCGGAGCGCCTGCGAGTAGAACGGGTGATCGAACCGAGGATCATGACCGCTTGCGCAGCCAGTCGACGACTCCTTGCCGACGATTCCCTGCGACTTGCTGCTGACGAAGACGCCGACGTGACCGCCCGGCAGCGCGAGTTCGCTGTATTGCTTCGGGTTGACAAATTTCTTCAAGGCCTGCGCGCTTGCCGGCGGAATGATGTGATCGTCGAGCGCGTAGATGTTGAGCACCGGCATCGACAACTTTTTTAGGTCGACGTTTCGTCCGCTGAGCATGAACGTGCCTTTGACGAGGCGATTCTCCTGGTAGAGATCCTTTAGCCATTGTTTGGCGGCTTCGCCCGGATGGTGCGGCCGGTCCTGCAGCCATTTTTCCATTCGTAAAAAGTTGAGAAGCTTGCTCTCTTCGTCCATCACGTCATAAAGGCCGACGTTGTATTTGGTCAGGCTCGAGAGCGGGGTCATCATCGAGAACACGAAGCTCATCAGCTCGCCAGGAAGATTGCCGTTGGCTTCGATCAACCGGTCGATGTCTTCCGCCGCTCATACTGCGCGTCCACAGACTGATGAATCCGTGATTGGGCCGATCCTTGCCACCGTCGGCGTGGAAATCCACCGGCGTGATCGTCAAGATCAGATTCTTGATCTTCTGCGGATAAAGCGCGGCGTACGCAGAGCGTAAAGACGCCACCTTCGCAGATGCCGAGCAGCGTGACCTGATCGATCCCGCGGCTCGATCGGATGAAGTCGACACAGTCGTTCAGGTAGCCGTCGATGTAATCGTCGAGCGTCAGCCAGCGGTCTCCGCGACTCACGTTGCCCCAGTCAACGACATAAACGTCGACGCCCTGCGCCAGCAGGTTGCGGATCAGCGAGCGGTCTTCCTGCAGGTCGGCCATCGTGAAGCGCCCGACCAGACCATAGGTGACCAGCACCGGCGTCTTGATGCGTGGTCTTCGCTGTCGCCTTGTAATGATGCAGCGTGATCTTGTCGGTCTGGAAGACGAGGGTCTTCGGCGTGTTGCCGATCTCGACGTCGCGGTCCTTGACCTTCGACAGCAGCTCGGAACCGCGCAAGAGTTTGCGCTGAAACTCGGCAAACTCGCGCGCCGCCTCCTGGGGATCGAACTTGATGCGAGGGATCATCGACTGCCTTTCCGGCGGCGTGCTGTCGTGGTCTTGCGAGCGGACTTGGCGGTCCGTGCTGCCGGCTTCGCCGGCGCGCGGTCAGGCTGCGCTTGCAGCGCGCGCACCTGCCGCCTCAGTTCCACCACCGTCTTCTGCAGTTCATCGACTTCGCTGCGCGTCGGAATGTGATGCACCTCGCAAAAGGTTTCGGCGATTTGCCTTTCCTGCAGCCGGTATTCGGCGGACGACCGCGTCACGTTTCGTTGGGCTTCGAGGAACTTCGGCGTGCGATGCATTCCGATCAGCGTTTCGTTCGCCGTCGCGACCCATAGGTCCAGCAGTTCGCGCGCGCTGCTGATCGGCGGTCGTGACGCGTCCGATAAAGCGCGGAAAAAGCGTTCGGAGGCTGAGCGCCACGCGTCCTGCATGATCGCCTGGTACGCGGCGATATCGCGTAATCGCTGCTGCGAAAGCCGCTGCGCGTTGAGCAGCTTCCGGTCGAGGTCCCACAGCGTGGCGTAGGTCGGGCCCTCGGTCAGATGCTCGAGCGCGAGGTCGAAGCCTCCCGCCCCCGCGCGCCCCCACTCGGCGGGATCGAACAGTTTCTTCAGCGCATTCGCGTCGAGGCCACCCTTGTCTTTCGGCCACTGTGCAAGTGCGCTCCACTGTTCCATCGACTTGTTGAAGAATTCCGTCATCTGGCTCAACGGCCCTTGCAAACTGTCGGGGACTGCACCGGCCGCCGAGAAACTTGCTGGGCTCGGCTTCTGCAGGTTTTCGGCCCACGTCTGGAACAGGTTCTGGCCCTGTTCATTCCACGACTTCATCAGCTTCGTGGTCTGGTCAAGCCAGTCATTCGGCGTTGCTTTATCGAGCTGAGCCATTACGGTCCTCTTAAAGAACGACGACCTGCCGTACGGCTTTGCCTTCGTGCAACAGATCGAAGCCGCGATTGATCTCATCGAGCGGCAGGGTGCCTGTCATCAAGCGGTCGACCGGCAATCGGCCGCCGCGAAAAAGATCGACGAAGCGCGGAATGTCGCGCAGCGGCACACAGGTTCCGATGTAGCTGCCGCTGATGGTGCGCTCCTCGGCGACGAGGTTGACCGCAGGCATCGGCCAAGTCGCATTCGGTGGAGGCAGTCCGGCAGTGACAGTGGTACCGCCGCGCCGCGTGATCTTGTACGCGAGGTCGAACGCACGCGTCGAGCCTGCCATTTCGATCGCGGTATCGACACCGCCGCGCGTGACCTCGCGCACCTTCTCCGCGCAATCGGCGGCGCCGGCGTTGAACATGTGCGTCGCGCCGAGCGATTTCGCGAGAGCGAGCTTTTCATCTGACAAGTCGATGGCGACGACCTGCCGTGCCCCAGCTGCCACCGCGCCGAGCACCGACGCCAGGCCGACGCCGCCGAGTCCGATAACTGCAACCGTGCTACCGGCTCGAACGTGCGCAGTGTTCACGACCGCACCGACTCCGGTCAGCACCGCGCATCCAAAAAGCGCCGCTTGTTCGAACGGAAGGTCAGCGTCGATCTTGATCGCCGAGTGACGCGAGATCGTCGCGTGCGTTGCGAACGCCGAGCAGCCCAGATGATGGTTGATCGGTTGGCCGTTGCGCTTGAGCCGACGTGCGCCAGTCAGCAACGTGCCGGCGCCGTTCGCCGCTGCGCCTGGTTCGCACAAGGCCGGCCGTCCTTCGGCGCACGGATTGCAATGGCCGCAGCTCGGAACGAAGACCAGCACGACGTGATCGCCGACCTTCAAGTCGGTGACGCCGGATCCGAGTTCTTCGACGATGCCAGCCGCTTCATGACCGATCGCCATCGGCATCGGCCGTGGCCGGTCACCATTGATGACCGACAGATCCGAGTGGCATAAGCCCGCCGCCTTGATGCGCACCAGAATTTCGCCGGGTCCCGGCGGGTCGAGATCGAGTTCTTCAATTTTCAGCGGTTTCGACTCAGCATAGGGATGAGCAGCGCCCATTGCTTCGAGTACGGCAGCTCTGACTTTCACGACGCCTCTCCAGTTGTCTACAGCGGCGACTTCAGATCTTTCAGCCGCGCTGTCAGCTTCATGTTTTCTGAGTAGTCCACCGGGCAATCGATGATCGCCACCACGTCGTCGGCGAGCGCCTTCTTAACGTCGGCAACAGGTCTGCCGTCTTCTCGACGCGATAGCCTTTGGCGCCGAAGCTTTCGGCGTACTTGACGAAGTCCGGATTCTTGAACTCGATATGGCTTGGGCGCCCGAAGTGCCGCAACTGATGCCACGTGATGAGCCCGTACTCGGAATCGTTCCAGATCAGGATCACGAACGGTGTCTTCATCCGCAGCGCGGTCTCGATCTCCTGCGAGTTCATCAGGAATCCCGCGTCGCCCGTTACGGTGACGACCTTTCGATCCGGGTACGCGAGCTTGGCCGCCAGCGCGCCGGGCACGCCGATGCCCATCGAAGCAAAGCCGTTCGAGATAATGCAGGTGTTCGGCTCCTCCGCCTTGTACATGCGCGAGGTCCACATCTTGTGCGCGCCGACATCGGAAATGACGATGTCCGAAGGTCCGAGCGCCTGCCGCAGGTCCCACAAAATCTTCTGCGGCTTGACCGGGAACCCCTGATCGTCGGCGTACTGCGCGCGGTCGTCAATGACCGCCTTGCGAATCGCCTTGAAGGGATTGTCGGCGCGCGGCTTGGTTCGCAGCGCGATGCCACGCAGGCTCTCGCCGATGTCGCCCAACAGGCCGGTCGCGACCTTGTAGCAGGCGTCGACTTCGGCCGGCTGCGCATCGATGTGGATGATCGTCTTGTCGGCGTTCGGATTCCACATGTCGGGGTGGTACTCGACCATGTCGTAACCGACGCAGATCACGCAGTCGGCTTTTTCGAATGCGAACCACGGGATATCGCGCGCCTTGAGCCCGATCGTCCCAAGGAAGAGCTCGTTCGAAAACGGAATCAGGCCCTTCGCCATGAAGGTATTGGCGACCGGAAGGCGCAGCAGGTTGACGAAACTGCGCAACGATTCCGCTGCGCCTTGCCGGACGACGCCGTTGCCGGCCAGCACGATCGGAAACTTCGCCTTGCCGATCAACTGTGCGGCTTGCTCGATCTTCTTGTCGGGAGGCGTCGGGTTGTACGCCGACTGCACGTCGATCGGCTTGCCCTCGACCTTCATCTCGGCGATGTTCTCGGGAAAGTCGATGAAGCAGCAGCCGGGCTTCTCGGTCTGCGCGACCTTGAACGCCTTGCGCACGATCTCGGGAACGATGTCTGGCGTCAGCACCTGCGTGCTGTACTTGGTGATCGGCTTGAACATGCTGACCAGGTCGAGAATCTGATGGCTTTCCTTGTGCAGCCTCGCGGTCGATCCTTGGCCAGCGATTGCAACCAGTGGCGCGCGATCCATGTTGGCGTCGGCCACACCGGTGATTAGATTGGTCGCACCCGGCCCCAGGGTCGCCAGGCAGACGCCGGCCTTTCCGGTCAACCGCCCATAAACGTCGGCCATGAAGGCCGCGCCTTGTTCGTGACGCGTCGTGACGAACTTGATCGGACTGTCGAGCAAGGCGTCCATGACGTCGATGTTCTCTTCACCGGGAACTCCGAACATGTACTCGACGCCTTCGTTTTCGAGGCATTTGACGAGGAGTTGGGCTGCGGTCATCGAAACTTCCCGGGTTGTACTGAGAAGATAGGTTGCGACTCGGAGCGCACTCGCGCCGTTCCGCTGGAGGAGCCGGCGCGAATTACGTCAGTCGCTTGACGATGGCGCGGGTGATATCGGTGGTCGATGCCTTGCCGCCGAGGTCACCGGTGCGGACACCGTCATCGCGCAACACAGTATCGATGGCTGTGCGCAATCGGCGCGCCATGTCGTGCTTGCCGACGTGATCGATCATCAACGCGGCGGCCAGCAGCAGCGCGAGCGGGTTGGCAATGCCTTTGCCCGCGATGTCGGGCGCCGATCCATGCACCGCTTCGAAAATCGCCGCATGCTCGCCGATGTTGGCGCCTGGCGCCATGCCAAGCCCCCCGACCAGCCCGGCGATCTCGTCGGACAAAATGTCGCCGAACAGGTTGGTCGTAACAATCATGTCGAACTGCCACGGCTTGAGCACCAGTTGCATCGCACATGCATCGACGATGCGATCGTCGACCGTGACTTTGCCTTCGTACTTCTTGGCCACGTCAAGCGCGGTCTCGAGAAAGACGCCCGTCAGCGCCTTGAGCACGTTGGCCTTGTGGACGATCGTGACTTTCTTGCGCCCGTTTTTCACTGCGTAATCGAATGCGAACTCGGCAATGCGGCGCGAGCCGGCGCGTGTGTTGACGCCTGAGGAAATGGCGACCGCGTGCGGGTCGCCGTCGATCGGGATGAAATGCTCGAACCCGACGTAAAGTCCCTCGAGGTTTTCGCGCACCAGCACGAGGTCGATGTCGTCGTAACGGCCGCCGGGAATCAGCGTGCGTGCCGGCCGCAGGTTCGCGTAGAGCTTGAACTCCTCGCGCAGCCGCACATTGACCGAGCGGAATCCGCCACCGATCGGCGTCGTCAACGGGCCCTTGAGTGCGAGCTTGGTGCGGCGGATGCTGTCGAGCAGCGCAGCCGGCAGCGGATCGCCGTGCTTCTGCGCGGCAGCCATGCCGCCTTCCTGCGTTTCCCAGATAAACGGCTTTCCCAGCGCGTCGAGAATTTGGACGACTGCCGCGGAAATTTCCGGACCGATTCCATCGCCGGGAATCAGTGTCGCAAGAACAGGTTGCTGCGTGCTCGACGTCGCCATTGTGTTTGTCAACGCTTCCGGGCGCAACGTTACCAAACTTGCATGTCGCTCCAACCCAGAAGGGTCGGCACCTTGCTAACTCCAACTACGTGCACCTACTGCGTTGTCAGACGTCGATATTGCCGGCCGCGAGCGCATTGGACTCGATGAATTGTCGGCGCGGCTCGACCTCGTCGCCCATTAGCGTGGTGAATATCTGATCGGCGCCGATCGCGTCGTCGATCTGCACTTTGAGCATGCGGCGTACTGCGGGATCCATCGTCGTTTCCCACAACTGCGATGGGTTCATCTCGCCGAGACCTTTGTAGCGCTGACGTGTCACCCCGCCTTCAGCTTCACGCATCAGCCAGTCGACGGCCTCCGCAAAGCTGGTCACGGTTGCCTGCTTTTCCTTGTCGCCGACGCCGCGCACGATGCGCGCGCCGGTCCCAAGCATTCCTTTAAACGTGCGAGCGGCCGCCGACAGCGTCGCATAGTCTGCCCCGTGCACGAAGTCGGCATCGATCGCACTCAGCTTCACATTGCCGTGATGACGGCGCTCGATGCGAAGCCGGTGCTTGTCGGTAACTGAGTCGTGTTGTGCGTACACATGCACTGTCGAGTTGCCGAGCGCAGCGGTCAAGCGCAACGCTGATGCCTCAGCACTGGCGGCATCGTCCAGATCAAGCTCGGTGCCGGCCAACAGCGATTGAAGCGCGGGGCGGTCCATCACGCGGGCCAGGCGATCGATCACGGCATTGGCCACCAGATACTGACGTGCCAGCGCTTCGAGCGCTTCGCCTTCAATCGGCGCGGCGCCTTCGGCAGGAATCAGCTTCGCGTCTTTCAACGCCAGCGTCACGATGTATTGCGCGAGCTCGTGATCGTCCTTGATGTAGCGCTCGTCCTTGCCGTGCTTGATCCGGTACAGCGGCGGCTGCGCGATGTAGATGTGCCCGTGCTCGACCAGCAGCGGCATCTGCCGATAGAACAGAGTCAGCAGCAGCGTGCGGATGTGCGCGCCGTCGACGTCGGCGTCGGTCATGATGATGATGCGGTGATAGCGCAGCTTGTCGAGGTTGAAACCATCGGGTGTGTCGGGCGCGCCGATGCCGGTGCCGAGCGCAGTGATCAACGTCGCGATCTGCTCGGATGAGATCAGTTTGTCGAAGCGCGCCTTTTCGACGTTCAGCACTTTGCCGCGCAACGGCAGCACGGCCTGGAATTTGCGATCGCGCCCCTGCTTGGCAGAGCCACCGGCTGAATCGCCTTCGACGATGTAGAGCTCCGATTTCGCAGGATCGCGCTCCTGGCAGTCGGCCAATTTTCCGGGCAACCCAACTCCGTCGAGCACGCCTTTGCGCCGTGTCATCTCGCGCGCCTTGCGCGCCGCTTCTCGCGCACGCGCGGCATCGACGATCTTGCTGCAGATAATCTTGGCGTCTGCGGGGCGCTCGAGCAGATAGCTTTCGAGCGCGCGCCCGATCGCGTCTTCAACCGCGGGGCGCACCTCTGACGACACCAGCTTGTCCTTCGTCTGCGAGCTGAATTTCGGCTCCGGCACCTTGACCGACAACACGCACGCGAGCCCTTCGCGCATATCGTCGCCGGTGGTTTCGACTTTCGCCTTCTTGTCGAACTCGTGACTCTTGATGTAGTTGTTCAGCACCCGCGTCATCGCCGCGCGCAGGCCGGTGATGTGCGTGCCGCCGTCGCGCTGCGGAATATTGTTGGTAAACGCGAGCAGGCTTTCGTTGTAGCCGTCGTTCCACTGCATCGCGACTTCGACGCCAACCGGCGTGCCGCCCGCGCTCGATTCGGTGCTGACGTAGAACACGTTCGGGTGCAGCACCGTTTTCGATTTGTTGATGTACTGCACGAAGCCTTTGACGCCTCCGGAAAATGCGAAGTCTTCTTCCTTGGCGTTGCGTTGGTCGATCAGCTTGATGTGGACGCCGTTGTTCAGAAACGAGAGTTCGCGCAGCCGCTTCGACAACACGTCGTAGTGAAAGTCGATGTCGGTAAAGATCTGACTGTCGGGCAGAAAATGAACTTCGGTGCCACGTCGGTCGGTCGGACCGGTGACTTTCATCGGCGACGCTTCCACGAGTCCTAATTCGGTCGGCGTCGTCTGCACGATGCGATCCTGCACGTCGCCGCGCCGAAACTCGAGGTAGTGCATGTGGCCGCCACGCCGGATCGTTAGCCGCAGCCATTCGGAAAGTGCATTGACGCACGAGACGCCGACGCCGTGCAGCCCGCCAGAAACCTTGTAGCTGTTCTGGTTGAACTTGCCTCCCGCGTGCAGCTCGGTCAGCGCGATCTCCGCTGCGGAGCGCTTCGGCTCGTGCTTGTCGTCGAATTTGATCCCGGTCGGAATGCCGCGACCGTTGTCAACGACCGAGATCGAGTTGTCGGTGTGAATCGTGACGATGATGTCATCGCAATGCCCAGCGAGCGCCTCGTCGACCGAGTTGTCGACCACCTCGAACACCATGTGGTGCAGCCCGGTGCCATCGTGTGTATCACCGATGTACATCCCCGGACGTTTGCGTACCGCCTCCAGTCCCTCGAGGATCTGGATGCTGCTGACGCCATAGTCCGCGCGCCCGTCAGGCTGCGGCTGGTTCATCGGTTGATCTGGAACGGCTGACATCGGTAATAGCTCGTTAGATGCGCATCGGCATCACGACGTACTTGAACTTGTCGGAATTCGGCATCGTGATCAGTGCGCTGCCGAGGGAGTCGCCAAGCGAAAAGCTGATCTGGTCGTTCTTCAAATTGGCGAGCACATCCAATAGATAGTTGACGTTGAAGCCAATATCAAGAGCATCGCCCTCGTAGCCGATCTCTAATTCTTCCTGCGCGTCTTCCTGATCGGCGTTGGTCGAATTGATCTTCAGGGTGCCGACGCCCAGCAGCATCCGCACGCCCTTGAACTTGTCGGTCGTCAGAATCGCGGCACGCTGCAGCGCGTGCATCAGGTCTTCGCGGTTGATCGCAAACACCTTGGTATTGGCGGCCGGTACGACCCGCTGGTAATCCGGAAACTTGCCTTCGACCAGCTTGGAAATCAGCTCGATGTCGCCGAAGCTGAACTTCGCCTGATTCGCCGCCATCTGCACCCGCACCGGGTCATCCGAATCAGGCAACAGCCGCGAGAGCTCGAGGATCGTCTTGCGCGGCACAATGGCTTCGATCTTGTTCGACGATTCGCTCTTCGTCACTTCGGCCAGTGCGAGCCGATGGCCGTCGGTGGCGACCGCGCGCACCGTCGTGCCGTCGACCACCAGCAGCATGCCGTTCAGGTAGTAGCGAATGTCCTGCTGCGCCATCGCGAAGTGCACCATGCCAAGCAGGTACTTCAACGTCGCCGCGGGCAGAGAAAAATCGGCGGCGTACTCCGCTTGCGCCACTGTCGGAAATTCTTCGGCCGCCAGTGTTTGCAGGTTAAACCGGCTCTTGCCGCTGGCAACCGCCATTTTCTTGTTGGTCAACGATAACTGCACGTCGGCGTCGGGCAGAGCTCGCAGGATATCGACCAGCTTACGGGCCGCGATCGTCGTGGCGGCGGTGTCGTTGCCGGTTCCAATGTCGGCGCTCGTCTGGATTTGAATTTCCAGAGTCGGTCGCGGTGAACGACACTTTGCTGCCCTCCTTGCGCACCAGGATGTTCGCAAGGATTGGCAGCGTTTGTCGGCGTTCGACGATACCGCTGACAACTTGCAGCGGTTTTAGCAACGCATCACGATTGGCTTTGACGAGTTGCATTCTCTTTATATCCTTTTCATAACTCTTCTTAGTAACAGTTAGTAGTAAAGCAGCGCAGTGCTGGGGACAAACCGAACGAACTCCATTGCATCAATCACTTGCTGCTGCTGCTGCGTTGTTGACAAGGCTTCTGTTGCCGTGTGTGCTCGCGGTGGACGAAAAGGACAACTTCATCGGGTACCTGCAAGAACGCTTCAACGGTCCACCTCTGTCCACAGCTCGGCAGCATCTGTCCACAGGTTGCTAGCCCTTAAGCGTCTGCTCGAGCACATGCAGCGCGTGGTTCATTTCTGGATTCTTGGAACGCTCGCCAGTGATCTTGCGAACCGCGTGCAACACGGTCGTGTGATCGCGGCCGCCAAACAGCTCGCCGATCTCCGGCAGGCTTTTCTGCGTCAGCTCCTTGGCCAGGTACATCGCGACCTGTCGTGGAAACGCAATCGCGATTGGGCGGCGCTTGCTGTACATGTCGGCGATCTTGATCTTGTAGTAATCGGCAACGGTTTTCTGGATCAGCTCGACGGTGACCTGCGCGGTCGACGCCGACAGCAGATCCTTCAGCGCCTCGCGCGCCACGTCGACCGTGATGATCCGTCCGTGGAACGACGAGAACGCCATCACCTTCCGTAACGCCCCTTCGAGCTCGCGCACGTTGCTGCGCAGGTTCTTCGCGATGAAAAATGCAACGTCCTCTTTCATCTGCGCGCCTTCGGTTTCGGCTTTCTTCAGCAGAATCGCGACGCGCATTTCCAGCTCCGGCGGCTCGATCGCGACGGTCAGTCCCGATGTGAAGCGCGATACCAGCCGATCCTCCATATCCTTCAACTCCTTCGGATACGTATCGCTGGTGATGATGATTTGCTTGCGGCCGGCAACCAGGGCTTCGAACGCATAGAAGAACTCTTCCTGCGTCCGCGCCTTGCCTGCGAAAAACTGAATATCGTCGATCAACAGCAGATCGAGCGAATGGTAGTAACGCTTGAAATCGTCGAACGCCTTGCGCTGGTAGGCGCGCACCACGTCGCTGACGTACTGCTCAGCATGGATGTAACGCACCTTGGCGCCGCGCGCGCGCGCAATCACTGCGTTGCCGACCGCATGCGTCAGATGTGTCTTGCCGAGCCCCACTCCACCATACAAAAACAGCGGGTTATATGAGCCGCCCGGATTTTCCGCGACCTGCATTGCTGCTGCGCGCGCCAATTGATTGGCTTTACCGGTGACAAACGTGTCGAACGTCAAATTGGGGTTGAGCCGCGCGCGCTCGAGCGGTTCGTTGGTCACAGATACCGGCGTGATCATCGCCGCACGTGGCGCATCGGACGTATCCGTTGCGCCGTCGCCCGCGGCGCCGTTCAAAGGAAAACGCACACCCGACGTATCCGCATAACCGCCGCCTTCGATTGCAAACACAATCGAGATCGGACGCTGCATGACGCGTGACACCGCGCCCGCGATCTGCTCCGAAAACTGCGAACGGATCGCGTCGAGCTTTAGACGATTAGGTGCGCAGATCGTCAAGGTAGCGGTCGATTCATCGAACTCGAGTGCCTTAAGCGGCTTGATCCAGGCGGAAAACTGTTGCGGTGTGAGCTCGCTTTCGAGAAGCCGCGAGCAATCGTTCCAAAGATGCGTCATTAACTTAGCGGCCCCGCGGCTAGCTTTTTATTGGTCTGCGAAAGTGCTTGCTTTCGCCCCGCCCAGTAGCTGCGTTTTCTGCGTGCAGAGAACCGCAAATCAGACGCAGAACACACTCACTGGTGAAGGCTGAATTCTACTCAAGCCGCATCGAGTTATCCACAGTAAATCGCATTTGTGGTGAATCAAATTCGGTTGCGCCGCAATGAGCGGCCTCCGCGGCACCTTAGCACTCGCAAAAGGCTGGTTTGCAGCAAGTCGCAGGATCGCGTCTAATGGCGGGCTGCACGAAAAGTACGTAGAAAGTGTGTGATGGCCACCAAACGAACATATCAGCCCTCTAAGGTCAAGCGCGCTCGCACGCATGGGTTTCTGGTGCGTATGAGGTCGCGAGGTGGTCGCGCCGTCATCGCCGCGCGTCGCGCCAAAGGCCGGCAGCGCCTGGGAATTTGAGGCAGCTGGCGATTTTTTAACGAGAGCGCACTGGCGGCTCGCAATGGCCGCGGTGGGATTAAAGGTGGCCGCTGGTGTCAATCGCTATGGCTTTGCTTCGTTACGCCGGCTCAAAACGCCCGCCGAGTTCTCGGCTCTTCTACGAGCGCCGCGCGAGCGATCGATTCGTGCCGAGCGGCAAATGTTGTCGATAAATGCGGCGTGGGTTACGACGGGGTCAACTGATAATGCAGCGGGAAGCGTGCGCTTTGGCGTGACGGTCGGAAAGCGCAACGCACGACGCTCGGTCGACCGCACGCTCGTCAAGCGCATCGTGCGAGAGGCTTGCCGGCACTACGCCGATGCTTTCGAGAATTGTGCGGCACAGGCTGCGGCGCGCATAGACATCGCGCTACGGCTCAGGGCGCCGCTGGTTGATGAGCGCGGCGTGCCCCTTGCAATGAGGGCATGGCGGCGCCAGGTTCGAGCCGACGCCGATAGCCTGTTGCAGGAAGCGCTGACGCGCCTTGCGGGGCGGCTCGCTGCGAGCCCGGCGAATTGAGAATGCTGTTCAGATGATCAAAACGATATTGATCGCTGCGATTCGCGGCTATCGCTTCTTGCTTTCTCCCTGGATGGGGAATGCGTGCCGCTATTGGCCGACGTGCTCGGAATACTCGATGCAGGCGATCGAACGTCACGGCGCGCTGCGCGGGGGCTGGATGACGCTCGCCCGACTGGCGCGCTGCCACCCTTACGGTGCGGGCGGTGTCGATCCGGTGTCCCCACAATTTAGCTGGCGTTGCTGGTGTCATCCGAACAATCACATTGATAACCGCGCGGCCCTTTCTCTTACCTCAATCAAGTCCGGTCATGAGCACTGATATCCAGCGCACGATCCTGTTGGTGATTTTCGGCTTCTCGCTGTTCATGCTGTGGGATCGCTGGCAGATTTATAACGGCCGTGCTCCGATGTTTGGCCCTGCGCCGGTATCGCAGACCGTACCGGCGCAGCAGGGATCGGCAGCGCCTCCGGCGCCGGCGACGGCGAATCGAGTGCCGGATGGCGTACCTGTACCGCAAGCCGCCACACCGTCTGCGGTTCCGTCTGCCACACCGACCGACGCGCCGCCCGCCGCGGGCAAGTCGCCACCGGTTGTGGTCGAGACCGACTTACTTCGTGCATCGATCGATCCGCTGGGTGCGGTTGTGTCGCACGTCGAACTGCTTGGGCAGGCAGTCGCGCCTGACTGGACAGCGAGCGGATTGATCGGCCTTGTCACGGGCAGGCGGCACGAACCGAAGGCCACCACGGTGCTGCTCGATGTCGGGCCTAATCGGGTCTATGTCGCGCAGAGCGGAATCGTCGGCGGCGATTTTCCGAATCATCGAACGCCGTTTAAAGCCATCGACGGGCCCACAGCGCTCAAAGCCGGACAGGATCAAGTCGCCGTTCGCTTCAGCGCCGAGAGCGGCGGTGTGCGTGTGATCAAGACGTATACCTTTCACCGCGGGCGTTACGACGCCGACGTCAAGCACGAAATCATCAACCTGACGGACAAGCCGCTGGCGCCGTCGGTGTATGTGCAGCTGACGCGCGACGGCAACAAGCCCGATGGGGAGTCGTCGCTTTACTACGTGTACACCGGGCCGGCGATATTTACCGAGCAGGAGAAATTTCGAAAGATCGAGTTCTCGGAGATCGAGAAGAACAAGGTTCAATTGCCCAAAGGCTCCGACAACGGCTGGATCGGAATGATTCAGCATTACTTCGTGTCGGCGTGGGTGCCGCCCTCAGGCGTGTCACGGGAGTACTACGCCCGCACTGTCGACAAGAATCTGTATTCGATCGGCAGCATCGTTGCGCTGCCGGCGCTGGCGCCGAATGCAACGGCGACTTCGCAGTCGACGCTGTACGTGGGCCCGCAGGATCAGGAAGCACTGGCCAAGATCGCGCCGGGTCTTGACCTCGTCGTCGACTACGGTTGGCTGACCGTTCTGGCGAAGCCGATTTACCTACTGCTCGCGTTTCTGCACGGCCTCGTCGGCAATTGGGGTTGGGCGATTGTCTTGTTAACGGTGCTGATCAAGGCAGTGTTCTATCCGCTGTCGGCGGCGAGCTACAAGTCGATGGCCAAAATGAAGGAAGTCTCGCCGCGCCTGATGAAACTGCGCGAACAGTATGGCGACGATAAGCAGAAGATGAACGTCGCGATGATGGAGCTGTACAAGACCGAAAAAATCAACCCGCTGGGCGGCTGTCTGCCGATCCTGGTGCAGATCCCTGTTTTTATCGCGCTTTATTGGGTGCTGCTGGCAAGTGTCGAAATGCGTAACGCGCCGTGGATCCTGTGGGTACAGGATCTGTCGACGCCCGATTCGTGGCTCATTTTGCCGCTGCTGATGATGGGGACGATGTGGATTCAATACAAACTGAATCCAACGCCACCCGATCCGGTGCAGGCGCGCGTGATGATGTTGATGCCGTTGATCTTCGGCGTGATGTTCTTTTTCTTCCCGGCCGGCCTGGTGCTGTATTGGCTGACCAACAACATCTTGTCGATTGCGCAGCAGTGGTACGTGACGAAGAAAATCGCAAACGCGAAGCGGCAGGGCTAGCCGCCGTTGGTTGGGCGACGGCGTAGCAGCAGAAATATCGGCCAGAGCCAGATGCTGGCGATCCAGAGCAGGACGCGCACCATTGATAGTCGTCCCGGCTTCGCCGCGGTGTGCGATAACGAACACGACCACGGCGCCAAACAGCACCCACAGCACGAAGCCGGCGTAAACCAGCGCACGCGTTTGATACTCGCCCTCAATCTGGCCTGCCATCATCGCCGCGACCAGGACCGACAGCACCACCGCAAGGATGACGCTCGCCAGCGGCGGGCCGTATCGAGTCAATGGATCATCTTCGTGCATCGAATGATCATTTTGCGCCTGTGGCGAACGTAAACTCGCGCTCGATGGTCAACACCGCGGCGGCTGATCCGATCGTTGCGATTGCCACCGGGCCGGGCCGCGGCGGCATTGGCATCGTTCGCGTTTCCGGCGCGTCTATAGCGCCCATCGTTGAAGCGATCCTAGGCGCGCGCGCAACTGAGCTGCTGCCACGCTGCGCGCTGTACGCCGAGTTTCTTGCGGACGACGGCGCCGAGATTGACCGTGGTATCGCGCTGTACTTTCCGGCGCCGCATTCGTACACGGGCGAGAACGTGCTCGAGTTGCAGGGCCATGGCGGGCCGGTCGTGCTGCGCATGCTGCTTGCGCGCTGTCTGCAGGCCGGACGCGCGATCGGACTGCGTATTGCGGAGCCGGGCGAATTCACGCAGCGCGCGTTCCTAAACGACCGGCTCGACCTTGCGCAGGCCGAGGCGGTGGCCGATCTGATCGATGCGACGACCGAGGTCGCAGCGCGTGCCGCTGTGAGATCGCTGGCCGGCGAGTTCTCGCGGCGAGCGCACGCACTGACGTCGGCGTTGATTGAGTTGCGCATGCTGGTGGAGGCGACGCTCGACTTTCCGGAAGAAGAGCTCGACTTTCTGCAGCAGTCGGACGCGAACGGGCGGCTGGCGCGTATTCGCGGCGATCTGGATCAGCTATTGAAGCAGGCGCGGCAAGGCGCACTGCTGCGCGATGGGCTGAACGTCGTGCTGGTCGGCGCGCCGAACGTCGGCAAGTCGAGTGTGATGAACGCACTGGCCGGCGCCGATATCGCGATCGTCACGGCGATTCCCGGCACCACGCGCGACCGCATAGCGCAGCAGATTGACGTCGACGGCATCCCGCTGAACGTGATCGACACGGCAGGGTTGCGCGAGGCGACCGATGAAGTCGAGCGGCTGGGCATTGCCCGCACATGGGCGGAGATCGAACGTGCGGATGTCGTGGTGCACTTGGTCGATGCGACATCGTCAGCAGACGATGCGGCCGTGCTCGAGCGCGTCACCGAGCGCACCGGCAGAGGCGTACCCCTGCTGACCGTCGTCAACAAGATCGACTTGGTGCGCGCCGCGGCGCGTGTCGACGGCGAGCGGGTGTACTTGTCGGCCAAGACCGGCGTCGGTGTCGACTTATTGCGCAACGAACTGAAGCGCGTCGCGGGGTGGGAGCAAGAAACTTCTGGCGAATCTGTGTTTTTGGCACGCGAACGCCATTTGCGGGCACTCGCAATCGCGCGCGATCACCTGGCGCTCGCCGCACACCATGCGGCGCAAACCGATTCGCAACTCGACCTGTTTGCGGAGGAATTGCGGTTGGCCGGTAACTCGATCGGGGAAATAACCGGCGAGGTGTCCGCCGATGACTTGCTCGGCGTGATCTTCAGCCGGTTTTGTATCGGTAAATGATTCAGCGGACTAGCGATTGCCCGGACCGAAGCGCTGGGTTCCGGTATGAAAAGTGCTGCCGTTCGAGCAGTGACAAAGTCAGGGAGACAGCATGTATCGCAGTTCAACGCGCGGCCTGCGCACGCGGCCGTTCTATTGCCATTTGCATCGCGCTTTCGGCATCCGTACTCGCGGCATGTGGAAGCAGCGATGATCCCAGTCCAGCGCCGGTCGCGAATGTGCGGCCCGTCGTTTTTGGGCACGGTAACGACCGCAACGTATGACGGCACCACTGACGATTTATTAACGGCGGGCCTAGGTTGGGACGGGTTGCAAAGCGCAACCGCGCCCGCGCTGTCGGCCACGCCGACGGCGCGCGAATTGCGTCGGCGTGCGATTTACAGTGAACTATCGCGCGCTAGTCGACATGACTACCGCCGGCGGCTACGGCGTGCTGTATGGCCCCAACGTTCCGCTCGATGGCAGTGCGCCCAACACCGACGCCCGGCGCGGGCAAGATTGGCGGGCACGGAATATCTGGCCTATAGCGTCGATGCGACCGGCAAGGCCGCGGCGACTTTAATGGTGCAGATCCCGTTCAACGTTCAATCAAAGCGCTGCCGTGTGTCGTGACTGCAACGTCATCCGGTTCGCGCGGTGTTTACGGTGCCGTGTCTGCTGCTGGCGAATGGGGATTGAAGCGCGGCTGCGCGGTCGCCTACACCGACAAGGGGACCGGCAATGGCGCGCACGAGCTCGACACCAACACGATCACGTTGATCAACGGGCTGACAGCCAACGCGACGAGCGCCGGCAACGCCAGCCACTTCACGGCCACGCTGACCGATGCTGCAGCGGACGCGTTTACCGCGACAAATCCGTTCCGCTATGCGTTCAAGCACGCGCATTCGCAAGTCAATCCAGAAAAGGACTGGGGCCTGTTCACGCGGCAGGCGATCGAGTTTGCGTTATGGGCAGTCAATGAGCAGTTTGCGCCATCGGTGCCCGGAACGACCAACAAGCATGCGTCTGTTTGTGCCTCCAACACTTTGGTCATCGCCGCGTCGGTGTCCAATGGCGGCGGTGCGGCGTCAATGGCCGCGGCCGAAGGAGACACGACCGGCTTGATCGATGCGCGTGGTCGTTCAGCGAGCCGCAAATCAACCGTCAACCGTTGCCGGCCGGGCTGACATATCGCGCGCGGAGGCGTTAACTATCCGGCCGCGGCGATCGGGCGTACGTTGTACGACTACATGTCGCTTGCCAACTGCTGCAGCCATGCGCGGCGCATGCGCCTGCAGTCGCCGCGGCGCCGCTCTTAGACATCGCCTTTGGCGTTCCGATGGCGAGTGCGCAAAATCGTTGCGGTGCGTTGGCGATCAACGGCGATGTGACCGGCGCCGACTTCATCTCGCAGTCCAACGACGCGTTGGCGCGTTTGCGCGCCGCTGGATGGGAAGTCGAGTCCGACCTGCTGCATGCATCGCACTGGGGCCTTCAAGCGACGCCGGCAGTAGCAGTGACTTATGCCAACGCGTATTCGCGTGCAAGCGTGATCGACAACTTGTGCGGATTCAGCTTTCGCGACGACGAACGCCTGGCACGGGTATGCCGGCTGGCGACTGCATTCACCAATGCTGACGGTATTCGCGCACGGCAACGGCGTTCCGCCGACCAACGGCATTAACTTGATCTATAACAACGCCGTCGGCGGTCCAATCAACCATCGTGCTGGCTGACAACAATTTCGCATTTCTCGGCGCGCAGTGCTTGCGTCAGCTATGGACCACATCGAGTGCGAAAGCGGTGGCGGTGCAGAGCTGGTGTGAGCGAGGTGCGTGTAACCGGCAATCTGCGCGCAAAGCCGACGATGATCGTGCATGGCCGCAGCGGATGCACTGGTGCCGGTTAACCACACGTCGCGCCCATATTTCGGCGCGAACAAGATGGTTGAAGGTGCAGCCAGCCGGCTGTCGTATATCGAAGTGCTGAACGCTCAGCACTTCGAAACGTTCCTGCCGCAGCGTCGCAGGCTACGACACGCGCTTTATTCCGCTGCATTACTACGACAATCAGGCGCTCAACCTGATGTGGAACCACCTGCGCAATGGCACTCCGCTGCCGCCATCGCAAGTGGTTCGCACGACGCCGCGCGGCGGCACGCCGGGGGCGGCGCCACCGATCACGCACCGCGAATCTGCCGCCGATCTCAGTCGACACCGGCGGCCGCCGACGCGATCAACTTCGCGGCGCCAGCAATACAGTGCAGATTCCGAATTGAATTGAAGCCGAATTGGCCGTCAGCGCCGCCGTGATCGCTTGCGCACGGCGGCTTTTTTTCGTCTGTCGCCAGCGGGCCGACTGCTAAGTCACCTGCGCGCAGGTCGTTGCTTTAGCATGCACGGCTCAGTTTCCGATGCTGCGGCTTTCGATCCGCGGTTCTGCTCCCACTTATTCAGCATGGCTGATCAATCACCTCCGACGCGCGCCGTCGCTTTCTCGCCTGGCGATCGACCGTACCTCCGTGGTGCCGCGCCGTCGCCGCCCACTATGGAAGCGATGGTGGGTCTGGGCGATTGCGCTGGTTGTGCTCGCAGCGATCGCGTTGTTCATCGGCCGCCGCAACGCCCCGCAGGCCGTCGAAATTGCAACCGTTGCCGCGGCATATCCGTCGGCGTCGGTGTCGGCGCTCAACGCGACCGGGCGGGTAGTCGCGGCGCGTCGTGCGTCGGTGTCGTCCAAAGGCACCGGCCGGCTCGAATGGCTCGGCGTGCAGGAAGGCCAACGCGTGACCGAGGGCGACATCATTGCTCGCCTCGAGAATCGCGATGTCGCTGCTGAGCGCGAGCAGGCGGCCGCGCAGGTACAGGTGGCGCGCGCCAATCTGGCGCAGGGTCAGGCTGATTTGGAGGACGCCCAAGCGGCGTTCAAGCGCGCGCAGGATCTGGCGCAGCAGAAATTCATCGCAGGGTCCGCACTCGACACTGCGGAAGCCCGCTATAACAAAGCGCGCGCCGCTATCGACACTTTGAGGGCGCAGATTGCCGTGGCGCAGGCGAACTATCGATCCGCAGACGTCGCCTACGACCAGACACTGATCCGGGCTCCGTTCACCGGAATGGTGTTGACCAAGAGCGCGAACGTAGGGGACATCGTCACGCCGTTTTCGGCGGCTGCAGGTACGACCGGCGCGGTCGTCACGATGGCCGACATGGAAACACTCGAGGTCGAAGCCGACGTTTCGGAGGCGTCGATTGCAAAGATCACGGTCGGCCAGCCTGCCGAAATTCAGCTCGATGCGTTTCCTGAGTTGCGGTTGATCGGCGAAGTCAGCCGCATCGTGCCTACGGTCGATCGCAGCAAGGCGACGCTGCTCGTCAAGGTGAAGTTTGTCGAGCGCGATCCGCGCGTGCTTCCGGACATGAGCTCGAAGATCGCATTCTTGTCGCGTCCGTTGAAGTCCGACGAGCGCACACCCGTCGCCGCGCTGCGCCCCGATGCGATCGTCAAGCGCGACGGCAAGGATGTCGTCTTCGTGGTCGGCAAGGACGATCAAGTGAAGCTGACGCCGGTGGCGGTGGGCGCCAAGGTCGGTGACTTGGTGCGCGTCGATCTGGCGCCAGGAACGCGAGTCGTGATCGCGCCGACCGAGCGAGTCACAGAGGGTGCAACTGTGACGGCAGCGAAGAAATAGCGATGGATGCCCGGGCGCATGCTACGCATGAGCCGCGTGCGCTGGTCGAAATTGCGCGTCTGTCCAAGGGTTACGTGCGTGGTGATCAGCACGTGCCGGTTCTGACTGACATCAATCTGACGATTAACGAACGGGATTTTGTGGCGATGATGGGCCCGTCCGGATCGGGCAAGAGCACGCTGCTGAACCTAATCGCAGGCATCGACAAACCCGACGCGGGCACTCTGTTGATCGCAGGAGAAGACATCACCCAGTTCAACGATAGCGAGCTGGCCGACTGGCGTGCCCGCACGGTCGGTTTCGTCTTCCAGTTCTACAACCTGATGCCTGTTCTGACCGCGTTTGAGAACGTCGAACTGCCACTGCAGCTGACTTCGCTATCGCGTGCCGAGCGGCGCGAGCGAGTTGATCTGTTGATGTCGATGGTCGGACTGTCGGACCGCAGCAAGCACTATCCGAACGAGTTGTCCGGCGGTCAGCAGCAGCGAGTCGCGATCGCGCGCGCGCTTGGTGACCGACCCGCTGTTGGTGATCGCCGACGAGCCGACCGGCGATCTGGACCGGCAATCGGCGGCGGACATTTTGAGTTTGCTCGACCGACTGAACTTGGAGCTCGGCAAGACCATCGTGATGGTGACGCACGATCCGCGCGCCGCCGAGGCCGCGCATCATCTGATCTATCTCGACAAGGGCCAGTTGACGGATACCGTCCCGAGTCACTGAGCAGCGCACTGATGCTCTTCTTTATAAACCTCGTCTTCCGCAACGTATTTCGCGCCAAGCTGCGCACGACGCTGACGATCGTGGGCCTGGTGATCGCCACACTGGCGTTCGGCCTGCTGCAGACCGTCGTGCGTGCGTGGTACGCGGGATCGGACGCGGCGTCGGCGACGCGGCTTATCACGCGCAATGCGATCTCACTAACGTTTGCGATGCCGATTTACTACCGCGAAAAGATTCGCTCGGTGCCGGGTGTGACGGCGGTGGCAGTTTCCAACTGGTTCGGCGGTACGTACAAGGACCCGAAAAACTTCTTTGCGCAGTTTGCTGTCGATGCGCCGACTTACTTTCCGATGTATCCGGAGTTCATTTTTCAGCCCGACGAGTTCCAGGCGTTCATGCGCGATCGTCGCGGTGCTGTCGTCGGCCGCCAGCTCGCCGACCTCTACGACTTCAAGATCGGCGACACGATTCCGTTGAAGAGCGGGATTTATCCCGGCAACTGGGAATTCAACGTGCGCGCGATCTACGACGCGAAGGATGAAACGACGATCACGCGCCAGATGTATTTTCACTACGACTATCTGAACGAGCAGCTCAAAAAAACGGCGCGCAACCGCGCCGATTTCGCCGGTGTGTTTGTCGTCGGCATCGACGATGGGCCATCGGCCCCCGACATTTCGCGCGCGATCGATGCGCAGTTCAAGAACTCGCTGGCCGAGACGCTGACCGAGACGGAGAAGGCCTTTACGTTGAGCTTCGTGGCAATGATCGAAACGATCATTACGGCGATCGAAGGCGTTAGCTACGTCGTCATCCTGATCATCATGGCGGTGGCAGCCAACACAATGGCTATGACCGCGCGCGAGCGGCTGTCCGAATACGCGACGCTCAAAGCGCTTGGCTTCAAGCCGGGCAAGGTGGCCGCGATGATTATGGGCGAAGCGTTCTTGCTGGCGTTCGTTGGTGCGGGCATCGGCATGTTACTGACTCCGATTGTCGTGCACGCGTTTCACGCAATGACGATCAGCGTCTTCGCCAAGATGCCGCTGGTCGCCCATACGTTTTACTTGCAGGCGGCGTGTGCCGTCGCTGTCGGCTTGGTAGCGGGGATAGTTCCAGCGGTTCGCGCTGCGCGCGTAAAAATCGTCGATGGTCTGCGGCACATCGGTTGACGGTCCACTGATGCGCGTTCCTTTCAGTTACATACGGCGCAACCTGTGGGTGCGGAAGCTGACCACCGCGCTCACCGCGGGCGGCATGGCGCTCGTCGTTTTTGTGTTCGCCGCGGTGCTGATGCTTGACGCCGGTTTGAAGGCGACGCTGGTGGCGACCGGCTCGCCGGACAACGTCGTGCTGATTCGCCAAGGCAGCCAGACCGAAGTCCAAAGCGGAGTCTTTCGCGATCAGGCTGCTCTGATCGAAACATCACCAGAGATTGCGCGGGATCCTGACGGCCGCCCGCTGGTATCAAAGGAAGTGGTCGTTTTGAACTCGCTTCCCAAGCTGAGCGACGCGAACAAGCGCAGTAACGTCGTTGTGCGCGGCTTGCCGGAGATGGGCAAAACATTGCGGCCGCAGGTGCGCATCGTCGAGGGCCGGATGTTTCGCCCAGGGTCCTCAGAGATCGTTGTGGGTAGTTCCGTCGCGCGCGGGTTTGCCGGAGTTGAGATCGGCCAGCAATTGTCGTTCGCGGGAAGACAGTGGACGGTGGTCGGAGTATTGGACGGAGGCAAGACCGCGTTTGACTCCGAAATCTGGGGGGACGTCGAGCAGATGATGCAGGCGTTTCGCCGCATTACGTATTCGTCGGTGATTGCGAAACTTGCATCGCCATCTTCGCTTGCAGCGCTGAGAGCGCGACTCGATAACGATCCGCGGTTGAAAGTCGACGTCAAGCGCGAGTCGCAGTTTTACGCGGACCAGTCGGCCAGCCTGTCGACCTTCATCACGATTCTTGGTATGGCACTGTCAGTAATCTTCTCGATCGGCGCAATGATCGGCGCAGCGATCACGATGTATTCGGCAGTGGCTACGCGTACCGCTGAAATCGGGACTCTGCGCGCGCTGGGATTTCCGCGCGCGTCGATATTGCTGGCATTCCTGATCGAATCGCTGCTGTTGGCGCTGGTCGGCGGATTGTTCGGGTTGTTCGCCGCCAGCTTTCTGACGGCCATTACGATCTCGACCACTAATTTTCAGTCTTTCTCCGAGCTTGCCTTTGCCTTTACGTTGACGCCGAATATCGTTGTCTCTTCACTCTTGTTTTCGATCGTGATGGGATTTGTCGGCGGGTTCCTACCCGCGATCAAGGCGAGCCGTATGAAAATCGTCGACGCGCTGCGCGCCGATTAGTAGCTCAGTCTTGTCCGCCGCTACTGCCAGTGGCGAAATTGGCGACCAACGCCAGTCGAGCTGTCGCTAACTCCCGCAAGCGCCACGATGTCTCCGCGAGCATGTGCTCGATACGGAGAGTCATCGCATGACACGCATTCTGACCGCATTGGCGCTTGGCGCCGCGTCTTTAACGACGGGTTGCATCGTCGTTCCCCTCAACGCAGATGGAACGTACGCGTATCCGGTCGGGGCGCCGCCGCATGCGCCCGTCGTTCAACCAGCGCCTACTTCGCAAACGCTTCCGGTGCGGCTGTATCCCACCAACCAGGCCGCCACGTCGAGCGGCATGATCGCCGGCAGTGTCACCAATCACTTGAACGGGCGTGGCACGTTTACGCTGAACGTTGGCGACGAGACGATGTCGGGCGAAGCGACGCGCGCCGGCGGATCGAACGCCCGCAGTGGTATTGCCAACGCGTACGGCGGACGCGGTTCATACGCCAATTGCCGCTACACGATGAACACGGCCACCCAAGGCACCGGCAGCTGCACGTTTTCCAACGGCGGCGCAGTATCAGTTGCATATCGGGACCTGACAACGGGTTATCCTTGAGTACGCTCGAGCTAACAGAGCATCTGGCAAGTGAACTCAAGGAGACACTGATGAAACGACGCGACTTTTCGATCGCTGCTACCGCCGCAGTGGCTGCAAGCCAATTCGGTCTGCTACGCAGCGCGAGCGCGCAGCAGCTCGGCGCTGTGAAAATGATGATTCCGGCCAATCCAGGCGGCGGCTGGGATCAGACCGGGCGCGCGTTGGCAACGGCAATGCAGAGCGCCAAGACGGCGCAGACCGTGCAATTCGAAAACAAGGGCGGCGCCGCCGGCACGATCGGGCTCGTGCAATTCGTCAACAGCGCGAAAGGCGATCCGAACGCGCTATTAGTGGGCGGCATGGTGATGGTCGGCGGCATCGCGCTGAACAAGTCGCCGGTCGATTTGACGATGGTTACGCCCATCGCCCGGCTGACCAGCGAGTATCTGGTGGTCGTGGTTCCAGCGAACTCGCCGTTCAAAACGATGGGCGACCTCGTCAAGGCGTTCAAGGCGGATCCGGGTAAGGTGTCGTGGAACGGCGGGTCGGCAGGCGGCTCCGATCACATCCTGGCCGGCTTGATCGCGCGCGCGGTCGGCGTCGATCCCGCAAAGATCAACTACATCGCGTCGAAAGGTGGCGGCGACCAGGTCGCAGCGATCGTGGGCGGCCATGTCAGCGCCGGCATTGCGGGCCTGGGCGAGTTCGCAGAACACATCAAGGGCGGGCGCATGCGTGCGTTGGCGCGTGTCGGGGCCGAGCAAGATCGACGGCATTCCGACGCCTGAAGGAGCAGGGCATCGATGTCGTGCTCGGCAACTGGCGTGGCGTTTTCGGAGCGCCTGCGATTTCGACCGCGCAGCGCGATACGCTGGTTGCGGCCGTCAAGACCGCCACTGATTCACCGGCGTGGAAGGAAACGCTGACCAAGTACGGTTGGGACGGTGTCTACCTCGGCGGAGACGAGTTCAAGAAATTCCTCGATGAAGACATCAAGCGCATCAATACGATCATCGATTCGCTAGGCCTTAAGAAATAGGAAATAGCCGTGGCCCGAGGGGCAGCGGGATCGCGCGCCGAGCTGGTCATTTCGCTCGGCGTGCTGCTGCTGGGCATCGGCGCGACCGATCGTTGCATGGAGACTGCCGGAGGCCGGTGGCTACGCACGCATCGGTCCGAACTTCGTGCCGAAGATCATCTCGGCCGGACTGGTCTTGCTTGGCGTATGGTTGCTGGCTGAAGTATTCACCGGCGGCTTCCGCGCTCGGGTGCCGGATGATCCGGCTGAGCGCGGCGAGCACGCGTTCGTGTGGAGCGCCTTTGCCTGGGTCAGCGCCGGACTGATCGCGCAAATGGCGCTGATTCACACGGCCGGGTTCGTGATTCGCCGCCGCCGTGCTGTTCGCCTGCGTCGCGCGCGGTTTTGGCAGCACGCGCTGGTTGCGCGATCTGGCCATCGGGCTGGTTCTCGGTCTGCTGGTTTTTCTTTTCTTCGTGCGCTTCCTGAATGTCAATCTGCCGGCGGGCTGGTTAAGGCCGATCCTGGGCGGCGCGGGAATATGACCGAGACATTGAATGCGCTGATCTCTGGATTCGGCGTCGCGCTGCAGCCGATCAATCTGCTGTGGGGCTTCGTCGGCGTCACGCTGGGTACGGCGATCGGCGTGTTGCCCGGAGTAGGTCCGGCGCTGACCGTCGCGATGCTGTTGCCGTTGACCGTCAAGCTCGATCCGACCGGGGCGCTGATCATGTTTGCCGGCATCTACTACGGCGCGATGTACGGCGGATCGACGACGACCATCCTGCTGAACACTCCCGGGGAGTCGGCGTCGATCGCGACTGCGCTCGAGGGCAACAAGATGGCGCGCAGCGGTCGCGCCGGCCCGGCGCTGGCGACCGCCGCGATTGGTTCGTTCGTCGCGGGCACGATCGCGACACTGCTGTTGACGGTGCTTGCACCGATCGTGGTCGAAGTCGCTTTGAAATTCGGGCCGGCCGAATACTTTGCGTTGATGGTGTTCGCGTTCGTCACGGTCGCGGCCGTGCTGGGCAGCTCAACCGTGCGCGGGCTGACGATGCTGTTCCTGGGCCTGCTGCTCGGTCTGGTCGGTATCGATGATCAAACTGGGCAGATGCGCTTTGCATTTGGCGTGCCGGAATTGCTGGACGGCATCGACGTCGTCGTGCTCGCCGTCGGACTGTTTGCGGTCGGTGAAGGTTTGTACATGGCCTCCTACCAGAGCCGGCAGCAAGAAAAGGTCGAGCAGGTGCGCGGCTCGTTGCTGATGTCGAAAGACGATTGGCGACGTTCGTGGCCGGCGTGGCTACGCGCCACTTTCATCGGCTTTCCGTTCGGCACGATACCGGCCGGCGGCGCAGAGATCCCAACTTTCCTGTCCTACGCTCTGGAGAAGAAGCTATCGAAGCATCCGGAGGAGTTCGGCAAAGGTGCGATCGAAGGCGTTGCGGGTCCCGAGGCCGCGAACAACGCCGCGTCCGCCGGCGTGCTGGTGCCGTTGTTGACGCTTGGCATTCCGACTTCGGCCACGGCGGCCATCCTGCTTGCCGCGTTCCAGAACTACGGTCTGCAGCCGGGACCGCTGCTGTTCCAGACGCAGGCGACGCTGGTGTGGGGGCTGATCGCCAGCATGTATATCGGCAACATCCTGTTGCTGGTGCTCAATCTGCCGCTGATCGGGTTATGGGTGAAAGTGTTGTCGATCCCGAAGCCGTTGCTTTATGGCGGCATTCTGGTCTTTGCCACGCTCGGCGCCTACAGCCTGCATCAGTCGGTGGTCGATCTGGTCACGCTGTATGTGTTCGGCCTGTTGGGCTTCGTGATGCGGCGTTGGGGGTTCCCTGTCGCACCGGTCGTGATCGGATTGATACTCGGGCCGCTTGCCGAATCGCAGTTCCGCAAGGCGCTCGCGATTAGCCAGGGCGATCCGAGCGTGTTTTTCACACAGCCCATTTCGGCGTCGCTGCTGGCGTTGACTGCCGCGCTGATCATCGTGCCGTGGATCGTGCGGCTGTCGCGCCGCAAGTCCCGACAGATAGCGTGAGCGATCTTGAACCACCGCGAGGTGGGAATGAAGGCGCCGCGCCCCGCGCGGCGTTTTCATTCTGGCGAGCGCTCGGCGCAATAGCGGTGGCGCTTGCCGGCGCGCTGGTATGTGTTTACCTGAAAACGCCACTGCCGTGGTTGATCGGCCCATTGATCGCAGTCGCCGCCGTCAGCATGGGCCATGGCAAGATCGTTGCGCCGCCGTTGGCGCTCGAGGGGGGTCAATGGGCGATCGGTGTCGCGCTCGGCTTGTACTTTTCGCCCGACGTCGTGCGCGAGATTGCGCGACTGTCGCCTTGGATTGCGCTGGCGGTCGTCTTCTCGATCTTGCTCGGCTGGCTCGGCGCTTGGCTGTTGGCGAAGGCCGTTCGAGCCGACGCACCCACGGCGTTTTTCGCAATGGCGATCGGTGGTGCGCCTGAGATGGCGGCACAGGCGCAACGCAACGGCGGCCAGGTCGACAAGGTAGCTGCGTCGCACGCGCTGCGCATCATGCTGGTGGTCTTGATCGTTCCGTTCGCGTTCAACGCCATGAACGTGCACGGGCTTGATCCTTATGCGCCGCTGGCCAAAACCTTTTCGTGGACCGGCTTTCTCGTGCTGGTCGCAATCACCGCGGCTGCTGCGGCGGTAATGGAGCGGTTCAAGTCGCCGAACAGCTGGATGATTGGGCCCTTATTAGCCGCGGCCCTGGTTACCGCCACCGGCCATAGCTTTTCGACGTTCCCCGCAGGGGTCGTCAACGCCGGCCAATTGTTGATCGGTATCTCGCTCGGTTCGCGCTTCACACCGGAATTCTTCGGCGCTGCGCCGCGCTTCTTGTCAGCGGTCGCCGCGATCTCACTGCTGTACATGGTGCTGGCGGCGGGATTTGCGGGCCTGCTTGCGCGAGGCTCGGGCTTGCCGTGGCCGACAGCGACGATCGCGACGACGCCGGGGGGCATCGGTGAGATGGCGTTGACCGCGCAGGCATTACAGCTGGGTGTGCCAATCGTGACCGCGTTTCACACAATTCGCCTGCTTGCGCTGTTACTGACGGTCGGCGCAATGTATCGGTATTGGAGAAAGTGGATGGCGCGCCGTGCAAGCTAAAACGACTTCGCAGCAGCTGGCGACGGCATTGGCGCCGGAACTCGAGCTAACGCCGTTGGTGGCGGCGGCAAAGCACGACGCCGATGAATTCCTGCAAGCGGTTCTTGAATCGAAAGCTACGCTAACGCGCTGGATGCCTTGGTGCCACCTCGACTATGGCGCGGCCGACGTCGAGCGCTGGTTCGAAACAGCGGACCAGATGTGGGCGAATCAAACTGCGTTTCCGATGCTGATCCGACGCAAGAGCGACGGCGCGCTGCTCGGTGGTGCCGGCCTGCAGGACGTGCTGCTGTACGGCAAGCGGGAGGCCGAACTTGGCTATTGGGTGCGCGAAGCTGCACGCGGTCGTGGCGTTGCCAGCACGGCGATTCGCGCGATCGCTGCGTTTGCGTTTGACGAGCTGAAGCTGGTCCGTGCGTCGATGCGAATTAGGCTCGATAACGCGTCAAGCCGCCGCGCGGCGGAGCGCGCTGGCGCGAGCTTTGAAGGCGTGACGCGGCACGGAATTGTGCACGGCGACGCGCGCTTCGACGCGGCCCACTATTCGTTGCTGCCGGCCGATCTGGCGCGGCCGTGGTCACCGTACCGCTGAAACCGCGTCTAGCTTTTTGGTAGACGCTGGTGTAGCGTCAAATCGCAGTCGACTATCGCTGTGGATCGCTCCATCAATTCGTTCGATGAAATTCGGAAGCCATTGCCAGCGGCTCGGCGTCAGTGAGCTGCTCCTGTCGCAGTACTCCTTCGTCACCTTTGGAAATCCCAATAGTCGCTTGCGCGTCGCGGGCGCTTCCCGTGTTTCTCCGGAGTTATAGAAATGCCGACAGGCACAGTGAAATGGTTTAACGAAACAAAGGGTTTCGGCTTTATCAAGCCCGATGATGGCGGGGCTGATCTGTTCGCGCACTACAGCGGCATCAAAGCCAAGGGGTTCCGGACGCTGAAGGAGAACCAGAAGGTCGAGTACCAGGTGCAGCAAGGCCAAAAAGGTCCGCAGGCGGTAGAGATCGACATCGTCGCCTAACTCCAGCTAACTTCTTCGCGGCTCGGGCGCAAGCCCTGGGTTTTAGGCGCCGTGCCGGGGGTGCCAGCGTGACGGGGCTGACCGGCTAGAATGGCCGGCCCGCCGTTTGCAACGGACAACGAGCGCTTCGCGAATGACGAAGTGACGATTGGAGGCAGGCAATGAGCGCAGTGCTTTCCGGAGCGGTCACCGCTCCGGCGTACGTCAAAAACAAGAAGCTGAAAGCCTGGGTAAATGACGTCACGCGCCTGACGCAGCCGGCCCGGGTTGTCTGGTGTGACGGGTCGCAGCAGGAGTACGACCGCTTATGCGACGAGCTTGTAGCCGCCGGCACCTTTCGCCGGTTGAACGCCGCAAAGCGTCCGGGCAGCTTTCTCGCACTTTCCGATCCGCTTGATGTTGCGCGGGTCGAAGACCGCACCTTTATCTGCAGCGAAACGAAGGACGACGCCGGCCCAACCAACCACTGGGTCGATCCGGCGCAGATGCGGGCTACGTTGAACAGGCTGTTCGCAGGTTCGATGCGTGGCCGCACGATGTACGTAATTCCATTTTCGATGGGCCCCTTGGGCAGCTCCCTTTCACAGATCGGCGTCGAGATTTCCGACAGTGCCTACGTCGCCGTCAACATGCGGATCATGACGCGCATGGGCCGTGCAGTCGTCGATGCGCTCGGGCCCGACGGCGAGTTCGTGCCGTGCGTTCACTCGGTGGGTAAGCCTTTGACGCCTGGTGAGAAGGATGTGCCGTGGCCTTGCAATGCGACCAAGTACATCGTCCACTTTCCGCAGACACACGAAATCTGGTCGTTCGGATCCGGCTATGGTGGCAATGCATTGCTCGGAAAGAAATGTCTGGCACTGCGCATAGCGTCGAGCATGGCGCGCGAGGCAGCCCAGACCGATGGGCTTGGCTGGCTCGCCGAGCACATGCTGGTCTTAGGGGTGACATCACCCGAGGGCAAGAAATATCACATCGGCGCCGCGTTTCCGTCAGCGTGCGGCAAGACCAACTTTGCAATGCTGATCCCGCCGGCTGCATTTTCGGGCTGGACGGTAACGACCGTCGGCGAGGACATCGCGTGGATCAAGCCGGGCAAGGACGGACGGCTGTATGCGATCAATCCGGAAGCCGGCTTTTTTGGTGTCGCGCCCGGCACGTCAGAAAAAACCAATCGCAATGCGATGGCGACACTGCGCGAGGACGTGATCTTCACCAACGTAGCGCTGACTGATGACGGCGACGTTTGGTGGGAAGGCATGGGGCCTGCGCCCGCGCATCTGATCGACTGGCAGGGAAAAGATTGGACGCCGAAGGACGGCGAAGCCGGGCGCAAGGCCGCGCATCCTAATGCGAGGTTCACGGTACCGGCGGCGCAGTGTCCTGCCATTGACGATGATTGGGAGAATCCGAAGGGTGTTCCGCTCGATGCCTTCCTCTTTGGGGGTCGCCGCTCGACGACCGTTCCGCTGGTAACCGAGGCGCGCGACTGGGTCGAAGGTGTCTACATGGCGGCTACGATGGGCTCGGAAACAACGGCGGCGCAGGCGGGTGCACAGGGCGTGCTGCGTCGTGATCCGTTCGCGATGCTGCCGTTTTGCGGCTACAACATGGGTGACTATTTTGCGCACTGGCTGGCGCTCGGCGCGCGGCTAGCGGCGAGTGGCGCAAAGCCGCCGAAAATCTTTACGGTCAACTGGTTTCGCACAGGTGATGACGGCAAATTCGTATGGCCCGGCTTCGGCGAGAACATGCGCGTGCTGAAATGGATCGTCGACCGGGTCGAAGGCAAGGCTTCAGGCACCGAGCACGTGTTTGGCGTATCCCCTCGCTATGACGATATGGAGTGGCAGGGTCTGGAGTTTCCGCGCGCGAAGTTCGACGCCATCACGTCGATCAATCTTGATGACTGGCGTAAAGAAATCCAATCGCACTCCGAGCTATTCGCCAAACTGGCAGGTCGCCTGCCGAGCGCGCTCGAAGAAACGAAGAGCAAATTTGCGCATCGACTGGGCGAATAAGCACTACCGCGCGTTCCCGAGTAGAAGCACGGGGATCTTTGCGGTTGCAACCCCCACGCTTTTTAAAGATACTCGCCCTTCCCGATGAGTACGCCCGATGTCATTCTCGAAACCCGCGGCCTCACCAAGGAGTTCAAGGGCTTTGTCGCAGTCGATGACGTCAACTTAAAGGTCCAGCGCGGCACGATTCACGCGCTGATTGGACCGAACGGCGCCGGCAAGACGACCTGCTTCAATCTGTTGACCAAATTTCTGACGCCGACGCGCGGACAGATTCTCTTCAACGGTACCGACATCACGCGTGACTCCCCGGTTCAGGTTGCACGCCGTGGGATCGTGCGTTCGTTTCAGATCTCATCGGTATTTCCACACTTGACTGTCCTGGAGAACGTGCGCATCGCGTTACAACGTGCGACCGATCAATCGTTTCGCTTCTGGCGTAGCGAGAAAGTGCTGCACTCGATGAATGGACGTGCGCTCGAGTTGCTGAACCAGGTGGACCTCGGCTCATTCGCTCACGTCCAAACGGTCTCGCTTCCTTATGGCCGCAAACGAGCGCTTGAAATCGCCACGACGCTGGCGACTGAGCCCGAGTTGATGTTGCTCGACGAGCCGACGCAAGGCATGGGACACGAAGACGTCGCGCGTGTGACCGAGTTGATCAAACGCGTTGCCGCCGGTCGCACCGTGATGATGGTCGAGCACAACATGAGTGTCGTCTCGGGTATTTCGGATCGCATCACGGTACTGGCGCGCGGAGCGTTGCTCGCCGAGGGGCCGTACGAAGAGGTATCGAACAATCGCCGCGGTCAAGGAAGCCTATATGGGCACCGCACAGACGCAACTTGAAGGAATCGGACACTAGAAGCGCCATGACTGCAGCGCTCGAAATCAAGAATCTGCACGCCTGGTACGGCGAGTCGCACATCCTGCATGGCGTCGATTTGCACGTCGGCAAGGGCGAAGTCGTGACCTTGCTTGGTCGCAACGGCGCGGGGCGCACAACGACGATGCGGTCGATCCTGGGACTGACCGGTGCGCGCAAGGGTTCGATCCAGGTCGATGGCAAAGAGACGATCGGCCTGAGAACGTATCGGATTGCACATCTTGGAATTGGCTACTGCCCTGAAGAGCGCGGCATCTTTGCCAGCCTGTCGTGCGAGGAAAACCTGATGCTGCCGCCGCAGGTAGGAGCGACGGGCGCCAATGGGAAGGGCGGTATGAGCGTCGATGAGATTTACGCAATGTTTCCCAACCTGAAGGAACGTGCGAAATCTCAAGGCTCTCGGCTTTCCGGCGGCGAACAGCAGATGCTCGCAGTGGCGCGCATACTGCGCACCGGTGCGCATCTATTGCTGCTGGATGAGATTTCAGAGGGCCTGGCGCCGGTGATCGTCAACAAGCTGGCGGAGATGATCCGGACTCTGAAAGCCAAGGGCTACACCATCGTGATGGTCGAACAGAACTTCCGCTTTGCGGCGCCTCTGGCCGACCGTTTTTATGTCATGGAGCACGGAACAATCGTTGAATCGTTTCCCGCAGCGCAGCTGCGCGCGAAGGAGGCAGACGTTGCACGAGCTTCTTGGAGTTTGATTAACACACCGTTGAATCGGGATGAAATGAAGGAGAAGCAATGAAATTGAACAAAGTATGTGCCGCGCTTGCGGCATGCGGTCTGGCGTTCGGCATGTCGGCCGCCAGCGCGCAGACGCTTTCCGGCGACAAGATCGTGATCGGCTTTATAACCGACATGTCGTCGCTGTATTCGGACATCGACGGCCCGGGCGGCGTGGAAGCGATTCGCATGGCGATCGCCGACATGCAAAAGGAATTTCCCGGCAAGAAGATCGAAATCGTGTTCGCCGATCATCAGAACAAGGCCGACATCGCATCTTCGAAGGTCCGCGAGTGGATCGACCAAGGCGGCGCCGACGTGATCATCGGCGGCACCAATTCGGCCACCGCGCTGGCGGGTGCGAAGGTGGCGGCCGAGAAGAAGAAGCCGTACATCTCGGTCGGTGCCGCCAGCTCGCGCCTGACCAACGAGGACTGCACGCCATACATCGGTGCACTACGCGTACGACACGATCGCACTCGCCAAGGGCACCGGCGCAGCGGTCGTCAAAAGCGGCGGCAAGAGCTGGTTTTTCCTGACGGCAGATTACGCATTCGGCCATTCGCTCGAAAAAGACACAGGCGACGTGGTGAAGAGCGCAGGCGGCACCGTGGTCGGCGCGGTACGGCATCCGCTGTCGGCATCGGACTTTTCATCGTTCCTGCTGCAGGCGCAGAACAGCAAGGCGCAGATTCTCGGGCTGGCCAACGCCGGCGGCGACACGATCAACTCGATCAAGGCCGCGAACGAGTTCGGCGTCACGAAGAACATGAAGCTCGCCGGCCTGCTGATGTTCATCAACGACATCCACAGCCTGGGATTGCCGACCACGCAGGGCATGTACCTGACTGATGGCTGGTACTGGAACCAGTCGCCCGAATCGCGAGCATGGGCGCGGAAATTCTTCGACAAGATGAAGCGCATGCCGTCGATGCTGCAGGCGGGCGATTACTCGGCTGTGTATCAGTATCTGACTGCGGTCAAAGCCGCGGGCACCGATGAAGCCGATGCGGTGATGGCGCAGCTGAAAAAGCAGAAGATCAACGACATGTTTGCCAAGGGCGGCTACATTCGCCCCGACGGCCGCATGATCCATGAGATGTATCTGATGCAGGTGAAAACCCCGGCCGAGTCAAAAGAGCCGTGGGATTACTTCAAGGTGGCGCAGACGATTCCGGGCGACCAGGCATTTCAGTCGCTCGCGGAATCGAAGTGCTCGTTGGTTACAAAGAAGTAGGAATACTCCGGACGTTGGTGTCCCAACGCCGGAACATCTCGCCGGATCCAAGCGGACGCTCTGCGCCGCTTGATCCGGCGGTTTTGCCCGCGCCGTCATGACCGAACTTTTTGGCATTCCCTTGCCCGCTCTGCTGAGCCAGCTGCTGCTCGGCCTCGTCAACGGCTCGTTCTACGCGATCCTGTCGCTCGGCTTGGCGGTGATCTTCGGATTGCTGAACGTCATTAATTTTGCGCACGGCGCGCTCTACATGATGGGCGCGATGTTCGCCTGGATGGGCCTGACGTACTTCGGGCTCAATTACTGGGTGATGCTGATCGTCGCGCCGCTCCTGGTAGGCGTGTTTGGCGTCATCATCGAGCGGCTGTTGCTCCGGCACTTGTACAAGCTTGATCATTTGTACGGCCTGCTGCTGACATTTGGTTTGACGCTGCTGATCGAAGGATTTTTCCGCTCGTTCTACGGCGTGTCGGGGTTGCAGTATCAAGTACCGGAGCAGCTGACCGGCGCGCGCAATCTGGGCTTCATGATCTTGCCCAACTATCGAGCGTGGGTCGTCCTTGCTTCGCTGATCGTTTGCTTCGGCACGTGGTACGTCATCGAGCGCACCAAACTTGGAGCGCTGCTGCGCGCCGGTACCGAAAACGCCAAGCTGACCGAAGCGTTTGGCGTCAACGTGCCGTTAATGGTGACTCTGACTTACGGTTTCGGTGTTGCGCTGGCCGCTTTTGCCGGCGTACTCGCGGCGCCGATATTGCAGGTGCAGCCGCTGATGGGGAGCAATCTGATCATCGTCGTGTTTGCGGTCGTGGTCATCGGTGGTATGGGATCGATCATGGGTTCGATCCTCACCGGACTTGGCCTCGGCGTCATCGAAGGCTTCACTCGCGTTTTTTATCCCGAGGCATCGGCCACCGTGGTATTCGTGATCATGGCGATCGTGCTGTTGCTGCGGCCTGCGGGTTTGTTCGGCAAGGAGAAGTAGGGTGAAGCTAACCAGAGAGTTCACCATTTTTCTTGCACTGCTGGTGTTTGTTGCGGTGTTGCCGGTGTTCGGTGCGTATCCGGTCTTCGTGATGAAGGTGATGTGCTTCGCGCTGTTTGCGTGCGCGTTCAATCTATTGATCGGCTACACGGGGCTGTTGTCATTTGGCCATGCGGCGTTTCTGGGAGTCGCTGCGTACGCCGCGGGCCACGCACTGAAAGTATGGGGCGTGCCGACCGAAGTGGGACTGCTGGTCGGCACGTTGGCGGGGGCGGCGCTGGGCTTCGTGATGGGCGCGCTGGCGATCCGTCGCAGCGGCATCTACTTTTCAATGATCACGCTGGCATTGGCGCAGATGCTTTATTTTCTTTTTCTGCAAGCACCGTTTACCGGCGGTGAAGACGGTCTGCAGAGCGTGCCGCGCGGCACGCTACTGGGTTTTATCGACCTGACTAAGTGACCTGACGCTTTACTACGTGATCTTGGGCATCTTCATGCTCTCGTTCTTGCTGATCTATCGAACCGTGCACTCGCCATTCGGGCAAGTATTGAAGGCGATCCGCGAAAACGAACCGCGCGCCACGTCGCTGGGTTACGACGTCGCACGCTTCAAGTTGCTCGCGTTCGTGTTGTCGGCTGCGCTGGCTGGATTGGCGGGCGCAAGCAAGACGCTGGTGCTCGGGTTTGCCACGTTGACCGATGCTCACTGGACCACGTCCGGGCTGGTGATCCTGATGGTGCTCGTGGGCGGAATGGGAACGATGCTCGGACCGATCCTGGGTGCGTTCATTGTGGTCGCGCTCGAAAACAAAGTCGGCGACATCGGCGCATTCCTCGGCCGTACCACCGGGATCGAGTGGTTCAACGGTCTCGGCGAAGCAGTGACGATCGTGACAGGTTTGATCTTCGTCATTTGCGTGATGGCATTTCGTCGCGGGCTGGTCGGCGAATTTCAGGCGTGGTGGTCGCGCCGTCGAGCGCCTCTGGCAGTCGCCACGTAGCTGCGCTCGCGCGTTTGTGTCGGGACGCGTCAAGAACCCGCAAACAGGGCGTTATCACCTCTTATCGGCTAAATGGAGTCTGTAAAGACGACATCTTCGTCGATACAATCGATCGATCCGGGCTTTCGCTCCGCACGACCAGCGCGCTTGCCGCACTCCTTATAAACGCATGGCGTTAAACGTTTCGATGATGTATCGGCGCACCGATCGCGGCGTGCGCGAGGTCTATGAAAAGTCGCATCAGTTCACGCAAAGCGAGCGGCTGATCCTTATCTTGCTGGATGGCCGCCTTAATGTCGCCGGCCTAAAGACGCGGCTGCCCAGCCTGAACGATGAGCGCATCGAGCGTGCGCTGCGCAAGTTGCAGGAAGCGAGTCTGGTCGAACCGATCAGCTACGAAGCGGGTAAGGGCAACGGGTCGGTCTCGCCCGACACGACACCGCTCGAACCGGAAGCGGTCGCACATTTCTTGGAGCAGACCGACCTCGATCCAATAACGGTCTTCGGCGACTCCGAGGAGACCGTCGCTGCTGAGATGGTGCGTGCCAGCGTAGAGCGCGCCGCGGCGCAACTAGCCCGCGAGGTAACGATTATGGGCCGGCCAGTCGGTTCGCCGGAGCCGGTTCGTAAGCCTAAGGCAGGTGAGCGTGAGCCCGAAAGTAGGCGCTCACACAAGGGCCGCAAGCAGCGCGATACGACGACCACGACATCGCTTGGGCTGACCGGCGCCTCAACGCACTGGGCGATTACCACGGTCAACGTTCCCGATCGGCTTGACTTGCAGGAGGAGCGAGACCGGGCCGAGGAAGACGAATACTCAGACGGTCGGCGCCGCGAAATTCTGCGCGTCTGGATGAAGCGGCTTCTAATGCTGGCGGTCCTCGCGGTTATCGCAGCCGGGATCTACGCCACTGTGGCGCCACTGCGCGAGGAAACATCGGCGGCTCGCGTGTCCGAGCGGTTGACTGCGGTGTTCAAGCGACCGGTTCGTGTCGCGGACACCGACTTTAGATTTTCGCCGACGCCGCGCTTGATCGTGCGCGGCATCGACGTGGGCGGCCAGTTCAAGGCCGACGAGATATCGCTTCTGATCAACTGGAAGGATCTATGGAGCGCGGTACGCGGCGGCAACTGGGTCTGGAGCGAAGCCCTGATCGCACCTTTGGCGGTGACGCCGGCGCAGGCGGCGTATATCGTTCGCACGCTACCCGGCGGGGCGCGTGAACTACCGAGCAAGATTTCTACGATCCGCTTCGCCTCGGTCCGCATCGGAGATTCGCGTCTGTTTCCTGACGCATTCGAAGGAGTTTTGCGCCGCACGACCGACGGCGCGTTCGGCCCGCTTGTGTTGCGGCCGCTGAATGTCGAAGGGACGATGCAGTTGTCTTTTCGACCAGGGCGATTGCCCGACGGCCGCGAATCGATCGAGTTCCGGCTAAACGCAGATCGGTGGATGCCGCCATTCGGGCCGCGCGTTCGGTGGAACGAAATTCAGGCGAGCGGTCGCATCTTTGACAATGTCGTTGAAGTGTCGGACTTCACGCTGGCGGGGTTCTTCGGCATGACCAGTGGCACTGTCTACGCCGCGACCGACGTCGAATGGGCCATTACTGGGATTGCCGGCGCTTCCAATATCGACGTCGAATCTGTCCTGCAAAGGCTACGACCGGCGGGACAAGCTCCGAGCGGCGAGGGCCCACCGACGGCGGTGCAGGGTACCGCGACGATGAGTTTGACGATCGCAGGTCGTGGCCCGAGTCTGGACGATGCGATTGCCCGCACCGCTATCGCCGGGCCGTTCCAGATTCGCTGGGCGACTCTGAATGGGATCAACCTGGGCCTCGCGGCGTCGCAGGGTGCGATGGCGGCGGGACAGACCCGCTTCACCGAGTTCAATGGAGTGATGGCTGCCTCTGCGAATGGCGTGCACTTTGAAGACACCGGTGGCCGTGCCGGAGCGATGGCTGCGCGCGGCGACTTCACCGTTGCGCCAGATCTGGCGCTGGCGGGCGGAGTGCGGGTGGAGCTCGGCACTACACGTGTGCAGGCGCCGATTAGTTTGAGAGTGCGCGGAACCGTGCTTGACCCACGCTTTAGCCAGTAGTCACCTGTTTCACGTGAAACAATCCAGCGGCCCGCGGGTGCGGAACCGCTGTTCCACGTGGAACATGCGCTCGCACTGAGCTCGCTGCGTATACTTCCGGTTGCCGCGCGATGGGGTGGCGATCGTCCCCGCCCGACGCGTTGCGAGACAGATTTCACTCGCACCGATGCAATTTCCCGAATACTTTGATGTGATTGTCGTGGGCGGCGGCCATGCCGGAACCGAGGCTGCTTTGGCAGCCGCGCGGATCGGCAGCAAGACGCTGCTGCTGACGCATAGCCTGGAAACGCTGGGTCAGATGTCTTGCAATCCGTCGATCGGCGGCATTGGCAAGGGCCATCTGGTTAAGGAAATCGATGCGCTTGGCGGCGCCATGGCGGCCGCGGCTGACGAGGCCGGGATTCAATTCCGGATATTGAATCGCTCGAAGGGTCCGGCAGTGCGCGCCACGCGTGCACAGGCCGACCGGGTGCTGTATCGCCAGGCGATTCGTCGTCGTCTCGAAAACCAACCGAACCTGTGGCTGTTCCAGCAGCCTGTCGACGATTTACTGCTGGAGGGCGGCAGAGTTCGCGGCGCCGTGACCCAGTCAGGCATCCGCTTCAGCGGCTCGACGGTGGTGTTGACCGCAGGAACATTTTTGAACGGACTGATCCACATCGGATTGAGTCACTACGCCGCCGGCCGCGCCGGAGATCCCGCGGCCGTATCGCTTGCCGCACGCCTGAAGGAGCTGCAACTTCCGCAAGGCCGGCTGAAAACAGGTACGCCGCCGCGCATTGACGGCCGCACGATAGATTTCGCGGCGTGCGAAGAGCAGCTGGGTGAGTCCGATCCGGTGCCAGTGTTTTCGTTTCTTGGATCGCCCAGCCAACATCCGCGGCAAGTGTCGTGTTGGATCACGCACACCAACGAGCAGACACACGACGTAATCCGCGCGAATTTGGATCGGTCGCCGATGTATTCGGGAGTGATCGAAGGCGTCGGCCCGCGCTATTGCCCATCGATCGAAGACAAGATTCACCGGTTCGCCGGCAAGTCCAGTCATCAAATATTTTTGGAACCCGAGGGGCTCGGCACACACGAGGTCTATCCGAACGGCATTTCGACATCCTTGCCTTTTGACGTGCAGCTTCAGGTCGTGCGGTCGATCGCCGGATTGAAGCAGGCTCATATCGTTCGCCCTGGCTACGCCATTGAGTATGACTACTACGACCCGCGAGCGCTGAAGAGCTCACTGGAGACCAAGGCCATAGCCGGGTTGTTCTTCGCCGGGCAGATCAACGGCACGACAGGTTACGAAGAAGCGGCGGCGCAGGGGTTGCTGGCCGGCATCAACGCGGCGCTTACTGCCGGCGGCCGCGACCCGTGGAGTCCGGCGCGCAACGAGGCCTACTTGGGCGTGCTGGTCGACGATCTAATCACGCGCGGGGTTGCCGAGCCTTATCGGATGTTCACGAGCCGTGCTGAGTACCGGCTGTCGCTGCGAGAGGACAACGCCGACGCACGCTTGACTCAGATCGGCCGTAGCGTTGGGTGTGTTGATGACGCTCGCTGGGACGCGTTTTGTCGCAAGCGAGATGCGGTCGCCAAAGAAGTGGAACGACTCAAGGCGACGTGGGTGAACCCTCACTTACTTGAAGAGGCCGAGGCTGTGCGGGTGATAGGACAGTCAATCGAGCGCGAGTACACGCTCGCCGACCTGCTGACGCGGCCGCACACCACTTATGCCGGACTGGCGACACTTAAGCGGGCCGACGGTTCGAACGTTGGCGGCCCGGCAGTCATTGACGCTGGCGTTGCGGAACAAGTTGAAATTTCGATCAAGTACGCGGGCTACATTGCCCGCCAGCAGGGTGAAGTGGCGCGGCTTGAATCGCAGGAAACGACACGAATTCCCGCTTCGTTCAACTACGAAGATGTGCGCGGTCTGTCGTTTGAGGTCAGTCAGAAGCTCCGCGAGCAGCGGCCGGAAACGATTGGCCAGGCTTCGCGCATCTCCGGAGTAACGCCTGCTGCGATCTCATTGTTGTTGGTGCACCTCAAACGGCGCGGCAACGGCAGTGGCGAAGGACGTCTTGCCGCGTAATTGCCGCCGACACTTTGCAGCCGCACCTTTCGCAAGACAATCCTGCAGGGCTGGTCACCGCTGACGCCGTCATGAACGGCGCAGCAGAACTCGGGCTACAACTTGATTTTTCGCAAGCGGATACGCTGGCCCGCTATGCCGCACTGTTGATGCGCTGGAATGCCGTGCATAACCTGACCGCCATCGAGGCACCCGCGCACGTGCTGTCGCATCATTTGCTCGACTCGCTGGCGATCGTCCCGGAGGTGCAACGTATCGCCAACCAACGCTCGATTCGGATACTCGACGTGGGGGCAGGCGGCGGCCTGCCCGGCGTTGCGCTCGCGATAGCGGCGCCAAATTTGCGGGTGACGCTCGTCGATAAAGTGCAAAAGAAGATTGCGTTTTTGACGCAGGCGAAGATCGAGCTTGCACTGAACAACATTGATTGCGTGCACTCGAGAGTCGAGACGCTGCAGATTGAGTCTCCCTTTGAGCTCATTGTGTCGCGCGCTTTTGCAACGCTGACGGAGTTTGTCGGCTTGAGCCGGCATCTGCTTGCTTCGCAAGGCTGGTGGTTGGCGATGAAGGGTGCGCTGCCGAGTGACGAACTCGCCGAGCTGGCGCACTCGATGCCCGACGTGCGGGTGTCACGCACGGTCCGATTGCAGGTGCCGTATCTGGATGCAGAGCGACATCTGGTGTTGATGCAGGTTGCTCAGTAAGTGGCGCGCATCTTCTGCATCGCCAATCAAAAGGGCGGCGTCGGAAAAACGACAACAGCGGTCAATCTGGCGGCCGGGATCGCGGCGCATGGCCAGCGCGTACTGCTAGTCGACCTCGATCCGCAGGGCAATGGCACGATGGGAAGCGGGATCGACAAACGCACGCTTTCGGCCACCGTGTATCAGGTGTTGCTCGGCATGTCCGACGTGCGAGCTGCCCGCCAGCACGCCGAGCACGGCGGATACGACGTACTCGGCGCCAATCGCGAACTAGCGGGAGCCGAGATTGAGCTCGTCGACCTCGATCATCGCGAAACACGCCTAAAGGAGGCGCTGGAATCCGTGCAAAGATCAGTACGAGTTCATTCTCATCGATTGCCCGCCGTCGCTGTCGCTACTGACATTGAACGGTCTATGCGCCGCCCACGGCGTCATCATTCCGATGCAGTGCGAGTACTTCGCGCTCGAAGGGCTCGCCGATCTGGTCAACACGATTCAGCGCGTCGCAGCGCATCTAAATCCGGATCTGCGCATCATCGGTTTGCTGCGCGTGATGTTCGACGCTCGCATGACGCTGCAACAGCAGGTATCGGAGCAACTGGTTGCGAAATTCGGCGACAAGGTGTTCGACACGATCATTCCGCGCAACGTCCGATTGGCGGAAGCGCCGAGTTACGGACTGCCAGGCGTTGTCTACGATCGTGCCTCGAAAGGCGCACAAGCGTATGTCGCATTCGGCGCCGAAATGATTCGTCGCGTGCACGCTCTGGAGCGCGCGGCGTGATGCACGGAGTCCGGGAGATGCTTGATCCGACGTCGATTCCTGCGGCCCTGCGTGCTAATGAACATCTAGCATTCCTGTCACGCTGGCGGCACGCATCGAAGACGCTTCCCTCTCTGTGTCGCAGCCGGCGCAGCAGAGTTTCTTTGACGGCTGGCTGTTGAGATATTCGCCTGGAAAGGCGAAGCGCGCCCGTTCGATCAACAGCATCGGCGCTGGCGTCTTGCCGCTTGCCGAGAAACTCTCGCACTGCATTGATTTCTATCAGCAGCACGATCTGCCGTGTTTGTTTCGCATCACGCCGTTTTCACATCCGCACAACCTGGACGCTGAGTTGGCAGCCGCTGGTTTCGAGCGCGCATCAGGACACCCGCGTGATGTCCGTTGCACTTTCGCAGATTGAGCGAAGCACGGCGCCATCGGCGGCGCAGTCGGTGCGCGCCGAGCAATTTGCGGCGGCGTTTTGCGAACTGCACGGGCTCGACCCGGCCAAGGCAAGCGCAGAGCGTGAGCGATACACGAGGGCGGCCGATCGTAGTGTGTTCGTAGTTCAGAGGGATGGCGACACACCCATCGCGTGCGGAAGCCTTGCGATGGAAGGCAAGCTCGCCGGCATCTTCGGCATGGTGACTGCGGTCGAGCATCGCGGCCGTGGCGTCGCCAGCGCGATCGTCGCAAAGCTACTGCGCGATGCGCGTGTCGCTGGCGCCGAGATGGCGTATTTGCAGGTCGAGGCAGACAACGCAGCGGCACGTCGGGCATATTCGAAGTTCGGATTCAAGGATTGCTATGCGTACTGGTATCGCGCTCCATCGGGCAGCGGGAACAACCTATGAACGAGCTGCAACATGAAGCGCAATAAGGGGCTCGGGCGCGGGCTCGATGCTTTGCTAGGCGGCGAAAGCACGTCGACCGCGGCTTCCACGGGCGTGTTGCCGCTCGATCAGCTACGGCCCGGCAAATACCAGCCGCGCACGAAGATGAACCCCGAATCCTTGCGTGAGTTGGCCGAATCGATCAAGGCGCAAGGAGTCATGCAGCCCGTTCTCGTGCGCTCCGTCGGCGACGGCTACGAAATCATCGCCGGTGAGCGTCGTGTGCGCGCGGCCGCCATGGCAGGCCTGCACGAAGTTCCGGTCATCATCAAGCAGGTGTCCGATAACGCGGCGCTCGCGATGGCGCTGATTGAAAACATCCAGCGCGAAGACTTGAATCCGCTGGAGGAAGCGCATGGAGTGCAGCGGCTGATACGCGAATTTCACTTCACGCACGAGCAGGCTGCTGAAGCCATCGGCCGGTCGCGCAGCGCCACTACCAATCTGCTGCGGCTAACCAACCTTGCGGCGCCGGTGCAGCAGATGGTGTTGGACGGAAAGCTGGATATGGGTCACGCACGCGCGCTGCTGGCGCTAAGCGCCGCGCAGCAGATTCAGCTCGGCAACCGCATCGCCGCTGATCAGCTTTCGGTGCGCGCAACCGAAGCGCTCGTGGCGCGTGGAGGCGCAGCAAAGGCTCGCAAGGGATCGAAAAAGGCGCCGGCACGCGCGCGCGACATCGTGCGGCTCGAAGACGAGTTGGCCGATACCCTGGGGGCAGACGTGCGGTTGCAGGCCGATGCGCGCGGCAAGGGCGAACTGACGATCAAATTTGCCAGCCTGGATCAGCTTGAAGGCATCGTCGCCCGACTCAGCCGCTGAAGGATGCGCGTTCGGTGCCGCACTTTGACCCGCCTTCTTGCGCCGCAGTACAATGCGCAGCTTTTTTTATTTACGACTTGCTCTAATTCCCGTCTAGTCCACCCATGTCTTTCGCACTGAGCCAGCCGATTCGAACGGTGCTCAGGTGGCAGCTTCTCGCCACCGCGTTAGCCATCGTCGTGCTCGGTTGGATCGCCGGCACGCACGGCGCAATCTCTGCCGCGCTCGGCGGCGCGATCAGTATCACAGCCGGACTCGCGGCGGCGTGGTTTGCGTTGCGCAAGCCGGCGCGCGATCCGGCCACTGCGGTCACCAGTGCATTGATTGCGGAAGGCTTGAAAGTTTTTCTGATCGTCGCCGGATTGGCGGCGGTTTTCATTTTGTACAAGAGTGTGGTGGCCTTCGGCTTCATCGCGACGTTTGCGATCACGACGGTCTTGTTCTCGATGGCCCTTTTCGTCAGAGAAACCTAGCGCCGTGGCGACCGAAGAACAGCTGACACCGACTTCCTACATCGCTCATCACCTGACGTTCAATGCGTCGGGCGAGGGGTTCTGGGCGGTTCATTGGGACACGATCGCCGTGTCGGTGCTGCTCGGAGTGGTCGCGCTGGGCTTCCTGCGCTGGGTCGTCAGCGGCGCCACCGCCGGCGTGCCTGGGAGGCGCCAGGCGTTCGTCGAGTGGCTAATCGACTTCGTCGACGATCAGGTCAAGGGCATCTATCACGGCGATTCGCATCGCTTGGTCGCTGCTATCGCACTCACCGTATTCCTGTGGGTGTTGTTGATGAATGCGATGGACTTTCTGCCCGTCGACCTGATGCACTTCTTTCACAAGTACGTGCTGGGGCAGGAACACTTCCGCAATGTGCCCACCGCCGACGTCAATACGACCTTTGCGCTGGCCCTGTCGGTGTGGCTGCTGATGATTTACTACTCGATCGCCGTCAAAGGCTTCGGCGGTTGGATGTACGAACTGTTCTGCACGCCGTTCGGAAAGAATCCTCTGCTTTGGATTCCGAACCTGCTGTTCAATCTGGTCGAGTTGATCTCACGCCCGCTGTCGCATTCGCTGCGGTTGTTCGGCAACATGTACGCGGGCGAGATCATTTTCCTGCTGCTGTGGACAATGGCAGCAGCCGGGCTGGTCGGCACCGTGGCGAGCATCTTTCTCGCGCTCGGCTGGTCGATCTTTCACATCCTGATCGTCGGATTGCAGGCCTACATCTTCATGATGTTGACCGTGGTCTACATCGCGATCGCGCACGAACATCATTGACTTTCTAACAAGGGCAAACATTATGGAAAAGCTTCAATTGCTGGCGATGGTTCAGGCGTACACCAGCATCGGCATCGGATTAATGATCGGCCTCGGTGCCTTGGGCGCCTGCGTCGGCGTCGGCATCATGTGCAGCCGCTTTCTTGAAGGTGCCGCGCGCCAGCCGGAATTGATGCCGCAGCTTCAGGCGAAGGTGTTTCTATTGCTCGGCCTGATCGACGCGTCGTTCATTATCGGCGTCGGCCTGGCGATGTTCTTCGCCTTCGCCAACCCGTTGCTGACGGTGCTTAACTAGTTCGCAAACGATGAACTTCAACCTGACCTTGATCGCGCAAGCGATCACGTTCGCGCTGTTTATCTGGTTTTGCAACCGGTATGTGTGGCCGTTTATCACCCGCGCGATGGACGAGCGGCAGAAGAAAGATCATCGCCGGCCTTGCCGATGCCGAGCAGGCGCGCGTCACGCTCGAGAATGCTTCGAAGCAGGCCGACCTGTCGGTAGGCGAAGCACGCCAGCGCTCATCGCAGATCATTTTGCAGGCTGAGCAGCGTGCCACGCAGATGATCGAGGAGGCCAAAAGCGCGGCACGCACCGAAGGCGCGCGCGAAAAGGCTGCTGCTCAAGCCGAGATCGAGCAGCAAATGGCGAGTGCAAAGGATCAACTGCGCGAACAAGTCGCCTTGTTGGCGGTCGCGGGTGCAGAAAAGATTCTTCAGAAGGAAGTCAATGCACAGGCGCATGCCGAATTGCTGAAGCAACTGCGCGAGCAACTGCGCTAGGCGTCACCGATGGCCGAGAACCTGACGATCGCGCGCCCGTATGCGGAAGCCGTGTTCGCTTCGGCCGACGCCGGCGGCAAGCTGCAGCAGTGGTCGCAAGCGTTGCAGCGGCTGGCGATGATTGTGTCCGATCCCGATATGCATAACGCGATCGGCGATCCTAAGGTCGGGCCGGAGCAACTCTACGGCCTGGTCGCAGCCGGAACCGGTGATGCGTTGAACGCGGAAGCGCAGAACTTCGTGCGCGTGCTGATAGAAAACGATCGACTGGCTGTGCTGCCCGAAATTGCGACGCTGTTCGAAGCACTAAAAAACGAGCGCGAGGGCGTGATCGAAGCGCAGATCGAAAGTGCGTTTCCAGTTGACGACGCCGCGCTGGCGCAACTGGTCGGCGATCTCGAGCGGCGTTTCAAGCGCAAGGTGCGGCCGCAAGTCACGATCGATCGCGCGTTGATCGGCGGAGCGCTGATCACCGTCGGCGATGAAGTAATCGACGGCACGGTGCGGGGCCGGCTCGCCAGCATGGCATCGGCGCTGCGCACGGATTAAGTCACACACACAGGAAATTCAATGCAACAACTAAAACCCTCCGAGATCAGCGAGCTGATCCGCAACCAGATTCAGAAGCTCACGCTGACGGCGGACTTCCGCACGCAGGGCACGGTCGTGACGGTGACCGACGGCATCTGCCGCATTCACGGTCTGGCCGATGTGAGTCAGGGCGAGATGCTGGAATTTCCCGGCGATACGTTCGGGCTGGCGCTGAACCTCGAGCGCGATTCGGTCGGCGCAGTCGTGCTGGGCAACTACGAACACATTCGCGAAGGCGATCCGGTCAAGGCGACCGGCCGCATTCTCGAAGTGCCGGTCGGTCCTGAACTGCTCGGCCGGGTCGTCAATTCGCTCGGACTGCCGATCGACGGCAAGGGGCCGATCAACGCGAAGATGACCGACGTCATCGAAAAGGTCGCGCCGGGTGTGATCGCGCGCCAATCAGTGTCGCAGCCAGTGCAGACTGGATTGAAGGCGATCGACTCGATGGTGCCGGTCGGCCGCGGCCAGCGCGAGCTGATCATCGGCGACCGCCAGACCGGCAAGACCGCGGTCGCGGTCGACACGATCATCAATCAGAAGGGCAAGGATCTGATCTGCGTCTACGTCGCGATCGGGCAGAAGGCGTCGACGATTGCCACCGTGTTGCGCAAGCTCGAGCAATACGGCGCGATGGACTACACGATCATCGTCGCTGCGTCGGCGTCGGACTCGGCGGCGATGCAATACATCGCTCCGTACTCGGGCTGCACGATGGGCGAGTACTTCCGCGATCGCGGGCAGGACGCGCTGATCATCTATGACGATCTGACCAAGCAGGCATGGGCGTACCGGCAAGTCTCGCTACTGCTGCGTCGCCCGCCGGGTCGCGAAGCGTATCCGGGCGACGTGTTCTATCTGCACTCGCGATTGCTGGAACGCGCGGCGCGCGTCAACGCGGAATACGTTGAGAAGTTCACCAAGGGCGCGGTCAAGGGCAAGACCGGCTCGCTGACGGCGCTGCCGATTATTGAGACTCAGGCCGGCGACGTCACCGCCTTCGTTCCGACGAACGTGATTTCGATTACCGACGGCCAAATCTTTCTCGAAACCGATTTGTTCAACGCCGGTATTCGGCCTGCGATCAACGCCGGCATTTCGGTGTCGCGCGTCGGCGGCAATGCGCAGACCAAGGTGATCAAGAGGCTGGGCGGTGGCATTCGCCTTGGCGCTGGCGCAGTATCGCGAGCTCGCTGCGTTTGCGCAATTTGCATCGGACCTTGACGAAGCCACTCGTAAACAACTCGAGCGCGGCCGCAGAGTGACCGAGCTGATGAAGCAGCCGCAATATCAGCCGCTGCAAGTGTGGGAGATGGCGGTTACGTTGTTTGCCGTCAACAATGGGGCATTTGACGACATCGAAATTAAAGACTGCCTGGCCGCTGAAAAGGCGTTGCGCGATTTCGTCAAAACGAAGCACGCCGCGCTGGTCGATCGCATCGAGTCGACCAAGGATCTGTCGAAGGACGACGAGGCCGAGCTCACGACGGCAATTGCCGAGTTCAAAAAGTCGACATAGTTCATGCCGAGTACCAAAGAGATCCGCGGCAAGATCAAGAGCGTGCAAAACACGCGCAAGATCACCAAAGCAATGGAGATGGTTGCCGCGTCAAAGATGCGCAAGGCGCAGGAGCGCATGCGCCAGATCCGGCCGTACGGCGACAAGATTCGCAACATCGTCGCGCATCTGTCGCTGGCAAACCCAGAGTACAAGCATCCCTTTGTTCTCAAGCGCGAGGGCAAGAAGGCGGCGGGCGTGATTCTGATCACGACCGACAAGGGTCTGTGCGGTGGTTTGAATACGAACATTCAGCGCGCAGTGCTGGCGAAGGTGAAGGAACTGTCGGCGCAGGACGTGCAGGTGCTCGCCACCGCGATCGGCAACAAGGGTTTCGGTTTTCTGCAGCGGCTCAATGCGAACGTTGTCTCGCACTACGTTCAGATGGGCGACCGGCCGCATATCGAAAATCTGATCGGCCCGGTCAAGGTGCTGCTCGATCAGTACGCCGAAGGCAAGCTCGACGCGGTGTATCTGGCGTACACACGCTTCGTCAACACGATGAAGCAGGAGCCGGTGATCGAGCAGTTGCTGCCGCTGACGGCTGAACGGCTGGCGCAGACCGAAGAAGAAAAGCGAGCGTACGCGTGGGACTACATCTACGAGCCCGACCCGCGCGCAGTGATCGACACGCTGATGGTGCGTTACGTCGAGGCGCTGATCTACCAGTCGGTCGCGGAAAACCAGGCGTCCGAGCAAAGCGCGCGCATGGTCGCGATGAAGGCAGCGTCGGATAACGCTAAGAAGTTGATCGAAGAATTGCAGCTCGTCTACAACAAGACGCGGCAGGCGGGTATTACGAAAGAGATTTCGGAAATCGTAGGCGGCGCAGCCGCCGTTTCATAACTGGGTCACGTAACTATGTCAACAGGAACCATCGTTCAATGCATCGGCGCTGTCGTCGATATCGAATTTCCGCGCGATCAGATGCCGCATGTCTACAACGCGCTGACGCTCGATGAGGACAAGACCAACAAGCTGGTCGAGCAGGGGCTGACGTTCGAGGTCCAACAGCAGTTGGGTGACGGCGTCGTGCGCACGATTGCGATGGGGTCGTCGGACGGGCTGCGGCGCGGCATGTCGGTCACCGACACCGGCAACAACATCATGGTTCCGGTCGGTCCCGGCGTGCTCGGGCGCGTGATGGACGTGTTGGGTCGTCCGATCGACGAGCGCGGCCCGATCGAGTCGGACGAGCGGCGCGGAATTCATCAACAGGCGCCGAAGTTCGACGAGCTGTCGCCGTCGGTCGAACTGCTCGAAACCGGCATCAAGGTGATCGATCTGATGTGCCCGTTCGCCAAGGGCGGCAAGATCGGCTTGTTCGGCGGCGCCGGTGTCGGCAAGACCGTCACGATGCTGGAGCTGATCAACAACATCGCGACCGAGCATTCGGGGCTTTCGGTATTCGCCGGTGTCGGCGAGCGCACGCGCGAAGGCAATGACTTTTATCACGAGATGTCGGACGCGAAGGTCATCGTGCAGGAGGACCTGGGCAAGTCGAAAGTCGCAATGGTGTTCGGTCAGATGAACGAGCCGCCGGGCAATCGGTTGCGCGTCGGCTTGACTGGGCTGACGATGGCCGAAAGCTTCCGCGATGAAGGCCGAGACATCTTGTTCTTCGTCGACAACATCTATCGCTTCACACTGGCAGGCACTGAGGTGTCGGCTCTGCTCGGCCGTATGCCATCGGCGGTCGGCTATCAGCCGACACTGGCCGAAGAGATGGGCAAGCTGCAGGAGCGCATTACATCGACCAAGGTGGGATCGATCACGTCGATCCAGGCGGTTTATGTGCCGGCCGACGACCTGACCGATCCGTCGCCGGCGACGACGTTCGGCCATTTGGATGCCACCGTCGTGTTATCGCGCGATATCGCCTCGCTCGGCATTTATCCTGCGGTCGATCCGCTCGATTCGACTTCGCGCCAGATCGATCCGAACGTCGTCGGTGAGGAACACTACGACACCACGCGCCGCGTGCAATCGACGCTGCAGCGCTATCGCGAGTTGCGCGACATCATCGCGATTCTGGGCATGGACGAGTTGTCACCCGAAGACAAACTTGCCGTCTCGCGCGCCCGCAAGATTCAGCGCTTTTTGTCGCAGCCGTTCAAGGTCGCTGAGGTATTCACTGGTTCGCCGGGCAAGTACGTCACGCTGAAAGAAACGATTCGCGGCTTCAAGATGATCGTGGACGGCGAATGCGACGCGCTGCCCGAGCAAGCGTTTTACATGGTCGGCACGATCGACGAAGCGTTCGAGAAGAAAGTGCAGTAATGGCAACGACGATTCACGTCGACGTTGTCAGCGCCGAGGAAAGCATCTTCGCGGGCGACGCCGAATTCGTCGCTCTGCCCGGTGAGGCAGGCGAGCTCGGTATCTATCCGCGCCATACGCCGCTGATCACTCGCATCCGCCCCGGCATGGTTCGCATCAAGATGCCGGGCAAAGCCGAAGAAGAGCACGTGTTCGTCGCCGGCGGCATCCTGGAGGTGCAGCCGCACCTTGTGACGGTATTAGCGGATACGGCGATTCGCGGCCACGACCTCGACGAAGCGAAAGCGCGCGACGCTCTTGCGAAGGCTGAAGAAGCGCGCAAGAACGCTGGCAGCGAGCTCGAAATCGCAAAGGTCGAAGCGGAAATGTCGGCGCTTGCGGCGCAGTTGGCCGCGATCCGCAAGCTGCGCGGAAAGTAGTGCGACGCACGTAGCCAAACCTACATCGCAGTGGAAAAAGGGCAGCGATCGGCTGCCCTTTTTCTTTGGCGCTTCTACTACCATGGCGCGAAGTAACCCCTACCATGCGCCGCCTTTCGTTATTGCTGCTGCTGCCGTTGGCGTCCGCCTATGCGCAGGAAAGCGTGCAAACGCTTGAGCGTGTTGTCGTAACGGCGACGCGGACGGAACGCTCGCAGCTCGATGTGCCAGCGTCCACCGACGTAGTCGATCGCGACGAAGTGCGCGATACGAACCTCAGAGTGAATCTGTCCGAATCGCTGGTGCGGGTGCCAGGACTGGTCGTGCTTAACCGGCAGAACTATGCGCAGGATCTGCAGATCTCGGTGCGAGGCTTCGGTGCGCGCTCGACGTTCGGCGTGCGCGGTGTTCGCCTTTACGCCGATGGCATACCCGCAACGATGCCCGACGGGCAAGGACAGGTGTCGCACTTCGCATTGAATGCTGTCGATCGAATCGAGGTACTGCGAGGTCCGTTTTCTGCGTTGTATGGAAACTCGTCGGGCGGCGTGATAGCGATGACGACACGTCTCGAGTCAGGCCCAACGGAGTTTGAAGTTTCCGGTGCCGCCGGTTCTTACGACACGTGGCGCGCCGGAATCAACATCAGCGGCGGTGACGCGCCGTACGCGTATGCAATTGACGCTAGCCGCTTTTCGACCGATGGCTATCGCGACTACAGCAGCGCGACGCGCGACGTCGTCAACTTGCGCGCGGCCGCGCTTGATACTCCGGTCGGGCGCCTGCGGATAACACTGAACGCGCTCGATATTCCTGAGGCCGAAGATCCGCTCGGGCTTACGCGCGCGCAATGGCAAGAGGATCCTCGCCAGGCATCTCCGCAAGCGCTCCAATTCAGAACGCGTAAATCGACCGAGCAACAACAACTCGGCGCACAGCTCGCAGGGGACATTGCTCCGAACTGGAGTTATCAAGCGGCCGCATGGGGAGGGCGTCGCAGCGTCACTCAATTTCAGGCGATTCCCGTCGCTGTGCAAGCGCCCCCCAACCATCCGGGTGGCGTCATCGATTTCGATCGAACCTACGGAGGGGTCGATGCACGGGTGCAACTCGCGCTTGACGCACTGACGCTGACGCTCGGCGCAAACATCGAACGGCTAGACGAAGATCGCCGCGGCTATGAAAACTTCACGTTGCAACCTGCGTTAACGCTGGGAACTTTGGGCAGGCTACGACGCGACGAAAGCAATATCGTCGAATCGCGCGATATCTATGCGCAGATCGAGTCCGGTATCGGGCCAGGATGGAAGCTGCACGCGGGCGTGCGTGGCATCTCAGGTGGAATTTCGCGGCGACGATCGATTCCTGGCCAACGGTGATGATTCGGGAAGCGCGCGCTACGACTCGGTCAATCCTACCGTTGGCATTGTCTATCGCCCTTCGCAGTCGAGCAGCGTATACGCGTCGTACGGCCGCGGATTCGAGACGCCGACGTTGAACGAGCTCGCGTACCGACCCGACGGTAGCGCAGGGTTTAACACCGCACTCGAGCCGGCGCGCAGCAACAACTACGAAATCGGCGCCAAGGCCGCCGCATCGAAAACGCTCCGCGGAACAATCGCCGCCTTTTTCGTCGACACCGAAAACGACATCGTCGTTCGTACGAACGCTGGAGGGCGCTCCACCTTTGCCAATGCGGCAGCCACGCGCCGGCGCGGCGTCGAGGCGAGCGTCGGATGGGAGCCGCACAGCTCGTTATCACTGTATGCATCGGTGGCCGCGATACGCGCCGAATTTGCAGAACCATTTTTCACCTGTACAGCGGCCCCATGCACCCAGCCGACCGTCTTGGTACCTGCCGGTAATCGGCTTCCCGGCATTCCTGCCTACACCTCGTTCATCGAGGCGGTCTACCGTGTTCGCGAGACCGATATCACGCTTGATTGGCGCGCACAGTCGAAGATCAGTGTGGATGACCGCAATACCGACCATGCGTCCGGCTATGGAACGGTCAACCTGGCTTTAGCCCGCACGTTCGTGGCTGGGCCGGCGAAATTGCGCGCTTTTCTTCGGATCGACAACGTTCTGAATGCGCGATACATCGGGTCAGTGATCGTCAATGAAGCGAACGGGCGCTATTTCGAGTCAGCTCCCGGCCGCACATGGTTGCTTGGACTTGATGCGAGGGTTCCATGACACGAGCGTTTGAATCCTGCCTATCGCGTTGCGTGCTGATAGTGACGCTGGTCCTCGCTGCGTGCAGCTCGCCCGCACCCACTCCTCCTAAGGTAAGCGGCCCGCCGCCGGCGCCGATCGTCACGCCTCCGATCCAGACTGTTGACGCTGCACCTGCTGCACCGGCATCTCCCTCGTCATCGAAGTTGCGACTGGCAGCACGCGATCCGGCGCTCGATGACTGGAAGCGCGTCGCGGCCGAAAGGGTGTATGCGGTCAATCGCGCTCATCTGTTCGACGGTCGGCCCGAGCATCTTCTGCGGGCGGTGATCGTGGTTGAGGCTACCGTCGACCGCGAAGGCAAGGTCACCCGCTCCAAGATTCTGCGGTCCCCGGGCATCGCATCGCTCGACGAGGTAGCGCTAACCTCGCTCAAGGCAGCCTCGCCGCTACCGGCGCCGCCGGCGAAACTTGTCGCCAAGGGACCCCTGGTCTTTTCGGAAACCTGGCTGTTCCGAAAGGACGGCAGATTTCAATTACGGACTCTTGCGCTGCCGCAGGAGTAGCGAAAAAGCA